>NZ_AAUW01000020.1 GCF_000168975.1 Roseibium aggregatum IAM 12614
ACGGTCGTTCGGGTCATAGTCGGGCAAGGACGACATGGCGACCACTTCGCCGGTCTTTGCATCCAGCACGATACCGGCGGCGGCAATGGCCTTGTAGCGCTCCATCGCCTTCACGAGTTCGTCGCGCACGACGTGCTGAACACGCAGGTCGACGGACAGTTTGACCGGCTCCATCGTACGGTCCGACGTGAACCCCAGAGACTGAAGGTCCCGCAGCCAGGAGTCGTCGATGTATTTTTCGATCCCGGCGAGGCCCTGATTGTCGACGTTGACGGACCCGACAATATGCCCTGCGGTCGGCCCGCCCGGGTAGAACCGCTGGTTCTCCGACAGGAAGCCGATCCCCGGCAAGCCGAGATTATGCACCCTTTCCGCCTGCTGCGGCGTCATTTCCCGCATCAGCGCGCATCGGGTGTTAGGGATCCTCAAATGTGTCCTGTGCTCGTTGATTTTCCGAAAAGCACAGGTCCGCAAACTGAGGAGCACACGACATGGAGCTCGATATTGTCGAGCTGTCACGCCTGCAATTCGCGATGACGGCGTTGTACCACTTCCTCTTCGTGCCGCTGACACTGGGGCTGTCGATCCTGGTCGCGATCATGGAGACCGTTTATGTAATGACCGGCCGGCCGATCTGGCGGCAGATGACGAAATTCTGGGGAACGTTGTTTGGTATCAACTTCGTTCTGGGCGTCGCAACCGGCATTACCATGGAATTCCAGTTTGGCATGAACTGGAGCTACTATAGCCACTATGTTGGCGATATTTTCGGAGCACCCCTCGCAATCGAGGGGCTCATGGCCTTTTTCCTGGAAGCCACCTTCGTCGGGCTCTTCTTCTTCGGTTGGGACAAGCTCTCCAGGGTCGGACACCTGACGGTCACCTGGCTGGTCGCGATCGGCTCCAACTTCTCAGCGCTGTGGATCCTCATTGCCAATGGCTGGATGCAGAACCCGGTTGGGGCGCAGTTCAATCCGGATACGATGCGCATGGAGATGACTTCGTTTTTCGAAGTGGTCTTCAACGAGGTTGCCCAGGCAAAATTCGTCCACACCGTCTCGGCTGGCTACGTCACCGCCTCGGTCTTCGTGCTCGGCGTGTCCGCCTGGTACCTGCTCAAGGGCAGGCACATGCCGATGGCGCGCCGATCGATCACCGTTGCTGCCTCCTTCGGCCTCGCATCGGCTCTTTCCGTCGTCGTGCTGGGGGATGAATCCGGTTATTCGGCCAGTCACACACAGCGCATGAAGCTCGCCGCGATGGAAGGCATGTGGGAGACCCATGAGGCTCCGGCCCCCTTCAATCTGATCGGGCTACCCGACCAGGAGGCGCGTGAAACACATTATGCCATTGAGATCCCCTGGGTCATGGGGCTCATCGGCACCCGTTCGCTCACGGAAACAATTCCCGGAATAAATGACCTCGTCGCCGAAGCCGAGACGCGGATCGAGAGCGGAATTGCCGCCTATGACGCGCTCATGACCATTCGTGAGCAAAGGTCAGAAACAGCCCCGCAAGTGCGCGATACCTTCGAGGAAAACTCCGGCAACCTGGGTTTTGCGTTCCTTCTGCTTCGCTATATGGACGACCCGAGGGACGCTACGCCCGAGGATATTGCCCGGGCAGCCGAAGACACCATTCCCGGCGTTGCGCCGCTGTTCTGGTCCTTCCGCGTCATGGTCGGTCTCGGCTTCGCCTTTATCGGGGTGATGATCTACTTCTTCTGGCGTTCCTCTTTCTGCCAGCAAAGCTATCCCCGTTGGGCGCTCCGGCTCGCCGTGGCGATCATTCCGGCGCCCTGGATTGCAGCGGAGCTAGGTTGGTTCGTTGCCGAGTTTGGCCGTCAGCCCTGGACAGTGGACGGCATTCTCCCGACGGCCCTCTCCGTCAGCCACCTGAGCATTCAGGACGTATTGCTCACCCTCACCGGGTTTGTGACCTTCTATACCATCCTCTTCGTGGTCGAGATGAGCCTGATGCTGAAATACATCCGCAAGGGCCCTTATCAGGACGTCGAGGAGACGGAAATCTGGAACGCCCGCCACGAACACCGCTTGCGTACCCATGACGGCCAGGTGCCGTTTGCAACCCCTGCGGAGTGACTGTCATGATCCTCTATGAACTTCTTCCCTACGACGCTCTTCGCCTTATCTGGTGGCTGCTTTTGGGTGTCCTGCTGATTGGTTTCGCCCTTACGGACGGCTTCGACATGGGCGTGGGAGCGCTGCTTCCCTTCGTCGGTAAAACGGATGTTGAACGGCGCATCGTTATCAACACCGTCGGTCCCGTCTGGGAAGGAAACCAGGTCTGGTTCATTCTCGGAGGTGGCGCGATTTTTGCCGCATGGCCACCGCTTTATGCGGTCAGCTTTTCCGGATTCTATCTGGCGATGTTCGCTGTTCTAGCGGCGCTCATATTGCGCCCCGTAGCATTCAAGTACCGATCCAAACGTGAAAGCGTCATCTGGCGAAACAGCTGGGACTGGGCTTTGTTCGTTGGCGGTGCGGTGCCGGCCCTGATCTTCGGAGTCGCAGTCGGAAACGTCCTTCAAGGCGTGC
The DNA here is from genome assembly GCF_000168975.1 of Roseibium aggregatum IAM 12614. GTDB lineage: Bacteria > Pseudomonadota > Alphaproteobacteria > Rhizobiales > Stappiaceae > Roseibium > Roseibium aggregatum. The sequence goes on from NZ_AAUW01000020.1 coordinate 2,559, forward strand.
CGTTCGAACTGACGCCGGACCTCTTCTCTCGCTACGAGGGCAGTTACTACGGCAAGTTTCTGGGCCTCCTCAACCCCTTTGCATTGCTCACGGGCGTTGTATCCTTTGCCATGCTGACCACCCACGGCGCAGCCTGGCTGTCGCTGAAGGCGGAGGGCGTGGTCGCCGAGCGCGCGCGAAGCATCGGTGTGGTAACGGGATTGATGACGATTACCGGTTTCGCGGTGTCGGGGCTATGGTTGTTGTTGGTGATCGAAGGGTATGCCCTCACAGGTGACATCGTGACGGACGGGCCGTCAAACCCGCTCTACTCCGAAGTTCAGCGAACATCTACATGGCTGTCCGCCTATGTTGCCAGACCATGGATCATCATTGCTCCCCTACTCGGTTTCGCGGGCATGACGATGGCTGTGCTCGGCCTGCGCAAAGGCCGCGAAGTCTCTACTCTGCTGTGGTCCAAACTCGGCATTTTTGGAGCAATCTCGACGGTAGGTCTAACAATGTTTCCGTTTATCTTGCCGTCATCTCTCCACCCGAACTCTTCGCTGACGGTCTGGGACAGTTCGTCCTCTCACCAGACACTTTTCATCATGCTGGTGGTCACGGTGATCTTCATGCCGTTGATCCTGGCCTACACCGCATGGGTCTACAAAGTGCTCTGGGGCAAGGTCACCGAAGCGGACGTTACCGGCAACTCGGACACCGTCTACTGAGATAAGGAGCAAAACCATGTGGTACTTCGCCTGGCTTCTGGGTCTGCCGCTCGCCGCGATATTTGCGGTGATGAATGCGATGTGGCTCGAACTGCAGCGGGATCGTGTCCTCGCCGACGAGCACGAGGAACGACCGCCCGCCGTTCAGGATTAAAGGTGATGAGGCCGGCTATGGAACCGGCCTTTTCACGCTGACCCGCATCCCAGCCTTCAATGCGAGAGGGAGGGCCGGAAGAAAGGAATCTCCTGTCCGTTGGTGACCAAGTCACCGAGTGATGCTGCCATGACATGCTAGGAAATCGGGAACTGCCGGTGAAAAGCGAAATGTTTCGCATAGTCTGCCGGCCCGATACCAAAGGAGATGTCGAAATGACCTGGGACTGGAGACTAGGTGGCGTCCTGCTCGGTGCGGTCTTCTTTGCCGCAGTGCTTCTCGTGAAGCCCATCGGTGTCAGCACGCAGTTCGTTATCCTTGATGCAATCGTTGCGGATGTTGTTACGCCCGATTTCATCACCAGGACCGCAGACGGTTACACATCAACGAATGCCTACATGGCCAAGTCGAACGGCAAATATGCCGGTAATGCCGCAAACCCGTTGAACTACAGTTTCATTTTTGTGCTGGCCATGGCGGCGGGCGCCTTGGTCTCAACGCTGCTCAAGGGCGGCATCGGCCAACAGGAGCGCCGTCTGCCTGCCGTCTGGCGGGCCAACTTTGGCGACACGCCGTGGAAGCACTACGCGGTGGCCTTTGCCGGAGGCTTTGTCGTGCTTTACGGCGCGCGTCTTGCCGGTGGCTGCACCTCCGGACACATGATGAGCGGCATGATGCAGACGTCCCTGTCCGGTTACATCTTCGCCCTCGGCGCCTTTCTCGCAGCCGTTCCAACAGCCCTCTTTATGTACAGGGAGGATTGACCGATGACCCTCGTGCTCGCCATTGCAATCGGTGCCGCGTTCGGCTTCGTCCTGGACCGGATCGGGGCCACCAACCCCAATGTCATCATCGGCATGCTGACATTACGGCGCCTGAACCTGATGAAAACCATCCTTCTGGCCATCGGAACCGGTTCGATTCTGATGTTCGGCGGCCAGTTGCTCGGGCTTGTGGATGTCGGCCACATGTCGGTCAAGGCGGCCTATGCAGGCGTCTTTATCGGCGGACTGCTGCTCGGTGTCGGCTGGGCGGCTGCCGGCTACTGTCCGGGCACGGCCATTGGCGCCGCGGCTACCGGTCGAAGAGGTGCATTGATCTACGTCGTCGGTGGTCTGTTCGGAGCCGCCGCTTACATGGCGACCTATCCGATGTGGAAGGCCTCCGGACTGCTTGATGACATCGCAGGCGGCAAGGTCACGCTAGGCGCCGTACCCGGCTCTGCCTATGAGGGCATCTGGACGGTTCAGGGCGATCTTCTCGGCATTGCACTGGGGGCAGTTTTCGTTGCCGTCGCGTTCGCCTTGCCGCAGCGCCTGACGGGAGATGCGACAGGCAGGCTTCCCGCCGAATAACTCGGGTGCCACATGGCCAACCCGGAATCATTCCAGCTCTGCAGGGAATGGCAACAACACGAGAAGGTGCTGATTTCAGCATCTTCAAAAGGGAGGGAAAACAATGAACCGGAGAGATTTTCTGTCGCTTGCCGCCATCTCGGGTGGGTTGGCAGTCGCACCGCTGGCCGGCAGTGGAGCAGCCGCCAAACCGATTGCGACAAAGGCTCGTATTGTCATAGTCGGGGCCGGGGCGGCTGGCACCGCACTCGCCAATCGCCTGGTGCGACGGTTGGACGGTGCAAGCATTACAATCATCGATCCAAGGACCACCCATCTCTATCAACCCGGGTTGTCGCTCGTGGCGACGGGGCTGAAGCCTGCGGATTACGTCACATCTGACGTGGCCCATTGGCTGCCGGCCAACATCGTGTGGATGGGCGAACGGGTGGCCGCCGTCGACGGCGAGGCAAAAACCGTCTCTACCGAGAACGGAACCGTTATCGACTACGACTGGCTTATCCTTGCACCAGGCCTCGTGCTTGACTACGGCGCCATTGAGGGGTTCTCCGCAGATCTTGTCGGTGAGAATGGCATCGGCGCTCTCTATGGCGGGCCGGTTGAAGCCGAGCGCACCTGGAAAGCGGCGCAACGTTTCACGGAAGCAGGAGGCACCGGCATCTTCACGCGACCTGCGACAGAAATGAAATGTGCAGGCGCTCCCCTGAAGCACACGTTCCTGATCGACGACCTTGCCCGCCGCGCGGGAAATGCGGGCAAGATGAACATGATTTATGCCGCGCCGCAATCCTCCCTGTTCGGCGTGCCGATCGTGGCGGAAAAAGTTCGCATGCTGTTCGAGGACCGCGGCGTCGACACGCTGCTCACCAGCACGCTGACCGCGATCGACCCCGGTGCAAGGCGCGCCGTATTTGCGACCGAAAACGGACAGCAAGAAATCGACTACGACTACATCCACGTCATTCCGCCGCAACGGGCACCGGACTTCATCAGGAACTCCGGGCTTTCGTGGGCCGACCGATGGACAGACCAGGGCTGGGTCGAAGTCGATCAGGCAACCTTGCGCCATCTGAGATACCCCGAAATCTTTGCTCTTGGTGACGTGGCTGGCGTGCCGAAGGGAAAGACGGCCGCGAGCGTGAAGTGGCAGGTGCCGGTGGTGGAGGATCATCTCATCGCCGCCATTGAGGGCCGCGAGGGAACCGAGACCTATAACGGATATACCTCGTGTCCGCTGATCACCCGGATCGGCCGGGCGATGCTGGTGGAGTTCGACTACCGGGACAATCTCGTTCCCTCGTTCCCGGGCATTATTGCCCCGCTCGAAGAGCTCTGGATTAGCTGGCTGATGAAGGAAGTCGCGCTCAAGGCAACCTACAATGCCATGCTCCGCGGACAGGCCTGAGGAGAACGACCATGAAAGAACTAGCACTTCAGAGCCTGATCGCGGTGTTCGAGGAAATTTTTGGCCGCGGCCTGTTCTGGACCCTGGTTGCCCTCGCCGCAGCGGTAACGCTCACCTACTTCTATGTGCTGATCCGTGACCGTTCGGTAAGCTGGAAAAAGTTTCTGCTCGCGCAGCTTTCCATGCCCTTCGGCGCGGTTGCATCGGTCTGGTTCGTATTGACCATGACCCATTCCCGCCTGTCCGACATTGGCGGACCGGTGGATTTGATCGTGTTCCTTTTTGTGGCTGTGATCGGAGCGGTTGGCACGGCCATCCTGGTCTACACGCTCGAGGCTCTGATCGGGACTGAGCGGACACGTCAGCGCCGGTCTCAAGGTACGCGTGCCGAGACAAGGCATCGTCACCCGGTCTCATCCAATTGAAGGGCGATCATCATGTTGAACGGCAAGATCGCACTGGACGACGAATGTCACAAGCAATGGCTCGAACTTCAGCTCGACCTGATCGAACGACCTGGCAAGAAAATCTACAACGCCAAGCTGGTCAGCTTTGGCGAAGACCATTTCGAATAACCTCAGGATTGAAAAACCATGACCGTTGATACCGGACTGGCAGCGCTGCCGTCACGACTGGAACATTTCCCGATCAGCATCTTCGGCGTCACGATGGGGCTATTCGGTCTGGCTCTGGCGTTGCACGCCTGCGGCGTTGCCTGGGCTTCCTCGGCCGTCGGCTGGTCAGCTTTTGCGGTTATGTTGTTTCTTGCCACGATGTATCTTCTCAAGGCGCTGCGCCATCCGGAATCCGTTGCCGCGGAATGGCACCATCCTGTAAGGCTCGCCTTTTTTCCGGCGACCGCAATCTCGCTACTGCTTTTTGCGACTTTCCTGCGTGACCAGAATCCCGCAGCAGCTAATATCGTCTGGATTATCGGAGCGTCGGCACAGGCGGTCTTCACGCTTGTCGTGGTAACGACCTGGATCTCCCATCGCTCCTTCGGCCCAGGTCAGCTCTCTCCGGCCTGGTTCATACCGGCGGTGGGCAACGTTGTTGTTCCGCTCGCCGGTGTCCCGTTGGGCCATTTTGAGGCGAGCTGGTACTTCTTCTCGGTCGGTATCGTTTTCTGGATCGTCTTGCTGACACTTGTCTTCAACCGGCTCATCTTTCACGATCCGCTTCCCGGCAAACTGCGTCCGACACTGGTGATCCTGATCGCTCCGCCCGCTGTCGCCTTTCTCGCCTGGATTCAACTGTCGGGCGGCGCCGTGGATGCACCGGCCCGGCTGCTGCTGAACATCGGTTACTTCTTTACCGCGCTTGTTGCGATCCAGGTCCCTGCGCTGTTGCGGCTTCCGTTTGCTCTGCCGTTCTGGGCCTTGTCATTCCCTCTGGCCGCAATGACCACAGCGAGCTTCCGCTTTGCTGCACTTGATGGCTCCGCGCCACACCGCGTGATCGGCTGGACCTTGCTGGCGCTTCTCATTCTCACCATCGCAGCGCTGACTGTCCGAACTATCCGCGCTGTCGTGGCGCGGGAGATCTGCCAACCTGAATGAACCTGAAAGGAAGCCCCATGAAGTTCCTGACCCGTGCCCTCTCAGTCGCGGTAATCTGCGCCGCAACAGCAACGGCCGTTACAGCGCAGGAAGCTAAAAAACTCGTGACCGTGGTAACCTCGGCCGAGCCTCAGACCCAACTGATGGCTATGGTGCTGACAATGCAGGCGGCGCAACAGGGTGCCGAAGCACACATCCTGCTCTGCGGACCGGCGGGAGACATTGCACTGCGCAACGCTCCGGAGAGCGCAACCTCCGGCCAGCCTCCGCGTGATATGAGCCCTCAGGGGCTTATGCAGGCAATCCGTCAGAAAACCGGGACCTCGGTCGAGGTCTGTGCGATTTACCTGCCTGGCCGCGGGGAAGACGCGTCAGTCCTGCTTGAAGGTGTCGGTGTGGCAAAGCCCGACGAAATGGCAGCGCGGCTGATGGCTGACGGTACGCGCGTGCTCAGTTTCTAATGCTGCATTCGCCAGTGGTGTCGATCTATCACATGGAAGAGGCATCTCGCAGGTGAGCACCTATCTGGCTGAAAAGATCGCTCAGAGCGGAGGATTTACGCCACGCAAGCGTTACCCGTCGCGGACACGCGTCGGGCAACCCAGACAGGCCCAAGGTGTGCCCCTTTGCAACACCGGCATCAAGAGCGAGCTGAGGCAAGAGGGTAATGCCAAGTCCCTCCTCCACCATCGCAATAAGCGTAGGAAGGCTCGTTGCCGCAAAACTCCGGTCTTCATTAAACAGAATTGCCGGAAAACTGGACAGCGCATGTCGCTGAAGGCAATGCCCAGGTTCCAGAAGAAGTAGCTCCCGTCCGGACAAGTCCTCGCCTGTGAGGGTGTTCCGGTTCGCCAGGGGATGACTCAACGGGACGGCGAGACAATAGCCGTCGGTGAAAAGCTCCTCGGTAACGATCTGGGGCGGCAGGTCGTAGGGAAGTGCGATCAATATGAGGTCGAGTCGTCCGTCGACAAGTCCGGCGATGAGCGAGTCGGTCAGTTCCTCGCGCAGGTAAAGCTTCATATCCGGATATGCCGCGCGGAGCAGTGGCATGGCTCTCGGCATGAGAAACGGGCCAATGGTCGGGATCGCTCCCAGCCGAAGCTGCGTGGTCCCGGCCTCAATCTCCCGGTCGGCGCGGTCTTCGAAGTCTTTCACACGGGCGAGCACATCTCGTGCACGATCCGCAAGATCTTCGCCGACAGGGGTCATCATGACCGAATGCTTGGTCCGTTCCGCCACCTGCACACCCAGCCTGTCTTCAAGTTCTTTCAAGCCGTTCGAAAGCGTGGATTGCGTGACATGACACAGTTCAGCCGCGCGGGAGAAATTTCTCGTTTCTGCAAGTGCCGTGAGAAACCGAAGCTGTCTGAGAGTGGTCATCTACTGATCGTTTTTTTGAATTACAAAATACCATTAAATCAATTTCCAATATAACGAGCAAGTTCATACTTTTGGCAGGCAACCACTCAAGGAGCCTATCGATGACTGCTGAAACCCCTGCCTCAAACGATCGTAATGTCGGCCTACCACGCCTTAACGAGCCGGCTCCCGACTTCTGCGCACTGACCACACACGGAACGAAATCCCTCTCGGACTACCGTGGCAAATGGCTGATCCTTTTCTCGCACCCGGCCGACTTCACCCCGGTGTGCACGACTGAATTCACCGCCTTCGCTCGCCGGGCTGAAGACTTCGCCAGGCTCGATACCGAGCTACTTGGCCTTTCCATCGACAGTCACTACGCTCACATCGCATGGGTTCGCTCCATCAAGGAGACCTTCGACGTCACCATTCCGTTCCCGATCATTGCCGATCTGGACATGAAGGTGGCACAGGCATTCGGCATGATCCAACCCGGCGCATCCGACACGCAAGCGGTTCGGGCGACCTTCATAATCGATCCAGAAGGCATTCTGCGGGCTATGGTCTATTACCCCATGACCAACGGCCGCTCCGTCGATGAATTCTTCCGCCTGATCCAGGCCCTTCAGACTTCGGACGCGCACAAGGTGGCAACGCCCGAGAATTGGAGGCCCGGCGAGGATGTTATCGTGCCGACACCCCAGACGACAGATGCGGCAGATGCGCGAATGAACGAAGGCTACCAGACCAAGGACTGGTATTTTTCGACGCGCGCAATCTGACGACCCGCAAGCAAAACTGGTATTCGAGTTGCACGGGGTGGTACCGCCGTGCAACCTGCCTTTATTGGAATGGGAGCGCACTTCATGAATCACCTGGCAGACAACTGGATTGACCGGTTTCAGGGGCTGAGGGGGCTTCCCGCAGACATTCGTGCGGATCTGAAAAACGGAAGCAGGATCGTCTCGGTTCCGGCCGGCACCCGGGTCTTCGAAGCCGGCCAGTCCGCAGACAATCTACTCTTGCTGCTGGAGGGCACGGTGCGTGTCCAGCATCACTCGGCGACCGGACGTGACGTGCTGCTTTACCGGGTCCATGCCGGCGAAAGCTGCGTGCTGACCACCGCCTGCATGCTGGCATTCGAGAACTATTCCGCCGAAGGCATTGCAGAAACAGAGGTGACGGCAGCAGCAATCCCGCGAAAGGTCTTCGACGAGCTCGTAGCACGTTCGTCCATATTCAGGGAGTTTGTTTTCACAGCATACTCCCGCCGGATCACCGACCTTTTCACCCTGATTGATGACATCGTGTTTCAACGCATGGATGTTCGTCTCGCCTCCCGTCTCCTGGAGCTTGCCAGTGCCGACGGCTATGTCCACGCGACCCATGCGGTCCTCGCTTCTGAGCTGGGTACGGCACGCGAGGTGATCTCGCGAACGCTCTCGGAGTTTCATCGCCGCGGTTGGATCGAACAGTTGCGGGGCGAAATACGCCTTCTGGGACGGGAGGGACTGGAACAACTTGTCCGCTCTGTGTGAAACAGGCACAGAAACAGGGTTTGCGGACGGTGACCAAGTCACACAAAACCGGCTGCTGGGCATGCGATTGTTCGCTTCCTCGGATTCCATCAAGGAGCAGCACATGAAAAGAAATATGGGAACCATTGATCGCGGCATTCGCGTGTTTGTCGCAATCATTCTCTTGGGCATTACCTTTGGATCGGCGTTCGCCTCAAGCGGCGTCTTGCATTGGTTGTTGATCGCCGTTGCTCTTGTTTTCCTTCTCACAGCCGCAGTTGGAAATTGCCCTCTCTACAGCCTCATCGGGATCAGGACCTACAAAGCAAGCTGAGTCATCGGGCCTGCCGTCTACATCATCAAGCCCAGTCCAATGAGTTCTCCGGCAGACACGTCAACCAGATTGATCGTTCGCTCTACACGATCGGCCGGCTGGGGCGATGCTCCAGCCGTGGCCGCGCACATCACGACACCAGTCCATGCAGGGATTTGTGGAGGTGCAATTTGCCCTCCCCTGCCCTGTCGATCATGGCACGGAAATATCCGCCTGGGGACGCGATTTGGTCCGGATCGCGCAACGCTTTTTCAGCAACGACGACAAGACAAGCGGCGGCTAGGAATTTTCCCTGCCGTTCCACGGCATTTTGATAGCCGGCCGGACTGAGGCCGATCAAAATCCGCAAGTGATCCGCGGCCTGACACAGCCGTGACCAGTCGGAGAACGAAAGCCCGACTTCACTTTGCACCTGAGTACAGGCTGCCCGAATGAGACCGATGGACACTCCATCGAGGTTCGTTTCCGGTAATTTGCCTCCCGCCGGCCTTGCGGCTTGCGGTTTAGGCGATTGCAGTTCTGTGCGCCCGCCGCAAGGCTCTCTTTCAAGAGCCAATTCTGTTGCTTTCCATTAAATTATAAGAATCGGGCGTCAACGATTTCAGTCGCTTGAGCCAGCACTAAATTTGAGAATGGGCAGTTAATTTGATAATCTGACTTGGCTTTTGTCACTTAATGTGAGAATGACTTTCGCGATGTTTTCCTCGCGAGCCTGCCATGAACGATCGGTTTCCTGACGAAATTGACGAAGCGCTTTGGGATGAAGCCTGCCGACGGGCAGATGCGATCCGCAGCTTCCTGAAGCGCAATCCTGACGGTGCGACCGCCGCAGAGGTTTCCCTGCTCGCTGTCGAGATGGATGTCAGCCAGGCAACGGCCTACCGGCTGGTCAAGCTGTTCCGCGCCGGCGGGACGGTTCTGTCTCTGGTCGATCGTAAGCGAGGACGGCCGGAGGGCCATCGTACGCTGGACGAAAAGCGGGAGGAGATCGTCGGCACGACTATCAAAAAGTTCTACCTGAAGCGAACACGGCCGTCGATCTCGCAGTTGGTGCGGGACGTGCAGACGAACTGCATCTCGGCCGGATTGAAGCCACCGCATCGGCGAACGATCGTCGCTCGCCTTAAGGACATCGACCTGCAGAAGCGCGCAAAGCGGCGCGGCGAACAGACGATCGTCAAAGCGACAACGGCCGTTCCCGGAGTGTTCAAAGCCTCTCGTCCCCTGGCAGTGGTCCAGATCGACCATACCAAGGCCGACATCTTCGTCGTTGACGAGGAGACACGGGAACCGCTCGGCCGACCATGGCTGACATTGGCGATGGACGTCTGCAGCCGGATGGTGACCGGCTTCTATCTCACTATGGAAGCGCCATCCCGCCTATCGACCAGCCTGTGCCTGTTACACTCCGTTTTCGACAAATCCGCATGGCTCCGGGAACGCGAGATAACGGAGCCGTGGCCCGTCGCTGGTCTGCCGGACATGGTGCATGTTGACAATGGTCCCGACTTCCGCAGCCGGGCCTTCAAGCGAGGATGCCAGGACGCTGGCATTGCGATCGAGTGGCGGCCACCGGGGGAGCCGCATTTCGGCGGTCATATTGAGCGCCTGATCGGCACGCAGATGGGGAGGCTGCATCTCTTGCCCGGAACGACCTTCAGCAACCCGCAGGAGCTTGGCGAATACAATTCCAAGCGGCATGCGGCGCTTACGCTTCGGGAACTCGAGCGGTACATCGCTCTCGACATCGTTGGCGCCTATCATCAAGCGATCCACAGCAGCCTTGGCCGGCCGCCGATCGCGGTGTGGCGGGAGCACGAGGGCGAGATTCCTCTTCGGCTACCACAAGACAGGCTCCACTTCTGGCTGACCTTTCTGCCCGAGCAAGAGCGCACTTTGCGCCCGACAGGCATTCACCTGTTCGGCCTTCGCTATTGGTCGGCAGCGCTTAGCGCCGACGTCGGACGCTCGGACCGGCGTTTGCTAGTCAAATATGATCCGCGCGATATGGCGCGCATCTTCGTTCGACGGCCATCCGGGAACTTCGTGGAAGCCCGCTATGCCGATGTGACCCTACCTTCAGTCACTTTGCATGAAGCGATTACGGCGCGACGCAGCCTGCTTGCAAAGGGACGCCGTGAAGTAGATACCCGCGCCATCGTCCGTACTGCGATCGCACAACGTGAGCTCGTCGATACGGCAACCAAAAAAACGGCAGCAGCACGACGCAGTAAAGCTTCTTCTTCGAAATCGAAGGTGGATGATGGCGGATGGGGCTCGCTCCGCGGTGTCGACTCCAGCAAACCTGTACCCTTTGTTGAGGATACAGATTGAGCTGGAGCGAATATGAACAATGAAGTCTCCCACCTAACCGCCAGGGCCGCAGCGCTGCTTGCCGAAACGGACGAACGCCGCATTCGTGCGATACGATCACGCCGATGGGTGCTCTACCCGCGCGCCAAACAGGCCTTGGACCGGCTGAGAGCGCTCCTCGGTCACCCACGTGGCACACGCATGCCCTCTGTCGCGATTTACGGCGACAGCGGCATGGGCAAGACCATGATCATGAAGCGCTTCCGGGACGAGCATCCATCGAGCTTCAATCCGCTAACGGGCACGTTGAAGACACCAGTCCTGGCCATGGAAATGACCAGCCGTCCCGGTGAGCGACGGTTCTACGCCGAACTCCTAACCCTTCTCGGCGCACCTCAGCGACCGCGCGCCGATATTGCCCAGATGGAGCAGGCTGCGTTGCGGATCATGGAGGCCATCGGCGTTCAGGTGCTTGTTCTCGACGAGGTACATAACATCCTCGCTGGATCCTACCGTGAACAACGCATCGTCTTGAACACGCTCCGATTCCTCAGCAATCGACTGCAGATCTCGCTGGTCTGCTTCGGCGTCAACGAGGCGCGCGAGGCCATCAGCGGCGACGTTCAGCTTGCACGCCGTTTCCAGCAGTTCACGTTGAGCCGGTGGGCGGCCAACGACCAGTTCGAAACCCTGATCGTATCCATCCTGCGCAATACTCCTCTGCGCAACCCCTCTGTGCTGACTGCGAAATCGCTGCGACGGATACTTCAGATCACAGAGGGTATCACCGCAAATATCTTCCACATGATCAACAGCCTCGCGATCGATGCCATCGAGAATGGCCACGAGCGCATTACAGACGAAGTCATCGAAAGCTGGGAACCGGACTTCGATACCGAAGCGGCCTACGCATGACGCACGTCATGGTGACACAGCGGCTGCCGGTGATATTGCCATCCGTCTCCGACGAGCTTCTGTCCTCCTGGATCGGCCGGCACGCCAGCTTCTATGAGGTCTCTCCGCTGATCATGCTACGGCACTGCATCCCGGAAATCCGTACCCAGCGTAGCGCTGATCTCCATCTTACCAACGACCAGGAAATTCGCCTGGCCAACATGTTCGCCACGAAACCGTCCGCGATACGTCAAATGACCTTCACAGATATTGCGCAATCATCGCATCGGCTCATCGCCGTCCGGCCGACACAGGTTTGCGTGAACTGCAGTGCGGGTCAGGAACCGGTGCCCGTCCTGCGCAGCCAACTACAGGGCTGGCGCATTACGTGCCCATTGTGCGGAAACCAACTCCGGGATTTTGATGATCACGAACGAGCCTCCCTTTTCCAGCAATACCTCGACACTGCACTTCGTGGCGAGAAGCTGCTCGATGATGAAGCCAAACGGGGTATCAAGACTTGGGCGTCGCCGGCTGGGATTGTACGTCTGCTGCTCATGCGCAGAATAGAGTTGCCTTTCCCGGCCGAGGAAGAACAGTGGCGGTTCAGAGTGCTGGGAAAAATCATCCCGGAACTCGATCACGTACTTGCCGAAAGTTGCACCAGCTTCCCAACGCCGCAGCATCCAGTCTTGCCACTACATCTGCGTGCCGTCCTTCTGGCCGGTGTTGCAATGGTACATTCCGGCGGAGTTGAAATGCTTCACATGCTGCGGCGGTCCACCTTGGGCTTGCACCGGCGACGCTTCGACCGGGAAGCAATGCCGTTCTTCGTCAGCGCTTCCCGAATGAGACACTCTACCCAAATGCAGTTAATCTGAGAATCAAAGCGCTGCGTTCTCACAATTAACTGCCCAAACATGCCAAAACTGCCGCATTCTTGCATTTAAATGCCAAGCGACATTTGACTGCGGAAGAGTTTGACGAAATACGCGCACTCATGTGGGGAGAGTGAGTTGGACATGATCAATGAAAAGAGTTTTGCTCAATCGAAAAGTTCAAATGTGACTTCGCACTTTCGTGTCGTGCTTTTCCTGTTTTCAATCGTGCTTGGCCTGAGGCTTGCCACAGGTGTCTCATTGGCTGACGTCTGGACATTCGAAACACCGTCAGAAAACATTCAGTGCACCGTGGGCGAGGACTTCAATGTTCTTTCCGATATCACTTGTACGATCATCGAGCGATCCGGACCGCCCGCACTGCCGAGGCCTGGAGGCTGCAGGCTCGATTGGGGGCATACCTTTTCCATGAGAGAGAAAGGCCCGGCGGAAGTCCTGTGTGTTCAAACGGATAGAAATAAAGGCGGATTTGATCGAGCCGAATATGGCGTGACCGGCGAGTTTGGCGGCTTTATCTGCCACTCTTCACGCAAAGGGTTGAAGTGCAGCAATCGCGACGATCATGGATTTTTCTTGTCCAGGGCAAAGCAGAGCGTTTTCTAGGTTTACGCTTTGATCGATCCTGCGGCGTCTAGGACTTCCGCCATCACCTTCACCGAGTTGCGCTCCACAAGCGGACATTCCACCTTGATTTGCGCAGGTCCCGCCTGGCGGCCATTGGCATTGTCGAGAAGAAGCTCGAATGCAATCTCGCCCATTTCGTAATGCGGCAGGAGGAGCGTCGACAGCGGCGGATGCATGCTCTTGGAAATCTCGCGATTGTCGAAGCCTATTACCGCAATATCTTCCGGAACACGGAGACCGCGCTCCTTCAAGGCATCGTAGCAGCCAAGTGCCATCAGGTCGTTGGCGCAGAAAATCGCATCGGGAGGCGTGTCGAGGTCGAGAAGCGCATGGGTGTGCTCATAACCTGAAAGCGGCTCCCAGTTGCCGGGTTTGACCAACTCGCTGTCGAACGGGATATCGTGACTGGAAAGGGCCTGCCGGTAACCTTTGAGCCGGTCTCTGGAGGCATCCACCCCCTGCTGCCCGTTGATGAGAGCGATGCGATGGTATCCGGCATTTATAAGATGGTCGGTCGCGGTCCGTCCGCCAAGCACATCTCCTGGAACCACCGACGGCAGGTCGCGCTCGGGCCGATAGCAGTTCAGCAACACCGTGTGCTGGTCATCAAAGGCCGGCGACAGATCAACCCGGCGGGTCAGAATTGTCCCGTAGACGATGCCCAGCAAGGGCATGTGGCTCATCTGCGAGAGGATCATCTTTTCGGTTTCCTCGTCGCCGTGACTGACCGCCAGGCTGACGTGGATGCCGTATTCATAGGCCTTGTCCCGGACACCCTCGAACGCGAGCGCCATCCAGGGGTCTGTCGTGATCTCGTCGGCGATGAACAGGATGTTGGTGCGGTCGCCCATGACCGTTCGGGGTCCGCGGCGGACCAGGGTGTATCCGAGCTGCCTTGCAGCTTCGTTCACCCGTCTGCGTGTCGCGTCGCTCAACTTCGCGCCCGGACTGCCGTTCAGAACAAGAGAAACCGTTGCCTGCGAAACTCCGGCTGTCGCGGCAACATCCATCATCGTAGGACGTCTATCTGTTCCGAGCCGGCGTTTTTTTGACATCAGTTTCCGGTTTTCCTCACCGTTGAACAAGGTGGCTGCGAAGCCGGCGAATGACTATCCGTATTGCGTTGCAAAAGCAACAATTCCAAGGTTGTCATCGCCGGCCGGGTTCACGGTTCTCCAGTGTGTTCAGTCGCTTGAGCTCAAATTCCGGATGCGGTCGAAAGCAACGGCAATAATGATAAAGCAACCGATGAACATTCCCTGCCAGAAGGTCGAAATACCAAGCAGTATCAAAGAGTTCCGGATGACTTCGATCAGCAGCGCTCCGATCACCGCCCCAAGTGCCGTTCCCTGGCCACCGGCGAGGTTCGCGCCGCCGATGACGGCAGCGGCGATCACTGTCAGTTCCATCGCCTGACCGAGATTTGTTGTCACGCTGCCGAGCCAACCAGCCATGAGAATGCCTGCAACGCCGGCAGTCAGTGCGGAGAAGACGTAAATCGAGACCTTGATTCGCTTGACCGGGATGCCCGTGAGCGTTGCCGCCTGTTCGTTTCCACCGATTGCGAACACATACTGCCCCCATCGTGTCCAACGGTAGACAACGCTCATCAGCGCGGCCAGGAAGACGAGAACGTAGATCGGATGCGGCAGACCGAGGGTCGAGCCGCCACCAACCCAAAGCAGCAGATCGTGATCGGGTCCGAATTCCCAGATCATCTTGTTGTTCGACAGAACCATCGCAAGCGAGCGGGCCGCCGAGAGCATACCGAGCGTCACGACAAACGGCGGCATGCCGACATAGGCGATCAAGAGGCCATTGAGCCAACCAACCGCGGCTGCCGCGGCGAGCGCGGCTACTGCGGAGATCCAGAACGGATATCCGGTCGACATCAGCACGCTGATGACCATTGCAGCCAGCACCACTGTGGAGCCGACAGACAGATCGATGCCGCCGGAGGCAATCACGGTGGTCATGCCGATTGCGATGAGGCCGACGAAGGCAAAGTTTCGCGTCACGTTGAAGAGGTTGCGTTGGGTGGCAAAGGAATCCGTCAGCAGTGTAAGCGCAAGACACGCCAGGACGGCGGCCGCGAACACCCAGAAGATCTGGGAGCCGAGGATCCGGGAGACCGGGGACCGATGCTGGCTGAAGTCGATTGCTTGTTCGAGAGTGGTCATCGGAAACTCCTCCTCACGCCGTTTCGATGGCGCCGGTAATCAGGCCGGTCACTTCTTCCGGTGAACTGTCTTTGGCCAGTTTGCTGGCGACCAGCTCTCCCCTGCGCAAGACGGCGATGTGGCTGCACACCGCAAAGACGTCGGGCATGCGATGGCTGATCAGGACGACGCTGATGCCCTGGTCGCTGAGCCGGTGGATCAGATCCAGCACCTCGGAGACCTGACGCACCGAGATCGCGGCGGTCGGCTCGTCCATCAGTACGATCTTGGCATTCGACAGCAGCGTCCTGGCAATGGCGACGGCCTGGCGCTGCCCGCCCGACATTCGCCTGACGAGATCCCTGGGCCGGGTTTCCGATTTCAAAATGGCAAAAAGCTCTGCCGAGCGCCGGTGCATGGTGGAGTAGTCGAGAAAGCGAAACCCGGCGACGCGCCGCCTCGGCTCACGGCCGAGAAACACATTGGACGCTGCCGACAGGTTGTCGCACAGCGCCAGGTCCTGATAGACGACTTCAATTCCCTGCCGCTGTGCATCACGCGGCTTGTGAAAGTCCACCGTGTCGCCATCGATGGAGATCGATCCGTGCGTGGGTCTGAAATTTCCGGCGACAATCTTCACCAGCGTCGACTTGCCCGCCCCATTATCGCCCATCAGCCCCAGCACCTCCCCTGGAGCAACCTCCAGCGAGACATCGCTCAGGGCCTGGATGGCGCCAAAACTCTTTGAGATTCCTGTCAGCCGCAGCCTCGACATTCGATCGCTCCTCCCCAATCGCGGTTCGGTCCGGTTCTGCGACCGTTGCCGACCTCAGCGGTCCGGCTGCGGCAACGACCATTGTCATCCCGCCAACCGCTCCCCCTGAGACACCGCCGTCCAATCAATTTCGATCCTTGACTAACTAATATTAATAAATACTATTTAATAAACGCAAGGGGGACGTTGAATGAAATTGCTGCTCACCGGTGCCTCCGGAAAGGTTGGACAAAACTTTTTGCCGGAGTTCCTGTCTTCGGACCGGTTCCGGGAGTGGAGCGTCGTGGCCCTTTGCAATAACCGGATGATTTCCGGTGGTGAGCGCGTTGAAGTCGTTCAAGGATCGATTGCCGATCCTGCCGCCGTCGCAAGCGCCATGAGCGGCGTAACCCATGTCCTGCACATGGCGGCGGTCAAGGAATCCCCCGACCTGGCAATGGATGTTTCGGTAAAGGGCATGTTCGTCCTTCTGGAGGAATTCCGCCTGCAGAAGACCGCCAGTCAGTTCGTTCTCATCAGCGGAGACTGCGCTGTCGGCCATGCCTTTCAGCCGTACGAAGGCCCGGTGACGGAAACCTCGGAGCGCAAGGCCTATCCGGGCTGCTATGCCCTGACGAAGGTGCTGGAGGAAGTGATGCTGGAACAATACCGGCATCAGTACGGCCTGAACGGCTGTGTCCTGCGGGCTCCCTGGATCATGGAGAAGGACGACTTCCGCTTTGCGCTCTCTTTCGGGCCGGACCAGTTCGGCGGCCCGCTCTGGACGGAACTGCTGCCGGAAGAGGACTTACGCACCTATGCAGACGGGAACCACGTACCGCTGCTGAAGGACAGGGACGGTCACCCGCTGAAAAGAAATTTCGTCCATGTGGACGACCTCGTCTCGGCCATTCTGGCGGCTCTCGATGCGCCGGAAGCGGCCGGACAGCTCTTCAACATCTCGATGAACGAACCGGTCGACTATGGATGCGCCGCGCATCACCTCGTCGAAACCCGTTCGCTGAAGATTGCCGAAATCCCGACATCCATGCACAGCAACTGGCTCGACAACACCAAGGCGCGTCTGCTGCTCGGCTGGAGCCCGTCGGTGGACCTCAAGGCCCTCATTGAACGGGCCTGGAATTACAGAAGGGACGAAAAAGATCCCCGCATGATCTGGTACCCGGGGTAATCCGCGCCGGGGCCTGAAAAACAGAAGGGAGTGATACGCATGAGACACAAGATACTGATGTTCGGGACTGCGGTCGTAATGGCTCTTCAGATCGGCTCCGCGCCGGCGCAGGACAAGAAGACGCTCGCGATTGTCGTGAAGGGTCTCGATAACCCGTTCTTCGAACAGATAAATCTCGGCTGCCAGAAATGGATGTCCGAAAACGCGGACAGTGAATACGAGTGCCTTTACACCGGCCCGGCGTCGTCCGCTGACGAAGCCGGCGAAGTGCAGATCGTAGACGACCTCCTGACCCGCGGCGTCGCGGCAATCGCGATTTCACCGTCCAACGCACCTGCCATGGCCAACCGCATCCGCCAGATCGCGCCGAGCGTGCCCGTCATGACCATCGATGCGGATTTTCTGGCGGAAGACCGGGATTTGCGCAAAACCTATCTGGGAACCGACAACTACCTGATGGGTGTCAAGATGGCTGAGGAAGCGGCCAAACTGAAGCCCGATGGCGGCACTGTCTGCCTGCAGCTCGGCAACGTGGCCGCGGACAACATCAACGCCCGCGCTCAAGGCTTCCGCGACACGGCTTCCGGCGCAAAAGGCACCGACCGGCTGACCGGCCAGAATGGCTGGAGCGAAGTGGACGGCTGCCCGGTCTTCACAAATGACCAGGCCGATCTCGCCAACCAGCAGATGGCCGATACCTTCATCGCCAACCCGGATCTCGATGCGTTCATCCTCATTGGGGGATGGGCACAATTCGCGCCTCAGGCCTATACACAGGTCACCGACCAGGTGATGGACAAGCTGAAATCGAAGGATCTGATCATCATCGCGGGCGACACGCTTCCCCCGCAGACGAAGGCGTTCCGCGATGGCAGAAGCCATGCCCAGGTCGGACAGCGCCCGTTTGAAATGGGCTATCGCGCTCCTGACGTGATGATCCAGCTGATCAAAGGCGAAAGCGTCGAGGATCCGCTTTATACGGGCCTGGATGTCTGCAACCAGGAAGATCCGGGGTTCTGCGCGAACAACTAACCCACCAACCTCTCCTCTGGCCGCCGGATTTGCGCATTGGGTCCGGCGGCGCTTTTTCTGGAAAGGCTGACAGGAAAACATTCCGGCCGGCACGCCGGAAGCGCGAAATCGTGTCTGAAATCAACCTTTAAACAATGAGACCGGAAGCTTGCCGTAACGGTCCGGACCGCTGAGCGGACGTCCGTCGCTTCCCAAGAATGGCTTGAACTCATTTACTAATAATATTACTAATAACTTGTCAGACACATTAGTTCTGACGTTCTTCACAGGGAGGAGAATATGAACTTCGGGAAAACTCTTTGCATCGCGGCCATTGCCGCCCTTACCGCCACAGCGGCGCAATCCCAGGACAAGCCGCAGCTCGCCTTCGTCGTCAACGCAGCTTCAGATTTCTGGAAACTGGCCGAGGCCGGTGTGAATGCCGCACAGGCCGAATTGCCGGGCTATGATCTGCAGTTCCGTTACCCGGCCCAGGGAACGGCCGCGCTTCAAAACGCGCTGATGGACGATCTCGTGGCCGCCGGTACGGACGCCATCATGATTTCGTCGGTCGATCCGAAGACGTCAATCGACGCCTTCAACCGCATCGCGGCACAGGTTCCGCTGTTCACCACAGACAGCGACGCCCCCGAAAGTGACCGCATAGCCTATCTCGGATCGTCAAACACGCTTGCCGGCAATCAGGCAGGCGAAATCGCCAAGAAGGCCCTGCCGAACGGCGGCACCTGTATGGGCTTTGTCGGCTTCCTCGGGGCGGATAACGCCAAGGAACGCATCGCCGGCTTCCGGGAAACGGTCAAGGGATCGGGCATCGAGCTTGTCGACGTGCGCGGTGACGATGTCGACTTCCCCAAGGCCCGTCAGAATGTCGACGATGTCCTGGCCGCAAATCCTGAAGTCAACTGCATGGTCGGGTTCTATTCCTATAACCCGCCCAAGATCTACGAGGCGCTGCAGGCCGCGGGCAAACTGGGTGAGATCACCGTCATTGCATTCGATGAAGACCCGATCACGCTTGGCGCCATCCGCGAAGGCAGCTTCGCCGGCACCGTGGTGCAGGACCCATACCAGTGGGGCTACCAGGGCATGCACCTGATGGCAAAGTTCCTGGAAGGCGACAAGAGCGGCATTCCAGGGGATGGCCTCATCATTGTTCCGACCAAGATCATCGACACGTCGAACGTCGATGCCTTCGAGGCAGAACTGAAGGCGCGGATCAAAGGCTAGGCCGATACTCCCAAGCCAGCCAGCAGGCTGCGCGGACCGAAGATAGCGGACTGCGCAGCCTACGCCCCCGACCTATTGGAGCCAGACCCTTGCCATCCGGTTTTCAGAAGATATCGCTCGAACTTTCCCGGGTAACGAAGGTCTATCCGGGTGTTGTTGCCCTGCAGGATGTCGATCTCAGTATCGCCGGCGGAGAGATTGTCGGGTTGATTGGCGAAAATGGTGCCGGCAAATCCACATTGATGAAAGTGCTCGGCGGAGCGGTCTCACCTGACGGTGGCGGCATTCACATCGACGGTCAACATTACAGTGCTCTTTCGCCCGCGGAAGCCGGCCGTCTCGGCATCGCCTTCGTTCATCAGGAGCTCAATCCCTTTTCCAATCTCGACGTCACCGCGAATGTATTGCTCGGACGCGAAATCACGTCAGGTCCGTTGCGGTTGCTCGACCGGCGGGCCATGGAAGCCAAGGTTGCTCCGATCTTGCAGCTGCTTGGGACCCGCTTCGGTCCCGCCGACCCGGTTTCCGGCCTTTCTCTTGCCGATCAGCAATTGCTTGAAATTGCGAGAGCGCTTTCGATGAACGCGCGTCTTGTCATCCTCGACGAGCCAACCTCCAGCCTGACCCTGTCCGAGACCGAGAGACTTCTGTCCGTCATGCGGCAACTGCAAAGCCGGGGCGTCGCAGTCCTCTTTATCAGCCACCGCCTCAGCGAGGTTGAAAACGTCGCCGACAGGGTCGTTTGCCTGCGGGATGGCAAAAATGCCGGCGAACTGACTGGGCAACAGATCTGCAAGGACGCGATGGTGCGGATGATGATCGGTCGGGACGTTCAGCAGTTCTACGAAAAATCCGCACACGGGGTGTCGACACCGGTTCTTTCACTACGGGGCGTCCGCACCAGCACCTTTCCAGCTGCCAGCGTCGACCTCGATCTTCATGCGGGTGAAATTCTCGGCGTGGCGGGGCTTGTCGGGGCAGGAAGAACCGAGCTTGCACGGGCAATCTTCGGTGTTGATGCCTTCTCGGACGGAACGATCCATCTCAACGGCACCGAGTTGAAGTCTCATTCGGTTCCCGAGGCGATTTCGGCCGGGCTTTCGCTTGTGCCCGAAGACAGGAAGGAACAGGGGCTACTTCTGGACTTTGCAATCGCCGACAACATTTCGCTGCCGTGCCTCAATCACCTCTCGCGTTTTGGCGTTGTCGACAGGGAGCGCGAGACATCTCTTGCCCAGGCTTCACAGGCCCGCCTCTCCATAAAGACGAGTTCCATATTCCACTCTGCGGCAGAGCTTTCTGGCGGAAACCAGCAGAAGGTCGTCCTGGCGAAATGGCTCGCCACCAACCCGAAGGTGATCATTTTCGATGAACCCACGCGCGGCATCGATGTCGGCGCCAAGGCCGAAGTCTACCACCTGCTTCAGGCGCTCGCGCGGGACGGCGTCGGCATTCTCATGATCTCGAGCGACATGGAAGAGGTCATCGGCGTCTCCGACCGTGTCGCGGTCATGCGCCGGGGGCATGTCACGGGAATCCTGAACTCAGACGAATTGACGGAAGAAAACATACTCCGGCTTGCAGTCGGCTAATCGGTGAGGAATACGAATGCAAAAGAAGGATATCGGACTGGCCCTGCTCGTTCTGGTCGTCGGATCGGTTGTCGCCTTGATCAATCCGAGGTTTCTGTCGCCGATCAATCTTGCAAACACAGCCAATCTCATCGGTCTGTTCGGCCTGTTTTCTCTGGCAGAAGCCTTCGTCATCGTGACGGCTGGCATCGAGCTGTCCGTCGGCTCTCTCATTGCGCTGCTTGGCGTCCTGTTTGTTGATCTGATCGTCGTCCAGGGTGTGCCCTGGCCGGTTGCCGCGCTGATCGTGCTGACCTGCGGGGCCATCTTCGGCTCAATTCACGGCTGGCTGATCACACGTCTGCAGTTGCAGCCCTTCATCGTCACCTTGTGCGGTCTTCTGATTTATCGCGGTGTTGCCCGGTTCTATACCAAGGATGGAACCGCCGGGTTCTCCTTCGGTGACGAATTTCCCGTGCTGGAATGGTTGATCTCCGGGCGAACCGGCGGCGTGCCGCACTCGATCATCGCCTTTACCGTTATCGCGGTGATCGCGTGGTTCGTTTTGCACCGAACCGTGTTCGGCAGGCATCTCTTCGCCGTTGGAAAGAATGAGGAAGCTGCGCGTTTCACAGGCATCAACACCAGACGGGTCATCGTACTTGCCTATGTCATCTGCGCCGTTCTCACGGGTCTTTCCGCCATCTTCTTTGCCATGTACACACGCTCCATTCACCCGGCCTCGCACGGTAACTTCTACGAACTCTACGCAATCGCCGCGGCCGTTCTCGGCGGATTTTCCCTGCGCGGCGGTGAAGGTTCGGTTGTCGGGGTCGTCCTCGGTGTCATTCTGCTGCAAGTCCTGCAGAACCTCGTCAATCTGCTCGGGATTCCCTCTTCCCTCAACTTTGCGGTCATGGGCAGCGTGATCCTCATCGGTGTCATTGCCGACACACAGATCACCAAACACCGAAATTCCAGGCGCCAGGCCGTTGCCCTTGCGACAATCAAGGGCGCGGCCCCCAAACCTCAGTCGCTGCCCGAATGACAAAGAGTGCCGAGAACGAGTAGCGCCTGTTTCGCAACAATGCCGGATCAGGTTCAAAATATCGGGCTGGCTGCCCCTCATCGCGCCGCCAGCCCGAACAGGGACTTGGCCAGGGCAAGCCGCCCTTCCGCCGCCCGCTCGCAACACGCCCGGAAGTAGCCGCCAGGTGAACTGATCTTCTCCGGATCCCGCAGCGCCTTTTCGGCCACCATCGCCAGAATGGCCGCCGCAACATGCCGTCCCAGCTTGCCGCATGCGTCGGTGAAGCCTTTCTCGCTCAAGCCGATGCCGATCCTCAGCACATCTGTTGCGGAAATGAGATCAGGCCAGCTTTTGAGAGCTACGCCGAAATCGCTCTGGATGGACGTACACGCGCTTTCCAGCAAAGAGATCGAAACAGCATCGAGGGTTTCAGAACGGACAAAATCCGCCTTACCTGTGCCTTTCTGCCCGGAATAACGCTGGTTTGAACCCCTACCCCGCTGCGCTTGCTCCTTTTCAGGAGCCATTTCGGCGCCGTAGGCGACGTCAGGATTAGGTTTGATTTCATCTGCGTTAGCAGATGTCCGGTTATTTAAACAAGAGTCTGGTGAGCTTGTATTAAATAAAGGGGTGACATCAATGTCATCTTCGCATGACGTATTATTGTTTTTAGAGCCTTTTTCCCGTGTGTCAGAAGCCTCTTTCAATGTTTCCATCACAAGATCATAAAGATCCAGAAGCGCCTGGGCCTTGATCTGAACATCCTGCTGGCTTTCCAGAATGGCCTGCATCTGATCGAGGAAATCCGTCAGATCTGCATCTTTCGTCGCTTCAACGATGTCTACAATTGCTCTGGAAAGTCTTGCGACAGTCCGTTTTGCCTCACGCACGGCATTCAGATGCGCCTGCCACTCGTCGGCCTGTCGTTTGATTTCACGGTAGCGCACTCTGGCCGGCGTAAAATCGAGACCATAGGCAAATGTGATGTCGCCACTGTCGTTACGGTGCACCCACCTGCGGCCGGTCGAACTGTCCCGGTAGGCCAGAATACGGGCCTCTACGAGCTGTTTGATGGCTCGGATAACCGTTCGTTCGCTCTTGCCGACGTAAGAGGCCAGCTTCTCGTTCGAGATGGCAACGACCGGCCTGTTGTCCCCTTTCCAGTCGTCCGGCTTCGAAAGACCAAGCAGGATGTCCAGGACATGATAGGCTGTGGACGTCAGCCCGATCGGCTGCGCCGCCCGTTTCAAGGCAATTGCGACTTCGGATTTTCCAATATCGGGAATGTCGTTCGACATCGCCAGACGCTGGGACGCAAGCATCCCCGGCGTCACCTTCCGAAAGGAAGAGACGTTCGAAACAGCAGGCATGACAACCTCCGTTCGCCGGCACGAGCAAACGTGCGGCGTTATGCGTTTCAGGAGGTTCAACTTCGGGAAATCGGCCGAAATCCACCGTTCACACAAGATGGTTCTTGCGCGTGATTCGGAATTCGCCTAAAACAGGGAAGTGTTGAGGTTCCTGTTTGGACGTTCCAAGTTGAACCGTGATTAAAGAGACTGAACGGTTGCCGCCGTTTCGGTCTCTTTTCATTTTGTCTCTATGTGTCTCGCTCCGTCTCCTTCTTTATGGGTTCTGGCGGAATTCGGGTCTGTTGCCGATCTGGCCCGGGACGGTAATCGAACACCTGCCCCGAAACCTCGTGCGTCCGGCAAATCTCCTCGAGATGTGCCGCAATCCCTGTCACCCTTTCGGCCGTCCCGTTCCTTTCCGTTGCTGCAGAAAATCGCTGTAGACGTCCGGAAGGTTCTCTTCCAGCCATCGGCCGAATTCCGCTTCGGTTCTCGGTATCGAGAACACGGTTGCCGCCGATGTTCTCTTCAGTTTCGCCACCACGGTTCCGTTCGAGGTGATTTCCGCAGCAGGGTGAGCTGATGAAGCAGCCTTCTTTTGCTTGCCCCTTGCCGCCTGCATTGCCATGGCCATCCTGTCCTGGGCCGCGGCAAGCTTGAAATCCTCACTGTCGAGGACTTCGCGCACACGCTGTTCCGCTGCAGGGTCCTCGAACAGCTTTGCCAGTTCCATCCACGCCGGCCGGCCAACATTTCGAGCCCGTCCGATCGCGCGAATGATGTCGTGCGGGATGCTGTCGGCGATCTTGCGCATGTTGGAAATGACGGTCTGCACCTGGCCAAGCACCGGCTGCATTTCGCGCTGTTTCAGACCAGCCTCGCGCAACTGGACAGCCCAAAGAACCATTTCGGCGAAGGTCAGGTTCTCGCGGACACCATTTTCAAGAGACTGTTCCTTGATCAGCTCGGCATCGCTCAGCTTGCGGACATACGCCTTGACCTTGAACGTTTCCGGCTTGCCGGCTTCCGCCATCAGCGCCTTGATGGCAAAGAGCCTGCGATGCCCGTAGGCAAGCTGATACCGGTCACGTTCCGTGGGATGCGGCCGCACCAGAACCGGGATCTTCTGGCCCTCGTCTTGGATGGAAAGCTTGAGCTCTTCCAAGGCTTCCTCAGCTTCGTGGTCAGTTTCGAAACGGTCTGAGAACGGGCTTGGATCGATTTTCGACGGATCGAGCGCAACGATGCTGTCCTCGCGCATATGCGACAAGGCCCGGCCCATGGAGTTCACGACGGGCGCGGTCACCTTCTGGCTCGCGACAGGCGGCGGCTCCTTCTTGTCGGCGGCGGCGGCGGCCGCCGCATCGGACATCATTTTGACGATCGACTTTTTCATCGTCAAACCTCCCTGCCCCATACACTCTTGATCAAATCGAGAATTTCGGCGTTGACGCGGTCCGCGCTTTCCAGCGCCCGCTTCAGGGTTTCCCGGCCAACTTCACCGGGTTCGATTTCGTAAAGGCTTTTCTTGGCAACTCCGGCAGAGGCGATGGCGGTCGATTCAATTGCCTCAGCCACCAGAACGTCCGTCCCGAACAGGTCGCGCATGGTGCCGGACATGATCTTCTGCGGCCCGTCATTGGGGTTGACCCTGGTCAGCAGAAACTTCGTGAAGTCATGTTCGAAAACCGCGCCGCCTTCGGAAAGCGTGTGGGTCACATCCGAGATCATCTTCAGGAACTGGGAACACGAGGACACGTCGAGCATGGCCGGATGAACGGTGATGATGAGGCCGGTTGCAGCGTAAAGCGCGGCCATCGTGGTGTATCCAAGCGACGGCGGTGTATCGAGGACGACAATATCGAAATGATCCTCCACCGACTTGATCACCGCATCGAGCCGCTGGAAGAAGAGGCCCAGTTCATCTGTCGTCCGTTCGGCAAGCGCAGTCGGCGTGTCGTATTCGAAATCCATCAGGCGCAGGTTACCGCAGGCAAGGTGAATGCCCGGGAAGTAGGTTTCGCGAATGACCTCTGAAAAAGGCACTCGGTAATTGTCGTAGCGCAGCGCGTCGTAGGTGGTGTCGGTGCGTTCGTCATCGTCCTCGCCGGAGCGAAGGTCGCGGTCCGGTTGAATGCCGAACGTCGTGGTCATGGATGCCTGCGGGTCCAGGTCAACGCACAGCACCCTGTATCCCTGAATGGCCAGATAATGCGCCAGATGAACCGAGGTGGTCGTCTTGGAGCTGCCGCCCTTGAAGTTCGCGGCGGCAATCACCTGCAACTTCTCTCCCGCGCGGCGATGCGGCACGAGACGATGGGCGTCATCCGGCCGGAGTTCCGCCAGGAACTTTCTCAACTCCCAAACCTGCTCGACCGTATAGATCCGTCGGTTGTTTTCAGCGCGGTGCGGTTGGGGTCCCTTGCCTTCAAGGGTCAGCGTGCGCAGCGTGCTTTCGGGCACACCCAGCAGGCGCACCAGATCCGTGGTGGAAAACGTCCGGCCGAAAACCTTGCGGGCTTCCGGCGGATAGGTCATTTCGCGCATCGTCTGCAAACGGTCCGAAAGCTTCTGAGTGAAACTTTCGATCTTTGCGGTCGTATCGCGTCCACCGGAAAATTGTTCGGTAACGGCCATCAATGCCCTCTGACGGTTTTATGCCCGATATGAGCGGTAACTCCGTCATGGATGCCGGATTCCGGTAGATGGTGCAAGGAAATTTAAGTTAACGAAACCCTAACCCGCCAGAGTTGAACAAGCCGCTTCGGGTTTCCGCGGCGATTTTCCACGGCGGTCACAACGTCCACCTGCGGTTTTTCCTGCCGCGCGCTTGCCAAACAATCTATTTTTCCCCTTTCCTTTCAATCTGTTATCCTGCCCCTCTAAACACGCGCGCGCCACCGGCTCTCGCGCTCGCATATTCTCGAACTGGCCAGAGGCGGCTCATCAAGCTCAAACTTGTCCTGGAATTTTTTCGAGGTGCTTTGCCGGAAAAACGGAAATTTCGCGATCTATCAACAGAATCGCCTGTGCCAGAAAACTGTAATGGCCACGACATCAGACCGGTACGGCGCTTGCCGGCGTGTCCAGTCCTGAGTGGCACACACCTGAAGATCAATCATCGGCAGAGCGCCGAACATCGTCCAGCAAGAAGGACTGGCCAGCGTTGAGCGGGCATTTCGCAATTTCAGTTGGAAAGCTGGACCGAAGTGCAACGACACGCTCCAGGTAAGGCGAGCAGCAGGTTGCGGCTGTGAATAGCAGGCCGCTTGAAGTCATCAGGGCAGTGTCCTCCGAATGGCGGAACCAGCCTTTCACTGCCTAACGGCCCCCTTTTCGGGATCGTTGAAACTGAAGATATGCGGCGGCTGCTTCAGTCCGGTTCGAGACGCCCATTTTCGAGATGATGTGATGGATGTGGAGCTTGATGGTGTGCTCCGACAACGAAAGATTTGCAGCTATATTCTTGTTTTGATGCCCCTGCGCGATCAGCGCCAGCACCTCCAGCTCTCTTGGCGTCAGTGAACTGATCAGGTCCGCTCCGCTGCTGTTTCTGGCATCAACGAGATTGCGAGCCTTTTCAAGCCGCATACTCGGACCGGCTTCAAGAAGCTCGACCAGATCAGGCGGCATATAGGAACCACCCTGCAGCATTATCTGGATGGCGTAGAGCCACAGATCCAGTCTCAGGTTCATGGGGATGACGTTGTTGATGATGCCGGTGTTCAAGCAGTCCCGGATGTGCTGCCTTGACCCGTATTCACCGTTGAAGGTCAAACAAAGGACCGCATTGGGAAACCTTTCCCGAAACTCAGGCAATAGATTGGCATTCGCCGCGCCGAACCCCTCATCGACCAGGATCAGGGCGGGTAGCACCTTTTCACGAGCGGCCTTTTTTACCAGTGCCTTCCAGTCGGTAGACACCTGAACGACGAGATCCGGCAATTCTCGAAGCAATGCATTTTCCAGGGGTTTGGGAAATTTGTCCCCGGGACCTATAAAAAATAAATGTCGCAAATGGTCAGACATTGAGAGCCTCCCGAATGACCATGCCCGACCCTTAGAAATTACGTAAAGGAACTAAAGATCATGACGCAGGCTGACAAGGATCAATAAGTTTCTAATTCCACTCAATTTTTCAATTTACGGCTAAAAATCATCAAAATCGCTGATTTGGATCAATATTTTTACCATGCCGAGCTCAAAATCGAAACATACTTATTCTTGCAAAAATAGTCTCAGCAATGGCGCATAATGAAATGAGAAACGAGTTTGGTATACTTTTCAAAATGAACTTTCCCCAGCAGGCCTGAAACCCCGGCGCGAGCATTCCTGCCGAGCTGAATGCAAGTGGCAAGCGTGCCGGTTCTTGCTGGCTGATCGATATGACATGCAGCAAGATCACTCAGGTCCGTCAGAACCTTTTGGCGCTGCTCAGCGCGGCATGTCGCTGAAGGGACATACATCGTCTTCGAAAGGCACATGCCTCCGGCGGAACTGTGCGCCCTGCACGATCTCCGGATTGCAGATCCTGTCCATGCGAAAGTGACGGAAATCCTCACGGCCGGCATCCCAGGCCACAAGATACCAGAGCGGCGGCAAGATGAGCATGGCCTGTGGTTCGACTTCTCTGATCGTTTCAACGCCTTTGGCGTCACGGTAACAGAACCGTAGATGCAGCCGTTGCAGAAATGCCGCCTCGAACGCGGGCAGCAATTCGGGACCAATTGCCCCCAGATTTGAAATGTCCTGCCTGGGCGACAATTGGCCGACATACAAGCAGTCCAGAAGCCTGCGCAGGTCTCGCACCTTGTCGCCGGAAAATCCCTTTTCGATCTTGGCAAGCCCTGCATCGGCGAGATCGGAAAAGGGAAGAGACCCGGCTGCGCGCATCGACGCCACACTGATGATGAGCGCAAACACTTCAACCACCGAGAGGCGTGCAGTGGTCTGCATGGAGTTCGGATCGAGCTGCAACCCGCCGCCCCGGCCCGTTTCCGAATGAATGACGAAGCCTTGGTCGCGCAGCGCGCTAATATCGCGCAGCACTGTTCGCCGGGACGCACCGATTTCCCTGGCCAGGCCATCGACCGTTGAGGTTCCTTTGCGCCGGAGGATGCGGACAATGGCGTCGTGTCTGAGACGGATGTTCATTTGCTCAGGATACCACTTTCGGTGACAAAATCTGGCACCGATTTACTTTAAGCGGGTCGTGACAACTCAACAAGGAGAGTGAACATGACGCCCCAAAACCAAACACCCGCCATCTCCGCGAAGCCGGTCATCGTCAATCCGTCCCACCTGCACGATCCGACGCCAAACGGCTATAGCACCGCGGTCATAACCCCTGCCTCCGGTCGGCTCGTATTCGTGTCCGGGCAAGGTGGACAGGATCAGACCGGCGCGCTTTCGCCTGATTTTGGTGAGCAGGTAAAACAAGCCTATGCAAACCTTGCCGCCGTGATCGAGGCACTCGGCGCCCACCCGGATCAAGTCGTGAAACTGACCGTTTTCGTGGTCGACCACGATATGTCCAAACTCGGCGTGTTGACGGAGACTGTGACCCGGAGGTTTGGTGCCAGGCTTCCGGCGCAAACGTTGGTTCCGGTGCCAAAACTTGCCATCGATGCCATGCTTTTCGAGGTCGAGGCTGTGCTCTTCCTGGATTGAAAACCGGCCGGAACCGCTCTACCGGCGCCTTACGCAACACTCCGGCCCTTTCTGCAAGAGAGCCTGGGTGTTGTGGTGCTTCCGGTGCTCATGGTATCTCGCATTTTCAATGCGCATAAAAAACACGCATTGAAAATGCGTAATATTGCAGGTACCTTCAGCTTTCAGGATTTGACTGGTTTGGAAACACAATGGCACGCGTTCACGCTCGCAAGGCGACTAATTTGACGATTGATATGTCCCTGGTCGGTTCGGCGAAAGAACTGGGCGTGAATATCTCCCAGGCGGCCGAGGAAGGCATCCGGCGTGCTGTATCGGAAGCCCGTGCGGAACGCTGGAAACAGGAAAATCAGGCGGCCTTGAACAGCTCCAACGACTTTGTCGACCAACACGGTTTGCCGCTCGAAACAAGTCGCCTGTTTTAATGGCCAGAAATCAGCTCTACCACCTGAGACCGGATCGCGTTCTGGTTCTGGACGTGCAGGCCGACCTTCTGGAAAGCCTGAACACGCGTGTCGTCGTGCCGCTTTTGCCGAGGTCACGTGCCCCGGCTCCCGCAGCCTACCTGAACCCGGTCTTCAGCTGGGAGGGCGAGGACTACGTCATGGCAACCCAATTCCTGGCCGCCGTATCGGTGTCCCAACTTGGGGACCCGATCGGCAACCTCGACGAGAACTTCGCCGAAATCACCCGCGCGCTGGATACCCTGTTCCAGGGCTTCTGACTGCCAACGAAGCAGGGTCCATTCGCGCCCAAAGCCCCCGCATCGCTCAAGCCATGTCCACCCGGCTCTCACTCTGCGCATCGAAGTAAATGGCCTGGTCGGTATCATAGCCGATCCACACCGTTTCTTCGCCACCGGCCATGTCCTGGCGCGGCGCAGTGACGATCAGCCTGCCGACGTCACTTTCGCAGTGAAGCACAAGGTTGGCGCCGGTCATCTCGGAAAAGACAACCCGCGCCGGTATGGCAGCGGCCTGCGGCGATGACGTGTGAACCTTCATATGCTCCGGCCGCATGCCGACGGTCAGGCCCGTTTTGCCGGGCCAGAAAGGCAAGGCTTCTATGGGCAGAAAATTTGTCGGCAGCATGCCCAGGAACCCGGCAACAAAGCGATTTGCCGGCCTGTCGTAGATGGCGCCGGGCGTATCGAATTGAAGCAGATCACCATCCTTCAGAACCGCAATCCGGTCCGCGAGGGAAAGCGCTTCGCTCTGGTCGTGGGTCACATAAACGACCGTTGCCCCCAGTTGCCGGTGAAGCTCCTTGATTTCCGAGCGCATGGCAACCCGCAAGGCGTTGTCCAGATTGGACAGCGGTTCATCCATCAGGAAGATGGAGCTGTTTCGTGCCATGGCCCGGCCCATGGCAACCCGCTGACGCTGACCGCCGGACAGGGCGCCCGGCTTTCTGTCGAGATAAGGCTCCAGCTTCAGCGTTCTCGCCACTTCCTCGGCACGGGCGTTGCGTTCCGCCTTGGCAACGCCGCGCAGCTCCAGACCGAAAGCGATGTTCTGGCGCACGTTCATATGCGGATAGAGCGCGTAGTTCTGGAAAATCATGGCGATGTCCCGGTCCTGCGGGGCAACGTCGTTGACGCGCTTGCCGCCGATCCGGATATCGCCCTGGTCGCATTTTTCGAGACCTGCAATGAGACGCAGCAGCGTGGATTTCCCGCAGCCCGACGGACCGACGATGACGATGAATTCCCCTGCCCGCATATCCAGCGACACGCCATGCAGGACTTCCGGTCCGCCCGGATAGGATTTGCGGATGTCCGTCAGCTCGATACCGCTCATGACCGTCGCTCCTGCTGCATCCCCTTGCGAATTTCAACCGCAAGGCTTGGCCGGTCTGTGGTGAAGACCTTCACACCCAGCCGAAGCGCTTTTTCAATCTGCTCGGCGCTATGCGCCGCCCAGCACCCGAACTGAAGACCGGCGGTCTTGGCCGCGGCCATCAGCACCTCATCCGCGCAATCGATCTGAACACCGATTTCAGGGATCCCGTGTGCTTTCGCCACTTCGAGCGTGCCCGCGGATCCAAGCTGTTGAAGAACCGGCGGACTGACGAGCCAGAGCCGCGGCCGGTCCGTCACTTTGGCCAGTTCATCAAGCGTTTCAATCAGAAAGGACGAAAACACCGTACGCGCCAGCATGCCTTCCGCCGCAAGCACCGCGACCACTTTCGGCACGAAATCGGCGTAGGGCCGGCGATCAGGCCCCGGCTTGATCTCGCAGCGGAAGTCGACGGAACTTCCGCGGTAGATCGCACAGAGCTCTTGCAGCGACAGCGGATGGCTACCGGCGCCATAATCGATCGTTGCCGCCCTGACCTCAGCTTCGCTCATCTCGCAGATTGCACCGGTCCTGTCGGTGGTCCTGTCAAGGGTCGCATCGTGGTGAACCATGATGGCGCCGTCGGCCGTCGGGTGCAGGTCGAACTCTACCTCCTCAAGCGCCATCTGCGCGGTGGCTTTGAAACCGGCCGGCGTGCTGTCGCCGAACTCAAGTGTGCCGCCGCGATGGGATGCAATACGTGTCATTGAAGCTTCCATTTATTTGACCGCACCCATGGTGATGCCACGCACCAGGTGCCGTTCGACGAAGATGAAACCAAGCAGGACGGGAAGAATTGTGATGGTTGAGGCCGCCATCACCAGCGGCCAATTGACGACATCTTCGCTCGGATTAACCCGATAGAGGCGCGCAAGGCCGATCTGCAGCGTGTAGAGATCCTCGTCACCGACAGCGACCAGCGGCCAGATGTAGTTGTTCCATTCCGTAATGAAGATGAACAACCCCATGGAGAAGATCGCCGGGCGGGCAATCGGCACGATCACGCGCCAGAGCACCTTCAGCGGCGTTGCGCCGTCCATATAGGCTGCCTCGTCCAGGGCAACCGGAATGCCGCGGATGTATTGCCGCAGGAAGAACGCCGCAAAGCCGTTGGAAATCGCCGGAAGAATGAGCCCCGCATAGGTGTCCAGAAGCCCGACCCTTGCAAGGGTGAGGTAGTTCGGGATCAGCGAGATATGGCTGGGGATCATCAGCGTTGCCACCACGGCGGCGAACAGCAGATTGCCACCTGGAAAACGGAACCTGGCAAAGGCGAAGGCCGCCATTGTCGACACGGTCAGGGCGATGACGGTGACAGACCCTGAAACGACAATGCTGTTCAGCAGATAACGGGCGAAATTATATTGCCCGATAGCGAGTTCGTAGTTCTCCAGCGTGAATTCGAAATTGCCGGTGTAATAACCGTCCACGGTCTGGAACGACATGAAGACCGAATAGAGAACCGGCGACAGAAACAGAAGCCCCACAATCAAGGCAAGGCCTGCGAGAAGGCGGCTGTCAGGCTTCATAGTGCACCCTCCGGCCAAGAACCCGCGCCTTGAAAAGCGCCAGCGCCGTCAGCAGTGCAAAAAGCACGACGGCAAGTGCAGAGCCCTGCCCGATATCAAACAGCGTGAAACCGATACGGTAGAGCATGTTGACCAGCATGTCGGTCGCCCCCGCCGGTCCGCCCTTGGTCATGATGTCCACGACGGTGAATACCTGAAAGGCCTCGATCACAGAGACGACAAGAAGGAAATAGGTGGTCGGCATCACCAGCGGCACGGTCACACGGCGGAAGACGCGGCCCTTCCTGCCGCCGTCGACGGCAGCGGCATCATAAAGTTCCTGCGGGATTGCCTGGAGCCCGGCAATGTAGATGACGATGTCGTAGCCAAGCTGCTTCCAGGTGTTGACGATGATCAGCACGCCAAGCGCAAGCTGCGGGTCCTGAAGCCAGGGAACCTTGCCGAGACCAAGCGTTTGCAGGAACGCATTGATCATGCCGTAGTCCGTCGCAAACAGCCAGGAGAACACCACCGCGATGGAAACGGTGGACGTGACGGACGGCAGGAACAGCGCGCCGCGCAGGATGCGCGAGGGCAAGACCTCCCGGACCAGATAACTTGCAACCAGAAGCGCCAGGCCAAGCCGGATCGGCACGGATACGAGCGCAAAGATTGCAGTCACCTTCAGCGAATTCCAGAACTCGTGGGACGAGAACAGCAGCCGGTAGTTCTCAACGCCCACCAGGGGCATCGTCGGCGACAGGAAGTCCCATTCCCGGAAGCTGAGATTGAGGCTGGAGGCAATCGGAATGTAGGTGAACACCGCGATAAAGGAGATCAGCGGCAGTACAAGAAAATAGGGTGTCAGGCGGGACAGCATCTGAAAGGCTCCGGAAACACCGGGCTTCAGCAGGAAGCCCGGTGCATTTGGCGGAAGAAAGGGGCGATCAGTTGGTCCGCTCGGCTTCCTTGCGGGTACGGTCGGCGAAATCCTTCAGCGTTTCCGCCGGCTCACGCTGACCGAGGGCCATGGCCTCCCACATGTCGTATTCGGTTGCGCGCATCCAGGTGACCACCGGCGGGCGTGGACGGCCACGGGCGAAGTCAAGCTGGTCGATTGCCACCGTGATGCCGGGCTTGTCCTGAACGGCAGCGGCTGCCAGCGGCTGCTCGGCCGTGTGCTTGTTGATCGGCATGTAGCCTGTGCCGGCGAACCAGATGGCGTTGGATTCAGGCGATGCGGCAAAGCTGATGAACTTGTAGGCAGCGTCCTGGGTTTCCTTGTCGGCAGACGACAGGATGCCGATGCCGGCGCCGCCAATCGGCACGGCACACACCTTGTTGCACGGCATCGGGCGAACGGCCAGGTTATCGCCGAGCGCCTTCTTGGAGCGGCCGTAGTTGCCGGTGGAATTCAGCATGATGCCAACCTTGCTGGCCAGAAACGCGTCCCTGCCGTTGTTTTCCTTGGTCACGCCGTCGGCGGAGGCAACCTTGTGCTCATGCACCAGTGAGGCCATCCATTCATAGGCTTCGATCGTGTTGGGGCTGTCGATCAGGATTTCGCCGGTCTTGCTGTCGATCAGGTCGCTGTCGTTGTCCATGATCAGACCCCAGCGGGCGAACTGACCCGGCGCGGCAATGCCGGTGATGCCTTCATCGCCCAGCTTCTCGGTGATCTGCTTGGAAACCGCCAGCAGATCATCGTAGGTCTTGAGAGCCGGTTCTTCGGCAAAGCCGGCCCGCTCGAAGATTTCCTTGTTGTAGTAAAGAACCGGCGTGGAGGAGTTGAACGGCACGATGTAGTTCTTGCCTTCAAAGACGCCGACTTCCCGGGCGAAATCGAACAGGTCGTCCTTCAGCGGATCGGCGTTGACCTTCTCGGTCAGATCCATCAGCACGCCGCGGTCTGCGAAGAGGCCATAGCGGGTGACTTCCATGATCACTGCGTCAGGTGCCCGGCGTGCCGGAATCGCGGCCTGAAGCTTGGTAACGATGTCGTTGTAGTTGCCGATAAACTGGGCATCGATCCTGATATCAGGGTTTGCCGCCTGAAAGTTCTCGATGATCTTGCCAAGCGCTTCGCCGCCGCTGCCATCAAAACTGTGCCAGAATTCAACCGTGACTTCCGCCTGCGCGGCGCTGATGCTGCCGGATAGGCCGATTAGACCTGCCAGCAGCAGTTTCTTCAAGTTCTTCAACATGAGGTCATCCTTGTCAGAGTGAACTATTTCCGTTTGCGCATGAAAGTTCGCCGCCGGTTCGAACGGCGGTCTTTTTTGGTTTGTTCCGTGATGTCCATAAGCTGCCACGCCCCATGACGAAGGCTCCGGCAGGCAGAAGGGTTACCTGCGCCAGCGCGGCGGCAGCGATTGACGAAAAGCCTTGAATTCCTCCAGGGACCGGATCGATTTGCCCGCATCGATACCGGCCAGATCGAGAATGATTGCATTGGCGATGGTCATCGGCACGACCAGCGACTGGGACTCGCCCGCCTCACCGCGCGAGGCGCAGATCTGGTGATCGGGCGCGGGGTCGAAACGGGCGGCATGCAGGTCTGTCAGCGCCAGCCTCTTTGCACCGCGCATGGAGGCAATGCCGTTTGCATCGCTGATCTGCTGCGACGGACGGCGAAAGGCGAGCAGCCACACGACATCCGCCGGTGAAAGCGTGTTCAGCATCTCCGCAAAATGATGCGTGCGGTCGCCAAGATCAGCCACGTCATAACCGGACCGCTGCAAGCGCAGGGTAATCAGTGAGGACAGGCTGGCCGCGTGCCCGCGGCCGAAAATGAAGATCTTGCGGGCATCGCGCAGGGCTTCGGAGAAACTGCGGATATCGCTGTCGGGAACAGCGGTGCGCAAGGCTTCGAGGGCGGCGATTTCACTGTCGAGTATCGAAGACAGAACCTGCCCTTCCTCCGCCCGCACCAGCCGGGCCGCCATCCGCGCGGCCGGGTTCTCGAAGTCATTGCCCTCGTCAACGAGGCTGGACTGGAGGTAGGTCCGGAACTCCGGGTAGCCCTCAAAGCCGAGCCGCTTGGCCAGACGCACAGCCGCGGCGGGATGCACGCCGGCGCGAAGAGACACCTCCTTGCCGTTTTCAATGGCGGCGCGGACCGGATCCTTGACCAGGACATCAAGGAGCCGGGTATCGGAGCCCGTCAGCCGCGAAGCATTGCGGGTAATAAGATCGGACAGGAAACCGGAAGATGGCGCAGGTTTTGACATGCCGCCGTTCTAGGTCTGCAATTTGAATTGCAGGCTACAGTTCGATGAAATTTTTATTACAGGCCAGATGCGACCCGACAGGAACCGCCTCGGCACAGAAGCTCCGCGCGCTTAGAAGCAAGAGGAACGAAAGAATAATTGTAATTATCGAAAAATCCGATACAGATAGCTGTTCCAGATTTAGATCCGGGAACAACCCATGCGCGCAAATTTTCTGATCGTCGATCCCGTCAAGGACAAGGCTGCCATGAAGGCAATTGCCTCCCAGCCTCGCCTGCACCTGTTGCAGGAGCTTGTGCGGTCGCCCGGGATGAACATCAACGCGCTTTCGGAAGCCTCCGGCATGCCGCAATCCTCCGTCTCCACCCACATCCAGGTTCTGGAAGAAGCGGGACTGGTGCGAACGGAAGTGCAGCGGGCGCGCAAGGGCAGCCAGAAAACGACTTTTGCCATCTACGACGAAATCATCCTGGCCTTCCGTTCGTCGGAAGAACGGATCCAGCCGAACCAGATCGAGGTATCGATGCCGCTCGGCCTTTACACCAACAGCCTCGTGACAGGCCCCTGTGGCATCTGCTCGACAGACGGGATCATCGGCCTCCTCGATGTGCCGGAAACCTTCATGGACCCGGAGCGGATGAAGACGGCTTTACTGTGGTTTACCAGTGGCTTCGTCGAATATCAGTTCCCCAATAACGCCAAGCTCACCGGCAAGGAGATCGACGGACTGGACGTGGTCATGGAGGTCAGCTCCGAGGTACCGGGCACCATGACCAACTGGCCATCCGACATTGTGCTGTCGATCAACGGCAAGGAGATTGGCGTCTGGACATCCCCCGGCGATTTCGGCGACAAACGCGGTGTCTACACACCGGACTGGTGGAAGCTTTCCGGGTCGCAATACGGCATGCTGAAGACCTGGAGCGTCGGCAGGAACGGCACTTTCGTAGACGGTCACAAGATCTCAGACATCAAGACCGAAGACCTCCAGCTCGACGAACACCGGTCGGTCCGGCTGAAGATCGAGGTGAAGGCCGAAGGGCGGCACCCGGGCGGGATCAACGTCTTCGGACGCGGTTTCGGCAACTATGATCAAGACATTATTTTGCGCCTGCACACCCGCGGCTGACCAGAACCGCACTTGAAATTTCCGAAGCTCGCCTCATCTTCCGGTTGCACCGCAGCAACTTTGTCCGGTTGACAATTTTCGCGAAGCCCGCATTTTCATCAGAAATAAGGATTCATATCGATTTATTCGATATACATTTCTGGGAGAATGCGAATGAAGGCACGTGTCACCGTGCATCGGGATTTCCGGATCAGTTCCATCGATGAGCGGCTTTATTCCGCATTCATTGAACACATGGGACGGGCCATCTATTCCGGCATCTATGAACCCGGCCACCCTCAGGCCGACGCGAACGGTTTCCGCAAGGACGTGCTGAAATTCGTTCAGGATCTGAAGATCCCGGCCATTCGCTATCCCGGCGGCAATTTCGTCTCTGCCTACAATTGGGAAGACGGCATCGGCCCGAAAGACAAGCGACCTGTCCG
This sequence comes from Roseibium aggregatum IAM 12614, assembly GCF_000168975.1. Lineage (GTDB taxonomy): Bacteria > Pseudomonadota > Alphaproteobacteria > Rhizobiales > Stappiaceae > Roseibium > Roseibium aggregatum. The sequence goes on from NZ_AAUW01000020.1 coordinate 39,808, forward strand.
CCTCGATCTTGCCTGGCGCAGCAAGGAGACCAACCAGGTCGGTATCGATGACTTCGCCATCTGGGCGGAACAGGCCGGCATTGAAATGATGCTTGCCGTCAACCTGGGTTCGCGCGGCCTGGAAGAGGCGCGCAACTTTCTGGAGTATGTGAATTTTCCCGGTGGCACCGAATGGTCGGACCTGCGCCGTTCCAACGGCCGGGCGGATCCCTACGGGGTCAAGATGTGGTGCCTCGGCAACGAAATGGATGGCCCCTGGCAGATAGGTCACAAGGTTGCCACGGAATACGGCCGCCTGGCCAACGAGACGGCCAAGGCCTTCAAGGGTTTCGACCCGACAATCGAGACAATCGTCTGTGGAAGCTCCAATGACCGCATGCCCACTTATCCGGAATGGGAGCGGGAGGTACTGGAAGAGTGCTACGAGAACGTCGATTACATCTCGCTGCACAAATATTTCGGCAACAACAGCAAGGACACGCTGAACTACTTCGGCAAGATCGAGGAAACCGGCCGCTACATCCAGACCATTGGCGGCGTCATCGATTATGTGAAGTCGAAGAAACGCGCCAAGAACGACGTCCACATCTGCTTTGACGAGTGGAACGTCTGGTATCACATCCGCGAGGATGACGGCCGCCGCATCAAGGAATGGGACTGGCCGGAAGCCCCGGCATTGCTGGAAGAAAACTACAACTTCGAAGATGCGCTCTTCGTGGCCGGGCTGCTCAACGAATTCATCCGCCGGTCGGATCGTGTGCGCATTGCCTGCATTGCCCAGCTCGTCAACGTGATTGCTCCGATCCGGGCCGAAAAAGGCGGGCCCGCCTGGCGTCAGACCATCTATTACCCCTATCAGTTCGCCTCTCTTTACGGCCGCGGCGATGCGCTGAACGTTGCCGTGGATGCGCCCACCTACAATTGCTCTGTCGCCGATGACGTCAGCTATCTCGACGTTGCCGGCGTGCATGACAAGGCTGCCGGAACGCTGACGCTGTTCGTTCTCAACCGGCACCTCACCGAAACGGCGGATCTCGACGTCTCGCTGACAGGCTTCGGCGCGCCGTCAATGGCCGAGCACCTGTCCATGGAGGGCTACGGCCTCAACGATACCAACGGCCCGGACAAGCCGGACAACGTGGTTCCCGGCAAGGGGACAGGCGTTGGCGTGGAGGACGGTCAGCTCAAGGGCAAGCTGGCACCCCTTTCCTATCACGTCCTGCGGCTGAACGTGTCCTGAGGGGAACCATGTGATGGGTGTTCACCTTCGCAACATACGCAAGGTCTTCGGCCCGGTCGGGGTGATCCACGATGTCAGCATGGACATTCCGGCAGGTGAATTCGCAGTCTTTGTCGGCCCGTCCGGATGCGGAAAGTCGACATTGCTGCGCATGATCGCAGGTCTTGAAGACACGAGCGGCGGCACGATCTCCATCGAGGGCACCGATGTAACCTGGCAGGAACCGGCCAAGCGCGGCGTTGCCATGGTTTTCCAGTCCTACGCGCTTTATCCGCACCTGTCGGTCTTCGAGAACATGGCCTTTTCTATGCGTTTGAAACGCGCTCCAAAACAGGACGTGCACGACAAGGTGATGGAAGCGGCCCGCATTCTCCAGCTTGAGGAACAGCTTGAAAAAAAGCCGTCTCAACTGTCCGGCGGTCAGCGCCAGCGGGTGGCAATCGGACGGGCGATCGTGCGTCAGCCCAAGGTGTTCCTGTTTGATGAGCCGCTGTCAAACCTGGATGCGGAACTGCGTGTCCAGATGAGGCTGGAGCTTGCGCGGCTGCACAAGCAGATCGGCGCGACGATGATTTATGTCACCCACGACCAGGTGGAGGCCATGACGCTGGCCGACCGGATCTTCGTTCTGAAGCAGGGTGTCGTGCAGCAGGCCGGCAAGCCGCTGGATCTCTACGACGATCCGGACAACCGGTGTGTTGCCGGTTTCATCGGATCGCCCGCCATGAACTTTCTGCCGGCAACAGTGCTTGGCCGGGAAGGCGATTGCCTGCGTGTGGCCATTGAGGGAACGGAAGCCAGCCTGATGGCCCGGGTTTCCGGCGATCTTCCGGCTGGCAGCCGGATGACCCTCGGACTGCGTCCGGAACACCTGACAACCGCGGACGCAGGCGTACCCGTAACCGTGGAAATGGCTGAGGACCTGGGAGGTGTTTCCTACCTGCACACGCATATGCCGGACGGCCGCGAAATAGTCGTTGAATGGCGTGGCAGCCGCCACGCCGGCGGCGGGGAAGCAATCAAGCTCACCTGCGCGCCGGAAAAGGTTCTGGTCTTCGACGAGCAGGACCAGCGTATTCGGTAGACCGTCTGTCTGCCTGGTACCTTTGAACCGGCCTTGATGGGAGATGCCGGTTTGTCATTTGGGAGGAAGAGTCGATGAAATACCTTAAGACACTTCTGGCAGCCGGGGCGATGAGCCTTGCCAGTCTGCCGGCATTTGCCCAGCAGGACATCACCTGGTGGGACTTTCTGAGCGGTGGTGACGGCGTTCGCATGAAGGCGCTGATCGAGCGCTTCAACGAAGAGCACCCGGACATCAAGATCAACGCGACCACCCTGGAATGGGGTGTGCCCTACTACACGAAGGTGCGCACCTCGGTCGCCGTCGGGCAGGGTCCGGACGTGATGACCTATCACCTGTCGCGCATGCCGCTCGGGCTTGAGGAAAACGTGCTGGACGTGATCAGCGATGATGATCTTGCCACTGCCGGTCTCAGCAAGGACGATTTCTTTCCAGCCGCCATTGCCGCTGCAAGCGATGCCGAAGGCAACCTTCATGCAGTGCCCTTCGATATCCATTCGATCGTGCTCTACATCAACAAGAGCTATTTCAAGGGATCCCGCTTCCTCGATGACGAAGGCAACCTGACCGGCATTGAAAGCCTTGCCGATTTCGAGGAAGCGCTCGCGCTGGCCAAGGAGAACGGATCTGAAACACCTGTCTCCTATGCCACGGCTGACGATGGCAGCACCTACCGGGTCTTCTTCACCCTGCTCAAGCAGCAGGGCGGCGAGCTGATCACCGACGGGGAAGTTCTGGCGGGTGACAATCTGGACAAGGCCGCCAATGCAATCGAGATCATGACCAACTGGCACAAGCAGGGTTGGCAGCCGGAACAGGCGGAATATCCGGCCTCCGTCGCCTTGTTCACCTCGGGCAAATCCGCCTTCCACATGAACGGCGTGTGGGAGGTTCCCACCCTGGTCGACATGTCCAGCAAGGGCACGCTCGGGTTCGACTGGGGCGCGGTGCAAATTCCAACCTTGCTTGGAACCACGGCCACCTGGGCGGATTCCCACGCATTCGCCATTCCCACCGGCAAGGAGATGAGCCCCGAAAAACGCGCGGCGGTGATGACCGCAATCGGATGGATGGAGAAGAACTCGATCTCCTGGGCCAGCGCCGGGCACATTCCTGCCTACAAGCCCGTCGCCACCAGCGATGAATTCGGACAGATGGAGCCGAATGCCACCTATTCGTCTCTCGCCGACACCGCGGTCTATGATCCGAGATCGCCGATCGCCGGGGTGGCCTCGCCAGTCTATGACGCGACCATCAACATCATCTCGCCCGCCATGCATGGCTATCTTGAGCCGGCACAGGCTGCCCAGCAGGTGAAAGACGAACTCCAGTCGAAGATCCAGTAGACGCAAGCGCACTGCCTGCGATGCCTGCCGCATCCAATGCGATGCGGCAGGCCTCTCACCGGGCGAGCAAAGGACGATTACAAAAGTGGCCATGATTACCAACCGGCGCAGGGAAGTGGCGGTCGCCATGACGCTCATTGCGCCCTTTGTCCTGACCTTCGTGCTGGTCTTTCTCTATCCGACCATCCGGATGATCGAGCTGAGCTTCACCGACGCGCCCCTGATAGGTACGGGCGAGTGGGTCGGTCTGGCCAATTTCAAGCGGTTGCTGACTGACAATCTCTTCTATACGTCTTTGAAGAACAACGGTTACTTCGTTCTCCTGACCGTTGTCCCAACCACCGCGCTGGCCCTTGCCATCGCGATGATGATCACGCGCCTCAAAGGGCCGCTTCAGGCGCTCATTCTGGCGCTTTTCTTTCTGCCCTACATCCTGCCGGTGTCGGTCGTGACACAGATCTGGACCTGGATGCTGGATTTTCAGTTCGGCGTGCTGCAACCGGTGTTCGCGTTCTTTACCGGTAAACCGGTACCAGTTTTCAAGAACCCCTATTGGGTCATGCCGACGGTTGCCACCGTCACCATCTGGTGGACCAACGGATTCAATGTTCTCTTGTTCATCGCAGGCCTTCGCAACATCTCCAGCGACTATTATGAAGCCGCTGCCCTGGACGGCGCGACCCGCTGGCAACTGTTCACGAAGGTCACCTGGCCCCTGCTCTGGCCGGTCACGGCCCTGGTCTTGACCCTTCAACTCATCCTGCAGCTCAAGATTTTCGACCAGATCTACCTTCTGTCGTCCGGCGGGCCGTTCAACTCGTCCTATGTGCTGCTGCTGATGGTCTACCGGGAAGCCTTCCAGCTGAACCACGGCGGCTATGCCTCGGCCATCGCCCTGGTCCTGTTCGTGTTGATCGTGGTCGTGTCGGTCCTGCAATTCCAGCTCTTGCGCGCGGGAGGGAACAAGCAATGAAGACCCGCAAGCTTGAAAACTGGGTTCTGGGCATCGGCAGCCTGCTGGCGGCCGCCATCTGGGTCTTCCCGCTCTACTGGGCTTTCATCACCTCGATCCGCACCGAGGAAAGGGTCGTGAGCGAAGGCGCCGGGGTCATTCCCGACGAATTCAACCTGTCGTCTTATCTTGCTGCCATCTTCGATACCAAGCTGCTCACCTGGTATTGGAATTCCATCGGCACCTCCGTGATCATCACGCTGGTCGTTATCGTATCGGGCATGATGTGCGCCTATGCGATCTCGCAGATGCGGTTTCCCGGGCGGCGGCTGCTTTACGGCGTCGTACTCGCCAGCTTCATGGTGCCCTCGCAGGCGCTCGTGGTGACGCAGTTCATCCTGATGAACGACATGGGTCTGATCAACACCTGGGCCGGCATCATCCTGCCCCAGCTCATCGTTCCGGTGGTGATCATCGTCTACAAGCAGTTCTTCGATGCCGTACCGAAGGAAATGCGCGAAGCCGTCGTTCTGGATGGCGGCGGTGATTATACGCTCTTGTTCAAGATCTATCTGCCGCTGAACTGGGGCATCACCACCGCATTGGCGATCATCACCTTCATCAGCGCCTGGAACCAGTTTTTCTGGCCCTTTCTGGTCATCACCACGGAAAACCAGATGACGATCCCGGTGGGGATTACCCAGGTGAACGATGCCTTCGGCGTTTATTACGCCCGCCTGATGTCCGTCGCGCTTCTGGGTGCGATGCCCGTCGCCATTGCCTATCTGGTCTTCCAGAAGAAGGTGACGGAAGCTGTCATGATCTCATCGGGCGTGAAGGGTTGACGCCTGCCGGTGCTGCGGCCTCTGTCATTCCGTTTTCCAAAAAATCTCCAGCCCCGCGAACGAAACCGCGGGGCAATCGTTCTTCTACAGACACTTGGATGCCGGTGCTGCACGTCATATGTCTACGGCAGCAAGATCAGCATGACGAAGACGGTTGAGCACTCACTCCGTGTGTGTTTGGCAGACGGACGAGGAGTTCATAATGACAGTTGGAGCCGGTCTCCCTATTGTCCTGGCGGGACCGATCCTGCGCCGTGTCACAGCGAAAAGCGTAAGCGTCTGGCTTGCCGCATCGCGGCCCTGCGACGTGCGTCTGGAGTTTTTCCCAGAAGCCCAGCCTGACCTCAACCAGGTATTTGACACCGAAGCCTCTGACTGGCCCATCGTGAAGGCAGGAGAACACCTTTATTATCACCTCATCGACATCGAGCTGAAGACATCGCTGCCAATTGACGCGCTGATTTCCTATCGGCTGAGCGTCAGGCCCACCGACTGTGCGCAGGAAGGCTGGCAGGATCACACGGTGTGGGCGCCCGATCTTTGCTATCCGGGGCGCGACCTGCCGTGCTTCAGGGTGCCCGACCGCATCACCTCTCTCTTGCACGGCTCCTGCCGAAAACCGCATGCGCGCACCCGCGACGGGCTCGCCGGAGCCGATGAGCTCCTGCGTCAGGCGCTCGGATCCACGGAGGCAAACGATTCAGACACACCCGCGCTGCCGTCGGTGCTCATCATGAGCGGGGACCAGATATATGCCGACGATGTTGCCGGGCCGATGTTGCAGGCAATCAGCCTGCTCGTTGAGAAACTCGGCCTGCCAGATGAACCGCTGGATGGTGCCGAGCCCGGCCTGCCGGCATCCGGCAGCGCCCTGCGAGAAGCCGGCAACCTGCTCTATCATCGCGATAAACTTCTGCCCCGGGTCTACAAGGATAAAACCGTGTTCGACGTTCTGTTCGGCGGCACGGAAAAGCCGGTGTTCACCACCCAGCACGCCCGCAACCACCTTGTCACACTCGGCGAGATGCTGGCCATGTATCTTCTCGTGTGGTCGCCTGCCCCTTGGCAAGACATGCCGGAGGTGGAAGCCCCGGAGGGCCTGGAGGGCGAAGACGCGGAGATGTATGCCGAGGAGACGGAAACGCTGAAGGGTTTCCGGGCCGATCTGCCCGCCTGCAGACGGTTGATGGCGCATCTTCCTACGGCGATGATTTTCGACGATCACGACATTACGGACGACTGGAACCTGTCGCTCGCCTGGGAGCAGGCCGCATATACCCACCCGCTGTCGCGCCGGGTGATCGGCAATGCCCTTATCGCCTATGCACTCAACCAGGCCTGGGGAAACAGGGCAGAGGCCATCGGGCCGGAGATCATTCCCTGCGTCGAAGCCGCACTCAATGCGCCAGGTTCAGAGGCACATGAAGACGCAATCACCAGCCTGCTTGACTACGAGCAGTGGGACTATCAGTGGCAGACGACCCCGCCGCTGATCGTTCTGGACACAAGAACGCGGCGCTGGCGGTCCGAACGCCGCGCCAGCGACCCTTCCGGCCTTCTGGACTGGGAGGCGGTAACGGACCTTCAGACTCACCTGAAAGGTGAAGATGCGGTTCTTCTCGTAAGCGCAGCGCCTATCTTTGGCGTCAAACTGATCGAAACGGTGCAGAAGTTGTTCACGCTTGCGGGCAAGCCACTGACTGTCGATGCGGAATACTGGATGGCCCATCCGGGAACCGCGAGCGCGATCCTGAACGTGTTCAGTCACCGTGGCACCCCCCAGCATTTCGTCATCCTTTCCGGCGATGTGCACTACTCGTTCGTCTACGATGTCGAATTGCGCCAGTCGGCACCGAAGCTTTCCGGCGAAATCGGCGACGGACCGAAGATCTGGCAGATCTGCAGCAGCGGCATCAAGAACAAGTGGCCGGACAAGCTGATCAATATCCTCGATCGCGGCAACAGATGGGCCTTTTCGCCCCGCTCGCCCTTGAACTGGTTTACGAAGCGCCGCGGCATGCGCGTCATTCCGCGCAAGCCCGTCGGCACGCCGCATGGCCGCCGGCTGCTGAATGCATCCGGCATCGGACTTGTGGAGCTGGATGAAACGGGTGCACCGGTGCACATTCACGAAGTTCTGCCGGACGGCTCATTTGTGTCGTTCGAACGCCGTGAAGCGGAAGCCCGCGAAGACTGATGCTTGCCGTGCAAGCCTTTTCATTCAGCGCGTGATCGCCATCAGCGCGCTGCCGCCGATCATGAACCCGCCGCCAGCGTACCCCATGCGCCGCCGGGCCTTGCTGGTCTGAAAGACTTTCCGCGCGCGTGCGGCGAGAACGGCATAGCCGGTCAGAAGCCCCATGACGACAAGGCTGGAGGTTACCGTCAGAACCGCGAGCTGGACCGCCAAATCACCTGTGGGGTCGATGAATTGGGCAAGGAAGGCCATGTAGAACACGATGGCCTTGGGATTGAAGATGGCAGTCAGCGTGCCGGCCCAGAAACTGCGCCAAAAACTGCCTTTGGGCGAATGTGTCTGGACTGACGTTTCGACGCTCCCGCCGTCGCGACGGGCCTCCCGGATCTGGCTGTACCCCAGCCAGGCGAGATAGAGGACACCAACCCATTTCACTGTCTGGAACAGAACGGTGGACGCGGCCAGAATTGCGCCGACGCCTGCAAAGGAGAGGCCTGTCAGAACGATGCTTCCAACAACATCGCCGAGAATGCACATCATCGCCGCGGTTTTCCCCCGCATGAGGGTTTGACCGACGACAAGCATCACGCTCGGCCCGGGAATGATGGTCAGAACGACACAGGCAAGTGTGTAGGCAAGCCAGGTTTCCAGAGACACGGTCAACTCTCCTTCGGGGCCGGGCACCGGCGGCCGACAGTAATAGGCACGGAGGCAAGAAGGGCAGCACAGCCGATAAGGGCGATGCCGGTGAGATCAGTCCTGTCTGGCATATCTGCGAAGAACAGCACACCCCAGATGACAGCGAAAACGAGATAACCATTGTCGAAGAGACCAATCAATGGGGCTGGTGCCAATTGATAGGCACATGCCACCGCGACCGTGATGACAGAAAGCAGCAGCCCCAAAAGCATCAAAAGGCCCCACCCGGACAATGAAAGAGCGGGCCAGGCGCTCAGCAGAAATCCCGCGCCATCAGAAGCAGACACGAGGTGAAGCACTGCCACATAGACACCGCCAGAACCGGCCAGCACGAGGTTCAGGTTGAACGCCAACGCAAGCGGCGGCACGTACCTGCACCTGGCGGAGGTAATGACCGCCGCAAGCGCATAAAAGAACCCCGCCAGCAGAGGCAGAACCATGACCGGAGAAACGTCCCCGATGCCCGGGCGCAGGAGGATGACGACCCCCGACAGTCCCAGGGCAATTGAAACGCTACCTTTCACCCCGACAGGCCTGCCAAGGAAAACCGATGTCAGAACAGCCATCCACAAAGGCGAGGTGTAATAGCAGGCAGCGGCAAGGGAAAGCGGCATCAGCGGCAGCGCGGCGTAGTAGCAGCCCCACATCAGGGCAAGGCACAGGCTGCGGAGCCACACCCAGATGGTCACAGCGTGCCAAACGTGCGAACCAACCCCCGTGACGGCGAGCACAAGCGCGAGCAGAACGGCCGCGACAACAGAGCGAACCAGAAGCAACTGGCCAAGCGCAACGCCATCGCTGTTCAGCTTGACCAATGCGTCAGACAGGGACAGCAGCAGCACCGCGCCTGTAATCGAAAGGATGCCGGCGAGCACCGCTCCACCTTGTTGTTTCGGCAGAAATAAAGATATCATTTCCTCATGTGATCACAGCTTCCGATGCTGGAAAAATGAGAAATTTCGAAAAATACATGACTGAAACGCATGCATAAGGACGACCTTCCGCTGGCCCGTCTGAGGCCGTTCGAGGCTGCTGCACGGTATGAAAGCTTTACGCGCGCCGCAGACGAACTGGGCCTCACCCAGACAGCCATCAGCAGACAGATCGGTCAGCTTGAAGAAGAGTTGGGCGTGCGTCTTTTCGAACGGCGCAACCGCGCGGTGTTTGTGACGGAGGAAGGGAAACGTCTGGGCCAGGTTGTCGGTGAGGCCTTGCGGGCAATTCGCACGGAAGTTGCCTCAATCAGGGGAACAGCCGATCCCGACACGATCGTCCTGCGCTGTCAGCTCTGCGAGGCGTTCTACTGGCTGATGCCGCGCCTCTCAGGATTTCATGCGGCACACCCCGAAATCCAGCTTCAGCTTGTCAGCGCTCTGGAACCCTTGACGGAAGCCCGGGAGCCCTTCGACGTCGCCCTTCAGACCACGGGCCGAGCCTCCGGAGCCGCACGCCTGCTGTTCACGGCATCGGACGAGATTTTCCCGGTGTGTGCTCCGTCCCTTTTAAAAGACCTTCCCTTGCCACTGACACCGGAACAACTTTCAAGTTTGCCGCTCCTGTCGCACCGGGTCGTGCCTCAGGACTGGTTTGACTGGCCGGACTGGTACGAAGCCATCGGCATGCCCCGTCGGGCAAACCCGAAGATCATTTATTTCGACAGTTATCCGCTGGTGCTTCAGGCGGCCGTTGCCGGTCAGGGCGTTGCGCTTGGCTGGAGATGCACGGTAAGCGGCCTCGTTGAAGAAGGCAAGTTGTGCACGCCCTGCGACATAATCCTGAAGAGACCGAGCGAAATCTCGGTCTATCGGGGCACAAAACAGTCGCAGCATGTGGCCGTCGACCGTTTGATCGCCTGGCTTCGCACCGAGTTGGCGTGAACCGGAAGTGCTGAAATCAGTGGCAACTGCCGGCTGCCTGTTTCAGCCATCAACGTGCTGGGCGCGGTCCGCGCAATAGGTAATGAACATGTCGACGTTCTCGGGCGAACCGAAGATCAGCGGTATGTTCTGGTGCAGGCTTTCGGGCAACAGGTCCAGAATGGGCGATTGCCCGTCCGTTGCCTTGCCGCCCCCCTGCTCTATCAGGAACGCGATCGGGATGGCTTCATAGATCAGGCGCAGCCGGCCGTTTTCATACCCTGGCCGCTGATCGCCGGGATAGAAGAACAATCCGCCCTGAAGCAGAATCCGGTGAAACTCGCCCACGGCGGAGGCCAGCCAGCGCATGTTGTAGTTTTCACCCAACCGCCCCTCCTTGCCCTTGAGAACGTCCTCGGAAAACCGCTTTACCGCCTCCGGCCAATGCCGTGCGTTGGAGGCGTTGAACGCCAGTGTGCGGGACTTGGCCGGCACCTGGTGGTTTTCCCGCAACATCCTGAACGTCCCCTCTGCCCTGTCGAAGACAGCAAGGTGAAGACCATTGCCCAGGCTGAAGCCGAGATCTGTCGAATGGCCGAACGCAACATATCCGGCCGCAATGACGGATCGTCCCGTGCACAGGAAACCTTGTTCGGTTGCCGGCAGGATCGAAAACAGCGTCCCGAGCGGTGCGCCCGTGCCGATGCTGCCCGAACCGTCGATCGGGTCGATGGCAACGTCCAGCGTGCCTTCCGGATTGAGAAGGATGATCTCTTCCGCTTCTTCGGAAAGGAGTTGCCGAACACCGGCTGCCCGAAGCGCCTCGACCATATGCAGATGCGCGCCGACGTCGAGGGCCTTTTGCCGGTCTCCGCTTTCATTGGTGCCGACGACCTCGCCTGGGTCTCCCGGCAAACTTCCCGCAGCCAGCCTGTCTGCCAGCGCGCCGGACGCATCGGCAATGGCTTCGAGGACGGAGGCCGTATCGCTCGCCGCGTGCTGTCTTGCCAGATACGCCTTCAGCGTCTCAGCCTTTATGTCCGTGTCGTTCGGAAGTTTCAGCATGGTTCCTTAATTTCCCGGGCAGGGTCATCTGTTGCGGTGGGACCGCATGTTACGTCGTTTCCAGCGCGTCAGGTGGCTCTGAAAGCAAGATCATGCCCCTATAAAGGCTTTCGGTTCTGTCTGCTACCAATCGCGCCACGATTACGGCAATCGGCTGCACACGCATGTGGCATCGGCCGCCAGTTCCATACACCCCTTCTGTGACAACGTTTGATCGTTTGTGACCGGATCTGGCTTGCAGGAGGAAACCCATTGATTTAAATTGTTTGTAATAATAATAAACATAACATCATTCGGAGGACAAAATGCCGACATCAGCGATCGTTCAATTCGGGACCAGCCGCTTCTTGCAGGCGCATGTGGATCTCTTCGTGTCGGAGGCTATGGCCGACGGGCAGGACGCAGGACCAATCACGGTGGTGCAGACCAGCGGTGACGCGTCCCGCGCTCATCGTCTGAAGGCGCTGGCGGCACCCTCCGGTTACGAAGTCCGGATCAAGGGCATCGAAAACGGCGCTCTGGTGGACACGAGCAAAACCGTCAGCAGCATCAAACGCGCCCTGTCCTTGCCGGATGACCTTGGCGAGGTTGCGAAGATTGTCGCCGGTGAAGCAAGGATCATCCTCTCCAACACCGCCGATGCGGGGTATAGGCCAAACGAGGCCGACAAGCGCACCGACTTTTCCCTTGAGATATCCTATCCGGCCAAGCTGACGTGGTTTCTGTTTCAAAGGTTCAAAGGCGGCGGAGCGCCCATTCAGGTCATGCCGGCCGAACTGATCCCTGAAAACGGCAAGGTCCTGAGAGACCTCGTCCTGGGGATCGCCGCACTCTATCCTTCCGAATTTTCAGACTGGCTGCGCGCAAAAGTGACCTGGGTGAATTCCCTCGTCGACAGGATCGTCTCCGAACCGCTGGAGCCGGCCGGCGCGGTGGCCGAACCTTATGCGCTCTGGGCAATCGAGGATCAGCCGGGCCTCATTCTACCTTGCGTGCATCCATGCGTTCAGGTCGTCAAGGATCTGGAGCAGGTCGAGACCCTGAAGCTGTTCATCTTGAACCTCGGACATACCTATCTGGTGTCGCGGTGGCTGGCAGCAGGCAACTCGCCCCTGCACTTCGTCCGGGAGCTGATGGACAGCCCCGACTACGGCCCTGACCTTGAAGATCTCTATCGGCGGGAAGTCATCCCCGCCTTTGCGGCTCAGGACAGGAAACAGGAAGCCGAAGCTTACGCCGCCACGACAATCGACAGGTTCAAGAACCCGTTTCTGGACCACAAGCTCGCCGACATCGCGCAAAGTCATGATGAGAAGATAAACCGGCGGATAGCGTCCTTCCTGTCCTGGTCCCGGAAAGCCGCCCCGTCGCTTCAAACGCCCCGGCTGGACGCAGTCGCGAATACATCGGTAGCTGCACAATCATGAGAGCCCTTAGGCAGATCGGCACAACAGATGTTCAGGTGACGGACATCTCCTTCGGAGCATCGGCTATCGGAAATCTGGGACGGGCCGTTTCGGACGAGGAGACGACCGCAGTTCTTCAATCCGCCTGGGACGCCGGTATCCGCTATTTCGACACCGCGCCGCATTATGGCCGCGGCCGGTCGGAGGAACGGCTTGGCCGCTTCCTGAAATCGAAGCCCCGTGAGGACTATGTCCTGTCGACCAAGGTTGGGCGTGTCTTGTCTCCCGGCCCCACGCTCAAGGAGGCCGACGGTTTCATCGATCCGCTGCCTAACGACGTTCGCTACGACTATTCGGGCGACGGCATTGAAGCGTCGCTGGAAGGCAGCTTCGAGCGGCTGCAGACGCACTATGCCGATATCGTCTACATCCATGACATCGGCACCTACACACACGGCGCCGCAAATGAAAAGCACATGCAGGACTTGCTTGTGTCTGGTCTTGACCGATTGCAACGGTTGAAAGACCGGGGAAAGATCCGCGCCTTCGGGATCGGCGTGAACGAGACACAGGTTTGCCTGGACCTTCTGACCGAGACCGACCTGGATGCCATCCTGCTTGCCGGACGACTGACCCTGCTTGACCGCGAAGCCGAAGACGGTCTTGTCGAGAAGTGCCGGCAAAGGGGGACAAGCCTGGTTCTCGGCGGGATTTTCAATTCCGGAATTCTTGCGACGGGGCCGGTCGAGGGCGCCTGGTTCGATTACGCACCGGCCTCGCAGGAAATCCTGGAAAAAGTCACCGCTCTTAAAGCACAGGCCGAGGGGATGGGGCTGTCGCTTGCCAGTGCGGCCCTTCACTTCGCCCACAGCTATCCCGGTGTTGCGTCCGTTCTGCTGGGAACGTCCAAAGTCACGTCGTTGAAACGCAACCTGGACAGCCTCGCGACCAAACCGCCAGCGGATTTTTCAAGGATGTTCGGCAGCCCTCCGATAGGGAGCCTTCAGGCAAACTTGTGAACCCGCAGCGATTGAAGGAGCGTTTCCTTCGATCGCCGGAGATGCTTGAGCGCAGCGGCCTCCGACCCTTCGCTGTCACGCGCAAGCATTGCGTCGATCCATTCCAGATGCTCGTCGATCGCGGCTGCGTTGCGTTCCAGCTCATCGCGTTTGTCCCACATGTAGTGGTAATTGAAGATCAGCTTGATGAGCTTTTGAGCTTCGAGAACGAACCGGTTCCTGACCACGCTGTTGATGGCCGAATGAAACTTTTCGTCCAGCAGGGAAAAGTCGTGATAGCGCTCTGTAATGACGGACTTCAGGTCCTCGTGCTCCCGTTTCAGGACCTTCAGCTTGTCCCAGATTTCATGATCCGGAGGCAGAGTGAGCAACTGCCTGACCGCGTTCAGTTCCAGCACCATGCGAAACTCGGACAATTCGACCGCGAACTCCGAGGTAAACCCCAGCAGCGACCAGCCGCCCCTAGGGCGGCGTTCCACCAGACCCAGCCGGCTTAGCCCGGCCAGAAATTCCTGCAGGTTGTGAACGGGAACACCGAATTGACGGGAAAGCTGCGCCACATTGAGCGACGTTCCCGCCGGCACATCGAAACGCAGGATCCATTCAAAGAACCTGTGTTCCAGTTCCTCGGCAGACAATGTGCTTTCGGCAGGAACCAGACGATGCTCCGCCTGAGGTTTCCGGATCAGCGTCTTGTTGCGACCTTCCCAGCGGATCAGTTTGTCGCTATCCAGCTTTTGCAGAGCGCTGCGCACGATGGTTCTGCTCACGTCCATCCGGTCCGCAAGCGCGGTCTCGGCGGGCAGTTGATCACCAATCTCCATGCTGCTGCATATATCCAGCAACCTGTTGTACGCGCTTCTGAATCGTTCGTCCGTTCTCGCCATGATCGAAGCGTAGCATATCCAAAACGACGGACAATTCAGATTGTTTGTATTAAAAAATAAAAAACTATTGACGACACCCCTTATCCGCGCTCATATGTTTTTAATAATTAAACTCAATGTCCGGCCCGGGAGGATTTATGGCGGATCTTGATCGAGGCGCGGAGCCAGCATCCTGGACGTTCAAATTGTCAGCCGGCTCCTTTCACAAGCTGTCGGCGCTGTTGACGCTTGCCCTGCTGATCTTCGCGTTTTCCTTCGGCAACGCAGCCTTTTTTTCCATCAACAACGGGCTGACGGTGCTTTTGCAGACGTCCGTCATCGGCCTGCTCGGGATCGGGATGACAATGGTCATCATCACCGGCGGCATCGACCTTAGCGTCGGCTCCGTCCTGGCGCTTTCGGGAACCATCACCGGGTTGAGCATCAAGGCAGGTGTGCCGGTAGCTCCTGCCATGGCGATTGGCGTGATGGCCGGCGCGGCCTGCGGGTTCGTCAACGGGTTCGTCATCACCAAGATGCGCATTACCCCGTTTGTGGCAACGCTCGGCATGATGCTGATCGCACGCGGTGTTGCTCTCCAGTTAACAGGTGCTGCACCGATTTCACGGCTTGGGGAAAGCTTCGGGCTTCTGGGCAACGGTTCGCTGTTCCGCATCGTTGAGAAAACCGGCGGTATTTTTCCGAAAGTCGTTTTCCCAGGAATTCCCTATCCCGTCATTCTTCTGGCGATCGTCGCGGTTGCAGGGGCCTACCTGCTCAGGCGCCGCCAGATCGGCCGGCACATCTATGCGACCGGATCGAACGAGGAAGCCGCCCGTCTTTCCGGTGTCCTGGTCGACCGCACAAAGATCTTCGCTTACGTCCTGTCTGGCGCTCTGGCCGGGCTCGCGGGCAACGTTCTGATGTCGCGCCTCGTGACCGTTCAGCCCAATGAAGGCGTCATGTACGAGCTCGACGCGATTGCAGCCGCTGTCATCGGCGGGGCTTCGCTCATGGGCGGCGTCGGCAATATTTCGGGAACGATGATCGGCGCGGCCATCATCGGGGTTCTGCGGAACGGTCTCAACATGGCCGGTGTCTCGGCATTCATCCAGCAAATCGTGATCGGCATCATCGTCATTCTGGCGGTCTACGTCGATCAGATCAGAAACCGGCGCTGAGGAAGCCGGACGACAAGCAAAGCAACTTCGATTGGAGGAGAATGAAATGAAGAAGCTTTTGACAACAGCCATGATGGCAAGCGCCCTTGCGCTGTCGGCAGCGGCCGCACAGGCCGGAGAAATCGCGGTCATCGTCAAGACGACGAATTCCAACTTCTGGCAGAACGTGAACAAGGGCGCCAGCGCCGCCATCGAGGGTCAATCCGCCCATACGATGACGTTCAATGGCCCGGCATCGGAATCGGCTGTCGCCGATCAGGTCAACCTCGTTGAAAACGCCATCAACCGCGGCGTATCGGGCATCGTCCTGGCTCCGTCCGATCCGGAAGCCCTGATCCCGGCAGTGAAGAAGGCGTTTGAATCCGAAATCCCGGTCGTCATCATCGACTCCAGCCTCGCCGACAACGGCAAGGAATATTACCAGTCGTTCCTGTCGACCGATAACTGTGCGGCAGGACAACTGGTTGCCGACAAGATGATTTCGGAAGTGGGAACCGAAGGCAAGGTCGCCGTGATGTCCTACGTCGCCGGTGTTGGCTCCGAACTCGGCCGCGTTGGCTGCTTCGTCAAGCGGATCGAGGATCAGTCCAAGATCGAGATCGTCGGCCCCTATTACTCCCAGTCGCAGATGGCCACTGCCTTGAACCAGACCACCGACGTTCTGGCGGCAAACCCGGATCTCGTCGGCATTTTCGGTGCCAACGAACCGACAGCCATCGGCATGGGCCGGGCCCTGGCGCAAGCTGGCAAGGCCGGCAAGGTGACCGCAATCGGCTTTGACGGCAACACCGACCTGCAGGATTTCGTCCGTGACGGCACCCTGGCCGCAACGGCCGTTCAGGGCTCGTTCCAGATGGGCGAGATCGGCGTTCAGACCATTCTGAAGCTGTTGAACGGTGAACAGGTGCCGAACTTCATCGATACCGGCGTTGTCCTGGCGACCAAGGACAACATCGATCATCCGAGCGTTCAGAACGTCCTGTACTAACGCCATAAAACACGGCCGGAAGCCTGACATTGCCAGGCTTCCGGTCCTTTCAACCGTCGATCGGGACACGGAATATGAAACCAGATGCTCAGTCCGCGACACCGCTGGTGCAGATGGACCAAATCGAAAAGCACTTTGGCGGCATCAGGGCCGTGAACGACGTCTCCCTTGACCTTTATCCGGGAGAAGTCGTCGGCGTTCTCGGCCATAACGGCGCCGGCAAGTCGTGCCTGATGCGGATCTTGTCCGGAGCCATGATCCCCAACTCGGGGACGATCAAGGTCAACGGCGAAGTTGCAGATATCCAGTCGCCTCATGATGCGCGTGATCTGGGTATCGAGACCATTTATCAGACACTGGCACTGGCAGATCATCTGAACGCGCCCGCCAACCTGTTTCTCGGCCGGGAGCTGAAAACAAGGTTCGGCAATCTGGACGACAGCAGAATGATGGCTGAAGCGGTCCGTGTTCTAAAAAGGCTCAACCCGAATTTCAAGAACCTGAACGACCCTGTGTCCAGCCTGTCCGGCGGCCAGCGGCAGGTTGTTGCCATCGCCAGAGCGATCTATTTTGACGTCAAGATCCTGATCATGGACGAACCGACCGCCGCTCTCGGCCCTTCGGAAACGGCCATGGTCGGATCCTTGATCAGACAGTTGCGCGAGGAAGGGATCGGTATCCTTCTGGTCAGTCATGACATGCATGACGTGTTCGAACTTTGCGACCGTGTCATTGTCATGAACAAGGGCCGTAAAGTCGGCTCGCACCGGATTGAAGACGTGACCAAGGACGACGTTCTCAGCCTCATCATCAAGGGCGATCTGCCTCATGACTGGGCTCCCCGGAGCCAGAAAGCCGTTCAATGACACTTGAAAACACCAAGTCGCCGGCGGTGGCACAATCGATGGTCTGCGGCACCGTTGTCGAGCCGGGCGTCTTCACGCTCGAAACGCGGGACCTGCCGGACCATGCCCCGGAGGGTTGGGCACTCATCGACATTCAGGCTGTCGGCATCTGCGGTACCGATTATCACATCCTGGAAGGCAAGCACCCATTCCTGAACTACCCGCGCGTGATCGGGCATGAACTGAGCGGCAGGATCGCGGAAAGCACCGGATCCTGGACGGCGGGCCAGTTGGTGGTGGTCAACCCGTATCTGTCGTGCAACGCCTGCCGGGCCTGCACGCGCGGCAAACCGAACTGCTGCAGCAATATCGAGGTTCTCGGCGTTCATCGGGATGGCGGCCTGTGTTCCCGCATCGCCGTTCCGCAGCAGAACCTCTATCCGGCAACCGGCCTCACCGAACTGCAGGCCGCGATGGTCGAGTTTCTGGCTATTGGGGCCCATGCAGTGCGCCGGGCAAACCTGACAGCCGAGGACCGGGTTCTGGTCACCGGCGCCGGTCCCATCGGCATTGGCACGGCCCTTTTCGCCCGCCTTTCGGGAGCCGAGGTCCATCTTATGGACATGAGCCGCGCGCGTCTGGACCAGGCCACGGCAAAATTCGGCTTTGAAAATACGCATCTTGCCGGCACCGATATTCTGTCGGGCCCGCTGCAAGATGGTTTCGATGTGATCTTCGACGCCACCGGCAATGCGGCCGCCATCGAGGCCGGTTTTCCCCTGCTCGCCCACGGCAGCCGCTACGTTCTGGTCAGCGTCGTCAAGGAAACCATCAGCTTCAGTGATCCGGAGTTCCACAAACGCGAAACCCAGATCATCGGCAGCCGGAACGCAACCCGTGAAGATTTCGAGACCGTCATGTCGGCAATTCGCGAAGACAGGATCGATACGGGGGCGCTGTGTACACTGACCCTGCAGCTTGAGGAGCTACCAAACAAATTCAGCGAGCTTGCGAAAGACCGGGAAGGCCTGATCAAGGCCATCGTGACTTTGTAAGGGCCTGACCGGCGATCCCGGTCAGACCCTCAACACGGAGTTTTTCTATCGGCGATCCTTCAGATCGCCGATTTTGCGTTGACTGCAATCTCGTAGACCGACGTGGTTGCGGTGATCAGCAACCGGTTGCCCCGAACGCCGCCGAAACAGAGATTGGCAACCACCTCCGGCACCAGGATCTTTCCGAGGCGCGTGCCGTCCGGGTGGAAGCAGTGGATACCATCGGAGGCCGAACTCCACAGATGTCCTGCGGCGTCGACCCGCATGCCATCAGGCAGGCCCCGGTCTATCGTGGCGAACACCTCGTCCGACAGGATCCGGCCGGTGGCGTCCAGTTTGAAGGCGCGAATGATGGAGGGGACGTCCGGATCGTGACTGGAACCGGACTCCGCTACATAAAGAACGCGCTCGTCCGCAGAAAACGCCAGGCCGTTCGGCTGGGTGAAATCGGCGATCATCGCCTCCACCTCACCCGTTGCGGGGTCGATGCGGTAGACGTTGCGCGCGGTCTGTTCCGGCTCTGCCAGGAAGCCTTCATAATCGCTCAAGATGCCGTAGGTCGGATCTGTAAACCAGATCGCCCCTGTCGACTGGACAATGACGTCATTGGGCGAATTGAGACGTTTTCCCTGGTAACGGTCGGCAAGTACGGTCAGGCTGCCGTCCAGCTCGGTGCGGGTCACCGACCTTGTTCCGTGCTGGCAGGAGACCAGGCGTCCCTGGCGGTCCCGTGTGTTGCCGTTGGCATAATCCGACGGCTGGCGATAGGTGCTGACCTGGCCGTCGAGGGTCAGGCGCATCATCCGGTTTGCGGGAATATCGGAGAACAGAAGAAGCTGCTGGTCAGCGAACCAGACAGGGCCTTCCGTCCACTCGAAACCGGTCGCAAGCTGGCGCAGCCTGGCATTCTTCTGGATCAGGGCTGTGAACCGCGGATCATCGATCTGATAGGGGGACGAGAAACTGTTCATGCGGATCTGCCCTTTCCGGATGCGGCAGCGACAATGGCGATAATGATTGCGCCGGTCATGATCAGGCGCACGCCTGCGCCAAACCCGTAGGAATTCAACATCGAGACGACCAGGAACATCAGCAGCGCCCCGCCCCAGATGCCCGGCACATTGGAATTGCCGCCGGCGATGGAACAGCCGCCGATAACAACGACGGCGATGGAAATCAGAAGATATTCCGTGCCCATGTTGAGCGCAGCCCCTCCCGAGAAACTTGCCAGAAGGTAGCCCGTGAACGAAGCGAGCACGGCAGACAGAACATATGTCACCGCCCTAACCGTCTCCACCGGTATCCCGCTCAAACGGGCTGCACGCGTGTTCTGACCGAAGGCAGACACCCAGCGGCCGAAAATCGACCGTTCCAGAACCACCCAGCTCAACAGCGCGATCAGCACGCCGATGATCGTCAGGTTCGGCAAGCCGGCGATGGAACCGGTCGAGAAATCCGCAAGCGCTTCAGGCGGTTTGATCCTGAGACCGCGGTTCCACCAGATCGCCAGCGACTGATACAGGAAGGACGCCGATAGGGTCGCGATGATCGGCGGGATCCGCAACAGACGGATCAGCAGGTAATTGAAGATGCCTGTGGAAATGCCAACGGCAATCGCAAGCGCCAGTCCCGGCAAGATGAGATCCGCCGCCCCGTCCATGAACTTGAGAGACAAGGTACCGGCCAGCGTCATGGTGGCCGGTATCGACAGATCGACATTGCCGGGGCCCAGCGTGATGACGAACATCTGGCCCAGCCCGACAATGGCCGAGAAGGAAGCAAAGGTCAGTGCCGCAGACAGAAGCTCTCCGCCGCCCCGCCCTTCTGTCAGCGAAAGGGTTGCGAGATAGGCGATGGCACTGGCCGCGAACGCCCAGAACCAGGGGCGCTTGGGGATGGCAAGCACTGTCGAAAGACGGGAGTTATCCATTTTCGGCTCCCTTCCATTTCCGTCCGCGGCGGGAGAAGATCAACCGCACGGCGAGCACGAGGATGAGGATGGCGCCCTGGGCGCCGATCTGCCAGTCGGGGGACAGGCGCATGAACGACAGGAAGCTCCCGGCAAGGGCAAGCGTCAAAGCACCCAGAACAGCACCGACAGGCGAAACCCGTCCGCCGGTAAACTCCCCTCCCCCCAGGATCACGCCCGCAATGGAAAGCAACGTGTAGCGCAGGGCAATGTTGGCATCAGCCGAAGTGGTCAACCCGACGAGACACACTCCGGCGAGAACACCGAAGAAACCGGCGAGCGCATAGGCCCCCGCTTTCAGTTTCGTGACAGACCAGCCGGAGCGTGCGACCGCCTGGGCATTGCCACCGACTGCCCGCAACAGCGTCCCTGTCGAGGACCGCATGATCAAAAGATGCGTTAGCCCGGCAATGACGACGCAGGCCACCACCGCCATCGGCACCAGCGGTGGCTTGACGGTCATCACGGTCCGGATCCACGCCGGAGCCGCACCACCCGGCGAAGGCAGCAGTAAAACCGCCAGACCACCCCAGACGAACGACATGCCGAGCGTGACCACGATCGCCGGAAGCTGGCGAATGTGAATCAGCGCGCCGATAGCCGCATAGGCAAGGATCGACGCCAGCAGAATGGCGACGCCCAAGAGAGGTGCGTCGTTCAGGAATGTTGCCGTCACGCAGGCAACGAAGCTGACGAAGGTCCCGACCGACAGGTCAATATCGTTGACCATGATGATCATCATCTGCGCAATCGTTGCCAGCGCGATGGGCACGGCGAGATTGAAGAGCAGGTTCAGGCCGAAATAGCTCATCGCCCGGGGCTGAAGGTAAAAGACGGCCGCCAGCAGAACCGTCAGGGACAGAACCGGAAGCAGAATGCGGTACTTGCCGTTCATGCGCCGGTTCCCTGCATCTGGAAGGAGGCTGCCAGAATGTTTTCTTCCGTGATGCCGTCCCCCGACAGTTCCGCTGAAATCTGACCGTTTCGGAACACGAACACCCGGTCACACTGGCAGACTTCATCCGTTTCCGTGGAATACCAGAGGAAGGTTCGCCCGTAGGCAGCTTCCGTTCGGATCATGTCGTATGCTTCCTGTTTGGTGCCGACATCGACACCGCGCATCGGATCGTCCATCACCACGATGGGCGCGGTGGAGGCCAGGGCACGGGCGAAAAGCACTTTCTGCTGGTTGCCGCCGGACAGGGACAGGATGAGGTTGTCCAGATTGTCCGTCCGAATGCCGATACGCTTCTTCCAGTCTGCGCCCAGAGCCTGTTCCGCAACCGCGTCGACCAGCCCGCGCCGGGTCAGGCTTGGCAGGTGGGTCAGGGTGAGGTTTCGAAGGATCGACCAGAGCGGCATGACGCCGTCCCGGCCGCGGTCACCGGCAACGAAAGCCACTTCAGGGTCTTTCACCCGTCCGAGTTTTCCCGACCGGGACATGAAAAACCGGGCGAGCGCTTCGGCCTGCCCATGTCCGGCAAGCCCCGCCAGACCGACGATCTCGCCTTTTCGCGCGTTGAGGCCTTCAGGGGTTTTCAGAACTTCCCCACCAATGCGCTGGTCGCTTTCCACGGCGGTTCGGGCCGCGGCCTTTTCGGCAGCGACATGTCCCATGGCATCGATCAGGCCCTGCTGCGTAAACTCGGATGCCGGTCTGCTGGCGATGATCTTGCCGTCTTTCATCACGTCAATGCGCGATGCGACTTCGAAAACCTCGCCCAGCATGTGCGAAATGAAAATGACCGCACCGCCCTTGGCGCAGAAACGGCGCACATGCTCCAGCAATTGCCGGGCGATGGAGGCATCAAGCGACGACGTCGGCTCGTCAAGGATGACGAGGCGCGGCGGTGTCGGACCACTGGCAAAACCGGCCGCGATCTCGACCATCTGCCGTTCGGCCAGGGTCAGGTCGCCAACGATCATGCCCGGTTCGATCCGGTGCCCCGGAAAGATCTCGTCAAGCGCACCGGCAATCCGCGCCGCTGCGGTTTTGCGCCAGCCGAACCCCGTCAGATCACGATGTGGAACCCTCAGGTTTTCCAGTACGGACAAGTTGGGGCACAGCGAGAGCTCCTGAAAGACGCTTCGGATACCGCATGCCCGGGCCCGAGCCGCACCCGTGCCGTGCTTGCCATCTTCATTCCCGTACCGAACGTGCCCTTCCGTCGGTGTCAAACCGCCGTTGATCACGTTGACGGCAGTCGACTTGCCCGCTCCGTTGTGTCCCATCAGACCGACACATTCGCCGGGACTGACAGTCAGACTGACCCCGTCGAGCGCGCGCATTGCACCGAAGTGAACGCACGCGCCCGATAGGGCAACCAACGGGACATCCGGCATCGACCTGCCGGCGCCAGTTGCCACTTCCAATTCCGTCACTCCTTAATTGGCAGCAGCAATGACGGACTTGGCGTCTTCCTGACTGTATTCGACGTTCGCCACCGAACCGGCCGGTGTCGCGGCGAGCGTTTCATCGAGCGTGTCCTGGGTCACCTTCAGGAAAGGAACGGTGAGGTCCTTCGGCACTTGGGCCCCATCGAGAACCTGCTGGGCCACCCAGAACGCAAGCGTGCCGACACCCGGTGCGATGGAAAGCGACAGGGTTTCATAACCGTTTTCGTCACGGGCTTCGGCCCACCATTTCATTTCGTCCTGACGGTTGCCCATCACTATGATCGGCATATCCCGGCCGGCGGCCTTGATCGCCTGTGCGGCACCATAGCCATCGCCACCCTGGGTCACGACCCCGACGATTTCCGGCAGGCTCGGCAAAACGCCGGCAACCGCTTTTTGAGCGACATCCTGCGCCCAGTCACCGTGGACCGAGCCGACGATCTTGAATTTCGGAAACTCCGCAACGCCCTGTTCGATACCGGCATGGATTTCGTCATCCACGAAAACGCCCGCAAGACCGCGGATTTCCAGAAGGTTGCCGCCATCCGGCAGGTGTCCGGCAAGGTATTCAACCTGCTGGCGGCCCATTTCCTTGAAATCGACAGCGATGCGCCATGCGCAGGGTTCGGTGACAATGCCGTCGAAAGAAACGACGATGATGCCTGCGTCGCAGGCTTCCTTGATTGCGCCGTTCAGGGCGGTGGGCGAGGCTGCGTTGACCACGATTGCGTCGTAGCCCTGCAGGATCATGTTCTGAATCTGGGCGGCCTGTTCGGTGGCCTGGTTTTCGGATGTGGTGAATGCGTCGGCCGCAGCGACCACACCGTCTTCAACGGCCTTGTCGCCAACTTTGGCCCAGCTTTCCAGCATGGCCTGCCGCCAGGAATTGCCGGCGTAGTTGTTGGAAAGAGCGATACGTTTGTCGGCGGTGTCCGCGACAGCATGGCCCGGCAGGGCAACCGCAACGAGCGCGACAGCCCCCAAGAGCTTGGCTTTGGTGTTCATGTTTCCTCCCTGACGCCAACAGGCGTCTTTCAAAAAGGGACACGGTTCTCCCAACGCATCCCGGGTTCAGATTGCTGAGCAGAAGGAATTGCGTAAAGCAGGAGAAACGCATCACGGTTGCGGGAACCCGCAACCGTGATGCACTTGAACGCCGAACAGATGGGTTGCCGAGGCAGGCGGCGTACCGCACACTGGCGAACAAGAAACGGGAGGAGCTTGTTGTTGCCATGCGACAGGAAGCCAATGAAAATCAAGAGATGTCAGAGCCGACGGCTCTGGTCTCGCTGCTGCGCATTTCCAGCCATCTGGCCGGCCAGGTGGAAATCCGGGCCGCCCTGAGATCGGTCAAGGCCGAGATCGAGAACCTGCTGCCGATCGATCACCTGGATGTTTGCCTGGTCGATGACAAGGTCACCTGGAACACAAGTTACGAAGTCGGCATCAAGACGCGCTGGAGCCTGTCGCGCACCCCTGTGGTCATCTCGCCCGTGCGCAGCATCCTGCTTGGTGAAACGGACTACATGCTCACCGGCAACGCGATGGAAGACGAACGCTACACCTACGAAGGCGCGCTCGCCCAGCCGATCATCAAGCACAAATTGCGCAGCCGGGTGAATGTTGCCATGAAGGTGCTCGGCCGCACGATCGGCGCGCTGAACTGTTCGTCCTGCACCCCGGATATCTATGACGAGGCAACGGTCGTACGCGTCAGGCAGATTGCCGATGTGCTTGCGCCCTATTTCTATTCCCTGCGCGCCAACGAAAAAGCCAAGCGCGCCGCTGTTGTGCGTGCGGAAGCCCAGGCCCGCGAGGAAGGCCTGCGGCAAGGTGCGCTGGAGCTGACACGGGTTCTCGAACAGGAACGCCAGCGTATCGGCATGGATCTGCACGACCAGACCCTGGCAGATCTGACCCGGATCATGCGGGATGTCGAGAAAATGGATACGGCTGCGGACAAGGCGCGGGTAATCAGCAGCATTCAGCATTGCATCGGCGATCTCCGGCGGATCATCGACACCGCCGTTCCGACGATCCTGGATCTGTTCGGATTTGCCCACGCCTTGCGGATACACCTGGAGCGCGCTGTGGAGGATGTCTCTTCCACGTCCCTTGAAACGCTGGACGAAACCGACGGGTTGATCGATACACTTGATCCCACCATCCGCATCGCCCTGTTTCGCATTGCCCAGGAAGCCATCAACAATGCCGCCCGCCATTCCGGCGCCGACCAGATTGGCGTCACCGTGAAGCGCCTGAAATCCGGCCTGCAGATGACGATCAAGGACAATGGCAAGGGGCTTCCCGGTTCCCGCTTCGGTCGGCAGACCAGCAAGGCAACAGGCGGCATCGCCCATATGCGCACACGGGCCCGGCTGATCGCTGCGGATTTCAGCATGTCGAGCAAGGAGGGCACCACCATTACGGTGAAGCTGCCGCTGACCTGCGCCCCCAGCCAGGAGAATGCACCGCAGACTTTCGAGGAAGAACTGGCATGAAGGTGCTTCTTGTCGAAGACGATCAATTTCATGCCGGGTACCTGAGCGAAGCCCTGCAACTGGCGTTGCCGGACGTGAAGGACATCTTTCACGCGACCAACGGCCTTGAAGGTGAATTGCTGGCGCGCAAGCACTCCATTCAGTCGGTGGTGATGGATCTGCAGATGAAGGAGCGCAACGGCATCGATGCGGCCCGGACGATCTGGCGCGAACGCCCGCAGACACGCATCCTGTTCTGGTCCAACTATTCCGACGAGGCTTATTTGCGCGGCATTGCGCGGATCGTGCCTCAGGAAACTTCCTATGGCTACGTGTTGAAGACCGCCACGCAGGAGCGGCTTCATCTGGCGCTGCGCGGCGTGTTCCTGGAATCCCAGATTGTGGTGGATCAGGAAATCCACCGGGTTCAGCAACGCCACATCCGCACCCACGACACACTCACCGACAGCGAATATGCGGTACTTCTCGACATGGCCCTCGGCCTGTCGGACAAGATCATCGCCGTGCGGCAAGGCTTGTCGCTGCGCACGGTCCAGAACCGATTGTTGTCGCTCTACGACAAACTGGGCGTCGACAATCTTGAAACAGTTCCCGCCGACTTTGCGATCAACAAGCGGACGCGCGCCATCACGCGTGCCCTGAACCTGCGCGCCATCAACGCCGAAAGCCTGGAGAGCGCCGAGCGGGACCTGCAGAAGTGGCTGGATACCTACCACGACCAGATCGAGAAGGTGCGCTGAAGCAGCAGCGCGGCGCATAAGCCTCACCGCGGAACCGGGCGGAGCCTGATGGATAGACCCTGAAGAGTGACCGCGCTCAGAGCCCGGCGATCAATTGCCTGAACTGGGCCCGCGCCATCTCGACCTCACTGCCAAGCCAGGCGCGCAGGTCCCGATATCCTTCCGTGCCGGCATAGGCGGGTGTGGTGACCAGCCAGTATTTCGATCTGGATGCGACAGGCTCACCGACGACCTCCAGAAACCCAGCCTCGATGTCGTTTTCGACTAGAAGTGTCCGTCCGAGCGCGACACCCATGCCGCTGATGGCAGCCTGGATCGCCAGATCCGCCCGGGCGAAGGAGCTGAGAGGCCTTGCCGGCGGTTCCATCCAGTTCCTACCCTTGAAATAGTCGTTCCAACTGAAGCCCGTGCCGTCCGACATGCCTGCCCGGTCGGCAAGAAGGGCAGCCCCCGGCCCGCCAGGGGTCATCTGCCCTTTCAACAGACCGGGCCGGGCAACCGGAACGAGATGTGCGGTCAACAACGCTTCGGCGTGAAAACCGGGATAGGGCCCGGCACCGTAGCGGATTGCTGCCTGGGCTTCGCCCGCGTGCAGGTCAACAAGCCTGTCCTCCACGTCGACCACCAGATCGAGACCAGCGGCCTGTGCACGGTGGAGGGCCGGGATGACCCATTTCATGGCAAGCGAAGACGACACGGACAGGCGGATGGTTCTGGAGGTCCTTACGTCCGCTATCCGGGACAACGCACTATCCCAGACCTCCTGACAGCGCTTGGCGGCGGCGCAGACGATCCGTCCCGCTTCAGTGGGTACGATCCGCCGGGTCGTCCGCTCGAAAAGCCGGATGCCGAGCGCGGCTTCCAGAGACTTGATGCGATGGCTGACAGCCGATTGCTCCAGCCCAAGTGCAACGGCCGCCCGGGAAAAGTTTCCCTCTTCCGCAATGGCGTTGAGCAGCACTGCGTTCAGCATCAGGCGACTTTGCAGGTCGTCCCGCTCATTCATGAATCTCACTCATGTATTCAGGCATTGAAGTAGCAATAATCCGACATCATTCTTGTGTCCAGTTAATGATGGAAAGGTGCATGAAATGAATGGCGCAAAAGAAGTTATTGCCCGCATCGTGAACGGGTTCGTGACCCGCCAGAACGACTCGGACGCCTTTGGCGGGAATCCGGCGGGCGTCGTTCTGGACGCTGACAACCTGTCGGAAGCGGACATGCTGGCTATTGCCGGCAAGATCGGGCTGTCTGAAACAGCCTTCGTGTCGAAATCGGCGACAGAGGGCTTCAAGCTGGACTTCTTCACGCCAAACCGACGGATTGCCCATTGCGGCCATGCGACGATCGCGACCTTCAGCTACATGGCCGAACTGGGCAAGGTGCGGGAGGGTGTAACCTCTAAGGAAACCGTCGATGGCCCCCGAAAGATCGTCATCAAGAACGGTGCGGCCTACATGGAACAGCTCGCCCCGAAATATGAACAGAGCCTCGCCTGGGCCGACCGCGCTGTTAGTGAAGCCGAGGTTCTGGCTTCGCTCGGTCTGAAGGAAGGCGACCTGGATGAGCGCCTGCGACCGGTGCTCGTGAACACAGGCAACAGCTTTGTTGTCGTTGCCGTCCGCGATGCCGCTGTCCTGAATGAGATCGCACCGGACCAGCAGAAGATCAACGACATCAGCACCAGGCTGGACCTGATCGGATACTACGTCTTCACCTCCGATCGGAGCGCGACACAGGCCGACGCCACCACCCGCATGTTCGCACCGCGCTATGCAATCGAAGAGGAATCAGCCACCGGCATGGCAGCAGGTCCCCTCGCCTGCCTGCTTTATGACCTGCTCGACGAGAAGAAATCACGGTTCGTCATTGAACAGGGTCACTTCATGACCCCGGCTTCGCCAAGTGTCATAACCGTTGAGCTGGACCTTGAGGATGGCAACATCACGGGCCTGATGGCGGGTGGTTACGGATCCGTCATGGAGGAAATGATCGTCACGATCTGACGGCAACCGACCGGCAAGGTTTGGCGCACAACGGCCGCCGTTTCAGTTGAAACTCATGTCCAGCAGACGCGTAAAGAAGTTCTGAGCCTTCTCATTGCCGGGTTTGTCCTTT
The DNA here is from genome assembly GCF_000168975.1 of Roseibium aggregatum IAM 12614. Taxonomy (GTDB): domain Bacteria; phylum Pseudomonadota; class Alphaproteobacteria; order Rhizobiales; family Stappiaceae; genus Roseibium; species Roseibium aggregatum. The sequence continues at coordinate 68,177 of NZ_AAUW01000020.1, forward strand.
TCAAGCCGGACTGGAAGAAACTCGAGCACGATTTGCCGGGCCGACTGTTTGCCGATGAAGCAGGTACGAATGCGGTAATGCCGTTTGAGGCCGATGTGGCTTTGAACCTGCCACACCCGGCCGGCATCCCAGCCGACCTTGTCGAGGACAAGGGTAAGATCGCGCACATCGTTCGCGCTCATCAACGTGTCGGAAAGCCGCTCGGTGCCGATCTGCCTCGCGGACAGGCCAAGTTCGCCGCGCCCGGCCTTGTTGGCGTATTTGATCCGGCGGGAATCCAGATCGGCAACCAGAATGGGCGTCGGCACCGCATCCAGAACTTCAGAGGCCGAGATCTCCATCGAATGGGCCGCAAGTTCGCCAGCGAAGATGATACCGCCGTTTGGATTGTCGAGCGCCATCGGATGCAGATCGTAAAGGACTTCGACAGGCTCCCCTGCCGCCTGAGGCAGTTTCAGCGTTCCCTGCGCAGCAAGACTGCTTCTTAGGATATCGGTGAATGCCGAAGCGAGCTTCTTGCCGATGTAATTGGGGATCGTTCTGGCATCCCGGCCGATGATCTGCTTGGCGTTACTGATGCCAAAGAGTTTCAGGAACTGGCGATTGGCGGACCGGACCACACCCTTGGTGTCCGTAATCAGCACCGCACTGGCGTTGGAAATGAAGACGTTGGACAGGTTCTCCAGGATGTCCGGCAGTTCCGCGTTGACAGGCGCTTCCGGCAGGCACTCCTTCATCAGTCCGATGATCAGAAACGCCGGTTTGCCTGAAATTCGGGAAGCAACCAGATCATAGGACTTGTAACTGCCATCCGCTTTCATGGTGACGCGGGTGGTCTGGGACAGACCATGCTCGACGGCGTTGGAAATCACCTGCAGAAAGCGGGTTCTGTCCCGTTGAATGTAGAAATGGAGCGCCTTGTGAATCGACAGTTTTGCCAGACGATATCCTCTGACCGACGTCGGATCCGTTCTTTGCCAGCACAGCTCTTCGGCAACAGGGTCATACGCCCAGTAGGAAACACCCATGGCCGTCAGAATGGCGCTCGTTTCCGGGTTGGGAACGAGCTGACGCATGGACCGAATGAGAACGTTGACTTCTGTAGGCATGCTGCGACTTCGTGATTGGCGCCAACTGCATCAGATCATTGAGCAACCCAAAGCTGAAGAAAGGCTGAATCCTTCTAATTGAAACCGGTTCATCGATGCCAAAATGACGAAAAAAGTCCGGTGTCACATCGATTGGCCCGAAAATGCCGCTTATCCGCTTGCAAAAACGAACGTACAGCGGAGCACGATCATTATTTCGAATTATACTTAAGTAGTCCCCCGAATTGAGATCACTTCGCAACACACGTAAAACAAGACCTGCTTTCAAGTGCCCCATCGCCTAAAATCAAAAAAACAAGGCATTGAAACTGCTTGAGCCAATAGCAACGGTGCGCCCAAATGTCTTGCAACGTCAGAATTCTTGAGCCTTTGGACACGAGTCACTGCACGACGCTCGAGGATTTGCAGGAAAAGGGATATACGCTCAGCAGTTATTGCAAGACCTGCAATAATCTTGATAATCTGGAAATTGATTACTGGATTCAAACGCTTGGAAGAGCGTTTCCGCTTTATCTCATCGGAACCAAGATCGATTTGTCCGGCACTGCGCAGTGCCATCCCGAAGCCAGGGTCTGCTGTCTGTCGCGCAGTGCCGATCAAGCGTAAGCGCTAGGGGTGATTTCCCCTTCCAGAAAGCTTCCGCAGCAAGTGCCCCGCCTCAAAGGGCGCATGTACCGGCCAGTGACACGTCACCCGTTTGCGCTGTCGTCACTGCCACCTTCTGCCCTCACTGGCGTCTTGCCGCCTGTTTCCACGTTCTTGCGGAGAGCGCCCAGCATATTTGCTGCATAAGCAGCGTATGGACCGATCCAGCGCTCATGCACCCCGTGGATAGGAAGCGCATCCAGGTGGTTCCATCGTTCCCGCCCACGCCGCTCAACCACCACCAGGCCGGCTTTTTCAAGAACTTTGAGATGCTGCATCACGGTGCAGCGATCCATCTGCGGTATGGCTTCGCACAGATGGCCGGTGGTTTGCGGACCGTTCTTCAAAAGGTCGAGAATGTGTCTGCGGGCCCTGTGGCCTAGCGCCTTGAAAAGCGCGTCATCCTGATCGTCTGTTGACATGTTATAATTATATAACATAATCTCTCTGAGAGGCAATAAGGAACACTGCGATGGACCTCAAATTCACTGTTGGCGGGCGGATATCAAAACCTATCGCTGAGGTGTTTGAAGCTGTCGTCAACCCGGACCAGCTCTCGGAATTCTTCACCACTGGCGGCGCGCGTGGCCGCATCGAGCCAGGAACCGAGGTCACATGGGATTTTCACGACTTTCCCGGCGCCTTCCCTGTGCGGGTGCAGGAAGTGGTGGCAAACGAAAAGATCGTCCTGCAATGGGAAGCAGATGGCGCGCCTGGAACCTGGACGACGGTGACCATCACCTTTCAAGCCCTTGAAGACGGGCGCACTTATGTTCGCATCAGCGAATACGGTTGGCCAGGAACCGACACGGGTTTGAAATCCTGCCTGGGAAATTGCGAAGGCTGGACGGGAATGCTCTGCGCAATGAAGGTCTGGCTCGAACACGGCATCAGGCTTCGGGACGGATTTTATAAATAGGGATCATGCTGCGAGAGGTGGTCAAGGATGGAACCTGGCAAAAACATCGCAATCAAGGTGCCCCTCTACAGGTGGGACGAAACCGTTGCGTTCTACCGGGACAAAGTGGGATTGAAGGTGACGCGGGAACTGGAAAACAGTACCGGATTTTCCTTCGGATCGATGACCTTGTGGATCGACCGGGTGCCGCATCAAAGCCAGACGGACGTGTGGATAGAACTGTTCGACGACGCGCCTGAAACTGCGCTGGCAGCCTTGGGAACTCCCAGACGCGACGAGCTGGAACCGTTGGACGGCGTCACCGGTCACTGGACCTGCGACCCAGCCGGGACCGTCATTCTTCTGCGCAAGAATGCCTGAGGGTCACACAACGCATCAAGGCAGCGGCCATCGCTCCTACGGCAGCGCAAAGGCGGAGAGGCTTCCGTAAGCCGGCAAGCATTGTCGTCTTCCTTCAGGCTGTCATCTCGCACGTGATCCCAGGATGGCCCGCAATCGTTTTGAAGCGGGACGGCCGATTTCAACGACATGGGCATTGGTGGTGAAGTGGATGGTGCTGCGCCCGGATAGCTGCCAGTTGACACGCTGAATCTGTGCGCTGTTCACGATGGTGGAGCGGTCCAGACGGTGAAACGGCGGTGACGGCAGTTTCGTTTCGAAGACGCGCAGCAGTCCGGTTGCCAGATGGTGCTGGCCGTTTTCCAGATATATCCGCGTGTAGTCCCCTTCTGCCCGCAGAAAGGAGACTGCGTCGTAGGAAACGAGGATCGAAGCCGAGCTGGTCTTGAGCTGAAGGCGGTCTGTAACCGCTTCCTGGGCTTGCGCGCCGGATTTATCCGGCGCTGACGGACGGTCCGGCAACCTGTCGCGCAAGCGGCCGATTGCGGTTTCCAGCCGCTCCGGCTTGACCGGTTTGACGAGAAAGTCGAGCGCCGCAACGTCAAAGGCCTCGATTGCATAAAGATCATACGCACTGACGACGATCACGAAGGTTTCGGGCGGCAGATCCGCTGCAAGGTCGAAGCCCTTGCCGTTGGTCAGCTCCACATCCAGGAACACCGCGTCCGGGCGAACCTCCCGCATCAACTGCCGTGCGGATACGAGATCACCCGCTTCCCCGGCAATCGAAACGTCGGAAAAGTCGGCAAGCATGCGCTTGAGCCCGCGCTGGCGGAGGGTTCGTCGTCGACCAGGACTACACGGAAACATGCCGAGACCCTTTCAGCAGGATGCGGGCGATCACGGTTCCCTGATGTTCGCTGAGACTGAATTCATGCTTGTCTGGATAGTGAAGCTGCAGGCGTTTTCTGAGATTTGCATGGCCGATGGACTTTCGCGTCGGATCCGTTTCTGAAATCTCGCCCGAATTGGTAACGGCAATCTCGATGCCGTAGCTGTCCAACTCGCGGATGGTCACCTGGATATCGATCTGGCTGGACTGATGTTTCAACCCGTGCTTGACCGCATTTTCAACCAGCCCCTGAAGCATCATGTGCGGAACAATCGTGTTCCTGACGGATTCATCAACGCTTACAGTGCATTGAAGCTTGTCCTCGAAGCGAATTTCCTGGATCCGCAAATAGGCATTCATCGCCTCCACTTCCTCCGAAAGCGGACAAAGGTCGCGCCGCTGCTGGTTGAGGCAATAGCGCAGGTACCCCGCGATTTCCCGCACCATTTCAAGGGCCGTGTCCGGCCTTTCATGAATTTCCGATGCAACGGAATTCAGCGCATTGAACAGGAAGTGCGGCGCAAGTTGCAGCCGCAATTGTTCAAGTTCCGACCGCGTGGTTTCCGCGAGAGCCTCGCTTTGCCGCAGCCGCGCAATGCGCGCATCGTAATCGGACCTCAGACAGAAATAGGCCAGCATCCAGCCGAGAAGAACAGAGGTGTAAAAAACCACCGGCGTCAAGGGCGTGTTGAAAGGCAGCGCATCGGGAAAGAAGGTGTCACGGATCACCCATGCCACACCCATCTGCATGGTGCCGCCGATGAGCGAGAACGCCGCGGCTGCCAGAAATACCGGTATCGTGATGAGCCGCTGAACTCTACGGAAGAAATAAAGATGCGCCGCGCTTGTGAGCAGAAAGCCGACGGTGTCCATCGAAAGCGTCAACGTGAGAGCGAGCTTGACGTCGGAAAACGTCACCATCCGCGCGAAGAAACCGTAAATGGCGATGAACAGCCAACCGCCGATCTGCAGTTTCCAGAAGAGATGCTCCGTCTCGGGCTGCAGGCTTTCGCCTGAACGAAGCGTGCCTGCTTCTTGCGGGTTTCGAACGACCTCTGTTGTCGCGAAGGTCCCGCGCACCTTGCCCGGATGGGCTTCGTCTAACAGCATGTTTAAGGCGATCTCAGTTGGAAATGACTTTGCTCACTATAGGATAGCCATGTCGGAGCGGCTGACAACTTCATCGAAGATTTCAGCAGGTTCATCGAATTTGCAGTGAAATTCATGAACCGGCAACCATAGTGCCTCCTGAAAAAGATCAAAAATACCGACTGCACATATTTCAAGACAATTGCTTCAGGGAAACGACCATGGGCCGCGGCGTCGTAACCGCAGGAAAAGACCAGGCTTCTCGCCCGTACACCAGGGAAAATAGCCTAAAAAAGTCTCTTATGCTTTCCACCGCTTCCCTGGCAAGTCTTTGCCTTGCGTCCCCAGTGCTGGCGAATTCCCTGTGCGATCAGTCGGGCGATCCGTGGGTCTGCACATTCGATACAAACTCGGATGTCAGTTACGTAGATCTGACCTCTTCCGGCGCTTCCGCCGGAGCGAAGGCCCCTGGGATTACGATCCAGAATGACGGCCAGCAGAACATGGTCATCCCAACAAGCGAAGGGCTTTACGCAAACTGGTATGTCGAATCCAGAGGCGCGGACGGCGAGGACTCCGGCGCGGCCGGGGCAGGCGGAACGGTTACGATCGTCAATCAGAGCAGTCTCGACATTGATGTGTCGGAAGTCAGCCAATTTGCCATGGGCATCTTCGCCCGGTCCAGCGGCGGCGAAGGCGACCAATCCAACGGAGACAACAATTCGAACGGCGGCTCCGGCGGCAATGGAGGCTCGGTTCAGGTCACCAACACAGGCGTCGCAAGCTATTCCGCCGTCGGCTACGCCAACTTCGGATTTGCCATCTTCGTTGCCGAGAGCAACGGTGGAACCGGGGGCAACCAGAACAACAGCATCCTGTCGGACCAATACGGCGGTCAGGGTGGCAGCGGCGGCAGCGTCACTGTCAACAACTCCGCCCCGAGCAATTTCACCGTCGGGTCGAGCACCAACCGTTTCCAGGGCCTTGGAGAAGGCGGCGGGTTCATCGCCAGATCCTTTGGCGGCAGTGGCGGCGACAACAACGGCAATGCCGGTGCCGGTGGAACGGTCACGATCAACAACGCCATGAATGGCGACATCTACTGGGATGTCACCACGATAGACGGCGACGGCCTGTTCGTTCTCTACGGATTGAGTTTAGGCGGTTCTGGCACCGCTTCGACGGACAACAGCGACGATGGCGGCGATGGTGGCAACGGCGGCACTGTGTCGATCACCAACTCTGCAAGGCTGGTTCTCGACGTTACCGGCGGCAGCTACGAACCAAGCGCTGCAATCGGCGCCAAAAGCCTTGGCGGCAAGGGCGGCACCGGCCCCACCAAGGATAGTAGTGGCGGCGATGGCGGCACGGCAGGTTCTGTTTCAGTGTCCCTTCAAAATGGAAAATCCATCGAAACGAGCGGTGCCAATGTGTACGGCGTGCTGGCACAGAGCATCGGCGGTGAAGGGGGCGACGGCGGCGACGGCACGGCTCTCGCCGGCACCGGTGGCGGCGGCGGTTTCGGTGGCGATGCCGGCGCGGTTTCCGTCGCGGTTTCGGGCGGCACCAGCATTGAAACAAGCGGTGCCTTTTCCGCGGCCATCGCGCTGCACTCCATCGGCGGCGGCGGTGGAACGGGGAGCGATTTCCAGAGTGTTCTTGGCGGTCAGAGCGGCAACGGCGGCAATGGCGGCGATGCCGGAAACGTCACCCTCTCGCTTGGCAATGCCACAGTTTCAACGGCTGCGGATCATTCCTTTGGTGTCGTCGCACAGTCGATCGCGGGAAGCGGCGGCACCGGCGGGATCGATGCCTCCACCCTGGTTGGACTGGGCGGCGATGGCGCCGGTGGTGGCGCTGCCGGTACCGTAACGGTCAACTCAAGCGCCGACATCACGACCAACGGCTTCAACTCGCTCGGCATCATCGCCCAGTCGGTCGGCGGTGGCGGCGGTGCCGCCGGCTCTTCCAGCGGGTTTGTCAGCATCGGCGGCAGCGCTGCCGGATCGACAACGTCCAATGGAAGTTACGTCGGCGTTTCGAATACGGACACCGTCAGGACCAAAGGCGCTTCCTCAGCCGGTATTCTGGCGCAATCGATTGGCGGCGGCGGCGGGTCCGGCGGCGACAGCACCGGCACTGTCGGCGTTGGCGGTCAGGGATCGGCTGGCGGAAATGGTGGCACGGTCGCCATTCCGAACATCGGAACCATCGTTACCTCCGGCGGCTATTCGCCGGGCGCCATCTTCCAGTCCATTGGCGGCGGCGGCGGCAACGGCGGCAGCGTGCAAACCCTGTCGACCATCGCCTCCATCGGCGTCGGCGGTTCTGCAGACCTAGGCGGTGACGGCGGCGAAATCTGCGTCGACAACACCGGCGGATGTGTTTACGCCGACCTCTCGTCCCTGGGTGCCGCCACAAGCAACGGCAACGCCAACATCACCACCACCGGCGTATTCGCGCCCGGGTTGATCGCCCAGTCCATCGGCGGCGGTGGCGGCAACGGCGGCAGCGTCAAGAATTTCAGCGTCCTGTCCTTCCTCGCCTTCCAGATGGGTGGCAGCGGCGGTGATGGTGGAGACGGGGGAACCGTTTCCCTGACCCAGAACCAGTTTTACGCCGCGACCTCGGGCGCTCAGTCGACAGCTGTCCTCGCACAGTCCATCGGTGGTGGTGGGGGCACAGGTGGCAGCGCCAATTACTTTGACGCGACCATCGGCTTCAACGCCGCCTTTGTCCTCGGTGGCAGCGGCGGGGCCGGAGGCGACGGAGACGACGTCACGGTCGACCTTTCGAATGGCACCATCGCCACCGGACTTTCCGCGTCGTCCACCTCCAAATACGCCCCCAACAATGCCACCGGCATCCTGGCTCAATCGATTGGTGGCGGTGGCGGCAATGGCGGCTCGACATCCGCCGGCGATTTCCTGGTTGCCGCACCAACCGGCACCGGGGTTCCCCTCGCCTTCAACTATGTGGCAACCGTTGGTGGCAACGGTGGTAATGCGGGAGCCGGCGGCAACGTAACCGTCACCTATGACCAACCCTCCAGGCTCACCACAATCGGCGATGCCTCTCACGGGATCCTGGCCCAATCGGTTGGCGGCGGCGGCGGCAACGGCGGCGACGCGTCCGCGCTGACAGCAACGCTCGGCGACAAGGACACGGTGGAATCCACCGCTACCGTTGCTCTGGGGGGCGGCACCGGCAATGCCCTGAGCGACTTCAATTCGGATTATGCTTTCACGACATCCGGTGGCGGCAATGGTGGGGAAGTCAACGTAACCCTCGGAACCTACGGCTCGTCCTCCAATTCAGGCGGCACCACCGCAACGAAACTGACAAACCTGGCCCCGGAAAGCACGCTCTTTACTTTCGGCGACGGTGCCCATGGCGTTCTGGCCCAATCGATTGGCGGCGGTGGCGGTAACGGCGGCCTGGGCAACAGCAACGCCTATTCGCAAGGTGGTATCGCGTCGCTGGAAGCGAAGATTTCCCTGGGTGGCCAGGGTGGTTCGGGCGGCGATGGCGCTTCCGTCGAGATCCATAACTTTGCCGGCTACACGGTCCAGACGCAGGGATCGGGCTCCAAGGGGCTGGTAGGACAGTCCATTGGTGGCGGTGGCGGCAACTCCCAGGGCGGTACCGTCTACCTTGGCGTTGGTGCCGGCAGTGTCTCCGGCAGTATGAGCCTGGGCGTTGGAGCGATTGGTGGCAGCGGGGGCGACGGCGGCACCATCTACACCGAACAATACGGCCGCATCGAAACCTTCGGCGGCGACGCGGACGGTGTCGTGCTGCAATCCATCGGCGGCGGTGGCGGCATTGGCGGATCGCTCGGCAATGACGCGTCGTCTCACAAGGTTCTTGACGCCATTGGGGCCTTGAAGAAACAGATCAAGCGCCTGTCGGATGCGGGAGCTTCCTATTCGTTCACGGTCGATGTCGGTGGTGGTGGCGGGTCCGGCGGTGACGGCAATCAGGTCAAATATTACCATGATGGCCAGATCATCACGCAAGGTGCCTGGGCGGACGGGGTCGTTCTGCAATCGATTGGCGGCGGCGGCGGTCAGGGCGGCTCATCCACGGCCAGCGGCAGCGAAGTCAGCGCTTCTGTCGAGCTTGCCGTCGGCGGCAGGGGCGGCTCCGGCGGTGACGGTGGTGAAGTCGCCGTCTGGCTGGCTGACGGTGACAACAATTTCATCAACACCGCCGGTTTTGCTGCCACCGGCATGACGATGCAATCCATTGGTGGCGGTGGCGGCCAGGGCGGCGACGGCTCGGACAACCAGACCGGCACACTGGCAATCGGCGGTGACGGCGGCGGCACGGGTGGTGCAGGCGGCGATGGCGGCGAGGTTCACACCTATGACACAAGCGCGGTAACGATCACCACCAGCGGCAACGATGCCACTGCCCTGGTTGCCCAGTCGATCGGCGGTGGCGGCGGGACCGGCGGGGTCGGCAGCAGTGCAGAAACAACCCGTGTCGACGGTAGCGAGCTGAGCGTCTCCGTTGGCGGTTCAGGCGGTGTGGCCGGCAATGGCGGCACAATCGACCTGACGATGGACACGACGATTGCCACCTACGGCAACCGCTCTCACGGCGTTCTGCTCCAGTCCATCGGCGGCGGCGGTGGTTATGGCGTCACCGGTAGCGTCGAAGGCGGGCTTGATCTGGCAATCGGCGGCACGGGCGGTGCGGCGGGCAACGGCGACGCGGTGACTTTCCAGCTAACCGGTGGCGCAGGCATCCAGACCCGCGGTGATGGCGCTTTCGGCCTGGTGGCACAATCCATCGGTGGCGGCGGCGGATTGGCGGGCGATGCGACCGGCGGTTCCATGACCAACGCCACGGCGAACCTGACCTCCGGCGGCGCCAGTGGCAACGGCGGCCAGATCACACTGGATATCGATGCACCGATCTACGTCACGGGGGACGAGGCCATCGGTATTATCGCCCAGTCCATCGGTGGCGGCGGCGGTATATCCGGAACCGGCAACGGAGGCTTGGCGGGCCTCATGTCAACGGACAGCACGGGGACCGCGGGCGCTATCGATCTGGAAATCGCAAGCCAGGTGACTGCCACCGGGTCGCGCTCGTCAGGCGTCTTCGCGCAAAGCCAGGGCGCAGACGGCAACGGCACAATCGGGATCACGGTTGATGGACAAGGCAACGTCCAGGGGGGCACGGATACGGACGCCGCCGCCATCAGGGTCTCCAACGGGCTCAACAACACGCTGGTTCTGAACGACAATGCCATTGTCCAGTCAGGCGCATCGCGCAACGGCACCGACGACACCGGCTCCTATGCGGTCTGGTATACCGGCACGGGCACGACGGCTGACGGGGCAATCCTTGACGTGACCGTCAACGACACCGCGTCCCTTTACGGGGATGTCGTCCTCACCAATGCCAGCGGTGGCAGCGCCGGTACGGTCACCAACAACTCACCCAACACCCTTGCTGACGGCTATCTGTACGATGCAAATGTGGTCAACAACGGCCGCTTCGTGCTGGGCCGCGCACGCGACCCCGGCAAGACCGTGATCACCGGCAACTTCACGCAAAGCGCACAGGGTTTTCTGGTCGCGGACATCGACCTGAACAACTCCGATTCCGATTGGCTGGAAGTGCGCGGCGACGCAACGCTTGCAGGAACACTCGGTCTCAAGACCATCAGCCTTCTGCCGGACAGGAAGACGAAGGTTCTGTCGGTCGGCGGGTCTGTTACAGGCACCCTCACCCCGCAGGACTCTCTCATATTCGATTACCTGTTCAATCCGGAAGGCTCCGACTATTATTTCCAGGTGACCGGCGCCGACTTTACGCCCAACGGCAAGGTGAAGCTCAACCGGGATCAAAAAGCCGTTGCGGAAAACCTTCAGGATATCTGGGATCGCGGCGGCAACAACATCTTCGGCACGTTGTTCGGGGCCATTGCCGATGAGGTCGACAATCAGTCCGGCGACTACGCGGACACCCTGAACCAGCTTCTGCCGCGCACCGGGCTCGCCGCCGTCGTTGAACAGACATTCGAAATGCTATCCTTCGGCGACAGCCTGATGAGTTGCCCCGTCTTCGAAGGCGATGGCGCGGGCACAACCGAGGGCTCCTGTGGCTGGGCACGGGCAACCGGCGGCACAGGCCACCGTGCCGCCATCGGCAATTCGCCGAGCTATAACGCCGACGCGCTGACCTATCAGCTCGGCGGGCAACGGGAAATCGCCCCGGGCTGGTTCATCGGCGGCGCTGCGGCCTTTCAGCAGACTTGGATTTCCCAGGCCTCCGGAACCGTCAAGGGAGACGGCAAGTCGGGTTATCTCGGGGCAAGCCTGAAGCGGGAGATGGGCCCCTGGACCCTTTCGGCCGCGGCTGCCGGCAGTTACGGCAGCACCCGGTTCGATCGCAACCTGTCGATTTCAGACCTTTCCGAAACCATCTCAAGCTCTCCCGACGTGCTGGCAGGCTCCGTCAGGGCACGGATCGCCCGCACGTTTGCGGCAACCAATGTCTACGTCAAACCCTACATCGACTTTGACGCGATCTATTCCAGGGTCGGCAACTACCGGGAAAGCGGAGATTACGGGCTGGAGTTCGACTCCACAGGCCATTGGAATTTCGCCGCAACGCCCTCTGTCGAGTTCGGCAGCCGTCTGCGCTACAAGGACGGCAAGGACCTGCGGGTTTACGGCAAACTCGGCGTCTCGTTTCTGTCCAGCAACGAGTGGCAAACCGATGCCCGCTTCACCAACCGCTCCGGCGGAACCGGGTCTTTCAAGACATCTGTCGAGCATGAAGACCTGTTTGCCACCATTGGCGCCGGTCTGCAGCTCACGTCCATCGAAGGGGTCGACCTGCGGCTTGAGTACAACGGCCGCTTCTCGGAAAAACTGGCCACCAACAGCGGCTCTCTCAGGCTCAGCATTCCCTTCTAGGTCTGTGCGTCCTGGGCTGGCGATGTGACCACCTCAAACGTGACGAGCTTCGCGAGACCTAATGCGAGACGCAGTCAGTGCGACAAGAACAGGGGTACGCTGGTTTGCTCCAGCATTTCCCGGGTTGTGCCTCCCAGAATGTTCTGCCGCAGACGCGAATGGCCGTAGGCTCCCATCACCAGGAGGTTGGCACCCAGTTCGCGCAGGCTGTCGAGAAGAGCCTCAGACACGGCTCTGTCGGCAGACACCACACTTTGAACGTTGACGCCGAGGCCATGGCGGGCAAGCACCGTGGCGATGTCGCTGCCGGGATCTTCGCCGTGATCATTGTCTCCGACGACCGGATCAACCAGCAGCAACGTGATTTCCTCAGCCCCCTTTAGAAAGGGCAGTGCATCTGAAACAGCGCGGGCAGCCTCCCGCCGGGAATTCCAGGCGATGGCCACTTTGGTGCCTATGCGGTCTGACTTGAATACATTGGGCACATAGAGCACAGGCCGGCCGGAATCGAAAAGCGCTCCATCGATTGCATTCTTTTCGATGCTGTTCAGACCGTTTTCGCCGGAACGCAGGACAACGGCCAGATCGCAATAGATGGCGTGGCGCGCGACAAGATTGTCTTCACGGGCCTCTGAAGACAAGACTGGTCTGACATCGAAAGAGATCCCCTCCCGTGTGAGCTGATCCTCAAGCCGGGAAGCAAGGGTGATCAACTCGGTTTTGCGCTGATCGAATTCCTTCGCCCAGATATCGATGTAACCATGACCTCCGGAGCCGTAGAACGGCAGATTCGGAACTTCGCCGATGGGAAGCAGCGTGAGATGGGCGTCAAAAGCTCTGGACACGCCCAGGGCCTTTCCGATGGTATCGGCCGAGACATCGCGTTCCGTGATGGCAAGTATCGTCTTGTAGGTCATCGTTCCAGCTCCCTCACGGACGCCTACCACACGCGCCCTACCTGACATGATCAGTCTATTGTCAGGGAAATCAATGCAGAGGCAAGCTGGTGGTGATTACGTAGGCTGCCGGAGTTATGTTCCCGTGCGGCGTAAGCATTGATCCCGACTTGGCGGGACAAGATGAATCCACAACCAAGTGTCTTTATCGGCTACGGTATGCCTCGTGCGGCGATGCCGCTGTTGAAAACACATTCCTTTGGACCAGACCCGGTTGATCCAAACCAGCATGGACATCCCCTTCGCACAAGACGCCGACGTGCTTGCACAAGAGCTTTCGGTTCAACCGACGACTGGGCTGGCAAACGATGACGTTGCCAAACGCCGCGCGTTGTACGGTCCCAACACATTCCGGAAACTGAAGTCCAAGAGCGCCCTTGCGATCTTTGCCCACCAGTTTGCCAGCATCATCGTCTGGCTTCTGGCTGCTGCCGTCGTCATGTCGCTGCTCCTCAACGACATCGCGGACGCTATCGCGATATCAATCGTCCTTGTTCTGAACGGTGCGATCGGGTTCTTCACCGAGTTGCGCGCAGCCCGGTCGATGGAAGCTCTGCTGCGGATCACAACGACCCATTCCCGCGTGCGCCGAAGTGGCAAGGTTTACGAGGTCGAGGCTACGGAGCTCGTCCCCGGCGATATCGTGATCCTGGAGGCAGGGGATGTCGTCACGGCTGATCTTCGTCTGACTGCCGCTTCGGATCTACATTGCGATGAATCGCTGCTGACTGGAGAAAGCGTTCCGGTCGAAAAACAGACCGCGACGATGCCCGCAGACACGTTGCTTGCTGAACGCCTCAACATGGCCTTCAGCGGAACCGCAGTCACTCAGGGCCTTGGTGAAGGCATTGTTGTGGCAACGGGAATGACCACCGAACTTGGTCGCATCAGCACCCTCGCGCAGGAGGCGGAGGCCGAAGTCTCGCCGTTGGAAAAGCGACTGGACAGGCTGGGGCGGAAGCTGGTCTGGCTGACGGCTGCGCTGGCAATGCTGACCATTCTTGCCGGCATTCTCTGGGGCCATCCGCTGCCGGACATGCTGAAGACCGGGATCGCGCTAGCGGTTGCCGCCATTCCGGAAGGTCTGCCTATCGTGGCCACGCTCTGTCTGGCACGGGGCATGTGGCGCATGGCGGCGCGCAACGCGCTTGTCACGGAGCTCTCGGCTGTTGAAACGCTCGGCGCGACGACGCTCATCCTGACCGACAAGACGGGAACGCTCACCGAAAACCGGATGTCGGCCGCGCGTTATCTTCTCGATGGCACCTCCGTCGACATTCTGCAACAGGACAAGGGCCTTCGCTTTTGTGCGCAAGGCCAGGACATTGCGCCGGCTGCCATGGAACCTCTTTCGGCCGCGCTGAGAATTGGCGCGCTGTGCAACACGGCGGAATATGGAGAAAGCGCCGATGCCACCCGGATCGGTGATCCGATGGAAATATCGCTGCTGGCCACGGCCGCCGCGGCAGGTCTTGCAAGGTCTCAATTGTTGCAGACCCTGACCCCGGCCGGCCAGCATGCCTTCACGCCGCTGCGCAAGATGATGGCAACGGTGCATCACGACGGTGAAGATCACTTCCTCTATGCGGTCAAGGGCGCCCCGGAAGCCGTGCTCGATGCATCGGAGGCCGTTCTTGGTCCTGCCGGCACCCGGCTCTTGACGGATGAGGATCGCGCCTCGTGGCGCAAGCGTCAGTCGGAGGCGGGCCGTCGCGGAGAGCGCCTCCTCGCCCTCGCCTTCAAAACAGCAGCAACACCTTCCGAAGACCCCTATGAGGGACTGACGCTCATCGCCCTGGTCTGTTTTGTCGATCCGTTACGCGACGACGTTCCGACGGCGATCCGGGCAAGCCAGCAGGCAGGTGTACGCGTTGTCATGATGACCGGCGACCATGCGGAAACCGCTGCGAAGATTGCCGAAGATGCGGGCATCGGAACGTCCGGGCTGAAAGTCTTGTCCGGCCGGGACATAAGCGGGTTCGACATGGAGACGGCAACGGCCGAGCAGCGCGCGCAGCTCATGACGACCGATGTCTTCGCGCGGGTGGCCCCGGACACCAAACTGAACCTGGTTTCGCTGTTTCAGAAGGGCGGTCACGTGGTCGCCATGACGGGCGACGGCGTCAACGATGCTCCGGCTCTCAAGAAAGCGGATATAGGCATTGCGATGGGCAAGCGCGGCACTCAGGTCGCCCGCGAAGCTTCCGATATCGTGCTCAAGGACGACGACTTTGCGACGATCATCGCCGCGATGCGCCAGGGCAGGATCATCTTCGAGAACATCCGCAAATTCGTCGTCTATCTGATGTCCTGCAATGTGAGCGAGGTGTTGATTGTCGGCATTGCCGTCGGTGTCGGCCTGCCTGTCCCGCTGTTGCCGCTTCAGATCCTGTTCCTCAATCTCGTCACCGACGTCTTTCCCGCCTTTGCCCTGGGGTTCGGCAAGGGCGATGACGGGGTCATGCAGCGACCACCGAGGGACCCGCGCGAGCCCATTGTCGACCGATCCCGCTGGATTTTGATCGGATATGTCGGTTGCCTGATTACGATCTCGACGCTTTCCGCATTTGCCGTTGCGCTGTTTCTGCTTGGTCTGGAAACCGACAGAGCCATTACGGTGGCCTTCCTCACGCTGGCGCTGTCTCAGCTCTGGAACGTCTTCAACATGCGTGTGGCGGCGGGATCAGTCTGGAAAAGCGATGTGCTGCGTAACGGTTATGTCTGGGGTGCTATTGCCCTGTGCCTGGGGCTGATCGCCCTTGCCATGCTGAACAGGGATCTGGCCGCACTTCTGGCATTGCCCTGGCCGGGACGACTCGGCCTAACGCTGGCGGTTGTGACCAGCTTTGTGCCGCTGGTGTTCGGGCAAGTGTGGATCTGGCTGATGTCGAGGAACTGCGGTTCCAGGTGAGTGGCCGGCCTTCCAGCCGCAGCACTTTGTTGTCGGGAGCAGGTTTGCCGGTGCTTGTTTGTGCCCCGGCAAACCTGCTTTTCCAGGGCCGGATTACATCGGCGGCATGATGACCTTGTCGATCACGTGAATGACGCCGTTATCGGCTGCAACGTCTGCGGTCACGACATTGGCATCGTTGACCATGACGCCGTTATCGAGATCTACCGAGATTTCGCTGCCTTCCACGGTCTTTGCCGTCATTCCATCCGAAAGATCCGTCGACATGACTTTGCCGGCAACCACATGGTACGTCAGGATGGCGACAAGCTTTTCCTTGTTTTCCGGCTTCAGAAGATCGTCGACGGTGCCGGCGGGCAGCGCGGCAAAGGCTTCGTCGGTGGGTGCGAAAACGGTGAAGGGACCGTCGCCTTTCAAGGTGTCAACAAGGCCTGCTGCCTGAACGGCGGCAACGAGCGTACCGAACGAACCTGCATTGACCGCCGTGTCGACGATATCGGCGGCTTTGGCCGGAAGAGACATCACGGATGCTACGAGACCGATTGCAAGATACTTGGCAAATTTCATTTGATCCTCCTTGTCACGTACTCAAACTGGCTTTGCACCAGCGATCCCGATACGTGACCGCGTGAGTGGGAGATCTGCGCAATAGACGGATCTTTGAACACATTAATGTCAGCTTAATTTGATGATCCAAAAGTGATCCAAACCCCGGATAGCGCAATCAGTGATAGGCGCTAAGAACGAACGCATCTCCAGTTGCGACCTGCGCGATATTTCCAGCCGAGACCTGGCATTCAACGTGAAGCGAATTGAGCTTTCATTCGATGAACAGGCTCTTTCACCTGCGGCGTCTCGCAATTTCCCGGTAGAGCGCTTCCGGGCTGACGGCTATCTGCCGGGCGATTTGATGCCACTCCCCTTTCGGCGGCAAGGAGCCGTGCCAGGCAAGCCAGGCGTCCAGCCTGTCTGCCACTGTCTTGAGCGCCAGAATTTCGCTCCTCAAACGGGTGGTCTGGACCTCGCGTGCGAGCTGCGCCGCCCAGGCTTCCGCAAGGTTCGGGTCCGTTCGAAACAACTCCAGAAAACGAGGCTTGGAGATCCCGCGCACCGATGTGTCCGGTCCGGCGACCGCATCGCAGTGATACGTCTCGGCGAAGGCAGAGGCTTCAGCCACGACGGCTCCGACAAAGGCGCGCTGCAGAACGAGAGCGTTGCCTGCGGTCTGATGACGGACAAGCTGTATCTCACCGGCCGTTACCACAAACAGGCTTTCCACCTTTTTGCCCTGGTGGAACAGATACGCTCCGGGCGACAGCCGGCGCTCAAAGGTCCCGGCCGTTCTGAAGAGTGAGGGAATATCCATTAACATGATAGCTATCATGTTCCGATTTGCGCCTCTGCGGCAAGATGGAACGCAAAGCCAAAGGAGACATCATGAACCGGTACATTCTTGCCCTGACAGCCGCCATTGCGTGCACAGCTCCGGTCCAGGCCCAAGTCCAGGCCCAGACAACGCAGCATCATGACCATACAGCCATGCAGCATGCCGCGCCCGGCGCTGGACTGTCATCCGCAACGGCGGTGCCGCGTGAGCCGGGGCAATCCGCCTTCGCGGCGATTCAGGAAATCGTGACTATCCTGGAGTCAGACCCGGAAACCGACTGGTCCAGGGTCGATATCGAAGCCCTGCGCAACCATCTTGCAGATATGGACAACGTCACCCTGCGGGCAGATGTGCAAACCACGCCGGTTGAAGGCGGCTATCGTTTCACCGTGACGGGGGAAGGCAAAGTTACCAGCTCGATTAGACGCATGCTGAACGCTCATGCGGCCACCATGAACGGCACCCGAGGTTTCAGTTACGAAGTGGCGGAAACGCCGGGCGGTTCTATTCTCACCGTTACTGCCAGCGAGCCCTCGGACCTGCAGATGCTCTCGGGTCTCGGGTTTATCGGGGTGATGACGCTGGGTGCGCATCATCAGGAACACCATCTCGCGCTGGCCTCCGGACAATCGCCCCATCATTGATCTTCGACGTGATTTCCGTATCGATATCAATGGCCATTGACGGCAACAGATTGCGCAGTCTCGTCAGGGCGGCCTCAACCGGCATGTGGTCGGAAATGGTGGTCAGCCCTGTCCGGTGAGCGTCGCCAGAACCGACCTGCAGCAAGGTTGCGACGATCGTCGCGGCGGTGAGGTCGGCCTGGTCGCCTGCCGTCAGGCGGCTCGTTCCGACCCGGCTGCCGTCCGATGAAAAGCCTTCAACGGCGAGCCGCGTTCTTGCTCCGCCCAGTGCGGGTAGAGCCAAGGTAACCCTTGTCCAGGCGCCTGCATGGCGGGCGAGAGAAGGACCGAGGCCAAGTCGCAGAAGCCCACCGACAAGCCTGGTCACCAGCGGTGGATCGACGGCAAGAAAAGTTCGTACGCCGGTTTTGGTGCCAGACGTTGCGATGCCCTGGTCCGGGAAACCTATCCCGACCGCGAGTTGCGGCTTTCCGGACCTCCCGAACAGGAACGTCCGTTGCAGACTGCCAGGCAATATACTGTTCGTTCGGTCGGGTCCGGAGGGACAATACGGCGTGCCGAGCGCGTGGAAGAACCATTCGGTTGCGGCGCGGCCATAGTGGCGCCCCATGCCCAATTCAATTCCGACATCAACCAGGGTCGCGCCTGTTCTTGCTGCCAGATCGGCCGCCAGAAGCGTGCTGAGCCCCGGCGCCGTGCCGACGCACAGAATTCCTGTTCCGGGGCCTTCAACCGCCGATATTTCCCTCTCAAGAGCCGAAACATAATCGGGAGACGCGGATGTATCGATGAACACTCCGCCCTTCCGGACAACCGCGGCAGAAAGAGCGGGAGGAGTTGTTTCCGTCAGGTTCACGACCGCCGCACCATCGGGGATTTCTTTCCGGGCGTCTTCCGCTCCGAGGTCGATTTTCAGATGCCTGACCCGATCGGTCTCCGTCCCCCCTGTTCGCGAGACCAGAAAAATCCGGCAATCCGTGTGCTCGCTCAGCAGTTTGACGACCCGGCGGCCGACGTCACCGGTGCCACCCAGCAAGACAATTGACGAAAACTTCATGCGATAACCCGAAAATGGCTGCCGGTGTTGCGATCAGGGGCATTCAGCTCAGTGCGAGTGCTTTTCCTGCGCGTCCGGCGGATTGAAATGCAGAAAGGCCTTCACGAACACGAAGACCACGGCGATACCCACAACGGCGTAGACGACAATCGCCGGGTCCTGCTGCCACTTGAGCAGTGCAAAGGCAGTGAGAACGACAGCGTCGAGACCGATTGCCGTGAGCAGGACCCATCCTCTGGCGCCGATATCGGAGCGCAGATGCCTGAACACGCCCCAATGAATGATGATGTCCATCACGAGATAGAAGAATGCCCCCAGCGAGGCGATCTGGCTAAGATCGAAGAAGACGGCCAGCAAGCCGGCGAAAACGACCGTGTAGACCAGCGTGTGGTCCCGGATCACGCCTGGCATTCCAAAATGGCTGTGCGGGATCAGCTTCATCTCGGTCAGCATCGCAAGCATCCGAGAGACCGCAAACATGCTGGCGATCAGGCCGGAACTGGTTGCGACAAGCGCAAGCGCCACGGTCAGATAAAAGCCGACCGACCCGAGCGCCGGCTTGGCCGCTTCCGCCAGTGCATAGTCCTTGGCCTGGATGATTTTCTCCAGCGGCAAACTGGACCCGACGGCAAAGGCAACCAGCAGGTAGACCAGGATGCAGACGATGATCGCCGCGATGATCGCCCTGCCGACATTGTGGTGCGGATCGGTAATTTCCGCGCCACTGTTGGTGATTGTCGTGAAGCCCTTGAACGCGAGAATTGACAAGGCGGTTGCGGCAATGAAGCCCGTCAGTCCTGACTGGTCCGCGCCGCCACCCGTCGCTTCGAAAGAAAAGCCACCGGCCCATAAGGCGGCAAATCCGAACAATGCAATGCCGCCCACCTTCAGGGCCGCCATGATGGTGGAAAACAGGCCTATCGACTTGTTTCCCGAAATGTTGATCAGGAAAGCGAACAGGATCACCCCGACGCTGATGGCCGGAAGTAGCCAGCCCGAGGGAGACATGTCCAGGCCGCGCAGGAGGTAACTTGCAAAGGTCCGTGCGACGAGGCTTTCGTTGATGACCATTGAAAGCGCCATCAGCAGCGCTGCCCCCGCCGTCACTGTTGTCGGACCGTAGGCTTTTTTCAGGATCATGCCGATGCCGCCCGCCGACGGATAGGCATTCGACATCTTGATATAGGTATAGGCGCTGAAGGCGGTGACGACCGCACCGGACAGGAAGACAAAGGGGAAGAGAGGACCGGCCAGTTCGGCGATCTGACCTGTGAGGGCGAGAATACCCGCGCCAATCATGACACCGGTGCCCATGGCAACCGCATCAAAGAGTGTCAGGCTGTTTTTCTCATAGTCTGATGACAAGGCCCGTCTCCGTCAAAACAAGGTCCCGGATGTGCCGATTGGCCAATCCGGGACGACATGTACCCTTCAGCGTGTTTGCTGAAGCAGTTCGGAGCTGTAGCCCGCCTCCTTGAGAACGCCCGCAATTTCATCTGCAGACCGGGTGCTTGTTACGGTCACTGTCCTGTTCTCCATGTCGAACTCGACCTGGGCAGTGCCATCCGCTTGCTCAATGGACTTGCCGATAGTCGCCTTGCAGTGACCACAGCTCATATCTGGAACGCTGAACTTCATGATTGGCTCCATGGTTGGTTGATTTCCCGCTTGTCGCACTTCCAGCGACTGGAGGGTCAAGAAGAAAAAGTTCGGAAAAAATTGGCTCTGGTTCTTGACCTTCCAGTGACTGGAAACCTCATTTGAGAGACATCGATCAATTCATGCCGGAGTTGGACCCATGTCTGGGCAACAGAAAATCTCCTTGTCGGTTCAGGGAATGTCATGCGCATCCTGTGTGGGGCGCGTCGAGCGCGGCCTCGCGTCTGTCGAGGGGCTCGAAGAGGTCGGCGTGAACCTGGCAACTGAAAGTGCGCAATTTACTGCCGCCCCCGACAAGATTGCGGCGGCCGTCGCCAAGCTGGACGATCTCGGCTATCCGGCGCGAACGCAAACAGTCACGCTGACCATCCAGTCCATGTCCTGTGCTTCCTGCGTCGGACGCGTCGACAAGGCGCTGCAGGCCGTTCCCGGCGTCATCAGCACCAGCGTCAACCTTGCGGCCGAGACGGCAACGGTCGTCTTTGCGGAAGGCACTACGACCGTTCAGGATGTGATCAAGGCCAGCACCGATGCCGGCTATCCGGCAAGCCTGGCAGACGCGGGCACGTCACAGGACCGCAGTGAACGCAAGGCCGAAGAAGC
The DNA here is from genome assembly GCF_000168975.1 of Roseibium aggregatum IAM 12614. Taxonomy (GTDB): domain Bacteria; phylum Pseudomonadota; class Alphaproteobacteria; order Rhizobiales; family Stappiaceae; genus Roseibium; species Roseibium aggregatum. The sequence continues at coordinate 89,325 of NZ_AAUW01000020.1, forward strand.
ACGGGAACTGGCGCGCAAGATGGCACTCGCCGCCGCCTTCGCCCTGCCCGTTTTCCTGATCGAAATGGGCGGGCATCTGATCCCCGCCTTTCATCATCTGATCGCAGTGACAATCGGTCAGCAGGCGAGCTGGATTCTGCAGTTCGTGCTGACAAGCATCGTGCTTTTCGGTCCGGGCCGGTCCTTCTACCAGAAGGGCATTCCGGCCCTTTTGAAAGGCGCACCCGACATGAACAGTCTGGTGGCTGTGGGAACCGGGGCCGCCTATCTCTATTCGGTGGTTGCCACGTTCCTGCCGGAACTGGTTCCCGCCGAAGTTCGCGCAGTCTATTTCGAGGCTGCGGCCGTGATTGTCGTTCTGATCCTGCTCGGGCGCTTCCTTGAAGCGAGAGCAAAGGGGCGCACCGGCGCGGCCATCCAGAGCCTGCTGGGCCTGCAGGTCAAGTCGGCCCGCGTGCTGCGGAATGACGAGATTGTAGAAGTGCCCATCGAAACGCTGGCCATAGGTGACATCGTCGTCGTGCGCCCCGGAGAGCGGCTCGCGGTTGACGGCGAAGTGGTCGAGGGCTTCTCTCACGTCGATGAAAGCATGATCACCGGTGAGCCTGTGCCTGTCGCGAAGACGGCCGGCAGCGCGGTGACCGGCGGCACGGTGAACGGCACCGGCGGACTTCAGTTCAAGGCCACGCGTGTCGGCGCCGACACGACGCTGTCGCAGATCATCCGCATGGTCGAAGAAGCTCAGGGCGCCAAGCTGCCAATTCAGGGGCTGGTGGACCGCATCACGCTGTGGTTTGTTCCCGCCGTCATGGCCGTTGCCCTGGCGACAGTCCTGGTGTGGCTGATCTTCGGCCCGGACCCGGCGCTGACACTTGCTCTGGTGGCCGGTGTGTCGGTGCTCATCATTGCATGTCCGTGTGCCATGGGTCTTGCGACGCCCACCTCCATCATGGTGGGCACAGGCCGGGCTGCGGAAATGGGCGTTCTGTTCCGCAAGGGCGACGCGCTCCAGCAACTTTCCGACGTGGACATTGTTGCCCTGGACAAGACGGGCACCGTGACGGAAGGCCGTCCGGAACTGACCGACCTGGTTCTGGCCGACGGTTTCGAACGTGCATTCGTGCTGTCGCGCATTGCTGCCGTCGAGGCCCGCTCGGAACATCCGGTTGCCGAGGCGATTGTGCGGGCAGCAGGCAAGGAAGGCGTGGAGAGGTTCGCGATCAGTGACTTCAACTCCATCACCGGCCATGGCGTCTCCGCTGTCGTGGACGGTCAACGGGTGCTTGTCGGTGCTGATCGCTTGATGGCGCGCGAAGGTATTGCGACCGGTGCCCTTTCCGACGAGGAGACCAGGCTGGCGAGACGCGGCCGCACGGCGCTCTATGCTGCCATTGACGGCAGGCTTGTCGCTGTTGTCGGAGTTGCCGACCCAGTCAAATCCTCGAGCCGGGCCGCAATTGCAGCTCTTCATGAGCTGGGGTTGAAGGTTGCGATGATTACCGGCGACAAGCGGGAAACCGCTGAAGCGATTGCCGCGGAAACCGGGATCGACACCATCATCGCGGGCGTCTTGCCCGACGGCAAGGTCGACGCCCTGACGGACCTCAAAGGCAACGGCAGCCGCATTGCCTTCGTCGGAGATGGCATCAACGACGCCCCAGCCCTCGCCCATGCCGATGTCGGCATCGCGATCGGCACCGGTACGGACGTGGCCATTGAATCGGCGGACGTCGTCTTGATGTCAGGCGATCTGAGGGGCGTCGTGAATGCTTACGAAGTCTCCCGCAGGACCATGCGCAACATCAGGGAAAACCTGTTCTGGGCGTTTGCCTACAACACGGCCTTGATCCCCGTGGCAGCGGGGGTGCTCTACCCCGCCTTCGGCGTATTGTTGTCTCCCGTTCTGGCGGCCGGTGCCATGGCTTTGTCATCGGTGTTCGTGCTGACGAATGCGCTGCGGCTTCGCCGGATATCGCCGGTGATGGATGAAGCAAGAACCAGAATCGCTGCCGCCCCAAGTACAACGGCGGTGGCTGCCGAATAGGAGGTTGCTCCTGTCAGCCATGGCCATTTGCGTCATCAAGGGAACCTGCCTCATCAGCCCGCTAAGACCGGACATTTTTTACAGGGCGCTTCAGGATCGCCGCCGTTGTTCGGCTTGTCTTCGTGGCGGCAAGGACATTTGTTCTTGCCGCCATAGCGCTTAAAGGTGTGCTTTAGCCATATCACGGCTCAAGAAGGGTTGACCGAGGCGCGACTTCACCGGATTGTGAAAGTTGTTCAGGTTCGACACAGGCAAACAGGAGCCGACAGGTCTTTGCTGATACGGCAGCAGTCTTTCTTTTGGACGACTTTGAAAATGGTCCTCGTGGCAGCATTCGTCGCTGCCGGTGGATCGTTCAGCCATTCGTTTGCCGAAACGGCCCATGAACATTCGCATCAAACCGCCAGCGGCGGCGGTCATGCCCACGACCATGCCTCGAGCCAAGCCGACCATCAGGTGGCGGATCATGAGACGGTGCATTGCGGCGCCTATCTCCTGGCGCTGACCTATGATGAGCATCTGAGCCTCCCGGACCTCGTTGACGAAAGTATCGGCGAAGCTGCGATATCCACCGTATCCCGTGCCTGGAAGGTCGAGCCACCACCTCCACGACGGGCTCCTTTATCCGTTTGAAATCGCTTGGGGCGGTGTGTCCGCCACGCAATCTGGATACAGGAATTTATCAATGAAATTTACGGTTATGTCCGTTACCGGCGCTCTGCTGCTTGCAGGCGTGGCTGGTGCTTACGCCCATGGAGGGGCGTCTGGTATCGTCAAGGAACGCATGGAAGCAATGGAGGAAATGGGCGACGTGATGAAATCGCTGACTGCCATCATGCGTGGAGACAAGGACTATGATGCGGATGCGGTGCGTGCAGGCGCCGCCGTGATCAAGTCCCATTCCGGTGAAGCCTTGACCAAGCAGTTCCCCGAACACAGCCTTGAAGGCCCGTCCGAGGCAAAGCCGGAAATCTGGACCGACTGGGAGGAATTTGAAGCGCTCGCGAAACAGTTGGACATTTTTGCCACCGGGCTTGGCGCGGCAGCCGGCAATGGACTTGCACATGGCAAGGGCGGCGCCGGCATGATGGGTCAGACGGGCATGATGGGGCAGGACACCATGATGGGTGGAAATTCCATGATGTCCCAGGGCGGGATGATGGGCTCCGGAGGAATGATGGGTTCGGGCGGCATGATGGGGAACGCGGGCCACATGGCCGATCCGGACATGCTTGCCCAGATGCCTGCGGACGGGCTCTTCAACATGGTCGCGCAGACCTGTTCAGCCTGTCACTCCCAATTCAGGGTCGAGAAAAACTGAGCGATGCGCCTTTGGCTCGTTGTTGCGATTGCTGCTCCCGCGTTGGCGGGTGCGGCGGTCGCCATGCTTTACCTCTGGCCTGTCGATAAACCGGAACCGATCGAAACCCTGGCTGGCGATCCGGGGCGGGGTGCCTATCTTGCCAGAATGTCGGGATGCATCGCCTGCCATACTGACACGGAAGGTGGCGGGAAACCTCTGGCTGGCGGGGTCAAGTTACCGACAGACTTCGGCACGTTCTATTCGCCCAATCTGACGACCGATCCGGATCACGGCATCGGAAACTGGAGCTTGCAAGATTTCGCAACGGCGGTGCGCCACGGTATTTCGCCGGACGGGGAGCCCTACTATCCGTCCTTTCCCTACCCGTTTTATGGCTCCCTGAGCGATCAGGATGTCGCGGACCTGTGGGCAGCCTTCAAGACGGTTCCTCCTGTTGCCGAGGCTTCGATACCGCACGAAATGTCGCCGCCCTTCAATCTCAGAATGGGCCTGAAACTCTGGCGCGGTCTGTTTCACCATCCAAACGCCTTCGTCCCGGACCCGGAACGCGGCGAACTCTGGAACCGGGGCAATTTCATTGTTCAGGGCCCTGCCCACTGCGGAGCCTGCCACACACCCAGAAATTTTCTGGGTGCCCGACAGGCGGAAATGGCCTTGCATGGCGCCGGCAAACTGCCTGACGGCGGCAAGTCTCCGCCAATCACGAGCGATGCTTTGAAGAAGCAGGGCTGGACGGTAAGCTCACTGCAATATGCATTGAAAACCGGGATTATGCCGGATGGGGATGTCTTCGGCGGCTCCATGGGTGAGGTCGTGCGCGACGGCACGGCTTTCCTGTCCGAAGAAGACCGGGAGGCAATTGCAACCTATCTGATGGACACGGACGGCTGACCACGTTCAGCTTGCACAAGACCAATCGAAGGAAAGAAATCATGACGAGGCGCATCCGGTTCGGCGCCCTTGCCGCAGTGTTGGCGATTGTCATTGGCAGTGCGGTTTTCTTCCTTGCAAAACCCGGCGCCGAAAAAGACATCGTCCGGCTTCAGCCGGACGCAGCGGAGCTCGTTCGTTTGGGAGCTGACATTTACATGCAGAATTGCGCATCTTGCCACGGAGACGACCTGAAAGGAGAGCCGGACTGGATGGACGCCAATCCGGACGGCACCCTGAAGGCCCCGCCGCATGATGAAACCGGACATACCTGGCATCATCAGGATGAACTGCTGTTCCGCATTACAAAGCACGGAACTGCCAAGGCTCTCGGCCTTCAGGATTTCAAATCGAACATGCCGGCGTTCGACGGCGCGCTGACAGACACCGAAATCATCGCCGTCCTGTCCTGGATCAAGGCACAGTGGCCGCAGGAGGTTCGCGCAAGACATGACCTCATCAATGCGCAGGGAGGGGCTCCATCGTCTTGAAGGCTGGGGGTTTTCGCCATACGGGTATGCGTGCGATCCGGGTGTTGCTCAGGTTTGATCGTACGCTGTGGTGTATCTGAACGGCTGGAGAAATAAGTGTTTTCGGTTCTTGCCAATCAAACCTACCGCCATCTTTTTTCCGCGCAGGTCATCGCGTTGTTCGGCACGGGTCTGATGACGGTTGGCCTGGCACTGCTCGCCTTCGATCTTGCGGGCGATGAGGCTGGAGCCGTGCTGGGAACGGCCCTTGCGATCAAGATGATCGTCTATGTTGGCATCAGCCCGATTGCCGCCGCTTATGCCGGCCGTTTTCCGCGACGGATGTTTCTCGTCACTCTGGATATCGTCCGGTCTCTGACCGCGATAGCCCTGCCCTTCGTTGACGCCATCTGGCAGATCTACGTTCTGATTGCCCTGTTGCAAACCGCGTCCGCAGCCTTCACCCCTGCCTTCCAGGCCAGCATTCCCGATATCCTTCCGGACGAAAAAGACTACACAAACGCCTTGTCGCTCTCGCGCATGGCGTACGATCTTGAAAATCTGCTCAGCCCGATGATTGCCGCCGTCCTGGTGGGACTTGTCGGCTTCCACTGGTTGTTTGGCGGCACCGTTGCCGGGTTTCTGATATCGGCCGCCTTGATCCTGACCGTTCGGCTCGTCTCGCCGCGGGCTGACGAAGAGGAGCCCGCCTTCCGCAGAACCGTCAAGGGCCTGCAGATCTATCTGAAGACACCACGCCTCAGGGGCTTGCTGGCCCTCAATCTCGCGGTTGCAGCGTCTGGAGCCATGGTGATCGTCAACGGTGTCGTCATCGTGAAATCCTATCTTGGTTTCAACGACACCGACCTGGCCTTGTCGATGGCCGCTTACGGCGGGGGCTCCATGGTCGTCGCCCTGACGCTGCCAAAGCTTCTTGCAAGTCGCTCCGAGCGCACCGTGATGCTTGCCGGCGGTGCATTGCTTCCCGTTTCATTGCTGATATTCGCCGGCCTGTTGAGCGTCTTGCCCGGAACCCTCGTGTGGCCGACCCTGCTGCTCATCTGGTTTGCCATGGGGGCAGGTATGTCGGCGGTCCTTGTGCCCTCCGGAAGGCTGCTGAAAAACTCTGCCCATCCGCAAGACCGACCATTGGTGTTCGCGGCGCAGTTTGCTCTTTCGCACGGCTGCTGGCTGATTGCCTATCCGCTTGCCGGCTGGCTTGGTGCAAACACCTCGCTGTCTGCAACAATGGTCGCGCTTGCTGGTTTGGCTGTACTTGGCTGGGCTGCAGCGGCCGGGTTTTGGCCTGCAGAGGATCAAAGTGTTCTCGACCATACCCACCCAGATCTGCCCGCCAACCATCCGCATCTGGCAAAAGCGCACGGAAAACGTCACGCACATGCTTTTGTGATCGACAGCCTTCACCACACATGGCCGGACCGGCCGCCATGATGGATTTTCTCATTTCCTGGCAACGCTGGATCTATGGCGGTGTGCGGGCTTCCCTGCTGGAATTCAGCCAGTCGGGAGATCTCTGGCTGCTCGCAGGCATGATGGCGACCGGAGTGCTGTTCGGCGCCATCCACGCTCTGACACCCGGACACGGCAAGACGATCCTGGCAAGCTACGTTGCCGGAGCCAGAAGCAGCTTTGCCCGCGCGTTCACGGTATCGGCACTGCTGGCGGCTACACATGTCCTCACCGCCGTTCTGATCGCCTTCTTTGCCTCTCAGCTCGTGGAAAGATCCTTTGTCGGCGGTGGACGGGCCCCTGCCCTTGAAATGATCAGCCGGGTCACGCTGATCGGGATCGGTGCCTGGCTCTTCGTCCGGGCCATTCGTGCGAAGCCCGGCAGGAAGCGGGCGGAAGGCTTCTGGGTGGCCCTTACGGCCGGTCTCGTACCATGCCCTCTGACCTTGTTTGTCGTCGTGGCCGCCTTGTCTCAAGGCGAGCCTGGTGCGGGCCTGGTATTTGCGGCGTCGATGCTCGTCGGCATCACCCTCACGCTCAGCGCCGTTGCAGGGCTGACGGTTGCCGGCCAGCGACTGTTTCTCGATGTCGCTCTCAGGAACGGTGCGACCATCAGCGTGGTTTCCCGGGTCCTCGATGCGGCAGCCGGATGTCTCATCATGCTCTTTGCCGGCCTCCAGTTGCTTGGCTAGATGCTGGTCTCTGGGAAACCGTTTCAATCCCTCAGGTCCTTACGAAAATTTGATTGGGTGTCCGGCATATTCACTTCTGTTTTCGCACGCACCAGCGTATGCACGATGAAGGTTGTCTTGTGAGCCGACGACCTGCCGGAGCGCCGGTAGTTTCCCGATTATGGACCAACAACGGGCAATTTGTTCACCGTTGTTCGAAGGCGACCTGAAGAGTACCTATCAAGCACTTGTATTTGTGCTGGACTGGATTATATCGCGCATCATGACCCGACCCGTGCATCACATCAGCAGACTGGCCGCGACGTTCCTGTTCGCGATTGCCTTGCTGTTTGCGGGCTTTGCACCGGCTCACCAGGCAATGAAGGCTCCCGGCGAACATGTCGCGGCCAATGCCTACATGCCGTGTGAAACGATGATGGGTCATGCACCGGCAATGATGGCCGATGAAATGCCGGACAACGGCCAGACGAATTTCGATCTGTGCTGCGGCGGTGCCTTATGCGCAGCCGATACGATCCGCGACGGCCAGGACATCACTCTGGGCGTGCCCCAGACCCTTGCCTTCGCGCAGATGCCGCCCGATGCCCTGCACGTGTCGGATAATGCCCTTCCCGAACGACCTCCCCGCCTCCTCTGAAAACATCGTTCCTCTGCGGACTTCCGCGGAGCCAGACATGATGGACATGCCTTCGGCTGACCGCCGCTGGCAACTCAGAGGTTACAATGCGTGGACGCTATTATGCGCTCAGCATCATCGCCCTTGCCGCAGGTGTGGCAGGCGGGGTGTTTCTTGAGCGCCTTTATCTGAACCCGGGCGACGGCAACGCGTCGGGGGAAGCTGAAATTCTCTATTGGGTCGCTCCCATGGACCCGAACTTCCGCCAGTCAGGCCCCGGCAAGTCGCCCATGGGAATGGATCTGATACCGGTTTACGCCGGACAGGAACCTTCGGCCGATCCGGCTGAAGTCAGCCTGTCGGCAGCCGAGGTCAATGCCATCGGCGTGCGTACCGCGCTGGCCCGGGTCGGCGAAATCTCCCAGCAGATCGAAACCGTCGGCTTCGTCGGCTACGACGAACATCTGACCAGCCACGTTCACACCAGAGTGGACGGCTGGATCGAGACGCTGAATATTCGCGCCGTTGGCGACAGGGTGAAAAAGGGTGAAGTGCTCTTCGAGCTGTTTTCGCCCGAATTCGGCATTGCCAGTTTCGATTTCCTGCGATCACTTTCGAACGGCAACGGGCTGTCGGTGGAAGCTGCCCGAAACAAGTTGCGCAGCCATGGAGCCTCCGAGGAGCAGATTGCCGAGATCGAGGCAGACCGCAAGGTCGCCCGCAGGATCAAGGTTGCCGCACCGCGCGACGGTGTCGTCATTGCGCTCGCGGCCGCCGACGGGATGTTCCTGCAACCCGGTGCGCAGGCCATGTCGATCACAGACCTCAATCAGGTCTGGCTGATTGTCGATGTCTTCGAGCGCGATATCGCGCGACTGACAGAAGACATGCGTGCGGTCGCCCGGTTCGAGCATCTGCCGGGGCGCACCTTCGAGGGGCAGATCGATTACATTTATCCGGAACTCGATCCCAAAACACGAACCCTTCCGGTCCGGCTTCTGTTCGACAACACGGAAGGTCTGTTGCGGCCGAACATGTTCGGAACAGTCCGGCTCTTTCCGAACGAAACCCGCACCGCTGTCACCATTCCGTCCGAAGCCGTTATCCGGACCGGAACGGCCGAGCGGGTTATCATCAAGGTTGACGAAGGCACCTTCAAGCCACGGCTGATTACCAGCGGGTTGCGAGACAATTTTGGAGAAAACGGGCGAACCGAAGTCGTTCAGGGTCTGGAGCCCGGTGAAGAGGTCGTCGCGTCGGCCCAGTTCCTGATCGACAGCGAAAGCGCGCTCAATGCGGGCCTGATGCGCATGGCGCCAACCAACGAAGCCCCTGCCCGGGGAACGGGCGACCTGATCGCCCTCGACCGCGTGTCCCGGATCGCGACCATCCGGCATGACAGCCTGGAAAGTCTCGACTGGCCGGCGATGACAACCCGTTTTCCGGTTGCAGCGTCCATCCCTCTCGACCGGTTGCGTGAAGGCGAGCAGGTTTCATTCAAGGCAGCGCGTGGTGCGGACGGCCTGTTGGGGCTGATCGACCTCAGCACGTCCGACGGCATCGCAGCCACCGGGTCGGGAACCGTTCTTGCTGTTACCAGCGACGGCAAACTGACAATGGAACATGGCCCGATCCCGGATCTCGGCTGGCCCGCCATGAAGATGGACCTGGATGTTGCCGGTTTCGATCCCCAGACAGTTCCGGTGAACGTTCCGGTGGAGTTCGATCTGGCCAAAGGCGAAGGCGGTCTCTTTTCGATTGTAGCAGTAAGGCAGCCGGGTGAAGCCGAGAAAGCTGCCGACAATCCGGCAACGAAGCCCGCTGAGGAGGTTGCCGAAGATACGCCAGCCGAAGCCGCACCGATTGTGGTGACAGGCACGATCGACTCGATCGATACGGAAAACGCGAAGGCAACGATCACCCATGGCCCCATTGCCGAGATCGGCATGCCGGGCATGACCATGGCCTTTGCCGTAGACGAGGATCTGGATCTTGCCGCCATTCCCGTTGGCACGGAAACCACGCTCACCTTCGCAAGACCCGACGGAATGACGATGGTCCTGGCAAAGGCAGAGCCGGTCACCCCGCCGATGGAGGTTCGCGGCACCATCAACGCCCTTGATCAGGATGCCGGCACGGCCAACATCACCCACGGGCCGATGGCAGAGATCGGCATGCCGGGCATGACGATGGATTTCGCAGTCGCTCCAGCCGTAGCCGTTGGTGATCTGCCTCTGGATCAGGAGGTGACCCTCCTGCTGCAGCGCAATCCGGACTTCTCCATGACATTGGTCGGCGTCCGACGTGAGGAGGGTTTGTGATGATTGCCGCAATCATTCGTGCCTCCATCGCCAACCGGGTGATCATTCTGGCGGTCGCCGCCATGATTGCCGTCGCCGGGATCTGGGCGGTCCGCGAAACGCCTGTCGATGCAATCCCGGACCTGTCGGACGTTCAGGTCATCGTCCGCACCCCCTACCCCGGACAAGCGCCGCAGGTGGTGGAAGACCAGGTCACATTCCCGATTGCCACGGCGATGCTCGCCGTGCCCGGTGCCAGTGACGTTCGTGGTTTTTCGTTTTTCGGGGACAGCTACGTCTACATCGTTTTCGAAGACGGAACCGATCTCTACTGGGCCAGAACCCGAGTGCTGGAATACCTCGGGCAGATTGCTGCAAACCTGCCTGACGATGTTTCGCCGCAGCTTGGCCCCGATGCGACGGGTGTCGGCTGGATTTACCAGTACGCCCTGATCGACCGCACCGGCAACCATGACCTTGCCCAACTGCGCGCCCTGCAGGACTGGTTCCTGAAATACGAACTCCAGACCGTCGACGGCGTGTCGGAAGTCGCCACGATCGGCGGCATGGTGAAGCAGTACCAGGTGGTTGTGGATCCCAACAAGCTCAGGGCCTACGACATCACGCTGTCGCAGATCCGCGGAGCCATCCAGGCCGCCAACCGGGAGACCGGCGGCAGCGTGATCGAGATGGGCGAAGCGGAATTCATGGTGCGTTCGACCGGTTACGTCGATGAGCTTGCCGATCTTGCCAAGGCACCGCTGATGGTCAACGACCGCGGTGCACCACTGACGCTCGGAGATGTTGCCGACATTCGCCTCGGCCCGGAAATGCGCCGCGGTGTCGGTGAATTCGGCGGCGAAGGCGATGCTGTCGGCGGGGTTGTCATCCTGCGCTGGGGCGGCAACGCGCTGGCGGCCATCAAGGCGGTCGAGGCAAGGATAGGAGAACTGCGCAGCAGCCTGCCCGAAGGGGTCGAGATCGTCACGACCTATGACCGCTCCGGCGTTATCGAGAGGGCTATCGAAAATCTTCAGACAAAGCTGACGGAAGAGTTCATCGTTGTCGTTCTGGTCTGCGCGGCCTTCCTCCTGCACTTGCGCTCATCGCTCGTCATCCTGTTCTCCCTGCCCCTCGGCATTGCGGCGGCCTTCATCATCATGAAGCTGCAAGGCGTGAACGCGAACATCATGTCGCTCGGCGGCATCGCCATCGCCATCGGCGCGATGGTGGATGCGGCCATCGTGATGATCGAGGCGATGCATCGGCGGCTGGAACACGAAAAACTGACCGCGGAGAACCGATGGCGGATCGTGGGGGAATGTGCTTCGGAAGTCGGCCCTGCCCTGTTCTTCTCCCTTGCGATCATCACCGTCAGCTTCCTGCCGGTGTTCGTTCTGGAGAGCCAGGAAGGAAGGCTCTTCAAGCCGCTGGCTTTCACAAAGACCTACGCCATGGCGGCCGCGGCCATCCTCTCCATCACGCTGGTTCCGGTGCTGATGGGCTACTTTGTCCGTGGGCGCATTCTTGCGGAGAACAAGAACCCTCTCAATCGCATCGTCATCTGGCTCTACCGGCCCTTTCTGGATGCGGCCATTGCCTGGCCCTGGGCAACGACCATCCTTGCAGGTGTCCTGGTTGCCTCCATGTGGTGGCCTCTTCAGAGGATCGGTACGGAGTTCATGCCCGCCCTCAATGAAGGCGATTTCCTCTACATGCCGACGCTGTATCCCGGCGTTTCCATCGGCAAGGCACGCGAAGTGCTGCAGCAGTCGGACCGCCTTATCGCAACCGTGCCGGAGGTTAAGACGGTCCACGGGAAGCTCGGCCGTGCCGAAACGGCAACCGACCCTGCCCCGCTGACGATGATCGAGACGACCATTCAGCTAAAGCCCCGCTCCGAGTGGCGAGAGGGTATGACGATGGAGCGGATCCGCGACGAACTTGACCAGGTCGTCCAGATACCGGGCGTTACCAACGTCTGGATCCAGCCCATCAAGAACCGCATCGACATGCTGGCTACCGGCATCAAGACCCCTGTCGGGGTCAAGATCACCGGTGCGGACCTTGGCGTCATCGAAAAGATCGGCATTGAAGTCGAAAACGCGGTTGCGGGGATCGACGGGACGGCTTCGGCCTACGCCGAACGGCCTGTCGGGGGTCGCTTCATCGAGATCGACGTCGATCGGGAAGCGGCTGCCCGCTTCATGATGAGCGTGCGGGACATTCAGGACGTCGTGCAGACCGCGATTGGCGGCATGCAGGTGTCGGAGTCCGTTGAAGGTCTGGAACGCTTTCCGATCAACCTCCGCTACCCGCAGGACTGGCGCAACAGTCCCGAGCGCTTGCGGGAACTTCCGGTGGTCACACCGTCTGGCGCCCATATTCCACTTGGAGCCCTGGCGGAGGTCAGCGTTGTAGACGGACCAGGCATGATCCGGTCTGAAAACGCCCGTCGGACCGGATTTGTCTTCATTGACATCACCGGCCGGGACCTCGGTGGTTATGTGGATGAAGCGCGCAGGACGGTTGCCGAGAAGGTTCAACTGCCGCCCGGCTATTCGATCGCCTGGTCGGGCCAGTATGAATACATCGAGCGCATGCAGGAACGGCTGAAACTCGTGGCCCCGGCAACCTTGCTGATCATCACCTTGATGCTCTTCATGGCGTTCAACCGGGTTATTGAAGTCGGCATCATCCTTGCGGCCCTTCCCGTAGCGCTCGCCGGAGGTGTCTGGTTCCTCTGGTACCTCGATTTCGACATGTCGGTCGCGGTGATCGTCGGCTTCATCGCCCTTGCCGGTGTTGCGGTCGAGACAGCCATCGTGATGCTGCTCTACCTCAATCTGGCCTGGGAAAAACGCAAGAAGCTTGCTGCTGCCGAGGCCCGTTCCCTGACGAGTGTCGATGTCGAAGAGGTCGTCTTTGAAGGTGCGCTTCTGCGTGTCCGACCGAAGGTGATGACCGTGGCGACGATCTTTGCCGGGCTGATCCCGATCATGTACGGCGACGGCACGGGCTCGGAAATCATGCAGCGGATCGCGGCTCCCATGGTCGGCGGGATGGCAACCGCCACCCTTCTGACCCTCTTCGTCATTCCCGCCATTTTCACGATCTGGAAGCGTCTCGCTCTCTCACGGGTCAACCGTGAGCTGAGCGTTGCCGCCCCGGACATGAAAGGTGCAGTCCAACCGGCCGAATGAATTGGCAACTCACAAACAAACCCAAAGAAAGGCAACTGAAATGAAGACCCTCATCCTCGCAGCGTTCCTGTCCATGACAGCCACACCGGCCGTCCTTGCCCAGTCATCACATGGCATGGACCATTCCAACATGCCGATGACCGATGAACAGATGGACGGCGCGATCCATGCCAAGGCTGTCGTCAACTCAATTGGCGACGGTACCGCCAATGTCAGCCATGATCCCATTCCGGAAATCGGCTGGCCGGCGATGACGATGGATATGACCGTTCTGGAAGGCGCACAGATGTCGGATGATCTGGCCCCGGGTGACAGCGTGATCCTGATGTTGGTGAAAGGCGACGACGGCATGTACGCAATTGGCGCGATGATGCCGAACTAAGCCCCCAGACAAACGGCAGCAGCCCGTGGCACCTGCCTCGGGCTGCTGCCGATCCCCTTCCAGACCCCTTCCACCTTCCCCAAATAGGGGTTGGCGAAAAACGCTTCCCCCTTTCCTGTTCTCCCGGTCACATCGCGGCAAAGCCATTGAATATTGAAAAGACAACGGCCTGAGGGATCGCTGTCTTGCCCTGATTTTTCAGGTTCTTTTTAATGACTACATTGTTTTGTGTTTTGACTGTTATTCAGGGTCAAACGGTTCAGGGAAACGAAATGAAGAAGTCTTTTGGGCGGATTTCTGCCGCGCACAATTCGCGGGCGGCAATGTTCGCGGTTCTTACCTGCCTTGCACTGTTTCCAGGTGCAGCTCTTGCAGAAAGCATGACGTTCGAAAACGTGTGCAAGGGCAACAACGCGGCAAGCTGTTATGTGCGGGCCGAGGGGCAGATTACCGACGAAACACCTGCGCAGTTTTCCAGCTATCTCGAAAACGAGCATTCCGACGGCAACAAGGTTCTGCTGCACAGTCCCGGCGGCAGTCTGATTGCGGGGTTGAAGCTGGGTGAACTGATCCGCGCCAGGGGGATGGAAACGGAAATCGGCATCTGGAAACCAGAGGGCGCATTCGGCGACACCGTCGACGGCGGCTACTGCATGAGCGCCTGTTCCTACGCATTTCTGGGCGGCGTAGTCAGGCGTATTCCCGCCGGCAATCGTCTGGGGTTTCACCAGTTTTTCTTGTCCGGGGAGAGGACCGGTCAGGTGTCATCGAGCCAGGTGGACCAAGCCCTGATGTCTGCGCAGGAACTGTCCAGCCGGATCGTGCGCTACCTGCTGGAAATGGGGATCGATGCCCGCATTTTCGTTCTGGGAACGGGGGCGAAGCCGGACGACATGTTTGTCCCCGACGCGGCACAGCTCGAGGAGTTTGCCCTTGTCACACCGGAGGGGTTCGGGGCTTTCTTTCTCGAGCCCTACAAACAGGGTCTTGTTGCGGCAAGCAAACGCAAGAGCACCACGCGCCTTTACGATCTCGCCAGCCAGTTCTCCAGCTACTGCCGCAAGAACAAGCCATATGTGCTGATTACGACCGATGGCGGCATTCTGAACCCGGATGACCTGCCGGAAACCAGAATCAACATGTATTCAAAGGGCCGCGGCATCACGGCGACGGCGACAAAGGACCTCCTGCGTGTCGTCGGCGATCGCAGCGTCGAGGTGGAAATCAACGACAAGGTCGTTGACTTGTTGTCGGCGTCCGAGCGCATCGAGTTCAACATGTTTCTTGGAATGGCATCCGGCGGCGAAGTGCGCGGCGCTATCGATCTGAGCGACATGGATCGCAAGATCATCGCCGCCAGCTTTCGTTTTTGCATCGGCTAGACAGGCGCAGCCCGGCAAAAACTCTCAACATATAAAAGCGGCACCGATAACGCTGATCTCAAGGCACTTTTCGTTGGATTTCCGCCGAAAAGTGCCTGTCAGGCGCACCGGTAGAAAGGGCTTTCAACACACGAAGGACACGGTTTGGATAGAGACTGTTAACCTAAATTTCCTACATCTCTCTCAAAGGCGTTCAACCCGAAACACTAGTCTTCTTTGTCCATGCGTATTTCCCGGAAGAATTTCTCAATTTCGAATTCGAACGATGCCGGCCAGCCTGCTCCCGACGATGAAACCAATCGGGAAGCTCAGGGTGGGCCTCTGCTCGGACAAAGCGTCCCCCTGGAAGGGGAGCGGGTCGCCGAGGCGCGCCGGACACCGCACGTTACCGGCAATCCGCAACAAACGGCAGCAGACTCAAACCGGGCAATAGACACATCTTCGGACGAGTCCTGCCAGAGTTACTTCTATCTCGCACCCAACGTCCGGTTCACCCGGACACCGGACCGTGGCGCGAAGCAGCGGTCCGTTCCGGCGGAAAGCGCAAGCGAAGTCACGGCTCCTGAGGTGGTTTCACCGGTCGAGGCAGAGCACCTAACGCAGGCTCCCCTTACCGCCTCGACGCCTTCCCCAGCTGTCGCGTCATCAGTACCGGTCACGCACATGCGTAGCCCTGTCGTCGATGGCAGACCAGTGGACGTGCAAGCCGTCGCCAACGATACCGGGTCCGGTGTGGCCCCCCTTGGTTTCCTGTCTGATCACGCCTTCTTTGAATTCATGTCCGACGATGCCCTCGCCCCGCAGGCGAGCACCGCGGCACCCGTTCAGAAAGTTGAAGAACCGGTGCTGCCCGTCAGGACGGTTTACGAGGAGGTTCCCGTTGCCGGACAGGTGACCTGTTCAGCAGAAGGTATCGTATCGCTCTACCGGGTCGTCGAATGCAACGGGTCCGCATCGGCAGCACCAGAGCCTGCGTCTGCCAGACAAGTTGCGGCTAAGCCTTCAAATCCGGCAACGCAGCCAGCAGACCAGAGGCTGGAAGCGGTTTCTGGTGTCGAGAGCACCGACCCTGCACCTGCTCCGTCGAAGGTGCAGGTCTCGATGCCGAGCCCCACATCCCGGTCCCTGTCCTCCAGCACGCACGCTCTTCCGCCAATTGGTGCAAGATCCGGGCAGCAATCGATGTTCGGCAGCTACGAGTTTCCGTCGGGCGATCTTCTGCAACTCCCTCAGGATGGCCCCGGCTTCCAGATGACGCAGGAGCAACTGGAACGGAACGCAGGGCTTCTAGAAAGCGTTCTGGAAGACTTCAAGGTCCGCGGCGAGATCATTCACGTCCGGCCCGGCCCTGTTGTCACACTCTACGAGTTCGAGCCGGCTCCGGGCATCAAGTCCTCGCGCATCGTCAACCTGGCCGACGACATTGCCCGCTCCATGTCGGCCATCTCGGCACGCGTTGCGGTCGTCCCCGGCCGCAATGTCATCGGGATCGAACTGCCGAACACGGAACGCGAAACCGTCTACTTCCGCGAGATGATTGATTCCAACAGCTTCCGCGCCACCAATTGCAAGCTCGCGCTGAGCCTCGGCAAGACAATCGGCGGAGAGCCCGTTGTCGCCGATCTGGCAAAGATGCCGCATCTGCTGGTGGCCGGCACGACCGGCTCGGGCAAGTCGGTTGCCATCAACACCATGATCCTGTCGCTGCTCTATCGCCTGAAGCCGGAAGAATGCCGATTGATCATGGTTGATCCGAAGATGCTGGAACTCTCGATCTACGATGACATTCCACACCTTCTGACGCCCGTGGTCACCGATCCCAAGAAAGCCGTGACAGCGCTCAAATGGGCGGTCCGCGAGATGGAGGATCGCTACCGCAAGATGGCGCGCCTCGGTGTGCGCAACATCAACGGCTTCAACCAGCGAGCTGCCGTTGCAAGTCAAAAGGGCGAACCGGTTGTCGTGACCGTGCAGACCGGGTTCGACCGGGATACGGGCGAGCCGCTCTACGAGCAGCAGGAAATGGACCTCGCTCCGATGCCCTATATCGTCATCATCGTTGACGAGATGGCCGACCTGATGATGGTCGCCGGCAAGGAGATCGAAGGGGCAATCCAGCGGCTGGCGCAGATGGCCCGCGCCGCGGGCATCCATCTGATCATGGCAACGCAGCGCCCGTCGGTGGATGTGATCACCGGCACGATCAAGGCGAACTTTCCGACGCGGATTTCCTTCCAGGTGACCTCGAAGATCGACAGCCGCACGATCCTGGGTGAGCAAGGCGCAGAGCAATTGCTGGGCATGGGCGACATGCTGCACATGTCCGGCGGCGGCCGCATCAACCGTGTCCACGGCGCTTTCGTCTCGGATGAGGAAGTCGAGCAGGTTGTCGCTCATCTGAAGAGCCAGGGCCGTCCCGCCTATCTCGAAACCGTGACCGCGGAAGAAGAGGAAGAGCTGGAAGAAGACGAAGCAGTCTTCGACAAGGGTGCGATCGCTTCCGAAGACGGCGACGACCTCTACGACAAGGCAGTGAAGATCGTCCTGCGCGACAAGCGCTGTTCGACCTCCTACATCCAGCGCCGTCTCGGCATCGGGTACAACCGTGCCGCCACGCTGGTGGAGAAAATGGAAAACGAAGGCCTGGTGGGTGCGCCCAACCACGTCGGCAAGCGCGAAATTCTGGCTACGAAAAAAGAGCCGCCTTCCGAAGAATAGGAAGCCCGGCTCGCTTGCCGGTATGGGCTCAAGGTGTCAGTTCAAGGTGTCAGGGAAACTTCAGCCCTGCACCTACTCCCTGGTGCTGTTCCAGCTGTTGAGGGACGCCAGAAGGCGTTCCAGAGACGGCTTGATCCTGTCCGCATCCGCCTGGTTCAATGCCGAAAGCAGGGTTCTTTCGTGCTCCATTGCTTCTTCGACCACATCTGAGCTCAGTTTCTGCCCGGCATCCGTCAGATGGACGCGAACACGGCGGCCGTCGCCCTCGTCGCTTTTGCGAACCACCAGACCACGCTTTTCCATCTGGTCGACAATGCGCGTCATTCTGGATTGTTCCATCAGTGAGTATCGCGCCAGCTGCGTGATCATCAGTCCGTCCTGATCGTAAAGGCAGGCGAGGACGCGCCATTCCGGAACGCGCAGGCCCAACTCGCGGACACGAATGTGAAACTGGTGGCTGGCCGCTTCGCTCGACGCCGCCAGCAGGTACAGCAGATAAGAAGAAACGAATTTTCCCGGCGTCTGGGTCAAAACCCTCCCCCCAATTATGTACCTCTTTTGAAGCTGTCCTTTATCCCGGACCGACCGGGAAAAAAAGAGGCTTGACTCATATTATATGAAATTTCATATTTTTACAGGAGGAGGCAGTACAGGTGAATCTTGTTCTTCAAAGTGTGGAACCGGAAACCGATCAGATTCGTGTTTTCAGGTTTCGGGCGGAAGCGGGCGCGCCGTTGCCCGGCTATGAGCCAGGCGCTCACATAAAATTCGATCTCGGTTCTCTGGGGGAACGCGAGTATTCGCTGATCGACTGGCCGGAGCCGGATGAGCTCTATACCGTGGCTGTGCAGCGGGAAGACGATGGCCAGGGCGGCTCCAAGGCCATGCATGCCTTGACCGCAGGCCAATCGATCTCCGTCAGCGAACCGAAAAACGACTTCCCACTTGCAGAAGATGTCCCGCACGTCCTGCTTTTGGCAGGCGGCATCGGCATCACGCCGCTGATCTCCATGGCAACGCGCTTGAAAGCGACAGATCGTTCTTTCGAGCTGCATTATTCTGCCCGCACGGCATCCCGGATGGGCTTTGCCGACAAGCTGACAGCAGCCTTTGGCGACAGCGCCCATTTTTATTTTGACGACACCGCCCCTCTCGACCTGGCCGCTCTGATGAAAGCGCAGCCTTCCGGAACGCATCTTTACATCTGCGGCCCCAAGGGAATGATCGATGCCGCACGCACGGCCGCAGCCGATGCGGGGCTTCCGGAAGATGCCATTCACATTGAACTCTTCAGTGCACCGCAGGCGCATTCCGGCGACGCGGCCTTCGAAGTGGAGGTTCACAGTACGGGACAAGTTGTGACCGTTGCCCCGGACCAGAGCATCATCCAGGCATTGGAGGATGCCGGCATCGACGTGATGTATGACTGTCAGCGCGGCGACTGCGGCATCTGTCAGACGGATGTGATCAGCGGTACGCCCGATCACCGCGACGTCGTGCTGTCGGATGCCGAAAAGGCATCGGGAAAGGTCATGCAGATTTGTGTCAGCCGCGCGAAATCCGCGCGGCTTGTCCTCGACCTATAAGGTTTCGCATTCCAGGGAGGAGCCAGCATGCGAACGGCCAGCCAGATCGCCGCTCTGTTTACAGGGCCACAGGTCCATCGGGACGTCTACACGTGCCCGGGAATCTACAAGCTGGAAATGCAGCACCTGTTCGCAAACACCTGGGTGTTTGTCGGTCATGAAAGCCAGACCCCGAACAAGGGCGACTATTTCACCACGCAGATCGGCGACCAGCCGGTCATCCAGGTGCGCCACTCGGACGGTGAGATCTACGTTCTTTACAATCGCTGCCCGCACAAGGGCACGAAGATCGCCATCGACCGGGAAGGCAATACGGGCAAGTTCTTCCGATGTCCCTATCACGCCTGGTCGTTCAAGACGGACGGCTGCCTGCTCGCGATCCCCCTGAAGAAGGGCTATGAGAACACCGGTTTCGAAGACACCGAGAATGCCAAGGGCATGACAGCCGTCGGGGCGGTCCGCAACTATCGCGGTTTCGTCTTTGCCCGCCTGGCTGCCGAAGGCATCGGCTTTGAAGACTATTTCGGCGACAGCCTCAGCTCCATCGACAACATGGTCGACCGGTCCCCGGAAGGGCGCCTGGAAATCGCCGGTCCGCCGCTGCGCTACATGCACAAGTGCAATTGGAAGATGCTGGTCGAAAACCAGACCGACACCTGCCACCCGATGGTTGCCCACGAAAGTTCCGCCGGAACGGCAGTAAACATCTGGAAAGAGATGGGCAATCCGGAACCGCGCCCGCCCGCGATGGAAATCATCGCGCCGTTCATGTCGCCCTACGAGTTTTTTGAGAACATGGGCATCCGCACCTGGCCGAACGGCCACGGGCATACGGGCGTCCATCATTCGATCCATTCCGACTATTCCGCGATACCGGGCTATTTCGAGGCTCTGAGCGAGACGCATGGCAAAGAGCGCGCGAAGGAAATTCTCGGCGAAAACCGGCACAACACGGTCTATTTCCCGAACATCATGATCAAGGGTCCTATCCAGCAATTGCGGAACTTCATTCCGCTGGGGCCCGACAGGACGCTGGTCGAAAGCTACATCTACCGGCTGGTCGGAGCGCCGGACGAACTCCTGGCGCGCACCGCCATGTACAACCGGATGATCAACGCACCGACGTCGATGGTCGGGCACGACGATCTGGAGATGTACGAACGCGCCCAGGAAGGCCTCATGTCGAACGGCATGGAATGGGTGAACATTCAGCGCCTGAGAACCGGCGAGGAAGATTTCACCGAGGAGGCCGTGGAAAACGGCACCACGGAACGGCAGATGCGCAACCAGTTCGATGCCTGGGTGAAATTCATGACAGCGACGATGGAGAAGGCGTGATGGCAATTTCCAGAGAAGAGGTCATCGACTTCATCTATGACGAAGCAAGAATGCTGGACGAGGGGCGCTACAGCGAATGGCTGGCGCTGTGGCTGGAGGACGGCCACTACTGGATGCCGCTCGACTACAAGCAGACCGATCCGCATCTCGTGACGTCCCTGCTTTACGAAGACATGTTCATGCTGCGCTTGCGCGTGGAACGACTGAACGGGGCGAGAACCTTCAGCCAGAAGCCCAAGAGCCGTTGCCATCATGTCATCCAGCGGCCCTTCATCGACGAAATGGACGGGGATCGGATCGTCACCAACACATCCATGCATTACGTCGAAACACGCCTCGACGAACAGTTCCTGCTGGCGCTAACGGCCACGCACGAACTGAGGGTAGTCGACGGCGCGCTCAGGATCGCCAACAAGCGGGTCGATATCCTCAATTGTGACGCCGCTTTCGGCAATATTCAGTTGCTGCCATGACCGCGACACTACCTGACACAGTCTATGCCGCCTTCGCTGCCACTGCGGAGAGATATCCGGATCGGCCGTTTCTGAACGTTCTGCCCGGGACTTCTGACATCTACGGCATCCCGGCCGGGGAAATGACTTATGGCGCCGCGCGCCAAGAGGTCGACACGCTCGCACGGGATCTGGCAGAGGCCGGCTATGGTGCGGGCATGCGCGTTGCCCTGCTTCTGGAGAACCGGCCAACGTTCTTCCTTCACTGGCTCGCGGTGAACCGGGTCGGCGGGTCGGTGGTGCCTATCAACCCGGATCTGAGGGCCGCGGAGCTGGAATATCTCATCGGTCATTCCGAACCGGCACTGATCGTTTCGATTGCGGACCGCAAGACGGAGCTTGAGACCGCTGTCGCCGCTGCCGGGATCGATGCGGCTGTGATTGCTCCCGGAGAGCCAATCCCCCGACCACTGGATGAAGCGGTGACCGCCCGGCCGCTGGAGGGCGAAGCCCGCGAGGCTGCCATCCTTTATACCTCGGGCACCACCGGCAAACCGAAGGGTTGCGTGCTGCCCAATACCTATTTCCTGCTCGCCGGGCGCTGGTATGCCGACGTCGGCGGACTGGCAACGCTGACGGAAGAGGGCGAACGCATGATCACGCCCCTGCCCGTCTTTCACATGAACGCCATGGCGTATTCCCTCATGGCCATGGTCACGGTTGGCGGGTGTCTTACCGTTCTGGATCGCTTCCATCCGCGTGCCTGGTGGCAAGATGTTGCCGCATCCCGGGCCACCTGCCTGCACTATCTGGGCGTCATGCCGTCCATGCTGATGGGGTTTGATCCCTCTCCCGCAGAGCGCGCGCATCAGGTGCGTTTCGGCTTTGGCGCAGGCGTCGATCCGAAGCTGCAGATTGCCTTTGAGGACCGCTTCGGCTTCCCCCTGGTCGAAGCCTGGGCGATGACGGAGACCGGCGCCGGCGCCGTGATTGCAGCCTCTGGCGAAGATCGGCTGGTGGCTCAGGCAAGCATCGGCAAGCCGAGCACGGGCGTCGAATGCCGGATTGTCGACGAGAATGGCAAGGAGGCGGTTCAGGGGGAACTGCTGGTGCGCCATGCGGGGCCGGATCCGCGCTACGGCTTCTTTTCGGAATACTACAAGGACGCGGCTGCAACGGATGAGGCCTGGAAAGGCGGCTGGTTCCACACCGGCGACATCGTCCGCCAGGGCAAAGACGGCAACCTGTTTTTTGTCGACCGCAAGAAAAACGTCATCCGGCGGTCGGGCGAGAATATTGCAGCCGTTGAGGTGGAATCGATCCTGATGCGTCATCCGGACATCGATGCCGCCGGCATCGCGCCTGTTCCCGACCCTGTTCGCGGCGATGAGGTGTTTGCCTGCCTGAAAGTGAAGAACCCGAGCCGAGAAAAGGCCGAGGCGATCACACGCTGGTGCCTGGAGCAGATGGCCTATTACAAGGCGCCGGGCTACATCGCCTTTGTAGACAAGCTGCCGTTGACGCCGACACAGAAGATCCAGCGGGCCGCCCTGAAGGAATTGGCCCTGCAGCTTCTGGACGATCCCGATACAATCGCCACCGGACACATGAAAAAGCGACAGGCCAGTTGATGGGGAAACGTCAGAGCTATGAGGGGGTTGCGGTCACCGCACCGGTTTCAGTTCCCTACCAGCGATATTCCATCGAGACAGCCCATTGGTGGATCGCAAGCGCGCTGCGTGGATCCCTTCAGGCCGCAGGTTTGAGACCGGCGGACATCGACGGGTTTTCGGTCGCCAGTTTCACCCTGTTTCCGGACACGGCCGTCGGGCTGACCCAGCATCTGGGTCTCTGCCCCAGGTGGCTGGAAAACATTCCGATGGGCGGCGCCAGTGGCGTGATCGCCCTGCGCCGCGCCGCGCGCGCGGTGCAGGCGGGCGATGCCGACATCGTGGCCTGCGTTGCCGGCGACACCAACCACATCGACAGCTTCAGAAATCTGCTGTCGAGCTTTTCCCGCTTTGCCCAGGACGCTTCCTACCCCTACGGCTTTGGCGGCCCCAATGCTAATTTCGCACTTCTGACCGACCGCTACATGCAGGAATATGGCGCAACACGCGAGGATTTCGGCATGATCTGTGTGGCGCAGCGCGACAACGCCCTGCGCAATCCGAACGCGTTGATGAAGAAGCCGCTGACGCTCGAGCAATATCTCGAAGCCCGCCCGATCGCCGATCCGATTGCCCTGTTCGACTGTGTCATGCCTTGCGCCGGGTCCGAGTGCTTTCTCGTCATGTCCGTTGAAGAGGCGCAGCGGCGGAACCTGCCTTATGCGGTGATTGGCGGCACGATCGAACGTCACAATGCCCATGCCCAGGATCCCGTGCAGTTGCGCGGGGGCTGGACGCTCGACGTGGAAGAACTTTACGCCATGGCGGACTGCACGCCGGACGACATCGATCTCCTGCAGACCTATGACGATTATCCCGTGATTTCGATGATGCAGATCGAGGATCTCGGTTTCTGCGACAAGGGCGGCGCTCCCGATTTCGTCAGGAACCGCGACCTGACGATTACCGGAGATTTTCCGCACAACACATCCGGCGGACAACTGTCTGCCGGTCAGGCTGGCGCTGCGGGCGGGTTCATCGGCCTTGTGGAAGCGCTTCGCCAGGTTCTGGGCAGTGCCGGAGGCACGCAGGTGGCAGACGCGACGACCGCGATGGTCTCCGGCTTCGGCATGATCAATTACGACCGTGGTATCTGTACGAGCGCGGCCATTGTGAAAACAGGGAGCCCGGCATGAGCTCACCGCTTTCCCCTCCCCTCAAGAAAGATCCGCAAAAGCGCACGCAGTCCCCGCTACGTCCCCCGGAGGCCCGATCCCGCGCGGCACTTGGTCTTACGGCGGCAGCAGCGGAGGGTCGCTTCGCGCTGCAGGTCTGTGACGACTGCGGCACCGTGCAATATCCGCCCCGGGACGTTTGCGGAAGCTGTTTGTCGGCCGCACTGGAATGGCAGGACATCTCGCCGGCGGGCACTCTGCTGGCGGAGACGCGGATCCGCACGTCGATCAATCTATACTTCCGGGAACGCACGCCCTGGCGCATGGGGTCGGTACAACTGGAGGCCGGCCCCGTGGTCCTGTGCCATGTGCATGGTGACTGCGAGCGCGGCGGGGCAGTCACCCTTCTCAACCGTCTGGACGCGTCGGGCCAGGGCGTTTTGCTGGCAGTGCCCAAGGACAGGACAAGCAATATGGAAGACGATCCGCAAATGCGTGCCCTTTCAGCCGCCCCGAAACACAGGCGTATCCTGATCACGGACCTGCGAAACCCGAACACGCCGGCTCTGGTATCCGCGCTGCTGGAGGCGGGAGCCTCAACCATCTTTGTCGGCGAGGCCGAAAGCTGGCGCCCACATGCCAACCGCGATCTGATTTCCGGATTGGAAAAGGTCAGCGTGCTGCCGCTCGACGTGACGGACACGTCTTCGGTGCAACGGCTGGCCGGGGAAATCGGCGGCAAGACGGACATTCTGGTCAACAACGCCCGGTTCCTCAGGCCGGGCGGCGTTCTGGCAAGAGGCGACACCGCCTTTGCGCGCGAGGAAATGGAGACCAACTATCTCGGTCTGATGCGCCTTGCCCAGGCCTTCGGGCCGGGCATGTGCACCCGCACCAACGATGGCGTCAATTCGGCGGTGGCCTGGGTGAATGTCCTTTCCGTCTTTGCCCTGTCCAACACACCGGATTTCGGCTGCTTTTCCGCCTCCAACGCGGCGGCCTATTCGCTGTGTCAGTCCCTGCGCGGCGAATTCCGCGCCTCGGGCCTGCGCGTCATGACCGTCTTCACCGGGCCGGATGACGATGACTGGACCCAGCCGGTACCGCCGCCCAAGGTCACCTCCAAGGCACTGGCAAAGGCGATCGTCTCAGGGCTGCAGCAAGGTCTTGAAGACGTGTGGTGCGGCGATGTTGCCATGGAGATCCGCGAGCGTTGGCGGCGGGACCCGAAGGTGCTGGAACGTGAACTCACGCAAGGGGGAGAAGGCGCATGAGCAGTCTGAACCAGCTGGTCTCCGGCCTTGCCTCCGGAGCCGTCAGGATTGTGGATCTGACCCACACGCTCGATCCGGACTTTCCGGTGATCGTGCTGCCGCCCGAGTTCGGTCAGTGTGCACGTTTCCGGATGGAGGAAATCAGCGCCTACGATCATCGTGGCCCGGCATGGAAATGGCACAACATTTCCATGAGCGAACACACAGGCACTCATTTCGATGCGCCCTCCCACTGGATTTCCGGCAAGGACGTGCCGAACGGCTCGGTTGACGAAATCCCGGCAGAGGCTTTTGTAGGTCCCGTGGTTGTCATCGATTGTTCGAAGGGCGCCGCAGAAAACGACGACTTCGAACTGACACCGGAGATCATCGCGGGCTGGGAAAGTGAGCATGGCCGCATTCCGGAAGATGCCTGGGTGCTGATGCGTACCGACTGGTCCAAGCGCAGAGGCGCCGACTACCTGAACATGCGCGCGGACGGGCCGCATTCGCCCGGACCGACGCCGGAGGCCATCCGCTTCCTGATAGAAGAGCGGAACATCCGGGGCTTCGGCACAGAGACGGTCGGAACGGATGCAGGCCAGGGCGCACATTATGTTCCGCCCTACCCCGCTCACTACTTACTCCATGGCGCAGGAAAATACGGTCTGCAATGTCTGGCCAATCTGGATCAGCTGCCCGCGACAGGCGCCGTGCTGATCGCAGCCCCCCTTAAAATCAAGAATGGAACCGGCAGCCCGCTTCGGGTTCTGGCGATGGTGACGGAATGAGTGAATTTACGGCAGTCGTTACCGGCGGCAACAAGGGGATCGGTGCGGATCTGGCCGAACGCCTTCTTGGGCGCGGCTACAGGGTGGTGTCCGTTGCCAGATCCGCCCCGGAAAAGTCTCACCCCAACCTGCACTCGGTAGAAGCCGATCTGCTTGACGCGGATGCCGTTGCAAACGCCGCCCGCGCCATCGCGGCGGAGTTCGAAGTCACCCACCTCATCCATAACGCCGGCCTGATCTGGCCCAACCTTGTCGAGGATGCCAAGCCCGAGGACATCACCGGCCTTGCACAGTTGCACCTGGGATCGGCGTTGACACTTCTGCAGGCGGCCCTGCCGAACATGAAGGCCCGACAGTTCGGCCGGGTCATGTTCAACGCCTCCAGGGCGGCGCTCGGTGCACCGACTCGCACGGCCTACAGCGCCAGCAAAGCCGGTATGATCGGCATGGCCCGCACCTGGGCCCTGGAGCTTGCTCCCCACGGTATCACCGTCAATGTGGTCGCCCCCGGGCCGATCCTGACCGACAATTTCTGGGGCATCGTCGAAAAGGACAGCCCGCAACAGGAAGCCCTTGCCAAACGCATTCCGGTCGGTCGCATTGGCAATGTGCGCGACGTGACCAATGCCTTCCTGTTTTTCTGCGATCCCGAAAACAGCTTCGTGACCGGACAGACGTTATACGTCTGCGGCGGCGCAAGCGTCGGAACCCTGACGATCTAGCGTGCGTCGCGTTTGACAGGAAACAACTTGCACCGCGACTTGCTCTGAAGCGTCTGAGCGCTCAGCTATCGTTTTGATCTTGCGGCATGCAGGCCAGAAGGGCCGCCTTCACGTCGTCCGGCCAGGGGATGGAGCAATGCTTGTCGAGATCGCTGGCCGCCAGCACCTGGGTGCTCGACCAGCGCTTTTCGCCCTTGCAGCTAATCTCGTGATGCATGGTGACGGACGACCGCCCGACCCGCTGCACGGTTACCTCGAATTCCAGCTCTTCGCCGAAAAAGGAAGGGCTTGAGAAGTCGCTGGAAAGATGGACGGTCGGGGTGCCCCAGCGTTCCTCCCAGATAATCTTGTGCCACGGATAGCCGAGTTTCAGCCAGAATTCCTCGTTCACACCATTGAGAATGTTCAGATACGACGGGAAATAGGCTGTCCCGGAGATATCGCAGTCTCCGAAGTTGAGCATGCGGGTGGTTTTGAATGGAACGTCCAAGTTGCCTGTCTCCCTGCGTGTTGCCAGCCTGCCCCACAAGGGTGGCCGGACTGTAATTTATTTGATTTTGCACATATCGCAGACAGGCTTCAACACAGGCCTCATCCTCGAAACAGGGCTCTCCTTCCCCAAGCCAGTCTGATCCAGGTTTATGAAACCACTGCAATTCATTGATTTCATGTAATAAACCGGAACCACTCCACGATTCCATCCCCTAAAAATCTGATTGTGCATTTTCTCTATATTCTATCCTTGATTGCAAAAAATACATGCAGTTTCATATTTATTGACAAGACATGCTCATCAATGAAAGTATTCAAAACGGTCTCGGCATGCGGAGGAGCCCAGCCAGACAGACGCATCATTCAAGGGAGAGGAAGATGAAGTCGCTTTTCAGGATTGTTGGCGCTGCCGCAGTTTCACTGAGCCTCAGCGTTTCGGCACTTTCGGCAGAAACCGTCCTTAAGATTTCGAGCTGGCTGCCGCCAACACATGGCGTGAACACCGATATTTTTGCAAATCTCATCACGATGATGGAAGAAGCTTCCGGGGGAGAAGTCTCCGGTGAACTCGTCTTCGGTCTGGCCCCGCCGCCGGCCCAGATGGATCTGGTTCTCGATGGTGCCGCGGACATGGCTATCATCTTCCACGGCTACCAGCCGGGCCGTTTCATCGGTACAAAGCTGATTGAGCTGCCGGGCTACGAAGGCAACGCGGAAGCAGCATCCGTCGCCTATTGGCGCGTCTATGAAAAGTACCTCGCCGACCTGAACGAGCATCGCGGCGTCAAGGTCATTTCGCTCAATACCCATGGTCCCGGCCAGATCCATTCCAGCAAGGAAGTCAGCAGTCTTGCCGAGATGAACGGCCTGAAAACGCGTATCGGTGGCGGCGTTGCCGGTGATGTTGGGTCCGCGCTCGGCCTGATCGGCATCAACGTTCCGGCTCCCAAGGTTTATGAAACCCTGGAATCCGGTGCCGCCGACGCAGTGGCGATGAACGTCGGCGAGCGTGTCGGCTTCAAACTGAACGAAGTTGCCAAGTATCTTTATGACATGCCGGGCGGCCTCTATCGCGGTTCGTTCGCCATCATCATGAGCCAGGAAAAGTTCGACAGCCTGCCGGAAAATGTCCAGAAGGCCCTGGACGAGCAGGTCTTCGGCGAGCCTGCCAGCCGGATGGCAGGTGCGGCCTGGGACAAGTCCGACAAGATTGCCTATGAAGCGACCAAGAACGCCGAGGGCACGAAAATCACGCCCGCGAGCGACGATGACATCGCCGCGTTCAAGGAAATCAGCAAGGAAGTCACGGACAAGGTTCTGGCCGAACTGCAGGAAGCCGGGGTGGACGCAAAAGCCGCCTACGAGATGGTCAAGCAGGAAATGGCCGGAAACTAACGAGACCGGGCGGTCCGGTTCGTCCGGACCGTCCGTAGCTGAAGGATCTGGACGTGTCCCGTCTTCTCAAGTTTGCGGCCAGTCTGCCGGCGCTGCTTGCCTCGTTTGCCTTGTTCATCCTCATGGTCATGACGTTTTGCGACGTGGTGCTCCGGTCGGTGTTCAACGCACCGATTGAAGTTGCCGCCGACATGACGCGCCTGCTCATGGCAATCATGGTTTTCTCCGTCCTGCCGGTCGTGTCCGCAAAGGACGGCCATATCTGCGTCGACCTGACGGACGGCATGTTCAAGCGGGCCGGACTGACCCGCTGGCGCAACGCCTTTACCGACCTCTTTTGCGGCCTGATGCTGATCCTGCCGGCCATGCGCGTGTTTGATCTGGCCGAACGCAGCCGGTCTTACGGCGACGTCATGGAGTACCTGCGCCTGCCCCTGCACTATGTCGGATGGTTCATCGCCATCGTTACGGCAATTACCGCCGCAGTCCTCATTTTCCGTGGGCTCGGCCATATTTTCGCACCGAAATTGATGAGCCCCCGGCATGCTTGAAGGAATTCTTGGATTCGCAGCGGTTCTCGCACTGGTTCTGCTGCGCGTTCCCATCGCCTTTGCCATGGGCTTTGTCGGCATGATCGGCTTCATGATTGAATCGGGTTACCGTGCCTCGATTTCCATGACCGCCCGCCTGATCATCGACACCAGCCAGGACTACGGCCTTTCGGTCGTGCCGCTGTTCATCCTCATGGGCCTGTTCGTAAACAAGGCGGGGATCAGCCGCGAGCTTTACGCGGCTTCCAATGCGTTTCTGGGTCATTTCCGCGGTGGACTGGCCATGGCAACCATCGTTGCCTGCGGCGGTTTTGCCGCCATTTCCGGATCGTCGCTTGCAACCGCCGCTACCATGTCGAAGGTTGCCATGCCGGAAATGCGCCGGTTCGGCTATGCCGACAAACTGTCGACGGCCTCGATTGCCGCGGGCGGAACGCTCGGCATTCTGATCCCGCCTTCGGTGATCCTGGTCATTTACGGCCTCCTGACCGAAACATCTATTGGCAAGCTTTTTGTCGCCGGCATCCTTCCCGGGCTTCTGGGTGTCGTGCTCTACCTCGTCGCCGTCCAGTTCACCGTCTGGCGCGATCCGGAAGCCGGTCCGGCAGGCGAACGCGTCAACCTGCGCGGCAGACTATCCGCCTTGAAGGAAGTCTGGGCCGTGCTGTTGTTGTTCTTCCTGGTGATCGGCGGGCTTTACGGCGTCTTCGACGTGCCGCCGATCAACTTGAGCTTCTCGCCGACGGAAGCGGCCGGGATGGGCGCGATGGGAGCATTTCTGATTGCCCTTGCCCGCAGGCGCCTGTCTCTCGCAGATGCCCTGGAAGCCCTGCGTGAAACGGCCATGACCGCAGCCAGCCTGTTTGCCGTGCTGATCGGCGCCTGGATCTTCTCAAACTTCGTCAACATTGCAGGCCTGCCGACCGCGCTCAGCGATATGGTGACCGCCTACAATCTGCCGCCGTGGATGGTCATGGGGCTGATCCTGCTGATCTATATTGCGCTCGGCTGCGTCTTCGAAAGCCTGTCGATGCTGCTGTTGACCGTGCCGATCTTCTTTCCGGTCGTGACCGGGCTTGGCTATGATCCGATCTGGTTCGGTATTATCGTCGTGGTGGTGACGGAAATCAGCCTGATCACACCTCCGGTCGGCCTCAACGTTTTCGTTTTGCGGGCAGTTGTCGGCGATGTGCCGACGGCCACCATCTTCAAGGGCGTCACGCCTTTCTGGATGGTCGACATTCTTCGGCTGATCATCTTGCTGACGTTGCCGGGGCTTGTGCTCTTGCTGCCAAATCAGATGTAGCGCCAGAGGCTGACAACGATCGCACAATCACCGTATCTTTCGGGTTGTGCGATCAGGAAATTTTCCTGGGAGGAGAAAATGGAACGTACTGCGAACCCTGCAGACGTGCCTGCAGGCGGAAAGTCTTCGGAAGGCAAAGCGGGCACTCCGCCTGCAGCCGAAGCCCAGTGCCCGTTTTCAAAGATGGCGGCCGATTTCGATGCCTTCGCCGGTCCCTACCAGGCGGACCCGGCAGAGGCGCTACGCTGGTCGCGCGACCAGTTGCCCGTCTTCTACAGCCCCAATCTCGGCTATTGGGTGGTCAGCCGCTACGACGACATCAAGGCTGTCTTTCGCGACAACATTCTTTTCTCGCCCCGCAATGCCCTTGAGAAAATTACGCCGGCAACACCGGAGGCCATGGAGGTTCTCAAGGGCTACGGCTATGCCATGAACCGGACCATGGTGAACGAGGACGAGCCGGTGCACATGGAGCGGCGGCGCGCCCTGATGGGTCATTTCCTGCCGGACAATCTGGAAGCCAGGCAGGAGATGGTGCGCCGACTGACCCGCGAAAAGATCGACGCCTTCATTGACAGCGGCCGGGTCGATCTGGTCGAGGCCATGCTCTACGAAGTTCCGCTGAACGTCGCCCTGCATTTTCTCGGTGTGCCGGAAGACGACATTGCCATCCTGAAAAACTTCTCGGTCGCACACTCGGTCAACACCTGGGGCAAGCCCACCGACGAACAACAGGTCGCCATCGCGCATGACGTCGGACAGTTCTGGAACTATGCGGGCAAGATCATCGAAAAGATGCGCAAGGAGCCGGACGGAACCGGCTGGATGCATGAAACGATCCGCAAGAATGCGGAAATGCCCGACATCGTGCCGGACAGTTACGTGCATTCAATGATGATGGCGATCATCGTTGCCGCCCATGAAACGACGTCGCTTGCCTCGGCGGGCATGTTCAAGACACTGCTCACCCACAGGCAGGCCTGGCAGGACATCTGCGAGGATCCGAGCCTCATCCCGAATGCGGTGGAAGAATGCCTGCGCTATTCAGGCTCGATCGTCGCCTGGCGGCGACAGGCGACGGCGGCGACCCGTATCGGCGGCGTGGACATCCCGGAAGGGGCGAAGCTGCTCATCGTTCAGGCATCCGGCAACCAGGATGAACGGCATTTCGAAGATGGCGACAAGTTCGACATCTACCGCGACAACGCCGTCGACCATCTGACGTTCGGTTATGGCAGCCACCAGTGCATGGGCAAGAACATCGCCCGCATGGAAATGCGGATCTTCCTTGAAGAGATGACCCGCCGGTTGCCGCATCTACAGTTGGCCGAACAGGAATTCACCTACCTCTCAAATACCTCCTTCAGAGGCCCCGATCATGTCTGGGTCGAGTGGGATCCGGAAAAGAATCCCGAAAGGGCGGATCCATCGCTTGCAAACGGGAACCATCGTTTCCCGGTCGGGGCGCCTGCACGCCGAGACATCGCCCGCAAGATCCGCATCAAGACTGTCCGCCGGGAAGCAGACGGTATCCTCGGGCTGACGATTGAAGACGCCAAGGGACGGTCCCTGCCACGCTGGAGCGCCGGGGCTCATATCGAAGTGTGCGTGGACGGCTTTGACCGCAAATATTCGCTGTGCGGCAGAGCGGATAGCCGGGACTACGATATCGCCGTGCTTCTGGAAGAAGGTGGGCGGGGCGGGTCCCGCCGTATTCACGAAGTTGCCGCAGAGGGGCTGGAACTGCGCCTTCGCGGGCCCAGCAACCTCTTCCGGCTCGACGAGCAGGCCAGATCATACGTCCTGATTGCCGGAGGGATCGGCATCACGCCAATCCTCGCAATGGCAGACCATCTGAAGGCATTGGGACGGGACTATACAATCCATTATTGCGGACGGTCCCGTCGAAGCATGGCGTTTCTGGATCGGTTGCAGGCCGATCACGGCGAGCGGCTTTCGGTTCATGCCGGAGACGAAAACCGGCACGCAGAGTTGGCAGGCATCGTCGCCAGCTTGCCGGAAGGCGGGCAGATCTATGCCTGCGGGCCGGAACGCATGATTTCCGAGCTGGAAGATCTCACCGCCAGGCTTCCCCACGGTACGCTGCATTTCGAGCATTTCTCGGCGCAGGAGACCGCTCTCGACCCATCGAAGGAAAACGCCTTCCAGGTCGAACTGAAAGACTCCGGCCTGACGCTTGAAGTCGCCGCCAATGTCACCCTGCTCGATGCGCTACTTGCTTCAGGTATCGACATTTCCTGCGATTGCCGGGAGGGCCTTTGCGGGAGTTGCGAGGTCGAGGTTCTCGAAGGAGAGATAGATCATCGCGATGTGGTGCTGACGCGCACCGAACGCGCGGAAAACCGGCGCATGATGTCCTGCTGCTCGCGTTCGGTGAAGGGCGGCAAGCTGAAGCTGGCGCTGTAAATCTGCCCAATCCTGAAATGTGCGGACGCTCTCCTTCCCGATTTACGATGCACGAAGGGCGTGACGGCTAATTACAATTTCGGTGAGTGCGTCATGCCGGACACGTCGACACAACCGCCCCGCAATTTTTTACGAAAAATTCTACCATTAGTAGTAAATCTACGTTTAATCAGATTAATTTCGATTGTTATTTTCTAATTTATACAACCTATATTGCGATAACCACGTGAAATAATCTAACAAATTTACGAATAATTACCTATAGACAGTCTATTAATACATCGCTGGCAAAATAAAATTGTTAGATCCAGTTTTATGGAGCCTGGGGATGTTTGGAAAAGCGCAAAGCGCACTTGTTGCTGCTGCCGTGGAAAAGTTGACCGCCAATGTCATGATCGCCGATGGCAACTACAACATCACTTACATGAACTCGGCGGTCCAGGAACTTTTGCAGGATGCGGAAGAGGAAATTCGAAAGAAGTTCCCCGACTTTCGTGCTGATGAACTTCTAGGGAAGTCCATTGACATCTTCCACAAGGACCCTGCACACCAGAGAAATCTGCTGGACAGCCTCACCAAGACGCATCGGGCAACCATCAAGATCGGTCAGAAGTCCTTCGACCTCGTTGCCAACCATGTCTGGTCGGGCAAGAAGCGCATCGGAACTGTCGTTGAATGGGCCAACGCCGAGGAACGGCTGCAGAACCTGGAATTCAAGGAAAAGCTGAACGCCATCGGGCGATCCCAGGCCGTCATCGAATTCGACATGGAGGGAACGGTTCTCCATGCAAACGAGAATTTCCTGAACGCACTCGGCTACACGCTCAACGAGATCGCAGGCAAACATCACAGCCTGTTCGTGGATGTGAAAGAGCGCGAGACCGCGGACTACCGCCGCTTCTGGGAGGACCTCAGAGCGGGAAATTTCCAGTCAAGCGAGTTCAAGCGTATCGGCAAGGGCAACAAGGAGGTCTGGATTCAGGCGACCTACAATCCCATTTTTGATCCTGCGGGCCACCCTTACAAAGTTATCAAATTTGCCACCGACATAACCGAACAGGTTATGGAGCGTCAGCGCCGGCTTGTCCTGCAGGAACAAATCGACAAGGACCTTTCGGAGATCGCAATGGCGATTTCAAATGCGAAAGATCAGGCCACGAGTTCGGCCTCCGCTTCGGAAGAGACGTCCTCCAGTGTGCAAACTGTGGCCGCCGCCGCCGAGGAACTGGTCGCCTCGATCCAGGAAATCAGCCGCCAGGTGCAGACCGCGCTCGATGTATCAAGAGACGCTGCCACTGAAGCGCAGCGCTCCGGAGAAATCATGTCCGGGCTTTCCGAGAATGCCAAGACAATCGGGTCTGTCATTGAGTTGATCGATGGCATCGCCAGCCAGACCAATCTCCTGGCCCTGAACGCGACGATTGAAGCCGCACGCGCCGGTGAGGCAGGCAAGGGCTTTGCCGTGGTCGCCTCGGAGGTCAAGAACCTGGCCTCGCAAACCAGTAAAGCGACCGAAGAAATATCCAGTCAGATCAATTCGATGCAGGACACCACCGGAAGTGCCGTGATTGCCATCGAAGCCATTATGGCGGTGATCACAAAGATCGGTGATATTGCCGCCAGCATCGCCTCTTCCGTGGAAGAACAGACAGCAGTCACAAACGACATTTCCGCCAACATGCAATCCGCGGCGCAAGGGGTTGAGCATATCACCACCAGCATGCAGTCGATTTCCTCGGCAACAGCTCAAATCGATGTCGCAACGAAGAATGTCAGGGAAGCATCCCAATCATTGATGTGACCAAAAGGCAAAACACTCGTCACATGAGTGTTTTGCCTTGAAGTTGACCTTTGCCCGCGAAGGGCAAGAGCTGACTGAAAATCGGATTTGACCTCATAAGGTCCGCGCTTCAGCAAACCGAGCCGGCAAAGTGATGCTATGCCGACTTCCGGAAGAGACTACTCCTGTACGTCTCCGTCCAGCATTTCGCGTGCTGCCTTCCTGCGCCGGAAAAGGGCCGAGCCGATGGGCCACACGATGAGGCCGAGGGTGGCGATCGCGATGGTGGCTGATATTGGCCGCGTCACCAGGTCACTGAAGTCCCCCCGGCTGATCAGCAGGGCGCGGCGGATGTTCTGCTCGGCCATCGGCCCAGGATAAGGCCGAGACGATCGGGGCGAGAGGCACTTCCATCTTTTCAAGGAAATAGCCGCAAGCGCCGGCTGCAAACATGATCCACAGATCGATGACACGGCCGTTGATGACATAGACACCGACAGCCATCAGAACGAGAACGGTTGGAACGAGAAGCACGCCGGGCAGACGCTGAACCTGCGCGAAGACGCGCGTCGCTGCCGCGCCCCCGACGATGAGGATGATCAGCGACGTGAGCAGCATTTCGACCATGAACCCGCCGACCAGTTGGGGGTTCTGGTGGAACAATTGCGGCCCCGGCTGCAAGCCGTGGATCAGAAGAGCTCCAAGCACGAGGGCTGCCACGACGTTGCCCGGAATACCAAGTGCAAGCGCAGGGATCATCGACGCCGCGTTGTCGGCGTTGTTACCGCATTCGGCGGCAGCAACGCCCCTGGGGTTGCCTTCGCCGAAGCTCTTCGGGTCGTCACTGGCGTTCTTCGTCGCGTTGTAACTCAAGAAAGCCGCCACATTGCCGCCAGCACCCGGCAGAATGCCTACGCTGATGCCGATCAGTGACGAGCGTATCCACGTCGGGATCAGCGATTTGACTTCGCTCCAGAGAACCCGAACGTTGTCGAGTTTGAGATCGCTGGCCGACAGGCCGGACAGATCCGCCTTCTCGGCGAGCGAAAGAACAGGCGGCAGTGCATAGAGACCGACGAGGATCACGATCAGGTCCAGCCCGCTCAGCAGCCAGGTCTGGTCGAAGGTGTAGCGCGGCACGCCGGAAAGCTGGTCGAGCCCGACCGTCCCGAGCAGCAGGCCGAACACGGCGGCCATCAGGCCCTTTACCGCGTCGGTGCCCACCAGGACGCCGACGGAGGCCATGCCGAAGACGGCAATCCAGAAATATTCGGCCGGCCCGAAGGCGAGCGTGGCGCGGGCAAGCAGAGGGCCGACGGTGATCAGCGCAATGGCCGATGCCGTGCCGCCGATCGCGGAAGACCAGCAGGCGATCTTCAGCGCGCGTGCGGCTTCGCCCTTCTGCGCCATCGGGTAGCCGTCAAAGGTGGTCGCGATTGCAGCCGGTGTACCGGGAATACGCAGCAGGATCGCGGGGATCGCGCCACCGTACATCGAGCCGTTATAGATGCCGGCGACCATCGCAAGGGCAACCAGCGGATCCATGGAATAGGTCAACGGCAGCAGCAAGGCGATCGCCATCACGGGGTTCAGTCCCGGCAGCGCGCCGATGAAGACGCCAAGAATGGAAGAGCCGATCATGGCCAGGAACGGTCCCGTGGCCAGAACGCTGGAAAGTATAGATGCAATCATTTCCATGAGGGTCTCCAGACCTAGAACCGCATCCAGATTTCAGCGGGCAGCGGCTTTTCGAGCAAAAGCGAGAAGACCGACCAGACGATGCCGATGAAGACGATTGTGACCACGCCCAGATAGACTGGCTGCCGGAAGCCAAGCACAAGGGGCAAGGCGATCACGACCAGTGCCGACGTGGTGTAGAAGCCGAGAACGGGGACGAGCGCAAGGTAGAGCGCACCGCACACGAGTGTCAGAAGCATGCGCGGCATGTGCTGCGTAAGCGGCCTCGCGTCGAGCCGCTTTTCATTGAACGCCTTCAGGGAAACGAGGCAGCCGAGCCCGGCCAGCACCAGTCCCAGCACCATCGGATATCCACCCGAGGCACCGGGATAAGCGGCGGCTTTGAAAGCCGCCGCCGCCCCTATCACCGCAAAAACGGTGCCGAGCAGTATATCTTGCCGCTGCTCGGTCACTGCGAGAGACCGAGCTTTTTGGCAGCTTCCGCCAGACCGTCGAATTCGGACTGCAGCCGCGCCGTGAGCGCCTCTCCGGCAACGACGTTCGGAAGCTCGCCCTTGGTTGCGAGAAACTTGACATATTCCGGATCGTTCACGGTTTTTTCCAATGCGGCGACGAGCCGATCGGCGATAGCCTGGTCAAGCCCGGCCGGTGCAAGGAACATGCGCCACAGCAACGTTTCCTGAGCCCCCAGACCGAGGCTTTCAAGACCGGCTGCTTGCGGAAGTGCCTCAACCGGGGCTGCCGACGTGACGATCAGGCATTTTGCCTCGCCGGATTCCACATAAGGGAGAACCGGAGAGATCGAACCGCCATAGATGTCGATATGACCGCCGAGGAAGTTCTGCAGCGTTTCGCCGGCTCCGCCGAAGGGAATGGCCACGGCCTTGATGTCACGCTGCTGGAAGATACGTTCTGCGGCGAGCTGCATGGTGCCGCCGATGCCGTCGTTTCCATAGGTGTATTTGTCCGGATTGGCTGCCAGCTCATCCAGGAACTGCGCGCCGTTTTCCGCCGGAAAATCCGGTTTGACACACATCGTGTATGCGGTTTCCGAAGTTGACGCGATGGGCGTGAAACTGTCGAGACCATAGGCGGTCTTCTGAACCTGCGGCACCGTGGTGATCGGGCTGTTCCAGGTTGCCAGCAGCGAGTAGCCGTCGGGTTTTGCCTGCATGAACTGCGTCACGCCAACCGAACCGCCGCCACCAGCGACGTTCAGAATCGCCATCGAGACGCCGAGTTCCTTTTCGAGCAGGATCGCCAGCTTGCGGGCACTGGTGTCGGTGCCGCCGCCGGCCGGCGCGGGCACGGTAACCTCAATGGCGCGTTCAGGGTATTCCGCCAGTGCCGGCGCAGAGACCAACGGCAACAGGGCGATGCCGATTAGAAATTTTTTCAAGGTTTTTCCTCCTGGTTGTGTTTTTATCAGCCGATGCGGCTGCGATAGCGGAACCGGTTCGCCGGGCCGCGAGCGATACGCCATTCGAGCGGCGTACCCTTGATGGAATAGGCGGTGCGTTCGATCACGGCGATTGCCTCACCTGGCTTGATTCCAAGCCGGGCGGCCGTTGTTTCGTCCGCAGTTCCAAAACTGACCTCATCATCGGCCGACGCGACGAAGACATCGAAACGGTCGAGATAAACCGGGTAGAGAAGCGGTCCGACTTCATTGTCCGGGATCGTTTCGAAGCCTGCGAACAGACTTGCCGGGATGTAGATTTCCTCGCTCAGGAACGGCCGGTCGGCAAAATCGCGCAGGCGTTCGATCCGGATGACGTCATCGGTGCCCAGCACCTTTGCCACGGCTTCCGGTGCCTTCACGCGTGTCCGCGACAGCAGTCTGCTCGTGGGAATGCTCTGGCCACTGCCAGCGTCGCGCATCTGGAAGAAGCGGAACAAGGTCGCGTTGAAGGCGGGTTTGCGAAGATAGGTGCCCGAGCCCTGACGCCGCTCGAGAAGACCTTCGTCCACCAGCATCTGGACAGCCTTGCGGACTGTGCCGACGGAAAGGCTACCCTCGCGGGCGAGGCGGTTGTCTGAGGGAAGCGCTTCATCGGCACGCCATTCACCAGCGGCAATGCGCGCCGCAAGTTCGTCCCGCAGCCGCAGATAAGCGGGCAGTCTCGTATCGATCATTGACGCCGTTTCGACCATACGCTCGTCCTCCTCGTGGCACACGAAACATCATTTGACCTCTACAGTCAACCAGTTCTATATAGGACTTGGATTTGAGGAGGTGGAATGTTCAGGTTCGATTGCCACGCACATGTCTATGAAAGCGTCGTGCCAGTGGGTACCGTCCGGTATCTTCCGGAGCGCCCTGCTCCGCTTATGCAGTGGCTTTCGAAGATCGCTTCAAACGCTCTGACGGGAGGTGTGATCGTTCAGGTAAGCTTCCTGGGCACCGACAACAGCCAGCTTCTCTCGGCGTTGGCGAACCTGGACAAGCGCCGTTTCGCAGGAGTTGCGGTAACAGGCCTCGATGTGAGCGAAAAGGAACTCGAGGCGCTACACCAGGGCGGAGTGCGCGGACTGCGCTGGAACCTTGTCGGGGATGCCCCGCTTCCGGATCTGGGATCGGACGACATGCGCCGTTTTGCCGACCGCTTGCGCGCGCTTGGAATGCATGTCGAAATACAGCTTGAAAGCCCGAGGCTCGCAGACTGGCTGCAGCCGCTATCGCGTCTCAGGCTGCCTGTCGTAATCGATCATGTCGGACTGCCGGTCTCGAAAGATGCACAGCGCGAACCCTGGATCGAGGCCCTGTCGACGCTGTCTGACCGCTCTTCCTTTTTCGTCAAGCTGAGTGCTCCTTATCGGGGCATCGCCGACCCTCGCGACCATATCTCGCGCCTGCACCGGTTGCTGGGCGACGGACGCTTCGTCTGGGGCAGCGACTGGCCACACACCAGGCACGAGCATTGTGCCCTCTACGAAGGATTGCTGGCGCTCGGTGAAGACTATGACGACGCCAGTGCCGCCAAGGCCCTTTACGGCATCACGGCCTGACGGGCCCGGTCATGGCAGCAGTCGGCGCCGCCGGAGTGCGCTTTCCGCAAGAAGGCCTTTAAAACTGCGAGAGCCTGACCCCGACAAGGTCGAGACAACCGAGTAAATCCTGAACAAATACGGAAAGTGATCCGGTTGGGAAGCTGATGTCTGGGCTGTCCCGGGTGTGCGCCGTCGACACTTCCAGCTTTTGCAGCCTTAGAGCTTGCGCAATTTTTTCAGCACAGACGACAGCGTTGCGTTGAGCGTATCGATTTCTTCCTGGGTCAACTCTGAAAACGAGTTGTCGAAGAGATAGCGTGCTTCAACGAAGGCCTCTTTGCGCAAATTGTCGCCTTTTTCGGTCAGGCAGACTTCCGTAACCCGGCCGTCTTGCGGGCTGATGCGCGTTGTGACCAGTCCGTCGTTGAGCATCCGCTGAATGACCTTTGTCGTGGTGTTCAGCTTTTGCGCGGAATACTGAGCGATTTCCGACACAGACAGATATTTGTCTTCATAGAGGCTCATCATGGCCCGCCAACGGGGAATATCGATGCCGTGCAACTTGATTCTGCGCTCCAGGGCATCGGAGTAGGCCGCATTGATCTGGCTGATCCAGTAAAAGGGCCAGTTTTCCTTAAGGTGTGCAGGGCTGTCGTATCGACTATTTGTCATTGTATGCCTGTCAGTTCTTCGCAACCTGCGGATATATGATTTCTTTCCCGTTGTGAATGCGGTGTCTCCCTAATTTCTTTCAAGATACCTTTTGGTCTTGGAAAGCAATCGGACCTCCGATCCTTGCGACCGGACACACAAGTGTGTCCTTTCAGGTCCCAGCCGGAGGCCTCGCCTCCGAGGGGGGCGCTCCGGTCCAGTCGCGATAGGCACGCCAGAAGGCGGTGGCATCTCCATAGCCCAGCGCCATGGCCACCTGGTTGACCCTGGTGCCGGGCATGGCCAGCATTTTTTCTGCTTTTTGCCGGCGCGTCATTTCCACAAGATGTCTGAGGGTAGTCCCTTCGAAGGCGAGTTTGCGCTGTAATGTTCTTGGCGAAAAGCCGAAGGCCTGGGCAATCCGTTCCACTGAAACAGGTGCCAGTCCGAGATTCACCTCGACGATCGCCGTCACCGCCTGCGCAAGACTGTCGGCTTCCTTACCCGGCGAAATGAGATCGGCAACATGGCGCTCCAGAGTGGCAAGCAAGTGCGGATCTTCCGTCCGCACAACCGCACTGCAATCACTTTGCCTCACGAAAAGCCTGTTGATCGGCTGGCGAAAAAGCACGGGACAGCGGAAGAATTTTACAAGAAACGCAGGATCTTCCGACTCTGAATGCTCGAAATGAACTTCCTGGGGCGACCATCCGCGGCCGAAATTGTCTCGCACCACCTGTATCAGCGAGGCCAGGGAGAACTCCGCGTCCTGCCGCCGTGGCCAGATCCGGCTATCTGTCAGCCGGTAACTGAACACCCATTGGTCATCGACCTGGATCCATTGGGACTGGGTGCCGCTTTGCAAGGCGTTGGTGTAGCGCACGAAGCGCGAAATTCCGACCTGAATGCTTTCCGACAACGACAGAACGATCCCCAGCGGCCCCATGTCACCGGCCTTCAGGCCAGCTCCGATGCGCGCACCAAGCACCGGGTCTTTCACCGATGCACTGGCCCCCTCGAGAAACGCGACGAACTGCGGCATTGGAATGAAGCCATAAGGATCGGAGAGTTGCGCCGGACTGAGACCGATACGGTTGAGGATCGGCTGGGCGCTCTCATTGCTGGCTTCAAGCCGGTCGATCAGAGCCGTCAGCAAAGACGCCCGTATCGCCGAAAACTGCGGAGTTTCGCCTTTTGACGCGCGAGACGGCATTCACTCTCCCCCTGTTTGGCGCTAATTATCGGATAAATGGCGCAACAATCAATGGTGATGCTCTTCAACTGGCCTCATTGTTTTCCAAAAGCCGGGCGCAAAGACCCGACATCTTCCAGCACATGAGACACATCTCACAGCCGTCTCAAAACGGGGTTCTACGAATGTTCGAGAACGAAAACTTCCTGCGGGAGAAAAATGCCCGTCATCAGTTTCATCCGATGATCCATCCGATGACCAGCACGGAGCACCCGCCCCAGATCATCGTGGAGTCCGATGGCTGCTACGTCACGGATATCGATGGCAACCGTCTGGTGGATGGTCTTGGCGGCCTTTGGAACGTCAACGTCGGCCATAACCGCAAGGAAGTGAAAGACGCCATTACCGCGCAGATGGACCGGATCAGCTATTATTCGTCCTTTGCAGGCACCGCGACACCGCCCTCCATCGAGCTGTCGGCCAAGGTCTGCTCCATGGCGGCTGAGGAAGACGTCGAAAAAGTTCTCTTTTCCGCGAACGGATCGGACGCGGTCGAAACGGCGCTGAAACTGGCGCGACAGTATTGGCAGCTCGTGGGCGAGCCCCTGCGCACCAAGTTCATCTCCTTGAAGCAGGGCTATCATGGCGTTCACTTCGGCGGTCTTTCGGTCAACGGCGCCTCCTACTATCGCAGCGCCTACGAACCGCTGTTGCCGGGATGTTTCCAGGTCGACAGCCCCTGGACCTACCGCAATCCTTATTCGGAAGATCCCGACGTATTGGCCGATGCGGTCATCACCCAGATCGAGCGGTTGATCGAGTTCCAGGGTCCGCACACCGTCGCGGCCTTCATCGCCGAGCCGGTTCAAGGCGCCGGCGGCGTCATCGTTCCGCCAGCAGGCTTCTGGAAAAAACTGCGCGCAGTTTGTGACCGCTACGGCGTGCTGCTGATTTCCGACGAGGTTGTCACCGGCTTCGGCCGCTCCGGGTCCATGTTCGGCGCCCGCGGTTGGGGCGTCAATCCGGACATGATGTGCCTGGCGAAGGGTATTTCCTCCGGCTATGTCCCCCTTGGAGCGACCACACTGAACAAACGTGTCGCCAGTGCCTGGTACAAGGAATTCAGCCCGCAGGGCGTCATCATGCACGGCTACACATCCACCGGTCATCCGGTGGGCTGCGCCGCCGCACTCGCCTGCCTGAACATTGTCGAACAGGAAGACCTGCCCGGCAATGCGGCGAAGATGGGGGCCCGTCTGATCGAGGGTCTCAAGCCACTGGCCGAAACCTGCTCTATCGTCGGCGAAGTGCGCGGCAAGGGCCTGATGGTCGGTATCGACTTCGTCTCCGACAAGGCAAAGAGAACGCCGATGGATCCGGGCAACGGCATTGTCGAGCGCATCGCCGCCTACGCCCGCGAGGAAGGGGCCATCGTGCGCCCGGCCGGTAACGTTATCATCCTGTCGCCGCCGCTGGTGATCACCGAAACCGAGATCGATACGATCGTGCGTTCGCTGACAGTCGCCTGCAGCCGGTACGAGAAAGAAAAATGACCTATCCCGGGACAATCCGCAGAAAGACATTCCAGTTCGGGCCGATACAGTCCCGGGTGCTGTTCGGCAGCGGCACGCGCAAAAGCCTGGAAGAGGAACTTGCAACCGCCGGCCTGTCACGGATCATGGTTCTGACCACGCCCGGACGCGCCGTGCTGGCCGACGAGGTCCGCTCACTTGCCGGTTCCCGGGTTGCCGGTGTCTTCAACGGCGCGGCCATGCATACACCTGTCGAGGTGACGGACAAGGCGTTGAGGGAACTGGAAACTCTTAAGGCCGATGGCATCCTTGCCATCGGCGGCGGTTCGACCATTGGCCTTGGCAAGGCACTGGCCGCTCGCACTGGCTTGCCGCAGACCGTGCTGCCGACCACCTACTCGGGGTCGGAAATGACGCCGATCCTCGGCGAAACGAAGGATGGCATCAAGACTACGCGCTCGGGTCCGGAGATCCTGCCCGGTACCGTGATCTACGACGTCGAGTTGACCCATGGGCTACCGGTGGCGACCTCTGTCACCAGCGGCATCAATGCCATAGCGCACGGGATCGAGGCGCTTTACGCAGTCAATGGCAATCCGGTGGTCGATACGCTGGCGCTGGAAGGCATATCAGCGCTGGTCAAGGCCCTGCCCGACATTGTTGAGGATCAGGCATCCGACACCGGACGCGAGAATGCGCTCTATGGCGCCTGGCTCTGCGGCATCTGTCT
Source organism: Roseibium aggregatum IAM 12614 (assembly GCF_000168975.1). Classification (GTDB taxonomy): domain Bacteria; phylum Pseudomonadota; class Alphaproteobacteria; order Rhizobiales; family Stappiaceae; genus Roseibium; species Roseibium aggregatum. The sequence goes on from NZ_AAUW01000020.1 coordinate 132,528, forward strand.
TGGCAGTGTCGGCATGGCCCTGCATCACAAGCTGTGCCACGTGCTGGGCGGCAGCTTCGGTCTGCCCCATGCGGAAACCCACACGGTCGTTCTGCCACACGCCCTTGCCTATAACGCGCCCGCCATTCCAGCGGTCATCGAACGGCTGCAGCCTGTGCTCGGCACCGACCCCGCACGTGGTCTGCAGGACTTCGCAAGACGGCTCGGTGCTCCGAAAAGCCTCGCCGAGATCGGCATGCCGCAGGACGGCATCGACAAGGCGACCGAATTGGCCCTGAAGGCCAGATATCCAAACCCGAGACCGCTGGAAGCGGAGGCCATCCGAAGCACGCTCAACCGTGCCTGGTCGGGAGGCCCTGCCTAAGCAAGACGGCGAACTGAGGAGGGGAATATGACATACCTGTCGGAAGACGGATCGCATGAGGCTGTCAATGCGCGAATGTCGCCACAAACGCCCGAGCGCCTGAAGCAGGTGATGGAGTCGCTCGTCCACCATTTGCACGATTTCATCAAGGACGTGCGCTTGACCGAAGCAGAATGGGAAACCGCTATCGCGTTTCTGACGCAAACGGGTCACATGTGCTCCGACACGCGTCAGGAATTCATTCTCTTGTCCGACGTGCTTGGTGTCTCCATGCTCGTTGATGCCGTCAACAACCGGAAACCTGCCGGTTCCACCCCCTCCACCGTCTTCGGCCCGTTCCATGTCGATGGTGTTCCCGAACGGGAGATGGGCGCGTCGATCTCTCTCGACGGCAAGGGCGAGCCGTGCCTCTTCGAAGGCCGGGTTCTGGATCTTGACGGCAATCCTATCGAGGGTGCCTGCGTTGATGTCTGGTCAGACAACGCGGACGGATTTTACGACGTCCAGCAACCCGACATTCAGCCGCAACACAACAACCGCGGCATCTTCAGAACCGGCCCCGACGGACGCTACTGGTTTACCGGCATCAAACCGGTGTCCTATCCCATTCCGGACAACGGACCTGTCGGAAAAATGCTCGGGCATCTGGGCCGCCATCCCTACCGCCCGGCGCATATGCATTTCCTGATCACCGCACCAGGCTACCAGCGGCTGATCACGCATACCTTCGTGGCGGGCGATCCGTATCTCGAGAGCGACGCGGTTTTCGCCGTGAAAGCCCCGCTGATCACGAGATTTCAGGAACGGGATGCGAGTGACGGAAGCCCGAAGTGGAAGGCGGCCTACGACTTCGTCCTTCCACCGGAAAACTCTGCAGAAGCCTGATCAAACCTTCGCCAATTGCCAAAAAAACAAGCGCGAACGGTGATTGATCATGTCCGTATTTCAACGTAAAACTATAACTATAACGTGAAAAATCACGCAAATAAAAAGACCTACCAGACGGGACATCAAAATGAACAGACTTGCAAAAACATGTTTGGCAGCTGTCATAACTGCCCTCCCCCTTCCGGCCGCAGCCGAATATCCGGAAAATCCGGTTGAATTCGTGATCCCCTTTCCTCCGGGGGATCTGGAAGACGTGCTGACGCGGATGATCGCTGACAAATTCCAGGAAGATTACGGCGTGCCCGCGGCTGTCGTGAACAAGCCCGGCGGCGGCGGTGGTCCCTTCCCAGGCGCCGTATCCGTGGCGCTTGCTCCCGCGGACGGCTACACTGTCGGTTCCTTCGTCATCGACGTGCCGCTCGTTGGCCCGCACATCGGCATTGCGCCGCTTGAGGGCAATCCGTTCGATCCGATCGGGATTTTCCTCAGCTATCCCTTCGTGCTGGCTGCCAAGGGAGACGCGCCCTACTCCACGATGGAAGAGCTTGCCGCCTACGCCAAGGACCACAAGGTAACGCTCGGACACTTCGGCGATGCGACAACCCCGGCACGCCATACCAAGGCCACAGCAAAAGCCCTGGGCTTCAGCTTTGCAACGGACGCGGCCTTCGATGCCCTGGACTGCAACACCCTGGCGTCCGGCGACGTCGACATGATCAACACGACATTGCAGTTGATCCGCCCATGCCTGGACGACCTCAACATTCTGATGAGCGTTACCAACGAACGTATCCCGATCCTGCCGGACGTTCCCACAGTGGGCGAAATCTATCCGGACCTGGCCCTTTCCACCTGGAACGGTCTGTTCGTTCGCAAGGATACGCCGGCAGAAGCTCGCGCCGCCATCGCGAAGGCGGCGGTTGAGGTGATCAACTCGGATGAAGCCAGGAAGGTCGCCGAGGAAACCGGCGCCGAGATCTACTGGCTCGACGCGGATGCCTCGAACGCGCAGATCAAGAAGGACGAGGCCACCCTGGCCCGAATTTCTGAAATCCTGGGCGAATAAGCCTCTCGGGCCGGGGGGAACCCCTCGGCCCCGATCAGGGTGGTCACTTCATGAAACGCGTTCTTTCCTTTCTCGCGATGTTTCGTCGCGAGCGGCGTCCGGGCGATCTGGTTTTCGCTGTCGCCTTTCTGGTGGTTGCGGTTCTTGCCGCAGCCGCTCTTCCGAGCCAGGCCAGGTTTCTTGGCAACAAGGAGTTCGTCTCCGAACCAGGCTTCTGGCCCCTTATCGGCGTCGGCATGATGCTGCTGTTCGGCGGGTTCCATCTGATGACCACGCTGAATGCTCCGCGTCTGCCCGGCCGGCTGAAAGAGGTCCTGCTGTGGGGCCGCTCGCTGGAATATGTCGCCTGGTTCGCCGTTTACGTCTTCGCCGTGCCTTATCTCGGGTACCTGCCGGGAACCGTCGTCTTTGCCGTCGTGCTGTCGGCTCGGCTCGGCTTCAGATCAAGGCTGGAACTCGGTCTTGCGGCGCTCTTTGCCGTCGCTGTCGTGCTCGTCTTCAAGACCGGTCTCGGCGTGAAGCTGCCCGGCGGCGCGATCTATCAGTATCTGCCGCATTCCCTGCGCAGCACCTTCATGGTGAATTTCTAAAGGACGCTTCCGATGCATGTTCTGCTTCAAGCGCTCGATCTTGTCCTGTCCTGGCAGGTTATTGCCGCCTTGCTCCTGGGGTCCATCGGCGGCGTCATCATCGGCGCAATTCCGGGGGTCGGACCGGCAGTCGCCATCGCCGTGCTGCTTCCGGCAACTTTCTCACTCGATCCGCTGGTCGGGCTGACCCTGCTGCTCGGCATCTACGGATCGTCCATGTATGGCGGCTCGCTGCCGGCGATCCTGATCAATACCCCTGGCACGGCGGTCAACGCGCTCACGACCTACGATGGATACCCGATGACCCAGCGCGGCGAGGCCCTGCGTGCTCTGGGGCTGGCTTACGGCGCTTCGTTCTTCGGCGCCATCCTTTCCATCGTGCTGCTCATCCTGCTCTCGCCCGTTCTGGCGAAAATTGCACCGATGTTTGGCTCCCGCGAGATCTTTCTCGCCGCACTGCTCGGCATCACTCTGGTGATTGTGGCGCACAAGGGTCAGGTCGCGGCCGCCGGCATGCTTGCCGGTCTCGGGATCCTGCTGAACTCGGTCGGCATGGAGCCGGTGAATTTTACAATGCGCTTCACCTTCGGACTGAATTGGCTGACCTCCGGGCTGGACCTGATCGTCGTGGTCCTCGGTCTGTTCGCAATCAGTCAGGCTTTCCTGCTGATGGTCGAACCGAACGCGTCCCCTAAGATGGATGGGATCAAGGGCAAGATGAGCTCTGCGATCTGCGAAGTCTTCCGGTACAAGCGGGTTGCGGCCACGGGCGGCGGCTTCGGGGTGCTGATGGGCATGATCCCGGGTGTCGGCGAGTTCACCGCACAATTCTTCAGCTACACGGCGGCGCGGCGCGCCTCCAAAGATCCTGATCTTTTCGGCAATGGCAGTCCTGAAGGGTTGGTGGCCTCGGAAAGCGCGAACAACGCGGTTCCGGCAGCGGCTCTCATTCCCCTTCTTGCCCTTGGCATTCCGGGCGAGGCGCTGACGGCCATGATGCTGTCTGTGTTCTACGTCCACAACGTGGTGCCGGGCCCCGCCCTGTTTCAGGGCCAGCTCCACTTCGTCTACGCGCTCTATATCGCGTTGCTGCTGCTCAATCTGATCGTGATCGTCTTCATGCTCGGGTCTTCCAACCTTCTGATCCGGTTGATCAAGGTGCCCACAAGATTTCTGGGCATGGGCATCCTGATCCTGAGTTTCGTCGGGGTCTATTCCCTCAGGAATTCGTCGATCGACTGTCTGATCGCCGCAGGCTTCGGCGTCTTCGGGCTGATTTTGAAGCGGCTCAACCTTCCTATCGTGCCGATCATCCTCGGCATGGTGCTCGGCAGCATCATGGAAGTGAAGCTCAGGGCTTCCATGGCCCAGATCAACGGACCTCTCGACTTCGTCAACCGGCCCATTTCCGGCCTGCTGGCGACAGCCATCGTCGTCATCGTCGTGGTCAGCGCACACAGCAGTATCCGCGAACGGCTGCAGCAAAAACACGAAAAGCAAGCTCCTGCCGAAGCGCAGTGAAGCAGACTACCTGAAGGAGGATCAAGCATGCGTATTGGCGCACCAGACCAGGCCCCGTCCGGCATCAGCGCGGATGTCACCAGCTTTCTGCAAAATCCGCAGATGCTCATCGGCGGCATGAGCGTTTCGGGCTCCGGAGGGGCGTTCGACGTTCACAATCCGGCGGATGGAAGCGTTCTCGCCTCCGTTCCGACCGCCAGCGAGGCAGATGTCGACAGCGCGGTCAAAGCCGCGCGCGCTGCCCTTGATGGCGCCTGGGGTGGAATGCCGGCGTCCGAACGCACCCGGCTGATGCTCAGGCTTGCAGATATCATCGAGGAAAACGGCGAGGAACTCGCCCAGCTCGAAACGCTGGAAAACGGCAAGTCGATCATGATGTCGCGCCTGATCGAGGTGATGTCGTCGGCCGAATATCTGCGTTACATGGCCGGATGGGCCACCAAGATCCGGGGCGAAACCCTCGACGTGTCCATCGCCATCCCCCCGGGCACGAAATACACCGCCTTCACACGCAAGGAACCTGTCGGTGTCGTCGCCGCCATCACGCCCTGGAACTTCCCGCTCAACATGGCAGTGTGGAAGATCGCCCCGGCACTTGCCGCCGGTTGCACGGTCGTACTGAAGCCGGCCGAAGAAACGCCGCTGACGTCAATGCGCCTGGCCGAACTGGTGCGCGAAGCCGGTTTCCCGGATGGCGTCGTCAATGTCGTGACCGGCGGTGGCAGCACTGGGGCCGCCCTGGTCAAACATCCCGGCGTCAACAAGATCACCTTCACAGGGTCCACCGAGACCGGCAAGCTGATCGGCGTCCAGGCGATGCAGGACGTCAAATCAGTCACGCTGGAACTGGGCGGCAAGGCACCGATGGTGTTCTTCGATGACATGGACCTGTCGCTGCTCGGCCCGGCAACCGGTATCGGCATCTTTCTGAACACCGGCCAGACCTGCTGTGCGGGCACCCGGCTCTATATCCAGAAAGGCATCTACGAGGAGGCGCTCGCGACCCTGAAGGGCATCGTTTCAAGCTTGTCCATCGGCTCCGGCCTCGACCCTGTGCATCAAATCAATCCGCTGGTCTCCGCCAAACACCACAAACATGTCACCTCCGCCGTCGAAAAAGGCATCGCGGACGGAGCGACGCCGCTTCTGGATCTGTCCGTGCCTGACGGCGGCGGGTATTACGTTGCCCCGCAACTGTTCACCGACGCCCGCAGCGGCTCCAGTCTGATGCAGGACGAAGTCTTCGGCCCGGTCGCCACGATCACGCCGTTTGAAAGCGAAGAAGACGCCGTGGCAATGGCAAACGACACCCGCTTCGGGCTGGGGGCTTCCGTCTGGACCCGCGACATCAACCGGGTGATGAACCTCGTACCGCGCATCAAGTCGGGAACGGTCTGGGTCAACAGCCATAATATTCCGGACCAGAACATGCCCTTCGGCGGTTTCAAGCAATCCGGCCTTGGCCGCGAACATGGCTCCGGCGCACTCGACAATTATCTGGAGACCAAGTCGGTCTGTGTTGCCTACTCCTGAAGCAGGCCACTGGCTTTCTACCTGCTGGCACCGGTGCCCTACCCCTATGCGCACCGGTGCCAGCCCCGCGCCGCGAGATGGCTGTCCTGTCGGCAACATCATGTTTCGAGGGAACACAGTCTATTTTTTGAATAAGCGGACATTTCGTCAACATTCACGTTTTGCCTCATCTGAGTATTACCTGAGACCACAGCGGTGATGGATCGAAAGGGCTAATTCGGTCACTCTCCGGGAAAACACTCCCGGAGGAAACTCTTGCCCCATATCGACACGATTGAAGTCATCATTCTCGACGTGCCGACCATTCGCGGTCACGTCCTTGCGATGACAACCATGCGGAAACAGTCGTTTGTGATCGTCCGGATCCGGTTTTCCGATGGCTCTCTCGGCACGGGAGAAGGCACCACGATCGGCGGGCTGAGCTATTGCAGCGAAAGCCCGGAAAGCATCTGTTCGGCGGTTCATGACTACATTGCCCCGTTGCTCCTCAAGGCCGATGGGGACAATCCCAACGCCCTGATTTCGATGATCGAGCGGTCCGTGCGCGGCAATCCCATAGCCCGGGCAGCGGTCGAGATGGCCCTTTGGGATGGCTACGCCCGCCGGCGGAACATGTCGTTGAGTGCCCTGTTCGGCGGTGCCCTGCGTGCCTCCATGCCCGTCGCCTGGACCCTCGCCAGCGGCGCGGCTGAAACAGACATTGAAGAAGCGCAGGAGATGATCGCCTCGCGCCGCCACAACATCTTCAAGCTCAAGATCGGCAAGCGGCCGGTTCGCCACGACATCGAGCATGTGGCGGCGATCAAGACCGCGCTCGGCGATCAGGCAAGCATCCGGGTCGATGTCAACCAGGCATGGTCGTTGACCGACGCGCGGTGGGGCGTGGCTGGTCTCGATGAAATCGGTATCGATCTGATCGAGCAGCCGGTGGCCGCAACCGAGATCGCGGCCATGGCGGAGCTGACGGCCGGGTCCCGCGTCGCGATCATGGCGGACGAGGCACTGAGCGGCCCGGTGACTGCGCAGAAGGTCGCAAGTGCGCGCGCGGCCGATGTCTTTGCCGTCAAGGTGATGCAGTCTGGCGGTCTGAAACGAGCCCAGGAGGTCTGCGCGCTGGCCAATGCCTCAGGTATCGGCGTTTATGGCGGCACCATGCTGGAAAGCGGTCTGGGAACGGCCGCAGCGCTGCATGTCTTCGCCTGCACCGACCGGCTGGACTGGGGCAGCGAGTTCTTCGGTCCGCTTCTTTTCACCGATGAGATCCTGCAACAGCCGATCCGGTACGGCGACTTTCACGTGCACGTGCCGCTAGGGATCGGCAACGGCGTCGAACTGGATATGGACAAGGTCAATTTTTACCGTCGCGACTCTGCGATTTGCGACGGGCGAACAGTGGCGAAGGTTTCCTGACGCCTCTCAGTGTTGAGGATGCCCGCCGGAAAAAGCCTATGGGTTCCGGGATGCTGGGGTGCTGGGTGCTGGGTGCTGGGTGCTGGGTAATCGGCCCCAGCATCCGGCTGCAGAGGCCACACCCTAGATGGTCTTTCGCGCGACCTGCTGGGCAATGGTGACGAATTTATTGACCTGCACACCACGCTCGTCCAGCCGATGGTTCAGCGACAGGGCCGTCTGCTCCAGTTCCAGGCCGATCTTCATGAACTTTATGCCGATCCGCCGTGTGCTGGAAACGGACGCCGGTACAATGCAAACGCCTTCACCGATGGCAACGAGACTGAGTGCGGTCTGCAGATCCATCGTGAAGACGCGTTTGGTGAGCTGAATGCCCTGGCGCTCGAAATTGTCGATGATGAAATCGGCAAAACTCGGCCTTGGATATTCCGGATAAAGAATAGCGTTCTGGGCAGCGACTTCCTCGCCCGAGATAACGCCGTTCAACGCCGTTTCCAGCGTGTCCGGCACTGCGGCGACAACATCTTCCTTGCCAAGATGGCGAGTCGTGAATTCAAGATCGTTCAGCGCTGGCCGGGCGAAAGCGATATCGATTTCGCGCCGGATCAACGCCCGGTGCAATTGGGCATTGTTCATGGGCAGCAGGCTCAGGTTGACCTGAGGAAAATTCGCTCTGAACGACTTGATGATGGTCGGCAGCAGACCATAGGTCGAAGACCCGACAAAACCGATCCGCAGACGGCCTTCTGCCCCCTGGCCAAGGCGCCGGATTTCCAGCTTGGTGTCGTCCAGATCGGCAAGGATCTTCTGCAGCCGGACATAAAGCCGTTCCCCCGCCTGGGTGAGCGTGACTGCGTTGCGCCCCCGGTTGAAAAGCAGGGCGCCGAGCTCTTCTTCGATCTGCTTGATCTGACGGCTCAAGGGAGGCTGGGCGACATTCAAACGTTCAGCCGCGCGGCCAAAATGGAGTTCTTCAGCGACGGCGATGAAATAGCTCATTTGCTTGATATTCAAGCTTTTCTCCATCGGTTCATCCATCTACATGGACACATCCCTCGATAAAAGAAAAGCCCCGGCAAAGCCGGGGCCAAAGGTTGGGCTGCAAATTGTTATTCCGCGGCAACCGCGGCGACTTCCCGTTTGAGGGTGAAGTCGAATTCCACGTGCAAATCGGTGTCGAGATCGTCGCCAGCCGGTTTGAATTCGCCGACCAGGCTTTCCTTGACCGCAAAGACGCTGTCATCGTCGAGCCACGCGCTGGTGCTGTCGTAGATCTGGCTGACAAGCGGCCGGTAACCGTCCTTGGACAGGATAAAGTGCATGTGGCCCGGGCGGTTCGGGTGATGGCCCATCGCGCGCAGCAGTTCGCCTGCGGTTTCGTTGTCCGGGATCGGATAAGGCACAGGGCGCACGGCACGGAACGCATAGTGTCCGTTGTCGTCGGTGATGAACCGTCCGCGCAGATTGTAGTCCGGCTGGTCCGGGTCGTGGTTCTCGTAAAGTCCGTTCGGCGCGTCTTCCCACACGTCGATGATCACACCGGCAAGCGGGCTGCCATCCGCATCGCGAACATGGCCTTCGAAATAGACCGTTTCCTCGTCGTCAAAATGCTTCTGGACCGTGGAGGCTCCCTTCGGCAGAACCGGCGGGTTTTCGCGGTAGAACGGGCCGATAACCGTGGATTCGCTCTCGGTACCCTCGACACGGTTGGTCAGCATGTCGACCAGCACTTCAACACCCAGGATATCGCCCAGAAGGATGAACTCCTGCCGCTTGTCATCACACACGTGACCGGCCCGCGCCAGGAAGTCACACGCTCCGAGGAACTCGTAATGCTGCAGGTTGACCTCCTTGCAGAATTCGTGGAGATGGCGAACCAGCGCGGACAGGATCTCACGGTTCCTCTCGGTGATCTCGCCGTTCTTTCCAAGTGAGCCGATCACGACATCGGTGACGTTCTCAATGGTGACATTCCGCATTGGTTCCTCCTCTAAGACCCTCAAACAGCGGCGGCTTTTCTTCGCGTTGTCCGCCGGTATCGAAACCCATGTTTCCGCAACCGAGGGTGCAGTCCAATACGCGGTTTAGTATCGTTCGATACTTTTGCCCCACATGGCCGTTATCTCCAAGTATCGGCCGATACTTCCAGCGGACTTGAATCCGGCCGATGTAGCGGATCAACCTGTCACCAGACTGGATGAGCGCCCGGAAGGTTCATATGCTTGAAATGTTGCAGGAAATGGCGCGGCTCCTTGCCGGAAAAGCGCATCTTCGAAGACTGGGAAGCCTGTTTTCCGAAACCGTGCTCCTGCAGGTTGGAGAGGAAGAGTATTACCTTCAGTTCGACCGCGGCATAGTGACATCCATTCGCGCCGAGATCAGCCGAAAGACGCCCTGGCGCTTTGCGCTCAAGACCGACAGGGCAGCGCTCGATGCCTTCTGGCGGGACCTCCCGGAGCCGGGCTATCACGACATTTTCGGCCTGGTCAAAATGGGCCGCGCCCGCATCGACGGGGACATTCTGGCGCTGGTCAAGAACCTTAGGTTTTTCAAGGAATTCATGGCTCTCGGACGCGAGGTGAAAAACAGATGAGCGCGAAAATCGAGAGCATTTGCGGGCGTTATGTCACCATCGAGGTGGGCGGCCGGAAGAACAGGCTGTATTTCGAAGAAGCCGGCAATGGGCGTCCTGTCCTTTGCCTGCATACGGCCGGTGCGGACAGCCGCCAGTGGCGCCGCCTCATGAACGACCCCGAAATCAACGCTTCCAACCGGCTGATCGCGTTCGATATGCCCTGGCACGGCAAGTCGTTGCCACCCGAGGGATTCGAGACCGAAGAATATCTTCTGACGACAGAAGCCTATATCGAGACCGTTCTGGGGATCGTCGACGCGCTGGAACTCGACCGGCCGGTGCTGGCGGGATGTTCGATGGGCGGGCGCATCGCCCTCCAGCTCGCTGCCCTGCACGCAGACCGCTTCTCCGGTTTCATCGCCATTGAGGCCAGCGACTTTCAGCCGGCCTGGTACGACATCGACTGGTTTCACCGACCGGACGCGCATGGCGGCGAGATGGGCGCCGCCCTCGTCTCGGCGAATATTTCTCCCCACGCGCCCATTGCCGAGCGCTGGAACACACTCTGGATGTTCATGATGAGCGGACCAGGGGTGTTCCGGGGTGACCTGAGCTTCTACACCCGCGACGAAAGCCTGATCGCCCGCTTGCCGCAGATCGACACAAAGGCGACGCCGGTTCATATCCTGGTCGGCGCTTATGACCTTACCTGCACTCCGGAAGACGCCAGGCGGACAGCCGATGCCATTGAGGGAGCAACACTGACGGTGATGGACGAACTCGGCCATTTTCCGATGAGTGAACATCCCGATGGCTTCCGGCCCTTTTTCCTGGACGCCCTTAGGCGGATGCCCGGTTCCTGACGGCATAGGCCACTCGAACAAACTGGCCAAACAAACTGGCTGAACAGCGTTTGCAGACCGTCGATCCGTCACTGCGTCATGACGCCGGGTGTGAAACCGGCGGGCGCAGGGCTCGCATGGTCTTTCTCCCCATCTCGGTTCGCCGCAGTGTCCGTCTTCAGCTGAAGCCGCCGGATGATGCGATTTCGCTCGGCCGACCACTCCCTCGCGGGAGGTATCAGTCAATACCGAACCGGGCATTGGAGAGTGGAGCGCACTTTGTTCACCTGTTCCCCGGTGAAAGCGTGCGCACGCGGACAAGCTGAGCGGGCGGACCGTTGTCTCCGACAAATACAGAAACAGAGACCCGGTTTCGAGGGGATCCGGGTTCATCTGACTTCCGGAGTGTTTAATATGACATCCTTCAAAAGTTCCATCGGAGCCCTGGCTCTTACGATGATCGGCGCGGTCTCCCTGTCACAGGTTGCCAGCGCGGAAAGCCTGGACATTCAAAGCGCCTGGCCACTTACCATGCCGGCCAGCGGCGCAAACGCTGACTATCTCGGAACGCTGCTAAACAGTGCCTCCGACGGGTCTCTGGAGGTCAAGGTCTATAGTGCCGGCAAGCTGGTGCCTTCGCTTCAGATCTTCGACGCCGTGCAGCAAGGCACCCTGGACGCCGGCATCACCTCGCCGCTTTACGTTGCCGGACGGTTTCCCGCCGTACAGCTTTTCGGAGGCATTCCTTTCGGCCCCGACGCGCTGACCCATGCCGGCTGGATTTACGAAGGCGGCGGCCGCGAGATCTGGGAGGAGATCTATGCCAAGCAGGGCGTCAAGACGATCCCCTGCGGCCTGATGGATAGCGAAGCCGGCGGCTGGTACAATTTCGAGATCAACAGCATCGATGATTTCAAGGGCAAGAAGCTGCGCTTTGCCGGCCTTGCAGGCGAAGCCATGGCGAAGGTGGGAGCTTCCATTGTGCTGCTTCCGGGCGGCGAGATCTATCCATCCATGGAAAAGGGCATCATCGACGGCACCGAACTCTCCATGCCGGCCATCGATATCACCCTGGGTCTGCAGCAGGTCGGCAAATACTACTATCTGCCGGGCTGGCACCAGCCGGCCGCGATGAACGAACTCATCGTCAACATGGACAAGTGGAACAGCCTGTCTGAAAGCCAGCAAGACCTGATCGAGGCAAGCTGCAAGGCGGTGAACCTGAAGTCCGTCCTGTCGACGCTGACCCAGAACGCCGATGCCGTCGATACGTTCGAGGCCGCTGGCGTCGAGATCAAGTCTTTCCCGCCGGAGGTTCTGGATGCCTTGCAGGCAGCGTTTGACGGAACGATCTCCGAACAGGTTGAAAACGATCCCGACTTCAAGCGTGTCTGGGAGTCCTTGCAGGCTTACCGCGCCTCCGCCGCAGCCTGGACAGAGCGCCGCTGACCTCTCGCATGGCAGGGACTGTCCCTGCCATGCAATCCAGCTGGAGCGATCATGCACATCCTTGTCATTTTTCTTGAGCGCGTGGTCCGCCTCGTCGGCCAAGCCGGCGCGCTCTTTCTACCGCTGTTGATGATCACGATCCTCGTCAACGTTGTCGCGCGCTATGTCTTCGGAATCGGATCCATCGAAATCGAGGAACTGCAGTGGCACTTGAACGCCGTTGCGGTCATGTCCTGTCTGGCCTGGGCCTATCAGCGCGACGCGCATGTGCGCGTCGATGCCCTGCACGCCCGCATGAGCCCGCGAACCAGGGCCGTCGTTGAGCTTTGCGGGGTCCTGTTCCTCCTGTTGCCGTTCCTCTGGTTCGTGACCGGCAGCAGTTGGAAGATCTTCGAATATAGCTGGAAGCTCAAGGAAGGCTCGCCCATGCCGTCGGGCCTGCCGGCCCGCTACATCATCAAGTTCGTCATGGCTGCCGGCCTTAGCTTGCTGTTCGTTCAAGGCATTGCCGTTGCTTTGAAATCCATCCTGACGCTGTTGCCGTCATCAGCGCGGAAGGGATAGCGCGCCGTGGATATCCTGTTCGTTTTTCTGCTGTGTTCCGTGTTCCTGCTGGTGATGTTCTCGGGCTACCCGGTCGCCTTTGTCCTCGGTGGTGTCGCGGTGGCCTTCGCCGCGCTTGGCACCTTTCTGGACGGTTTTTCCATTGATGCCGACATGGCGTCCTTGCGGATGATCGGCTTTGTGGCCAACCGGATTTTCGACAGCATCTCGAGTTACTCGCTGATCCCAATTTCCATGTTCATCTTCATGGGAATGATGCTCGACAAATCGGGTGTCGCCGAGCGGCTGTTGAAGCAGATGCACAAGGTGCTGCGCGTGATACCAGGCGGCATGGCTGTTTCGGTCATTCTCATCGGTGTCGTGCTGGCGGCTTCCACCGGCATCATCGGTGCCTCGGTGGTTCTGCTCGCCACCATTGCCATGCCCGCCATGCGCGCGGCCGGTTATGACGACAAGCTGGGCCTCGGCACCGTCGGGGCCACGGGCTGCCTCGGGATACTGATCCCGCCATCGATCATGCTGATCGTCATGGGCGACCAGTTGCAGATCCCAGTTGGGGACCTGTTTCGCGGCGCCCTGCTGCCGGGCCTTCTGCTTGCCCTGCTCTACATCTGTTACGCAATCTTCACCGCCATCCGGCGTCCGGACCTGGCTACCGCCATGCCCCTTGATCCGAACAGTTCTCTCGGCGACATGCTGCGCGGACTGGTCGGATCCCTGCTTGCGCCGCTTCTGCTCGTCTTCGCCGTCCTCGGCTCGATCATTTTCGGCATAGCAACACCGACCGAGGCTTCCGGCATCGGTGCGGCGGGGGCGACACTTCTCGCGGTGGCATCGAAGCGGTTGTCCTGGTCGGATTTCCAGGAGGTCTGCGAGAACACCGCCATCACGACGGCGTTTCTGTTCGCATTGATCTTCGGGGCATCCTGCTTCTCCGTCGTCCTGCGCGGTTACGGCGGCGACGAACTTATCGAAGCGGGACTTCACGCAATTGCCTTGCCGCCGATCGGAACCTTGATCCTCATTCTGGCGATCGTGTTTCTGCTGGGCTTCTTTCTCGACTGGATGGAAATCATCCTGATTGTCGCCCCCCTTGTCCTGCCCGTCCTGACATCTCTCGGCTATGAACCGGCCTGGGTTGCGATCCTGCTGGCCATCTGCCTGCAGACGTCCTTCCTGACACCGCCGGTCGGCATGGCCCTGTTCTACCTGAAGAACACTGTGCCGGACGTGTCCATTTCCCAGATTTACAGGGCGGTCATCCCCTTCATTGCCATGCAGATCGGAATATTGGTGCTTGTCATGGCCTTTCCCGGGTTCGTCTCATGGTGATGCCCGGGGCACAGCAAAAAAGGCGCCCGCGGGCGCCTTTCCAGCAAGTTTGCGCTCGGCGCAGGCCCTTACGGCTTCATCAGAACCGATTTCGACGGGTAGTCGGACGCCCAGGTCGCCGGCAGCGGCGCCACGAACACATTTTCGGTCCGGTTGCGGGTAAACCGCCACTTGCCGTCCTCACACTTCCGGTAGCTGTTGAACAGGCGCGAAGACCGCAGCAGAGCCTTGCCGTCGGAGAAGAGCCACGGCTGCATGTGCACCCAGTTGCCTTCTGCGGTCATGGCGTCGTCGGCAACCCGGATCTGCTCGGACGTCAGATAGTGGCAGTTCAGGATCAGTGCCGGATCGGTCTTTCCGCCCCAGAACCCCTGAAAGTGCTTCTTCACGGCGTCCCAGCCTTCGGCGCGGCCGAACTGGTTGTCGTAATATTCGCCAACGCCTTCCCAGACGGCTTCCGGCGCGAACAGCTCCATGATCAGGTCGATACGCTCGGCATCGCCGTCGCATCCGAATTCGGGGTTTGGTGTGTCGCACAGGAACATGTAGCGCGACTGTACACGCCGCACTTCGGCTTCAGCTTCAAGGATCGCAAGACGCTTTTCCAGGACGGCGAGGCGTTCATCAGACATTCGGTCGGTCTCCGGTCGGTTGGTTTGGTTCAACGCGACAGAGAGTGCCTCAAGCGAACATATATATCAATATTCACGTGAATATTGATTGACATGAATCAATGAAACAGTAATATTACCGCAAATGCCCGTAAAAACAGGGCAACCAGAGGGACTAAAATGATCAACGAGAGCGCAGGGACGCATGCGCTCATCCGCCGCCTGAACCTGGGCGGGGATGGGTTGAGTGTTGCCGTAAAGGATTGCATCGACATCGCCGGCGAAGTGACCGCGTGTGGCTCGGCTGCCGTCTCTCACGCACCGTCCGAACATGCCGATGTGGTCAAATCTCTCCTGGCTTCCGGGTGCAAGATCATCGGCAAGGCGAACATGCACGAGCTTGCCTTCGGCGTAACCGGCGTCAATACGGTGTTCGGCACGCCCGTCAACCCCAATTGGCCAGACCGCATTCCAGGTGGCTCTTCCTCAGGCTCGGCCGTTGCCGTTGCCGCGGGCCTTTGCGATTTTTCGGTCGGCACCGACACCGGCGGCTCGGTTCGCCAACCCGCAATATGCTGCGGCATCTATGGCTTGAAGCCAACCTTCGCCCGCATCAGCCGCAAGGGATGTCACCCGGCTGACAGTTCGCTGGATTGCGTCGGCGTTTTTGCCCGGACCTCAGCCGGGCTGACGCAGGCCATGGCAGCCAGCGACCCTTCCTTCAAGACGGAAACCTGCACAACCGCACCGCGCCTGGCCTGGGTCTCGACCGATCCGGACCCGAGCGGCGATAGTTTTGCGACGCTGAGCCGAAAACTGCCGGGTCTGGAACGGATCACGCTCGACGCCTTCGACGAGGCCTTTGCCGCCGGCATGACAATCATCAGCTACGAGACCGCACAGGCTTTCGGCCATCTTCTGGAGGCTGAACCACCGCTCGGACAGGATGTGAAAGCGCGCATTGCCAAGGCGCAATCCGTCAAATCTGCAGAGGTGAAAGCCGCAGAGGCGGTTCGAACCCGGTTCACCGAGGCTGTCGACACTGCGCTCGAGCAGTGCGACGCGCTGATCATGCCGGCGTTGCCGACCGTTCCCCCAACCCTGGAAGCCGCTTCGGATCCAGCCCAGATCATTCCGCTGACGCGGTTTTTGAGGCCGTTCAATCTGAGTGGCCATCCATCGCTCGTTCTGCCTTTTGCCATTGTCGACGGCTCACTTCCAATGGGCCTCCAGATCGTCGGACGCAAGGCGGACGATGCACGGCTGTGCGCCATCGCAGAATGGTTAGCCGACACGTTTCCCATGTTTCGCGAAGAGGATAGAAGCCAATGAGCGCAGAAGGAGCCGTGGCAGCACGGCCAAAAACCAAAGAAGACATCCTTGCAGGGATCAAAGACCGGGCCAGCGAATTCAACAAGTTGCGCCATATCCCGCAGGACGTGGTCGATGACTTCAAGACGCTGGGTGTCTACCGCGCCTTCGTGCCGGCACGCTACGGCGGCGACGCACTCAGCCCCGCCGACTTCTGCCGGTTGATCGAGGATATCTCAGCCGCCGATCCGTCGGCCGGTTGGGTGGCAAGCTTCGGTGTTTCTGCCACCTATCTCGCCTCTCTGCCGCAAGCGACCTACGAGGCGATTTACAAGAAAAACCCCGACACGGTTTTTGCCGGAGCAATGTTTCCGCCCCAACCCGCCAAGATAGTGGACGGCGGCTACGAGGTGCGCGGCCAGTGGCCCTGGGGATCGGGCATCATGGGCGCAGATCTCGCCGGCGCCGGCATCAAGGTTGAAGACAACGACACCAAGCTACCGCTGATCGCCATCATGCCGCGCGACAAGATCGAAGTGGTCGATACCTGGCGCACGGTCGGGCTGGCCGCGACCGGAAGCCATGACATCAAGGTCAATGGCGTTGTGGTGCCGAAGGAGTGGACGTTCATTCGCGGCGGCGCGCCGGCGATGGACGACAAGGTGTTCCGCTACCCGTCCATGGCGCTCGCGTCTCAGGTGCTGGCGGTCGTTGCCCTGGGCGCGGCGAGAGCTGCCCTCGACTACATCTACGAGACCGGGTCGCGCAAATCGGTCACCGGTGCACCGCCCCCTGGTGCCAGGCCGTATCTGCAGACCGAATATGCCAAGGCCAAGGGCGTTTATCTGGGCGCAGCGCATCTCTTCTACGATACCCTGGAAGAAGCCTACGAAGAGCTCGAACACAACGAGAAGGTCAGCCGCAACACGCACATCCGCCTGCGGATGGTGGCCTCGAAGGCAGCGCGCGATGGTGCTGAAGCAGCCCGCATGGCCTTCGCGCTCGGTGGCTCCAACGCCATCGACATCGGGCATTCGCTGAACCGTTACTGGATCGACGCGGCCGCCGTGGCTCAACACGCCTTCCTGTCTGAGGGAACCTGGACGGCTGCAGGAGCAGCCTTCTTCGAACAGGCGACCATGCCCGGATATCCGTAAGCCCAGACCCGTCAGAGGAATGAATATGACTGAGAAAAAACCGGTCCGCACGTTGTTGTGCTTCAACAATCATCCGACCTTTTTCAGCTTGCCGTTCGATCAGATCGGGCCGGTCTGGAAGGCGACCCAGGAACTGATGTCCTCCATCAACGCGATGGAGGGCGTGGAGATCATCGGAACGTTCGACGATGACCAGACCATGGTCGGCGCAACGAGCGGCTTTCCCTTCACCTGGTACATGCTGGTGGATTTTCCCGATCGCGAAGCCGTTCAGAGCGCCTGCAATCTGCTGCGCACCATCGAAGTGGGCGAGGAGAACCATCGCCTCTGGAAATACATGACGGTCGAGGCCCGCATGGGTCGCGCCCTGGAAATTCCCTCTGCACACAGGAGTTGAACGATGACAGCCGCAATGCCGAAATTCAGCGATCTTGACGCGCTCTATTCCAATGAAGAGGCGAAGGTCGCGACGGAAATGTATGAAGATCCGGATCTCTTTCAGGAAGAGATGGAAAAGATCTTCAAGAACACCTGGGTCTGGGTGGCCCATGAAAGCGAATTTCCCGACAAGGGTTCCTTCAAGCTTTCCAATGTCGGCCTCGACCCGGTCATTGTGGTCCGCGACCGCAAGGGCGTCATTCATTGCATGGTCAACCGCTGCCGCCACCGCGCAGCCACCGTGTGCGAAGTCAAGAAAGGCAAGACCTCTTCCTTCCAGTGTCCCTACCACGGCTGGGGTTATGGCCTCGACGGCTCGCTGCGCGCCCTGCCCTATCCCGAGCAGTATGGCGACGACTTCGACAAGGCTCAGCACGGTCTGTTGAAGCTGCGCACCGAAAGCTACAACGGCATGGTCTTCGCGACCTTCAAGGAGGACATCGAACCGCTGGTCGATTTCCTCGGTCCGAAAGTCTGCAAATACATCGATCTGTTCATGAAGCAGGGTGGTGGTTTCCCGGTGAAGGTGCTTGGCGAACATCAGTTCACGGTGCCGATGAACTGGAAGGTGCAGCTCGAAAACACCACCGACGCCTACCACTTCCCGGTGGTCCACAAATCCTTCCTTCAGTCGCTCGATGAGGCCACCGAGGACATGTTCGACTTTCTCGACAAGGGCCGCGGCTGGGTCGAGGACCTCGGAAACGGCCATTCCGTCATGATGATGATTCCCGAGCGGGAAGACCTGGATTCAGGTCTCGATGAGCCGATTGAGGACCGCTTCCAGGAGCTGGCCGAGGAAATCCGCGCCGAAGGCTATTCCGAGGATCAGGTCAAGAAGATCGTCAAGGCCGTCGGCGGCGCCGGCTTCAACCTCAACCTCTTCCCGAACGTGTCGTTCAGCCTTGCGTTTTTCCGCGTCCTGACACCGGTCAGCGTCGACCAGACCGACATCCGTCACATCGCCATCGGCATGGACGGCGGCCCTCAGGCGGCCAACCGGATGCGCATCCGCCTGCACGAGCATTTCCAGGGCCCGATGGGCTTCGGCTCTCCCGACGACGCTGAAGTCTGGGAACGGGTCCAGCGCGGCACAAAGGGGGGCGGACAACTTCCGATCCTCGTCAACCGCGGCATGGTCGACGAAGAGCCGGGCGATCTCGGACCGCGTGGTCACATCAGTGCCGAAACCGGCATGCGTGCGGCTTACGGAATGTGGAAACGAATGATGGTTGGTGCCTAAGATGACAATGGTAGATGCAAACGTCCTGACGGATGTCACCGAGTTTCTCTGGAAAGAGGCTGACATCCTGGATCGCAAGGACTACGACACCTGGCTTGACCTGTGGACGGATGATGGCCTGTACATCATGCCGATCGGCGACGGCGAGGACTACGCCGACCAGTTGAACCTTTGTTATGACAACGCCAAGATGCGGAAGGATCGTGTCGGCCGCTTCAAGGCAGGCTTCTCGATTTCCTCCGCGCCTCCGGCAAGGACCGTCCGCACGATCAGCCGGATCGTGGTGGAGGAGATGTCGGGCGATCTCATCAAGGTTCGCGCAGCCGAACACCTTGTCGAGGATAAGTTCGGACGCCAGCGCGTGTGGGCGGGCGATGCCTACTACACGCTCAAGCGCAGCGGCGGCGGCTTTCTTCTGCACCAGAAGATCGTCAAACTCCTGAACTCAGACGGGATGCTGAACTCGTTCAGCTATTTGTTCTGATGGCGGTCCCGCTGCCCGAACAAGTCCAGACTGCTGTTGTCACGGGCGGTGCCCGTGGCTTCGGCAAAGAGGTGTGCCGTTCGCTCCACCGTGCCGGTTTTCGCGTCGTGATCACCGACGTCGATCCGGGAGAGGAAGCGGCCGCGCTTGCCTCGGAGCTGGATCTTGCCGGCGAAACCGGCTGGACCGCGACCCTGGACGTCAACAAGCCGGAAGATTTCCAGTATGTCCTCGATCAATGCGTCGAGCGCTGGGGCTCGGTCGAGGTTCTGGTCAACAACGCTGCACGGACGGAAGCGCAGGCGGTGCTCGACATCGATCCGGCGAAGTTCAACGAAATCCTTGCGACCAACGCCGGCGGAACCTTTACCGGTTGCCAGATCTTCGGCCGCCACTTCAAGGAGCGCGGCTATGGACGGATCGTCAACATGGCCTCGCTTGCCGGACAAAACGGCGGCACGGCGACAGGCGCCCATTATGCGGCGTCCAAGGGCGCGATCCTAACCCTGACCAAAATTTTCGCCCGCGATCTGGCGCCGTTCGGCGTCACCTGCAACGCGATTGCTCCAGGACCGATGGACACCCCCATGGTGCGGGCGGTTCTGGGCGACAAGATCGATGCAGCCATCGCGAACATTCCGGTCGGCCAATTGGGCGATCCGGCATTCGTGGCCGACATGGTCACCATGCTCTCCTCTCCCGCAGCGGCCTTCGTCAACGGTGCCTGCTGGGACGTCAACGGCGGGATCTACGTACGGTAAGCACTCATGACCAAGACCTTGCACCTGACAGTAGAGGAAAGGATCGACGACCGCGGAGACATCGCCCGCATTCGCCTGTCCGGCAATGATCTGCCGGAATTCTCGGCGGGGGCGCATCTGGATGTCTATCTGCCGGATGTCGACCTGTGGCGGCAGTATTCCATCTGCTCGGACCCGGCTGAAACCGGGTACTACGAGATCGGCGTTCTGAAGGATCCAAACTCGCGCGGCGGTTCGCTTGCCGTGCATCGGTCGGCCAGCGTCGGCGCGAAGTTCAAGGTCGAAGGCCCAAGAAATCATTTCCCGCTTGAGGAGACGGCCGAGAGGACGATCCTCCTCGGTGGCGGGATCGGTGTCACCCCGATGATTGCCATGGCCAAGCGCCTTCATGCGCTCGGCAAGAATTTCGTCCTTCACTACTGCACCCGGTCCAAGGACCGGACGGCCTTTTTCGACGAACTCACATCCGCCCCCTTCGCGGACCGGATCGTGTTTCATTTCGACGATCAGGACGAGGCACAGCGTCTCGACCTGAAGCGGGATCTGCCGGCGCCGTCCCCCGGTACGCATCTTTATGTCTGCGGGCCCCAGGGCTTCATGGACTGGGTGATTTCGACAGCCGAAGCCGCAGGCCATGCAAGTGCCAACGTCCACCGGGAATACTTCAGCGCGGATGTGGACGTCACCGGTGACAGCTTCGAGGTGGAAGCCCGGGCATCCGGCATCACGGTGACGATCGGACCGGACGACACCATCGCCAAGGTTCTTGCCGCCCATGGCGTGAAGATCGAGGTGAAATGCGAGGAAGGTGTTTGCGGAACCTGCGTCACCGACGTTCTGGAAGGCGACATCGACCACCGCGACCAGTTTCTCACCGATGAAGAACGCGAGGACGCGGACCAGATCTGCGCCTGCTGCTCACGCGGCCGCGGCAAGCTGGTGCTGGATATCTAATCGATAAGGAGGGAGCGCTCATGGAACTCAGTCAGGAACAACTCGATTTCCGGGAAGGCATGAGCAGGATGGGCGCCGCCGTCAACCTGATCACGTCCGACGGCCCCGCCGGAAAGCACGGCCTGGTGGCGTCGGCGGTCTGCTCCGTCACGGACACTCCGCCGACCGTTCTCGTGTGCATCAACCGCAAGGCTTATGTGCACGACCGCTTTCTGCGCAACGGGGTTCTTTGCGTGAATGTTCTTGCATCCCAGCATCAGGAACTGTCTGGCGTCTTCGCCCGCTTTGTCGAAGGTGTCGACAGGTTCGCTCAAGGGGAATGGATGACCCTGGCAACCGGGTCGCCCGTTCTGAAGGATGCCAATGTCTCCATGGACTGCCGGATCGGTTCCGTTTTCGAACAGGGAACGCATTCCGTCATGTTCTGCGAGGTCAAGTCGGTGCACCTGGGAGAGAAACCCGGAAAGGGCCTCGTTTACTTCAGCCGCGATTACCACCACCTGGCGGCGAACCGCTAGCGGCTGTTTGTGCCGAAATCCGGGAA
>NZ_AAUW01000019.1 GCF_000168975.1 Roseibium aggregatum IAM 12614
GACATCAAGACCATCGACTGGAAACGCTCCGCCCGGCGCCGCTCTCTCGTGCCAAGGAATTGCGCGCCGAGCGCAACCATCATGTCATCGTCGCACTCGACAACGGTTACCTGATGCGGGAGGAGATCGGTGGCCTGCCGAAGATCGATCACGCCGTGACCGCCGCGCTCGCGACTGCCTGGGCGGCCGCCATCGGCGGCGATCTGGTCGGCTATTATTCCTACGACGTCAAACCGCGCACCTTCTCCGCACCCACCGCGGGCCGCACGGCCTTTGCGCGCCTGCGGAGCTGGACGGCGGAGCTTTCCTATGTCAGCCGCGAAACCAACCACACCCTGGCCCTGACCGAACTCAACGCACGCACGCCCAAGCGCAGCCTGCTGATCATCTTCACCGATTTCGTCGACACCACATCGGCCGAACTGCTGGTGGAAAACATCGGCATCCTGGCCAAACGGCATCTCCTGATTTTCGTTGCCATCCGCGATCCGGACCTGGAACAGTTCGTGGAAACGGCTCCGGGCGATCTCGATGGCGCGGCCCGGCTTGTGGCGGCCAATCAGGCCCTCAACGAACGCCGCCTTGTGTTTGAAAAACTGTCCCGACTGGGTGTCACCATTGTTGACGCCAAACCGAATGCCGTGACCTCGCGGCTGATTTCCGCCTATCTCGAAATCAAGGCCCGGGAGCTGATCTGATGGACACACAGGATCTGATGCGCTCCGCCCGGTTCCGCAAGGAACGGGAAGCCGACTGGCAGAGACTGGAAACCCTGGTCCGCAAGGCGGAAGGCCGCGGCCTTCAGCACATGGAATTTGCGGAGACCCGGGATCTTGCCTCGCTTTACCGGCAGGCGACGACCTCGTTGGCGATTGCCCGCGAAATCTCACTCGACAAAGCCCTGCTCGGCTATCTGGAAGCGCTCACGGCCCGTGCGTATCTCTGCGTCTATGCCCCGCAGGAACGGCTCGGCGGGCTGCTGGAGCGTTTCCTGAAGGAAGGCGCGCCAAGGGCCATGCGCCGGTCCTGGTTCTATATCCTGCTCGGGTTCCTGTGCATGGGCCTCGGCGCCCTGACGGGCTACCTGCTCTATTTCGAGAACAACGACTGGTTCTACGTGATGATGCCGGCCGAACTTGCCGGGGGCAGAGGTCCGGACGCGACCACGGAATCCTTGCGATCCGTGATCTACGGCGACGATCAGGCAAGCGGGCTAGGTGCATTTGCGACCTATCTGTTTTCCCACAACACCCGCATCGCGATCTTCGTTTTCGGACTTGGCGTCTTTGCCTGCGCACCCGCTATCTTGCTGACGTTCTACAACGGCCTGTCTCTTGGTGCCTTTCTGGCCCTTCACGTCGACCGGGGGCTCGGCCTCGACCTTGCCGGCTGGCTGTCGATCCACGGCGTGACCGAAATCTCGGCCATCTGCATCGCCTGCGGCGGCGGCCTTCAACTGGGGACCGCAGTGCTGTTTCCCGGCAACAGATCGCGCAGCGTGGCCCTCAGGGAAGCCGGGCGCGATGCGGTGAAACTGGCCATTGTCGCGGCGATCATGCTGGTGGCAGCCGCACTTCTGGAAGGCTTCGGCCGGCAACTGGTGCAGGACCTTGAGGCCCGGCTGATCATCGGCTGGGGCATCGGTGCGCTCTGGCTGTCGTGGTTCCTCCTGGGCGGGCGGAGCCGGCGATGAGGGTGCGCTTCTGGAAACGGGTCAAACCCGACAGGCCCTCCCCTTCAACGCTTGTGCCGCCGGAAGGCGTGCCGCTGACACTGCCCATAGCAGGCGTTGGTGTGCGCTTCGCGGCCCAGCTCACCGATATCGTGTTGACCGCGATTGCCGCAATCTGCGTGCTGATCCTGCTTGGCCTCCTGGACCTGACTTCGCCGCAGACGCTGGTGGCCATCGGCGCCCTGCTGTTCTTTCTGATCCGCGTTCCCTACTACGTCATGTCAGAGCTGGCCTGGAACGGTCAGACCATCGGCAAGCGCCTGATGAAGATCAAGGTGGTCTCCCATGACGGCGGACCGCTGACCGCTCGCGCGCTTGTCCTTCGCAACCTGATGAAGGAAGCGGAGATCTTTCTGCCTGGAACGCTGCTGCTGACGCTGGATTCGGCAACGCCGCTCGCCTCGCTCGCGGCCTTTGCCTGGGTCACCATGGCGCTGATGATACCGCTGTTCAACCGCTACCGGCGCAGGCTGGGCGACATGATGGCCGGCACCCATGTGATCCACCTGCCCGTGCCGGTGCTTCTGAAGGATCTGGCCAGCGAGACGGTCCCGATCGGGACGACACGCAAGAAATTCGTCTTCCTGTCGCACCAGCTCGACCATTACGGCGCCTTCGAACTGCAGACGCTGGAATCCCTGCTGCGCGGCCAGAACACACCGTCCGGAGCCGAAGCGGCCCGCCAGCGCAACGCCACGCTGGAAGCCATCGTGGAAAAGATCCGCAAGAAGATCGGTTATGCCGCACCGGTGCCCCCGGTGGACCGGCTGCCGTTCCTTCAGGCGTTCTACAACGCCCAGCGGGAACATCTCGAGCAACGCCAGCTCTTCGGTGACAAGCGGGAAAACAAGCACTACGCCCAGTCTGGCGAGGAACGTTAGCCGCGCCGCCTGACGCTGCGCATTTCCAGCCCCCAGTGGACCAGTCAGTTTGCAGAAACAAGACAATCAAGCGCTCAGAGCCTATTTCCGCGACCGGGTGAGCCAGACGACCGGGGGCACGCGGGAGCAATCTACCCGGCAGCCACTCGGCATTGGCTCGCTGATTGGAAGCAGTTTTTCGATCATGCTCCGGCAGCTTCTGCCCGTGCTCCTGGTCGGCTTCGTGACAAGCCTGCTCGGAGCTTTTCTGGCGTGGTCGATGGTCGGCATCGACGCAGCGCTCAATCTGGAATCCGATGATGCCAGCGATCTGGCCGGGCTGAGGGATCTTGTCACGGCCTGCGTCGACGTTCTCGTGTTTGCCATGACCGCGGCATGTCTTGCGCAACTGACCTATGACGTGAGGCTGAACCGGCCCGTCTCGATTGCCCGCTATCTTCTGCCGGCCTTGAAGGCGAGCCCGGCGATCTTCCTGCAAAACAGCCTGCTGCTCATCGTCTTCGTTCTGACTGCCCTGCCGCCGATCATCACCGCCGTCTATTTTGATACGATCGTCATCTCGCTCATGACGCTCGGGGTTCTGCCCTTTCTTGCGCTGTGGGGATGTTCGGTCTTTCTGGTTCTTGCGCCCGCTGTTGTCATTGAGCGGACCGGTTTCGGCGGACTGAAGCGCTCCTGGTCGCTGACGAAAACCTACCGCTGGCAGATTGCAGGAGCCGTGCTGCCGGTTTGGCTCTGCTCGTTTGCCATTGCACTTGCCGGCGCCCTGCCCGTGGAGTTTCTCGCAAGGCAGGGACATACCGCCTGGGCCCTGCCCGTCTTTGCCGCAACCAACGCACTGGCCAGCGGCCCTTTGGCAATTCTCGCCTCACTGGTCTACGCACGCTTACGCGAAATCAAGGAAGGCATCAGTGTCGACCAGGTGGCCGACGTCTTCGACTGAGTGTCAGGAGGCTCGGCTTCCGCGTCCGAGCCCGCTTGAGGGCTGCGACAGATGGATTTATGGTGGATAACCGCAAGGCGGTACGTCTTCGTCGGAAGGCGGACATGATGTTTGCGCAATCAGAGATTCACGGTTTTCGGACAGTCCATAGCCTCCGGCAGATAATTTTCGCCCCGCTTGGCGAGCTTCACTTGTTGGCATATGAGCTGAATTTGAATACCCGCTTTTGAAAAAACTATTGGAAGATTACGGAGCAATTGAATGACCGACACGACCATTAGCCAACCCACTGCCTCCCTGGGCGTTGGCTCCATTATCGGCGAGAGTTTCTCTATCCTCTTCAGGCATTTCATCCAGGTTGTCATCGTCGGCTTCGTGCCGAACCTGATCGGCTTTCTGATTTCCGGTCTTCTGATCGGCTTCGGCACGGCGCTTGGTGTCCAGCCGCAGGAGTTTACCGGACCTGGCAGCGTGGTTGCCAACGTCCTGTCGATCCTGGTCAGCATGGTGGTCTACTCCATCACAACCGCCCTTCTGGTTCAGCTCGCCTATGACGCCAAGCTGTCGCGTCCGGTGCGTCTCGGCCGCTATTTCGGCCCGGCCCTGAGTTCCGTTGTGCCGCTGGCCGTCCTGACGATCGTCGTCTCGATCCTGGTCGGTATCGGACTGGTCCTGCTGATCGTTCCGGGCCTGTGGGTTTATGCGGTATTTGCCGTCATGGCACCGGCCGTCGTGATCGAACGCGCCGGCTTCAGCGGCCTCGGCCGCAGCAAGCACCTCACCAAGGAATACCGCTGGCCGATCCTGGGCGCGCTGGTTCTGGCCATCATCTGCGCCAGCATCATCAACATCGTTGCCCTGTTCGTCGTCGGTCTCGTGGCCAGCGCCGGCAGCATCGGCATGGTTATCGGCGTCATCCTGTTTGCCGCAATTTCCACCGTTGGTGCGGGCTTCATCAGTATCCTTGTCGCGCTGATCTATGCACGCCTGCGCGAAATCAAGGAAGGCGTCAGCGTCGACCAGATCGCAGCCGTCTTCGACTGATCGCGTTGCAACGCCGGGCTTATCCGCCTTGCGTCTCCAAATTCGTCCAGCGAGCGGGTCTGGACAGCAAACACCCGGGGCCTGCCCCGGGTGTCTTGTCTTTGAGCAAGGACAAGGCGGGGAATTTTCCTTGCATCATAACAGGGCAGCCAACTAACAAGGTTCAACCCAACCAGCCGCCGGAGTGTTCCCCTGAAACTCATTGCCGAAAACCTGACCATCGACCGTGGCGGACGCCGGGTGTTTCAGGATCTCTCCTTTGAGCTTCCGTCCGGCACCGCGCTGGTCGTGACGGGTGCGAACGGCATCGGCAAGTCCTCCTTGCTGCGCTCGCTGGCGGGCCTGGTTGCCCTCGCCGGCGGAACCTTGCGGCTGGAAGACGGTATCGATGACCGGGTGCCAGCCGAACATGCCCACTATTTCGGCCATCAGAACGCGGTCAAGGCAGCGCTTTCGGTGCTGGAAAACCTGTCGTTCTGGCAAGGCTTCACCTCACCGGTCACGACACCGGCCTACCGGGCTGCCGCGCTGTCGCCCGAGGCCGCGCTCGATCTCCTCGGCATCGGACACACGATTGACCTGCCGGCGGGGTTTCTGTCGGCCGGCCAGACCAGGCGGCTGGCCCTTGCCCGGCTACTGGTGACCCCGCGCCCGATCTGGCTGATGGACGAGCCGACATCGGCCCTCGACAAGGCTTCGGAAGGCCAGCTTCTGGAGCTTATGAACGGACATCTGGCGGCCGGCGGCCTGATCGTGACCGCAACCCACACCGATCTGGCACTCGTCAACACCAGGATCCTGCATCTGCGCACCGCAGATCCCGTTTCCCCGCACGAGGAGGATCTGCCCGCATGAGTTCCTGGGCTGCAGTGCTGTTTCGTCGGGATCTTCGGTTGTCGGTGCGCGTTGGCGGCAGCGCGCTGGTCGGCGTCCTGTTTTTCCTGGCGGTTGTCACCGTCATTCCCTTCGGCGTCGGTCCGGATCTGAACCTTCTCTCCCGCATCGGCCCCGCCATCTTGTGGATCGGTGCGCTCCTGGCGACCCTGCTGGGTCTGGACCGGCTGTTTCAGGCCGACCGGGAGGACGGCACGCTGGATCTGATGCTGATGGCCGGGCGGCCACTGGAACTTCTGGTGCTGATCAAGTGCCTGGCCCATTGGGTGGCAACGGGCCTACCGCTGGTGATCGCCGCGCCCTTGCTTGGCATCTTTCTCAATCTCGACCCTGTCGCAACGGGAGCCGTCACGCTGACGCTGCTGGTCGGCACGCCTGCCCTGACGCTGATCGGTGCCATCGGCGCGGCCCTCACTGTCTCCCTGCGCCGGGGCGGCCTGCTGCTGGCCGTGCTGGTGATACCGCTGGCCATTCCCGTGCTGATTTTCGGCGTCAGCGCCGCGGACGCCGCCATTCATGACCCCGTACCGTTCCTGACGCCGTTCCTCATCCTGTGTGCGCTGTCCCTGATCGCAGCGGTGATCGGCCCTCTTGCCGCCGCCGCCGCGCTCAGGTTCGCAGGCGATTGAAATCGCTTAGGGTGTGGATCCATAAATGAAGATGAAATGGTTTCATTTATGGGGCCACACCCTAGTTGCGTCCGCTCAGGGCAAGACGGCAGGCAAGGCCGGCGAAGACGCCTGCCAGCAGATATTGCGGCAGACGCGGAAACCGCACGAGACCGGAAAGACGGCTGCGGATATGGCCGCCGAGCAGGACGACGGAACCGTTCACCAGAAAACCGATGCCGTTGATGACGGACGCCAGAACCAGCATCTGAACGGTCAGCGAGCCGCCGTCGGCGGAAATGAACTGCGGAAAAAGAGCCAGCACGAAGAGCGCCATCTTCGGATTGAGAAGATTGGTTGCCAGGCCCTCGAGAAAGATACGCCGGTGGCTGAGACGTCTCAGGCCAGTCACCGGTTCAAGGCCCGCGCCTTGCGACCGCAGCGCCTTCCAGGCGAGGTAAAGCAGGTAGGCGCATCCTGCCCAGCGAATCGCCTCATAGGCGGCCGGCACTGTCGTCAGAAGCTGTGACAGGCCCATGGCCGCCGCAAGCGCATGACAATAGGTGCCCAGCGCGATGCCGGCGTAGGTCAGGAAGCCCGCGGACTTTCCCTGGCTGATGCTGCGCGAAGCAATGAGCAGCATGTCGGGTCCGGGTGTCGCGGTCAGAACCAGCGAGGCTGCGGCGAATATGAGAAGCGTGGAAAAATCCGGCATGGTGAGGTCCTTGAAGGTGAAGCCGGTAGACCCCATTACCACCATTGGCCGCAAACACAACTCGTAATTGGCCCCGCGTGGACATGGATTTGTGCATGGACTTGACACCGCGCAATGCGCACTGCGGCATACTCGTCCATTGAAGCGCGCAACGCTCTCGATTAGAACGGTTCTATGGCAATTTGGGATTATGCAAATCCGACGCGGTTTTTGAGGCTGGTGCAGGTGGTTCTGCCCTGGCTCATCGGCCTGTGCGTTATCGCGTTCGCCGCCGGGCTCTACATGAGTTTCTTCGTCGCGCCGGAGGACTATCAGCAGGGCGACACGGTGCGTATCATGTATATCCACGTGCCGGCCGCCTGGCTCAGCATGATGTGCTACTCCGTCATGGCGTTGTCTTCTCTGGGAACCCTCGTGTGGAAGCACCCGCTGGCGGATGTTTCCGCCAAGAGCGCGGCTCCCATCGGCGCGGCCTTCACCTTCATGGCGCTGGTGACGGGATCGCTCTGGGGCAAGCCCATGTGGGGCACCTACTGGGTATGGGACGCCCGGCTGACCTCGGTTCTTGTTCTCTTCATCATGTACCTGGGTCTGATGACGCTTTGGCGCACGATGGAAGACCCGATCAAGGCCGGCAAGGCGGCAGCCATTCTGACACTTGTCGGCGCGCTGAACCTGCCGATCATCAAGTTCTCGGTCGACTGGTGGAACACGCTGCATCAGCCGGCGAGCGTCATGCGCATGGACGGCCCGACCATTCACCCGGATATCCTCTGGCCGCTGCTGGTCATGGCGATTGCCTTTACGCTGCTGTTCTTCGTGCTGCACCTGATGGCGATGCGCAACGAAATCCTGCGCCGCCGCGTGCGTGCCCTGCGCCTGCGCGCCGCCAGCGCCGCCCAGCCGGGCACGGCGGCTGCCACGGCACAGCCTGCGGAGTAAGTCTCATGGATCTAGGCCCACACGCTGGTTTCATCTGGGCTTCCTACGGCCTTTGTCTTCTGACAGTCCTCGGCCTGATCGCCTGGGTGCGCATCGACAAGGCCCAGCAGGAAAAAGCCCTCAAGGACCTGGCTGCCCGGGGCATCTCGCGCGCCCGGCCGGCCGGCGAAGGAAAAACAAGCTCATGACGTCCCACGATACCGGTGCCGGACAAGCCGAACCGCGAACCGCAAAACGCGGGTTCCCGGTTCTGGTGCTGCTGCCGCTGGTGGTGTTCGCCGGCCTTGCCGCCCTGTTCCTGTTTAAGCTGACCCTTGGCGGCGACCCGCAGAAAATTCCCTCCGCGCTGATCAACAAACCGGCGCCGGAATTCGACCTGCCGCCGGTCGAAGGCCTGACCGAGGGCCACACTGCTGTTCCCGGATTTTCCCGCCAGGATCTCAGCGGCAAGATTTCGGTCGTCAACGTGTTTGCCTCCTGGTGCGTGCCCTGCCGCCAGGAACACCCGCTTCTGGAAGACCTGGCCAAGGTCGAGGGCATTCAGCTTCTCGGCATCAACTACAAGGACAAGCCGGAAAACGCGCGCCGGTTTCTGGGCAGCCTCGGCAATCCCTATCAGCGCGTCGGCGCCGATACCGCCGGCCGCACGGCCATCGAATGGGGGGTCTACGGTGTGCCGGAAACCTTCGTCATCGATGGGGACGGCATGATCCGGTACAAGTTCATCGGCCCGCTGAGCAGTGAAACCTACCAGAACGTCTTCCTGCCCGAACTGAAGAAGATCATGGCCAGCGACAAATCCTGACCCTGCGCATTTCGGGAACACCGGCTGCGTGGTCTTGAGACCAGCTGCCCTGGTGAAAACGGCCGGTTTCTTTAGCCCACCACTTTCCGGCTGGTGCCGCCGCCCTAAAGGCAGCACACCATTTACAAATTGCCCCACGCCCGCTCTAAAGTCCGGATCACTTTTAAAAGCCGATTTCGAAGAGGTCTGACTTGAAAGTTCTTGTGATCGGCGGCTGCGGGTTCATCGGCTCTCACGTGGTGGACAAGTGCCTGCAGGAAGGCCTGTCGGTGCGGGTCATGGACACACGGCCGGAACTCTACCGGCCACCGCTTCCCGGCGTCGACTACGTGTTTCAGGATCTGTCCGATCATCACCGGCTTGCCGGTGCTCTGGCCGGTGTGGACGCCGTGGTGCATCTGGCCAGCACGACCGTTCCCTCGACATCGAACCTCGATCCGGCGGCGGATATCGCCGGCAACCTCATTCCAACGGTGCGTCTTCTGGAGGCCATGCGGGCCAGCGGTACGCGAAAACTGGTCTTCTTCTCCTCCGGCGGCACGGTTTACGGTATTCCGGCGAAGGACCCGGTGCCGGAGGACCACCCGCTGAACCCGATCTCCTCCTACGGCATCGTCAAGGCAGCGATCGAACAGTACCTGCGCATGGAACAACAGCTCCACGGGCTGGAGTTCGCCGCGCTGAGGCCGGCGAACATCTATGGACCGCGCCAGGCGCAGGTCGGTCTGCTTGGCGTGATCGGAACCTACCTGCGGAAGGTGTCGGATGATGAACCCATCGAAATCTGGGGCGACGGCAGCATCGTGCGCGACTTCGTTCACGTCGAGGATGTTGCCGACCTTTGTCACCGCGCTCTGGTCTCGAACGCTTCCGGCAGCTTCAATGCCGGAAGTGGCGTAGGCACGTCCATTTCACAAATCGTCGAGATCATCAGCCAGACCACGGGCCACCCCGTGCAACCGGTCTACAAGCCGGGCCGGAACTTCGACGTGCCACGAGTGGTTCTGGACATCGCCAAGGCACAGGCGACATTCGACTGGCTGCCCACCGTACCGCTTCACCGCGGCATCCGGGAAACCTGGGACTGGGTGAGGAGTCAGAGTGCCTCTTGAAGGTCCAACGGCACACGATCCCGCCGGACCAGCCATTTCAGAAGATTTACCCATAATAAATCAGCGCCAGCATAGATAAGCCGGGCTCCAGGGTCTTTATTGACCATGAGTAAAGGGGGAATGTGCGCATGAATGTAACCGGCGGCGGGGCAAAAGTCCGACTGGAACAATTGACCGGACTGCGCTTTTTCGCAGCCTTGCTGGTCTTCGGAGTGCATTTCCGCTGGGATACGAGCGGCGATTTCGTCAAGACCATCGCCGAGCAGGGCTACGTCGGCGTCTCGTTCTTCTTCATCCTGTCCGGCTTCGTGCTGACGCAGTCCTACAAGACGAGGATCCTTGCCGGCACGATTTCCTTCCGCAAATACTTCCTGCTCCGGATTGCCCGCCTGACGCCCCTGCATTTCCTCACGGGCCTGCCGTTTCTCTACTTCTCGATCATGCAGGTCGAGGCGATCTACTCCGAGGAATTCAGCGTCATCAAGACGGTCCTGAACCTGACCTATCTGCAGAGCTGGGTTCCCGTCTCGTCGATCTATTTTTCTCTGAACGCGCCCTCCTGGTCTCTGTCGGACGAGATGTTCTTCTATCTGTGCTTCTTCGCCCTGGTCACCTTTTCACCGCGCAAGCTTCTTGCTTTGACGCTGGGGCTCGGCCTTGTGGTGTTTATTTCCGCTGTTCTCGTTCAGCTTTTCCTGGGCGAGGTGATCTTCTTCGGCAAATACCCGTTCTCCCATTGGCTGTTCTATGTCTTTCCGGGCTTCCGCATCCTGGAGTTTCTGGTCGGCATGCTGCTGCACGAGGTCTGGCGCCGCGGTGTCCGGCTGCCCGGCATGGTGCAGCCACTCAGCTATCTTCTGCTGTTCCTGACCATGTGGCTGGCCCCGGACGTGCCGGACCCGTTCCGCTACTCCCTGTTCTTTCTTCCGGTGATCACCCTGTTCTTCTTTGCACACCTGACGGAAGGCGCGGCACTTACCCGGGTGTTTGCAACCCGCCCGCTCGTGCTGCTCGGCAACGCTTCTTTCGCCTTCTACCTGGTCCACCAGCCGTCGCTCCATCTGATGAACATCTTCCTGCGGCCGGCCATCCCGGCGGATGTCGTTTTCTTTCCGGTTTCGCTGTGCATCACCGCCGCGTTTTCGGTCTTCCTCTACAAGGTTTACGAAATGCCGGCGGAACGTGCCTTGAAATCCTGGGTCAACGGCAAAAGACCGGTGCCAGCACCGAACAAGGCGCTGCCGTGAACCGCAAGACTCTGCATCCCGGAGCGGCAGGCCGCTTAACATAATCTCAATGCTGACGGCCGATCATTGCGGCCAACCGGCGCCATCAGACCACAGACCGCCAGCCGCCTCCCGGCCAGATTGGCACCAACCACGAGTATTCCGTTGCTTTCCGAACTAGCCTTTTCCGCCCTGACAGACGTGATCCTGGCGTGCGAGCTGTTTTTCCTCGCCGGCCTCAGCTTTCGCCCTGGCCTTCAGCCGTTCTCTCCTGCCTGGATCTGGGCGCTGACACTGGCCCTGATCGGGCTGGCCTCGATGCTGGGCGCGATTGATCACGGCTTCTTTGAAGCCATCGGCCACGAAGGGCACCGCCCGTTCGTGATCGTCACCCGGATCGTCATTGTCCTGGGCAGTCTCAGCATGATCGTCGCGGCCAGCTTTCAGTATTTGTCCCCACCTCTGCGTCAGGGGTTTGTGGCTGCCGGTGCCCTGGGCGCGCTCTGGCCGGTCTTCATGATCCTGACCTCCGACGATTTTCTGTCGGTCATCCTCTATTACTCCGTCGGTCTTGTTTTCCTGCTTGTGCTCAGCATCTTCCGGTTCCGCCAGAACAGGGGCACGCTGGTGATGATCGCCGGCATTCTGCTGACACTGGGCGTCTCCGCGATGATCCTGATGCAAAGCCCGGGCTTCTGGGGCCTCGGCCTTTATGGCAGCTACCATGTTCTGCTGATGCCGATCGTCGTGCTTTTGTATTTCGGCGGCCGCTGGTTCAGGACCACGAGGTAGGGTAACCGCATGCACAGCGCTTCCATTCCGGTTGAAGAAAAAACCCGCGAAACGGACGATCTTCAGGCGATCTTCCGGAAGATGACGGAGTTCATGCCGCAGCGGGTTGCCGACGCGGTACAGGCAGCCTCACGCAAGGTTCCTGTCGCAGCGCATGAGGATGTCATCGTCGAGGGAGAGTGCAACGACGCACTCTACATCGTGCTGGAAGGCACATTCGGCATCTACCGCAAGGGGGGAGAGACGGCCGCAGACCACCGTGTTGCGGAAATCGGTCCCGGGCAGCCCTTCGGCGAAATGGCTCTTCTGGACGGCGAACCACGTTCGGCGACGGTGCGCGCGGAAACAGACGGCATCGTGCTTGAAATCGAGCCGAATCGGATTCTTGAGCTTGCCGACGGGCAAGCCAGTCTAGCCGAGTTCAAGGGAGCGCTCGCCTCCTTCGTCACCCGGCGCATGCGCGCCTCCACGCAGGAGCACGTGGCGGCCCTGCAGCGCGAACTGGACCTCAGGAACGAACAGCAACAGTTCGGCAAGTTCTTCGTCTACTCGCTGATCATGATGTCCATCGGCACGCTGGTGAACAACGTGCTGGCCCGCACCATCGTCCATGTGGATGTCTACACCGAGGTCTTCGCCTGGCAGTATCTCGCCATCCTGCTGGTTCCCAGCCTGTTCGTCATCCGCCACATGGGCATTTCGGTCGCGTCGCTCGGGATAACCACTGTCGGTCTGAAGAAATCCCTGATCGAAGGCGCGGTCATTTCAGTCGGGCTCTGCATCTTTGCATGGGGTCTGGCGGCGGTGCTCAAATCCTTCGACGCGCTACCTGGCAAACCATTGCCGTTCAATCTGCTGGGGACCCTGAGCTATTTTCTTCACAGCGCCCTGCAGGAAATCATCGCCAGAGGCTTTCTGCAGTCTTCCTTCCAGCGGTTTCTGGGCGACAAGGGCAAATGGCGCTCGGTTCTGCTGGCCTCGGTGTTGTTCGGAATGTTTCACCTGCATTTCGGCATTCCTGCCGTGCTGATGACCATTGGCACCGGATTTATTTTCGGCTGGATCTACATCAGACACCAGAACATCGCCGGCGTGATACTCATTCATTACATGATGGGTGTCGCAGCGTTCAATACAGGCTTGATCTGAGACGCCAGCGTAAGCTAGTGCTGCTGCCTCGACCCTATCGCACCAGGTTGGAACGACATGATTGCGCGTGACTATTTCATACCTCGACCAGCCATCTATTTTCGCGATTTCGGTATTTACCTGGCGCTCTTTGTTGTCGGCTTCGTTTGGGGTGTGAACGCTTCCTGGCCGATGGTAATCCTGCCCTGGCTGCTGGCGACCTTCGGCCTGCACCGCGCGGGCCTTTTCTGTCACGAGATCGTTCATATCAAGGACGAGAAGCTGCGCGGCTTCCGGGCATTCTACACCTGGACGGTGGCGCTCGTTGTCATGGTGCCGCCGTTGCGGTTCCAGTTGCCGCATCTGGCCCATCACCGGCTCGGCATCTTCGGAACGCCTGAAGATCCGCAATACCCGCTCGTGCGCGGCAATCCGTTTGCCATGGCCATGGTTCTGCTGGTCATCCCCTTCGTGGTGCCTTTCACCAATCTTCTGATGACGATAACCGCCGCGTTCGGCGCCTTCCGTCTGGAAGCCGCGCTCGACCGCTGGGCGACAGAGAAACTCGGCTTTTCGCTGAGCTCGTCGTTGACGCCCGAACAGCAGGTGGAAGTCAGCCGGCACGCCCGGGTTACGCTGGTGCTCTTTCTGGCCGCAATCGTCTTCTTCCCCGGCGCTCTGCCTTTCTATTATGCGGTGCTGGTTCTGGGATGGACGCTTCTGACCGCGCGCATTCCGCTGGAACATGAACTGGAACGCCTGGCCGAAACCTCCGGCCGGGAAGACCAGATGATCGACAGTTTCACGATAGAGTCGCCCCTGGCTCTGATCGTGCAGCCCGTGGGCTTTCGCTATCACACAGCACATCACATGTACCCCGGTGTTCCCTATCACAATCTGCCCGCGCTCCATGACGAGCTGAAGCGGACCATGCCGGAGTACAGGGACAGCATCATTTCGATTTGGACTGCGATCAGCGGGCCCAAACGCCGTCCTGCCAATTCTCTTCGTTGATTCAGAAAGCCCACCGATGAAAGACGTTATCCGCCAGCTCGCAGAAGCCATGTCTGCGGCTTCTCCTGACGCACAGTTCGAGGTTCGCTATTGGGACGGAACCGGCTTCTCCATCGGGACCGAGCCGGAGTTCATCCTGCATTTCAAGAACGAACGGGCACTTTCCAGGGTGCTGTCGGATGCCTTCATGGGCTTTGGCGAGAGCTACATGCTGGGTGATATCGAGGTGGAAGGCGACATCAAGAAGCTCTTCTACCTGGGCTTTGCCATCGATTTCGCGGAACGGCCCATGTCGTTGATGCTGCGGCTCAAGCTGGCGTTTCATTTTCTGCGCGCACGCAACACCATTGCCCGCTCGCGCGAGAACATTTCCTTCAGCTACGACATCGGCAACGATTTTTACGAGATCCTGCTCGGGAAGGGCATGATCTACACCTGTGCCTATTTCACCTCGCCCGACAACACGCTGGATGAAGCGCAGAACAACAAGCTGGAGCTGGTCTGCCGCAAGCTGTGCCTGAAGCCGGGCGAACATATTGCCGATCTCGGCTGCGGCTGGGGCGGCTTTCTGATGTATGCCGCAGAAAACTACGGCATCACGGGTGTCGGCTTCACCATTTCGGCGGAACAGCGCGACTATGCGGTCCGGAAGATTGCCGAGCGGGGCCTCTCCGACAAGATCGAGATCCGCCTGAAGGACGCCCGCGAAGCGGACGGCCTTTACGACAAGGTTGCCTCGATCGGCATGGTCGAGCACATGGGCAATGCCCAGATCGCACCGGTGTTCGAGCGGATCGCCCATATCCTCAAGCCGCAGGGTCTTGCCTTCGTCCACACGATCGGCAACGAGATCCCCCGGCCGATCGACCCCTGGATCGACAAATACATCTTCCCTGGTACGCAGGCATCGCCGCTGACGACAATGGTCGAGGCCGCCGGCAAGAATGATCTCTACATGATCGACCTTGAGAATATCCGGCTGCATTATCCGCCGACGGTCAAATACTGGCTCGCGAATTTCGACGCCAACATCGACCGTATCCGCGAGATGTATGACGACACCTTCGTCAGAAGCTTCCGGCTTTATCTGGAAGTGGCAAGTTCCTCCTTCAGTTGGGGCGACAACCGGCTGTACCATCTGCTGATGACCAAGGGGCTGAACAACGACGTGCCGATGACCCGGGAGCATCTGGTTCTGCCAAAATCCGGCACGTCCACGGCCGGTGCGGCCCCGGAAGGTGGTGCATGACGGATCCCGTCCATGTGGCAGTGATCTATACGGACGCAGGCGGTGGCCACAGGGCCAGCGCCTTCGCCCTCAAAGCATGTCTCGAAGGGTCCGGCAGATACAGGGTCAGCCTGATAAACCCCTATACCACGTTGATCCCTCATCTCGACCTGTTCAGCCGCTTCGGCTCGCGTACAGGCGAGAACATCTACAACGAGGTCATCTTGCGGCAGGGGCGCACGGGTCTCACCTGCTGGCTCTTTTATGCTGCCCTCCGCCTGAACTACGTGTTCTGCGAAAGGCCGGCCATCAGCATCCTTGCCCGGCATTTCGAAGACATCCGCCCGGACGTTGTGCTTTCGGTGATGCCGCTGGGAAACCGGGTGATGCTGGAGGCGCTGAAACGCTACCGCGCCACCATAACCGACGGTCTGCTGCCCGAAGGCGCGGTGATGATCACCGACTGGGCGGAACTGGCAAGGGGCGTCTGGTTTCCCAACCGGGCTGACTATCACGCGATTTGCGGCACGCAGGACGCCTTGCGCAATGCTGAAAAACTGCCGAAGCTTGCCGGCAAGGTCCATGCGATGGGCGGCCTGCTGATCCGGCCGGAGTTCACCAACCCGGCGGAGCGTGCCAGCAAGCAGGCGCTGAACCTTGATCCTGCCAGGCCGGTCGTGACCGTGCTATACGGCGCCCAGGGCAGCATGCGCATGCTCGAACTGGCCAAGGCAATGCGAGACGTTCCGCACACTGCCCAGGTGGTGTTTCTTTGTGGCCGGAACGAAGCGCTTGCAGGCGAACTGCGCACCATGGACCTGCCGTATCCGGTCCAGGTGCTCGGATTTACCGACAAGGTTGCGCAGTATCTTTCCGCCAGTGATCTTTTTATCGGCAAACCCGGGCCGGGCAGCACCAGCGAAGCCATGGCGCTCGGCCTGTCCATGCTGCTCGACACGAGCCTGGCGCTGCCGCAGGAAGCCGCTGTCCTGCGCCATGTTGTAAAGACGGGCGCCGGACAGGCCTTTTCGACATCGGCCGATTTTTCACAGCACTTCAAGGCAGCCATAACCGCCATCGAGAGCGGCCAGGCACGGCAGCCGCTTGCCGCCAACACCTCGCCAGCCGACATCCTTGAGATCATGGACCGCATCGGCGCTTCCCGCGTTCCGGCTGCGGGCTCTTTGCAGCCGACCGGTGAATTGCCGCGCACCCGGCATGTTTCCAGAGCCTGACCGATGCCTGAGGATGACCAGGGCTCCGCGACGGGAGGCAGCCGCCCACCAGAACACAATCTGAAGATCAGGGTTGTCTACAACCCCCGCACAGGCCACAAGCGCGAGAACCGCTTCCGCACCGTCCTGGCCCTGCTTGAGGCAGGCGGACATACTTGCGAAATCCTGACCACGACGAAGGCAGGCGATGCTGCCGCTTTCGTTCGGGAAACGACATCAGGCGACGCCGATATCCTGGCAATTGCAGGGGGCGACGGCACGATCAATGACGCGGTCCAGGGCGCCGGACCGCAAACACCTCCGCTCGGTCTCATTCCCCTTGGAACGGCGAATGTGCTGGCCCATGAACTGGGCATCGGTACGGATCCGCACAAGATTGCAAGCTGCCTCCTGGAAGCGCACGTCCTCAAGGTCCAGCCCGGTCAGGTCAACGGTCATCGCTTCATGATGATGACCGGCATCGGTCTCGACGCCCAGGTGGTGTCGGGCCTCAGCCGCGCAACCAAGACCCGCTTCGGCAAGATGGCCTATCTCTTGGAGGTCTTCCGCACCCTGCAGCGCTGGTCCTGCCCGCCGCTGGATATCCAGATGGACGGCAAGGCCGTTCAGGCGGCCACACTCATTGTCAGCCGTGGAAAGCGCTATGGCGGGACCTTCGTGCTCGCACCACGCTGCGACCTCGCCGACGCGGGGCTGCACGTTACGGTGTTCCCCCCCGGCGGCTCCCTGTCGGTCTTTGGGCGCTTTTTGCTGATACCAACTGGTCTTCTGCTACGGCTTGGCCTTGCCGTTCAGCACCCTGTGCGGACGGTCGAAATTCTTGGCCCCGCAGGCGACCCGATACAGGCCGACGGCGACATTGTTGCCCATGTTCCGGCGCAGATTTCGGTATGCGACGAGACGATACGCCTTTGCGTTCCAAAGCCGCTGCGCTGAGTTCAGCAGCGAGCGACCTCAGTCTTATAGTCCGGCGAGCCCGGCGAGACGGCGGCAGGCACTCATCCAGTCAAAATCCTCACGTGCGGCAACCGGCGGCTCCGGCACTGTCTTCAAGGCATAATCCAGCGCCTCAAGCGCACCGTCCAGCTCGGTATAGAAATGCGCGTTGGGATAGGCCTTGTAGGGAAGGTTGCCCGGGCAATCGGGCAGGATGACGTGCCGGCCGGCAACCAGCGCATCGGCGGTGGCGGTACACAGGATCTCGCTGCGGGAGGGGTTCACCATGATGCGGTACCGACCGATATCGGACCAGAACCGTCGGTTCGGTCCGAGGAACCGCAAGTCTGCGCCTTCCTTTCGCGCAAAGGCGCGAAACTCCGCTTCATCCCGGCCGCCGCCGATGACATCGATGGATCTGCCTGCACGAGCCGCGATACGGGCAAGGTCGTCCAGGCCTTTCTCCCAGAGAAACGCCCCCAGGAAGTAGATCCCTTCTGTTTCTTCCGTAACCAGCGGCACCTGCGCATAGCCGGGCATGACGCCGGTCACCCGTTCCACCGGCATGGTGACGCCCGGCAAGGTCAGCGCCGGTGACAGGCTGAGAGGAAGATCGATGCGCAGCCGCAGGGCGCGGCCATGAAGATAAGACACCAGCCGGGCAAGACTGTTTGGAAACGGCAGCCCGGACATGCGGATGTAAGTTTCGTAATCGGTCATGCAGAGGCCGATGGTCTTGTCCGCGCGGATCCCCTTGCGCCCGGTCGTCGCCGGATACCAGCACAGGTGCTCCGGTTCGCTGGCGACCAGACACCGGGCTGGCGGGGCGGCGCGGTAGACGTCTTCCATCGGCACGATCGAGCCCATGCCTGCAACGTAACGCGCCCGATAGGGCCGGCACTCCGGCAGCTTATAGGGTCCGAAGGACTGAAGCTCGCTCTGTAACCAGGTGAGCTGCTCTTCAAAATCGGCAAAGCGCGCCTCGCCCCACAGGTGTTGCTGCGAGTGCGCATCGAGCCAGGGCAGAACATAGACGACGCGATATCCAAGGGCCGTTAGGCCACAGGCATGCCAGAGCGAGATGAAGGAGGGACCGGTCATCCACGGAAGCGCGGCGCTTGTCAGCACAGCAAAGTCACAGATCTCATGACCTTTGTTTTGTTCGCCAGGCAGGGGCACTAGTCTCCGGTTTAAACGAGCAGGACCACGGAACGTTACCCGGCCGAGACCTGGCAGACTATGCGATACATGCCAGCCAAGGCACGGGGCAACAGCTTGGCACACGTCATCAACCACATGTTTCTCGCCTCCCGGACAATCCGGCATTGCCTGCAGGGGCAGCCAGCCAGGCAGAAAGGCTGATCGTCGCTCCTGCCGTTTTTGCCGAAGGCACCCCCGCGCCAAATGGTGAAGCCCTGTCACAAACGCGCGAATGAGGACGTCTATTGGCAAAGTCACCCGCTCGTGACTTTCGGTTGAGAGCGCGATTGCATATTTTAGAAGCACTCGAACAAGGAAATGAACCAAATGGTGGGATCGTTCTCCCGGAAGGCCGGAAAAGCCCTCCGAACAGTGTTTTTTGTAACCGGCGGAATAGTTGCCCTGTCCGCCCCGGTGAACAGCGCCCTGGCGCAGCCCGAAAAGGTCATTGAACTGTTTACCAGCCAGGGCTGCTCCTCCTGCCCACCGGCCGATCGGCTGGCGGAAAAGCTGGTGGAGGAAGACAACAACGTTCTGACCATGGTGCTGCCGGTGGATTACTGGGATTACCTTGGCTGGAAGGACACGCTGGCAAGCCCCGTCAATTCGCAGCGCCAGCGCGCCTATGCGACGCGGCGCGGCGACCGGTCGGTCTACACTCCGCAAATGGTGATCAACGGTGAAGAACATGTCATCGGTAGCCGCGAGGGGGACGTCAGGGCCGCATTGGAACGTACGGATCCCTTCACCGCCAAGATCGATCTGAAAATCACCGACATGGTCGTTCAGGCGACGGTGAACGGCACCCTGCCAAAGGGGTACAACATGGCGACGATCTATTTCCTGCGCATGCAGGATGAGGCTCTGGTCGACATCGGCCGCGGCGAAAACGCAGGCCGCAAGGTGCGTTATGTCAATGTGGTGCGCAACCTGCAGCCCATGGGGATGTGGTCCGGCGGCCAGGAAACCTTCCGCATGCCCAAGTCCAAGCTGATGCTCAAGGGCGATGCCCGTTGCGCGGTTGTCGTGCAGCTTGAAAATAGAGATGGCCCGGGCCGGATCATTGGCGCTGCCACGATGAACAGGATCGGCGGTCTCTGAACCGCCTCCCTTGGTGTGGCCAAATATCAATTCCCCCTGAAAATCAGGGTATTTATCCCACAAGCCGGGTTGTAACACCGGAGAAAACTGCTACCCCTTGCCCCGTTCGGCCAGCCATTGAACCGTGACCGCCTTGTTGGCGCACGGTTTGCAAAACCCAGCGGCCGGTCACGTTCTCTGCTTTGCCTTCATCCGGCGGAGCGAATCGGTCCTGGGGGAACGCATGAAATTGAAGCGCAGGCTTCGGATTGCCTTTTTGAGCATCGTTTTCGGCGTGATTGTTCTCGGCCTGAAGATCGGTGCTTACCTGTTGACGGGCTCCATCGCGCTCTATTCCGATGCGCTGGAAACCATCGTCAACATTGCGTCCGCCATCGCAACGCTCGCAGCCGTCTGGTTCGCGGCCAAGCCGGCCGACAGCAACCACCCCTATGGCCACGACAAGGTCGAGTATTTCGCCGCGGTTCTCGTCGGCGTCATGATCGTGCTTGCCGCCCTGTCGATTTTCCGGGCGGCATGGCTCGGCTTTGTCAATGGCGACAGCCCGGAATATTCCCCCGCAGGCATCGGGATGAACCTGCTTGCCGCCGTCATTAACGGCGCCTGGGCACGTTATCTGATGCAATACGGCAAACACGCGCGCTCACCGGCCCTTGTGGCCGACGGCAAGCATCTGATGACGGATGTCGCCAGCTCCGTCGGTGTTCTGGGCGGCGTTGTGCTGGTGATGCTCACGGGCTGGAAAATCATGGATCCCGCGCTTGCGGTTCTTGTTGGTCTGACAGTGCTCTGGTCCGGCTGGGGCCTTGTCAAGGAATCCGTCGGCGGCCTCATGGACGAAGCCGCCTCGCACGACACATTGGACAAGATCCGTGTTCTGATTTCAGAACATGGCGAAGGCGCCCTGGAGGCGCACGACCTGCGCACCCGCATTGCCGGAAAATCCACCTTCATCGATTTCCACCTGGTCGTGCCGGGCGAAATGTCCGTCGACAAGGCGCATGAGATCTGCGACCGCATTGAGGTTGCCATCG
Organism: Roseibium aggregatum IAM 12614; assembly: GCF_000168975.1. Classification (GTDB taxonomy): domain Bacteria; phylum Pseudomonadota; class Alphaproteobacteria; order Rhizobiales; family Stappiaceae; genus Roseibium; species Roseibium aggregatum. Next base: position 20,571 of record NZ_AAUW01000019.1, read on the forward strand.
TTGAAGATGTCCCCGGGGCCCGGATCACCATTCACGTCGAGCCGGAACACAAGGCCAAGCACTCCGGCATAGTAGTGCTTTAGGCCAGCCTTCAAAAAGAGCAGGGGGTGCCGCACATCTGTGACCGGCTGAAATCTTCGCAGACACCGGATGTCTGAACGTACGTTTTACGCCACTGTCTATTGCGGCCAAGGCAGACTGTCAGGTTTGCGCTTGTACGCCCGCAGGCCGACCGAAATCCTTCTTGCCCTGGCTCGTGACTATCCATAATACTCTGCAACCGGTGATCGCCGCCGCCGTCTCGGCAACAGGTCTGCATGGGCAGTTGCGCTCTGCGGATCTTCATCGGTGACCCACCCCTGAGACGTTGACCCCAATGCTCCGGTCCCGCAGCACGCCCGCCCCGGTTACTTCGGATCGATTTGAGGAACCAATCGCATATGCCCAACTGGCGGCGCTGGCATGCCCAGCTTCTTGATCATCTGATCCTGATAGGCGGCGCCCTCCTGATGACGCTGCCCGTCTATTCGATCTTTGCCGCCACCACCCACGAGGGGGGGCGCGTGCGGCCAAGGCTCGATCTGGGCGGCAACGCGCTGGAAAACTACGGAAACTTTCTGCAGGCAAGCGCAGGCTTTTCAGGTGATGTCACGGCCTTGTCCATGATGTGGAACTCATTCCTTCTGGGTGCGGGCTTTGCAACGCTGAAGGTCGTTCTGTCCCTCATGACGGCCTACGCGCTGATCTATTTCCGCGTCCGCTTTGCCAGCGCCATCTTCGCCGTGCTGCTACTGACCTTGCTGCTGCCGCTGGAATCGCGGTTTCTGCCGACCTATGCCGTGACTGTGGACCTTGGCCTCGTCAACACGCGGGCGGGCCTCATCCTGCCGCTGGTGGCCTCCGGCCTTGGAACGCTGTTCTTCCGCCAGTTTCTGATGACGGTGCCCGACGCACTGCTGGAATCGGCCCGGATCGACGGCGCCAGCCCGCTGAAGTTCTTCAAGGACATACTGGTGCCCCTGTCGCTGCCGACAGCAGCGGCCCTCTTCCTGGTGATGTTCGTCAACGGCTGGAACCAGTATCTGTGGCCGGTCATCGTCACGTCGGAGGAAAGCACCTACACGCTGGTGCGCGGCATGCAGTTTTTCGGCAATTCAAGCCTGCGTGGATTGATGCTGGCCGTGCTTGCCTTCGTGCCCCCGGCCCTGCTTGTCATATTGTTTCAACGACAAGTCGTTAAAGGCCTCTTCGACGGCTCACACTGACGGCAACCGGTCTTGAAGAACGGTACCCACTGCCCCAATTTTTCCGGTTAACCCGAAAGGCCCCTCCTCCATGGCATTTGAAGCGATCCTGTTCGACTGTGACGGCGTTCTGGTGGATTCGGAAATCATCTATGTCGAAGTCGAACGCGAGCATCTGGCCCGGATCGGCCTGAAGTATGAGCTTCACGATTATATGGACAAGTTCCAGGGGCTTGGCAGCACGGATTTCTGGGCAGCGCTCGACCGGGACTACCAGACCCTGGGCAAGGGCCCGCTGCCCGAAACATTCGGGCCGGAGCTGGACGCAGCCACCCAGGAGCGGATCGACCGCGAGCTTGAGGAAATCAGGGGCATCAAGGAGTTGCTGGACGCTCATGACGGCCCGCGTGCCGTCGCCTCCTCCTCCCGCCTGCACCGGCTGACCCACAAGCTGCAGCACACCGGGCTCTTTCCCTATTTCGAGCCGCACATCTATTCCGGAGAGCAGGTTGCCAACGGCAAACCGGCACCGGACCTGTTCCTGTTCGCGGCTGAAAAACTGGGCATCGACCCGAAAGCCGCACTTGTGGTGGAGGACAGCGTCAACGGCGTGAAGGCCGGCCTTGCCGCCGGCATGACCGTGTGGGGATTTGTCGGCGGCGGCCATTGTCACGACGGCCACGGCGAACAATTGCTTGCCGCCGGAGCGCACAAGGTGGTGGACAGCCACGACAACCTTGCCGGCTTGCTTCGCAGCGAAAGCACCGCTGCCTGAGCGTGGGCTAGTTCCGGGCTGATTTCCGGTCAGAACTTCGAACATTCCCGAAAGACCCGCGCGCCGTCACCCGGCGCGCGGTCCGGCATTTCAGCGCCCCAGATCATGTTCCGGATTGGCGCTGATCTTGTGGATCGAAAGATCGGCGCCGCGGTGCTCGTCTTCCTGAGACAGCCTGAGGCCCAGGATCGCTTTCAGGACACCGTAGACCGCAAGCCCCGCCCCCAGAGCGAAGGCTGCCCCCAGAACGGTGCCGATCACCTGCGAAACCGGCGACACGCCGCCAAGGCCGCCCAGGGCCTCGAGCCCGAAGACCCCGGCAGCGAGACCACCCCAGGCACCGCAAATGCCGTGAAGCGGCCAGACACCCAGAACGTCGTCGATCTTCAGCTTGTTCTGGCAGATCTCGAAGCCGGTGACGAAGACAGCCCCGGCGACACCGCCAACGATCAGACTGCCAATCGGATGCATGACATCCGAACCGGCACAGACGGCGACGAGACCGGCCAGGGCGCCGTTGTGAACGAACCCCGGGTCGTTGCGGCCAACGACCAGCGCCACCAGAATACCGCCAACCATCGCCATGAGCGAGTTGATCGCAACAAGACCGGAAATGCTCTCAAGCGACGCGGCCGTCATCACGTTGAAGCCGAACCAGCCGACACAAAGCATCCAGGACCCCATGGCAAGCCAGGGCAGCGAGGACGGCGGAATGCCGATGGGCCGGCCGTTGCGGTCGTAGCGGCCCATGCGTGCGCCAAGCAGCAGAACGGCGCCGAGCGCGATCCAGCCGCCGACGGCATGCACCACCACAGAGCCGGCAAAATCATGGAAAGGTGCCCCGAACGTGGCTTCCAGCCATCCCTGGAAACCGAAGTTGCCGTTCCAGACCAGCCCTTCGAACAGGGGATAAACGACACCAACCAGAGCGACCGTCGCCAGACATTGCGGCCAGAACTTCATCCGCTCCGCAATGCCGCCGGAGATGATCGCCGGGATCGCCGCGGCGAATGTGGTCAGGAAGAAGAACTTCACCAGGCTCAGGCCCTGAAGTTCGAACCCTTCACCGCCCCCGGACAGCGTCGCCGCATTGACGAAAAAGGTCGTCCCGTAGGCCACGGCGTATCCGACGAAGAAATAGGCCACCGTCGACAGCGCGAAGTCGACGAGGATTTTCACCAGCGCGTTGACCTGGTTCTTCTGCCGGACGGTGCCGACCTCCAGAAAAGCGAAACCGCCGTGCATGGCGAAAACGAGAATAGCTCCCACAAGGACGAAAAAGACATCCGCCCCGACCCCGGTTTGATTCATTGTGACCCCCAGATAGGCAATTTGCCGTTTGTTTTTGCGTTTCGGAGCGCACAGCATTCAAACTGCATGCCAAACGGGCAAAAGGCCAAAAAAGACGCGGGAATCAGCGGATTTTTTAATCGAAGAAGAAAGACAGCCTGCTCCTGCAGGTTATTGATCAGATTAATTTCTAATCATTCGCATATTTTTTAGGCTGACCTGCACCAAAAGAGCTTTTGGACAAAAAAGAGCCCGGGGTTGCCCCCGGGCTTTCCAAGTTTGCGGTCTGAGCCAATAGACCGCCTGGGAGATGTTTTCGGGCGGGCGCCTTACAGGCGACCGGAGCCGGTTCCGAATTCCGGATAGGCTTCCACACCGATTTCGACCTTGTCGAGACCCAGAGCTTCTTCTTCCTCAGACACCCGGATACCCATGGTGGCCTTCAGGACGAACCAGATCACGGAGCTCACGATCAGGGTGAAGGCACCGATGGACACGATACCGATGAGCTGGGTGAGGTAGGAAGCGTCGGAGTTGGACAGCGGCACGATCAGCGTACCCCAGATACCTGCCAGCAGGTGAACCGGAATGGCGCCGACGACGTCGTCGATTTTCAGCTTGTCGAGCATCGGAACCGCGAAGACCACGATCACACCACCGACACCGCCGACGAAGACGGAAACCCACACGCTCGGTGCGAGCGGTTCTGCCGTGATGGCAACCAGACCGGCCAGGGCGCCGTTCAGAGCCATGGTCACATCGACCTTCTTGTAGAGGATCTGGGTGAGGATGACCGCGACGACGACACCGGCAGCAGCAGCCATGTTGGTGTTGGCGAAGATGCGGGAGATGTCGGAAACGTCACCGATGGAGCCCATTGCGAGCTGGGACGCACCGTTGAAGCCGAACCAGCCCAGCCACAGGATGAACGTGCCGAGGGTCGCGAGCGGCATGGAGGAACCCGGGAACGGGTGCACGGAGCCGTCAGCACCGTATTTGCCTTTACGGGCACCCAGAATGAGCGCACCAGCCAGGGCAGCCCAGCCACCGACGGAGTGAACGAGGGTCGAACCGGCAAAGTCGGAGAACTCGGCGCCGCCGATGGACTTCACGGCTTCGCCGTTGAGCCAGCCGCCGCCCCATTCCCAGGAACCGGTGATCGGGTAGATGATGCCCGTCAGGACAACGGTGAAGGCCAGGAACGGCCACAGCTTGATGCGCTCGGCCAGCGTACCGGAGACGATCGACGCGGTGGTCGCACAGAAGACCATCTGGAAGAACCAGTCGGACGCCGTGGAGTAACCGGTGTCGAGTGCGTCGCCGCCGACGGCGTCAAACGCATACGGGCCGAAGGAGCCCATGAAACCGCCATCAACGCCGGTGTACATCAGGTTGTAACCGGTGATCCAGAACATCAGGCCCGCGATGGCGTAAAGCGTGATGTTCTTCAGGCACTGCATCGACACGTTCTTGGAGCGGACGAGACCGGCTTCGAGCATGGCAAAGCCGGCAGCCATCCACATGACCAGGAAGCCGCCGATGAGGAACAGCAGCGTATTGAAGATATAGGCAACTTCGGGAGAGACTGCGACCGGAGCTGCAGCGGCTGCAGCCTCGGTATCCTGCGCAAGCACCGGCAAAGCCGTAAGGCTCAGCAGAGCCAGCGACGTCGCGCCCTTAGCGACAAGTTTTTTCATGATACGTTTCCTTACCTAAATCACAGAGCTTCGGCGTCGGTTTCGCCGGTACGGATGCGCACGACCTGATCGATCGAATGGACGAAGATCTTTCCATCCCCGATCTGGCCGGTCTTGGCGGCGCCGGAAATCACTTCGACGACCTTGTCGACGGAGGCAGCATCCACAGCGACTTCAATCTTCAGCTTCGGCAGGAAGCTGACGGCATATTCGGTGCCGCGATAGATTTCGGTATGCCCCTTCTGGCGGCCATAGCCCTTCACTTCAGTCACCGTCAGCCCCTGGATGCCGATGCTGGTCAAGGCATCGCGCACTTCGTCGAGCTTGAACGGCTTGATGATGGCCATCACTATTTTCATTGCTCGTTCCATTCCCCTTCTTAGCGCCCCTTCCCGTCGAAGAAGCTCGGCCAACCACCCCGGAAACTGCGCCTGGTTCTGTCCCCCTCTGGAAGGATCTTCTCAGGTCTTCGGCGTCACCACGTGTCGTGGCCCGGGCCGGTGTCGCCCCCTACTAATCAAGGACCGTGCCAACTTTGCTTTTTCAGAAAATGTTTCGCGGAATCCTGCGGTTTTGCAGCGCAAAAAACGCCAGGAAGGACTTTATGGCTAAAATGGGATGACGGCTTTTCAGGCAGCTTTTCTGCCCATATTTTAAACAATGACCAATTCTGCGCGCAAAAATTAGGCACAAACAAGCAGCAATCGCCATGCGCATAAAAATGCGGCAGCCGCACCGCAACACGAAAGGCGCGAACACCGACGCCGCCAGATCGCACTGACCGCAGCACACCCGTATGCCGGCTGCGGCGCAGGCCACAACGACGGCTCCCGGACTTGGATATTTGGAGGAATGCGGTTGACAGAAATCAGGCAGCCGCCGATAGCGCTTTACACAACTTGAGATAGCCGGGCATTGCCGCCATACAGAGACAAGCCGCCTTGTGCAATGGGCGCCCCCCGCCACGATTTCAATCTCATCAATCTCCTCGAACGATCAGACAAATTGAGAAAGCCATGCGTCAAAGAATTATTGTTTGCCCTTTGATCGAAAACGAAGGCGCGTACCTTCTGTGCAAGATGCCAAGCGACCGCGGCGTCTTTCCAGGCCAATGGGCTCTGTCCGGCGGCGGTCTGGAACAAGGTGAAAAGATCACAGAGGGTCTGCTTCGGGAAATATCGGAAGAATTGGGGGCCGAGCTGACCATCGAGACGGTGCAACCCTGGACCTTCCGGGACGACATCCGGACAAAGACATATCCGGACGGCACGACCGAACAGATCTACATGATCTATCTCATCTTCGACTGCAAAGCCTCGAACCGTAACGTTTCCATCAACGACGAATTCGAGGATCACGCCTGGGTTCTTCCCGCGGACCTTGAAAACTACGACCTCAACGAAGCCACCCGCGTCACGCTCAAGGCCAAGGGCTTGCTGCCTTCCTGAAAGAAAAAACGCCACAGGCGCGGAAGCTCACCCGGCACGAGACCGCTTACAACCCCTTTCGCGCCCGTTTACCGCCTGTTTTCAACGCAAATGGAGCCCTGCCCCGACAGGGCAGGCAGCGACTCGCCTCAAGTATGAACACTTCCTTTCCGTCAAAAGTCTTACAGTTGCCGTGACAAGTAAAAAACTTGGCATTTTACGACACACCCGCAATACTTAAGTCTAAAAACTACGTGCCACTACTTATAATTACCAAAGGTTGCAATTAAAGACTCCAAAGGCGATCAAAGGTTGGTTAAACTCAAGGAGAAGTTGAGATTTTTTGGATCAGTATTTGATTTCATCAGCATTTCGTAAAACATACAGCGCCAAATATAACCCAAAGTAACCTTTGTTTAAGATCACCACGCTTACATTTTATGCAACGAGTTTAGTGGCGGGAAACACAAGAATGCTGGGAATTTTAGACGGCGCAGCTCAAGCGACTCTGGACGCAATCAGCCAGTCCCAAGCGATGATCGAATTCAAACCCGACGGCACGATCCTGACGGCGAACGAGAATTTTCTTCGCCTCATGGGCTATACGCTTGAAGAAATCCGGAACAAGCATCACAAGATCTTTGTCGACGCAGAGTATTCAAACAGCTCTGACTATCGAGATTTCTGGAACAAACTCGCGCACGGCGAATACTGGTCATCGGAATTCTTGCGCTTCTCCAAGAGCGGCGACGAAGTCTGGATTCAAGGATCCTATAACCCGGTCAAGAACCGGGCGGGCCGCGTCGTCAAAGTGGTCAAGGTTGCCACCGATATTACGGAAGAAAAGCTCAGGAACGCGGATTACTTTGGACAGGTCAACGCGATCAGCCGGTCCCAGGCGGTCATTCAATTCGACCTGAACGGCAAGATCCTGGACGTGAATGACAACTTCCTGAATGTCATGGGCTACACGCTCGACGAATTGAAGGGCCAGCACCACAGTCTGTTCGTTGAGCCCGAATTCCGCGCGAGCGCGGATTACAAGCGCTTCTGGCAGGATCTCGCCAATGGTGAGTTCAAGGCGGACGAATTCAAGCGTATCGGCAAAGGAGGCAAGGAAGTCTATATCCGTGCAACTTATAACCCGATCATGGATGCAGCAGGCCGCCCCTACAAGGTGGTGAAATTCGCCACCGACGTCACGGCCCAGGTGCGCGAACGTCACAGGCGCATCGACACGCAGCGCGAAATCGATGCCGACCTTGTTGAGATTGCCCGGGCAATTGCTGAGACGACCGAACAAGCCAGCAGTTCAGCCTCCGCATCCGAGCAGACGTCTTCCAGTGTTCAGACAGTCGCTGCGGCTTCGGAAGAGCTGGTGGCCTCCATTCAGGAAATCAGCCGCCAGGTTCAGGTGGCGCTTGATGTTTCCCACAAGGCCGTTGGCGAAGCCGAGCGATCCAGCCAGATCATGTCGGGGCTTTCAGAGGATGCCAAGACGATCGGCTCGGTGATCGAACTCATCGATGGCATCGCGAACCAGACCAACCTTCTGGCGTTGAATGCGACCATTGAAGCCGCGCGTGCCGGAGAAGCCGGCAAGGGCTTTGCGGTCGTCGCGTCCGAAGTCAAAAGCCTGGCATCTCAAACAAGCAAGGCGACCGAAGAAATCTCGACTCAGGTGAATTCCGTGCAGCAAACCACGGATGATGCGGTGACCGCGATTTCGAACATCATGGAAGTGATCAACAGCATCGGCGAGATTGCGGCAAGCATTTCGTCGGCGGTCGAGCAACAGGCAGCCGTTACGAACGACATTTCCTCGAACATGCAGGCGGCAGCTCAAGGCGTTGAATTGATCACCAACAACATGCAGTCCATCTCTTCGGCAACAGCGCAGATCGACGCTTCCACACGGAACGTCAGACAGGCATCCCAGTCTTTGCTGTAGGCGGACGCTTGCAGCCAGCCCCAAAGAAAGGCTGTGCGAACAAACAGCCTCGTTTGAAAAGTTCTGCGGGCGGTTTCCGGTAGGCTCTTTGCCGCCGGCACCGCCCGCACGGGTTTGCGCTGCTGTTTTCAAAGCAGTGGTCGTTGGAGCAGAAGCTCCGAAACACCGCTTCGCTTCGCAGCACTGTCCTCAGGCCGAAAACCCGCCGCTTTTCAGATAGGCGATCTCTTCGGGCGTCGATTCCCGGCCGAGAACCTCGTTGCGATGGGGAAAGCGACCGAAGCGCCGGATGACGTCGAGGTGGATCAGCGCGTAGTGGTAGGTTTCCTGAATTCCGAGAACCCGGCAGAGATCGACGGACCTCTCCTGGTGCGCCATGTCTTCCGAATGCTCGAAAGGCAGATAGAAGAAGCTGCGGGCGTCCTTCGGAAAAGCCCGGTCGAAGCCGCGATCAAGAGCGATTTCAGCAATCTGAACCGCCTTCGGGTCCGCGCGGAACGCCTTGGGGCTGCCCCGGAAGACATTACGCGGGAACTGATCGAGCAGAATGAGCAGCGCAAGCGCGCCATCGGCTGTCTCGGCCCAGGCATCGAGCTTGCCCTCGGCCGCATCCTCGATGGCGGGCAGGAACCTCTCCCGGCATCGCTTGTCGAACTTGTCGTCCTTTGCAAACCACTTCTCCGGACCGGCCTGCCACCAGAAATCGAGAACAACGAATGAAGTGATCGGCTGGTCTGTCATGAGGGCAACTTCCGGGAAGTGAGACGGTGAAACAGGTGTGATCCGTTCCTGCCAGCTTCCCTTGCCCGCTGTCAACGCAGCGCAAGCCAAACTCTGGCGGCTGACGGCCCCTTCTTGTATGAAGAGCCTATATAGGGAACACCCCGGCCGAGTTGAAACGGCCCCTGTCACGGAGACTTTGTTGACGACCGGAACGACACTCGACCTGAAGGGCCTGAAATGCCCGCTGCCCGTGCTCAAGACCCGCAAGGCCCTCACCCGCCTTGCCAACGGCGAGCAGCTGACGGTGCTGACCACCGACCCGATGGCGGAAATCGACATTCCCCATTTCTGCAACGAGCAGGGTCATACCCTGCTGGAGGCAGAACGCGTAGAGGGCGGCCACCGGTTCGTGCTCACCAAGGGCAGCTAGGGTGTGGACCCATAAACCAGCAAACAATCAATGCCGGGCTTGAAGCATCACTGCATCTTGCCGGCAATGTTGTCGATTTCGACCGCAAGCTTCAGATCCAGCTTGCTGAGGCCGCCGACATCATGCGTCGACAGCGTGATATCGACGCTGCGGTAGACATTGAACCACTCGGGATGATGGTTCATCTTTTCCGCCACCAGCGCAACCTGGGTCATGAATCCGAAGGCTTCACGGAAATCTTGAAACTTGAAGGATTTCGATATTGCTTCGCGGCCATCGCACATTTGCCAATCCGGCAAGTCGCTCAGTCCGGCAGCGCGGTCTTCCGGCTTCAGTCGTTCAACCATATGATCCTCCTTGTTTCGCGCAAGGGCCCACCTTCAAAGCGAACCCTGCGCCTGCCGTGCGTCTAATCCAGTTCTGTGTCAGCCCGAAGGCGGGCTGACAGCTTCGGCCCCGCATCTGTTCAAAGGATAGCTCCCTTGCTCCACACCGTCCTGTTCGTTTGCCTTGGCAACATCTGCCGGTCGCCGCTTGCGGAAGGTGTCTTCCGGTCCATTGTGAGCGAAGCAGGCCTGGAAGACAGGTTCGAGATCGATTCCGCGGGAACAGGCGCCTGGCACGTCGGCAACCCGCCGGACCCGCGCTCCATCGAGATCGCGGCGCAACACAGAATCGACATCTCGTCCCAACGGGCTCGGCAGGTAAGTGCCGGAGATTTCCGCCGTTTCGAAACCATCGTCGCGATGGATCGGGACAATCTCGCCGCGCTCAAGCGTCTGGGCGGGGCAGGTTCCACCGGGCTGCGGCTTCTTTTGAACACGCCGCCGCAGGACGTTCCCGATCCCTATTACGGCGGGCCGGACGGCTTCGAGCAGGTGTACCAGCTTGTGCGGACCGGCGGTGAACGGCTCTTGCAGGATCTGACAGCCCGCGTTTAAGAAGCCCCGGATCTTTTTCTGAAAAGGCCGAGTGACCGAGGATTGCCGGGCCCGTGTTCATAAATCCGTCTCAGACACTGATGTAAGGGTGTCTGACCTGCACGGCTTCCTTGGCACGAAAATGAAAATTCTGTGGTGGTCCCTTGCGGCCGCGCTGATCCTGGCCGGACTGATAACGGTCTGGCTGCCGATCCCGACCGGCGTTCCGCTGCTTGCGCTCGGCATGATTATCATTGTCGGCACAAACCGGAGCGCCGCACGCATGCTGCGCAGCCGCAGGCGCAAGACGCCACCGCTCAACATGGCCATCACCTGGGTGGAGGACCGCTCTCCCCTGCGCTTTGCCCGCATTCTGAAACGCACCAGGCCGCGCAAGAAATAAAGAGCGTTCAGCGCTCCGAAAAGACCCGGCCGACCTTGCGAAACGTTCGCCGCGCCCGCAATGCCAGCCTTTGCAACACGTGCTGCAGACGCCGCCCCCACACGGTGAACCATTCATCGAGCTGACGATCGCTCACCAGGGGTGGTGTCTTGCGGTACAGCAGATGGTGGACTGCAAGGACGAGCAGCAGCGTTACCCCCCAGGACAGCAGCGTATCGGACAGGAAGTGACCGCCGAAGGCGACACGGTTGGCCGACAGGATCAGGCCAAGCGGGATCAGAAAGGCAAGGGTGCCCTTCCGCCAGGTCGCGGGCACAAGCAACGCAAGCGCCGCCACCAGCCACATGGCAGCCGAGCCTTCGCCGGAAACGAAGGAACAGTTGCTGTCGCAATAATTCGAGATTTTCCAGACCGGCTGGTACGGCAGATCCCCTCCGAAGATCTCGACATTGCGGGGCCGCGGGCGGCCCCAGTTGTCTTTCAGGATCAGGTTGACCAGAACCCCCGGTCCGAGGATCAGCGTGGACAGCAGAAACACAGGCTGGCGCAGGGGCATCAGTGGCGGGCGGCTCGGCACCAGCAACTTGATGAGCAGAACCGCCACGCAGGCAATGGCGATCACCCGGACGAGGAACGGCCCCAGATGGCGGACGTCGCGCAAGAACGCGACGTTCTCGGCCTTGAAGCCCTCATCACCGAAATGAAAAAGCCCGCTCGCCCAGAGGTCGACGCCGGGAAAGGTCAGAAAAAACAGCGACACAAGGCAGATGTAAAGCCCGGTGCACAGCATTGGATGCGTAACGCACCACTTGGCAGTTTTGTTCAAGCCGGTCTTGGGATTATGCTGTTGATGACGGGTCTGCGACATGGCTGCTCTTTAACGCATCCGAAGGTCCTGTCCAATCCCTTCCTGATACCGGCCGGTTCAGATTTTGCGGAGTTGCGGAATGTGAAAAATACTCAGCCGCCTGCGGCCCCTACAGGCACGAATATCGTGTCATTGCAGCAGGACCGGAAACCGGTGGTGGAATTCTGGTACGAGTTTGCATCCACTTACAGTTATCTCTCGGCCATGCGGATCGAAACGCTGGCAAGCGACTATGGCGTCGCCATCGCCTGGAAGCCGTTCCTGCTTGGTCCTATTTTCAAGAAACAGGGCTGGCCGACCTCCCCTTTCAATTTATACCCCACCAAGGGTCGCTATATGTGGCGCGACATGGAACGGCTTTGCGAACGCTACGGCCTGCCGCTCACCATGCCTATGCCCTTTCCGCAAGATTCCCTGCTGGCCGCCCGCATTGCACATGCAGGCCAGAACCAACCCTGGATTGGCGCTTTTACCCGGGCGGTGTATATCGCGGAATTCGGACAGGGCCTGAACATTGCCGAGGAAAGCCTCATGGCCGAGCTGCTTCTGGAAACCGGCGCTCCGGCCAGGCAGGCTCTTGAAACCGCCCACAGCCGGGAAACCAAGATAAGCCTGCGTGCCGACGTCACCGAAGCCGAGAAACTCGGCATCTTCGGCGCCCCCAGTTTTGTCCTTCCGGACGGTGAGCTTTACTGGGGGGACGACCGGCTGGAACAAGCCCTTGAAGTGGCAGGAAATATGGTTGCCACGGACGTTTAGGGCCGCATCCCAACCGTTCCAGCCCCACACAACACCGGGCTTGCGGGATTCTGGATTGAGCAATATATACGAAACGTATACGTTTCATATATTCACTCACTTCAGGAGACACTCATGGGCATCGTCAAGATCGATGAAGATCTGCACGAGCAAGTCCGCCGGGCCAGCACGGTCATGTGCCGCTCCATCAATGCGCAGGCAGAATTCTGGATGAAGATCGGCATGCTGGCAGAGGCCAATCCGACCCTCTCCTTCAGCGACATCGTGAAGATGCAGCTCGAGGCAGCACAGGTTCCGTCAGCAGATGCGGCGGTTGCCTGACATGGTCAAGAGCCCGGAAGAACTGGATCTCATGCGCAACTCGGGCAGGTTGCTTGCCACCGTCTTCGAAATGCTCGATGGCCTCGACCTTTGCGGCCTGTCGACCCTTGCCGTCAACGACATGGTGGAGCGCTTCATCACCGAGGACCTTGCCGCCCGTCCGGCCAGCAAGGGGCAATACGGGTTTGAATATGTCCTGAACTGCTCGATCAACCAGGTGGTCTGCCACGGCATTCCGGATCAGGACGAGATCATCCGTGACGGCGACATCATCAATCTGGACATCACGCTGGAAAAGGACGGTTTCATTGCCGATTCCAGCAAGACCTACGTGGTTGGAAACGCCAGCGCGGCCGCAAGACGTCTGGTGCGCGTTGCCCAGAAAGCGATGTGGATGGGCATCGAGCAAGTGAAGCCCGGGGCCTATCTGGGCGACATCGGCTACGCGATCGAAAAACACGCCAAGAAGAACGGCTATTCGGTGGTTCGCGATTATTGCGGGCACGGCATCGGCCGGGAAATGCACGAAGAACCCAGCGTCCTGAATTTCGGGCGGCGCGGCACCGGCATGAGGCTGCGCGAAGGCATGGTCTTCACCGTCGAACCCATGATCAACCAGGGCACCAGCAGGGTGTTGACCGAAGAGGACGGCTGGAAGGTGGTGACAAAAGACGGCAAGCTGTCCGCCCAGTTCGAACACACGGTCGCGGTAACCGCCGATGGTGTCGAGGTGCTGACCCTGCGCCGCGGCGAAACAGCCCTGACGAGCTAGAGGCTAGGGGGGGGGCCTAACCCGCCCTGCGCCTGCAGGCCTGTTTCATCGCCTCGAAAAGGGCAGCAGGGGACAGGGGTTTCGTCAGGGTTTCCCGGAACCCGGCTTCGCGCAGGCGCTTGTCGCCAACCGATTCCAGCGCCGCTGTCACGGCGATCAACGGCAGGTCCGGACGAAGAGCCCGAAGGGCCGTGGCCGTTTCAACACCGTTCATGCCGGGCATGTGCAGGTCGAGCAGCGCCGCATCGAAGTCGGTTTTCTGAACAAGGCCTATGGCCTGTTCGCCGGATCTGGCGGCCTCTGACGAAATGCCGAAGGATTCCAGCAGCGCGGCCAGCAGGCGGCAGTTGGTTTCGTTGTCATCGACGATAAGCACATGCGCCGACAGCGGCCCGGCGGGTGAGGCGTTTGCGGTTGCTGCCGATGCCCCAGTCGCCAGGCCCTCGGCCTGCAACAGCCCCTCATCGCCTGCATGAAGCGGAATTTCGACATTGAACCGGCTGCCGCCGGTTTCCGAACGCTCCAGCGTCAGACGGCCGTTCATGTCCCGGACGAATTGCGCCGTACCCCAAAGACCGAGACCTGTTCCTGGCGCGGTCTCCCTGCCATGCCGGCCCCGCACGAATGGGCGGAACAGCCGCGCGCCTTCCTCCGGTTCGATGCCCGGCCCGCTGTCTGAAACGGAAATCAGGATGGAAGAGGGCCTGGCTTCGCCCGGGTCATTGTCTGGAGCATCGTCTGGCCCGAGGATATCCTCTGGACCAGCGCCGCTCGCCTGAACCTGAACGGTTACACCACCTTCGGCAGTGTATTTCACCGCATTGTCCAGCAATGTCATGATCACCCGGCGCAAGGTGCCGCCGCTGGGGGTCACCGCTTCGCCGGCCTCCTCGTCGATCTCAAGCGTCAAGGTCAGGTTTTTCGCTTCCGCCGCCACCTTGAACAGATCGGCGATTTCCGTAACCACATCGGCGATCCGGGCGGGAGTCAATTCGCCGTGCGAACCCGGTTCGGCGGCCGTGACCAGTTCACCCGTCATCTGCGTCAAGGCGTCGATGGAGCGAATCAGGATCGACAGTTGTTCCTTCTGGGTCCCGTTCAAGGGGCCTGTCCCGATCAGTTCCGCCGTCAGACGCATGGCGGCAAGCGGCGTCCTGAGATCGTGGGCCAGAAGCGCAAGTTTGACGCTGTCCTCGTCATGATTTGCCATGCGGCCGGGGATCCTTCGCCTGAACGGGTCTCAACCGGGCTTGCCAGACAAGCGGCAAAAAGCCAAGTTGGTCGAAATTCTGCTTACCTTGCCGTGTGGCCGCTGTCCATCCGGACCGGCATCCGCCAGCGCCCTGTTCCATATCGACCAGCTGTAGCCTTCGGGCTGCCGCCTGGGATGAAGACCCTTAAATGCTTGCTCAAACACTTACCATCGTCGCGCCTGTCTTTCTTCTGATCGGCATCGGTTACTGCCTCGCCAAAACCCGCATCCTGAACCAGAGCGTCAGCGAAGCCCTCGGGCAGTTCGTCTATGTCGTGGCAATCCCGGTGCTGATTTTCCGGACACTGATCGGCGCCGATCTGAGTGCGGGTGTTCCGGTGGCCCTTTGGGCGACCTATTTCATCGGGGTCGGCTTTGCCTGGCTGCTCGGCTCACTGATCATTCGCAAGGGGTTCGGCAGAGACGCAAGAGCAAGCGCAATCGGCGGAATTTCGGCTGCTTTTGCCAACACGGTGATGGTCAGCTTGCCGCTGGTCGCCGCAGTCTATGGCGACGATGGCCTTGTTCCGCTGCTGCTGATTATCTCGATCCACCTGGCCACAATGACGGTACTGATGGCGGTGACGATGGAGCGGGCCGCGGCAGTCGACAACGGCACGGCAGTCCCGCCCCTCTCCCAATTGCTTATGGGGGCTGGAAAAAGCCTGGTGAAGAACCCGCTTGTGGTCACCATCGTCATCGCTTTTCTCTGGCGGCAGACTGGCCTCAACCTGCCGGAAATCGGCCTCGACGTTCTCAGCCGCATCGCCGCAACAGCGCTGCCTCTGGCACTCTTGTCACTCGGCATGAGCCTGGTGCAATACGGCATGCGCGGCAACATAGTGCCGGGACTGCTGCTCAGCATCATCAAGATGCTGCTGATGCCGATCGTCGTTTTTGTGGCCGGGGCCTTCGTGTTCCACCTGCCGCCGCTGTGGACAGCAGTTGCGACCCTGACGGCAAGCTGCCCGACGGGCGTCAACGCCTATATTTTTGCCAACCGCTATGGCACCGGCCATGCCATGTCCGCAAATGCGATCACCATGACCACGCTCTGCGCCATCGTCACGGCCAGCTTGTGGATCTGGTTCCTGGATCACTGGTTCGGTATGAGCCTGCGCTGAGCACCCGCCCTGAGGGCCGAACCCCTAAAGCCCGATCCGCTTGCGTAATTCGGCATGTGTCATGCCCGCCTCGCGCAGCGACCTGAGGCTGGTATCCTTGCTGGATTTCGACAGTTTGCGCCCGTCCGGCCCGAGGATCAGCCGATGATGCCGGTAGACCGGCGCCGGCAGACCAAGCAACACCTGCAAGACCCTGTGCACGCTGGTGGCATGATAGAGATCCTGTCCGCGCAGCACGTCGGTTATGCCCTGCCTGGCATCATCGACCACAACGGACAAGTGATAGCTTGTCGGCGTGTCCTTGCGGGCGAGGACAACATCGCCCCAGGCAGCCGCATCGACCGGCACGGCGACCGGTTCGGCGAACAGGGTATCGCCTTCCGCACCCGTTTCCTGCCATGTCAGCGGACCGCCGACCTGTTCAAGAGCGCGTTTCATGTCGAGGCGCAGTGAAAACGGCGCGTCGCTGGAAGCCCGGCTCTTGAGTTCCTCCGGCGGCAAAACCTTTGCATCGCCCGGATAAAGCGGCGCCCCATCGGGATCGCGCGGCCAGCTTTCCCCATCGGCCTCGGCAGCGGCAACAAAGGCCTTGATTTCGGCACGCGTCAGATAGGCGGGATAAACCAGCCCCATGTCCTGCAACTGTTCCAGGGCCGCCCGGTACTGCGGAAAGTTTTCCGATTGGCGCAGCACGGGCTGATCGAGCGGCACTCCTAACCAGGCAAGATCCTCAAACATGTTCCGCTCAAGCTCCGGCGTGCAGCGGGTCTGGTCGATGTCCTCCACACGCACGAGAAACCGGCCGCTGAGCGCGACAGCCGCCCGCGCGTTGAGCAGAGCCGAAAGTGCATGCCCCAGATGCAGATGCCCATTGGGCGAAGGCGCGAAGCGGAACACGGGCTGGGTCATGAGATCTTTAAAGTCTGTTGACGCGGAACGGGCTGATGGGTGAAGTCCTACCTATCATTCCCGCGCGGCCGCGCAAGAGACAGTCTTGCCCGGCGGCCTCAGACATTTCCGGCAAAGCCTAACCGACATGACGCCTATTGCGACCGAAAAGGACATCGAAGCCGGTCTTGAGACACTGATCCGTCTCGACCCGCGCCTGCTGGAAATTGCCGGAACGGCGGGCCCGATCCCCTTGCGCCGCCGTGCGGCGGATTTCGCGGGCCTGGCGCAGATTATCACCGGGCAGCAGGTGTCCGTTGCCAGTGCGGCCGCCATCTTCGCGCGCCTTCAGGCGCTGATATCACCGCTGACGGCGGAAAACCTGGCTCGTTTCACCGATGAAGATCTGGCTGGCGTCGGCCTGTCGCGGCCGAAAATCCGGACCTTGCGCGCTCTGTCCGAAGCTTGCGAGGCAGGCCTGGACCTGGCCCACCTGGCGGAAGCACCGGCGGAGCAGGCGCACCGTGCCTTATGCGAGATCAAGGGGATCGGGCGCTGGACCGCCGATATCTTTCTGCTGTTCTGCGCGGGACACCCGGACGTCTTCCCGAGCGGCGATCTTGCCTTGCAGGTGGCGGTTCAGGACTCTCTCGGCCTTGTCGAGCGTCCAGCTCCAAAACACCTCGACATCATCGCGGAAGCCTGGGCGCCACACCGCGCCGTCGCCGCCCGCCTGTTCTGGGCCTGGTACAAGGTGAAGAAGCAGGGCCGGGAAACCCTGCCCATTTAGAGACTGGACGCCTATGGTGCCCCCTATCTGGCAGACATCTCCCCAACCGCCCGAAGCAGAAGGTCGATGTCCTGTGGCCGGGACAGACGGTGGTCGCCATCCGGCACCAGCGAAAAGGTGACGTCGTCCAGCGGCAGGGCGTCAACAAGACGGCGTGCATGGCTTTCCGGCACATCCGGGTCCTGTGCGCCCTGCAGGATGGTGACGGGAGCCCCGAGATGAAGCGGCGCTCCGAAAAGCAGGTGAGTGCGCCCATCCTCGATCAGCTTGCGCGTGATCACATAAGGTGCGTCGCTATAGGCCGACGGCTGTTCCCAGCGCCCATCGGCAAGGATGGTGGAACGGATCTCGACGCTGAAGCGCTGTTTCCACATCAGCTCCTCGGTAAAATCGACCGCAGGAGCAATCAGCACCAGGCCCTTGATCCGGCCGCTGCCCTTGCGGGCCAGTGCCAGCAACAAGGCGATCCAGCCCCCCATGGAGGAACCGACCAACACGGTTTCGCCCGGGCAATAGGCGTCGAAAACCGCAAGCGCCTCCTCCAGCCAGTCCGAAACGCAGGCATCTTCGAAATCGCCGCCCGACAGGCCATGGCCGGAATAGTCGAACCGCACCACGCCCTGCCCGTTTCGCGCGCCCTCTTCGGCCAAGGCCTCGGCTTTGGTGCCGGACATGTCCGACTTGAACCCCGACAGCCACAGGATGTCGGGTCGCGAACCGGCCGACGAACCCGGGGAATTGCGCACGGCAATCCGGCGTTTGGCGTCGTTTTTTCCGATCTGGATGAATTGCAGTTCGGAATCACCCATATTAAGGCTCTCGTTCTGATAGATGTTTTCTGTCCGTGCCATTTGGCACAGACGCCCCCGCCTTGACCAGTTCACCGGAGATCCGATTTGGTTCATCTGCCCCCTGAGACCACGATTTTGCAAGTGATCCCGGATCTCAACTCCGGCGGCGCCGAACGCACGACGCTTGATGTGGCCAAAGCGGTGGTGGCGGCCGGAGGAACGGCTCTTGTTGCAAGCCAGGGCGGCCAGATGGTGTCGGAGCTGGAAGCTCTTGGCGCCGAACACATTGTCCTGCCCGTCAAATCGAAAAACCCGGCTGTCCTCTGGAAAAACGCCGCCAGGCTGGCGGAAATCGTGACCACACGCAATGTCAGCCTGCTTCATGCCCGCAGCCGGGCACCGGCATGGTCGTGCCTGTGGGCCGCACGGCGCACCAAAACGCCATTCGTAACCACCTACCACGGCACCTACAATCAATCGAACGCGCTGAAAGGCTGGTATAATTCGGTCATGGCTCGGGGCGATGCGGTGATCGCCAATTCGCACTTCATCTGCCGGCTGATCGAAGAGCGGCATCCGTTTGCGAAAGGCAAGATCACCGTGGTCCAGCGCGGCTCCGATCTGAAGGGCCTGCTGCCGGACAACGTCAGCGCGCTCCGGCTGCAGGCGCTGAAGGACCAGTGGGGCATTCCTGCCGGACGGCCGATCCTCATCAACATGGCCCGGCTGACCGCCTGGAAGGGGCAACGTGTCGTGATCGAGGCGATGGCACTCTTGAAAGACAAGACCCTGACCGACCCGATCGCGATCCTCGCGGGTGATGCCCAGGGCCGCGACGGCTATCTGGCGGAATTGAAGAAGCTGGTCGCCGACAACGGCCTGCAGGACAAGGTTCGGATCGTCGGTCATTGCGCCGACGTTCCCGCCGCCATGGCACTCGCTGATATTGCCATCGTGGCCTCGGTCGAACCGGAGGCTTTCGGCCGCGCGGCCGTGGAGGCGCAGGCCGCAAGGGTTCCGGTCATCGTTTCCGATCTCGGGGCTGTGCCCGAAACCGTACTCGCGCCGCCCGACACGGCTGAAAGCGAACGCACCGGCTGGCGGGTGGCACCGGGCGACCCTCAAGCTCTGGCGGACACCATCATTCAGGTGTTGAGCCAGAACGACGAAGAGAAAACGCAGGTTGCGGACCGGGCACTGGCCCATGTCCGCAAGAATTTCTCTGTCGAAACCATGTGCGCCCGCACGCTCGACGTTTATGCCGGCCTGCTGGGCACCTGATTTCAGCCAGCGCGTACGCGTGCCAGAAAGCCGTCGACCTCCGCTTGAAGCGCCCGGGCATTGCTCGCAAGCGTGCCGGACGCCGCCTGCAGCTCTTCTGCCGCTTGCCCCGACTGGGTGGCTGCTTCGCTGACGCTGCTGATATTGCGTGTCACGTCCCGCGTACCAGTCGAAGCTTCGTGAACATTGCGCGCGATCTCGGTGGTTGCCGCACCCTGCTCTTCGACGGCCACCGCGATCCCACCGGCGATCTCGTTGATTTCGAAGATCGTCTTTGTGATACTGTCGATAGCCGAAACCGCGTCACGGGTCGCCAACTGGACACCGGAAATCTGCTGGGAGATTTCCTCGGTCGCCTTCGTCGTCTGACTGGCCAACTCCTTCACTTCCGACGCAACGACGGCAAATCCCTTGCCGGCTTCACCCGCACGCGCCGCTTCAATAGTGGCATTGAGCGCCAGAAGGTTTGTCTGCTCGGCGATATCGGAAATGAGCTTCACCACTTCACCAATGCGCGAGGCGGCTTCAGCGAGCCCCTGCACCTGGTCGTTGGTCTTCTTGGCTTCCGCTGTTGCCGTGGCAGCGACGTTGGAAGACTGGGCAACCTGCCGGGAAATTTCGGAAACCGTCGACGACAGCTCTTCAGCTGCGGAAGCGACGGTCTGAACGTTGGCGGATGCCTGTTCGGCTGCCGCGGCAACGTTCGAAGATTGCTGCTGGGTCTGCTCGGCGGTCGCGCTCATGGAACTTGCGCTCGATTCCAGCTGGGACGACGAGGACGACACCGCCTGTACGATTTCGCCAACAGAACTTTCGAAACTGTCGGCAAGCTCCATCATGATCCGCTTCTGTTCGGCGGCGTTTCTTGCTTCCTGTTCCTTCTGCTCCGTTTCCAGTTCGCGGGTCCGGACAGCATTGGCGCGGAAAACCTCCACGGCGCGGGCCATGCTACCGATCTCGCTCTTGCGGTCGGTGTACTGGACGTCAACATCAATTGATCCGCCAGCGAGCGTTCCCATGGTTCCGGTGAGTGCTTTCACCGGCCTCGTAATGCTGCGGCCGATCAGCCAGCCTAGTCCGATGGACAGCGCCAGCGCGATTGCGGAAACCGTCAGGAATGTCTTTTTGGAAAAGGCCTGGGCCGTGTCCAACGTTTCGCCAGCCGCCAGTTTGCCTGCATAGGCAGCTTCAGACATCACCGCCCATTCCGGGCCAACCTGGGCGTAAATCGACTCGATCTCCGCCAGATCGGTAGTGATCTTCAAGGACATTTCCGCATAGGCCCGGAAAGAGGCCTGGTAAGTATCCAGCAGCTTGCCGATTTCAGCCTGTTCTGCCTCGGGCAACCCGCTTTTCGGCAGCAGGTCCGCGAACTCGGCCCGCCGCTCATCGATCCTGCCGACATATTTCTCGTCTCCACGCATCATGAAATCCTTTTCATGACGGCGCATCATCAGCATCTTGACGGTCAAGGCGTCCAGATTGGCGGCATCCAGCTTGCTTTCCACGTCATGGACGGCAGTGCGCAGAGAACCTTGCAGTCCGGCGCTTTCGTCAAGCCCCATTCGGGTAAGCTCATCTGTCAGAGCGTCGAACTTTGCCTTGTGCTGGTCCAGAACGCTACGAAGCTTGGCGATATTATCCTTGATGGAAGCCGATTGCGGCTTGGTATCGACATCGTTCAGGTTGCTCTGGGCTTTCTCGAATTCGGCCTTGTACTCCTCGACGAAGGCAAGATCCTTGTTCAGAAGAAAGTCCTTCTGGCTGCGCTGCATATTCTGGGCATGAGCCTGAACCTGCGAAACCTTAAAGTCCATTTGCGAGTATTCAGCCAGATTGTCGATTTCACGCGATACGATTTGCTGGCTGTAGAGGGCCGTACCAAGCAATACGCCAATGGCGACAACAGCAATCGCGGACAGCGCTCCGACACGCGCCGCTATAGGCAGATCTGCAAAGAACTTCATAATGGTCTCTTTTTTCGGGACAGCTCTTTTTCGAGCCTTGCACAGTGTGCCCAGAAAACGCTCAAGCGATTAATATTCCTTTACGCAGCTTAAATACTTAGCCAACCAACTTATAAACCACAGGTTTATACTTCAAGTCACTCAATCATTCAGAGAATTCAGTCGACTTATTGTTTAGGCAAAACAGCCTTTTTCACTGCACTTGAATACCGGCCTGCCCAAAAACCGCACAGTCCAGCGGCGCCTTCCTGTCACTTTTAACCATCAAAGAAGGAGTGCAGACGCCAGCGTGCGTCATTTTTTCGCGTTGGGTCGGTGCAATCTTTTTCAGGATTTCAGCCAAAAGTGACCCGCAAACCGGCAAAGGCTTGGGTTCGTGCTGCCGGGACGCAAACCGGAGAGCCCTGCCGTAAAAACCACCAGATCGCGGGCGTCACGCAGCCAGCGGATAGGCCTCTTCCACGAGATAAGGGCCGCCACCGACGCTCGACTTTGCCGAAAACAGCACGAACCGTCCGGCGATGAAGGGCTGCGCCTGGAAATTGCCGCGCTCGCTCAGCCACTTGGCCACATCTTCGTTTGTCGAGGTCTTGCAGCGGGCCAGGGTGACATGCGGTACATATTTGCGTCGCTCGGCCGGTAGGTGCAGGCGCTGGAGAATGCGCTCCTGCTCGGCCTGCAATTCGGCAAGCTGAGCCGTCGGCTCCACCCTTGCCCAGACCGCATGCGGCTTGCCGTTGCCGAAAGAGCCAAGTCCGTTGAGCCGGATTTCCACCGGGTCCCTGCGGATACGGTCGAGCGCCGCGACAACCTCGTCGGCCGTGCGGTCGTCGATGTCGCCGATGAAGCGCAAGGTGATGTGGTAGTTCTCCGGATCGATCCAGCGGGCGCCCCGAAGGCCTCCCCGGAGCATCGAAAGCATGAGCGCCGTCTGGGACGGTATCTCAAGGCCTGTAAAAAGGCGCGGCATGGGTGTTCCCTCCGCTGTCGCTGATAAATCCCATGAGGAATCAACTTCATGAAAATCGCAAGACAAAAAGCTAACATTTTGAGCCCGTTCAAAAATTCAGCGTGGCGCTCAAATAAAAACCGGGCTGGTTGCTCACCAGCCCGGCTTCCGATTTGCAAATGATTCTCTGAAAAGAATGAGCGATCAGGCAGTTACAGCTTCTTACGGTGCCGGATTGCCGAACTGCTGGTGCAGCGCGTCGATTTTCTCCAGAACATCCTCGCTGAGCGTGATGTCGGCGGCGCCGATATCGGTGTCCAGTTGCTCCAGCGAGGTGGCGCCCAGAATAACCGACGTCATGAACGACCGCGACATGGCAAAGGCCAGCGCCATCTGCGACGGATCGAGCCCGGCCTCCTTCGCAAGGTCCACATAGGCGTCGAATGCCTCGATAGAGCGCGGGTCCTCGTAACGCTGCAGCCGGTTGAACAGGGTTTTGCGAGCGCCTGCGGGAAGAGCCCCATTGCGGTATTTGCCCGTCAGATAGCCCTGTGCCAGCGCGGAATAACCCAGAAGCCCGACATTTTCGCGTTGGGCCACTTCCGCAAGGCCGGTTTCGAAGGTCCTGTTGACGAGCGAATAGGCGTTCTGGATGGAGACGACCCGCGGCACGTCATACATTTCGGACGCAGCCACGTAGCGCATCGTGCCCCAGGCGCTTTCATTCGACACGCCCACATGCCGGATCTTCCCGGCCTTGACCAGGTCTCCCAGAACTTCCAGCGTCGACTGAATGCTGTTTTCGTCCGGCGCAGGCTCGACATCTGTCCAGCGCGTCGGGTTTGAGCCGAAGCCGCCGACGTTCCGGTCCGGCCAGTGGATCTGGTACAGATCGATGTAGTCGGTTTCCAGGTTCTTCAGGCTGCGGTCGACCGCAAATTCAATTTGCTCACGAACCAGTTTCGCTTTTTCGCCGTTTTCACGGAACCAGTCCATGTCGGTCCGCCCAACCACCTTGGTGGCCATGACGATCGTGTCCCGCATGCCGGTTTTCTTGAACCAGGTGCCGATGATGCGTTCGGTCCGGCCCTGGGTCTCTTTCTTCGGCGGGATCGGATAAAGCTCGGCTGCATCGAAGAAATTGATACCCTTTTCGACCGCGCGATCCATCTGGGCGTGGCCTTCCGCCTCGGAGTTCTGTTCCCCGAAGGTCATGGTCCCCAGGCTAAGGGCACTGACCGTTATATCGGTGCGGCCAAGACGGCGCTGTTCCATAAGACTATCCTTCAAATTTTGAAAATGGGGCATCCCGGAAGCCGGAACGGCTTCCTCCCCGGGTCAAGGGTAAAGCCCCTAGGATTGGGCTTTGGCCAAAAGCTCTTCCACTTTCGGCAAGATGTTTTCGACGATGATTTCCACCCCTTTGGCGTTGGGATGCATACCGTCGGAAAGGTTGAGATCGGGATTGAGGGCAACGCCCTCCAGAAAGAACGGATAAAACAACGCATCGTGCGCCTTGGCAACATCCGAGTAGATCGGATCGAAGGCGTCGGCATATTCCGGGCCGAGATTGCGCGGCGCCATCATGCCCGCGACAAGCACCGTAATGCCCCGGTCTGTCAGGCGGCGGACGATCTCGTCGATATTCTTGCGCGTCAGCTCCGGCGAGATCCCGCGCAAGGCGTCATTCGCCCCCAGTTCCAGGATCACGGCATTGGTGTCCGGCCCGACGGACCAGTCCAGCCGGGACAGCCCGCCGCTGGAGGTATCGCCTGACACACCGGCATTGATGACGTCTACCGACTGTCCCTTCGCGTCGAGCGCTTTCTGGAGCTGGTCTGTGAACCCTTCGCCCGCGGAGAGCTGATAGCCTGCGGACAGGCTGTCCCCCAGAACCACCAGCTTCAGATCGGCCGCCTGAGCCGTTACGGGCAGGAAGGACAGGACGATAATCGTCAGGCAGGCAATAAATCGGTTCACTTGAACCCTCTTTTGGGACTGGAAGACGCTTTACAACAGGCCCATATGGTCGCAGAGCGTCCAATTGTCGAGGGCTTGTATACGTCAGGAAGACGATCACACGCCCATTGTAAAGGCCAGAGAATGACAAATTCGCCAGCGATCGCCCTCAAAGACGTTCACCTGACCCTCGGCGAAGGCGCCGGGCGGGTGCATATCCTGAAGGGGATCGACCTTCAGATCGAGAAGGGGGCCTCGGTCGGCCTTGTGGGCCCGTCAGGCTCCGGAAAATCGACCTTGCTGATGGTCATGGCGGGCCTGGAACGTGCCGACGAAGGGGCGGTCAACGTCGCCGGATCGGAACTCGGCCCCTTGTCGGAAGACCAGCTCGCCCGCTTCCGAGGCCGCAACGTCGGCATCATCTTCCAGTCGTTTCATCTCGTGCCCAACATGACGGCGCTGGAAAACGTGGCCGTTCCTCTGGAACTTGCAGGCGACACCTCCGCCTTCGACAAGGCGAAGGCGGAACTGGATGCCGTTGGCCTCGGCCACCGCATGCATCACTATCCGGCGCAACTGTCCGGCGGCGAACAGCAGCGTGTCGCCGTGGCGCGGGCGCTGGTCGTCGAACCCGAGATCCTGATTGCGGACGAACCGACCGGCAATCTCGATGAAAGCACGGGCGCGCAAATCGTCGACCTGATGTTCACCGCCCAGAAGAACCGGGGCACCACGCTGGTCCTGGTCACTCACGACCCGAGCCTTGCCGCCCGCTGCGACCGCATGATCCGCGTCCGCTCCGGCGAAATCGAGGAAGAAACGTCCGATCGCTCCCGCCGCGAGGTGTCTGCATGAGCGCGTTTGTCCCGGGAGCCGTGCCGGCAAACCACCAGACAATGCGCCTGGCAACCCGGTTCGCCTTCCGTGAACTGCGGGGAGGCCTCAAGGGCTTTTATATCTTCATCGCCTGTATCGCACTTGGCGTCGCGGCCATTGCGGGCGTCACCTCTGTCTCCCGGGCTCTGACCGAAGGCATTTCCCGCGAGGGGCAGACCATCCTGGGCGGAGACCTCGATTTTTCGCTGATCCACCGCGAAGCCGATGCCGAACAGCTTGACTATCTGAACAGCCTTGGCGAAGTGTCCCGCGTCGCGACCATGCGGGCGATGGCCCGTCGCCCGGAAACCGGCGATCAGGCGCTCGTCGAACTGAAGGCCATCGACAACCCCTACCCCCTTTACGGCACGTTTGAGCTTGCGTCCGGAGAGGCGCTGGAAGCGGCTCTGGCCCGGAAGGACGGAACCTGGGGTGCCGTTGCGGATCCCTCCCTTCTGGCGCGGCTCGGCGCAAACGTTGGCGATACGCTGTCGCTCGGGCGCGCCACCATCCGCATTGCCGGCACCATCGCCAATGAACCCGACAAACTGTCCGGCGGCATGGAGTTTGGTCCGCGCCTTCTGATATCCGATGCAGCCCTGCCCGAAACCGGATTGATCCAGCCCGGCAGCCTGGTGCGCTGGCACTACCGCGTGCGCATGGACCCGGCGCCCAACCTGGAAACGATGGAAGAGGTCGTCGAAGAGGCCAAGACCGCGCAACCGGATGCCGGCTGGCGTATTCGGTCCCGCGCCAATGCATCCCCAGGCCTGCAACGCAGCATCGACCGCTTCGCCCAGTTTCTGACGCTGGTCGGCCTGACCGCGCTGGTGGTCGGCGGCGTCGGTGTCGCCAATGCCATCCGCGCGTATCTGGAAACCAAGCGCGAGGTCATCGCCAGCCTCAAGTGCCTGGGGTCGACAGGCGGCTTCGTCTTCAAGATCTATCTGGTTCAGATGCTGGTGCTTGCCCTGCTCGGCATTGCGGTCGGCCTTGCACTGGGGGCCTTGATCCCCTTTGCCGCGGCCGCCGCCCTTGCACCGGTTCTGCCCGTGAAGCTTGCAGCCAGCATTTATCCGGCGGAACTTGCCCTCGGGCTCGTCTACGGCCTCCTGACCGCGCTCGCTTTCGCGATCTGGCCGCTCGGCCGGGCGCACGACGTGCCACCAACAGCGCTCTTCCGGGACATCGTGACGGGTGGTGCCAAACTGCCGCGCAAACGCTACCTTGTCGCCACCGGCGTCACCGTTCTTGCCCTTGCCGCCATTGCCATTCTGCTGGCCCATGATCAGCGCATGGCCGGTATCTACATCGCGGCCTCCGCCGCTGCCTTCATGCTGCTGGTGCTGGTCGCCCGCGGCATCATGGCCGTTGCCAGACGCCTGCCCAGCGTGCGTTCGACCGAGCTCAGGCTGGCGATAGCAAATATTCACCGCCCCGGCGCACTGACCCCGTCTGTCGTGCTGTCTCTCGGGCTTGGCCTGTCGCTGCTGGTGGCACTTGCCCTGATCGACGGCAATTTGCGGCGCGAACTGACCGCGACCATTGCCGACAAGGCGCCGAGTTTCTTCTTCATCGACATCCAGAGCCATGAACGCGATGCCTTCGAGGTGCTGCTGAAGACCGAGGCACCCGCCGCCAACCTGCAAAGCGTCCCCATGCTGCGCGGGCGCATCGTTTCGCTGAACGGCATTGCGGCCGACAAGTTCGTGCCCGCCCGGGAAGGTTCCGGCTGGGTGCTGCGCGGCGACCGCGGCATAACCTATGACGCCAGTCTGCCGAAGAACTCGAAGCTGGAAGAGGGGGCCTGGTGGCCGCAGGATTATTCCGGCATTCCTCTGGTGTCCTTCGATTCGGAAGCCGCCACCGATCTCGGCCTGAAGATCGGCGACCAGATCACGGTCAATGTCCTTGGCCGGGAAATCACGGCGGAGATTGCCAACACCCGGACAGTGGAATGGCAGTCCCTTGCGATCAATTTCGTGATGGTGTTTTCGCCCAACACCTTTGCCGGCGCCCCGCACGCCCACCTGATGACCCTCGGCTGGGACAACGACGTCCCGGAAGAAAAAGAACTGGGCCTCCTGAAGACCGTCTCGAACGCCTTTCCGACGGTGACGGCCATTCGAGTGAAGGACGCGATCTCGCAGGTCAACGACCTTGTGGCACAGCTTGCCTGGGCGATCCGGGGTGCAAGCTCGATCACGCTGATCGCCAGCGTGCTGGTTCTGGCCGGAGCCCTTGCGGCCGGTCATCGCAGCCGGATCTATGATGCCGTCATCCTGAAGACCATTGGCGCGACACGGGCACGCCTGATCTTCGCCTATGCGCTCGAATACGCCATCCTGGGCCTTGCAACGGCGGTTTTTGCCCTGCTGGCGGGCGGCGTTGCCGCCTGGTACGTGATCACGCAGATCATGGACGGCTCATTCGTGATGATGCCGGTGACGGCAGCCGGAGCCGCGCTGATTGCGCTGGTGTTGACGGTTGGCTTCGGTCTTATCGGCACCTGGCGCGTCCTGGGTGAAAAACCTGCGCCGGTCTTGCGGAACCTCTAGGGTGTAGCCCCTTCCAGCAGGCTATTTCCAAGGCCCTGACTGCCCTGGCGAAACAAAACCGAATGCATTCTTGCCGGCCGCGGGTCTATTCCGGCCCGGCCTTCGCCGGCTTTGGCAATTTTCGATCCTGAGAGTGCCTTGAAATACAATCCAGTCGCGAAAAACTTCAGCCCCGCACAACTTGCATACTGAATAGATCTTGGCTATCCGGTTCAGCTCTGGGCAGATTGTTAAAAAGGGGTCATTCCATGTTCAAGTTTTTCCCGAAATTGCGTTTGAAGACCATTGCCGGGGCGGCGGCCCTGTCCGCAGTTGCGGCCATGGCATTCGCTCCAGCGGCTTCGGCGGAAAGCCCGTTTCATACCGGGGTCTGGCAGCTCAACACGCCGGAAGGCCCGCGTGGCCTCGTCGTCAGTGACTGGCTCGTGTTCGAAAACGGCTTGCCGAAGCGCTGGCTGTACCGCAGGGCCGGCACCAACGACGCCAACCAGTTCGATTTCTTCACCCGCTCCATGAACGATTCCGGCTACACGCCGGTCGGCATCCGGGTGTACCGCACCGGCGACAACGCGATGAAATATACTCTTGCGCCCAAGGGCGAGGATCCGATCGAGGTTTCCGCCGTTCGTCTGTCGATTCCTAATTTCGAGAATTCCTGCCTCTCCGTCGAGAAGAAGGGCAAACGCTTCTTCGGCAACTGGGTTGGCACCGAAGGCTCCAAACTCAAGAAACTGAACGTCTCGAAAAACCGGCTGACCATCGATGGCGAAGCCCGCAAGGTGTCCATCGAGGAAGTTCGCGTTGGCCGCATGGGCATTACCGAGGACGGAAAGCCGATCGCATTCCTCACCGATGCAGGTGGCGACTATGCGGTTCTGCAGTGGTTCAGGCCGGGCGTGAGCGTTGAGCAGATGCGCGATCCGGAGAAGGAAATCCTGGACTTCGCGTCGGAAGAAATCGTTCGCAATCCAGGCGGCACCTGCGACAGGCAGATCGAATCCCGCCTCAAAGCCATGAAATAATCTGCCTGAATCTCAGTCTGTTCTTAAGGATAGGCTCAATTAAACGGCCTCGAGCGCAAAGATTACGAACTTTTCATCGAATCCGACTTGTGCTCGAGGCAGGCTTTTCCCATATGTTGAGGGAGTTGTGTTGCATGCGCGATTGCATGCACACGTCTATCTAGAAGGGGATTCATACGACCATGTCGACCTATGACCGTCAATCTCAAGGCGCGTATACCGTCGCCGGCGCACGCGCCGAGGCCGGCATCGATCAGGGCCTGCGCACCTACATGCTGGGCGTCTATAACTACATGACCATCGGCCTTGCGCTGACCGGCTTTCTTGCGCTGGCAACCGTCATGCTTGCAACGACCACCGATCCGAACTCCGCCGTCGCCAGCCTTGGCAATGGCCGCATGCTCACCCAGCTCGGTGTTGCCATCTACGACAGCCCGCTGAAATGGGTTGTCATGCTCGCACCGCTCGGAATGGTGTTCTGGCTGTCCTTCCGCATTCAGTCCATGAGTGCCGGCGCAGCGCGGACCCTTTTCTTTGTGTATGCGTCCGTGATGGGTATCTCCCTGTCCTCGATCTTCCTGGTTTACACCCCGGGTTCGATCGCGCAGGTCTTCTTCATCACCGCCGGTACCTTTGGCGCGCTGAGCCTGTTCGGCTACACCACGAAGAAGGACCTGTCCGGCTGGGGCTCGTTCCTGTTCATCGGCCTGATCGGTATCGTGATCGCGTCGCTGGTTAACATCTTCATGGCATCTTCCGCTCTGCAGTTCGCGATCTCCGTGATCGGCGTTCTGGTGTTCGCCGGCCTGACTGCCTACGACACTCAGCAGATCAAGGAAATGTACTACGAAGGCGACAGCGGTGAAGTCGCAACGAAGAAGTCCGTGATGGGCGCTCTGCGTCTCTACCTCGACTTCATCAACCTGTTCATCATGCTGCTGCAGCTTTTCGGCAACCGCGACTAAGCGCAGTCTCTTGAACAAACGGAAAAGCCCGGCTCTGCCGGGCTTTTTTGTGACTGAAAAACAGGCTTGAAGACCCTCCTCGCGCCGCCTCATCCTCCTCTGGAAGCCTTCAATCGGCACGATGGCCAGCGAAGCGCCAGGAAGCAGAGAGGCTTGCGGCAAGCCCTGGGCGACGAAGCTTCAGGCGTCGACCACCCGAAGGTGTTTTTTCTTCTCCAGAACCCTCAGAACCTGCGCCAGATCGTGGCCACGCTTAAGGATCATGCCCCCGGTTGCCACGACCGAATAAGCGCCCTGGCGACGGGCCAGCTTCGGATCCTTCTCGATCCGATAGAGCGGCATTTCGGAAGATCTGCGAAACACGGAGAAGATTGCCCGGTCCTTTAGAAGATCAATGGCGTAGTCCCGCCACTCGCCGTCGGCAACCATGCGCCCGTAAAGCCGCAGGATGACATCGAGTTCGCGCCTGTTGAAGGCAACAATGGGTTTGGGAGGGGGAGCCGGGTGATGTTGTGGCGACGGGCCTGTCCCCGCACCACGCTGAAACGCGCTGTCGTCGGCCTCGCTCATTCCGCCTCCATTCCGCTCGCGGTTCCGCCGAAACAGGCAATCGCCAAGAGAATCGTCGAGGCAATACCTGTCACCTGCCTGTCATGATGCGTCTTCTTTGGCCAGTCTGGCAAGCCCGCAACGTCATAATGACCAACACCGGCGTGGCACCAGCGTAGTTTTGCCAATAAGTTTCCCGGGGAGAAGTGTAAAAACGAACGTTACGGCACTTTGCCAAGAAAGAATGCTTAAATTTCCTTGATTTTGCCGCATTCCAGCCCTTGGCCAGCCATTTTAACCACCCATATTATGATCATACCCTGATGGGTATGGCCCGTAGAAGCCGCGGAATGCATTAGCCCCCCAGCCCCCCGGGGTTTTTACTGGCCAACCAGATTTAATGAGTCAAACATCAGGGCAACTGAAGGGCCGGCATTATGCCGGCCCTTTTCATTTCTGGGCGCGCCTTCCCTTCTGCTTGCAGCTTACTTCAGAAAATCCCGCAGGAATGACAGCAGCCTTGCATCGGTTCCATAGGCGACGTTGACCCGCATCGCCGGCTTCTGCCGCGTCTCCCGGTTCGGATAGAAGACGGACCCCGGCGCAATGAAGATGCTTTGTCGGCTGGCTGCTGCACACAGGTCCCGTTCGTCCACATCATCGGGAAACTCCACCCAGAGATAGAACCCCGGTATCGAACATTCCCGGACGGACAGGCCGATGGCCTCCAGAGTTCCGAAGGATGCCTTGTAGGCCTCCTCCACCCTGCTCCTGAGACGGCGCAGGTGCCTTAGATAGTGCCCGGCCTGGATCAGGTTGAACACGAACCGTTCCACGTGATCGGAAGAATTGACCAGCGTCAGCATCTTGATGTCGGCAAGCCGGCGGATGATGTCAGGGTTTCCCGCCACATAACCGCACCTGAGACTGGCGGACAGGGTCTTGGAGAAGGTACCCAGATAAAGCACGCGCTGGAGCTGGTCGAGGGCAGCGAGCCTCGGCAGCGTGGCCGGCAGGATGTCTGCAAGCGCATCGTTCTCGACCAGAAGAAACCCCCAGCGCTCGGCAAGCTGCATCAACCCGAATGACCGCGATGGCGACAGCGATCCGCCGGTCGGATTGTGGCCGTGGGACTGGGTCACGAACATCTTCGGCCGGTAAAGAGCCAGTTTCGCGGTCAGGTCTTCCAGGTCCGGACCGTCCCGGTCACGCCGAATACCGACAATCTGCACCTTGGCAAAGGTCAGCTTGGAAAAGAGCGGGTAATAGCCCGGTTCATCGACAAAAACCGTATCACCGGGCTCTGTCAGATGCCGGATGATCAGGTCCAGACCGTGATTGACGCCATGGGTCAAAAGAAGCCCCTGCGGATCGGCCGGGATCGACCGCTCCAGCAACTGCATCCGCAGCCGGTCTCTCAACGGGCCATATCCCCACGAACTGCCGTAGCCGAATTCGATCGCGTCGGGAAAGGGTGTCTTGGCATTGGCGAAATGGCGGCGCAGCTCCGCCCCTTCCATCCAGGACGGCGGCGGGCGCCCGTCACCCGGGCGCACTTCATAGTGCTGCTCCAACTGCTCCCGCAGCAGCGACATGCCATCGACCGCAGCCGTGACATGAGGCGCAGGCGGGGTCTTGGTTGCAGGTCCGACCTGTGACATGTAGTACCCGGAGCCGGCCCGTGCTTCCAGAAGTCCCCGGGCGACCAGCCGGTCGTAGGCCTCCGCCATCGTGTTTTTGGAAACGCCGTTTTCCCGCGCAGCCTGACGGATGGAAGGCAGTCGCTCGAAGGTCTTATACGCCCCGGCCTCGAGCAACAACGCCACCTTCTCGACGATCTGGTCAACGCGAGACAGTTTCCGACTGCTACTCGTCACCTTAATTGTCCCTCAATTGTTTCTGGGACAGTGCTGCCTATAAATCCAACAACTGTCCCTTGATTGTCCCAATCATTTTTATGACAGTTTGCGCCATCATGCCAGCAAATGGCAATTTCCTTGGGAGGAAAAAATGACCAAAGTAAGTAGACGCAGCCTTCTTGCAGGCGCAGCCGTTGGCGGCACAGTGCTCGCGGCACCAATTGCTGCCAAGGCGCAGGAATCGGTCGAGTGGCGCATGCAGGCGCTCTGGGATGCCGGCACCACTCCTTTCGAATTCGAGAAGAAGTTTGTCGAGCGCGTCAGCGAACTGACCGACGGCAAGTTCAAGATCACACTGTTTTCAGCCGGCCAGCTCGTACCCGCCAACCAGGCATTCGATGCCGTACGCGCCGGTGCGTTCCAGCTCATGAAGACCTTTGACGGCTATGAAGCCGGCAAGATTCCGGCGTTCGCCTTCACCTCCACCATCCCGTTCGGCTTTCCCGAGTCCGACCAGTATGAAGCCTGGTTCTATGAAAAGGGTGGTCTGGATCTCGCTCGCGAAGCCTACGCAAGGGCTGGCCTCTTCTACATTGCCCCCACCGTCTATGGCGAAGAGCCGATCCATTCGACCGTGAAGATGGAAAGCATCGCCGACATGGCCGGCAAGAAGGGCCGCTTTGTCGGGCTCGCTTCCGCGGTCATGGCCGACCAGGGTGTTTCCGTGACGCCGCTGCCGACGGCGGAAGTCTATACCGCGCTGGAAAAAGGGTTGATCGATTTTGCCGACCGCGGCGATCTGACCGCCAACTACGAGGCAGGCCTTGGCGAAGTTGCCAAGTTCATCATCCTGCCGGGCGTCCATCAGCCGACCACCGCCACCAGCTATGTCGCCAACCAGGCTGCTTACGATGCCCTGCCGGACGATTACAAGGCGGCGCTTGCCGTTGCGGCTCGGGAAATCTCCGGCTCGCTGCGTCAGCACATCATGGTGCAGAATGTCGATGTCCTGAAGAAATACGGCGAACAGGGTGTCGAAGTCATCCAGCTCGACCCGGCCGATGTCGCTGCCAACCGGGCCAAGGCCGTCGAGTCCTGGAAAAAGGCTACCAAGGAAGATGACCTGGCAAATCGCGTTCTCGCGAGCCAGATTGAGTTCATGACAGCCCTCGGGCTGATCTGACCCTTCCTCCCACCGGACGGTAGACGGCACCTCCCTGCCGTTTGCCGTCCGGCCGTTTTTCCGATCGGCAAATGCTCAGCTTCATGAAATCCGTCAGTTCCATCGTCACCGGCGTCAACCGGTTGTTCTTCCTCCTTGCGGCGACGCTCATCTTCGCGGTGGTGCCGATCCTGCTTTTCGAAGTGGTCGCAAGATACCTGTTCGATGCGCCGACGGTGTGGGCCATGGAAGCCAGCACGCTGATCTTCGGCCCGCATTTCATGCTGGCCGGACCTTACCTTCTTCATCTGAAGGGCCACGTTGCCGTCGACATCTTCAGTGAAAAGCTGACGGGCTGGCCAAAGGCGGCGCTCGACGTGTTCTCCTATCTCGTCATTGCGGTCTTTGCGGGCGTATTCGCCTGGGTAAGCTGGCCGCTTGCAGTCAATGCCTATTCCCTTGGCGAGACCAGCTTTTCCGCCTGGAACCCGCCGGTCTGGTGGCTGAAATTCGTGGTGCCACTCTCCTTCGCGCTGCTGTTTGCGCAGGCCCTTGTTGAAGCCTTCAACGCGGCACGTCCGGCGCGGGAACAGACGGGAGCAAGTGCATGAGCTCCGAATTCGTCCTTGCCATCATGTTCGCCAGCCTGGTGGGTCTGCTGCTCACAGGCCTTCCGCTTGCCTTCACGCTCGGCGCACTTGCCCTCGTTTTCACGATAACGCTCTGGGGCCCTGCCGCCCTGTCCGTCACCGTGCTCAATCTCTACTCCACCATGACGTCGGAATCGCTTCTGGCGATCCCGCTCTACGTCATGATGGCCAGCATCCTTCAGCGTTCCGGGGTCATCGAGAGCCTTTACCGTGCCATGGAACTCTGGTCCCGGCGACTGCCGGGCGGCCTTGCGGTTGGCACCATCGCCATCTGCACGATCATCGCCGCCATGACCGGCATCGTCGGAGCAGCGGTTGCCGCCATGGGCATGCTTGCCCTGCCATCCATGCTGAAGCGCAAATACAGTCCGGAACTTGCCATCGGAACCATCTGCGCCGGCGGCACGCTCGGCATCCTGATCCCGCCTTCGGTGATCACCATCGTCTATGCCGTGACCGCCCAGGCCTCCATCGGCCAGATGTTCATCGCCGGCGTGGTGCCGGGCCTGCTGCTGGCCTCGCTCTATATCGGCTACATCGTCCTGCGGTCCGCACTCAATCCGTCCATCGCCCCCCGCCCGGACAACGATGCCCCGGCGACATGGGAAGAGCGTATCGCTTCGCTGAAATCCCTCATCCTGCCGCTGCTGATCATCGTCGGCGTCCTGGGTACGATCTACATGGGCATCGCGACGCCCACGGAAGCGGCGGCCGTCGGCGTCTTCCTGGCGTTCCTGTCGTCCCTGATCGAGCGCCGTTTCGGCTGGGAGCTCGTCTCCGGCGTCGCGCTGGACGTGGTCAAGGTGACGGCCATGATCCTCTGGATCACCATCGGCGCCCGGGCCTTCGTTGCGATCTTCACCGGCACCGGCGGCGCGGACTTCCTCTTGTCCTTCATTCAGGACCTCGACACCAACCGCTGGATCGTGCTTGCGGTCATGCTGGGCATTCTGTTCTTCCTCGGCATGTTCCTGGACGAAATGGGCATCATCCTCTTGTGCGTGCCCGTGTTCCTGCCAGTGATCGATTTCCTTGAGTTCGACCGGCTCTGGTTCGGCATCCTGTTCCTCGTTTCGGCGCAGATGGCCTACATCTCCCCGCCCTTCGGCTACACGCTCTTCTACATGAAGGGCGTCCTGCCCGCCGGCATCGGCATGGGCACGGTCTACCGTGCCATCGTTCCCTTCATCCTGCTGCAAGCCATCGGTATCTTCATCTGCGCCCTGTTTCCGGAGCTGGTGTTGTGGCTGCCGCAATCCATGATCAATTGACAGACAGGTTCCCCCGATGAGTGACGTCACTTCGTCCCGTATTGAAGGTTTTCACAAGCTGGACCCGTCCGGCCGGCTTCTGGCCGTCCAGCGCCAGGCGAAGCTGGACAACAAGTCCGTCTCGGATCTTGTGGAGGCGGCCTCCGGACATATCGAACTGGCCGACCGTCTCGTTGAAAACGCCATTTCCAGCATCTCCATTCCGGTCGGCATCGCGACCAACATGACCGTGGACGGGCGCGACGTGCTGGTTCCCATGGCAAGCGAGGAATCTTCCGTCATCGCCGCCGTGTGCAACTCGGCCAAGCGCTGCCGGTCAACCGGTGGCTTCAAGACTTCGACAAGCGGCCCGCTGATGGCGGCCCAGATCCAGCTTCTGGGGGTCAGCGATCCGGAAAACGTCCGCCTGAAGGTTCTGGAACGCATCGATGACATCCGCACCATCTGCGAGGAGATCGATCCCCTTCTGGTCAAGCTCGGTGGCGGGTTCCGCGACCTCGACATCAGGGTGATCGACACGGCCGAAGGCCCGATGACCATCGTGCACATCATCGTCGACACGCGCGATGCGATGGGCGCAAACGCCGTCAACAGCATGGCCGAAGCCCTGGCCCCGAAACTGGAGGAATGGACCGGCGCGCGCAGTCTCCTCCGCATTCTGACCAACCTTGCCGACCGCCGCGTGGCCCGTGTGCGGGCCGTCTGGCCGCTGGAGGAAATCGGTGGTGAAAAGGTTCGCGACGACATGTTGTCGGCCTATCACTTCGCCGATGCCGACCCCTATCGGGCGGCCACCCATAACAAGGGCATCATGAACGGCATCAGCGCGGTGGTTCTCGCCACCGGCAACGACACCAGGGCCGTGGAAGCCGGTGCCCATGCCTTTGCCGCCAGGGATGGTCGCTACCGCTCGATGTCCCGCTGGGAAAAGGACGGCGACGGCAACCTCGTCGGCATCCTGGAACTGCCGATGGCCGTCGGGCTGATCGGTGGCGCCACAAAAATCCACCCCACCGCACAGGCCAACCTGAAAATCCTTGGCGTGACCACGGCGGACGAACTGGCACGGATCATCGTTGCCGTCGGCCTGGCACAGAATTTCGGTGCCTTGCGCGCACTCGCCACCACCGGCATCCAGAAGGGCCACATGGGCCTGCACGCCCAGAACGTTGCCCTGATGGTTGGCGCAACAGGTGAGGAAATCGACCAGGTTGCCAGCGAGTTGAAGGCACTCGGCAAGGTGCGGCAGGATCTGGCCGAGGAAATCCTCGCCCGGTTGCGGCAAGGCGACAAAGCCTGAGACTTTTTCATAGGCTTTGGCCGGACGGATCGCACGACAAGGACCGTGTGTCCTGCCCGGCCACTCAACTGATGGATCCCGGTTGCGCTGAAATCGCAATTATTGGCGCCGTAACGGCAAGATTGCCTCTTTTCCGTCGGAATGCTTGCTGTATCTTTCTAGGAGCATGACAACCGACCTGATCGATCTGCGCGCGGCTCGAACCGCCGATTGTGAGGCACTCGCCGGCATCCACAGCGAAGCCTGGCTGGGTGCCTATCGGGGAGTCTTGCACGGTGTCGACCTGCAAAAGATGATCTCCCGCAGAGGCAGCACCTGGTGGCGCGGCGCGCTCGCCAGGGGTGTCGATATCAAGATCCTCAGCATTGCTGAAATTCCCGCCGGTTACGCGACCTATGGGCCTTGCCGGTTGAGCGGCACCGGCATGGACGGCGAGATCTACGAGCTGTACCTGAAACCGGAATATCAGGGCCTCGGTTTCGGCCGGGTCCTGTTCCAGAACGTGCGCGAAACGCTGGCGGCGAAAAACATGCCCGGACTTGCCGTCCAGGTGCTGAGCGCCAACGAGCCGGCCCGCGCCTTTTACAAGGCCCTCGGCGGCAAACTTGCGGCAAAGTCCTGGTACAGGATCGGTGGCCGCAGACTGGACCTCAGCATCTACGCCTGGCCACAAGGAAGCACCTGACCCATATGGCGTGCTTGCCCAGGCTGTGGCCCTAGTAAAGAATTCCGGGATTGCCGATGATCTGCGGCGGCTGCGTGCAGTCGAAAGACCCGGCCATGCTATCAGCAGCCTGGCGCGCCATCTCGTTGGCGTTCTTGTTGGCCTGAGCATCGATCCGGGCAATCTGACAGGTGCCGCCACCGGGCAGCAACTGGGTCACGATCAGCACGCTGCCGGTTTTGGTACTGTCTTCGAGGCTCGGAAACCAGCGCAGGATGGTTGCAAAGGGAACGCCCCCCTTGAGGCGCCATTCCAGCGTTTCGTTGACCGAGTTGAAACTGGGCAGTGTCTGGCCTGCCGCGGGCTCGTTGGCGGCATCGGGACCAAAGGAAACGAACATGCGCAGGTCGCCCTCGGCAACATAGACACCCGTGCCCTTGTAACCGGCGCACTGCCAGGCACCGCCGAAGGTGCCCTCTTCCTCATCCGGGGACGTGATCAACTGGCAGCCGTCCAGCAGGATTTTAGTATAGGTGCTTTCGATTGGCGCCGCCGTTGCAGCCTGCAGGGCCGCAAGCAACCCACTGAGCGCCAAAAGGGAAAGCCTGAGCCGTTTCATGAATCTGTCTCCTCCCGAACCTGCGGCGAAAATAGAGGCATGTTAATCAATTAGGTGCAATGCAAAAATAAAGGGCTTGAACTTCTTCGGCTGGATTGCGATAGACGCAGCAACGAAAAACAGGAGTTTTCTAAATGCGTATCGACGCTGTGCCGATTGGCAAGAATCCACCGGAAGACATCAACGTCATTATCGAGGTCTCCGTTGGCGGCGAGCCGATCAAATACGAGATGGATAAAGAAGCCGGTGCGATGTACGTCGACCGCTTCCTGTACACACCGATGCGGTATCCGGGCAACTACGGCTTTGTCCCGCACACACTGTGCGGCGATGGCGATCCGATCGATGTGATCGTGGTCAACCAGCGCCCGATCGTTCCGGGCGCCATCATGAGCTGCCGTCCGATCGGCGTTCTGCTGATGGAAGACGAATCCGGCCAGGACGAAAAGATCCTCGCGGTTCCCTCCCACAAGCTGAGCAAGCGCTACGACAACGTCAATGACGTGTCAGATATTCCGGAAATCACCATCGCCCAAGTGAAGCATTTCTTTGAGCACTACAAGGATCTGGAACCGGGCAAGTGGGTGAAGATCACCGGCGTGGAAGGTGTTGAATCCGCAAAGCGGCTAATCCTGGAATCCATCGCACGCGCCCAGAAGGAAGCTGCTGAGTAAGCGCTTTCCGGCAGGACGAAAACAACAAAGGTCCCCCGCGTTTCGAAATCGCGGGAGGCCTTTTTTGTTAGTGGGACGGGTTTCAGCGTTCCGCTGCTGCCTCGATCCGCTCCATGTCCTGGTCGGACAGGCCGAAGTGATGTCCGATCTCGTGGATCAGCACGTGGGCGACGACATCACCCAGGCTCTCGTCCATGGCTGCCCAGTAATCCAGGATCGGTCGGCGGTAGAGCCAGATACGGTTGGGCATCTGTCCGGTCAGCACGCTCTCCGCGCCCTCGCTTAAGCCCTGCCCCTCGAACAGGCCCAGAAGATCGTGCGGGTCGTCGATGCGTAGTTCATCCAGCACCTCGTCAGGCGCATAATCGGCCAGGCTGATCTGCAGATGACCGCAGCGCAGCAGAAGGTCGTCCGGAAGTCCGGACAGGA
Source organism: Roseibium aggregatum IAM 12614 (assembly GCF_000168975.1). GTDB lineage: Bacteria > Pseudomonadota > Alphaproteobacteria > Rhizobiales > Stappiaceae > Roseibium > Roseibium aggregatum. The sequence goes on from NZ_AAUW01000019.1 coordinate 59,750, forward strand.
TCTCGCTCGCCATCGCCTCGAAATCTTCCAGGTCAGGTGCTTTGGTTTCGGTCCAGCTGCTTTGGCTGACCGGCCGGACGGATGCCATATCGCTTCCTTTTAGGGATCGGTTCATTCAGGTTTTGGGCAATACGTAAGTAACGACAAGATAAATCGCCAGTCCGATCGCGAACACAAGCCCGAGACCACGGCCGATCCGGCTGCCCCACACCTCGATACGGTCGTCTTCATCCTTGTCGGCGGCGCTCAGGTGATCCTTCGCCCGGTCTGCCATGCGCACAAACGTCGAGCCGGCCACCGTCTCGCTTTCCGCATTCACCCGGTCGAGTGTGCGCAGCGCCTCCTTGCGGAGTTTCTCTTTCGGGTGGTCGTTCTCATTCTCGTTCTGGCTCATGCACCTACACTGGCCGCGTTGCCCCGGCGTTTCAACCCGAAAGCGGCCAAAAGCGCCAGAAGGGCAAGCCCTCCGGAAGCCACCGCGTTCCAGCCGGCAAAGGACAGGCCGAACATCCGCCAGCTTGCCTCGGTGCAGCTCACGACGCGGGTCGACTTCAGCGCCTGCAGCATGTTGGCGGCGGATGTCGGCGTCGCGGTGCCGCCACCGCAATCGCTCGGGCCATCCCAGAACTGCCATTCGGCACCGGACTGATAGACACCAAGGCCGGAACCATAGGCAAACACGGCCGCAACGATGAAAAGCACGACCAGTGCCAGACCGGTCCTCTTCGCCTGCATCAGGAAAAGCGCCAGCAGGGCCAGCGGCAGGCCCACGTAATAGGGAATGCGCTGCTCCAGGCACAGCTTGCAGGGCACATAGCCGCCGATCAGCTGAAAGCCCCAGGCTGTCGCGATCGCCGCAAGGCCGCCCAGCAGCAAAAGCCCCGTCAGATTGCGCGATATCCGGTCGGCTGTCATCTCATCCTCTTAACTGTCAGATATACCTAAGCACCAGGAAACCGCCGACCAGCAGCACCACAAATATGGTGAACATGAGACCGAGCCGCTTTTCGATGAAATCGCGGATCGGCGGGCCGAACAGATACAGCAATCCGGAAACGACGAAGAAGCGGATCCCTCGCGAAACGATGCTGGCGGCAATGAACACCGGCAGGCTGAGCCCCAGCGCCCCGGAGGCAATGGTGATGACCTTGTAGGGAAACGGCGTCAGCCCGGCGATGAAGACAAACCACCAGCCATACTGATGATAGATGTCCTTGAACTCGTCGACGAACCCCATCTTGCCGTAGAAGGTCAGGATCGGCACCGCCACCTGTTCGAACAGGAACAGGCCGATGACATACCCCAGAATACCGCCGGCAACCGACGTCAGCGTGCACAGCAGCGCGTACCACCAGGCTTTCTCGCGCCGGGCAATCACCATGGGGATCAGCAGGATGTCCGGCGGGATCGGAAACACCGAGCTTTCGACAAAAGAAACGGTGCCAAGCGCGGCAGGCGCACGCGGTCCGGCGGCAAGGGACAGGGTCCAGTCGTAAAGGCGTCTGATCATGGCGTTTCCCTTAGCCGTTGCGCTGCAAAAAGTCACCTAGGGAAATGCGAGAACCGCCAGCAGCACAATGCCGCGCTGACACACCCCCGCGGCAGGTGACCTCTTCGCAAACAGGCCTCGGCACACAGCTTTGGCACATAGGGCAGACTTTTCTCGCACTTCTGCTAGCATTGAAGCCTCAACGGGTTCCCCACGCCACTGGGAGGGGGAGATGACAGGAACAGCCTCGAGCATCGCCAAACTGGCATTCGCCTTGATGATCAGCGCTCCGGCTACGGCCGCCGCCCAGCAGGTCGAGATGGAAGGAACGGTCAAACTGACACCCTTCGAGGCCGAGGGCGTAACCCTGTCGACGATCTATACGGTGGACGCAGCCTTCGCCGCAAAACACGGCGTCGAGGTTCCTGTCCCCTTCAGCCTGGCTGCGCCACGCCGCGAGGCTCAGCAGATTGTCGCCCAGGCAAACCCCGCCGGCGGCGGGCCGATCAAGATCTACTTCACCACAGACGACGAAACCAAACGCATCTATTCCTCCCTGCAGATCGTCACCTACACCATGAAGACCGACGATCCGCAGAAGCGCCTCGAAGTGGGCGACTATGTTGCCATCGAGCTGTTGAAACAACTCGGCACCACCGACGACACACGGCTGAACGTCCGCCGCCAGATCACACTTGGCGATCTGCCCGCATCCGAAATCGTCGGCAACTTCATCAACAAGGAAGGCGACCAGTTGCTTGTACGGCTGGTCGCGCTGTCAAAACCCGACAGCCACAAAGGCATCGTCGGCATCGCCATCGGCCACCCTCGTCAGGGACGTATCAAAAAAGTGGAAGACATCTACCAGACCAGCGCTTCCCTGGCCTTCGACACGGTGACACTAAAGTAGCTTATGTGGCTGTGCTGTTGCGCCGGCGGGAGGCAGAGCCTCGACCCATTCCGGCGCGTTCGGTCAGTAACTCAAAGCGCTTGCCTTGGTGCCCCCCGCCGGAATCGAACCGGCACTCCCGAAGGAACCGGATTTTGAATCCGGCGCGTCTACCAGTTCCGCCAGGGGGGCAATCCGGTATCGGATTGGGTGCCTATCATGGGCTTTTGTCCGATGCAAGCGGTTCGAGCGCGCTGCTGCTTGCCGCCGCCGATTGCCGGTCTCATTGCTGTCGGTCGAATTTGAAGAAGTTCCTTCACACCCCCTTAACCCTGGGCCGCAAAAACCTGGCCTGAGCACTCTCAAAGCGTGGTTTGCGGCGCATATTTAAGCTGTTTGCAACCGCTGCTCGCGCAAGTGACCAGTGACAAAAATTTGGGAGACACGGATGACACTTGCCGGCAGCCTTCAAGAGACAAAACGGACCAAGACTTCTACGGTGGAAGATGCCGCCCGGCACGGGCTGGCTTTCACGCAATCCTTCGTCGACAAGTCACAGTTGATGCCCGCGCCGATCCGGCCCGAATGGGTGCTTGAAGGCGACCCGAAAGCCATGTGCGCCGTTCTGGCCAGACACAAGTTTGGCTGGGGCGATGCCTGCCACTGGTCGTGCACGGCGGGCAAGTTCCGCTGGCACTACGGCTGGGACGAATCGGTGATGTTCCTGGAAGGTGAAGTGCGGATCACCGACGAGACCGGCCATGTCTATGAAGGCAAGCCCGGTGTCACGCTGTTTTTCCCGGCGGGCACCTCCGCCGTCTGGGAAGTTCCAACCTACATCCGCAAGCTCGCCTTCAACCAGAAGCCGGTTCCCTGGTATCTGCATTATCAGTCCCGCATCCTGGAGAGACTGAAGGGCGTCGGCCACAAGCTTTTCGGGTAAGCTGAAAGATCCGCGCGCCAGAGTCAGACTTGCGACGGCAGCTGCCTGCTGGCTGCCGTCCCCTTGAGTTTGTTAGCCAGCGAACATAAGCGCAAATTGTGCGCTTTTTCTGGACAAGCAGAAACCGCTTGGCTAGTAATTCTGCATGAGCAAATCAGGACGTGAAATCGAGCTCAAGCTCGAGCTGGAAACGAGCGCCCAGGACGCTTTGAAACGGGCCGGATCCATCGATGGGTTTACCGCCAGCCGGGCGGTGAACAAGACGCTGCAGTCGATCTATTTCGACACGCCGGACCAGGCATTGCGCAAGGCCAAAATTTCGCTGCGTGTGCGGAAATCCGGCAATAGCTGGGTTCAGACTGTCAAGCTCGGCACCGGCGTGATGGGCGGGCTGTCCTCGCCCGTGGAGGCCGAACACCCGGTCAAGGGCCGCGCGCTCGATTTTTCCGTCATCGAAGACCCATGTGTTCACGAGCGCCTTCTGGAAATCATCGGCGATGCACCTCTGTCGGAGTGCTTTGAAACGGTGATGAAACGCACCGTGCGCAACCTCACCAGGGACAGCGACGGGACCTTCATCGAATTGGCCTTCGACAGCGGCAACATTCTGGCCGGCAGCGGCAGCCAACCGCTGACCGAACTTGAAATGGAACTGAAGTCCGGCCCGAGCCTTGCTCTTTTCGAAGCCGCCAGGGCACTGTTGAAAGATATTCCGTTCCGCTTTTCGCCCTATAGCAAGGCGGAACGCGGCTATCGTTTCGCAGAAGGCAGTGCGCCGGCGGAACGGGCTCCCTATTTTGCCGAGGAGGTCACCTTCGAGAGCGGCATCACCACAGAGCACGCCTTCCGCGATGTGCTGCGCTCCTGCCTGACGCAGATTTCCGAAAACCGGCTCGCGGTTTTGTCGTCGGACGATCCGGAAGGCCCCCATCAGCTCCGGGTGGGCCTGCGCCGTCTGCGCAGCGCCTTCCGCCTGTTCCGGCCGATCCTGAACCCGGCGACCATGGCACCGCTCGACCAGATGGCGAAGATCATTGCCACCGAAGCTGGCTCCCTGCGCGACCTCGATGTTCTGGTCGATGAGATCGTGACGCCGCTGGTCGCGAAAGCCCCTGCAACCTTGTCCTTCGACGCCCTTCTGGAAAACCTCAACGCGTCCCGGGACCAAAACACCCGCACGACGCTGACGGATCACCTGAAATCGGAAGAGGTCAACGGCTTCCTGCTGGATCTTGCGGCCTATACGGAAGGGCGCGGATGGCTGGATCCGGAGAACTTCGGCCAGACGCAGCTTCTTGCCCAGCCTGTCGAGACCCACGCCGGTGACGCCCTCGCCAAGCAGTGGAAGAAGGTGCTGAAATACGGCAAGCGCCTGGAAGAACTCACCGTTGCGGAACGCCACGAAATGCGCAAGGCCATGAAGAAGATGCGCTATGGCATCGAATTCTTCGGCTGCCTTTATCCCAAAGACACGGTGAAGCCCTTCCTGAAGCGGATGAAGAAGCTGCAGGATATTTTCGGCTATCTCAACGATGTCGCCATGGCCGAACAACTGCCGGTGAAATGCAAGGTCAGCGGTGCAAACGCCCTGGCAACCAACCAGGCCATTGGCTTTGTCATCGGCTGGCACGAGGCCCAATGCCAGACCATGTGGCAACACGCCAAGGGGTATTGGGAAGCGACCCGGGAAACGCCGAAATTCTGGACCTGACGGCGGTCACCGGCCCGGCTCGATCGTCAGAATGTCCGGAAAGGAAATGGGCGCGAAGGCCCCCGTCAGCTTGAAGGTGGTCAGGTCTTCCTCGCGCGAGACAAGCTGGTCCTGACGGGCCAGCTCGGCAATGGTCTCCTTCAGGGTTTCGATCTCGCGCAGGATGAACGCCCCCGTGTCTGGCAGCATGCGGCGGGAGAGCGTGAAGAACAGCGACTGGTTGCCGCCAGGATTGGCGATCACCTGCCCCAGAAAGCGGGTGTTGATGTCCTTCAAGAGCGCGATCAGCGGTCCATCCGGACGGAACCTCAACGGTTCCTTGCGCGTGATCTTGATGTGGTTGCCGGGGTGTACCTCAGCCAGCCCCAGTGCCTCCAGCGCCCGGCCCATACGGAACATATCCTCCCCTGAAAGACCGAACCGGCGCTCGATTTCCTTTTGCGGGATCGGCTCGCGCAGCAGGATGAAGAGATAGAACAGCGACGGGTCCGCGGCGAGCCGCGCTTCCGTTGCCACCGGCAGCACACTTGCTTCTTCGGAAGTTCGCGCTGCCCGGTGCAACACATCCGCCAGCGGAACCTCCAGAATGTCGCAGATTTCCAGCAGCCGGCTCAGCTTGCAATCGTACCCGGCAAAGATCCGCTTGACCGTCGGCTCCGAAATATCCATCCGGCTTGCCAGATCCGCATAGGTCATGCGGCGCGCTTTCAGAACGCCCTGCAAAATCTTGAATGTGTCTCCGCGCATGATCTTGATCCCAGAATGACAGCCTCGGTATCGTTTTTTGATACCAGAATGTCCTTTATTGCAAGAAAAGTTCGCCAGCTGCATGGGAGATCCAGTTCAACTGTTTGAAAGGACGTCCCATGCAGCCCCTGAAACACCTCACCGCCGCGCTCCTGCTCGGCCTCTCCACATTGCCATCCGCAGCCGGTTCGCTCTGGTCGACAGACGGTTTCGACATGCCGGAGTCAGTTGCATATGACCCTGTGGGCGACCGGCTGATCGCCAGCGTCATGGAGGGCGCACCGAATGCGGTCGATGGCAACGGACATCTGGCGCTTCTGTCCAACGGTGGAAAGATCATCGATGCCAGTTGGGCAACCGGCATGGACGCACCCAAGGGGCTGGCGGTGATGAACGGCCAGGTCTTCGCAGCCGATCTCACCAGCCTGCGCATCGTTGATGCTGAGACCGGCGAATTGCTCCAGTCATTGCCCGCCCAGGGCTCGGTCTTCCTGAATGACGTGACCACCAATGGCAGAGAGATCTTCGTTTCCGACATGATGACGAATACGATCTGGCGCTATGCGGAAGGCACGTTCGAAAAGTGGCTGGAAAGCCCGGAACTCAGCAACCCCAACGGCCTTTACTGGGATGACGGCCGTCTGCTTGTCGGGGCCTGGGGCAAGGGCCTCAAGAACGATTTCACCACGGAGGCCCCCGGCAGCCTGCTTGCCGTCGATCCGGCAACAAAGGCAATCAGTGTCGTGGCGCGGGACATCGGCAACATCGACGGTATCACGCGGCTTAACGGGAGACTGGTCCTCAATGACTGGATCAACGGCAAGGTCTTCGAGATCGGCACCGACGGTTCGTCGACCGAGATCATGAGCGAACCGGCCGGCCTTGCCGATATTTCCGCGCGGGATGGTGTGCTTTATCTGCCGCATATGCTGGAAGGAAGGATTGAAGCGGTAACGCTGGACTAGGGTGCGGCCCCATAAATGAAGACGAAATGGCATGACGCCATGTCAGCGAACGATGGCTGGGCAGCACATGCCCAGCCTGGATCCTTGCCCCCGAGACAGCCTTCGGACTTCCACTGAGGAAACGCCAGACAAAGGCTCTTGAATGCCGCAGCAACAAAAATGATGTACGCACCTCATTTCATGCTACCGTCACGGCTGAGCTGATGGATCACTGGCAGAATGACCGTCTGCCGCTGCAACCGGGCATGGCCGCGGATCAGACGAAGCCAGACAGGAATGAACGCCAAAGGGATGCATGATGGAAGCCTACAAGATCAACCCGGAGTTTGTCATTTCGGATGAGGAAACGCTGCGGAGCCACTATTCCGAGCTATCGCCGCTGGCTGCCAAGAAGTGCCTGAGCGCGCTGGACAAGCACGCGCAGGACTTCATCAGGCGCTCGCCGTTTCTGTGCCTCGGCACCCAGAACGCGGACGGCAAGGCGGATGTCAGCCCGCGCGGCGATCCTGCTGGCTTCGTCAAGATTCTCGACCCGCAAACGCTTGCCATCCCGGACCGTCCGGGCAACAACCGACTGGACAGTCTGGCCAATATCGTTGCCAATGCGAATGTCGGTCTCCTGTTCCTCGTGCCCGGATATGACGAGACGCTGCGCGTCAACGGCACAGCCACGCTGGTGACCGATCCGGATCTCCTGAAAACCATGAGCGTTAGGGACCGGGCCCCCAAGCTTGCCATCGTCGTCTCGGTGAACGAGGTCTTCCTGCATTGCGCCAAGGCCTTCCGGCGCTCCCATCTCTGGGATCCGGAGCATCGGCAGGACCGCAGCGAGATGCCGTCGCTTTCCAGGATCATTCTGGACCAGACGACCGGGGCGCCGGATGACGCGGAAATGCAGAAGCTGGATGCGGCTCTGGAAGAGACCTACCGGAAAACACTCTACTGACCGGAACCTGCGCTGCGATTGCGGTGACAGGAAACAGTCTCAAGTTGGCAGGGGCATCGTCAAGCGCCCCTCGGCGCCCTCTCATGTCTCTCGCAGCCGCTTCAGGCCCGTGCCGCCTCAATCGCCGATGCCATGATATCCAGCCCCTGATCGATCTCGTCATCCGAAATCGTCAGTGGCGGGGCGATGCGGAAAACCGCACCCATGGCGGGCAGTTTGACGATGTTCATGCAGAGTCCGCGTGCCATCGCCTCTGCGCCGATCCGGTCAGCCATGGCAAGATCCGGCTTGCGGCTGGCCCGGTCGGTCACGATCTCAAGCCCGAGCAGCAGCCCACGGCCGCGCACATCGCCAACACTTTCAAAACGCTGCTTCAAGCCTTCCAGCCCGGCTTGCAGCTGCTGGCCCGCGGACACCGCACGGCCGATCAGGCCATCGCGTTCCACCACGTCCATCACCGTCAGGCCGACAGCGGCCGGCAGAGGATCGGACACATGGGTGGTCAGGAACACGAACCCTTTCCGGTGCGCTTCTTCCTCGATGGCGCTGCTTGTCAGCACCGCGGATAGCGGCAAACCGGCCCCCAGGGTCTTTGACAAGGTCAGGATGTCGGGTGTCACGCCATCCCGCTGGAAGGCGAACATGTGTCCCGTCCGGCCGATGCCGGTCTGGGCTTCATCCAGAATCAGCAGCATCCCGCGCTCGTCGCACTTCTGGCGCAGTGCCGCGAGATAACCCTCCGGCAATTCGATGATACCGCCTGACGACAGGATCGGCTCGGCAATGAATGCGGCAAGGTTGTCGGTGGACTGGCTGTCGACCAGCGCGAAAGCATCGTCCAGCTCGGTCTTCCAGTCCAGATTGCCGTTCGCATCCGTGAACCGCGGCCGGTAGGCATTGGGAGCGGGAATTGCGAACGACCCCGGATTGACGGGCCCATACCCCCGCCGGTTGTGACTGTAGGTGGCGGAAGCCGCTGCCCCGGTCATGCCGTGCCAGCTCTTGGTAAAGGCCACGATTTCATGTTTACCGGTGACGAGCTTGGCAAGACGGATGGCGGCCTCGTTGGATTCCGCACCGGTGGACAGGAGCAGCACCTTCTCCAGGCCAGGCACCAGCGAGCCGAGGCGTTTCGACAGGTCGACGACCGGGCGGGACAGCATGCCGCTGAACAGGTGGTCGAGCTGGCCGATCTGCTCGCGCACGGTGCGCACGATATCCGGGTGGGAATGCCCCAGGATGGAACTCATCTGACCGGAGGTGAAATCGAGGATTCGCGCGCCCGAGCTGTCGTAGACGTAACTGCCTTCGGCACGCTCGATGACACGTTGTTCGAACACAGGGCCATACCGCAGAACATGATCCGATACGTCGGACCAGAACCCTGTGTCCGTGCTGTTGCTGGCGCTTTCCAATGCCATGATGTGTCTCCCGATCCGGCCGGTTGAAATGACTGCGGCAAGTGTAGGAGAAGCCTTGCATTCAATAAAATTCATAATTTAGATTATGATATTCAACTGGATTGATATCATATGCCTGTTCTGGAAATCGCTCTGCTGCGCAGTTTCATAGAGGTTTCCCGCAGCGGCTCGATCAGCTCAGCAGCGCGGCAGGTCGGGCGGACACAATCCGCCGTCAGCATGCAGATGAACCGGCTGGAGGCGATTGTCGGTCAGCCGATCCTGCGACGCACACGCGGGGGTGTGGAACTGACGGCAGCGGGCGACAGGTTTCTGGCCCAGGCGGAACGCATTCTCGCCGTTCATGACGAAGCCATTGCCACCCTGCCAGGCGCAGGCCTGCGTGGTCTTATCAGTTTCGGCTGTCCGGAAGACTATCTGACCGCCTTCTTTCCTGATCTTCTGAAAGGTTTCGGCGCGCGCCATGGTGATGTCGAGATCGAGGTGGTCTGTGCCCCGACGACGGAATTGCACCTGCTGCTGCAGCGCAGGCGGATCGATCTTGCCCTGATTTCCGTTCCCGGCGAAGACACCTCCACTCGCATCCTGCGGCCGGAAAGCTTTGTCTGGGTGGCCAATCACCCCGCCCCGGAGATCCTGCAAAAAGACATCGTCCCTCTAGCGCTTTCGGCACCGGACACATTGGACCATCGCGCGGCCCGCACCGCCATGGATCAGGCGGGCAAGGCCTATCGCATCGCCTTTGCCAGCAACGGTCTTGCGGGCCTGCTGGCCATTGCCCGCTCCGGCCAGGCCATCAGTGTGGTGACCCGTTCCGCGGTGCCGCCCGATCTGCACATCGTGGAAACCGGTCTGCCGCCACTTCCCGGCATCGGCGTCACGCTGGCCTATGCGTCGCCAAACCCTTCGGCTGCGACGCAGGCATTCGGGGAATTCGTGGCGGACAAGCTGCGCAGCCCGTCAACGGCCTGACGTAAAGGCCCCCGAGCAGTCAATATCAGGCCCATTCGACCAGCCTTTCGGCCCGGATCGGTGGCATTTGCCAACTTCGCCTGAAAAACGTGTTGGTTATAAACACACCCCCCAAGGTAGAATTCAATTCCGTTTCAGACCTTATTGCCTTGCGGTCGCCCGTTCTCGCGACCCCTCTCTGCAGCGGTCCGCACTCCGCCATTTAACCGCATTGACCGACCCTGGACCCTTGGAGTGGTCTGATGAAGAAACTCTGCATTTCTGACCGTTTGTCAGCCACGACCGGATGCCAGGCCGGCTGGGATCAAGCGCCGGGCGCCCAGATGTAGATGGTGTCCAGTGCGTCTTGCGAGACGAAGCGGAACCCGCAGGACAGGTAAAATGCGTTGGCCGGACTGACGTTGAGGGCCATCAGCCGGATCGGCAGCCCCGCCGAAACTGCCTCCACCTTCAGATCCTCGACCACGAGACGGCCTAACCCCTGCCCCTGAAAGGCTGGGCTGACATGGAGATGATCCAGGTAGAAATGGTCGGATCGCCTGCGAACGACAAAGAAGCCGGCAATGCCTTCTTCCACCTTGATGATGCGCGTTTCTGCGGCAACAAAGCTGCCCAGAAAGCGCTCACGCGCCCGCACAGGGTCAAACCGTCCGACGGCTTCAAGGCTCGGCCGCATCGCCTCTACGCGAATGTCGGCAAGCCTTTCCGCATCGCCAACAGACGCCGCTTCAATCCGGCAGTGTTTTCGGGGCATTCGTTTCCTCGTCAGCGGGAAGCAGACGCAACCTGCCGCATCTGATCGCAATCAGGATGCAGGCAGTCTTGCAGTCAGACGGTCGACAAGCGCCTCTCCGGCAGCCTCGATGTGACGTCTCAGAATCTCGCAGGCTTCAACACCGTCGCGGCGGCTGCAGGCCTCCAGCAGGTCCCGGTGCTCCTGATGAGATCTCCGGGTGTAGTCGAGCTGCGCAGCCGCAATCCGCAAATACCTGTCTCCGGTCTCGTTGAGGGCCGCTATCTGCGCCAGCAGCCGAGGCCGCGCGCAAGGCTCGTACAGCGCAGAATGGAAAGCCTTGTTCAGGGCGCCGAAATGTTCCAGGTCAGATGCCTCCGCCTTGTCCTGAATGGCTGCGGCCCGGTCGATCTGGCTGTTGGTCAGTTCCGGAATGGCAAGGCGCAAGGCCAGCGTCTCCAGTGCCGCCCGCATTTCATAAACTTCCCTGAACTCCTCAGGATCGAGCGGGGCAACGATCGCGCCCCTGTTCGGCGGCATCTGCACCAGTCCTTCGGCTTCCAGCAGGCGCAGCGCATCGCGAACCGGCATCCGGCTGGTTTCGAACAGCACCGCCAGCCGCTCCTGGCGCAGTGGTTCGCCCGGTTTCAGATCTCCCGAGACGATCTTTTCCCGCAAGGCATCCGCCACCCGAATGGCCTGGTCTCCAGTTCTTTTTGCGCTTGTTCGCTCTGCCATTTGTCCATCCGGCTGGGTCCTTCCGCCTTCCTAGACAATCAACGACTTGACTGCAATTACCCATTTTTGTATCCAATTTATAAATTTGGATACAAATGAGGATATTTCAAATGACAGTGTCGCGATTGAAGGACATTCCGGGAATTGGCGTGGACCGGATGGGGCAGGCAGCAGACGAAGCCGGATCCGCCGACATGCTTCGCCTGGAAAACCTCGATACGGATCTCAGCCCGCCGCGGGAAGCGTTGGAGGCAACGCGGGCCGCCATCGGGCGGGACGACGCCAACAGCTATCTGCCGTTCCTGGGCACCGATGACATCCGCAAGGCTGCAACGGCCCGGATTTCCGCCACCACCGGTCAGGCCTACGACTGGAAAACCCAATGTGTCATTTCGGCGGGCGGCCTCTCGGGCATCCTCAACGCCCTGCTTGCGATTCTGGAGCCGGGAGACGAGGTCATCATCACCGATCCCGCCTATGCGGGACTGCTCAACCGCATCCGCCTGGCCGGTGGCGTTCCGAAGCTCGTTCCGCTGAAGGTGGTGGACGGAGGCTGGCGTCTTGACCTGGATGAACTGCTCCGCGCAGCCAGCGCCAGAACCCGCGCCGTTCTGACCATGAGCCCGTCCATGCCGACCGGCATCGTGCACACGGCAGAGGAATGGAACGCGATTGCGGAAGTCGTTATACGCACCGGCGCATTTCTACTGCACGACGCCGCCATGGAGCGGATCCTCTACACCGGCAAACCGGTAATCCACCCGGCCAGCCTGGATGGCATGGCGGATCGCACGATAACGGTAGGCTGCGTTTCCAAGGAATACCGGATGATCGGCTGGCGGGTCGGCTGGACGGTCGGCCCCGCCTCGATCATGGCGGACATCGGCCTTGTCAGCCTCACCAACGTGGTTTGCCAGGTCGGCATCGCGATGCCGGGTGCCGCGGCCGCCATCACCGCGAAAGACGACGGTATTGCCGCTGCGACCGCAACCTGGAAAGCGCGCCGGGACATCATCCTGCAGGAGCTTTCGGATCTGCCCGTCGTGAGGCCGGATGGCGGCTGGTCGCTGCTGATCGACACCGCCGAGCTTGGCCTGCCACCTGTAGAAGCCTCCCGGCTGCTGTTCGAAAAGGGGCGGATCGCAGCGACACCGATGACCGGCTGGGGCAGCGAAGACATCGCTGGACGCTACCTGCGTTTCGTCTTTGCCAACGAGCCGGAAGACAGGCTCGGCGACATCCGCGAGCGCTTGCGCCTGGCCTGGCAGGTCTGACAGGGCGCCTTGCCAGCCTGGACACCTGCAGAAGACTCCGCCTGGGCCTTCTGCCCCTTCCCCTGAACCTCCGGCTCTCGCCGGCTTCCTGATACCCCTTGTGCCCAAAGGCACAGCCTTCCTCGAAAGGATCAAAGACTTGACGACCCGCATCCCAACCCTGGCCGCCTGGCTGTTCCGTCTCGCAGCTCTCTGGATGCTGATCGGACTGGTGCTCGGCATCGTCATGGCGGCAAGCCATGACCACACGCTCTCACCGGTCCACGTGCACACCAACCTTCTCGGCTGGGCAACCCTGGCCCTCACGGGCCTGCTCTATACGGCAGTCCCGGCCATGGCGGACAACAGGTTTGCCCGCCTGCACTTCTGGCTTCATGCGCTTGGCCTTCCGGTGATGATGGCGGCGCTGGCCGCCTATGCGCTCGGCCATACGGCGGTGGAACCCGTCATCGCGGTCGGTGCGATTGCGGTCACCGCCGGGCTGGCCTTTTTCACGGTCAACCTGTTCCGGACACTCTGACCGGGCGGGCTTCACCCAGCTTGCCCAGGATCCGTGTCTGGGATCCGTGTCTGGGGCCCGCGGTGGCGACACTGCGGGCCTTTTCCGTTCACTGCGCGAACCTGCACCAAACGCCAACCTGTCTTGACAGCGTCACGCCTGGCCGCCCCTATATCAACAGTTGTGCCGAAGCGACTCGACACACCCATTCACAGACCGCAAAGGAGACGGCGCATGAAGATCGGCAAGACCACGGTGACGGCAGCCTGCGCCCTGACCATCGCCTCGTTTGGCCTGCTCGCGCCCCGCCTGGCAGATGCCTGCACCCGGGTTGTCTATCTTGGCGCCAGCGAGCAGGTGATCACCGCCCGCTCAATGGACTGGAAGACCGATGTCGGCACGAACCTGTGGCTGTTCCCGCGCGGCATGAAACGCAACGGCGAAGCCGGGGAAAACTCCCTGGAATGGACGTCGAAATACGGCAGTGTCATTGCCTCGGGCTACGACGTTTCGACAACGGACGGCATGAACGAAGCCGGCCTCGTGGCAAATGTGCTCTGGCTGGTGGAATCCGGCTATCCGGAATTCGACGGCTCCAAACCCGGCCTGACAATCGCCGCCTGGGCTCAATATGTGCTCGACAATTTCGCCACAGTCGAAGAGGCCGTCCGCACGCTGGAAGCCGAACCCTTCACCCTTTTCAGCGACAATGTTCCAGGTGAACAACGCCTTGCCACGCTGCACCTGTCCCTGTCGGATGCGAGCGGTGACAGCGCCATCGTGGAATATATCGACGGCAAGCAGGTGATCCACCACGCCCGCGCCTATCAGGTGATGACCAATTCGCCGACCTTCGAAGAACAACTGGCGCTGAATCAGTATTGGCAGGAAATCGGCGGCACGGTCATGCTGCCTGGCACCAACCGAGCGGCGGACCGCTTTGCCCGCGCGTCGTTTTATGTCGACGCCATCCCGAAGACCGAAAATCCGGTCGAGACGATCGCCAGCGTCTTCGGTGTCATCCGCAATGTCTCCGTGCCGCTCGGCATCACCACGCCCGACCAGCCCAACATCTCCTCCACCCGCTGGCGCACCGTCGCCGACCAGAAGCGCAAGCTCTATTTCTTCGAATCCGTGGTGACCCCGAACATCTTCTGGATAGACTTCGGCAACGCCGATTTTTCACCGGAAACCGGCAAGGTGATGAAACTCGACCTCGGCCCGGACCAGACCAACATCTTCTCCGGCATGGCCAACGCCCATTTCAAGGAAGCAGAGCCCTTCAAGTTTCTGGGGAAGTAGAGCCCGGCAAGGCTTTTTCCAGCGAAAGCGAGAGGGCGAAGGCTTTGCACGCGCCCTCAAATCCGCACGTTCAAAGGCTCTTCGCACGGTCCCGCAAGCGGAGGTCAGGTTCAGCCTCCGCACCGCACGCAGTGTAGACGTCTTATCCTTGCGGGACGGTCCGCGGTTTATCGGCAAGATCAGTGTGCGACCGCACGACGGATGACGTCGATCACCGCGTCACGGATCGGGCCTGTCGCGCCACCTCAATCACCGCCCATCAGGCCTGTTCCGGCGAAGAGCATGATCCAGACTTTCATCCGCATGATCAGCGCCTTTTCCAGCGCCCAGGCCTGGATGATGCCCCCCATGAAGGTGCCCTGGAGCGAGCCGGAGATGCGGGTGGTATAGGCCTGGACAAGACATCTCGTGCCATCGACCAGCAGCGCATTCTGCTCCGGATGTTCGAGCTGAACATGCACGACCAGATCACCTGGGCCGCGCCGGTCCGACGGCTGCATCAGAACGCCGGTCGGACCGAGCTGACCGGTTGCGACAACGTCCTGGATGCGGACAATGCGCGCCGCCAGTACCGTGTTCGCCATGCCGCTGTTGATGTTGTTCTCGCAGGCGACCTCCGCCGGCATGCCGACATGCAGAACCGCACTGTTGGTCTGGCTGAAGCCCGCGATGATTTCGATCGGATCGGAGGCGTCGCGATCCGGTACGATGACCATCGCCGGATTGACCGAGAACTGCGCGGCGCGGTCGCCGACATTCAACGTGAGCTGCTCGATCCGCCCGGAGACAGACGAATGGACCTTGGTCTTGTCGAGGTTGACCTTGGCCTGATCGAGGGAAGCTTCAGCGGCCTTCAGCTCTGAGGGCAGGACCTGATCGAGCTGCACCTGCAGCGCCTCCAGCTTGGCGTTGGCGGCATTCACATCGGCGGCAGCCTTTTCCTGCTCGGCCTTTGCGTTCTCGTATCTGTTGATCGTGTAAACGGGTGAATTCTTGTCCTTGAGGGCCTGCTGTTCCGACAGGGTCAGATTGGCATTGTTGAGGCCCGCTTTCGCCCGGTCGAGATCGGCCGCGGCTTCCTTGATCTGCGCCTTGACGACATCGATCTGGCTGTTGACCTCGCCCACGGCGGCCTGAGCGCTGGCAACCGCCGCCTTTTCGCTGCTGTCATCGACCGTGAAGAGGAGTTCGCCGGTCTTGACGGACTGGCCGGCCTTGACAGGCACCTCGATGACCGTTCCCCCGCGTTCGGCGACGATCGGCACGACGCGGTAAGGGATCAGCGCGTTGCGGGTATCGGGATGGTAATACTCCACGGTGAAGATCAGCGCGACGAACAGCACAATCCAGACGAACAGCGCCCGGTGGACGTTGTAGAGCGTCACGGGCCGTCCCCGCCAGCGCAGATAGGCAATGCGCAGCAGCAGCGGAAAGCAGGTGATGAGGAGCTCGATCATGCGCCGGCTCCTTTTGTGGTGGCGCCCAGCGCCTGCGGTTCCGCAATCAGTTGTTCGTCCACGGCGGTCGTCTCATCGGCCGGCGGCCGATCGTCGGCGGCCGCAGCTTCCTCTTCCGGCAACGGCTCGGCCTCAGCCTCTTCCGGCTTCATCCAGAGCACGATGTCATAAGCGAAGGCGCCAATGATCAGGGTCAACGGCAACAGAAGGCTGACGTCCCGCAGAGGCGGCACCAGATCATAGGCAAGGCCGACCAACAGCATGGTCGGGATCGTGGAGCGAAGCGGCGTCCTCGATCCCTTGTGCTCCGCATATCGATCGAAAACGGCGTAGAGGTAGATCAGCAGAAACAGGAGAAGCAGCAGGGTAATCAGCCCCGCCGTGGCAAAGCTGTCGCTGGCGCCGGGCGCGACCCAGGAATCCGGTGGCGGGTCCAGCGTCTGCGCTGTCGTTGCCGTTGTGCTCATTCATATTCCCCCTGCCGGACACCCGATGACCGGGTATCGCCGCGCAAATAATGACTGCAGAAACTACAGATTGATACAGGAAATTACGGTTATGACCGAGGAGACGTCGGGTCGATCTGCCCCGGCCTCAAGAACACCCCTCACCGTCCTGGACCCGGCCCTCGATCTGAACAACAAGCCGTTTTTCGCGTAGTTTCAACGCTGGCAGCTTGGTGCCATGATTGGGAACGAGACGGTGGTGTGATGAGAAGGTATTCCAGATGGAGATGCTTCTGAGCGGACAGAATTCCTCAGAGCGCCTCTCAACGGTGGATTTGAAAGGATGCCGACTTTTAGAACTTCAAGGCGACTCCAACAATCGGTCCCTGGATGGTCACGTCGAACTCGAAATCCCCGTCCTGATAATCAACGCCGAGCGCCCGATAACCGGCAACGGCGGAAAAATGGTCGGACATCTCATAGCCAAGTCCGCCCATCAGGTCCCAGCCGAAGTTCGAAGAGCCACCACCGACAAGCGCCGATCCGGTGAAGTAGAAACGGTCGGAAAAATCGACCCGTCCTTTCACTCCTCCCATGGCATCGATCCACGTGGCAGAATCCCTGTAAGACCGGCCGCCGAAAAACCCTCCGTCGAATTTGAGGGTGTTTTCAACCGACCAAAACCTTCCCCCAAGGACAGCATCCAGTCGAACATTCGGACGCTCCAGAATGGAATAACCGGCAAGCGCGCTGGCAGTCGTCATGCTTGAATCAAGGCCGATGCTGGAAACGAGAATACCGCGTGGAGTCGTTTCACTCGTGGACAGCTTCAGGTAGATGAGGTCCGTCGTCAGGCTGAACCGGTCATATCGGGCCTCACCGGCGACCATCACCGAGAAATCGAGATCATCGAGAATGTCGGAAAACCCCATATTCACGTGAGCGCCCGGGGCTCCGAAGGACGCGACCTGGCCGGACATTCCGGCGGTCCAGAAATAAGGAGCCACCTCAAAGCGCCACTTTGGAAGCAGGACGGCCTCCTCCACAGAGGCTGGAGGAACGGAAGCGTTGAGATCCGCCGCCAATGCAGGAACCGCGAGAACACCGGCAAGGATCGTTCCAAGCCCGACCAGCAAGGCCCGCGAAGACAAGGTATTTTTCAGCTTCTTAGCCGGCATGTCCGTTCCCAAGCCTCTTTTCCTGGCGCATTTTTCGTTAGTGCAACCTTGAACAGTTGTGGTGCCCCTTGGATGGGGCCGTAAGCCCCACCAGCCATAGGCAAATGCGCTTCTCGTTCCGGCCCCTTCCGGGGGCCAGCCAATCAGCAGATCACTACGTTTAGGAAAGATGATGCCGCGCGGCTTTGCTTTTTACGCCACCGCAGTTGGCTGGTGGCAGCGCCTGAATTCCAGGGGAGAGCAATCCATCCAGCGGCGGAAGGCCCTCGTGAAACTCGCGTGGTCCTCATACCCCAGGAACAGGGCAATCTCCACGATTGGCTGCTGCGTTTCACGCAACAGGCTCACCGCGCGGGCACTGCGTGCACTGGCCACAATCTCCCTGTAGGAGTAGCCTTTTTCCATGAGTTGCCGCTGCAGGCTCCGAACGCTCAAGCCCGCCATTTGTGCCGCACCTTCGATGTCCGTCTGCCCATCCAGCAGACGAAGCGCTGCGATGGCCGAGACGGAGCGGGCCGGCTCCGGTGCACGAGACAGAATACTGTCCGCGATCACTTCTCTCAGCGTAATGACCTTGGACATGCCTTCAAGCTTCCGGCTCCTTTGCACGCAAAGGTCTTCAGGCTTGAAAACGATCCCGGCGCCCGGGCACCCGAAACGAACGGGAACCTGTAACCGGTCTTCCATCAGGTGCGCGTCATCGTCCCGCTCATAGGGAACTTCAATCCACTCCGGTGACCAGTCTTGACCGAGAAACAGTCTGGCAATGATGATCATGGGGCCAAGCCGGTGATCAACATGCTGTACGGCCGGTGGTCCAAGATCCCGTCTGACATGCCGCCAGAGCATCGCTGTGCCGCTTTGAACAAGCTCCAGCCGTCCCCCGGATGCATGGGCCCAGAAGGTCTGATTATAGCGCTTGATAGCTTCGCCCAGCGTGTCCGCTGTGGCGCCGTACTGGCCCCACAATCCGTAACCCCAGGCCCTGCGCATCTCGAACCCGACCTCCAGGCCGAACGTCCGGTCGCCCAGTTCGTGCGCGCACCGCTCGAAAAGGCTGATCATCGCCGGCAGGGGGACAGGTGTTTGTGGCAAACCGATAACATCGACGGGGAGCCCGGACTGCTCGAAAACTCTCCAGAGGGCCTGTTCTCCGGCTCTTTGTTCGAAAATGGCCGGGAGCGGGCCAAAACCACTCGCCCGGACCAGGAGTATCGACCTGCTATCGTCCATCGGCTTCTTCAAGTTGCTACTCCGAATCTTTTCCGGAACCTTACGGAGGACATGGTGGGTCGCAAGAAAAAACACCCGACCGGCCCGCCAACCCACGGTTTTACCGGGTGTCTGCGGCTCGGATCATTCTGATCTCCTGATTTTGGGAACACGCTTGGAATCCGGCCCTGCACCAAGGGGGGCAACGGATTGGGAACTTGAAGTGATGCTCAAACAAATATGCCCCTCAAGGTCGTGACGAAAGCGTCGCTGAATTGAGGGGCAAGGTTACATGCATGCGTGAAGTGGGGGCACGCATACGACGCGCCTTTGTTTTTATTTCTCAGGCACAGGAGAATCCGGAAAGTCATGCCAGCGCTGGATTTTCCAGCCGTCCGAGCCCTTTACCAGCCAGCCTTCGTAATTGAGGCTCGAAACGGCAGTGAAGGTCTTGCCGTCCTTGGCATTGGTCAAAAGCCCGGTGACACTGACATGGGCGGTGTCACCGGTCTGGTCCAGAAACAGGACGTTCGTCATCAAATGCCGGCGCTGGTTTCCGGAGGTGCTGAATTCCTTCATCCGTTCGCTCCAAAACGTCCGGAACCCCTCTCCAGTGAATGAGTAGGCGTCTTCACCGGCAACACCGGCGACAAACACGGCGTCGGATGTGAACAGTTTGAACCATGCGTCCGCCTCGTAATTGTCGTAGGCGAAGGAATAGGCGTAGAGCAGATTGGCGATCGCCAGCCTGTCGGTCGTATCAAAATCGGCAGCTCCCGGATTGCTGCCCGGTGCGTAGGTGCGAAGCGCCCTGACGTCTTTCGCGATGCTTTCTCCTTCCGGAAGCACGGTCTGCGCAAACGCAGGCAGTGTGGAAGCGGCAATGAGTTGACCGACCAAGGCAAGGGGAACGAGTTGCTTCATGTCTGTCTCGAGTTTGGTAATCTCTTGTTCCGCTGGGACGACCCGGCACAAGGAGAGCCGGATCGTCCTGACGCATTGGCGCAAACGGCCTTCGGAAAATCCTACTGCGCCGTGTGAACGGAGAGCTTTTCAGCTTTGTTGATCGCAGGAGGCGCCCATTTGCCGATCAAGACCTGTGGCTTGGGGGCGTAGAGCCGCATGGTCACGTTGAACGGTCCGTCCGGAGCCGGCAGCCAGTTGGCTTCCCTGTCCTTGCCAGGGCTTTCATGCTGGAAGTAGAGGTCGAGCGACCCGTCCGGGTTCTTCTGCATCGGCATCCAGCTTGAAAGGGCGAAACGATTCAGGCTGTTGGCGACCTGATAGCCGTCGTTGTCATAGATCGTGACGGACCAGAAGGCATTGACCGGGGGAAGGTCGCCTGCATCGAAATGAAGGACATAGTCATTGGTGCCGGTGAGCGGGTTGCCATCGCCGTCTGTCATGGCGATCGGATAGACGGCATCCGCCGGCAGGTTCGCCCCCAGCCCGAGCTGGGCCATCAGGGCCCGCTTGAGATAATAGGTGCCGTAGACCCCGACCGTGTCGACATCCATCGACCATTGGTTCGCGAAATTGGCAATGCGGGGGCTCTTCCAGGCCATCAGCTTCTGCGCCGTGACGGGCGCATCCTTGAGGGCCGACTGGACGAGGGGACTGGCGGCCTCGAAGTCGAAGCTCTCGCCTTCCCGGAAGCCGAGACGGGCCATCCGCGCCAAAATCGGCTGGTCGGTGATATGAGGCGGCTCGACCTTGAGAAGCTCAGCGCCGCAGGTGAAGTAATCCTTGCCGGCCATGGTATCGACCTGCTTTTTCGGCGGCGTCTTGGTGTCGACGGTCGGATCCGGCGAGAAGACCGGCTCGGGAAGCTCCTGGCCCCATTTGGACAACGGCGTCACCTTGTATCCGGCCTGGATTTCATGAACGGCCTCATAGTCGGACGGCCCGTCCGTCTTGGTCCGCCCGATGATCCACACATGGTTCGTTGGCGAGGCGATGAGTTGGGTCTCTTCCGGAAGGTCGAACTGCTTCGCGAAATCGTCCCCGAGCTCTTTCCCATTCTCCGGTGCCCAGCCCGGACCGGTCACCAGGAACGTCCCGGCCTTCGTGCCGGTGGTGCGGGATCCGGGTGATGCGAAGACATCCGTCCACATGTCGAGCATCGGCAGCAGATAGTAGCGCCCCTTGGTGTCCGGAGCGGAGACGATCATCGGTTCCTTGGTGAGATCGAGAAACGTCGAAGAATAGAGCGTATCGAAATTCGGCCGCACGACCGATTTTTCGTCCGCGGTCGGATAGGCGGAGATATTTCTGAACCAGTTCTCATAACCACCCATGGAGCCGGGACCGGGTTCGATGCTGATCAGTTGCCGCCGTGTCAGGTCCATGGTGATGAGAGGATAGAGATAGAGATAGGCTTCGACGGCAATCTCGTTCGCTTCCGCCTGCGTCAGATCCTGCGCTTTCGCGGCGCCGTTGCCGAACAGGACAGATGTCGCGAAAAAGACGCCTGCAATCCTCGCACTTAAATTCAATTTGCATCTCCAAGTCAGAGTATCAGCCATTCCCCCTGGAGCGTTGATGACAGCAAGGTCAGCAATTGCCATGCCTGAACAGAAATTCTGTCCCGACAGACCAAGGAGAACTCCCCACTCCAGGGGGCGCCGGCGATTGAGGGGCGGCACCTTCCCGGCCCACTCGCGTCCCGCTTCCGGTGCGACCGCGTGAACCCCCGAAGGCCGATATTGGGTGCAAAAGGGTCAGCCCCGCTTTGCATTTTCCGCCAGGACCTCAAGGGCGAGCTGAAAACCTTTCGGTTTGGCGAAAAGGTCAGGCGCAATCCAGTGAGCTGCCTGATCTTTCTGTCGGTGCTTATGTCCGCCTGAACAGCTTGCGTGCGCACAAGCCGACAGTCAGCAAGCGGCCCCGGGCGGGGCGGTACGTTCGGGTGGTATCGCGATTTGGTTATGATAAACAAAGGTAATTGTTCGAAGCGATCCAGATCTGCAAACGGCCGGGAGACAGATAGATTTTAAACAGGGATTGGCACACCCGGCTGACCACTCGTCACATGCGGATGATCGTGAGCCTGGCCGAACTGGGGCTTGTCGCGCGTGTGGCCGAAGCGCTCAATGTCACTCAGCCGGCAATCTCGAAACAGATTGCCGAACTGGAACGCATCATCGGCGATTCCATCGTCATACGGGATCGAAACCGGCTCTACCTTACACCGATCGGACGCAGGCTGGCCGAGCATGCACGCGCGATTTTGAGCCAGTTGGACCGGGCAGCCTTCGACATCGAAGCCATGGCGAGAGGCGTCTCCGGGTCAGTCACCGTCGGCGCTGTCGGTTCGGTGGCGCCGCTGCTTCTGCCTGAAGCGATCGCCTTGATGAAAAGCAGCGCGCCGAAGGCCAATGTCGGCGTGGTCGAAGGTCACTTCGTTTCGCTTTTGCCGGAACTGACGGCCGGCAAGATCGACCTTTTGATCGCACGTATCTGGCAACCGCGGGAACTGGCCGGCATCCGGCAAGCCACGCTGTTCAAGGAACCGATTGTCGTCGTGGTCGGACGAGACCATCCGCTGGCCCGCCAGAGCGACATAACCTGGGAAACAGTTTCCCAATGGCCATGGATACTTCCCCAGCCGAATTCGGTTGCCCGGCAGGCCGTGGACGCGCTCTTCGCCCGCAACGGTCTGTTGCCGCCGGAAAACACGATTGCCTCTGCGTCCCTGACCCTGAACCTGGAACTGATGCGCAAGCTGCCGGCGGTCGGCCTGTTTCCCGAAAGCCTGGCGCGCATTCATTCCGCACGCGGAGACATCGCCGTTCTGCCGCTCGACACGGAAAATTTCCTGTCGGAGGCCTGCTGCTTCTGGGCACGCGACAAGCAGACCGCCGACAGCACGTTCGACCTGTTCATGCAGTGCCTGATGCAGAGTGCCAGCAGGATGTAGACCATTACCGAAAGTTATGGTTTGCGGCGAAGAATTCAATTTTTCCCAGCAGCCTCCCCCACTAACGTTGAACGTTAGTAGCATTGGGAGGAGTTCGATATGAGTTCAGTTGCAACGTCGCTGGCGGCGGTGGTGCTGCATGGCTGACCGCGCGCTTGTCGAACGCTCGGCAGGAGAACTGCTCGAGGCTTTCGCCCGGGGGGAAACCACTCCGGTCGAACTGCTTGAGGCGTGTCTTGAGCGCATTGAACAGATCAATCCAGCCATTAATGCTCTCACTGCGCTCGACGCCGAACCGGCCAGGGCGGAAGCTGTTGAGGCAACACGCCGCTGGCAGTCAGGCACACCGAAGGGGCCGCTTGACGGGCTGCCGATCGGTGTGAAGGATCTTCAGGACACCAAGGGCCTTCTGACCACACATGGAAGCCCCCGGGCGCGTGGCAATATTCCTGATAAGGACTTGCCCATGGTGGCGCGCCTGCGCGAGGCTGGCGCCATCGTTCTGGCAAAAACCAACGTCCCGGAACTTGGAGCCGGCGGAAACAGCAAAAACCCCGTCTGGGGGGCGACCGGCAACCCGTTCGATCCGAACCTGATCGCAGGTGGATCGTCCGGCGGTTCGGCCGCCGCGCTGGCGACCGATCTTCTGCCTCTCTGCACCGGTTCGGACACAGGCGGCTCCCTCCGCCTGCCTGCGGCTCTTTGCGGGATCGTCGGATATCGCCCCTCAGTTGACGTCATTGCCCATCCGACACGACCGCTTGGCTGGTCTGGCATATCGGTGCTCGGCCCGATGGCCCGCACCATGGACGATCTTCTGCTCATGCTGAGCGTATGTCAGTCCTACAGTCCGGACGATCCGTTGTCCGCTCCGGCAGATCCCGATCGTTTCGTCCAGCTTCCCCAGATCGATCTTCAGGACCTTCGTGTTGGTGTGAGCGAAGATTTTGGCGGGGCACCGGTGGCGTCTGACACTCGGGAAACCTTTCGGGCACGCGTTGACGTTCTGAGACCTCAGGTCAAGGAGTGCCGACCGGTCGATCTTGATCTGGGCGACATGGACAGGACCTTCGACATTCTGCGCGCAGAAAGCTTCGTCTCGGCCTTTGGCGAGGCAATCAGGCAATCGCCTGATGATTTCGGCCCGCACATTGCCGCCAATGTCGCGCTTGGCCTTTCCATGAGCCTGGCGGACCGGGCCTGGGCGCATCTCGAACAGACGCGCATCCTGCGGAAATTCAACGCGCTGATGCGCGACGTCGACATCATCTTGTTGCCGACGTCGCCAGTCTCGCCGTTTCCATGGACCCAATCCCATGCGATGGAAATTGATGGGCACACCATGGATATCTACTATCGCTGGCTGGCGCTTACATATCGCGGATCACTGGCAGGTGGTCCCGCGATTACCCTGCCATCCGGGCTCGACCACCATGGAATGCCGTTCGGCTTGCAGATGCTTGGCGCGCTCGGACAGGACGAGAGGCTCCTGGCCTCGGCCAAGGCCATTGAAACGCTTTTTGCGCGCTCGCCTGCAACGGCCCGGCCCCGGCCGGATCTGACAAAGCTCCGTGCATCCACGGTTGACCTGCGCTCGATCGTGACCCATCCGCCCGTCATGGGCAACGCCACACAGCCAGACCTGTTGTCCATGAAAACGGCCGTGTAAGAGGACATCCCATGTGGTTCATCCCAATCCTCTTTGTTGTCTTGTTGATCAGCGGTACGGCCTTTGCCTATCTGATGGGAGCCGTGTCGGTTCTGACCTTTGTGGCCGTGGGAAAAGCCCAATTTCTGTCCATTCTGCCCCAGCGCATCTTTGCCCAGCTTGACGTCTTTGCCTTCATGGCGATGCCGATGTTCATCCTGACTGCCGAAATCATGGGCCGGGCTGGCGTCACGCGCCGCCTGATTGATTTTGCCATGTCCATTGTCGGCCGCTTCAGGGGCGGACTCGGGCATGTGAACATCCTGACCAGCGTGTTCTTCGCAGGCATCTCAGGATCGGCGATTGCCGACAGCGCAGCCCTGTCGCGCACTTTCGTTCCGGAGATGAAGGCACGCGGCTATGACCCCTATTATGCCGGTGCAATCACCGCTGCGTCTTCAATGATCGGGCCGATTATTCCGCCGTCGATCATCATGATCATCTACGGCGGATTGACCGGCACATCGGTTGCGGCCCTGTTCATTGCGGGCGTGGTGCCCGGAATGTTGCTGGCCGCAGCCTTGATGTTGCTGAACGCCGGCATCGCGATCGTCAAGAAACATCCGGGCGGCAAATCCGATGATCTGCCGCGTTTCTGGCCAAGCTTCCTGCATGCAGCCCCCGCCCTCTGCCTGCCTTTGGTGATCCTCGGTTCGCTTGTCTTCGGACTGGCGACGCCGACCGAGGGCTCCGCCATCGCCGTACTCGTCGCCCTGCTGGCAGGGCAGTTCTACACCGGGCTTACGTGGAGAATGATTTTCGATGCGGTCGAGGCGACCGCCCGGATGACCGGCACCATCTTCATCATTCTCGCGGCGATCTCCGTGTTGGGGTACCTGGCAGGGCAACTGGGCTGGTCGCAGGCTCTGGCCGATTGGGTCGAATCCTTCGGATTGACCGGCACACGCTATTTTTTCTTCCTGGTCGCGATCTTCCTGATTGCAGGCATGTTCATGGACACTCCCGTCGCCCTGACCCTGCTTGTCCCGCTCTTCGTGCCGCAGGCGCTCGAACAGGGAATAAGCCCGATTCATCTCGGAATCGTACTGTGCTTCAACCTGTGTATCGGCCTGATCACCCCCCCGCTGGGCAAGTGTCTGGTCGTTGTCTCGGCGCTGACGTCGCTCAATTACTGGCGGTTGGCTTGGGCCACGCTGCCTTTCATCGTCGTACAAGTGCTTTTGCTGCTGGCGCTGGTCTATTGGCCCGCGATCAGCCTCACGCTGCCGCGCCTGTTCGAACTTTCAATAAACTAGATATCTGATTGGGAGGACTACAATGAAACTCAAGGCACTTGCCCTGGCCACATTGATGGCAGTGGCGACACCTGCGGCCGCAGAGGTCAAGATTGCGCTGGACACCAAACCGGATCTGGAAACTTCCGGATCCTACAATTGGGCCCATGCTTTCGGCGAAGCGCTGAAACAGGCCGGCATGGACGTGCGCGAACTTCCACGCGGGTCGATCGGAAATGAGGCGGAAGTTTTCGACCAGGTCACGACCGGTCTGTTGGAAATATCCCTGGCGGACGTGCGCTCCGTCGCACAGGTCGATCCGTTCATATACGGCGTACGCCTGCCCTACATCTTTGACGATATCGACCACATGGATCGCGCCCTTACAGCTGGCAAGGTGTTCGAGCAGGTAAATGCCAAACTGGCTGACCAGGACGCGATCCTGCTGGCTCTGGCTCCGCTCGGACCGGCCTCGGGCGTGATTACCACCACGACCGCGGTCCGTTCGCCTGCCGACATGTCCAGCTTGCGGATGCGCGCGCTGGATGACGCCCAGATAGCCATGTACGAGGCCTGGGGCTCCAGCGGCACCGTCGTGCCGTGGGGGGAAGTGCCCGCCGGTCTGCAAACCGGGATCATCAACGGCTATCTCAACTCGCCGTTCATCCCGGTCCTTTTCGGTCAGACCGACTTTGTGAAAAACTTCTCGGATGCGCGGGTCATCTGGCCGCTGCGCGCCGTGATTGCCTCCAAAGCCTGGTACGACGGCCTGTCTGACGCAGATCGCGCAGCGGTGGATGCAGCGGTCAAGACCGCGGATGCCGCAACTCGTGACTGGCTGATCGAGGCGTCCGAGAACGGTTTGAAAATGCTTGAAGGAAAGGGCGTGACCGTCCAGCGCCTGTCGCCGGAAGAACGCGCCGTCTTCCGCGAAGCCTCCAAGGCGGTCTACGATTCAGGCTTGATGCCTTCCGAGGATGTAAAGACCTGGACCGAACTGTCCGAAAGCACTCGCTGACCGCTGAAAGGCGGGCTGCACCGGCAGCCCGCCGGCCACGCAGCCGGAGATATCAACATGCGCAAGTTCATCATCACCCTCAGCAATGGCGTCCATCGGACTGTGCGTTCGGTGGCAGTTCTCACTGTCTGCCTGATGTTCGTGACCGTGATGATCCAGATCGTCGCTCGTTATGTATTCTCCTCCCCCCCGGTCTGGACGGAAGATATTGCCCGTTACGCCATGGTCTGGACGGGTCTCTTGGGTGCGACGCTGTCATTCAAGACAAAGTCCGACGCAGTGTTGCTGGACAGCGTGTTTCCGCCGCGCCCGCATCTTCTCGGCCTGCTGGGCGAGGCCATCCAGAGTGCGGCGATCCTGACGTTCATCCTGCCGGTGATCTATTTCTGCTTCGTCGGTCTGCGGGGCGGCTTTGACAAAGGCTACCTGGCCCGGCAGTCCGGCCTCACCGCCGACACGCTTGGCATTCCAATGGTCTGGATCTCGGTTTCGGTTCCAATTGCGATGATCATCATCCTGCTGCATCTGTCGGCAAGGTGGGCCGCAGCGCAGAAACCAAATTGACCGATGAATGGCCTCTCCGATCTTCTTCCGATTAGGGTGCGGTCCCATTTCGTCGACGTTTATGGGGCCACACCTAGCTGGTCAGACACATGCCCAAAGGCCGCCAAGTAGGTTTGCACACCCGTCGATGAACCCCTCTCGCCATTCCGGCCGCCGACAGCCGTCAGCCCGCCAAGGGCTCGAGAGAAGATCGCCCAGTCTTGCTATAACCTGCCAGTCAGCAAGGCGCCCGCAAGCCAGACATCAGGAGCCCCAGGCCCGGTTCCCGAAAACTGATGTTCTGGAAATGGAAAGTCGAAGTCGGAACGGAACAAATCGGCGCGCGCTCTGGGGCTGAAAAGGGCACTTCCGGAAAATAAAGCTAAATAGATGAAACAACTGGCTTAACTCCGGCAGCATGCTTTCCGATTGAAAACCTTGGGAAGGATGCATGCGGCCCTTTTTATTGCCGGTGATGGGGGGTATCCAGACACATTGCAACTCGCCTGTTCTGTCTCGCCTGGAAACCTCATGCCGATTACGCCGACGTCACTCGAACGCATTTACATGCTTTGGGACAACCTGGCCGACTACGACGTCGGCGACATCCATGTCTCCCGCCGGTTCCTGCTCGAGACGGTCTGCAGCCTGATTGGTGCGCAGAACGCGGACTGGATCGGCTGTGTGCGATTGAGCTCACCCCACTCGCGCGATCCGATGAAAGGCTGGCGCCCGCGCACGCTCTTCACCCTCACCCCCTGCGACAACACCAGTGCGGCAATTGACGCGGCTTTCGAGGAAATGGACAAGGGCGAACCGGACATAACCACCACACGCAACGTGGAGCTGGCCGGGACTTTCCGGGTCCTCAGCCTGAAGGAACTGGCCACGCCGGAGTGGTTCGAAGGACCTTCCTACAAAAATTACTACAAGGCGCTCGACCGGCAGGATTCCCTTTGGGCAGGCATCCCGATCAATGCGGATGCGGAAATCCAGATCGGCTTTCATCGCAGCTTCGCCAGCAAGCCTTTCACTACGGATGATCAGGAAATCGTCTCCCACGCGTTGCGCGGTATTCGCTGGTTCTTCAAGCATCAGATGCTGGGAGAAGGCGTTGGCGTGGCAAGCGCCCCGCTGACCCCGGTCGAGCAGCAGGTATTGCAAGGCCTGTTGCTTGGCCTGACGGAAAAACAGATCGCCGAGCAGAACAACCAGAGCCCGCATACCACCCACGACCACGTGAAGCGGATCTTCCGCAAATACGGTGTGTCCAGCCGTTCGGTGCTGATGGCACTCTGGCTCGGCAAGGGATTGATTTCAAACAATAACCCCTAAACAGGGGATAGCGCCTCACCTCAAGCAGCGGCAAAAAACGGTCTCGGACCATGCCTCGCGAAATATTTCAATCGCGGGGCCGGCGCGCACAGCAACGGCCTCCTTGCATCCGCATGGTTCCACCTGAAACCACCAGGGAGGTCCCATGCCCCGATTTGACGCCCTCTCAGCTCCCGCGAGCCTGAAGCGCCACTCCGTGTGTGCCTCTTTGCCGTTGCCTGCCTGCTTTTGTCGCTGAGACGTTCATGAAAACCATTTCCGCTCATTGTATTCTGCCGCGGCTGTCGGCCCGGCTCCGCCTGTCCACCGCCCTTTGCGCCGCCACCCTGCTTGTCGCGCTGCCTCACGTTGCCAGCGCCGCGACCTTTACCGTTACAGAAGCAACCGATGACGGCAGCGGCACTGTCGCCGGGTCTCTGAGCTGGGCCATTGCCAGCGCAGGCGCCAGCGGGGACGTGATCGAGATCGATCCCGCGGTCTCGACCATTACCGTGTCTGGAACATTGCCGGCCTTTGCGCAGGACGTCACGGTTCGGGCGAGCGCTCCGGTCGAGATCTCCGGTTCGCCATTCGCGGCTTCGGGCACGTCGCTGGTTCTGTCTGGCGAGTCCTCCACGAATGCCCTTACCACTGCCCTGTCGGGCACGCTGGCCGGCGAGACAGGGGCAAACGGTGTCAGCGGATCGGGTGGCACCAACGGGACAGCAGGAGAGGCGGGAGCGATCGCGCTCTCTGGAAGCGGGTTTTCCCTCACCCTGTCCGGCTCGACAACCGGCGGTAATGGCGGTGCGGGCGGCAGCGGCGGCCTTGAACACAACCCACCGGGCAACGGCGGCGGCGGCGGCAACGGTGCGGCGGCGTTTTCAGGCAGCGATTTCAAACTCGAAAACCAAGGCGCAATAACGGGTGGAAGCGGTGGCAACGGTGGGCGTGGCGGCCACGCTACGATTGTAGATGGCGGCAGAGGTGGCAACGGCGGTGAGGGTGGCGCGGGCATCGCGGGCACGGGTCTCGTCATTGAAAACAGCGGAACGATCACCGGCGGTGCGGGCGGCCACAGGGGTGGAGGCGGCGGCTCCGCATTTGGCATTACCGGGCCTGCCGGAAGCGAAGGTGTTGGCGCAGCCGGCATCACGGGCTCAGACCTGACCATCGTCAACAAAGGGACGATTTCCGGAGGGCTCTCCGGCGGCGGCGTTCGCGCCAATGCCATCGAATTCACGTCAGGCACAAACTCACTTGAACTGTGGGCCGGTTCAACGATCACCGGCAACGTGGTGGCCGGCGGTTCGGCCGATACCTTGATCCTCGGCGGTGGGGCGGGGGCGTCCTTCGACCTGACCGATCTGGGAAGCCAGTACACGGGATTTGAGGCGCTTTCCAAGTCCGGCACGTCCACCTGGGCTTTGCACGGAACGTCCGGAGCGGCCGCTTCCAAGCTGGATGTTGACAGTGGCACCCTGGTGATGGACGGCGCCGAGCTTGATGGCACCGCACTTACCGTAGGCAGCGGAACCCTCAATCTGGCCAACGGCAGCACCCTGACGAGCTCGAGCGCAAATATCAGTGGGACCGGTGGGCTGGAGGGTTTCGTGACCCTTGTCGACACAGGTACCACCTGGAACAACGGCGCGACCCTTTCGGTCGGCACGACTGGCGACGGAAGGCTCCAGATAGCGAACGCAGCCAAGGCAACGGCCGGAGAAACCTATATTGGACGGGGTTCCAAGGGGACGCTCGCCATCTATGGACCAGTCAGCTCGCATACCACAACAGGAGATTTTCACGCAGGCTTCAACGCCGGAAGCACCGGCACGGTTTTTGTCTCGACCGGCGGCATGCTGAAAACCCAAGATGCCTATCTCGGATACAAGGGCGGTTCGAGTGGCTCGGTCACCGTTACCCACGGCAGCACATGGGATGGCGCCGGCGGGGCAATCTGGATCGGCGTCAACGGCGAAGGCAGTCTGCTTGTGGCCGACGGCGGACAGGTCAATACAGCGCTCTTCTCAAGCTCAAGCCAGGCCACCGGTGTCAGCACGGTCAAGGTAACCGGTGCGGGCAGTCATTTAAGGGCTTCCACTTCCTTTCGTTTCGGCTCCCGCGGAAAAGCAACCCTCACCGTCGCGGATGGCGGCGCGGTGACGATCGGTTCCGGCCTCGGCACGATGTTCCTGTCGGATCTGGCAACCGGTAAAACCACGCTCAATATTGGCGCAACAGCAGGGGACACGGCGGCCACCCCGGGCACGATCAACGCAGCCTCTGTCACTTCTGGAGATGGCACGGCCACGATCGTCTTCAATCACACGGGCGGCGCCTATTCCTTCGCACCGAACCTCTCGGGCAATGCGTCGCTGGAGGTTTATTCCGGCACCACCACGCTGGCTGGCAACAATTCGTCCTTTTCCGGAACGACAACAGTCAATGGAGGCATCCTGAAGTCCGGTTCAGCGAATGGATTTGCCCGGAACACTGCCTATACCGTCAACGGCGGGGTTCTGGACCTGAGCGGCTTCGACCTTGTCATGTCTTCGCTCAAGGGCTCCGGCGGTGAAGTTGCGCTCGGCGCCGCAGACCTCACGGTCAATTCCTCTGGTGACAGCACCTTCGCGGGCGTCCTCTCGGGCACTGGCGATGTGATCAAGCAAGGCGCGGCCGGTCTCACCCTGACCGGCGACAGCTCCGGCTTTGCAGGCACCACCAAGGTCTCCGCCGGACGGCTCACGGTCAATGGGTCCCTCGGCGGGATGATCGAGGTGACAGGTGGCTCCATCGGGGGTTCCGGCACCTTGAGCGCGCTTGGCCTTGGCTCCGGCGGCACGGTCAGCCCGGGCAATTCCATCGGCACCCTGACTGTGTCCGGCAACGTCTCCTTTGCCGCAGGCTCGATCTATGACGTGGAAGTCGACAGCGCCGGGAACTCCGACAAGATCGCCGCTGGCGGCACCGCGACGATTGCGGGCGGCACGGTCCGCGTCGGTCCGGAAAGCGGCAGCGGCGATAGCTTCACCTATAATCCGCTGACCAGCTATACCATCCTGACCGCCAAAGGCGGTGTCTCCGGCACGTTCGACAGTGTCACCGACAGCTTCGCCTTCCTGAATTCCGAGCTGTCCTATGGCGCCACCTCGGTGACCCTGGATCTGATCCGCAACGACACAAGCTTTGCCGATGTGGCACGCACCGCCAACCAGCGGGCGGTGGCAGGTTCCCTCAGCGGGCTTGCCTCCACCAGCGATCTCTACCGGGCTGTTGCGGGCCTGAACGAGACCCAGGCACGACGTGCCTATGGCAGCCTGTCCGGCGAGATCCATGCCTCGCTGCCGTCACTGTTCCTCAACGACAGTGCTCGGCTGCGCGACACGGTGACCAGCCGCATTCACGATGCCTTTGCCGGCTTTTCGCAGATGCCCGAGATCGCCTTCAACGGTCCGGTCGGCCCGCGGGGTCCAGGTCTGGGCACCGGTTCAGGCTTCAGCCTCACCACCTGGGGCAGCGCCTACGGGGCCTATGGCAAGCTCGACGGCGATGGCAATGCAGCCACGCTCTCGCGCAGCACCGGCGGCGCCCTCGTCGGGCTTGAGGCAACCGCCTGGCCCCAGGCCCGCTTCGGCGTGCTGGCCGGTCTCGGCCAGAGCCAGGCCAGCGTTTCCGCGCGGGCTTCCTCGGCGGATGCAAACAGCTACACCCTTGGCGCCTATGGCGGGGTGCGCCTTTCCGACCTCGGTCTCACCTTCGGCGCCGCCTACAGCTGGCACGATGTGACAAGCGAGCGCGCCGTTGCCGTAGGCAGCCTGAAGGACACGCTCTCGGCGGACTACTGGTCCCGGACCGCGCAAGTGTTCGGCGAAGCCTCCTATGCCCTGGAAACACCCTGGCTGCTGGTCTCTCCCTTCGCCGGACTAGCGCTCCTGCATCAGCAGACAGACGCCTTCCAGGAGCAGGGCTCCGCCGCCCTGGCGCTCACCGGAGATGGCTCCAGCCAGCTTCTGGGCTCAAGCACGCTCGGCCTTCGCATGTCGAAAACGCTTGCGACCACCGACGGTGTCTCGGTGGCGCTCACCGGCGCCTTTGGCTGGCGCCACGCCATAGGTGATCTGACGCCCGATCAGCGCATGGCCCTGTCCGGTCTTGATCCCTTCACGGTCCAGGGTGTGCCCCTCGACCGGGACACAGCCCTTGTCGAGGCAGGACTTGCCCTCACCATCACCGACCGCACCACGCTCGGCCTTTCCTACCAGGGAGCCTTCGGGGAGAACGCAAGGGACCAGGGAGCAAACGCAAGGATCAATATCAGGTTCTGATGGGGTGCCGCCGTTTCGCGGGCGAGCCCAGGAATTGTGAAACTAGAACTTGAAGCGTGCGCCGAGGACCGGGCCGTAGGTATCGAGAGCGTCAAGGCCGGCAACGTCATCGAACCGCCATCCGATGTATCGATACCCTGCGAAGAGGTCGATGTTCTTGATTTCATAGCCGATGGCGCCGAAGAGCTGCCAGGTAACGTCCGACTGGCCGGTGCCAACGTCGCCATAATAGGCAACGGACCAGCGGTCGGTTATCTTGGTTTCCCCGCGCAAGCCCACGATGGCGTCGATGACTTGTCCTTGGTCATTTGCGCTGGCGCTGAAGTTGCCAAGCGAAAAATCGAGATCGGTGCTCAACCACAGATACCGAAAGCCACCGAAACCGGCGATCCCGGTGCTTGGCGTATCGACAATCTTGTAGCCCACAGAATTGGTCGTGATGAAGCCCTGGATCGTGGCATTCAGTCTTGCGTCGAAAGTTCTTCTGACGATTTTCGCCGTCGTGGTCTTGGAACCTTCAAGATTCATGTAAATCAGGTCGGAATAGACACCGAAGCGGCCTTTCTCGGCAGCAATCGACGTCATCACTGCAAAGCTCAGGTTTTCGATCACCTTGTTGAACGGCATGCTGATGTCATCGCCCGCCGAGGTTTCGCCGCCAAGACCTGCCATCCAGAAATAGGGTGTGACGCTGAAATTCCACCTGTCTTCCACGATGTGCGCAGGTGTTACTGGCGGCTCGACCGCGAGATCGGCGGCGAGCGCGGGCGCCTGGGAAATGAGAAGTGCAGTCAAGGCGACAGCGTTGGAAAGATGGGACTTCAACATTCTACCTTCTCACTTTGCAACTGAACCACGAAATGTCACTCGTTTCACCCATCTTCAAATTTAGCTTGAATCTAACTAAAGGGCACTTTGAGTTTTAAATTGAAGAAAACAAATCCCGTGGGCGTGGCTTAATAGACACTGTTTCGGAGCGATCTAGCGCCAGAAAAGACGGACACTGCGACTGAAATGATTTTTGAATGCGAGACATCGCCACAAGGAAGTCATCGAATATTTCCGACGTCAGAAAACACTCAATTAACTGGAGATCATCAGTTTAACCATCTCGCCTTCATAGAAAAAACCAAAACAAGCACAAATATTCTCAATAATATTACTTTAAAACAATAAGCTCACCTTTCTTATCATTTCCAGCAAAAAACTCTTCAGGACTTCAGGAAATCTGAGGAAGATCGCCCTTGACGAGGGTGCGAGTCCGAGGACAAAAAATCAATTCAAAATTGTGGAATGTACTTTTTCTTGTAAAAATATTAGATCATACGTAGCGTTGCGTAGTTCCGGTTCGAAAATTTTGCTGTACCTTGATTTTCGGCATTCTTCCTATACGTAAATTTTACGCTGAGTTTTCTTCAGGTCCCGGAAGCATTCCAATACACGCGAAGACTGACTGGTCAGTGTCAGTGTGGGAGGCAGAAATGAATTCAGTTAAAGTCTTTATGACGAGCGTTTTCGGGTTTACGCTTTTGGTTGGCGTCGCGGCTCAGGCAGAGGCACAAACAGCTTCCGGTGCCCCGAACGCCACCACCACTCTCAACGGACTGCAGTTGCCGCCACCTCCGCAACCTTTCGGTGGCAAGATCGAGACGCTAGCCGGGGACTCCACCCAGTGGTGGCCTCCCCGTGTCGTGCCACCTGCCGAAGCACCGAACGTTCTGCTCATAATCACCGATGATTCCGGTTGGGGCATTCCAAGCACTTTTGGCGGTGTCATTCCTCATCCGACCATGGATGCGCTTGCAGCGGACGGATTGAGTTTCACCAGCATTCATTCGACCTCGCTCTGTTCGCCCACGCGCGCCGCTCTCATCACCGGGCGAAATCATCACAACGTCGGCTTCGGCGTTATCTCGGAACAATCGACGGGCTATCCCGGTTACAACAGCATCATCACCGAAGACAAAGCCACGGTCGGCAGGATCCTTCTCGACAATGGCTACAACACGTCTTGGTTCGGCAAGGACCACAACACGCCCGCCTTCGAGGCCAGCCAGAGCGGCCCCTTCGATCAGTGGCCGACCGGCATGGGATTTGAGTATTTCTACGGCTTCGTTGGCGGAGATGCCAACCAGTGGCAGCCGAACCTTTTCCGGAACACGACCCAGATCTATCCCTTCGATGGCAAACCCGGCTGGAACCTGATGACTGCGATGGCGGACGATGCCATCGACTGGATCACCCGGATGCATCAGATCGATCCGTCCAAGCCGTTTTTCGTCAAGTTCGCACCCGGCGCGACCCATGCGCCCCACCACCCGACCAAGGAGTGGGTCGACAAGATCAGCGCCATGCATCTCTTCGATGATGGCTGGAACAAGCTTCAGGAAACAATCTTCGAAAACCAGAAGAACATGGGGCTGTTTCCGAAAGATGCGAAAATCACGCCCTGGCCGACCGACCAGATCAAGAACTGGGATCAGCTCACGGATGTCGAGAAGAAGCTCTTTATTCGTCAGGTCGATGTCTTCGCCGCCTACTCGGCCTATATGGATGACGAAATCGGCCGCGTCGTTCAGGCTCTGAAGGATATCGGCGAATACGAAAACACCCTGATCATCTACATCAACGGAGACAACGGCACGAGCGCCGAAGGGGGCCTGCTCGGAACTCCAAACGAAGTTGCCTACTTCAACGGCATCAATGCCATTCCCGCCGAAGAGCAGATGAAGTGGTACGACGTCTGGGGAACGGAGGCGACCTATAACCACATGGCCGTCGGCTGGACCTGGGCATTCGATACGCCCTACCCCTGGATGAAACAGATCGCTTCGCAGCTTGGCGGCATCCGGCAGAACATGACGGTCACCTGGCCTGCGAAGATCACCGACAAGGGTGGTAGGCGCGATCAGTTCCTGCATGTGATCGACGTGGTGCCGACCATCCTCGAGGCTGCCGGCATCGCCCCGCCGCAGTCCGTCGACGGCATCACCCAGACCCCGATGGACGGCAAGAGCTTCGCCTATCTGTTCGACAAGGCGAATGCCGGCGCACCTCCCCCCCGTGACACCCAGTATTTCGAGATGTTCGGTCAGTGGGGCCTCTGGCAAGACGGCTGGTTCCTTGCCACAAAGGTAAACCGCGCGCCCTGGGATGCTTTCGGCCCTGCCAATGAGGATCCCCTGAACAACCAGGTGTTCGAGCTCTACAATCTCAACACCGATCCGACACAAACGACGGATATTGCCGCGGAGAATCCCGACAAGGTTCGGGACCTGAAGGAAACCTTCATCAGGGAAGCAACCAGATATCAGGTATTCCCACTCGACGCCTCGGTTGGCCCGCGCGTCGCGGCACCGCGTCCAAACATCACCGCTGGCCGTCAAGAGTTCGTCTATACCAGGCCCATGACCGGATTGCCGCAGGGTGATTCACCGGGCATTCTCAACAGCTCCTACACGATCACCGCGGAACTGACCGTTCCGGAAGGCGGCGCAGAAGGCATGATCCTGACATCGGGAGGCCGTTTTGCGGGCTACGGTTTCTATCTGCTGGATGGCAAACCCATATTCCTCTGGAACCTCGTTGATCTGGAGAGGATCAAATGGGAGGGCAAGGAAGCACTGTCGCCGGGAAAACACACGCTTGAGTTCGGCTTCAAGTACGACGGATTGGGCGCAGGAACGCTTGCTTTCAACAACATGAGCGGGGTCGGCCGATCCGGCACAGGCACGCTCAAGGTCGATGGCAAGACGGTTGACACCAGGAAAATGGAAAAGACCATCCCGATCATCCTGCAATGGGACGAAGCGTTCGACATCGGCTCGGACACTCTGACCGGGGTCAATGACGCCGACTACCAGCCGCCATTCCCCCTGACCGCCAAACTCGACAAGCTGACGATCAAGGTCGACCGGCCAAAGCTCTCGGAGGAGGACATTGCCAAGCTGCAAGCGGCGACACAAAAAGCCAGCGACTGACCGTTGCACCAGTCATATTCGCCGGTGCTCATCCCTGCTGGGTTGTCAATGTTCCTGGGTCCACACCCTAAAACGCTGATTGGCAGACGTGCCGTTCGTGTTGATCTTGATGCGCCGCCGGGCACGTCCGGTCAGTGGAAGCCATAGACGTGAATGGGCCAAAACGGTGAGAACAGTTGTTTTCCGGTGTCATGGCATTTCTTTGGCGAGAATTGCCTGCGCACCGGCTGAGAGCGGGACAAAACGCTCTCGTTCTATGTGTGTGGGGGGGGAAGCACCGGAAACCCGCATCGCCCGGCGGATCGCCGGGACACGTTTCGCTGCCCTTGAATTAAGTCAATCTCGGTCGGGACGCACCGGCAGACTTCGCTCTTGTTCCGGCTCGTCGATAACGACCTGTATGTCTTCATTTTCCGCCGACTGGATGACAAAAGTCTCCCTTCGGCTATTGCGCTGTTTACGGCGAAAAAAGTCCTTGAGCGTGAGACCTTCCTTTACGTAGTAAGCAACTGTATCCACTGCGGCCTGGTCCTGAAGCTGGACGTCCTCGGCAGGCGTTGAACCAACTACACTTTCTGGCACGATGAGCGCTCCCGATCAGGATTTGTCGAGTTCGAGCGCAGCCAGGCAGGCCTGCGCCAAATCCCGGTCCGAGCTATCCGAACCAGGAACCGTCGCCCATCCAGTTTCCATGAGCACGTTCCTGCGCTGGTATGCAGAGGTTTCACGAATCTTCGCCAGCTTTGCGGCGCGTTCTGTATCGGCTTGGGACAGGCTTACGCAAACCGGCACCAGCGCTGCAATCACCTCATCATGCGACTGCGCGTTCGCCATCTTTGCCGCGCCTCCACCCGTTACCCAGCCACCCCAGAAAAATCCCACAGTGCTTACGGCAACTGCGCCGATCACGACGCCATACGCGACAGGTTTAAGCCATTCGGGAATATTCATTTTAGGTCCTTCCATTGGAGCAGGCAACGCCTTGCTGTTTTATGCGTCATCGTTGGCGGGCTGGTCTCGGTTGAGCACGGATTCCAGATCGTTTCCGGAGATTTCCCGCATCTCGGTCCTGCCGTGGCCCATAATGATCAGGTAGGTTGCCTTCTTTCTGTAGGCCAGAAAGCTCACACCCTGCAGCTCCTCCTCCTCAACGAGAACCTCGTAGTCGCCTGCAGGCAAGACGTCTGAATGACCCTTTAAAGTGAAAGGATGGCAGAACGTCACAGTCGATCTGGTTGATCGCGTGTTCATGTTGGATGCCGCCAATCTGTTTGATGGTTGCGTCATGCAATCGCAATGAGAGTCTTTTCAAGGAAAAGTGCCCGCAGACGCGATCTTGCCGATAACATTATCAGGCACTTTGATGACGCAGGCTGATCCAGGTTAGTCTGGAGACTTTTATTCGTCTGTGTTCGCTCGCTCCTTTAGAACGTGC
The DNA here is from genome assembly GCF_000168975.1 of Roseibium aggregatum IAM 12614. Lineage (GTDB taxonomy): Bacteria > Pseudomonadota > Alphaproteobacteria > Rhizobiales > Stappiaceae > Roseibium > Roseibium aggregatum. The sequence continues at coordinate 98,152 of NZ_AAUW01000019.1, forward strand.
GGTTTCCGGCCCTTTTCACTTGCCGGACCGCAATTCACAGAGACAACTCTTTTTTGGGCCGAAGGCCAAGCCAGAGAGGCGATCTCATCCAGCGACGAGCAAGGATCCGGAAGGTCGGGAGCGCGATCCGGTAACGGCCGCAGCAGTTATTTCAGCACCGGCCCTGTGTGATCGAGGTAGGCCTCGTCGAACTCTGCAAGTTCGACAAGGCGATGCCGATTGTCGAACGTCACGTGACCGTTTCGAAAAGTCAGCAGTTGGTTTTCCCGCAATTGCCGCAAGACCCGATTGACGTGGACTGCGCTTAATCCAAGTGCGTCGGCAAGATGATATTGCGTCAACGGGCACTCGAAGCCTGCCTTGCTGCCCATGCCCACCAGGGCCAACCTGGCGCCGAGTTCGAGCAGAAAATGCGCCATGCGCGCACCTGCGTCGCGGCGGGCAACGTTCACAAGATGCTCAACCACCATTGCTTCGTCCCGTGACGCGGCCCACAGGATCGCGTTTGCCAGGCGAGGCGTCTGCGCGAAGGCTTCAAGCAGGTCGCTCGCCAGAACCTCGATGGCCTGGATGTCGGTAACCGGCTCAAAGCTGTGATCGGACGTGCGCAAGAGCACGCTACGCAGGCCCAGGAAATCACCCGGGATCTGAAAATCAATGATCTGGCGCGTGCCATCTCGCTGGACCTTGTAGGAACAGACCCAACCTTCTGAGAGAATGTAGGCTGCCTGTTCCGATTGCCCCTGCTGCACGAGATCTCGCCCCGCCGTAAAGGACCGGCGGCGCTTGTGCAATCGTTTCAGAACCTCAAGCTCTGCCGGGGACAACGTTACGTATCCCGCCAGTTTCCGAGTGAAGGGGCTGTTTTCAATCACGTTCAAGTGGGACCTACCGGGCCGGTGACGATTTCATACACGGGACTGTGCTGGCACTGCTTTCGATCAGTCCAGCTTAATGCACTTCCTGCGACAATGGGAAATTCAAGAGGCACAAGGCCATCCTTGAAGTTCAATTCCGACAAAGGAATACCGCAATGCCTGACCAGACAGATTACGCCGGAATGGCTGCGCTTTCGATCTGCGAGGCACTCCTGCTTGCCTTGAACGATCATAAGCTCCTTCCCGAGCATGAGATTGTCGGCGTTCTGCAGGACGCCGCAGCGGCTCACGAAAACGCCCTTGGGACAGAAGCCGAGAGGAAAACGCACCAGGCTGCCGCAAGCTTGATCAAGCGTATCATAGCCGGCGGAAACTCAGTTCGGCGATTGTAGCAAGAGCAGACTGTTGGAAACGTGCCATGCCTGCCGTCAACGAAGGCATTTTCTTTGGGAAATTTCTTGGTCTTCGAGAAGATAACTGCATTTCTATCACTGAAGCAAAATATTAAAAAGTATATTCCGAACAAAAAGTATTTATTCAATGTCGAAACCTGAAAATTCACCCATCAGTCAAAAACTATACCCAAATATGTTCCAAATAAATTTTGAAAAATTGAAAATTATTCCTATATAATACAGTATCTGCAGCAATTTTACAGGGCGCTGCCGGCAGGAGCCTACATACTTCGCCCCAAATTCGAGGGCGGAATGGCGACCATCAGATCCACTTTCCAAAAATTCCTGGACCCTGAATCCTTCACGACCTATGTCGCGTTTCTGAGTTTTGCGATGATTATCTACGTATCGGTTGAGGGCTATTTCTGATCAACGACGATTGCCGTCGGCTGCGTGTTGGCAGGCCGAAGGCAACTCGACGGCAACGTTCAGCTTGTTGAGGCCATAGTCTTTGAAGGGGAGATGAGCCAGGAGCCCGGCACGACAACGGCCTGGGTCGACAAGCGTCACCCCAATTGTCTTGCGCAGCCTTGCCCTAGGCGGAACTTCCCGGGTCGTAGGGCTCGATACTGGTCTTCACCTCAACATCCATTCCCAAAAAGACCGCTCCGGGGCGCGGATCGTATGTTCCGCTGATGGGGATCGCCTGGCGGGGCGTCCGGGTCACGGCAACCCGAATGAGGTTCGGACTTCCGATGATGCGATTTGTCGGATCGAACTCCACCCAGCCTTCGCCGGGCAGATAGACTTCCGCCCACGCATGGGTCGCTCCGCCGCCGGAGTGCACGTGTCCGTCATCGACGACATCGTTCAGGTAACCCGTGACAAAACGGGTTGCGAACCCGGAACGGCGCGCGGCTTCCATGAACAGGAAAGCGAAATCCCGGCAACTGCCGGTTCCTTTTTTCAGAGTTGTCGCGGCGCTCTGCGTGCCGCTTCGCTCCCGCCGGATATAGGTCAGCTTGTCGTTGACCGTCTCGGACAACAGCCGCAAGAAGGCGAGGACCTCATCTGGGCCAGGACCGATCACCGCCGCCAGCCAGGCATCGATTGCCTCGCCTTCTTCCGGGTTTTCAAGCGATATGAATGGCGCAAGGTCGATAAGATCTTCCTCTGGATAAGCGAAGGGATAAGCGCTTCTGCCCCGCTTCGGAGAAGCGATGAAATCATCGTGGGAAAACCGCCTGATCAGCAGTTCGCTTCGAAACTCGAGCACGTTCGAGGCCTCGGAAAACTCCGCGTTCGCAACAGAATTGCCGAAGGTGTCGAAGTGCCAACTGAGCCGAGGTTCGGGAGAAATGGCAATTGCAGAGGAGAGCAGCCGCAAATCGTGACCATCTCTGGGGCGCAGCAAAAGCCGGTGAGCTCCAAACTTTACCGGCCGGCTGTAGCGATATCGTGTAGTGTGGAGGATGCGAATAGCGGTTGTCATCGGAACCCTGTCGCCACCGCATGCCGTTGTTGGTTGTCCTTGGCTCGGAAAGCGCTGCAGCCTGGACCCTATTTAGCTCGTGCACAAGGAAGATCGACATGCTCATCCGAATAGGATTTGAGATTACCGTCACATGCCCCGAGCCTGTCCCGATGCTTCTGGCGCTGAGTGTTCACAGCGATTTTGCCGGCAGAGTGATCGGTTCCGATCATGTCCGAAATATAAGCATCCCCAATATCCGGGAATACACAGACGGTTATGGCAATCGCATCACCCGGGTCACCGCTCCTGCGGGCGTTTCCACGTTCTGGTCCGACTGCATCGTGGAAGTGGATGGCCAGCCGGATGAAGTTCACCCCGCAGCATCGCAAATCCCCCTGCAGGATCTGCCCAACGAAACATTGACCTACCTTTTTGCAAGCCGCTACTGCGACTCCGACCTGATGGGAGAATTCGCCTGGAAAAAATTCGGGCAGACGAAAGAGGGGTGGTCAAGAGTTCAGGCGATCTGCGACTTCGTTCACAGTCAGGTCACGTTCGGCTACAACTTCGGCCGGCCGGACAAAACCGCGGCAAACGTCCTGAAGGAAAAGACCGGCGTTTGCCGGGATTTTGCCCAACTGGCGATAAGCCTGTGCCGGGCGATGGGCATACCCGCCCGCTATACCAGCGGTTATCTGGGAGACATCGGTGTCGCCGACACGGGTTTCGACGATTTCTGCGCCTGGTTCGAAGTTTTTCTGGACGGCAGATGGTACACATTTGACGCCCGCTACAACGTGCCAAGGGTCGGACGTGTTCTGATGGTCAGGGGGCATGACGCGGCCGACGTCGCGATGATGACGTCTTTCGGCACCTACGAGCTTACCGGTTTCCGAGTCTGGAGCCTGGAGTTGGCCGACACCGAAGACGACGAGGCCTTGCGTCAGTCTCTTGAAACCAGACCTCATCCCCAACAACGCGGATTGGGATCGCTGTGACTGGCGTTTGATTTTACAGACGCACAGGTCGATCGAGCCGGCAGATGTATTTACCTGCAGCATGATGGCAATCAGCGGACGAAACCGAAATGCTCCGCCGAACGTCCTTGACCGCTGCCGAAGCTCGCCTTTCAGACCACACTCCCCAAAAATCCGTAGGAGTGCCTTTGTTGGTAACCAACCGCAGCTTCACCCCGGAATCGCCTTTGCTGCACTTTGCGAATTCGCCCAAAATGTACTGGCAGGGAGCCGCGCGCAGGATGAACCTGTCAGGCCGGCCGAATTTCCTTATGTTGCAAACATCAGGACTTCAGACAGTAACTGCGTTTCCTATAGACGCGTTTATTGAAAGGCATAGCTGCCACTTTTGGAGCATCCGTTAGCAGAATATTGCGCTTGCAACCCTCAAATTAGGAGCGGCAATTTTTCGCCGCTCTTTAGCTCCATCAAACACTTATTGATTTTCACGAAATCTCTTTGGTTTTGGCTTTCGACCGTAATATCTTTCGTTCTGAAATCTAATTCGCGTCGAGAAGTTAAATGGCCGAGAAGCCTGCATTCATGCCGCTTCAGCCTGCTGTCGGCTCAGGATCTCCCGAACCTTTCCGGCAATGGCCTTGCCCAGGTCGATGTTGTTCTGGGCAGTGAAATGAATGCCGTCACAGCCGTCGGTGGTGATGTGATCTGCCGCGCTGAGGAAATCGACCTTCATGAAATCGGCCATGTTCCGGTATTGCTCGGCAAGCGCCGCCGACTTTTCGTGGGCCCCGCCAAACATCCCCTGGAAATAGGGATGCGGCATAGGTGTCAGGGGCGGCGGCGCGACGACCAGGCACTTCGGTGCCGGATACGGCGTGCCGATGCCGCCACCACTTGTCAGCACCTGCCCGACCAGCTTCGACATGCCATAGGCAATGTCATAAGGCGTGCGATTGAAGAACGGCTTGGTGTCGTTAGTCCCCAGAAGGATGATCGCGAGGTCGAGCGGCAAGTGGCTGGCCAGGGCCGACGGCAGGTACTGGCTGCCGTTCAGACGGGGATCGTTGGGATCGTCCGCGCTCGTCGTGCGGGCACTGAGGCCTTCCTCGATAACCCGGTACCCTTCGCCCAACTCGGCGGCCATTGCGCCCGTCCAGCGCTGTTCATACGGATAGCGCAGGGTCGGGGCACCTTCCACAACGGGGATCCAGCCCCAGGTCAGCGAATCTCCGAAGCAAAGTATCGACTTTTCGTTTGCCATTTTTTCCTCCTCAATATTTACGGAAAGGCTCAATTGGATCTGGACGTTCTGATACCGTAGAAGATGGCGGCGAGCAGGATGATCAGCCCCTGGGCAATGAGCTTGCCCGGGTCATCGATGCCGAAGGTGGTCATCACCACGAACAAGAGAGCGAAGGACAGGACCCCGAAGAACGGGCCCCAGACGCCGCCTTCGCCCCGGCCGAAGACGACACCGCCGAGAATGGTTGCAGCCACCGCCAGAATGGGCAGGTCGAGACCGACGCGAACACTGCCGACCGCGATGGACGCGGTCTGCACGAGGGCCGCGACTGCTGCGATGAAACCGGCCAGCGTGTGAGCAAGAATGACGGTTCGCTCAACCGGAACACCTGAAAAATGTGCCGCTTCCGGGTTTTCGCCAACCGAGGTGACATACCTGCCGAACACCGTCTTTGAGAGAAACAGCGCCATCACCACGGTCAGCGCAAACCAGAACAGCACCGGAACCGGGGCCGGGCCCCATTTGATGTTGTAGATGTCGTTCAGATAGGAGGGCACGTCACCGGGTGGTTTACCGCTTGAAAGATACTGCACGAACCCAACCAGAATGATGCTGACGGCCAGCGTGACGATGACTGCCGAAACCCGGCGCTTGCCGATCATCCAGCCGTTGAAGAGACCGATTGCGGTGCCGATCGCCAGACTGAGCCCGATGAAGAACGGCATCGACGCTCCGGGAAAGATGCCCGAGGAAATGACGTAGTTGACCAGGAGGAGGATGCCGCCGCCAGACAGGTCGATGCTCTTCACGCGCATTACCAGGAGCTGCGCCAGAACCAGCACGCCGAGCGGCGCTACCTGGCGTATGAAGATGCCCATGATATTGGCGTTGAGCATGTGCGGCCTGGCGATCCAGAGCGTTATCAGCAGGATGGCGAACACGTAATACGCAGGCGGAACGCGCAGCAGGCGCTGCAGGAAAGGATGCTTCACGATCGCTGACATGATCAAAGCCCCATCTTCTTGCGAGTCTGGAGCCCCACGACCAGGAGCAGGAGACCGCCCTTGATCGCGGTCTGGATGAAGGGGGACACGTTGGTGAGGTTCATGCCGTTGGACAGGAGCGCCAGGACCAGTGCCCCGATCACCGTCCCCTGCAAGCTGCCGATGCCACCTGAAAGCTGGGTTCCACCGACGGCGACAGCGGTAATCGCATCCAGTTCGAACAAAAGACCGACGTTGGGATCACCCGAGACAATCCGGCCGGCCAGGAAGACACCGGCAAGTGCCGTAAAGCACGAACAGGCAACGTAGGCGAGCAGGATGTTGCGCCGGTCCGGAACACCGAAATTGCGCGCAGCATCCGGCGTGCCGTTTGCAACGCCACCACCGATGGCGAACAGATGCAGGCCGAAACGCGATCCATGCAGCAGCTTCCAGGCCACCAGAACCACTGCGATGCCCCAGAAAACGGGCATCGGCACTCCGAAAAGCGAACCGCCAACCGACTGGATAACGATATCGGGCACAGTGCCTCCGGAGACCGGACGCAGGATGCGCGTGATTCCCAGGATGACATACTGCATTGCCAGCGTTGCGATGATCGGGTGGACATTGAGACGTGTGATCACCAGGCCGTTGCTGAGGCCGACCAACACGGCGAACAGGAAAACCGCCGGTATCGTCACGTAGCCCGGCGCATCGAGCGCCAGAATGGCCGTCGTGAAGCTGATCAGGGACCCAACCGACAGATCGAGGTCACCCACCACGACCACAAACATCTGGCCGATGGCCGTGATGACCAGCGGCATCGCCTGAGCAATCAGGTTAAAGAGGTTTTCAGAACCGAGGAACTGATCGGTTCGAAGACCGAGATAAACACTGTTGGCGATGGCGATCAGCAAGGGCAGCATCCACAAACCCTGCCGGCCTTTCGACTGCGTCAATCTCGCGAGAAATGCTTGTGTCATGATAACTTCAATCTTGTGGGCAGGGTCAGGCGCTCAAGGCGGCGTTGAGGATCTGGTGCTCCGTCGCGGTCTCGGCGGGCAACTCAGCGACAATCGCCTTGCCATGAACGACATAGATGCGATCGCACAGGCCGATGAGCTCAACAGTCTCGCGGGAAAGTACTAGAATCGCGCCGCCCGCGTCCGCAAAGCTGCGCAACAAGTTGTAGATTTCCGCCTTCGCCCCGATGTCGACACCGCGGGTTGGTTCCTCGATGAGCAGCAGATCCAGACCGGACGCCAGATAGCGCCCCAGAAGAACCTTCTGCTGGTTCCCGCCAGAGAGCGTGCCGACCGGTGCGGACGGGCCGGACGCCCTGATGTTCATGCTGGTCATCGTCTCTGCAATCGCCTCGCGATAATCGTGTGCGATGGAAAGTTCGCCATGCACGGAAGACAGGCCGACGGCAATGTTATGAGCGATGGAAAGGCCCAGAAAGAGGCCCTCTTCCTTTCGGTCTTCGGGAACGAAGCCGACTTTCCTGGCCTGAAGCTGCCGGATGCCGGATGGTTTCTGCGCGGGGAGTGGCAAGGCCTTGCCCTTAATGAACGCGGAGCCTGTAGAAGCCCGGTAAAGTCCGGCGAGCGATCTCAGCAGTTGCTGCTGCCCCTGCCCTTCCAGTCCGGCAAGGGCAACAATCTCGCCTTTGTTGACATGAAGGGACAGCGGTTTGCTGTCCGGATCGATCCTGAAATCTTCAAGTTCGAGGACGGTTTCTGACGATGTGGTTCCACGTGCCGGAAAGAGATCCTGCAGCTCGCGGCCAACCATCAGCGCAATCAGGCTGTCCGGCGTCATGCCGCTCAAGGGACGAGTTGCGACCAGCTTGCCGTCCTTGAGAACCGTCATCGTGTCGCAGATGCCGAATATCTCGTCTATGCGGTGCGAGATATAGACGATCGCCTTGCCGTCATCACGCAAGCGCCTGATCTGGGCATTCATCACCTCGACATCGGCCGCATTCAGCGCGGCTGTCGGTTCGTCCAGAATGAACACCGAGGCATCCGCCTTGATGCCATGCGCTATTTCGACAAACTGGCGCTCCGCGATGGAAAGCTCGGAAACGAGGACATCTGGATTCAACTCCAGCCCCAATGCGGCAAGGGCCTTGCGGGTTTCGCGCCTCATCCTTGCCCTGTCGATCGTGCCGAAAGCTGTTACCGGCTCCCTGCCGAGGAACATGTTTTCCGCAATCGTCAGGTTGGCGAGTAGAGACAGCTCCTGAAACACGGTGGATATGCCTGCTTCAAGAGCTTCCCTGGGGGTCTCGAAACCGACTTTCCGCCCATCGCGGAAGATCTTCCCGCTGTCCGACTGGTGGACACCGGCAAGGATCTTCATCAGCGTCGACTTGCCGGCACCGTTCTCGCCCATAAGGGCGTGGACGGTGCCGGGCATGAGCTTGAGCGACACACCGTCGACTGCTTTGCTTCCACCGAACGATTTGGAAATGTTCGACATTTCAACGAGGCAAGCCATTGCCTTCTCCCCCGGATCAATTGCTGGATATTTTCTGTCGTCAGCCAGCCGGTGCGCGGACCTGCAGCACCGGCTGGCCGTCCGGCCTCGGGAGGAGGCTATTTCTTGCCGTAGAGCTCCTGCAGCTTTTCCTCAGACAGCTCGGTCGGCCACCAGACGTTTGCGGACAGGTCTTCGCGGTAATATTGCTTCGCCTTGTCGACGTCCCAGCCAGTCGGGTTGTAGTCGTAGTGTTTCTTCAATTCCTTGCCTTCCAGCAGGGCAACGGCGGCACGTACGCCCGCCGCCCCCTGGGCCGGGGCATGTTCAGCGGACACGGATTTAAAGCCGTCCCGGATCCACTGACCGAAAAAGCCATTGTTGCCTTCACCGGAAATCGGCGGGATCTCTGCACCAAACTGCTTAAACACGTCGACACAGGCACGCGTCATGTCGGCACCGGAAGACCAGATGCCATCGACAGACGGGTTGTTCAGATAAAGTGTCTCACACAGGTTCTTGACCTTGTCGTACTGCCAGTCGCCATGTTCCTCGGCGAGGATTTCGACATTCGTGCCTTCCAGAGACTGCAGCAGGCCATTGTAGCGGTTGGTGTCTTCCGGGTGGCCGGCGAGACCGCGCAACACCCAGATCTTGCCATCATTGCCAACTTCGTTGACGAGCCAGTCGCCCATCACCTTGCCGAAGTGTTCGGCACCACCCTGGATTTCGGTCGTATAGGCATCGCTCTCGATACGGCCCGTATGCATGACCACCGGAATGCCCGCGACAACTGCCTTGGCAATCGACGCATCCGCCGATGTGGACGTTACCGACTAGACAGTGATCGCATCGACGTTCTGCGCAACCAGATCCTCGATATCGGCCACCTGTTTCTTCTGATCGAAACCGGCGTCGAGCAGGATGACTGCCGAGCGCCTGACCTCGGCGAACAGCCTTCCTTTTCGCGCAGGTCCGCCGTTCCGGCAGCGACAACGGGTGCCGGCCGGTAGACAAGGCGATGCCGTTCGCCGAAACGCATTCCGGCGGCGGGTGAACGCAACTGCGATGGGTGGGACCTCCTCCCAGATCCGTTAAAAATCATGACAGAACTTGCCTGTCAATAGTTATTCATATTGAATGATTAATTTCAGAACTTGTCAGATCCCATGAGCGATGCAATGTATGATGGCGATACCGCTTTCGGCTGACCTTCGGGGCAACCGACTGTTTTCAATAATTAAATCAGGACGCTGCCAGCATGCGCACGATCTTGTGTTACGGCGACTCGAACACGCACGGACAAATTCCAGGCGCGACACCGCTTGATCGCTACACCCTGCTGCAGCGTTGGCCGGGTGTCCTTGCGCGTGAACTCGGCACAGGCTGGCACATCATCGAAGAAGGGCTCAGTGGCCGGACAACAGTGCATGACGACCCCATCGAAGGCGCATTGAAAAACGGCCGCACCTATTTGCGCCCCTGCCTCATGAGCCATGCTCCGCTGGACCTTGTCATCATAATGCTGGGCACCAACGACCTGAAAGCCCGGTTCGGCCAACCGGCGTCCGAAGTGGCAATGGGCATCGGCTGCCTGATCCATGACATCAAGGAACTCTCGCCCGGACCAGGCGGAACGGTTCCCGAAATCATGGTGGTTTCGCCGCCGCCGATGCTGGACGACATCAAGGAATGGGAGAACATCTTCAAGGCCGCCCAGCAGAAGTCCCATGAACTTGCCCTTCAGTTCGAGATTATGTCGGATTCGCTTGAGGTGCATTTCTTCGACGCGGGTTCCGTCTCTACCTGTGATCCGCTGGACGGGTTCCATATCAACGCTCAGGCGCACGAAAGTCTCGGTGTCGCCCTGGCGCGGGAAGTGGAGGCGATCGGGTGGAAATGATGTCACTGCGCGCACACCTGCCGGCAGCCCCTTGCCCGGCAGGGCAACGGGGGCCCTCCCATGCCTGACATGAGGTTCGCTCCGCCCAATCCGTTGCGCATAGCCGACTGTGCGTCCGGCCTGAACGCTGTCAGCGTGCGAAGCTATAATGAACGGCTGGTGCTTTCGCTGCTCCTCCAGCATTCTTCGACAACACGGCTGGAAATCGGCGAACAGACAGGCCTGTCGGCGCAGACTGTGTCCGTGCTCGTCAGGTCGCTGGAGCAGGAAGGGCTGGTGGCAAAGGGAGAAGCGCAGAAAGGCCGCGTGGGCCCGCCAACCGTGCCGCTGACCCTCAACCCCGAAGGCGCCTATTCCATTGGCATCAGCGTCGGCAACCGGCACACCGATATCGTACTTATCGACTTTGTCGGCAAGATCCGCTTTCACAAGACCCTGCCCAATCCGCAGCTCGCCCAAGGCAGCAACCATTCGGAATTTCTGGAGACGATTGCGAGCGCAGTGAAGCTATTGCCGGATGCGGAACGCGAACGCCTGGCTGGCGTCGGTCTCGCCCTGCCTCGCCGACTGTCGGGGGGCATGGACGAAGAAGCCTATTTCAAGGCCCTGCAGGCGGAGATCGAGGAACAGCTCGGCATCGCGGTTTTTGTCCAGAACGACATTACCGCAGCTGCCAGCGGTGAAAGCATGTTCGGTGCTGCCAAGACGCTTTCGGACTATATGTTCTTCTACCTCGGCGCCGACCTGCACGGTCGCCTTGTCCTCAATCACCAGATCTACAACGGCAATTCCGAAGTCAGTTTCGATGTGGGCATTGCGGCACTGGAGAGGGACCTGTCGGCACAGGACAAAGAGGTCGATCCGCTCTGGGACCGGTCGGGATCCTGGCCAGACTACGGGGCTCTGGTGACCGATTGGGAAGAGCGGCTGATTTCCCAGATGCGCGCCTCCCTGCATGGGGTCGGTCAATTCGTGGAAATCGAAACGGTCATCCTGTCGTCCTATGCGCCGGAAAGCATTTGCCAGGATATCTGCCGGAAACTGGAAGCAGCCGCCCCGGACATCAAGGCAATCGCCGGCAACATCGTACCGGCACCGAAGGCAATCGGCGCTGCCAGCCTGCCATTCAGCTCCAGGTTCATGGTCAGCTAAACCAGCAGGCTCCTCTTAACAGATTGAATGCGAACGTCGATTTCGGAGCGAAAAAGTTTCTAAACCGACACGTCTAACGAAGGTGCACATTCCAGTCTAAATCCTATTCGATTTCTGGTCGAATACCCGTGCATGCAGGGGTAGGTTCATGGTTGTCAATAAGATTTTAACAAATACGGCCGAACCAAACGGTCCCATAGCGTCTGCGCTGCTTTGCATCCGAAAGTCGGCATACGCGGCCGCAACGGCAACGCCGAACTCCATGTCAAGCGACTGCAAAAACAGTGAAAGGCAGACAGCCTGCGGCTTGAAAAATTGTCCTGTCACATTTGCCGAGAACGGTTGCCGTGGAAAACCGGTCCAGCGAGCGCGATCACGTTTAACAGATCACTAGCGGCAAGACGGTGGCGGGCCAGCAGCAGGTTGGCAACTTTTCCGCACCTCCTGCCCCGAAGCTCACAAGATCAAACACTACACGCATTACGGTTCCTTTCTCGTTCCAGAGCTCGTGAAGCCGTTCGGCACTGAATGTCTATTCATTGCCGCGCTCTTCGTCTCGCTATTGAATGAGCCCGGCGACGATTCCGTCGGCTGCCTGCTTACCAATTCTGCAATTGAATTTGCTGGCGGCGCCTGTCCCGCGGAAGAGGATCTTGAAAGAGGTTTTTCTCCTCGTCGCAACGCATTCGAAGAATTCTTGCTCCCCATTCCAGACTTCAACGCCGAAAAGGCGAGCTCCGACGCCTTGCACCTTTTGGTTTTCTACCAGGGACTTCTGGTGATGATCCGCAACAGTCCGCGTCCTGCCCCGGAAATAGACCCACTGAAAAATCAACAATCAAGGAAGCGATAATGACTCAGTCAAACCTGGGAACGATCCTGCTCGTCTGCACCTCACACGAACTGCTGGGCGAAACCGGCCATAAAACCGGTTTCTGAATGGAGGAGCTCACAGCCCCCTGGTACGTCTTCTTGGAAGCTGGATACGATGTCGTCATTGCTTCACCAGGAAGCGTCAGGCCACCTATTGACCCTAGCAGCCTCCAGCCCCAGTTCCGCACCGAAGCCGTCAAGCGCTTTGAGGCCGACGACGCGGCGATGGCGGCACTTGCCGCATCAGTGCCGCTGTCGAGGATTCCCGACATGAATGCCTTCAGCGGAATTTTCCTTGTGGGCAGTCATGGTGCAATGTGGGACTTTCCTGAAAACAAAGAGCTGACGCGGTTGCTGGATGAAGCGGCATCTAGCGGCAAGACAGTAGGGGCCGTTTGTCACGGCGTGACAGGTCCTCTTGCCGCAAGCGATCCGAAATTCCTCGATACCCGCGCTGTCGCCGGCTTTTCAAACGAAGAGGAGGCAGCAGTTGGCCTGACAGAGGTTGTGCCGTTTCCGCTGCAAACGTGTCTCGAAGCAAAGCGCGCACGCTATGTCGCCGGTGCGGCCTTTTCAGTACACGTGCAAAGCGATGGCGGACTGGTGACCGGACAAAATCCTGCATCTTCTGTCCAGACCGCGAAAGCCATGCTTCAGGCAAAGGAGCCCTGAGGTGGCGAAGCGTCACGGCATGGAAATCGCCCCTGTTTTTTTGTCTGGCTGTCGTCACCGAAATCAGTGGGGAACCAACTCTTTATCTGACCGCACTTGGCACGCTCTCTACCGCCTTACCTCTCGCCGCATTCTTTTTGCTGGTGCCGCTGAAAGGTGCATCTTTTTCCTCCGCTTCGACGTTTTTCATCCCTTTTGTCGCGGTCGCTCTTGGAGCTTTGCTGCGGGGCGACAAGCTCTCCATGCAATCCATTGCTGGTTTTGCCTTCGCTCTCGCGGGTTCGTATCTCATCTCCTCACCTGCCGCACCGACGGCCCCAAATGCCGGGAGCAACCATAGTACTGGGACTTGAGACAGGTCGCAGCAGCTCGCCCAACACAGCAAGGAGTATCAAAAGGTCATGCCCCCGCCCGACGACGACACGCATGCGATGGTCGGCCTCGTTTGCGAGCTCGCACTTTTTGCAATCGAAGGCAGGGGCTGCCGGCCGTTCATCATGACCGGCGCGTTAACCAGACGCCGAATATGATTAACCCCGCAGAGATCAGGATATTGAGTGAAAGTGCCTCGCCCAGAAAAGAAACGGCGATCGCGATGCCTACGACAGGTTGGAGAAATTGCAGAGGGGCGACTGCGGTTGCGCCAGCTTCTCCAAGCGCAAAGAACCAAAGTGCATAGCAGGCGATCGTGACGAACAGAACCAGAAACACCAGCGCAGATAGCTCAAAGGTGTCTGGTGTTGACCAGTCGAATGCAAGGGCCTGGGGAATTGTAAATGGTGCGAATGTCAGTGCTCCCACCGCGATCGACCATGTGGTTGCTGGCCATTGACCCATTCGCGAAGAACTTCGCCCTCCGTACACGTAGCCGACGCTGGCGAAGAGAACGGAAAGTATGACAAGCCCATCGCCCAAAGGCGTCGCGGACACTCCGGTCGTTGTGGCGGGACCGCGCGCATTCATCAGCAGTAAGATCCCCGACATGGAAACAACACTGCCAGCCCACCAGAGAGCCCTGGGCCATCGGTTGGTGATCAGAAAACTGAGCAGACCTGTGAATATCGGCGCGGAGGCCAGAATCACAGAGGCATGCGTTACCGATGTTTTCAGCACACCAATGCTGAGCAGTAGCGGATAGGCCATGAAGCCAGACAATCCACCGACGAGGAGTTCGACCCGCTCCGGCCAGGTTTGAGGGAAGTGGTCACGAAACCGCAACAGGAGCGGCAACAGGACAATGCCAGCCAGAAGGGATCGCAACCCGCCTATAAGGTCTGGAGGAATGGTACGTCCAGCCACTGCCGTCGCGGCGGCTGAGGCTCCCCATATCGTCACCGCGGCGAGAGCTGCGGTGAGCGCTACAGACATGGATTGAGAGGTGGTTTTCAGCATCTGATTTCGCATAGGGGGCATTTTCTGTTTCGTGGACTTGCTTGCCGCATCTATGACCGCCAAAATTGTCTGACTCAATCAAGACATTGTCTGGCATACAATAATGACATGGCACCCTACGCTTCCCCCCACAGGACCGCGCTATCTGGCCTTGGCGGAGGCAATCGAGCGAGCAATCGAAACCGGCGAATTGAAGCCTGGTGATCGGCTGCCACCTCATCGCGACATTGCCTGGCGGCTGGGCCTCGACACGTCGACAGTCACCAAAGCCTATCGGGAGGCGTCGCGCCGCCACCTGATACACGGCGAAGTTGGTCGAGGGACTTATGTTCTCGGCCGCAGCAGAGCTGCCGAAATGTTCGCTTCCCGTGCGGATGACCCGGCAATCCTTGATCTTTCAGTCAATGCACCAGTTGCCGCACCAGGTGATGCGTTTGCAGCAGCGATAGAGCAAGCCATCAGGACATCCGGAACAGACTGGCAAGGATATGCCCCCCACAAGCTTGTTCACCGGCTGCGGCTCGCCGGTGTTCGCTGGCTGGAAACACGCGGAATACTGGCGCGCCCGGAAGAGGTTGTGCCGGTGGCTGGTGGGCAGGCTGCACTCGCGGCAATTCTCAATGTTCTCGACATCAAACGCCTCGGCATTGAGGAGCAAACCTATTCAGGGATCGTGGCGTTGGCGCGAGGCCGCGCAATGAAGGCCTTCGACTTGCGCATGGACACCGACGGGGTTGTCCCCAAAGCTTTGTCGGATGCCTCGGTTGACGCAGCGATATTGACCCCGACGCTGCACAATCCCACAGGAAGAATCTGGCCCGAGGTGCGCCGGCAGGATTTGCTTGCCGCTGCCGCAGGCAGCGGTACGCTTATCATAGAAGACGATGCCTATGGACCACTGGCCGACATCCAGCCGATGGCGTCACTGCATTCTGACGCGTCCATCCTGTTCGTCTCGACACTTTCCAAGACCGTAGCTCCCGGGCTTCGGACCTGCTTCATCTGGGGCAGGGGCCAGATGATCGAGACGTTGAGCTCCGCCGTCTATGCCACAAGCTGGAGTATGGCTCCGCTGATGATGGAGGTCGCCATCCAGTGGATCGAAAGCGGCGGTATGCCAGAGCAAATCGCAAGCCAGCGGCTCGAGATCGAAGCAAGGCATCGTCTCGCGGCGACGTATTTTCCCGGCCTGCGCGGAACCCCGCCTTCGCCTCACGTATTCATTCCAACGCGAGTGCCAGCCCGGACATTTGAAATGGCAGGTGTTCGCGTCGCCTCGTCCTCATCGTTTTCGAGAAGACCGGAAGCTCATCCTGGCATACGTATCAGTTTGAGTGCGGCACTCTCTCGCGTGGCGCTCGACGTTGCCCTTTCACGATGCGCGGAAATTGTTCACACACAGGCGGGTGCGCAGTGAGCGTAAGGGGTCATTTACGGGTCCACACCTAGAGAAGGAAGGAATGGCAAAAGTCAGCGTGCCACCGATCATCGCTGCACATGCGAAGCCCTGATTAGCAGCAAAGTCAGCACTTCGGCCATCGGTTCTGCTTCAATGACTTTCAAGCGAAACCCGCCACCCCCTCCCGGCCCCTTTCGGGCAGTGAACTGATGCGGTAGACGCACCGTCCGGCGGCGTCCTGCATGCCATGAGGGTTTCCATGAGCGACTGTGGATAGCGCACTGCGAGGAGTGCGTGAGGTTCGACAATTGGACCGGTTTACAGGACCAAGTGGCTCGATTGATTTGAGTGCGTTCGGATGCGAGCATCAACGTGATGCTTCCTGTATCGGCGTTCGCTTTCCAGTCTTTTCATTCATATCTAAATGTGAGATATATTTCTCAATATAGAAGATATATGGTCGTCTAATTCAGGCTCGAGCCGGTCTCGTCTCCTGCCATGAAAAGGCTCCAGAGCGAACGGAAGACGGATGAACATGACCTATCCTGCGCCGCAAATGACCTGTGGGGCCGCGCTTTTGTCGCGGATGGCAACTCTTGGCGTGGATTACATCTTTGCCAACTCCGGGACAGATTTTCCGCCCGTCATCGAAGGGCTTTCGGAGGCGGAAGCAAGGAATATCCCACTCCCGCGCACTGTAACCGTTCCATTTGAAAGCGCTGCCGTAGCAATGGCCCACGGCTACACGCTGGCGACAGGCAGGCCTCAGGCTGTGCTGGTACACACCAACGTCGGCCTCGCCAACACCGCCATGGGTGCGATCAATGCCGCCTGCGACAACATCCCGATGCTCTTGATGTCCGGGCGCACGCCCACGCTCGAGAGCGGCCGCGTGGGTGCACGAACGGTCCCCATCGGCTGGGGTCAGGAAATGCTGGATCAGAGTGGCCTGATCCGGGAAGCCTGCAAATGGGATTACGAGCTCCGGTTCCCGGAACAGATCTTCGACGTGACCGACCGGGCGCATGGCATCGCCGCGTCGACGCCCAAGGGACCTGTCTATGTAAGCCTCCCGCGTGAAGTCCTGAGTGAAACGATCCCCGCTGCGGGCGCGGAGCGCCGGCCTCAAATGAATGCTGCTGTCGTCGAGGCAGGGACCGATCAGATTACCCGGATTGCGAGCCTCCTCGCTGAGGCTGAGCATCCCGTCATCTTTGCCCAGCATGGCGCGGGTAGCGCTGACGCCTTTGCAGCCCTGTCGCGACTGACCGGCGACTGGGGCATTCCTCTTTGCCAGTATTGGGCCGTGGAACTGGCCTTGCCGACCACCCATCCGATGGCCGCGGGCCCCGACCCGGCACCGCTTCTGAAGAAGGCCGATGTCGTGCTTTGCATAGACGCTTTGGCACCCTGGTCACCTGCCCAGATCGAACCGCGCGAAGAGGCGACAGTCATACAGCTTGGACCGCGTCCCCTGCAGGAGCGTTCTGGTGTGCGCAACTTCCGCTGCGACCTGGGCGTGACGACGGAAATTGCCCCGGCGATCGTGGCCCTTGAGGCGGCCATGGCGAAACTGCTGCCCGGCCACGAAGCCAGAGTGGCCGCGCGAGCAAGGAACATTGCGAAGGCCAATGCCGCCGATCAGTCCAGGCGTTTCGATGCTGCCGCCAGAGAACGGGACGGACCAGCCCTGACAAAACGCTGGATCAGCCTGACCGTCTCGGAGACACTAGCCGACCGCGACGCGGCGGTCTTTTCTGAACTGGGTTGCCAGCTCCCCTTTCTGCGACTGACCCGGCATCAGTCCTGGTTCGATGGTCCTCATTCAGGCGGACTCGGCTGGGGCTTCCCAGCCGCCATGGGATTTGCGCTCGCACGTCCGGAAAAGACTGTGGTCGCGACTATGGGCGACGGCTCCTATATGTTTTCCAATCCGGTGGCCTGCCACCAAATCGCCGAAGCGCTTGGGCTTTCAATGGTCGTCATAGTGCTGAACAACACCGAATGGGGCGCTGTGCGGCAGTCCGTTCTCGACATCTATCCCGATGGCCACGCCTCCAAGGCCAATGCCGTCCCGCTTACAGATCTTTCGCCAAGCCCGGACTTCACGAAAGTGGCCGAAGCGAGCCGCGCCTGGGCGCGGCGCGTGACCGCTCCGGATGCGTTCGAGCAGGCGCTCTGCGAAGCACTTGCGCATGTCGACACAAAGAAAGGTCTAGCTCTTATCGAAGCGACCATCGGCAGAGGCTGAATGCCATTCAAGTCACACCGGAAGAGGCGCACATGACATTGTTCGATCTGAAATTCGACTACTATCTCGATCCCTTGTGCGGCTGGTGTTACGCGAGCGCTCCCGCGCTTGCCGGCCTCGCAGAAAAATATCCGGATCAACTGGCTATGCGCCCGTCGGGCCTTTTCTTCGATCCGCGCCCGGTGGCCAGCATTGCCGATCATGCCGAGCGGAACGATCGGCATATTCAGAAAATAACAGGGCAGCGTTTCACGGAGGCCTATCATCAAGGCGTCATGCGTTCAAAGGGAGGTGTGTTCGGCTCCAACTTTCTCACGCGCGCGATGGTGGCCCTTGGTCAATATGAGGCCGCGCTCGAACCAAACTTCCTGCACGATGCCCAGATTGCCCGATATGTTCAAGGCAAAGACACGTCCCGGGCCAGAGAAGTGGCGCTCGTTGCCTGCCGGACCGCGGCAAAGGCGGCCATAGAACTGAACGTTGCCGAATTCGAAGACAAACTGACCAATTGCGCTGAGCTGGAAAGAGAAACCCAGGCCCGGATATCAGACACGCAAGCCCGGCAGGCAAGTCTTCCCAGGGGCGTTCCGCTGCTGGTCGTGACCTTGGACGGCCGGCCCACTCCGCTCAGTGGCGAGAAACTCTACCGGGGCGCTGCCGCTCTTTTCGAGGCGCTTGATGACCTCTTGAAAACGATCGCGGGCCGAGAGCTGAATTGACTTCCGGAAGCTGAAAGACCCGGGGCGCGCCCGGGTCTTTACTCGTCGGAAACAGGTCGAGAATTCTTCAGAAATCTTGGCAAAAGGCACGGTGCACAGGGCCGTGCCTCTTATCGTTCGTGTTTCGCCACCTGCCGATCAGAACGGATAGTGCTGGTTCGGATCCTCAATGGTGATCCAGCGCAGATCGGTAAATTCGGCGATCGCCGCCTTCCCGCCGAACCTGCCATAGCCGGAGTCTCCGACACCGCCAAACGGCATTTGCGGCTCGTCGGAAACCGTCGGTCCGTTGATATGACAAATTCCGCTTTTGATCTGGTTGGCTGCGGATATCGCACGCTGGATATCCTGACTGAAAACGGCAGCCGAGAGCCCGTATTCGGTGTCATTGGCCGTTGCAATTGCCTCTGCGTCGCCCTTCACGCGAATGATCGACTTCACCGGTCCGAAGCTTTCCTCGCTGTAGATACGCATTTCCGCTGTGACACCGTCCAGCAGGGTCGCCGAATGGATTGCGCCGTCCCGTTCACCGCCAGCAACAAGTTTTGCGCCCTTTGCGGTGGCGTCAGAGATCAGCGCGTCCATCTTGGCGCCTGCTTCCGCATTCACCAGGGACCCCAGAACAACGTGATCGCGTGGGTTGCCGAACGGCAGCTTCGATGCACGGGCGGCCAGCTTTTCCACGAATTCATCGGCGATGCTCTCATCAACGATAATGCGTTCGGTGGACATGCAGATCTGACCCTGATTCATGAAGGCACCGAAGATCGCCGCATTCACGGCCCCGTCCAAATCGGCATCGGAAAGCACCACCAGAGGCGCCTTGCCGCCAAGTTCCAGAAGTGAGGGCTTCAGATTTTCACCGGCAAGGCGGCCGATGATACGGCCGACTGCGGAAGATCCCGTGAAATTTACGTGCCGGACTTCCGGGGCCTCAATCAACGCCTTCACGACCTCCGCTGCATCCTTGGGGGCGTTCGAGACATAGTTGACAACGCCCTCGGGCAGCCCGGCCTCGACAAAGCAGTCGACGATCATGCGATGTGTCTTGGGGCAGGATTCCGAGCCCTTGAAAATAACCGTGTTCCCGCAAGCGAGCGGCATCGCGAGCGCGCGCGTCCCGAGAATGACAGGTGCGTTCCACGGTGCGATGCCCAGGCAGACACCTTTCGGACGTGCAACAGCCATCGCCAGCGTACCGGGCTTGTTGGAGGGGATGACTTCGCCACCGATCTGGGTGATCATTGCAGCAGCTTCCCGGATGACGCCTGCGGCCAGCATCACGTTGAAGCCTGCCCATGGGCCCGTCGACCCGGTCTCGGCGATCATGGTCGCGACGAAATCGGCAGACTTGGAATCCATGATATCCGCGGCCTTGTTCAGGAGTGCTCGCCGCTGCCCGGGAGCCACCTCGGCCCAGGCCGGAAAGGCTACCGCAGCAGCCTTCGCGACGATAGCTGCATCTGCCGCGCGCGCGGCCGCTGCTGTCGATGCCACTTCGCCGGTCACCGGATCAAGACGATCGAAGGTTTCCCCCCCGGCTGCGGCTGTATCCTTGTTATTGATGACAAATTGTACAGTCACGTTTCTCTCCTTGGAACTGATTGACATTGTTATTGTTGAAAGTGTCCCGCAGCCCGGCAGATAGCCGGGGCCGCTTTTTTCCGGCTTCGGCTGTTGTCACATCTCCCGCCGGGACGGTTTCGTGGTGATCCAGCGCAATTCCGTGAATTCATCCAGGCAGCTATCGCCGCCGAAGCGGCCGTATCCGCTCGATTTCACGCCTCCGAACGGCATGAAGGGATCGTCGGCAACCGTCGCGGAATTGATGTGACAGATGCCGGTTTCGAGCTGGTCAGCTACGGCGGCGGCAACGGATTGATCCGCGCCGAAGACTGCGGACGACAGTCCGTATTCGCAGTCGTTTGCGACAGTAATGGCTTCCTCGACCGATCCGACCCGATGGATGCCGACCAGAGGACCGAAGCACTCTTCCGAGTAGACACGCATCATGGGCGAGACATGGTCAATGATGGTCGCATCCATGAATTGTCCGCGTGCCGGACCACCCGATCGCAACACGCCCCCCTTGGAGAGCGCGTCCTCAATCAGGGCGGAAAGCCGGACAGCAATGGACGAAGTCGCAAGAGGGCCGATGCGAACACCCGGATTGCGCGGATCCCCTGCAGTAAGCTGCGCTGACCGCTCGGCAAGCGCATCCACGAACTCGTCGGCGATTGCATGATCGACAATGATCCGGTCAGTTGCCATACAGATCTGGCCAGAGTTCAGAAAAGCGCCGAAAACAGCCGCCTCCACCGCCTCGCCGATGTCCGCGTCGGGCAGCACAATAAGCGGAGATTTACCGCCAAGCTCCAACAAACAGCGCTTGAGATGGGAGGCTGCAATACCAGCCACGATCCGGCCGACGCGGGTCGATCCCGTGAAATTGACGCGACGCACGGGGGCACAGGCAATCAAGGTCTCCACCACCTCGCGGGAATTTTCCGGGGCATTGGTGAGGATGCTCAGCCCTCCCTCCGGAACGCCGGCTTCATGCAAGAGCTCTCCCAGCAGAACATGGGTTACGGGGCAGAGTTCCGAGGCCTTGAAGATCACTGTGTTGCCAAATGCGAGGGGAAAGGCAATGGCGCGGACGCCAAGCGCGATCGGCGCATTCCAGGGGGCGATCGCAAGGCAGATGCCCGCAGGGACACGAACCGTCCGTGAAGAGCCCCCTGCCTGCTGCCCCCCTTCGATGCTAAACTGTTCGGCCAGTTGCGCGGTCGCCTCGAACACCTTCGCGGCAACGCGGAAGTTGAACTCCACCCACTCCGCGGTAGCGCCGGTCTCCCGAAGCATGCTGTCGTGAAATCTTGCTGCGTAATGCGGTATCAGGGTGCCGGCACGCCGGAGAACGGCCGCTCGCTCCGTACCGCTCAGTCGGGACCAGATGTTGAAACTGGCCGCAGCCACGGAAACCATCTTCGTGGCATCGGCTGCGCGGCCATCCGCAGCAACCGAAGAAACCAGGCCAGACGATGGATCAAGACGTTCGAAGACCGCCCCTGCCGTAGCACCCTGATGGGCGCCTTTGACGAACAGCCCTGTTCTCAGCACTCGTTCTGGAGCGTGTGACGCGCGCTTGTGCGGCGTTTTACCCGCTGTTTCCGTCCCGTTCATCTGGTCCTCCCCTGCCTTTCCGGCAGACCATCACCAGTTCACATGTTTTGCAGGGATCAATAAATGCCCTATTGTAGGTAAATAATGAAGTTTTCTGGGAATTTGGGCGCAAACTATGCCGGAAAGCAGTGCACTTCTATCCATGCTTCGCCTGGAGGTGGTGGAACCCGGCTTCCGGTCGCGGACCTACGCCGCCGGACAAGGGACCTCCACGCAATTCAATCTGATCGCTATTGTGCTGAGGGGAAACGCGACCCTGCACGTGAACGAGGAAGCCATGGAGGTCGTCGAGAGCTCAATCGCAGTTCTTCCGCACGGAGTGCGGGCCCGATTGAGCGTTCCAGCGGGTACAGGCGCCTGGATCATCGGATTTGCCCGACCGCTGCAATCGCTCGTCACCGGCACAGGCCCGGAGAGCCTGATACTCGACACGATTTTGAGCAGGCTGACCCTTACTCCCGGAAACCCTGAGATTTTGGCGGCTTCAATCGCACCCTTGCTGCCGCTGCTTACAGATGAAGTGAACGATCAAAACAAGCGGTCCCAGACGGCGGTGGCATCACTTGTGCGACTGTTGCTGATTGCGATCAGCCGCATGCTGACGAGCAGCGGCCTCGCCGACGGCCGCAACGATACGCATATCCTGCACAGGTTCCGGCAACTTGTTGAGCTGGGCTACAGGAGCCGTAAAACGGTCACCGGATATTGCCAGGATCTGAACCTCACATACGACCGGCTGAACGATATCTGCCAGAGAAACCTGAAGCGCACACCGCTCTCGCTGATCCAGCAGCGGATCTTGATGGACGCTTCAACCCGCTTGCTCAAGACGGACGAAAGCATCCAGTCGATCGCAAATCATCTCGGTTTCAGCGATCCGACAAAATTCTCGCATTTCTTCAAGCGGGCTACCGGCTTGTCGCCACGCCAGTACAGACAGACGATGCGCAAGCAGGAAGACCGGCAGGCCAGTACGGTGCTCCAGACATTTTCCGACTGGCCATAGCGAATTGGCCCTGAAATTCAGGGCTGGGCTGCTGTGCGCCACATGCATCCACAATATTGTGGATGGTCTCCACGGGCCGGCACATGAATGATCCCCGATTAATAAATAAAGGGGAACTTCCATGACCAACAAATTGCCAGGCTCAAGCCTGATATCCCGACGTACATTGCTGGGAAGCGCTGCAATCGGAGCTGCCGGCGTTGCCGCATCCAGCAGTTTTCCCATGCCTGCACTCGCCCAAAGCGCGAAACTGAAGGTTGGATATATCAGTCCAGTCACGGGGCTGTTTGCAACCTTTGCCGAGGCTGATCCCTTCCTGCTCAAGCAGATCCGCACAGCCCTGAATGACGGCATCGTCAACAACGGCAAGCGCTACGAAGTCGACATCATTGACGTCGACGACCAGACCAATCCTGACCGGTCGACCAGCGCCACCCAACAGCTCATCAATTCCGACGAAGTCAATATCGTGCTTGCCCAGGGCGCGCTCGGCATCAAGAACGTGAGCGCGCAGTGCGAGTTCGCCGGCGTGCCGTCGATCACCACCATG
The DNA here is from genome assembly GCF_000168975.1 of Roseibium aggregatum IAM 12614. Lineage (GTDB taxonomy): Bacteria > Pseudomonadota > Alphaproteobacteria > Rhizobiales > Stappiaceae > Roseibium > Roseibium aggregatum. Next base: position 121,686 of record NZ_AAUW01000019.1, read on the forward strand.
GACCCCTGGCAAGGCTGGCTTTTCCCGCAAGGCGGTACGCCTGAAACCGGCTTCCAATACGCCAATCACTTCTTCTGGGGCATTGAGGACATCATCTCGACCTATGTCGGCATGTGGTCTTCGCTGGAGACCAACAAGAAGATCGGTTCCTGCTTCACCAACGATCCTCCGGGCCAAACGTTCTTCAGTGACACCATCGGTTTCCCGCCCGCTCTGAGGGACGCCGGTTTCGAAATGGTCGACGTCGGTCTCTTTGAGCCGGGCTCGAACGACTTCTCGCGGCAAATCGCTGCCTTCCGCGATTCCGGCTGCGATATCATGACCGGCCTCTTCGATCCGCCGGACTGGGTCGTGTTCTGGCGTCAGGCCATGCAGGCCGGTTTCAAGCCCAAGGTCGTCACCGTCGCAAAGGCGCTGCTGTTCCCCGCTGGCGTCCAGTCGCTCGGCATTGAAGCAAACGGTATGTCCACCGAAGTCTGGTGGACACCGAGCTATCCTTTCCGCTCGTCCATCACGGGCCAATCCTGTGCCGAACTCGCCAGCGCCTATGAGGCCGAAACGGGCAAGCGCTGGACCCAGCCGATCGGTGTTGTGCACGCACTGCTCGAAGCCGGCATAAACGCTCTGCGCACTGCCGATGATCCGACCGATCCGGATTCCGTCGCGGACGCCATCAAGAACATGACTCTCGACACCGTTGTCGGTACCCTGGACTGGGCCAACAGCCCGATCAAGAGCGTGGCAAAGATGGCGATCGCAGGGGGCCAATGGCACGTCGACCCGAACGGCAACTTTGATCTTGATGTGGTCTACAACAAAGAGATGCCGGACGTGCCCGTGACAGCGCCGTTCCAAATGAAAATCGGCGCCTGACCGGCACACTTCGGACAATCAGGATGCACTCGCTGACCCCGTCTCTCCTCGTGGACAGCGTCAGCAAATCCTATGGCGGTGGCCCTCCAGTTCTCAAAAACCTGACACTGGAAGTCCACCCCGGGGAATTGCTTGGCGTGATCGGGCCAAACGGCTCGGGCAAGACAACGCTATTCGGCGTCATCGCCGGACAGCTTCCTCCCAACTCCGGGAGAATTCTCGTCAACGGCCAGGACGTTACCGCTCTCGGTGCGTCCGAGAGAGCCAAAGGCGGTATCGGCCGGACTTTCCAGGTGCCGCAGTCCTTCTCGGACATGACCGTTTACGAGAACCTGCTTGTCGGCGCACGCTATGCCGGCGGACTGGGCAAGAACGAAGCCGTCGAAGCAGTCTATTCGATCCTCGACAAGACCGGGTTCGACGGCCGGGCCGAGATGCGTGCGGGAGACTTGCCGCTGCTTGATCGAAAGCGGCTGGAACTCGCCCGTGCCCTTGCGACCAGGCCTTCCCTGCTGCTGCTCGATGAGATCGCCGGTGGCCTTACCGATGATGAAGCCATGGAAATCGCCGGACTGATCAAGGAAGTCAACACGCAGGGAATTGCGGTCATCTGGATTGAACACCTTGTGCACGTCCTGACTTCCGCAGTCTCCAGGATCGTCGTTTTGGGCGAGGGCAAGATCATCGCCGACGGTGCACCACAAGAAACGATGGCCACCCCCGCTGTTCGGCAAATCTATCTTGGGATGGAGCCCGAACTCGATGCTTAGTGTGCGTGATGTGGAAGCGGGCTACGGCAGCATGTCGGTTCTCTTTGGTGTCAGCCTTGGCATCGCCGAGGGAGAAACACTTTCGCTCATCGGATCCAACGGTGCGGGCAAATCCACACTGTTTTCCGTCATTACCGGGCTGCTGGCCCCTGCCTCCGGGGAAATTGAACTCGACGGCGCCAGCCTGACCCGCAAATCCACCTCGGCGATTGTCGATCATGGCATCGTGATGGTCCCCGAGGGCCGCAAGCTGTTTCCGAGCCTCACGGTAGAGGAAAACCTACTTTTGGGCGCCTACCGGAAGCGACCGGGCGACTGGACAATCGGCCGCGTGCTGGACACGTTCCCGATCCTGAAGGAATTGCGCCGCAGACCCTCTCAGGCACTGTCGGGAGGGCAGCAACAGCTCGTTGCTGTCGGTCGCGCCCTGATGGCAAACCCGAAGGTTCTTCTCTGCGACGAGCTCTCGCTCGGCCTGTCTCCCTCCGCCGTCGACATGGTCTACGGCGGTCTGGAGAAAATCAGGGGAGCAGACGTCTCCATCATTCTCGTCGAGCAGGATATCGCCCGGGCGTTGAACGAAAGCGATCACTTCGCCTGCATGCGGCATGGCCGCATCGTGCTCGAAGGGTCGTCGGCGACAGCCAACCGAAACCAGATCTCGGACGCCTATTTTGGAGGCTCTCATGATTGAGCTCTTGCTGAACGGCCTGTTCGTCGGCGCCCTCTATTCCCTCTTCGGCCTCGGCCTGGCTGTGACCTTCGGCCTGATGCAGCAAATTAATCTGGCGCACGGTGACATGATCGTCTTGTCGGCCTATCTGGCATGGCTTGCCACCCAGGCGCTCGGAATAAACCCGCTCTTTTCTCTGCCGTTCGTCGCTCTCTTGATGTTTGCCTTCGGTTACGCCCTGCAGCGGGTTGTGCTGAACAGGACCATCGGCAGAGGGCCAATGCCAACGCTGCTCGTGACTTTCGGCTTGTCCATCGTGCTGCAAAACATGATGCAAATAGGGTTTAGCGCGGACACCCGCAGCCTGCAGCCGGGCAGCATCGGTTCGGCCGCCCTCCCGCTCGGCTCTTTCTCCATTGGGGTGATGCCGCTGTTCTTCTTCCTTTTTGCCTGCCTGGCCTTCGCCTGCACCTGGCTTGTCTTTGCCAAGACCAGCTTCGGGCGCGCCGTGCGTGCAACCTCGGACGATCACAGAACAGCGAGGCTGATGGGCATCGAAACAGGCCATATCTTCTCGCTGGCTCTGGCCATTTCGCTGTCGGTATCGGCAATTGCCGCGATTTTCCTTGGCATGCGCTCCACGTTTGCGCCTGCGGCAGGGCCGGAACGGATGCTGTTCGCTTTTGAGGCCGTCATCCTGGGCGGGCTAGGCTCGATCTGGGGAACGTTCTTTGGTGGTCTCGCGCTTGGGCTCGCCCAAGCTATTGGTCTCGCAATCGCCCCGACTTTCGGCCCTCTCGCGGGGCATCTGGTCTTTCTCGCCGTGCTGCTTTTTCGGCCTGCAGGCATGTTCGCGAGGAGGAACGGTCTATGATCAAGCGGATCGACAATGCCTATGTGACGCTTTTCGCGGTAGCCGTGGTGCTGTGCTTGCTGCCTCTCGTTCTGTCGAAGGCAGGACTGGTGCTGGCAACGGAGTTTTGTGTCGTACTGGCAATTGCACTTGCCTGGAACCTTCTCGCCGGGTTCTCCGGCATCGTTTTGATCGGCATGCCCTTGTTCATCGGCGCAGGCGGTTACACGCTCTATCTGGTGGCAAATGCGCTCGGGATTCCACCATATCCCGCGATCCTTGCCGGGGCTGCCGTACCCGCGGTCATTGCCTATGCCCTGTCACCGCTTCTGTTCAGGCTTGAAGGTGCTCAGCTCGCCATTGGGTCATGGGTCATGGCCGAGGTCGCGCGGCTTCTCTGCCTGATCACTCCTGCAGTCGGAGCCGGCGGTGGCCTGAACCTGGAAGTATTACGGCTTGTACCCAGAAGCTTGCGGTTACCGCTCAACTTCGCATTTGCGGCAATAGTGCTCTTCATCACGCTTTCGGCGATCGTGATCCTGCTCAAGAGCCGTTTCGGGCTTGGCCTGAGGGCCATGCGCGACAGCGACGCGGCCGCCGAGGCAATGGGCGTCAAGACTTCCAGGGTAAAGCTGCTCACCCTCATCACGGCCACGGCGCTCTCGGGGGCGGCAGGGGCGTGCTATTACATCACCAGCATTCAGATCACCCCCAGCAGCGCCTTTTCGCAAAACTGGATCGCCATAACGATCTTCATCGTCATCTTGGGCGGTATCGGTTCGGTAGAAGGGCCAATATTTGGTGCTATCGTTTACTATCTGCTGCGTGAAACTCTCTCGGATCTGGGCCCCGGCTATTTCGTCATCAGCGGCTTGCTCGCCATCACCGTCACCATCTTTCTGCCGGAAGGTGTCTGGGGTCTCATCAAGAGACTTATTCGTATCGATTTGCTTCCGATCGCTCACCATGAAGCGCGCCGGGTTCATGGAACCCAGCCGACAATTACAGACAAGAAGGGGAAACTTGCATGAAAGCTATCAAGGTTGCCGCCGTTCAGGCAGCTCCGATTTTTCTGGACCTGAACCGCTCCATCGACAAAGCCGAACAACTGATCACGGAAGCTGCCCGCAACGGCGCGAAGATCATCGCATTCCCGGAGACCTGGCTGCCGGGCTATCCCTGGTTCGTGTGGCTGTCTTCACCTGCCGAAGCCATGCAATTCTTTGCACCCTACCATCACAACAGCATGGACGTAAACTCCGAGCAGATGAACCGCCTGCAGGCAATTGCGCAGCGCAATGACATCTTCATCAACATGGGGTTCTCCGAGCGGGAAAACGGGACGCGCTACATGTCCCAGGCGATGATCTCCAACGAGGGCGATCTCCTGCAGGTTCGCAGGAAGCTCAAACCAACCTTTGCTGAACGCATGGTGTTCGGGGAGGGCGACGGTTCGGATCTGGAGGTGGTGAACACGTCCATCGGCCGCATTGGAGCCTTGAATTGCTGGGAACACGCGCAACCGCTCGTACGGATGGCCATGCATGCGCAGGGTGAGGATATCCATGTGGCGGCCTGGCCCAGCTTCTGCCTGTACCGCGACATGGCCTACGCGCTCGGTCCGGAGGTGAACAACTCCTTCTCCAGAACCTACGCAGTGGAAGGCAGTTGTTATGTCCTCGCGCCTTGCGCAACGGTGAGCCAGGAAATGTTCGACATCATGGCACAGACACCGGAGAAGGCGCATTTGCTCAATCCGCGCACGAGCAAGCCTGGCGGCGGCTATGCAATGATCTACGCTCCAGACGGCAGGGAGATGTGCGAGCCTCTCGCCGACGACGAAGAAGGCATTCTTTATGCGGATCTCGACCCGGTTCTGATCGACATGGCGAAGGTTGCCGCAGACCCGCGCGGGCATTACGCGCGTCCGGACGTCCTGCGACTGGTCCTCAACAAGGAAAAACGCAGCGTCATGTCCGAATTGAACTCTGCCGAGGAAGCTTCGATCGTACGGCCTTTTGAGGTCGAGGAGTAGGAAACATCGTCCTCCGGTCCGTAAGAGCTGCGACTGGGGGACAAGCCGGGCCGTGCATCCGGTAATTCGCTCAGACACATACCCAGAAACAGTAGGCCACTGCGAAATCTGGAACCACCATTGAACCTCCGGCGGAGATCAACGCCCGCAAGGAACGATGCCGTGCGCCCTGGATCGTGCATCCGCAAGGCTGACCACCTCCGGCAGGAAGGGCCTCAAGTGAGAAGACACCAATGTATATTCCCGAATTGAGTTGCTCCGAGCTTGCATCCCTTATCTCGCAGGGCGACCTGCTTGCCACGGAAGTATGCGACGCCCTGATTGAGCGCGTTCAGAAATACTCGGGCGCCAATGCGTTCACGGAGCTGGATGCAGAAGCAGTCAGGCAAGAGGCCCAGGAATGCGACAGCCTGCGTGCCACAGGACACACAAGAGGCCCGCTTCACGGTGTACCGGTTTCGTTCAAGGACAACATCAACGTTCTCGGCTATCGAACGACAGCAGGCACGCCTGGCATGCGCGATTTCAGGCCCGCATCAGACGCTCCGGTGGCCCGGCGTTTGAGGCAAGCTGGTGCAGTGGCCTTCGGCAAAAACAACATGCATGAACTGGCCTATGGCACGACCACAAACAATGCCCTGTTCGGACCGGCGCGCAATCCGTTCGATCCAAACCTGGTGTGCGGCGGATCAAGTGGCGGCAGCGCCTGTGCCGTGGCACACCGCATGGTTCCCGCGAGTATCGGGACGGACACGGGTGGGTCGGTCCGGATACCGGCGGCCTTCTGCGGCCTATGGGGATACCGTCCCAGTTCCGGCCGCTGGCCCACAGCGGGGATCGTTCCGATTTCGCAAACACGGGACACTCCCGGACCGATTGCACGGACGCCGGCGGACCTCAACCTTCTCGACAGTCTCGTCGTCGGTTTCAGTGAAGTCCCCAAGCCTGACATGATCAGGGATTTGCGGATAGGCATTGCGAAGTTCTTTTGGGACACGGCGGATGCGGACGTGGTGAAGATCTGCGAGGAAGTGCTGGAGCAACTTCAGACCATGGGTGCTGTGGTAAAGGTCGTGGACGACCGCAGTCTTGTGGCTCCCCACATCGCGTCTACGAGCAACATCGCCCACTATGAAGGTAGGGTAGCGCTTGAGGAGTTTCTTGAAATCTACAATGTCGGCCGCTCTTTCGAGGCAGTCGCCAGGTCCGTAGCCTCGGACGGCGTCCGGTCGATTCTCATGGATCAGCTTAGCGCTGAAACTATGGTCGCGGCGGAAATCTATGCCGAAGCTGTCAGGGTTCATCGGCCAGAGCTGCAGAATAGCTACAGGCGCATTTTCCGGGACAACTCTATCGACGTGCTTGCGTTCCCGACCTCGCTCATTCCGCCACCACATATAGGCGATGATGAAACCGTCATCCTAAATGGCAAAGATGTGCCTCTGTTTACGGCATCGATCCACAACACGGACGTGGGCAGCAATGCCGGTCTGCCCGGGATAACGCTTCCCGCCGGGCTTATAGCTGGACGCATACCGGTGGGACTTTCCTTCGATGCGGCCGCCGGGGCCGACAGGCTTCTGCTTGATATCGCGCTCTGTCTCGGGGAAAGCTTTCCGTCACTTAGTCCTGAAAACTTGGCACAAGAATAAGTAAAAAAACAATTCACGGCACCAAAACCAGAACGGGGTCAGAAGGAGGCAGCAGCCGGCAGGGCGTAGGACACACTAACTTTATGAGCCAACGGACATAATAGACGACAACAACAACTTCTGTGCGCTTGCATAGCGGCACGGTATTTGCGTAGGATTTTCATATGTACTGTTGACGGAGATTGTGCGCATGAGCAGTCACATCTACGACATGTCCTCCCAGGAAACCCGGCTTTTGGCCGGAATCATATCGACGCTTTCCGTCGGCGGCAGTCAGGATGTGCGCACGGAGGTTTTCCCGGATATTCTCATGCTCCTGAGAGCGGATGTTCTGGCTTCCTTCGAATGGGACCCTCGCGCGGGATCCTATGGCAACCCCTTCACGATCAATCAGGATCCTGACAATATCGAGCGATACCGCAACTGGTATCAATTCCGGGATCCCATGACAGAAAAACTGCGCGGACTGCGCCGCGCTGCGCACGTGGAAGAGGTCATTTCCAAACCCGACCTGCGGAAGACTGAATTCTACAACGACTTTCTGGCGCGGGACGGGATGCATCACGGCGTGAACCTGTTCATGCTATCCAGCACTCGCGAACTCGCCGACCTTCGCATCTGGAGGCATCGCAACCGTCCCGATTTCGGTGAGCGTGAAATCGATCTGCTGACGATCATCGGCCCCTTCATGCGCAAGGCGCTCTCCCTGGCGCCGGAAGTCAGTCTGGACATGCTGACAGAACGGGAAAGGGACGTCGCACTTCTCATCGCGCGAGGTTGTTTCGACAAGGATATCGCCCGCGTTCTGGGTATTGGGTTCGCGACCGTCAGAACGCATCTCGGCAATTGCATGACAAAACTGGGCTGCGCCAACCGAACCGAACTTGCAGCCTTGGTCTCCAAACTCTCACACTGAGCTGCTTAGCCGTGAGCTGTGCCGAGCTCTGGAACCAGCCCTCACAACTCTGCAGAAAGCTCCTCAGCCACCGCCTTCAGTTTGGGCAAGGCTGCTTCGACCATCGCATCGTCAAAACGGTTGAGCATTCCGAAGATGCTCAAGGTGGCTGCAATCTTACCTGAGCCGTCGCGGATCGGGACGGACAAGGCCCCGATTTCAGGTTCGTTCTCGCCCCTGTTACGCGCAAATCCGCTAGCTGCGATCTCGGCCAGTTCGGCCTCTGGTGGCAACTCGTGTTGTTTAGCCCACTTCAGCCGATCCTGCATTCCCATGTCAGCAAGCCAGATCTTGCCCTGTGCCGTGGTCTCGATCGGAAGCACCGTGCCGATGCTGATGTTGACTGATATCGGTCTTTTTGACATGGCCACTGATATGCAGGCAGGGCCTCTTCGGCTAAGGCGGCAGACCATCACAGATTCATTGAGAGCGTCGGCAAGCCGCCGGACATGCGAAATGGTCCGCGTTGCAAACTGGTCGTTCTTCTCCGCAAGTCTGCCCAGACCTTCAATCGCAGGACCAAGGCAGAAGTATCCTCTGCGGTAGCTCACCAGAGCGCCAACCTCTTCCAGAGTAACGAGAAACCGGTGAGCTGTCGGCACATTTGTGTCCAGTTCAGCCGCGACGGTCGCGGCGGATATCTCAGGCCGCTCATCACTGAAAAGCTGAAGGATTGCGAATGCTTTGACAATCGATCCATTGATCGGTGTGGCCATAGCCTGTCTCCAAATCTTCCAAAGCCTCTTTAGGCGCACATCCTTTGTGAAACAACAAAAGATATTGACACCTCCTTCAAAAACATCATTTTATGAGAAAGTAATTTCATATAGTAAGAATATTAGCTTGAATGACAGCTGAGTTGTCGTTTTCGGGCCGGATGTCGCAACACGGGGAGGGGACATCCGATCCACGACCCAACCCGGCCGGTTTCGAATAGGTGGGTTCTTACAAGCTGGAAGCCCCGAAGAGTAAAGCAGGAGGAGGAACCGAAAATGCTGACAAGAAGAACCATGATGGCCGCCATGACATGCAGCATGATGATGGCAGGCTGGCAAAGCGCGCACGCAGCCGAGTATGAATTCAAGCTGCATCACTTTCTAAGCGCCAACGCGCCTGCCCATACCCAGATGCTGGAGCCTTGGGCAAAGGCGGTCGAGGAAGCCACTGACGGCAAGGTCCATATCGAAATCTTCCCGAGCATGACGCTTGGCGGACGCCCGCCGGAGTTGATCTCTCAGGTCCGCAGTGGCGTGGTGGATCTGATTTGGACGGTCAACGGTTACACGCCTGGGCTTTTCCCACGCAGCGAGGTCTTTGAGCTTCCGACCGTGTTCAAGAACGACCCGGCCGCAACGAACCTGGCGATGCGCGAACTCTTCGAGAGCGACCTGAAGGACGACTACGCTGGTGTGGAAGTGATGTTTCTCCATGTCCATGCGGGTCAGGGGATCCACATGGGAGACACGGAAGTCCGCACACCGGCAGACCTTGCCGGCAAGAGGATGCGTGTCCCGACAAGGACAGGCGCTTGGGTGATTGAGGCGCTTGGGGCAACACCTGTGGCAATGCCGGTTCCCGAACTGCCGCCCGCGCTACAGAAAGGCGTTGTGGACGGGGCCTTCATTCCCTGGGAAATCATCGCACCGCTGAAGATCCAGGAGCAGACGGAATACCAGATCGAAGGTGCCGACGAGAGCCGCTTCGGCAATACAGTCTTCCAGGTCTCCATGAACAAGGACCGCTGGGATAGCCTGCCCGCCGAGATTCAGGAAGGCTTCCGAAAGGCATCCGACGAGGACTGGCTTCGCCAGGTCGGAGAAATCTGGCGCAAATCCGATGACTTCGGCATAGATCTAGCCGTCAAGAGTGGCAACGAACATATCGTGCTGACACCTGAAGAAACCGCTGCTTTTGACGAGGCTGTTCGTCCGGTTGTCGACCGCTGGATCGAGGAAACGGGCACAAGGGGTTTTGACGGCTCTGCACTCGTTGAGAACGCGCGCTCGATCACTGCTGAGAATGCGACGCGCTGATGGTTGCAAACCAACCACTTCGCAGCACCGGCTTTGCCGGTGCTGTCCACCGGGGCGCTGAAGGATGGGCGCTGCTTGGCGGTCTCATCCTGCTTGCGGTGGTCGGCGCCAACATCCTCTCTGTCATCGGCAAGCCCCTAGGCATCTCTTTTGCCGGAGATTTCGAACTGACCGAGATGGGCGTGGCGGTGGCAGCCTTCGCCTTCCTTCCCTACTGCCAGATCACAAGAGCGAACGTCACTGCTGATATCTTTACCTCTGGCGTATCGCCCAGGGTGATGGCTTTCCTCAACTTCGCAGGAGCGTTCGTGGCGCTCGCATTCAGCATTATTCTTCTCTGCCGCATGTTTCTCGGCATGCAGGAGCAGAAGACTTACGGCTATGCCACCACGATCCTTCAGATTCCGCAGTGGCTGGCTTTCGTTCCCATTCTCCTATCGCTTGGTCTTCTGATGCTAACTTCGCTCGTTAGCGCGATGGAGGAATGGAAGAAGGCGAAACAGGGAGCAAAACATGTCTGAGGCTCTCCTCCTGGGCCTGGGAGGCCTTGTTGCTCTGATCCTTCTGATTGGTTTGCGAATGCCTATCGCCTACGCCATGATCCTGGTTGGCGGCCTGGGCACCATGCTGATAAACGGCCCTGCTCTGGTTCTCAATCAGCTCAACACGCTCGCCTACGGCCAGTTCTCGATTTACGATCTGTCCGTGGTGCCGATGTTTGTCCTGATGGGGGCAATCGCTTCGAGAATCGGACTTTCGCAGGCGCTCTTCCGGGCTGCCAATGCCTGGCTAGGCTGGCTCCCAGGAGGCACTGCAATGGCGGCGATCGCCGGTTGCGCAGGCTTTGGTGCCGTCTGCGGATCCTCGCTGGCCACAGCCTCGACCATGGGTAAGGTCGCTCTTCCGGAGCTGCGCCGATACAATTACTCCCCCGCACTTTCGACCGGTACGCTGGCGGCGGGCGGCGTTCTCGGCATCCTGATACCGCCTTCCGTGGTGCTTATCATCTACGCCATCATCGTGGAGACCAATATCGTCACGATGTTCATGGCGGCGTTTATTCCCGGAATGCTCGCTGTCATCCTGTTCATTGCCACCATCGCCATCTATGTCGCGATCCGCCCCGAGGCCGCGCCGAAGGGCGGGAAACTTTCCAGAACGGAATTCTGGGAGGCCACCCTCGGGATGACGCCAGTTCTGGTCATCTTCGGCATGGTGATCGGAGGTATCTATTTCGGCCTGTTCAATCCGACGCCGGCAGCAGCCGTGGGGGTTTTTCTGATACTGGCGCTCGGGCTGGTTCGCCGACGGCTCTCGCGAGATGACCTGAAAACCTGCCTGCTTGAAACCGCTTCGACGACGGGCATGATCTATCTGATCCTGCTCGGCGCCGAGATGCTGAAGATCTTCATGTCCCGGTCGGGGCTGCCCCAGGAAGCCGCGCTTTGGGTCGCCCACTCAGGCATGCCACCCATGACTGTTATGGCAGTAATGCTGATCGCGTTGATCCTGCTGGGCTGCCTCATGGATTCTCTTTCGATGATCTTGCTTGTCATCCCGTTTTTCTGGCCGGCCCTCGTGGAAGTCAATGGCGGAATCTATCAGATGGCCGACGGCTCAGGCTTTGGAATGAGCACGGAGGACCTCAAGGTCTGGTTCGGGATTCTCTCTCTGATCGTGGTTGAGCTTGGGCTTATAACCCCACCGGTCGGCATGAATGTTTTTGTCATTTCCGCGATTGCGCGTGACGTACCGATGATCGAGACCTTCAAGGGCGTCATGCCCTTCTTCTGTGCTGAAGTGTTGCGCGTGTTGATCCTTCTGAGCTTCCCAATTCTCACGCTCTGGCTGCCAGCCGTTCTGCGTTAGCGACAAACAAGACAACCCGGCCGCTCGGCTTGCGCCGGGCGGCGCCACAACAGGAAAATCATAATGACATGGGCAATACTGGGGGCGGGAGCACTCGGCTCGGTCATCGGAGCAGAGCTTTTCAACAGCGGGGCAGATATCGTTCTTCTCGATACGAATGAGGCCCATTTGAAAGCCATTCAGTCTGAGGGTCTTCGTGTTGATTGGGACGACAGGACCGATCACCTGCCGATCCGCGCCATGCGTCCGGAAAACGCTCCCGAACTCGAGCTCGTGATCCTGCTGACGAAGACGATGCGTTCTCAGGCCGCACTGTCATCTATTGCTCCCAAGATTGCCGCCGGGGCTTGCGTCCTGACGCTTCAGAACGGCCTTGGCAATGTGGAGAGAATTTGCGGCCTGGTTCCAGAAACTCAAATCTTGTATGGCTGCACGATGACCCCGGGAGACCTGCGTGGCCCCGGCCATGTGGTCAGTCACGGAATTGCTTACACCCCCTTCTCGCCGCTCACTGAAAACCCAATTGCAGGGCGTATTTCAGAAAAACTCACTGCTGCCGGCTTTGAGAAGACAAGCAATGCGGCCGCAAAGATATGGGAGAAAGCTTCGTTCAACTGCGCAATGAACGCTACGGCGGTTCTCGGCGAGGGAACGGTCGGCCAGATCGCCGATTTCGTCGGCAGTGACCTTGCCCGCAAGATCGCGTTCGAGGTCCTCGAGGTCGCTGCCGCGGAAGGCATTGCTACGAACCGGACTGCGGTCGTCGAGCAGATCGACCTCGCTCTCGAACACCATGTCGCGCACAAGCCCTCTATGCTTCAGGATATCGAGGGAGGCCGGAGAACGGAAATAGAATCCCTGAACGGTTATGCCGCCGAAAGGGGAGCAACCCTTGGTGTTCCGGTTCCACTGAACACCCTTCTAGCCTCTTTGGTGCGTATGAAAGAGCAGCAAAGACTGATCTGACAACACTTTCGAAGCTCGGAAACGGGCGATCCCGATTCGCGACGATTTCAGGAAAGATGGACTTCTCAGATCCCGCAAATGATTCCAGTGGCCGACTAGCGCGATGACGCGAAATGAGTCCGGACGCCTTATGGGCGCGGCGACAGCGATATAGGTCCGATCATGCGCGTTTGTTCGTGGGCATGATGAATACTGCAGTATTGAAACCGCCAGCTGCGGTAATGATTTGCCAGGGAACGCCTTAGTATGTCCTACAACACGACCCGCAGAGAACTGCTGATGTCCAGCGCTGCCATTGCAGCCTCTCCGGCGATTGGTTTGCTGGCGCCAGATTTAGCCACGGCGCAGACAGCGGGCACAACCGTCAGGCCCGCATCCATTTCACAGATCGACGCCTATAGGGGAGCTCCGATTGAATTGGGAACCGCTCCAAACGGAGCCATCACCAACAAGAAGCTTCTCGACGGTATCGGCAAGGTCGGCTGGCCGGAACCGACAATCGAGCAGCCTGCAGAAGGCATATGGACCTTCGGCGGCTACGGGCTGGCCCCCATGAGCATCATCGACACGGATGAGGGCCTCATAGCCTTTGATACGGGCGACACCAAGCACGACCGCGAGCTCATGATAGAAGCCTAGCGAACCGTGAGCGACAAGCCCGTCAAGGCGATCATTTACGGGCATTCCCACACGTGCTTCGGCGCCGGTGTTCTGGCGGAAGGCAATCCGGATGTGACAATTATCGGTCATCCGAACCTGAATGATGTGGTGAGGCAGAACACCGGTGGGGCGCCCGCGTACTATCCGGAAATCGGACCGTATCTCACAGCCCGGGCGCTGATCCAGTTCAACACCTATATGCCGGAAAACGGGCCGGACGCATATGTGGTACCGACGAACCTGACAACTTCGGAAATGGCGTTCCTGCCCGTAAACACTCCCGTCGAAGACGGTCAGGAAATGACTGTCCTTGGTGTGAAGATGCAGTTCTTCACCAAGTATGGTTCGGACGACAAGGTCCATACGACCGTGTGGCTGCCGGAAAAAAAGATCCTCTTCACGACGATGTTGTGGTCGAGCCCGCCCCAGCTCTATTCGCTGCGCGGTGACGTCTTCCGCGACCCGCGTGAATGGATTGCAGGATTGAAGCTCAACCGCGACCTTCAGCCTGAAGTCCTGATTTCGGCTGGGGCCCGGCCGGTCGTGGGCAAGGATGAGGTCAGCAGGATCCTTGGCGGCTACCTGGACGGAGCGAGTTTCGTCTTGGATCAGACCTTGCGTGGAATTCTTGGCGGCAAGGGGCCCAATGAGTTGAGGCACCAGGTAAGCTTTCCCGAATACCTGGACCAGATTCCGTACAACCTGCAAAATTATGGCGAAATCTCTACCTATCCTCCGGCAATCCACTACCAGTGCGTGGGTTGGTATGACAACGACGCAGCCAATCTCAAACCTGTTTCACCTGAAGACGAGGCAAGACGGCTCGTGGCGCTGATGGGCGGACGCGACAAGGTGCTGGCCGCGGCCAATGATGCCTTGGCGGCAAAGGAATATGCCTGGGCCGCACAACTGGTGAACTACCTCTATCGCCTCGATCCGGAGGACAAGGAAGTTCGCAAGGTCAAGGCGCAGGCGCTTCGCCAGATGGCCTATGTCTCGACTGGCGCAAACGATCGCGCCCACCTGATGTCACGGGCGCTGGCGCTCGAAGGCAAGGTGACCATTCCCCGTCTCATTCCACCGCCCGCGCAGGCCATCGCGGCTTCACCCACAACGTTCCTGAACTATTTCCGGATGCGTATCGACCCGGAAAAGAGCGGTAACACCGACAAGGTCATGCGTTTCGATTTCGACCACGGCCCCAGTGCGGGCCTGCACATTCGGCGCGCTGTGGCGGAGTATATCACGGCGCCGGACGAGCACTACCGCGGGCCCGATTTGACCGTTGCAATGTCGGGCGAGACCTAGGCCAAGCTCTACGTGAGCCAGGAACTGCCTGAAGCACTGATCGAAAGCGGCGAGATCAGGGTCGAGGGCGATGCCGCCGAAGTCGCACGGCTGCTAAGTTTTTTCGATCGGTATGTTCCGGAGAAAGCCGTCGTAGTGCCACCGGCTGCATTCTCGTCACAACGTTGAGTGCAGGGTGATGACGCGCTGGCGGAGTTCGTTACTCACTTGATGCTACGAAGTGACGACTTGCAGATTTGAGATCGAAAATTCCGAAGACTTGATCTGTTTGAATGTCCGATATGATTGGTTACCCGCCCGAGACCGGACATTCCGCTTTCGCCCCCCCCAAAACCGACACCAAGCCTCCACCCAGAACCAACGAAGCAGCCGCACCTGCCTGCAAGCGACCCCTCCTGCTTTCCGCCCGCCAATCGCGCAGAAACAGGCAACGACCTTTATTGGCCTTTTACTTGAGAAAATTCGCATCTGGTCAACGAAGAGCATGTATGACTTTGCCGGAAACGATTGAGTTTCAAGCCCATGCGCGGTTCGCGGGGCAGCCGGACGCGGGTGTCCGCACATCGAAATGTTTAGAAGGACTTTGGAATGAAATTGAGAGCTTTTGTCTCGGTGCTGGCTTTGCTGCCGGCGACAGGCGTCGCCGCTGCACCTTTCACCAGTGGTGACTGGGAAGCCGCGCGGATCGGCGGGACCTGTCTTGTCTACAACAATGCCCCCGCGCGCGACACCTCCGGGTCGCTGCAGTTCAGCTTCGATGTCAAAGGCTACAACGCCGATTTCACTTACGAATATGCGCCCTACACCGAAAATGAGGAAGACCCCTGGGCCGACACCGATCTGGTTGAAATCACTATCGACGGGGAAGACATCTGGTTGGGCGAAGAGATGTCCCCGGTCGGCATGCAGGCCCCTTACAAGCTCTCGATGACATCCGGTTTCGTGAAGGAGATGGCCGCGGCGGTGGCCAACGCCCAGACGAATATCGATATTTCCGTTGAGCGCGAGAGCCTGGGCGAAACATGGCTCTATGGCCGTTTCTCACCGGCCGGCTTCAGCGAGAGCCTGGCCAAGGCGGCCGAGATGTGTGACTTCGACCCGGCCAATCTGCCGGAATCCTGAGCGGCTGACGACAAAGACGCGTGATCCCTGCGGCCCTGGGCGTTCGTTCCGGGGCCTGCCGGTCAGGTGTCACCGCTGACAACAAGCTGCATGCGGTCTGCTGCGACCCGGGCCCGGGTGCATTGCAGGGGCTTGCCGGCCATATCCAGATTGACGCTTTCCACCACCATCACCGGCTGGCCCAGCGCCAGACCAAGCTGCTGGGCATCCCGCGTTTCCACCAGTTCGGCGGTGATACGCGTTTCCTTGCGGCGATAGTCGGAAATGCCGGCGCGTTGCAGAGCCGCGGTGATCGACCCGGTCTCGGCATAATCCGCGACAAAGTTGGGCACACGGGACTGCTCGAACCAGCTTGTCGCAACGATCATCGGCACGCCATCGGCAACACGCAGGGTTTCCACGCGAATGAGCACCGTGCCGAGCGGCACGCCAAGCTGATGCGCCAGAAGAGCGTCGGCTTCCTCGATAGCCGATCCGATCAACCGGCCGGACGGGGCCCGAAGCTGGCCCGAAACAATTTCCGAAAAGCGCGTGCGCGGCCCGATGGGATAGCTGAGCGGGGCTGAGGCGACAAAGGTGCCGCGGCCCTGATCTGCCCGCAGGATGCCGTCCGACGTCAGCGCGGCAATGGCCCGGCGCACCGTGTGGCGGTTGACGCCAAAACGGCTCGCAAGCTCGGATTCCGGCGGCAGGCGGCTGCCTTTTTCAAAGGCGCCGCTCACGATTTCCGCCTTCAGCGTTTCCATGATCTGGCGCCACACCGCAATTCCGGCGCTGCGGTCGAGAGTGCTATTCGTCGTCATGCGCCCGTCATCAAATTTCGGTACCAAAGAGTCAACCGGATTATTTGTCTAGACAAATAGACAAATCGAATCTAGGACAAGGGCGTTTTCGAACGCTTTCCGAAGAACCGCCCAACCCAAAAGGCGCGCTTCATGACAGATATCACCTCCACCTCCTCCCCTGACACCGAAGCCAGCGCGGCAGTTGGCGCACGCCAGAAGGTCATCGCGACGCTGGCGGCTGCATCCGCCGAAGCTGTCGCGGAAAAATTCAACGCGCTTCCTCCCCAGAGCTACGAACTGGTGCGCCAGCCCGAGACGGGCCTTGTGATGGTGCGTGGCCGCATGGGCGGAACCGGCAGCCCGTTCAACCTGGGCGAGGTCACCGTGACCCGCTGCGTCGTCCGGCTAGAAACCGGCGAGACCGGCAACGCCTACAGTCTTGGTCGCAACAAGCAGAAAGCGCTGCAATCGGCCGTGATCGACGCCTTGTGGCAAAGCCCGGCGATGCAGGACCGCATCGAGACGGACATCATCGCGCCGCTGGCCGAAGCCCAGCAAGGCGCGAAGGAAACCGTTCGCGAGGAAACCGAAGCCACCAAGGTCAACTTCTTCACCATGGTGCGGGGAGACAACTGATGAGCGCAGCACAACAGACCGCCGCCGCCCCGCTGGCCGCGGGC
Source organism: Roseibium aggregatum IAM 12614 (assembly GCF_000168975.1). Lineage (GTDB taxonomy): Bacteria > Pseudomonadota > Alphaproteobacteria > Rhizobiales > Stappiaceae > Roseibium > Roseibium aggregatum. The sequence continues at coordinate 138,920 of NZ_AAUW01000019.1, forward strand.
TTTCAGGATCCGGTTCACGATGCGCAGGGCTGCTTTCGCGCGATCATGAACGCCATGGCCCGTCCGGGCACGCGGCAGGAGATTTCCGCCGGCAATCTGAAGCCGCCCGCACCGCTGACACAGGTGGCCGCCGCCATTGCCCTGACCCTGTTCGACTACGACACGCCGATCTGGCTCGACAAGCCGCTGATGACGTCGGACGCGGTGAAGACCTTCCTGCGCTTCCACACCGGTTGCCCGATTGTCACCGAGCCGGTGGACGCGGCCTTCGCGCTGGTCAGCGCGCCGGTGAGCATGATCCCGCTGGCAAGTTTCAACCAGGGCTCCGCCGAATATCCGGACCGCTCGACCACGGTGATCCTGACCGGCCAGGACTTCAGCTCCCATCCGGCCGTCACCTTCAGCGGCCCTGGCATCAAGGACACCGTGTCCTTCGGCTCCGGCCCGATTCCGCCGGTCTTCTGGGACCAGGTGATCGCCAACAACCGCCAGTTTCCCCGGGGCATCGATCTGGTCTTTGCCGGCCAGGACGCACTGGCTGCCCTGCCCCGCTCCACCCGCATCCTGAAAGCGGAGGTCTGACACCATGTATGTAGCCGTAAAGGGTGGCGAAAAAGCCATTCGCAACGCCCACAAGCTCATGGCCAAGCGCCGCCGGGGCGACACCTCCGTTCCCTCGCTGACACTGGAGCAGATCGCCCAGCAGCTTTCCCACGCCGTTGCCCGCGTCATGGGCGAAGGGTCGCTCTACGACGAAATGCTGGCCGCGCTTGCCATCAAGCAGGCGCGTGGCGACCTGATCGAGGCTGCTTTCCTGATGCGGGCCTACCGCACGACCCTGCCGCGCTTCGGCTACAGCCAGCCGGTCGATACCGCCAAGATGCTGGTGGAACGCCGCGTATCGGCCACCTACAAGGACCTGCCGGGCGGCCAGGTGCTGGGCCCGACCTTCGACTACAGCCACCGCCTTCTGGACTTCGCGCTGGCCGCCGAAGAGGACGGCCTTGAAAAGCCGGTCGAAACGGCCAGCCCTGAGGACGCCAGCATGCCGCGGGTCACCGATCTGCTTGGCGACGAAGGCCTGATGGAACCGGACCCGGTAACCGACGAGGACGCCCCTGTCGGCGACCTGACACGAGAACCCCTGTCCTTCCCGGCCGACAGGGACCTGCGCCTGCAGAACCTGGCCCGTGGCGACGAAGGCTTCCTGCTGGCGCTGGCCTATTCCACCCAGCGCGGCTATGGCCGCACACACCCCTTTGCCGGCGAGATCCGCTATGGCGAAGTGGAAGTGGAGTTTTTTGCAGAGGAACTCGGCTTTGCCGTGACGCTCGGCGCCATCAAGGTGACCGAGTGCCAGATGGTCAACCAGTTCAAGGGCTCGGCCAAGACCGCTCCGACCTTCACCCGGGGCTACGGCCTCGTCTTCGGACAGGTGGAGAGAAAGGCCATGTCCATGGCCATGGTCGACCGTTCCATGCGCTGGCAGGAACTGGGCGAGGAACAGTCCGCCCCGGCCCAGGACGTCGAATTCGTCCTGTCCCATTCAGACAACATCCAGGCGACCGGCTTCGTCGAACACCTGAAGCTGCCGCATTACGTCGATTTCCAGGCCGAACTGGACCTTGTCCGCCGCATGCGCGGCGAATGGTTCGAAAAACGCCGCCAGGAAGAAGAAGAGGGCGACACCGCCCGGGAGGCCGCAGAATGAACGACACGGCTCAGATTTTCGAACAGGGCGAATACAACTTCGCCTATCTGGACGAGCAGACCAAGCGTATGATCCGCCGGGCAATCCTGAAGGGCATCGCCATTCCGGGCTACCAGGTGCCGTTCGCCTCACGCGAGATGCCGATGCCCTATGGCTGGGGCACCGGCGGGGTGCAGGTGACGGCGGCGATCCTGGGCAAGGACGATTGCCTGAAGATGATCGACCAGGGTTCCGACGACACCACCAACGCGGTTTCCCTGCGCGGGTTCTTCGAAAAGACTGCCGGTGTGCGCACCACCTTCGAGACGTCGGAGGCAAGCGTTATCCAGACCCGCCACCGCATTCCGGAAAAGACTCTGCGCGAAGACCAGATCATCGTCTTCCAGGTGCCTATCCCCGAACCGCTGCGCTTCCTGGAGCCCCGCGAAACCGAGACCCGGAAGATGCATGCGCTTGAGGATTATGGCCTCATGCATGTGAAGCTCTATGAGGACATTGCCAAGAACGGCCATATCGCCACCACCTACGCCTATCCGGTGAAGGTCAACGACCGCTATGTGATGGACCCCTCGCCGACGCCGAAATTCGACAATCCGAAGATCGACCAGATGGCAGCCCTGCAGCTTTACGGCGCCGGCCGCGAGAAACGCATCTACGCCATTCCGCCCTATACCAAGGTGAAGAGCCTCGACTTCGAGGACTATCCGTTCGAGGTGCAGAAGTTCGACAAGCCCTGCGGCCTGTGCGGCGCGGAGAATGTCTATCTCGACGAGGTGATCCTGGATGACAAGGGCGGACGCATGTTCGTCTGCTCCGACAGCGACTATTGCGAGGAACGGCGCGCGGACGGCCATCTCGGCCCGATGGCGGCCGATCCGGCGGCCCATCAGTTCGGCGCCACCCAGGCAGAGGAGACCGCCCGATGAACGCCTTTCCGACCACGGACCCGCTGCTGCAGGTTCACAACGTCACCCGCTATTATGGCGACCGCATCGGCTGCGCCGATGTCTCCTTCGATCTGTGGCCCGGCGAAGTGCTGGCCATCGTCGGTGAAAGCGGCTCCGGCAAGACCACGCTGCTCAACTGCCTGTCGACACGGCTGGCCCCGACGGCGGGTGCCATCGAATATCGCATGCGCGACGGCACCATGCGCAATCTCTACCAGCTGACCGAGGCAGAACGCCGCCTCCTGATGCGCACCGACTGGGGCTTCGTGCACCAGAATGCGGCCGAAGGCCTGCGCATGAATGTTTCCGCCGGTGCCAACGTCGGCGAACGGCTGATGGCGGTGGGCGAACGTCACTACGGCAACATCCGCTCCACCGCAGACGACTGGATGGGACGTGTGGAAATCGACAGTGATCGGATCGACGACGATCCGCGCTCCTTCTCCGGCGGCATGCGCCAGCGCCTGCAGATCGCCCGCAACCTCGTCACAAGACCGCGGCTGGTCTTCATGGACGAGCCGACCGGCGGCCTGGATGTCTCCGTTCAGGCCCGCCTTCTGGACCTGCTGCGCCGTCTGGTGGCCGATCTCGGTCTTTCGGTGGTCATCGTCACCCACGACCTTGCGGTCGCCCGGCTGCTGTCTCACCGGATCATGGTGATGCGCCACGGCAATGTCATCGAAAGCGGCCTGACGGATCAGGTGCTCGACGATCCGCGCGAGCCCTACACCCAGTTGCTCGTTTCTTCCATTCTCCAGGTATGAGGACCGAAATGCCCGTACGCCTCTATCTCAACAATGTCGGCAAGTCCTTCACCATGCACCTGCAAGGCGGGACCGTCATTCCCGTGGTCGAGAAGGTCGAATTTTCGGTCAATGCCGGCGAATGCGTCGTCCTGGGCGGCCCCTCGGGAGCCGGCAAAAGCTCGATCCTCAAGATGATCTACGGCAACTACCGCTGTGACGAGGGTCAGATCCTGGTGACGGCCGGCGACGAGATCGTCAACATTGCCAGCGCTGAACCGCGCAAGGTTCTGCGTCTTCGCGAAGACACCATCGGCTACGTCAGCCAGTTCCTGCGCACCATCCCGCGCGTGTCGGCGGAAGACGTGGTCGCCGAACCACTGATCGCCCAGGGCACCAGCGAGGAAGAAGGTGTCGACAAGGCCCGCTCCCTGCTGTCGCGGCTGAATGTGCCCGAGCGCCTGTGGACCCTGCCGCCGGCCACCTTCTCCGGCGGCGAGCAGCAGCGCGTCAACATCGCCAGGGGGTTCATCGCCCATTATCCGATCCTGCTGCTGGACGAGCCGACCGCCTCGCTCGACGCTGCCAACCGGGCCGTGGTTGTCCGTCTGGTGGAAGAGAAGAAAGCCCAGGGCGTTGCCATGGTTGGCATCCTGCACGATCAGGATGTGCGGGAGCAGATCGCCGACCGCATCATCGACGTGACGGGATTCAGCGCGGAAGCGGCTGCCTGAGGCGCAAGATGAGGAAAGGCTTGCAGACGGGCGGAAACTGTCACAGAAAAGTCACCGCCCGTCTTTAGGTCACTCCTTCAGAAAGTTGAAGGACGTGGCCCTGCCACTTCCCGGCCGAACCACATTTCAAAAATTGCGATTCCCCTCATGCGCTATGCTCTCTATTTCGCAGCCGATGCCGACGACCGCCTGATGCAGCTCGGGAACACCTGGCTCGGGCGTGATCCCTATACCGGCGCGGCTCTGCCCCAGCCGGAGCTGTCCGGCATGACGCCGGCACGCTTTCAGGAGCTGACGACCGATCCCCGCCGCTATGGATTTCACGGGACCTTGAAAGCCCCGTTTTCCCTCGCGGTCGATCAGACCGAGGCAGGTCTGCTGGAGGCCTGCGCAACCTTTGCCGCAGAAATCGCCCCTTACGAGATAGATGCGCTCGGCGTGAACAGGCTCGGCCGTTTTCTGGCACTGACCCCTGAGGCAGAAGAGCCGGCCCTACGCGCCTTTGCCAGCCTGTGCGTGCGCCGGTTCGAGCCGTTCCGCGCGCCGCTTTCCGACGCGGACCTGGAGCGCCGTCGCAAGAGCGGACTGTCGGAAATTCACGACACCTATCTCGTCAGATGGGGCTATCCCTATATCTTCGACGAATTCCGTTTTCATCTGACGCTGTCCAACAAGCTGGAAGACGACACCGACATGGAACGGCTGACGAATGCCGCCCGAGACCATTTCTCGGATGTCACCGGCAGGAAGCGGCTGTGCCGCCACGTTGCGCTTTACACCGAAGCCGAGCGCGGTGCGCCGTTTGAGGTTCACACGGTTTTTGAGCTGACCGGCAACACCGCCCCCGCTGACGCGCTCAGCCAGAGCGGGCATCTGTCCCAAGAGGAAACTGCATGAGCAAGCATCCCAAAGTCTTCAAGAATGCCCGTCTGGTTCTCGCAGGCGAAGTATTCGACGGCTCCCTGACGGTCGATGATGCCGGTCTGATTTCCGGCCTCGGCTCGCCGACCGATGTTGACGGTCACGACTGCGAAGGCGATTACCTGCTGCCCGGCCTGATCGAACTGCACACCGACCACCTGGAAACCCACTACGCTCCACGCCCGAAAGTGCGCTGGAACCCGGTTTCCGCCGTTCAGGCACACGATGCCCAGATCGCCTGTTCGGGTATCACCACGGTTTTCGATGCCCTACGCGTCGGCATGGATGAAGACGCGGACCTCGGCTATTCGGACATGCGCGCGCTGGCAGACGCCATTGAAACCGGCCAGCGGGAAAACCGCTTGCGCGCCGATCATTTCATCCACCTGCGCTGCGAAGTGTCCGCACCCGACGTGCTCAGCGCCTTCAAGGTGTTCGAGGATGACGACAGCATCCGCCTGATCTCGCTGATGGACCACACCCCCGGTCAGCGCCAGTTCGTGTCGATGGACGCCTACAAGATCTACTATCAGGGCAAGAAGGGCTTCACCGACGCCCAGATGGACGATTTCATCCGCAAGCGCCAGGCGCGCGCCAGCAGTCTGGCCCCTGATAACCGCAAGCATCTGTCGGCCATTGCCCAGTCGCGCGGTATCGCCATCGCCAGCCACGATGATGCCACCACCGCCCATGTGGACGAGGCAATTTCGCTGCAAACGAAAATCGCCGAGTTTCCGACCACTCTGGAAGCCGCCAAGGCATCTCACGAGGCCGGCATGGCCGTTCTGATGGGCGCGCCGAACGTCGTTCGCGGCGGGTCCCATTCGGGCAACATCTCGGCGAAGGAACTTGCCGAGGCAGGCGTTCTGGATGTGCTGTCCTCCGACTATGTGCCGATTTCGCTGCTGCAGGCCGCCTTCCAACTGGCTGATGAGGTCGAAGCGATTTCCCTGCCGCAGTCTGTCGCCATGGTCACGTCAACGCCTGCAAAGGCAATCGGCCTGGAAGACCGGGGCGTTCTGGACCCAGGCCTCAGGGCCGATCTCATTCAGGTGAAGATGGTGGGCGACATTCCGGTCGTGCGCGGTGTCTGGCGCGAGGGCAAACGGGTTGCCTGAGGCTGGCTCCGTCATGACTGATAAGCTCGGCCCCGGCCGCATGGTGCTTGTGGTCGGCCCGAGCGGGGCCGGCAAGGACACATTGATGGCCGCGCTCAAAACCCGTTTGGCGGGCCGGACGGACGTCAGCTTCGCCCGGCGTGCAATCACCCGTGCGGCAGATGTCGAGGCCGAGGATCACGACACGCTCTCGCGCGCCGAATTCGACCAGCTGAGAGCCACCGGAAAAGTTGCCCTGTGCTGGGAAGCCCACGGGCTCGGCTACGTCATTCCGCAAAGCTACGACCAGGCAATCGAAGCCGGCGAAACCGTGATTGCCAATGGCTCGCGCAAGGTGCTGAAGCAGGCAGAAGACAAGTACCGCAACACCAGCGTTCTGCTGATCACCGCCCCGGTCGAAATCCTGGCCGAACGCCTCGCCGCGCGAGGCCGCGAAAGCAGGCAGGAAATAGAAGACCGGCTGCGCCGCGCCGACCTGGAACCGGAAAACGTCGCCAATCTGATCCGCATTGAAAACACCGGCACGGTGGACGATGCGGTCGACAGGATGATCGCCGCACTCGGCCTTTGACCCTACCCGTGTCTATTCCGCGAAGGCGCTCTGCACGGCCTGGCTGAAGACCAGGGCCCGGGCGTCGAGTGTCTCCTGATGGTCACCATCAAACGCGTGAACCATGGCGCGGAACTGTTTTGCTTCTTCGCCCAGCTCGGGCTCCCCGGCTGGCCGGCGGAGATGGATCAGGGCCCGTTCGTGCCTGACCACCAGGTCTGCCAGATGGAGGGCGGAGCCGATCATGTAAGCCCGGTACTGCAGGCGTTTGACATGATCGATCCTGTGAACGTCCGGTTCCTGCAAAAGCTGCCAGAAGCCGATGACATTCGTGCAGGCGGTGCGCATCAGGCGACCGCATTTCTCTTCGTCTGACCGGGACATGCTTGCCTCGCAAGATTCGCCACGACCTCTCAAGCGTAGCGCTACACCCGGAAACTGCAATGAACCAGAAGAGTCATAGGGCCTCGCCACACGCCCAGATTCATTGATTTTGAAATTAGCGATCAGAAACAGATGCTTGCACGGTGGAAGACGCAGGGGAAAACGCCACGTCCAGACCGGAAAATGCAACCATAGGATAGAACTTTCGTTCACATCAGGCTCAGCGGACGCCTGCGGAGATCGCCTGATTGATATTCAGCCCTGCATTCACGGCGAGATAGATCGGAAAGGGCGTACGCTGCGACAGATCGATATCCCGCCTCAGCCACTCCCGCTCCTCCAGAACACCAAGTGACTTCGACAGGGCCCGGTCCGTAACAGGTCCGAGACCGGACTTGATGGATGAAAACCGGCTCGGCGTCCCCGTTACTGCCAGGATCGGGACGGTCCAGCTTCGTCTCAACACGGCAAAGGCCTCCTCGTCCGGAACGATCTCCTCGATTCGGCTCGCCATGGCTGCAACAGCCTTTCCTTTGTCCGTCAGCCGAAACTCCGGCCGCAAGGGATGGCCGTGGCCAGGGTTTCGCTCCAGCAGCCCAAGGTGGAACAGGTGATCAAGGCTTGCCGCAAACGAACTGCGGCTAGCCCCCGTTGACCCAATCAACGGAGCTTGCCGCCCGGGAATACCTGCATGCAGCTGTGCCAGAATTTTCAGGGACCAGGCTTTGGACGTGAGGTTGACAAGAAGCTGCATATCCATGTTTTATAGCTACTATACTTTTGCTACATAAGGAAGTCTCATGCCTGTCGTTTCACTGGATAACACGATCACCCTCGCCCTCTCTGTTCGCGACAGGCATGCAAGTGCCGACTGGTATGCGGCAAACCTCGGTTTCGAGCTGCTCTATCACGTGGACGACGCTGGCTGGAGCGAGTTGAAGACCCTGACCGAAGGCGTGACGCTGGGGCTGGGCGAACAGTCCGAACCTGCTCCGGGAAACACGGTTCCCGTGTTCGGTGTGGCCGATATCGCGGTTGCCCGCAGCGCCCTGGAAAAAGCGGGGGTCAGATTCGACGGGCCGACAGAAACCATCGAAGGCATGGTCAGCACCGCAACCTTCTACGACCCGGACGGCAACGCTCTCATGCTGGCCCAGAACCTGTCCAGATAAGCGGAACTGACAGGACAGAAACGTCCCGGAAGGGCGTTGTGCGCCGATTGTGGCGCACAACAACAATCTCATCCGCACCAAGAACACCGGCTCGGCGGACGCGACAGGCCGGCGCCATTCGGCAAGTAACCGGCCACAGGCGTGTGTCAGATGCCCCCGAAGAAAATCGGAACAGATTACGCAGAGGAACAGAAGGTACAAAATCTTTGCATTGGCAGAATAGTCGAATACTCTCTTAGTCTTGATCTCGCTCTGAAAATCGAGTTCTAGGGCATGCCTGCGACATTATTTGAAAAGTACGGCGGCTTCGGCTCGGAGAGCCGCATCGTAATGACTTTTTACGATAAGGTTCTCGATTCTGAGGAGATCGGCGACTTTTTCGATGACGTCGAAATGACTCGCCTGATCGATCATCAGACCAAATTCATCTCCTACCTGTTGGGCGGGCCGGCTTCCTATTCGGAAGAGCGGCTGAGACGCACCCATGCCCCCTTCGATCTGACAAACGAGGATTTTGACGAAATTGCGCGTCTTCTGCACGAGACTTTGGCGGAACACAAATTCGATCGGGGCGACATCAAGTCCGTGATGCGGGAAATCGAAGCCCGCCGCTCCACCATCCTTTCGACCGGTGCTCCATGAACATCACCGCCATCAACCAGCAGCTCTTGCGCGCGATTGGCGTTGGCATCGCCGTTGTCGGCAGCAAGAACCTGCAGGTCCTGTTCCAGAACGGCCCGTTTTCTGATTGGTTTGGAAAACCGGACGCCGCTGCGACGCTGACCGATCTGCTGCCGGATATCGATATCGAACAGCTCCGGGCGGAAATTGAAGACCAGGGTCGCTTTACCGGCGAAGTCTCCGTCAAGATGAAGCGCCGGACGCTGGTCATCGCCCTGACGGTTTCACCCGCCGAGGAGCAGGATTTCCTCGTCGTGGAGTGCCAGAACATCACGCGGATCCGCGAACTGGAGTCGATGATCGACAGTTATTCATCCATGGTCGAGCGGAATACGCGGGAACTGGAGCGGGTTGAGCGCCTGTTGCTCAATCTGATGCCGCGCACGGTCTACGAGGAGTTCAAGACCTTCGGCGTCGTCACGCCACAACTTTATGAAAGCGTTTCTGTGGTCATGCTCGACTTCGTGGGTTTCACGAAATTCTCGGCAGAGCACGACCCGACGGTAACGCTTGGAGAGTTGAACGACATCTTCACCGCTTTCGACCTGATCACCGAGCAATTTGGCTGTGAGCGCATCAAGACCATCGGCGATGCCTATCTTGCCGTTTCAGGCATGCCCGAACCGTCGCCGGATCACATGCGCGCGGTTGCCAATTGCCCCGTCCGCTTCATTCGGTACCTGGAACGCCGCAACCAGAGCCATCAACACAAGTGGCTGGCGCGCGTCGGACTGGGCACGGGACCGGCGGTCGGTTCGGTCGTCGGTATCCAGAAATATGTCTATGACGTCTTCGGTTCGGCGGTGAATCTCGCCGCACGATTGCAGGAGTTCGCCAATCCGACGTGCGTCGTGGCACCTGATGCCATGAAGGAGTTCCTGGTGGACGAATTTCACCTGGAGGACCTCGGCAAACGCGAGATCCGCAGTTTCGGAGAAATGCGGCTGATGCGGGTCAACCCCGGTGTCGAACTGGCGCATCGGGCAAGGCAGTTCTGAACGCATAGGCCCGCTGCCGTGGCACTTTCGGTCCCGGAACACACCGTTTGAAGCCGACGCCAGATGACGCGGTGCTGCGCCGAGGCGCGGCACCTTCGCCGGTTACACCGTCAGTTCTTCTTCTTCTTGTTTCCGAACACGTTGCCCAGCAGGCCGGACGGCAGGCCGAAGCCTTCCTCAACCGCTTTCAGAACTTCCTCGTCATCGACATCCCCATCGAGAACCTTCTGAACGTCGATCTGGGTCTTGCCGCCGGTCGCCTGATTGATGACCTTGTTGGCCTGATCGACCAGCTCCTGAGACGGTTCGTTCTTGCCCTGCAGAATGGAGATCAGCTCGCCGCCGGTCTGCTGCAGTTGCTTGTAGGCCGCTTCCGGGTTTTCCAGAATGCCCTTGATGTCCGGATAGATGCGCGGATCGTTCCACGGACCTTCGATCACGATGGGCACACCGAGGCCGGCCAGTTTCTTGTCTTCGCCCTTCCGCCGAGGTTGCGGGGCCTGACCTTCAAGCGTCGGCACGATCTTCGGCTCCACACGCCAGGAAAGGCGCTGCCCCGGCATGTCCGTCGTGCCCTTGCCTGTCATGCGCACAAGGGGACCAACCAGAGACAGGTCATCCGTCTTGGCGATGCCGTTCTGGATCTGGAAGGTTGACCCCAGCGAGCTGAAGTCGGTCTGGGCCGACGGGTTGGCCTGCCAGCCGAGCAGCGTTTCCACCGACAGGCCACGTACCATTTTCGGCACGTTGATGCCCTTGATCGCACCATCGGCGAACCTGTAGTCGGCTGTCCCGTTCAAGGCCTGAACCAGTACCTGTTCGCTGCCACCCTTGGAAGTGACATCCAGGTTGATGTTGGCCTTGCCTTCGATCCAGCTAAAATCGGCAGCATCGCGCAACAGCGGATAGGCATTGAGGTCGGCGAGCGCAAATTTCGCGGCAACCTCAGCCGTGGCTGCGGCTCCGTTGAGCGTAACCGTACCAGTGCCGGTGCCACCATATAACGCCAGCTTTTCCAGGTTCGCGGTCAGCACACCGTTCTTGATGGTGGTCGACAGCGCGCTCTGGTCGATCTTGATCTTGTCCCAGCGGATTTCCCGGGTGGTCAGCTTGAAGTCGGCATCGATGGCATTCAGGCCGGAGAAGTCGATCGGCTCCGTGCTCCAGCCGCCTGAGCCGCTGCTTTTACCGCCACTGCCGCCGCCCGAAGTGTTTCCGGACGCCTTTGTGGAACCGCTGCCGCCGCCACCGCCGGAAGACGATGTGCCGCCGAGATAAGGATCGAGCACAAGCTCACGCAGATCCAGCCGTGCCGTGACGTTTGGCTTGCCGCCCAGAACGATGCGCCCGTTGGCTTCGCCCGACGTGTCGTCCAGCGTGAAACGGGTTTCCTCGAACGAGATCGTCTCGCCCGAAACACCGAAGATACCCGACGCCTTGAACCGCTTGAGACCGCCGCCGTTGCCGAGCGGTTTGCCCAGCCACGCCATGAGGCCTCGCAGGTCCGCCGTGTCGACACTGACAGCACCGTCAAGCGCGCCGTTGCGCGACGCTCTGCCATTGAAGCCGGCGCTGACCCGATTGCCCTTCACGGTCACTGAAACCGGCGCGGCTTCCCCGGCCAGCAGACGGGCGGTGTCGCCCTCGCCGGTCACGCTGAAAGCTTCCCCCCGCCAGGACAGCGCGCCGCTGAGCGAGACCGGTTGCTCCAACCCCTGAAGATCGATATCCAGGGCAAGGTTCGTCAGGCGGTCGGCTTCCGGATCGCCGCCGACAGCCGACGAGAGCCCCACTCCGCCGACCTCGCCCTCGGCGATGCGCACGCTACCGTTGATATCAAGCCCGGCAAGCAGCTCCTCACCAGTCTGGCCCGCTGTTTCGAACGCCAGATCCACGCTGAGCTTGCCGCTGGCCGGCAGATCCCGGCCCGCAAGCTTCAGGAGATCGGCAATCGAACCATCTTTCAGCACCAGCCGGCCGGAGACTTCAGGAACGCTCCCCGACAGATCCGCGTCCGCCGCACCGCCAAGAGAAAGCTGGCCGAGCGTGATATCGAGATCAGCCAGCGACAGCATGGCCTCGGTGCCTGCAACCTTGGCCGACACGGCAAATGCCCCCGGATCGGCAGCCAGATCCTGACCGGCCAGCGCCGCGAGAGCCTTCAGGGATGGCCCTGCGGCTGTCAGAGCCAGCTCAGCGCGCACCGGATCCAGACCGGATTGGCCGGTGACGGAGACGCTGTTTTCACCGCTGGAAATCTTCAGGTCCACCGGAACCTGCTCCCCGCCCATGAGCCCAAGCGGGTCCGTCAGGGATCCTGTGACGGCAACCGGCATTTCGCGGAACGTGAAGCTGGATGTCAGATCGACCTCACCCGACAGGCTGGGCGCCTGCAGGCTGAGATCAAGGTTGGAGATACGAATCGGCTCGGCAGCATCCGGCGCCTTGTAGGTCACCGTGCCGCCGGTGATCTGCAGGCTGTCGACACCAATGCTCTTGAGGTAGCCGTCAGGAGCTGCGGCTGTCTCGTCCGGTTCCGCTTCAGACGCAGGCGCGGGCGCGGCTTCCGCCACCGCATCGGTTTCAGCGGCGCCGGTTTCTGCCTCGATCAAGTCGCCAATGTCGCTGATGTCGCGGCGCGGCTCCCAGCTCGTGGTGCCGTTCGGGCCGATTTCCAGATAGATGTCCGGCTTGTCCAGGGCAATTCCGGTTACCTGGATGTTGCCGGACACCAGACCGCCCCAGGCAAGACCGAACTCGACACGTTCGGCCCTGGCGAACTCGATCCCGTCTGCCCCGGCCTCACCGGCCAGGCCGATATCTTCGGCAACCAGAGAAAATCCCGGAAAAAGTGAAAGGGACACAGGCCCGTCCAGGCGCACGCGCCAGCCAAAGCGCTTGTCCACCTGTTCCACCACCTGACGCTTGATTTCGTCCTTGGGCAGGAACAGCGGCACCACCAGGATGATGGTTGCCAGCAAGAACAACAAGCTGCCCAGTCCGATCAAAAGCCGACGCATTTAGTGTCTCCCCGTCGCGAATCGGTCCCCAATGTAGACCAATCGGGCGGGAACGTCCCCAAGCAGAAGCAAAGGCTTTCGCAGGAAAGAAGACGGAACGCTCAATTACCGGCAAATCGGTCTACAGCGCCACACCCCGGTTCCGGACCGGCATACGGACGCGGTCAATGTGCCAGCCGATTTTGACAAAAGCAGGAAGTCTGCCGAATTTGCCGCCGATTGGCACCTTTCAGGCAGAAAACGGCATGAGCGCGTGCAAGGTTCCATCAGTCGTTGGCCCTGTCTCAGGACAGGGCGAACATGTGATTGTCCCAGGAAATCCCCGGCGGGCGAGCCAGGATTTCCGCCGGCTGGGCGGGGTCGCTCACAAGAGACAGCGCTCCGTTGCCGTCAGATATCAGGAAGCTGCCCTGATCGATCGGCGCAACGCCGCACCCGTCCGCAATCGCCTCGGCCCCCAGGAACACGCCCGTATCGGCTTTCCAGAACAACGTCTGACCACCTCTGGGCGCGGAGGTCGCAATCACGTCGCCGCTTGCGTTGGCGGTCACCGAGCCGATGTAGTTCTGAAGGCCTGACGCAATGCCGGTTGGAATTTCCGTCAGGATCGGCGCCTCATCTCTTGAGAAAATGCCGACCAGTGGCGGCTGGTCCGTCTCCGGGCCTTCGAACTGACCACCGACCCACGCGCGCCCTTGTCCATCCAGCGCCATGTGCCGGAGCGACAACTGGTGCAGGGAAGCGTCCAGAGCGTGGCCTGTATGGAGATCGCCGGTTTCCCTGTCCAGAAACACCACCGTTGGCGCCATGGTGTCGAGGTTGAGCTTCTCGCGCCCCTTGTCCGGATGGGTCATGATGCCGCCGTTGGCAACGACCAGCGTCCGTCCGTCCGGCGCCAGCAGGATGTCATGCGGTCCGATGCCGTGCGTTTCGATCTCGCCGATCCGCTGCACCTGGCGGCCGCTCATGTCGTAAACGCCCAGCACACCGCGCGCTGTGGCATAGTCATTTTCCACCGCATACAGCAGATTGCCATCAGCGGAAAAACAGCCGTGGCCGTAATAATGACGGCCAGGTTCCGCCGTCAGAACCTCCGGTGCCACATCCTGAAACGGCCGCACCACGACCGCGAATGTGCCGGGCCGGCGGGCAAAGGCCACAAACCGGCTTTTGTCCGGTGAAATCGCAACACCATGGCCGCGCCCCGGCAGCGTGATCCTGGCCAGAACCTGCCCGAGATCATCGACGACACCGACGCCATAGTCACCGTTTTCCAGCTTGTAGGCGCTCACGAACAGCGGCACGCCCTCAGCTGCCTCCCGGCTCAACAGGCTTTCCGCCAGCGTCGAACCGGAGAAGGCCGGCAAGGTGGCAAGGCCGCCGAGCGCCGCCAGAAATCCACGCCGGGAAAGAGGTTTAGTCCCCATCGAGCGCATTGAAGCCTCCTGCCAGGTTAAGCGCGCCGGCAAGTTCAAGAGCAATCGTGTCACGAAGCGATTTCAAGGTGATCGCCAGAACGGCGACCTTGTCATAGGCATCACCTTCCTCGAAGGACTGGCGCAGGGGCGGCTCCAGCGTCTCCAGAAGACCGACGGCATTGTCGAACTCGAAGTCGACCGCGTTATAGATCCAGGTGAAATCGTCCGGGGTCAGGTCCATGAGTTCCAGAGAGGCAAGGGCCTCCTGAACGCCGCGCATTTCGCCGCTGAGGTAAACCACGCTGTTGCCGGAACGCGAAAAGGGAAAGCGCGTTGCCTTGGCCTTGTCCCGGCCCGTTCCAAGTGCCGGAAGTACGTCCTGGTCGCGGGCGATGATCAAGCCCGTCACCAGCGCATTGAACACGCTTTCCAGCGCCTCCTTGGAGGTGTGAAACCGTTCGTTGCCGCCTTCGGCGGTCAGGAGCACAGCGCTGTATCCGTCCGGGTCCTGCCAGCCTTCCGCGATTTCCCCAGCCATCGCCGCAAGGTTTTCCGAAATCGCCAGCGCGTATCCGCAAGTGAAGGCCTTGTCGTCGCCCGCCTGTCCCAGCCGGACCGCGCTGTCCTTGTCGAAAGCCAGCAGTTCCAGCGCCGTCAGCCCCTGGACCGCAACGCTCTTGTCCTTGAGGGTGGTCGCCGACAGGGCGTCCTTGTCCTTAGAGGCCAGAACCTTGCGGATCTGGCGCTGCGTGATGCCGCGCGGATCGGGCAGAAAAGCCAGCCGGCTGAGGCGGTCGTTGTCGATCAGCGGGCCGAACCGCAGGAAATGAATATGCGCAAAGTCGCGCAGCGTTTCCGAATAGACCGTCTCGAACGTTTCCACCGACGCTGCGTCCCCGTTCGCGCAGACCGCGCGCACAGCAGCCGGAAGCTTTGCCGCAGTCTCTGCAAACGCGCTGGTTTGCGGCTTGATATAAGTTTCGATCAGATTGTCGAGCTTCGGTTCATAGTCCGTGGCAAACGCGGGCTGGACGGTGACAGCACCAACGGCAAGAACGGCGAAGAGCAAACGGCGCATCAAAGAGACTCCAGAAAACGTATCAGCGATTGCCTGTCAGAAGGCGAAAGCGCAACAACCGCGTCGCGCGCTTGTCTGGCCTCGCCATCGTGCCACAGCACCGCCTCCAGCAGGTTTCGCGCGCGGCCGTCATGCAGGAACCGCGTATGACTGTTGACGGTTTCGGTCAGGCCAATGCCCCACAGCGGCGGCGTGCGCCACTCCTGGTCACCGGCGTCACCCACCGGGCGGTTGTCGGCAAGGCCGTCTCCCATGTCATGTAACAGGAAATCCGAATAAGGCCAGATCAACTGAAACCGGTGCGCGGGATTTTCCGCCTTCCGGCTGGTCACGAACTTCGGCCGGTGACAGGCCGGACAGCCAACTTCGTAGAATACTTTCTTGCCCTTCAGCACGTCGGGATCATCCACGTCCCTGCGCATCGGTACGGCCAGGTTCTCGGAATAGAAGGTGACGAGATCCATCACCGGATCCGGAGCTTCCGAAACGCCGAGGTTCGCCTGTTCCCCATGCGGCAAGGCCCGGCAGGCGGCCTGCGCGTCTGTGCAGTCGCCGTAATTGTCCGGCATCTCCGGCGTGGAAATGCCGATGTCTCCGGAAAACGCAGCAGCGGACTGGGCACGGATCGAAGGCTTGGACGCCTTCCAGCCAAAACGGCCGAGCGTCAGCACACCGGTTTCAGGATCACGAACCCGGCTGACCTTGCCGGAAATGCCGTCTCCATCCTCGTCGTCGGGGTCTGCAAGGGCTTCAATGTCACCGGGGTGAATGGCCTGCACAAGGCCAAGGCCGATCATGGGCGGTGCCGCGCGGGGCGAAATCATGGTGTCCGGATGCATCTCGCCATAGCCGAGATCCCGGATCTTGTAGACGGGCTTCTGCAGCACGGCCGTTTCGCCGCCGGCAAGTGGCACCTCGATCTCTTCCACCTCGATGTCGAAGCGGCCTTCGCCTGGCAGGCCCGGCACGGCAAAGGTCTGGAACTGACCGCCATAGGTCGGCTCCGGCACAAGCATGATGTCGCGATCGGCCAGCGCCTGGCGCTGCTCGTCGGTTTGCGGCGGAATGGACAGGCGCAGGAACAGGGAAACGGCGTCTTCGCCTGGTAGCGGCGGCCGGCCCCGGCCGTCCTTCAGATGGCAGCCCTGACACGAGCGCGCGTTGTAGAGCGGCCCGAGGCCGTCGGAGGCCTGCGTCGAGGAAGGGGAAGACGCCCAGAGTTTCTTGAACAGGCCGTTGCCCACCTTGAAGGTGGCTTGTTCCTCGAAGGTCAGATTGGCGTTGGAGTGGGAATAGGCATCCCGGTTGATCCGCTTTCGGGAGGTTCCGGCCCCGCCTTGCATGAGCTCGAAGGCTTCGGCGGCTTCGAAATCGGCCGGTGGCTGCAGAACCCTTGCGGCCTTGAGCCGGTCTTTTGCCGATAAATCGTCGCGGTAAGACAGCGTATCGTCTGAAAGGGCTGCGCCTGCCGCGAGGCAGAAACACAAAAAGACGCCTGTCGTGGCGCCCGGTCTGGGGACCAGTCTCATATTCGCATCCTGACTGTGATCCGCGAGCCCCAATTCGCAGACAAGCTGTCAGGCGGCCGAAGCCGCCTGACGATTTGTTCGATTATTCGAAAACGGCGCCCGGATTGTCCAGGCTGTCGGACCCTTCGAATGCGATGTCATCGAGCTCGAGAACCTTCACCACACGTTCGATGGAGGCCGTCTGGTCGACCAGGGCGTCTACAGCTGCCTGGACGACGGCGTTGCCTTCCTCGTTGCCTTCGCCGATCATCTGGTCGTAGGCTTCACCGGCTTCGGCCCGCGCCTTCATGGCTTCGAAAGCCGCCAGCGTGGCGTCAAGTTTCGTCTTCATTTCCTCTGCCAGCGCCGGATCCTTTTCCGCCACCAGTTCGGCCAGGGACGCACCGGACACATCGTTGCCGACCGGGCTCTTGTAAGAGCCGAAATAGACGTTCCGGATACCGACCACGTCGTTGTAATGCGACATATGGGTGTTGTCGGAGAAGCAGTCATGCTCTTCTTCCGGATCGTGCAGCATCAGGCCAAGCTTGATGCGCTCGCCAGCCAGCTCGCCGTAGGAAAGAGAGCCCATGCCGGTCAGGATGGTGGCAAGCCCACCGGCCTCGCCCTTGCTCGCCAGTTCCTCGCGTGCAGCCCCGTCCGGAGCCCAGGCAGCAGCCATTTCTTCAAGATCGGAAATCAGCAGATCGGTTGCGGCCTGCAGATACTGGATGCGGCGTTCGCAGTTGCCGCCGGTGCAGTTGGCCGGATCGAAGTCCGTTGCCGGCCGCTTGCCCGCACCCGCATCGGTGCCGTTGAGGTCCTGCCCCCACAGCAGAAATTCGATGGCGTGGTAGCCGGTGGCCACATTCGTTTCCACTTCACCTGCTTCCTGCAGCGTATCAGCAAGAAGAGCCGGCGTGATTTCGGTGGCATCGATGGTTTCACCGCCCACCTTGAGCGACGGATTGGCAATCACGTTGGCGACGTAGAAGTCGTTTTCTTCCGATTCATCACCATAGGACGCGTCGACATAGTCGATCAGACCTTCATCGAGCGGCCAGGCATTCACCTTGCCTTCCCAGTCATCGACTATTGCATTGCCGAAACGGTAGGCCTCGGTCTGCTGATAGGGATCCCGCGCGTCCTTCCAGGCGGTGCGCGCCGCTTCCAGGTTCGCCTCGGTCGGCTCGGCTACCAGCTTGTCGATGGCTGTCTTGAGCGTCTTGGCCGTTGCCAGAGAGTCCGCATATTTTGCCTGTGCGATGTCGCCGTAGGTCGACAGAATGTCGGAAGGGGCCGCGGCCAATGCCGGCGTGACGAAAAGGGCGGAAGCGGCCAGAAGGCCGAGCTTGAAGGTATTCATAGATCCATCCCGTAAACTGTGCCGCCCCTGGTGCGCATGGACCTTCCCTGGGCGAAACCTGAATGATTTTGCGACGTGTAACCACGTCCTACAAGGAGAGGGAAAACATTTCATGAGGCTGAAAGTCAAGTTATAATTCCAAAAAAATCAATAGTTTAGAACAGTTCCAAAAAGTTGACTTGGAAATGCCGGTTTATCTCCCCATGTCCGGAGACCGAAAGCCGACAACAACCCTTTGATGGAAAAGAGGGAATGGTATAGCAATAAAACAGGCCTGTTTGGGGGGCCAGGCAACAGGAATGACTGACATGCTCAATGCGCTGAAAAGTTTTGTCCGGGAACTCACCTTTGGCGACAGCGGAGAAAAGACCTTCGCCGAAGATGACAAGCGTCTGGCCGCCGCGGCCCTGCTGTTTCACCTGATCGACATCGACGGCGTGATCGAGGAAAGCGAAAGCTCGAAGCTGCGCGAGATCCTGCGCAACCACTATGACCTTTCCGAAAAGGAGACGACCGAGCTGATTGCCGCTGCCAAGCAGCGCGACGAGGAAGCGGTCGACCTTTACGGCTTCACCTCGGTGCTCAAGCGCACCACAGATGAAGAGGAACGTCTCGCCATCGTGGAGATGATGTGGGAAATCGTCTATGCCGACGGCCACGTCCATGAGTTTGAGGACAACACCATCTGGCGGGTCGCCGAACTTCTGGGTGTCTCCACGCGCGACCGGATGAACTTGCGTCACAAGGTTGCCCAGACGGCGCCGGAAACCGAAGAAGGCGACTGAACGCCCACGCGATAATCAGGCCGGGCGCGTATTTATGCAGGATGACGCGGCAACGGGACTCGATTTTCGTGCCGACCTCCCTCATATTAAGTCCATGCTTTTTCAGTCCGATCCCGTGAAGAACCGACCGAAAGTCCTGATCGTCCTGCATCAGGAGCATTCCTCGCCCGGACGGGTGGGTCTTGAGCTTGTAAAGCGCGGCTTCGCGCTCGACATCCGCAAGCCTCGGTTCGGCGACCTTCTGCCCGACACAATGGAAAGCCATGCCGGCGCCGTGGTCTTCGGCGGCCCGATGAGCGCCAACGACCCTGACGCATTCATTCAGAAGGAAATCGACTGGATCGGTGTTCCGCTTGCGGAGGAAAAACCCTTTCTCGGCATCTGCCTTGGCGCTCAGATGATGGTCAGACATATGGGCGGCACGGTCACCAGCCACCATGAAAGCCTGGTGGAGATCGGCTATTATCCGCTGAAGCCGACCGATGCCGGCAAATCCCTGATGGACTGGCCTAAGAAGGTCTATCAATGGCACCGGGAAGGGTTCGACCTGCCCCGCGGCGCCGATCTTCTGGCCTCCGGGCCCACCTACCCCAATCAGGCGATCCGTGTCGGTTCCTGTGCATACGGCATCCAGTTTCACCCGGAACTGACCCACCAGATGATGGTCCGCTGGACGACCAAAGGCGCACCGCGCATGGAACTGCCCGGCGCACAGAAACGCCGCGACCATTTCGCCGGTCGCTTCGTGTACGATCCCGCCGTCCGGAAATGGCTCGACCGCTTCCTTGACCTCTGGATCGGCACAGCCGCCGCCCCGGTTCGCCATGATTTGATGAAGGCCGCGGAATAACCGGCATTTCAGACCCAAGGCCCGGCAAGAGATTGCTTTAACGCAGTCTGGAGCCCCTTTTCCACCGTCACTCCGGACAAGGAAGGCGCAGCCGAACACAGATCCGGAACCCAGACATATGCCGCGCTGAAAGCGCGTCAATTTTCCAATTACAATCGTTGCCGAATTCGAGACGCCAGCGCTTCCCGCCATTGTCATCCTCGCGAAAGCGGGGACCCAGGATTGCCTCACAGCCTGCTATAAGATCGCAAACGCCCGGGAATACTGGATCCCAGGTCTGCGCTACGCTTCGCCTGGGAAGACAATCTTTAGTCTGGAGGCCGTTAAAAAGGCGCGCCAAGACAGGCCTTTAACTCGG
>NZ_AAUW01000018.1 GCF_000168975.1 Roseibium aggregatum IAM 12614
CCGTCCCACCCGCAGGTTTCAGAACTGATCGTCCCTTTTGCAAAGGACATCGAACGGGTGACCGAAGGCCGGGTGAAGGTGAATATGCTGCCTGCCCCGCTCGCCCCGCCTCCCGCAACCTTCGATCTGGTGAAGAACGGCATCGTGGACATGGGCTACTCGGTTCAGGGATACACTCCGGGCCGCTTCAAGACCTCGGCTATCGCCGAAATGCCGTTCCTCAGCGACGATGCCGTCGTCACCTCCGTCGCCTATTGGCGTGTCCATGAAGCGATGCTGCAACAGGCCGGCGAATACGAAGGCGTCAAGGTTCTGGCGGTCCACACCCATGGTCCGGGCGAAATCTTCTCATCCTCCGAGATCAAGAGCGTCGACGACATCGCCGGCCAGAAGATCCGCGTCGGCAGCGTTGTTGCCCATGACCTTGCCGAGCTGCTTGATGCCGTTCCCATCGAGGGGCCGTCCTCGAAGTCCTACGAACTTCTGAGCCAGCGTATTGCCGACGGGATCTTCTTCCCCTGGGAGACCGTCAACTTCTTCCGTCTCAACGACCTGTTGAGCTCGGCTTTCGTCGCCGAAGGCGGCGTCTACAACACTGCGTTCATGATGGTCATGAACGAGGACAAGTGGAACTCTTTGCCGGAAGAAGACAGGGCAGCCATTTCAACCCTTCTCGGTGAGCCGCTTGCACGCCGTGCCGGCGAAATGTGGAATCAGGCCGATGCGGTCGGCAAGGAAGCCTTGCAGGAAAAGATCAACATCTATCAGGCCAGCGACGCGGAAATCGAGCAGTTGCGCGAGCGTTTCAAGCCGGTCGTGGATGCCAATATCGCTCTGGTAACGGAAGCGGGCGTCGATGGTGCCGCAGCTTACGAGATGCTCCTCCAGGAAATCTCGAAGTTGGAAGCCGAATGAGCCTGGCCAATATGGAAGCCAGCGGCATCGACCGCTGGCTTCGCAGGGGCATTGCGCTCGTCTGCGCCGTGCTCTTGCTTACGATGATGGGCCTGACGATCGCCGACGTCCTGGGCCGTTACCTGTTCAATTCGCCGGTACCCGGTGCCTCGGAACTGACGGAACTCATTCTCGCAGCCGTCATTTTCACAGGTCTGCCGGCCGCCAGCCTCGATGGCGACCACGTCTCTGTGGATATCGTTGCGGAAAGACTGAGCAGCCCCGCGGCAGCGCTTCTTTCCAAGCTGGTGGCGCTGGTGTCTGCGGGCGTGCTGGTCATGGTTTCATGGCGGCTCTGGATCATCGGCGACCAGTTCGCCAGTTACAACGGGATCACCCCAACGCTCAAGCTGCCCCTCGCACCGCTTGGATACCTAGTATCGGTTCTGTGCATGATCGCGGCACTCATCTGCCTTGCTGATATTGTTCGGAGGAAAGACGTTGGGTGACTGGCATATAGGTATCGCGGTCCTGTTCGCGCTCTTGTTCCTCAACATTCCAATCGGCCTGGCGTTGGCTCTGGTTGGCGTTGTCGGAACGGCAGCGCTTATCGGGATCGAACCCTCCTTCGCGCTGCTCGGGCAAACCTTCTTCGACAACAGCCGGGCCTATTCGCTGTCGATCCTGCCGCTGTTCCTGATGATGGGTAACTTCGTCGTGCAGTCCGGGATCGCCAACGATCTTTATGCGGCCGCTTATGCCTGGTTGCGGCACCGCAAGGGCGGGCTGGCGATGGCAACCGTGGTTGCCTGCGGCGGCTTCTCCTCGGTCTGCGGCTCATCGCTGGCAACGGCCTCGACCATGGCTAAAATCGCCATGCCGTCCATGCGCCGCTTTCACTATCCGGACTCGCTCTCGACAGCTTCGATCGCAGCCGGTGGCACCCTCGGCATTCTGATACCGCCGTCGGTCATTCTCGTGTTCTACGGCATCATGACCCAGCAGGATATCGGCAAGCTGTTTCTGGCCGGTATCGTTCCGGGCATCATCGGCGTGCTGCTTTATGTTGTCGCCGTGCGCATTTCGGTTGCCTCACGTCATGTCGATCTGGAAACCGAACCGAAGCTGCCGCTGAAGGAACGCTTGCGGGCACTCAAGGGCATCGTCGGAGCTCTCGGCCTCTTCATCTTCGTGATGGGAGGGATCTATCTCGGGATCTTCACGCCGACCGAAAGCGCGGGCATGGGGGCCGGTGGAGCGTTTCTGCTGGTCGTTCTGCAGCGCCGGATGACGATGGCGGAGTTGCTCAAGACCCTTTACGACACAGCGAAAACGACAGCCAGCATGTTCCTGATCCTGTTCGGGGCGCTGACCTTCGCCAATTACGTCAATATTTCCGGCATGGGTGGAGAAATCCAGACACTGGTGACCGGCGTGGGCAACCCGCTTCTGGCGCTGCTCCTGATCACGGCCATCTATCTCGTGCTGGGCTGCGTGCTGGAGGGGCTGTCGATGATCACGCTCACCGTGCCCATCTTCTATCCGATCGTCGCCCATCTCGGCTACGATCTGATCTGGTTCGGCATCTATGTGGTTATCGTCACCGAGCTCAGCTACATCACGCCCCCGGTCGGACTGAATGCCTTCGTGCTGAAATCAGTTCTGAAAGACGTGTCACTGGCCACCATCTTCCGCGGGCTCTGGGCCTTTCTGCTGGTGGATGTGGCACGGGTCGCCATCATCCTGGCGTTTCCGGCCATCGTGCTCTTCATCCCCAGCATGATGTGAGCAGGACAAGACGCCGTAACGACACGAAGCCCGGGGAAGTGACCTTCCCCGGGCTTCGTTTTCAGACGATGAACTATTTTCTGACAAAACTGAACGAAAACGCGGAACCGCGGTGATAGTCCTGCGCGAATATGACTCTTGAGCCGTCCGCCGAATAGCAGATCTCCTCGATCAGCAAGGCGGAACCGAAAGTCTCCAGATTGTGCATTCGAACGACCATGTCGGGCAACATCACCGATTTGACCGTTGCCGTTGATGCAACCGGCCGCTTGTCGATATCGGCAAGCAAATCTACGATCGAGCCCGCCCAGTCCGCCTCGCCATGAACACCGTTGCCGAACAGTTTCTGCGGTATCCAATCGACCGAATAGACAAGCGGTTCGCCTTTTGCATGGCGTAGACGTTCAACCCGGAGAACCGGCGAACCTGTTTCCAGACTGAGCGCGACAGCAATCTCCTCGTCCGCAGGGAGTGTGGAAAAGCCCAAAACCGTGGTTTGCGCGTTATATCCATGACTTCGCACCATGTCCGATACACTCTCGAACTTGGTGATGGGTCGGGCGATACTCAATGCTGCGCCGGCCGCAATGAACCTGCCTTTTCCTTGCTGCGCCTCGATGACCGCATCGCGCTCCAGAAGCTTCAACGCCTCGCGCAGCGTTGGGCGCGACACCTGAAAGCGTTCCGCCATCGCCTTCTCAGTGGGAAGTTTGTCCCCGAGCGCAAGTCCTTCACTCTGAATCATATCCAGAACTGCCATGCGCAGGTTTTCGATACCGCCGTTTTTTGGCTTCTCCATGCCTTGTTCTAGTCCTCTCCCAGCGTGTCGAACAATTCCGCAATCTCGCGTTGAGTTTTTTGTTGTGAAAGAGCCGATTGCAACAGAATTCGTGCTTTCACGGGCGAGAGAACACCCGCAGGGAGGAACCCGTAGGCCGAGTTGCGGCTGTTATGCGGAACACGGCCGCCCCCCCTTGAGGCGCTGACGACGACGCCACCCCGCTCACGCGACCAGTTTGCCAAAGCTTGCGCCTGTGTGCTGGTCGCGTAGCCGGGCGCGAAGCCGGCGATCACAATTCCCTGTGCCCCAGCTGCTGCAAAAGCCTCAACAGCGGCCGCGTCGCCGCCGCTGTGGCAATAAAGAATATCGACACGCGGCAGGTCGCGACCGGTCGCCCCTCCAATCTTGATCCCGGGCGAGAGCGGGCGGCGAAAGAAGTCTAGCCGCGCTCCGGTGAAGCGGCCTATCGGCCCGGCCCACGGCGATTGAAATGTATCGAGGCGGGTATTCGATGTCTTGGTTACATCGACCGGATCGTGCAGTTCAGCGTCTACGGCAACGACAACATTCGCGTCACGCAAACGTTCGTCTCTGGCGGTGGCAATTGCGTGATGAAGGTTCATCGGTCCGTCGCTGCTGGCGGCCGATGCGGGACGCTGCGCTCCGGTTATCACCAACGGCACGTCAAGCTCCCATGCGAGCGACAGATAGTATGCGGCTTCCTCCAGCGAGCCGGTGCCATGCGTCAGCACGAAACCCTTCATGCCCGGCCGGGAAGCATAGGCTTCCGTGCAGGTGCGGCAGATTGCCTGCCAGGAAGCCGGCCCCATGTCGAAGCTAGGCAATGGATCGCAGGGCAGCGCGACAACGTCCCGATAGTCACCGAAGCGGCGCAGCAGGGCTTTTGCGTCCAGCGCGGGAACTTGCCCGTAATCGCACACTTCGAAAGGGTCTTCTGCAATCGCGTTGAGCGTCCCGCCCGCCACGATCAGTCCGACCGCGGGCTTCTCACCACCCTCCGTTTCGATTTCCCGATGCTCCATCATGCCTTTTCACATCCCCTGATGCCTTCGCGGCACACTCCGGTGCAGCGGACGAAACTGAAGTGTCACACAACGCTGCCTGTCTGCTCACACCCGAGCTAAAAGTCTATATTGTCTAACAACTAACGTCAAACGAGAGATTGATAAATAACATAAAACTGTTAATTTTCAGGTATTTATAAATTCATTGAAAAATTTACGTCACATGGATTGACAGAAAACCACAACAAGGCGCACAGTTGTCAAACAAGTTGAGGTGCCACATCGGCACAAGCCAGCCAAGGGGGAGACGGATGGCGAATTCGCCTACGGATCAGCAGGGAATTACGTTCAGCAAGGTCAACAAATGGTACGGCGCGCTGCACGTCCTTCGCGACATTGACCTGAAAGTGGCCGGCGGCGAAAAGGTCGTCGTTTGCGGCCCATCCGGATCCGGCAAATCCACACTGATCCGGTGCGTCAACCGGCTGGAAGAGCATCAATCCGGCACGATCGTGGTGGATGGAATCGAGGTCGACGGCACGCGTCAGAACATCGACCTTGTGCGGCGCAGGGTCGGAATGGTGTTTCAGAACTTCAACCTCTATCCGCACCTGACAATCCTCGACAATTGCACCCTGGCCCAGCGATGGGTGAGCGGGCGTTCCCGCAAAGAGGCGGAAGAGCGCGCCCTGCACTATCTCGAGCGTGTGCGCATTCCCGATCAGGTCAACAAATATCCGAGCCAGCTTTCGGGCGGTCAGCAGCAGCGCGTCGCGATCGCACGCTCTTTATGCATGGCGCCAGACATCATGCTGTTCGACGAGCCGACGTCCGCACTTGATCCGGAGCTGGTCCGCGAGGTTCTCGACACAATGGCGGAGCTCGCCAGCGAAGGCATGACCATGATTTGTGTCACCCACGAAATGGGATTTGCCCGGCAGGTCGCCGACCGCGTCATCTTCATGGACCAGGGCACCGTTATCGAGAGCGCTTCGCCAGAAGAGTTCTTCGACAATCCGAAAGAGGAGCGGACGCGCCGCTTCCTGAGCCAGATCCTGCACTGACCCCATAGGGTTTCGGGTCCCAGAGGGGGCGATGGACCCGCGATTATTGAAATTAGTCCCAGGGAAAGGAGAATGCCATGAGAATGACATTGAGATCCGTTGGCGCACTGCTTATTGCCGCAACTATTGCAGGCAGCGCTGTTCCGGCGATGGCACAGGAGTTTCCTCCTCTGCCGGAGATGATCAAGGAACAGGGTAAGATCCGCATTGGTGTGAAGTGTGACAGCCCGCCATTCGGTGCGACCGGTGTCGACGGCAAGCCGATGGGCATCGAAGTGGAGATGGCCAAGAAGATCGGTGAATTCGCATTCGGTTCGGAAGATGGCGCGGAACTGTCCTGCGTCACGAGCGAGGCGCGTATTTCCTCCCTCAACTCCGGCAAGCTCGACCTGATCCTCGCCACCCTCGGCCGGTTCCCGGCACGGGAAGAGGTGATCGATTTCTCCAACATCTATTTCTGGGGCACGTCCAACGTGCTTGTTCAAAAAGACAGCCCCGTCCAGAAACTTTCTGATCTAGAAGGCAAGACACTGCTGATCGTCAAGGGCGGCTCGCAGATCAAGTGGCTGGAAGAGAACATCCCCGACATCGAGATGATGCAGTTGAATACCACGGCTGATGGCGTGCAGGCTCTTATCCAGGGCCGCGCCGAAGGCTTCGTCGGCGACGGCGGCCTTATCTACACGCTCGGTGGCAACTACGAAGATCTTCGTGTTGTCGAAGAAGGTCTGGACCTTGGCGTCAACGGCATCGGCTTGCGCAAGGGAGAACCGGAACTCAAGGCTTTCGTCAACGCGGCTCTCGACAAGCTGCGCGCGGACAATTTCTACGAAACCGTTATCCCGGAGTTCGTGGAGGAGCCGGCCGTCGTGGACGTCATGAAGCGTGGCTTCCTGGAAGAAGCGCCGCAACTGTAATCGAGCAGCGAGGCGGGGGCTTCCCCCGCCTCATCCGGTTTGATCAGCACAGCATGGAACGCACATGACTATCATCGACTGGGGATATATCTGGGATGCTGTTCCGGACCTCCTTCAAGGTCTCAAAATGACTCTCTTGGTGAGTGTCCTCGCCATCCTTTTGTCTCTCCTGATGGGCCTGATCGGCTGCGCCTTGCGCATGTCGCCACTGAAAATCGTCGGCTACGCAGTCGCGGCCTATGTCGAGTTCATTCGCGGCACGCCGTACCTGGTTCAGGTCTTTTTCGTCTTCTACGGCCTGCCGAACCTGGGGCTTACGCTTTCGGTGTTCTGGTCCGGTGTGGTTGCGTTGTCTATCTGGGCGAGCGTGTTTCATATCGAGAGCTTCCGTGCCGGGCTGAGTTCAGTCAGCAAGGACATCCACAATACGTCCGCCTCGCTCGGCCTGCGCCGATGGCAGCACGCACTGCTCGTCGTGCTTCCGATAGCGGCACGCTCCGCCCTCCCCTCGACACTCAACACCGTCGTCAGCACGATCAAGAATTCGGCCTATCTGCAGGCCATCGGCCTCGTCGAACTGACTTTCGTGGCGGTGGACCGGATCGCCTATGAGTTTCGCGCGACCGAAATGTTCCTCAGCATCTGCGTGATCTACCTGGTCATCGTGCTCGCCGTGTCCGGCCTCGGACATCGTCTCGAGCGCCGGCTCAACCGGCCTTATGAGGGAAGATAAGCAATGTCCCTTCTCTACGAATACCGCGTTTTTCTGTTTTCGGGGTTCATCCAGACGCTGTTGATGTCGCTGGTCGTCGCAGCGGGAACGACCATGGTCGCCATCGTCCTCGTGATCGCAGTGCGATCCAGGCAGCGTGTCATACGGATCGCCGGATACACACTGGTCGAAGTCCTCAGGGACATTCCTCTGATGGTGAATGTCCTGATGGTCTATTTCATGCTGCCACTGGTCGGTCTGGGTTTCGGTCCGTTCTGGTCGGCTTGTATCGCCATATCTGTCTGGGGCGGCGCCAATGGCGCGCAGATCCTGCGCGCCGGCCTGAATTCTGTCGGCAACGGACAGCGCGAAGCCGCAGCCGCGTTCAACTTCGGTCCCGCCAAGACACTCCTTCTCATCGTTCTCCCGCAGGCGATGCCGGTCATCATCCCCCCCTATGTCGGCCTCATGACTGCCGTCGTGCAGGCGACATCGCTCGGCGCCGTGGTCGGCGCGCAGGAGTTGCTGCGCAGCGGACAGATCCTCATCGAGCAGACGACCATCATGCGCGGCGGCAGCCCCGCTTACCTGGTCTACGGCTCGATACTGGTGGTCTATTTCATCCTGTGCAGCCTGATCTCGTTTGCCGGCGGGCGCCTCGAAGCCTTTTACAAGCGGCCCTATCGCGGAGATGCCAACGAAGACCGAATAGAATCCCGTATCCACGACATCGAAGCCACGGTGCAGACAAGCGCATGATCAAGTCCGTTTTCTTGCCAAGCGTCGCGACGTGTAACCGGGAGATCCCGATTTGCCCTCTTGCCGGCAGGGAGACCGGCGCAACCCGGCCCTTCGCCCGATTTCGAATGTTGTGCTCAGGAATCGGATTTCGATGACGGCCAAATCAGGTTGGCAACGGCCGACATTACGCTTCCTGTCCGGCCGAATTTCCAACACTGGCCAGACAATTATTCAATTCCGAGGTTCACAATCATGCAGAACTCCGTAAGTTCAAGACTGGCCGAAGCGACAGCGCCGGAAGTTGCGACCGCGATCTATGCGCCGTCCCTGGGCAGCTTCGACGTCGCAGCCCTCGACCGGATGTGCGCGCTCAACGAGGCGCATGCGCTTATGCTCGCGGAATGCGGGCTGATCGACCGCGACACGGCCGCCTCCCTCCTGCGCGGCATCGCCAGGGTGCGCGAAGATGGCCCGGACAAGATCGATCTCGATCCGCGGTTCGAGGATAGCTATTTCGCATTCGAAAACCGGCTGGGCGAAGTGACCGGCAAGTCTTTGGCAGGCTGGTTGCACATCGGCAGAAGCCGCAATGATATCGGCTCCACCCTCGATCGCATGCTGACGCGCGATTGGTGTTCGCACCTGCTTGGACACCTCCTCGCCGCGCGCAATGCATGCCTCGATGCCGCTGAGCGATATGCCGATACGGTCATGCCGGGTTACACCCATCTGCAGCCTGCCCAACCGATCACCTTCGGCTACTATCTCGCCAATGTCGCGCGCGGTCTCGAACGCGAATACGAACGCTTGGCTGCGGTCTACCCGCGCGCAGATGCCTGCCCACTCGGTTCTGCGGCTTTTGCCGGAACCTCCTTCCCGATCGACCGGCAGCTTACGGCGGAGCTCCTCGGTTTCTCCAGAGTCGCCACGCCGGGGCTGGATGCCGTCGCCTCGCGAGACTTCGTGACGGAACTGTTGTGGGCGGTGACAAGCTGTCAGGTACTTTTGTCGAGGGTGGCGCAGGACCTCTATACGTTCACCACCTGGGAATTCGGCTCTTTCTCGTTCCCTGATCGGGTCGCCGGCACCTCCTCCATCATGCCGCAGAAGAAAAACATGCTGCCGCTGGAATACTTCCGGGCCGAAGCAGGTCGCAGCATCGGCGCCCTGGCAGGTGCGCTGTCTTCGGTCAAGGGTTCCAACTACTCGATCGGGCTCGACAGCGTGCGCGAAGGCCTGGCCGATTCCTGGCCTGCCTTCGCCCGCTTCGCAGAAGCCTTGCCACTGTTGCGGCTCGTCTTTGAAACGATAAAACCGGACGCCGACAAGCTGCTGGCCCGCTGCTCGGAGAATTTCTCGACCGCCACGGATGTCGCAGATGGTCTTGTTCGCGAACACGGGATCTCGTTCCGGGAGGCTCATCATATCATCGGTCGCGCTGTGCAGATGGTGATTGCCCGCGGCGAAGACGCGAGCGGTCTGACCGCCACCGTGGTCAACACCGCAGCGGACGCGGAAATCGGCAGGACCTTCGATCTCTCCGACGATACCCTGAAAAGCTGGACGGATCCGGTCTCGGCCGTAAACAGCCGGAACACACAAGGAGGGCCGGCTCCGGCGTCCACGCGCGCCATGATCACCGAAATGAAGCAACGGCATGCATCGGATACGTCTGAGCTCGAAAGCCACCGCGACCACCTGCGCCTGAGTGCGAAAAAACTTTCGGAGCGACTCTCGGCTTTCACCGGCTGAGAAGCGCACCTCCATCTCGTCTCCCCGGAGACCTCACCGCCACGCGCAAGCGCTGGCGAATGACCTTGCTCGTGCCCAACACAAAGGACTGTCTCATGTTCAACTTCGATGAAACCCGGTTTGTCGGCATACAAAAAGGTGCTGTGGACCTCGCCCCCAGCATCGACAAGACCATTGCCTCGGCAATCGAAGCAGGAGCGACCAACCTCTACTTTCTCGGCACCGGAGGCGTTGCCTATCTGATGGAACCGGCCGTGCAACTGTTGCATCGCCGATCGCAGTTCCCGGTTTTTAAGGACTATCCAGCCGAACTCGTGATCACGGGCGGAGTGAACCTCAATGCCAATTCTATCGTCGTCATGCCGTCGCTGTCCGGCACGACGAAGGAGAGCGTGGCGATGCTGACCAAGCTCAAGGAAGTAGGCTGTACCGTCATCACTCTGGTGGGCCATGCCGATACGCCGCTCGGCATCGGCGGCAATCCGGCGCTGGTCAACTTCGCCGAAGACGACACGTCTTCTGAATCCTTCTACATCCAGTCCCTTCTGGTGGCACTATCCGTGATGAAGGCGCGCGGCGAAATCGACAACTACGATGCGCTCGTTGAGGAAATGCAGACCGTTCCCAACGCCTTGCTTGAAGCCAAGCGCGCCTTTGAACCTAAAGCCAAGGAATTCGCTTCAATCATCGCCGGCTCTGACTATCATATGTTCACCGGCGCAGGTAACATGTGGCCGGAAGCTCTGTATTATGCCACCTGTATCCTTGAAGAGATGCAGTGGATCCGTACGCGTCCGGTCCATGCCTCCGACTTCTTTCATGGGCCGCTCGAACTGATCGAAAAAGGGGTGAGCCTCATTCTGTTCCGCGGCGAGGACGATTATGATGCTCTCGCGGAACGCGTTGCCGCTTTCGCTCCGGGCTATACGGACCGGTTTACCGTCATCAACACCGCTGATTACGCCCCCCGCTCGCTATCTCCTGAAATGCGTGCATTGCTGTCGCCTGCGGTAATGGCGACATTGCTCGAGCGGCTGAGCGCACATCTTGAGGTGATGCGCGACCATCCGTTGGTAACGCGACGTTATTACAAGCGCGTCGCCTACTGAAGCCGGTTGCGGCCCGGGCAAAGCCCGGGCCCTGCCCGGGACTGCCGGGTTTCAATGGAGTCCTTGATGAAAAAACTACGCTTCGCCGCGGCTGGCGACAATTGCATAGACAGATACGTCTCGAAGGGCGTCGCCAGAGTTGGCGGAAACGCACTGAATGTTGCTGTCCATTTCGCAAAGGCAGGACAGGCTTCAGCCTATTTCGGCGCAGTCGGTGACGACGAGGATGGCGCCTGGACACGCGAGACCCTGCTTGCCAACGGCGTAAACGCAGATCACTTGGAAATCCGTCCGGAAATCACCGCGTATACCGACATCGGTCACACTGCGTCTGGCGATCGCCAGTTTCTATTTGAAGAATTCGGCGCGAGCGGCACCTATTTTCCGTCTGCCGCGGCCGTCGCCGCGCTGTCTCGCGTGGATCACATCCACTTCGGCCTTCTGAACGGGACGGACCGTTTGCACGGTCTGAACAGTGCCTTACCGACACGTTCGATCGATTGTGCGGTGAATGATGCCTCATTACCGATGGATGTAGCCTTCAGCTCGGCAGGCGAGGACGTTTCGCCGGAAACGGAATTGAGCCGGCTGTTGAACAGAGGCCACAAGCTTGTTGTGGTGACGCGCGGCGCAAAAGGCGCAATTGCCAGCAAGGGCGGCGAAATCTGGAGCGAGGACGCTGAACGGATCGAACCGCTCGACACGACTGGCGCCGGTGACACCTTCATCGCCAACTTCCTGGTGCATTGGAAAATATATGGAGATGTCGCGGCAGCCCTCAGGAAAGGCATCGGCGCAGCAACCGAGACATGTCTGCATTATGGTGGTTTCCCGCAGGACGATCGGATGATTGGCAGGAGCCCGCCCAGTTCGGACTGATGTTTAAAATCCCTGACTTTGAGAGTTTAAAGGCACACAGGACCTTCAAAAGCGGACGGCAGAATGACTTGGCACATTCATTTCCGAACGCTCAGGAATGAAAGAAGACCGTCAGTTCGCAGATCGCAGTGTGTGTATTTCAAGCTGCCCCAAGCTGTTGTGCTTCTGGGCAGCTTTGACATGTCGTAGAACAGATCGCGCACTCCAGTTTTCAAGGAGAAAATATGTTGTTCCGTTTTCTTGCAACGCTCGTCTGGTGTCTTCTTCTGCTCCTGCCCGTTGCAGCCCGTCCCCTGTTTCCATCGCAACCGCAGGCGGAGCGTCTGGCGGCTCTGGACAGGTTCTGGGCTGACTGGAAGAAAACCTACCTCCATGAGGGGTGCGGCGGCGCCTACGTCGACACGTCGGGGGATGAGAAGCCAACGTGGGGCGGCAGTGCCACCGGCACGCTCACCGTTTCCGAGGCACACGGATATGGCATGCTGACGCTCGTCAAAATGGCGTCACGTGATCCGGAGGCGCAGGAAAACTTCGCAAGCATGGTTGCCTTCTATCACGCGCACCAGGCAGCCTCCGGCCCCGGCCTGATGGCCTGGAACCAGACCCGCGATTGCAAGGATGCACCGAACGGGGGCGACATGTCGGCAACTGATGGCGATCTCGATACGGCCTTGGCGCTTCTTCTGGCCGACAAGAAATGGGGAGGTTACCGAGAGGCCTTCGATCAGGCCCAGCAGGCAATTCTGGAGCGAGAAGTCACGGCTGACGGCATGATGCGCCTCGGCGACTGGGCGGTTGATGAGGACTACTCCGGGACATCCCGGTCTTCTGACTTCATGCCGGCAAGTTTCGCGGCCTTTGCAAAAGCCGCCGACGATTTGTCGCCACGCTGGACATCCATTCGCGATCGCGGCTACCGGGTGTGGGGTGATATCGCCGAGAACTACGCGGGAAACACCGGTTTGGTTCCGGATTTTCTGGTCGGGCTTCCTGAACACCCAAGGCCAGCAGAAGCCGACTTTCTGGAAGGCGCTGGCGACGGCCAGTATTCCTGGAACGCCCTCAGATTTCCCTGGCGACTTTCACTCGATCTTCTTGAGACAGACGATACGCGTGCTGCAGACCATCTCATGGTGATCAACCGCTGGATTCGCGGCGCGGCAAAAGAAGACCCGTTCCGGATCGCGACGACATACCGGCTCGACGGAAGCATCCCGGAGGATCAGTCGACCGGCTCCGCAGCCTTTATCGCCATGTTTGCCGCTGCCGCAATTGCCGGTAGCGGTGACCCCGATGGAGATCAGGTCTGGCTTGATGCTCTGTGGTCAGCCCTGATCAGTATTCCGCTTGCCGATGAGGACTATTATGGCAATACACTCAAATTGTTGGCGATGATTGAGCTCTCAGGGCAGTGGCAGGAAAACTGATTCATCCGTGCCGAACCGCGGTTGTTGCTTGAAGAGGTGTTGCGGGGCGTCACGGCTTCTGTTTCGCGGCATCCAAGAGTTCTTGCGCCAACGCTTCCGACCCTACAGCACGGGCCGTTCATCACGAGACCAAACAGAGCAGACTCTCGAAAGAAAGGTAGCATCCGGCGGGCGCCCCTTTTCAGTTTCGCTCTCATGTTGCGATGCGAAAGCAGGAGAACCGAAAACAATGCAAGTTGTCAGGCCAGCTCCGACGGACGCTCACTTTCGACCGCATCCAGAGACCTCACTGCGTAAATATGCGCACTCTGAGATCAGGGGCAGAAAGGTCAAACCTTCCAGAACTGTATCGGTACAGAGGAAGGAAGAGATGACTTTGCCTTACCTTGCGCCACGATATTGATGAAATTGCCCGACGCACAACTTTGTGCAGCGCACATAAACCTTTTCGCAACGCCCTCTCATGTAAAGGCTTAGCTACAAGGTTCACCACGCGGAGCAACCCTTACTCCTTGTCTGCGGAGATCGGTCAGGTGCTGAAGAATATTTCCATCGTCAAGAAAATGCTTGGCGTCATCATGCTTTTAAGTTTCGCAGCTGCGGGAACCACCTGGCTGGCTTACAGCCAGTTGACCGGTGTCACGCAGACATTCAACAATGTCGGGCTTTCGGAAGAAGCTGCCCGCGAGGCGATGGACCTGCGCATCGATATCGTTGCCATCAGCCGGATGACCTATCAGCTTGCGCTCAACGCGGAAAATGCCGCCGATTACCGCGACCAGAACAAGCGCCGCGTCGACGAAATGCTCGACCGGCTGCCGAAGCTGGAAGCTGTTGCCGACGCAGAGGAAATCAGACAGCTCGACACTGTACGGACCTCGCTCAAATCCTACTTCGCCAAGATCGAGCAGATGATCGATGTTGCGGAACGCTCACCGGAAGACAGCGCGGCCATCAATGCGGCGCTCGACGTTGCCTTGCAGGGCCAGAAGACGGTGACCGACAATGTGAAGGTCTACAGCAATTACTCCTCTGCGAAGATGGCAACGCTGCGGGAAAGCGCCAGCGAGAACGCCCGGTCGGCCGCATCCAGCCTGGTGATCATTGCGGCACTGGCTGTTATCTTCTCCATTGCACTGGGCATCTGGATTTCCCGCTTCGGCATCGCAAAGCCGATCTCGCGTATCGTGGACACGTTCAAGGAACTCGCACGGGGGAACCTCGACGTTGCCATCGACGGAACAGAGCGTACGGATGAAATCGGCGATCTGGCAAAAACAGCGCATTATTTCCGGGAACAGGCCGGGGAAAACGCCCGCCTTGCCCTGGAGAACGAGGACGAAAAAGCGCGTGCGGAAGAAAAACGCCAGGCGGAACTGAACAAGATGGCCGCCCAGTTCGAGGAAGCTGTCGGCGGCATCGTCCAGTCGGTTTCCGCGGCGGCGTCCCAGCTCGAAACCTTTGCTCGCGAGATGTATGAGACCGCAAATGTAACCTCCGAACGGTCCGGCACGGTGGCAACCGCTTCCGAAGAAGCCTCCTCCAACGTTGAAACCGTCGCCTCCGCGACTGAGGAACTGACCGCGTCGGTGCAGGAGATCTCCGGTCAGGTCGACCGCTCCAACAGCATTTCCGACGAAGCTGTCAGAGACGCGGATTCTGCGGCCAGCAAGGTGCACGGCCTGTCCAGCGCCGCACAGAAGATCGGCGACATCGTCGAGCTGATCAGCGGCATCGCTGCACAGACAAATCTTCTTGCCCTCAACGCGACCATCGAGGCCGCCCGCGCCGGCGATGCCGGCAAGGGCTTTGCCGTGGTTGCTGCCGAGGTCAAGGAACTTGCGGACCAGACAGCCCGCGCAACCACCGAGATTGCCGATCAGATCGCGGAAATCCAGAGCTCGACCGACGAATCCGCAACTGCCATCAACGGCGTTGCAACGACGATCGGCAAGGTCAAGGAAATCAGCACTGCGGTTGCCGCCTCGGTAGAGCAGCAGGCTGCGGCAACACAGGAAATCGCGCACAACATACAGCAGGCCGCCATGGGCACCATGGAAGTCTCGCGCTCGATTGGCACCGTCACCGAAGCGGCTACGAAATCGAGTGCGACCGCGAACGAAGTCCTTCAGGCTTCCGGAGACCTTGCCAAGCAGTCGGAGTTCCTGCAGTCCGAACTGAGCAGGTTCCTGGCCACCATCCGGGCTGCCTGATCCACGACCAAACGGACTTTCAGATATTTGACAGGCGATGGCGGCCCGGCTGCCATCGCCTTTTTTGTCCCGCAACAGTCAAAACCTGATGAGCTTTACCGGTCTTCCTGTTTCGAAAAGAACCGGGAAACACCACCAAGCCCTCAGGCTGCGTTGCCCCGAACCTTTACTTCCGGCATCGCCCCGATCAGCATCTTGGCGTAGTCGCTCTTCGGCGCGTCGAAGATCTCGTCGGTCTCGCCCTCTTCGACAAGCTCGCCGCGATAGATGAGGGCAACCCGGTCGCACAGGTAGCGCACCACGGCAAGGTCGTGACTGATGAAGAAATAGGTGAGCCCGAGCCGGTCCTGCAAATCGCACAAGAGGTTCAGCACCTGGGCCTGGACTGACACGTCGAGCGCAGATGTCGGCTCGTCAAGCAACAAGAGTTCAGGACCCGAGGCAAGTGCACGGGCGATACAGATGCGCTGGCGCTGCCCCCCGGAAAATTCGTGCGGAAAGCGCGAGAGGTGCTGGGGTCCAAGGCCGACGAGCGAAAGCAGTTCGGCCGCACGATCGGTGCGCTGGACACGGCTCAGGTTCAGAATGTCGTTATGAACGAGCATCGGTTCGGTAACGATGTCGCGCACCGACATGCGCGGGTTCAGCGACGCATAGGGGTCCTGAAAAACAATCTGAACGCGAGCCCGCAGGCGGCGTAGTTCGGCGGACGAAAGAAGGGCAAGATCCTGCCCCTCGAACAGAATGCGGCCCGCGGTCGGCGTTTCCAGATGCAGAATGGAGCGGGTCAGCGTCGTCTTGCCCGACCCGCTTTCGCCGACCAGCCCGAAGCTTTCCCCCTTCTGCACCGAGATCGAAACGTTGTTGAGCGCCTGCACCTCGGCGGTACGTCCGAAGAGCGTGCGCCTGGCACCGTAGATTTTGGAGACATTCTCAATCTGCAGGATCGGCTCAGGCATCGACGAGATCCTCCGTTTCGGTCAGGCGGATACAGGCGGCATGATGCGTGCCGCCAACTTGAACGGGTTTTGGCAGCGTCTGCGTACAGGCCTCGACGGCGTGTGGGCAGCGTGGCGCGAACCGACAGCCCGGCGGGGCAGAGATGAGGTTCGGCACCGACCCGCCGAGACCGTTCAGCGAGCCCCGCTTCGAATGCTTGGTCGGGATCGACGCCATCAGAGCCTTGGTGTAAGGGTGCGCCGGGCGCTCGATCACTTCGGCGACAGGACCGCTTTCAACGATATTGCCCGCATACATCACCGCGACATGAGAGCAGGTTTCGGCCACAACGCCGAGGTTATGCGTGATCAGGATGACACCGATAAAATGGTCGGCCACTGTCCCCTTGAGCAACTTCAGGATCTGCGCCTGAACCGAAACATCAAGTGCGGTCGTCGGCTCGTCGGCGATCAGTAGATCCGGACGGCCGATCAGGGCCATCGCGATCAGCACGCGTTGGCGCATGCCGCCGGAAAACTCGTGCGGATAGTTGTCAAGCCGCGCCTCGGCGTTGGGTATGCCGACACGATCCAGCATGTCCCCCGCCAGGCGCCGCGCCGCACGTCGGCGCTCGCGGCGGCTTGCGTTCGGCGGGCAATCGAGGATCGACGCATCGTGGCGTGCAGCCGCGAGAGCGACATCAACAAGTTGCTCGCCGATGCGGTAAGACGGGTTGAGATTGGTGGTCGGGTCCTGGAAGATCATCCCGATCCGCTTGCCGCGCAGGCTCTGCACCTCTTTTGCCGGAAGGCTCAGAATATCGCGGCCCTCGAACAGGATCTCGCCGTCGATGTAGCGCGCGGGCGGCGTGGAGACGAGCCGCGAGATAGACAATCCCGTCAGCGACTTGCCGCAGCCGGATTCCCCGACAAGGCCCCAGATCTCACCGCGATTGACCGTCAGGTCGATGCCGTTCAAAACGTGCGCCGCCCCGTCGAAACTGGTCATCGTCAGATGCAGGTTGCGGATATCAAGCAGTGGGTGGGTCATCTCAGCGCCTCGCTTTCGGGTCGAGGATGTCGCGCAGGCCGTCGCCAAGCAGGTTGAACCCGAACACCGCGAAGAACATCGCCATGCCGGGAGCCATCGCCGTCCACCAGTAGTCGGGCATGTAGGAGCGCGAGAGTGACAGAAGGGTGCCCCATTCCGGGGTGGGCGGGCGCACACCGATCCCGATGAAGCCGAGACCGGCCACCGTCAGGATCGCGAAGCCCATGTCGAGCGACATCTTCACGATGATCGGCGAGACGACATTGGGCAGGATATGTCGGAAGAGGATGCGCGAGGGATTGGCCCCGATGGCCCGTGCGGCCGTCACGTAAACTTCTTCACGCGCGGCCAGCACCTCACCACGGACCAGGCGCGCATATCCCGGCCACCAGGAGAGCGAGATCGCGATCACCATGTTGGTGAAGCCAGGACCGAGCGCCGCGGCAATCGCCATGGCCAGAATCAGGCTGGGGATTGTCAGCGTGAGGTCGGTCAGCCGCATCAGGCCTTCGTCGGTCCAGCCGCCGACAAACCCCGCCACCGCTCCGACGAGTGTGCCGATCAGCGTACCGATGAGGACGACACCGAACCCGGCGAGAACCGAGACCGTTGCCCCTGCCATCACGAGAGACAGAACATCCTGACCAAGCTCGTTCGTCCCGAAGGGATGGGTGAGCGAAGGTGGCTGGAAGCGATTGGCGGTGTCGACGGCTCCGGCTATATGCTCGGGATAAGGCGCCAGGACGGTGCCGAAAGCGGTGAAGAACAGCACGATGGCAACGACAGCCGCACCAAGCATGGACAGCTTGCTTTGCCGAAAGCGAAACAGCGCACGACGCAGGCGATCATCGGCAGGACGCGGGATCTCGGCCTCAGAAGTCTGGGCAATCTCGCTCATGAGTAGCGTACCTTCGGGTTGATGACCCCGTACAGCAGGTCGATAACAAGGTTGGCGGCAACAAACATCAGGCCGATGACGAGTGCCACACCGATGACGGGCATCATGTCCTGTGAGATGATCGCCTTTGTTGCGTAAAGTCCAAGACCCGGCCAATCGAACACAGTTTCCACCAGCACGGTTCCGCCCAGAAGCCAGCCGAAGTAAAGGCCGATGACCGTCAGCGTTGCGGAAACGGCGTTGCGGGCGATGTATTTCAGGATGATCTTGGCGCGTGGCAGGCCGAGCGCGCGGGCAGTCGTGACATAGTCCTGGCTCATCACCTCGATGGTTGAGGCGCGCATCATGCGCATGATCGTGGCCAGCGGTGAGAGGGACATGGCAATGGCGGGCATTGCCAGATGCCGAAGGGCGGTCACGAAGGTGTGCATGTCGCCTGCCAGCAGGGAATCGATCGTCAGAAAGCCGGTTACGGTTGGCGGCGGAATGACGATGATCGGCAGACGGCCGCCGAGCGGCAGCCACATCAGCCACATCGCAAAGCACAGTTGCAGCAAGAGCCCGAGAAAGAAACGGGGCATGGAGATCGCGCCGATGGCAACGACCTGCGACAGGTAATCCGGCCAGCGGTTGCGCCAGACAGCGGTTGCCAGGCCAAGCGGAATGCCGATGCATACGGCAATCAGCATCGCGGCGATGACGAGTTCCAGCGTTGCCGGCAGGTAGGCCGCGATGTCAGCTGCCACCGGGCGCCGGGTCAGAAGCGAGGTGCCGAGGTCGCCGTGCAGAAGTCCGGACAGGTAATCGAAGTATTGCGTCCAGATCGGCTGATCCAGTCCAAACTCGCGCGCCAGGGCGTCGATTTCGGACTGGGTGGCGTTCGGCCCTGCAGCCAGAGAAACCGGGTCGCCAGGCAACAGCCGCGCGATGGCGAACATGATCACCGTCAGCCCGATGACAACGGGTATAAGCAGCAGGATCCGCCGCAGGATGAAATACAGCATCTCAGACGCCCTTTGATTGGGAACGGCCGGGCGCAGGTAGTTGCGCGCCCGGCCTCATCGGGAAGGTCAGAGCGACAGCGGCCAGGCCTCGATCGCGTTAGAGGCAACCGGAGTGAAGTGGTAGCCCTTCACGTTGTCGCGCATGCCAAGCTTGCGGCGTTCAAGCACGCCGAAGATGTCCGGCGCGTCGGCAACCACCTTCTTCTGGAACTCTCCGTAGATCTCGACCCGTTTGGCCGGGTCGATCTCCGCACGGCCGGCCTCGATGAGGGCGTCGACCTCCGGATTGTGATAGACCGCGTTCTGCCAGCCGCCATTGCGCGAGGAGTGATAGGCGGCAAAGGCGATGTTGTCGGGATCGCCGTAGTTGGCGGTCTGATAGACCGGGAAGAGATCCGGGAAGGTTTCCGGTGACTTGCAGGCAGCCACCATGTCCGGCCATTTCAGCGGCTGGATTTCCAGGTCGATGTTCAGTTTCTTGAGGCTGTCCAGCATGATCAGCGCCCAACGGCGTTGCTGCTCCAGGCCCGAAACATGAACCATCTTGAGCGTCAGGCCACCTTCGGGATACTCGGTCTTGGCCAGATATTCCTTGGCCTTGTCGAGATCGGTCCGGTAGACCTCCAGATCCGGATTGAAGCCCAGAATGCCGTTCGGCAGCGGACCCGTCATAAGATCGGCGTAGCCGGCCGCGTCGAGGATAGCCTGATAGTTGGTGGCGTAGGAAATCGCCTTGCGCAGATTGACGTCGGCAAGAGGTCCCTTTTCCGTGTTCATCTTGATCGAGAAGGTACGATATTCCGGTTCGATCACCCGCACCACGCCTGGTGCGTCCTTCAGCGAGTCCATGTCTTCCGAGGTCAGATCCACCGCGATATGTGCCTCGCCCCGCTGCAGCATCAGCCGCTGCGTTGCCGTTTCACGCACGATCTGCCAGATGACGCCATCCAGGTTGCCGCCAGCCGGCTGCCAGGCGTCGGCCACGCGCGCAAGGTGATAGAGCGTGCCGACCTCGAAGCGAGCGACCTGGAAGGGGCCGGACCCGGCAATGTTGGTCAGAAGCCAGCTCTGGCCCTGATCGTCACCGAGGTTTGCTTCAACGGCAGCTTTCTCCACCACGAAGATCCACGGCAGAACCTGCAGGAAGGCCGCAAATGGTGTTTCCAGCTTGAATTCGACCGTGCCTGCATCCACTGCGCTGACGCCTTCCGGGGTCACAATTCCGCGGATCATCCAGGAATTGCCCTTGGCGAGTTCCAGCGCGCGCTGGAAGGAATACACCACGTCGTCGGCGGTTACCGGATTGCCGCTGTGAAACTTTGCAGCCGGGTTCAGTTTGAACGTGTAGGTCAGGCCGTCTTCGCTCATGTCCCAGCTTTCGGCCAGCCCGGGAACCGGCTCGGGCGGATTGCCGGCAACGCGGACGAGCGGGTCGTAGACGTTGCGCAGGAAGAATGAAGCGGAGTAGCCCGTCGCAGTATGCGGATCGAAGTTCGGAATGTCCTGACCCGATGCGATGATGAGAATGTTGCTGCCCGACTGGGCAAAAAGCTGCGTGGGGAAACTCGCCGCGGCGAGGCCCGCCCCGGCCATGGCCAGAAGGCCACGGCGGGAGACATTGAACTGCTTGGATACGGTCATCAGTTTGCTCCTTACTGGATCGGTCTGTTTTCTTTTCTTTTTATCTTGAGCCCTCAGGCCCCTACCTTCCCTAGTTCCTTTTCCGCGCGTGCCTGTTCGGGCACCGCAGTGTTCTGGTAGTGCTGCCGCACGTGCTCCGGTGTCACGTAACCATGGGCCAGGTCGCGGGCCACGGCGGCCTGGTCGCGCTCGTCCGGGTTGCCGAAGCCGGCTCCACCGCCGAGCACAAGTTCGACGATCTGGTCGGTCGTGTGCAGGGACACCAGCGCGCCGGTGCCGCAGTCGCGCAGCAATTTGCCGTCGCTGCCTTGCACAAGACCGCGTGCCCCACCGCCTGCTTCGCCGCCGAACAGACCCGGGATCGGGTTGTCGACGCCTTCCGGATAGACCGAGACAAGCATCTCCAGGCCATCCTCATCGCGCTTGCGGAAGCGGACCATCTGGCCAAGCCCGCCCCGGCTCTTGCCGGCGCCGCCGCTGTCGGCCAGGAAGGTCTTTTCCAGCACCAGCACGGGAACGCGGCTCTCCATCAATTCAATGGATGTATTTGCTGCCGAGGTTGGCCAGAGCAGCGAGGAATGACCGTCCTTGCGCTCGGAGCCGCCCTGTCCGCCGCCGCAGAACAGCATGTCGGAATAGAACTGACCGTCACGGTCCTGGCCATAAATATTGGCTGCCACTGCCAGCCCGGTGAAGGATTGCACCTTGTCCGGGGCCGCCTGTGCCAGCGCCCGGAAGATGTTCGGCGCAAGATACCAGCCGGTACGTGTCCGCAGGTTCACCGCCGCCGGATAGGTCGGGTTCAGGATCGACCCCTCCGGTGCCTTTACCGTGAATGGACGATAGCACCCCGCGTTACCCCGCACCGAAGGTGTCAGCATGCATTTCAGCGGATAGGTGGCATGCGCTGCCGTGTAGTTCAGCGTGGCGTTGAGGCCACCTTGCGGCAGTTGCGGCGGAGCCCCGTCGAAATCGACGGTGATGCTGTCGTCCTCGACCTTCACCAGCACCGGATAGGTGATCGTTTCTCCCAGCGGATTGTTGGTGATGGTCGAGCGGTACTCGCCATCCGGCAAGGCACGAATGGCATCGCGCATCGCCTTTTCGGACAGACCCTGCACCACTTCCGCCAGAGCGCCGAGGTCATGCATGCCGTAGTCATGCATGAAGGCATCCAGCCGCTCGACGCCCAGCTTGTTTGCCGCGACGAAGGAGAAGATGTCGCCCAGCACCTGTTCACCGTTGCGCACGTTCTGCTTGATGAGGTGGATCAGCGTTTCGTTGGGAACACCCGCATCGAAAAGCTTCATCGGCGGGATCTGCAGGCCCTCTTCGTAAATCTCACGGGCGCGGAGCGAGTCCTTGGTACCGCCGATGTCGGAGACATGGCCAACCGTGCCCATCAGCCCGACGAGACGGCCATCCCGGAACGCCGGAGTGACGATGGCGATATCGAAGAGGTGGCCCGCACACAGCCAGGGATCGTTCGTGATCAGCACGTCGCCCGGCTTCAGCGTCTCGGCCGGATAGGCCTTGAGCAGCGCCTTGACCGCACGCGGCAGCGTCAGATTGAAGACCGGCATTGCGCGCGGGGAATGCGCCAGGGTCTCGCCGTCCTTGTCCAGGAGTTCGCAGGCAAAATCCTGAGCTTCGGCGATGACCAGCGAGAAGGCCGTGCGGCAGACGGTGAGCCACATTTCCTCCACCACGTTGACGAGGCGGGACCACATGATTTCCAGACCAATCGGATCGGACTGAATGCGTGCCACGGCATCTGCACGCGACATATCGACGGTCACCAGCGCATCGGCGGCCTTCATGGTGCCAAGCGTCACGCAAAGGTTCAGGCCATTGTCGATGGAAACGCTGTCGGAAGGTCCGATGACGGTCGTGGACTCGCGTTCCTCGATAATCGCCGGCCCCTTGATCTCGTCGCCGGACTGAAGAGCGTATCGGTCGTAGACGGCGGTCTCGAACGCGCCTTCGTCGAACCAGCACTGACGGTATCCCTTGATCCGTGTGGCAACGTCGCCGCCCCCAGCAGCGCCGGTCAGCGCCGGTTTCGGGGTCGGGCCAGCGACCCGGACGCGGAAGTTGACCGCTTCGAAACGCGCGCCTTCGAAAGGTTCCGCGTAGCGGGCCGAATAGGCACGCACAAAGGCTGCCCGGATATCCGGCAAGTCGGACTCGCTGAGGTCGTTGACCGGCAGCGGCACGGAGATGTCGTGCATCTGACCGACAAGCCGCATGTCCGCACTGCGTTCGATGATCGCATCGCCGCGGCCAATGCCAGCCCGCTCCAGGTGACGCAGTCCTTCTTCTTCAAGCTCGTGCAGAAGCGCGTTGACACCCGCTGCGTCGAAGCCAGGCGCAAGCTCCACTCTTAGCGAACGCACATCCTCGAAGGACAGGGGCGCGGCAAGGAAGCCGAGGGCCGATGCGGCACCGGACGCCGGCGGGATCAGAACGGAGC
This sequence comes from Roseibium aggregatum IAM 12614, assembly GCF_000168975.1. Classification (GTDB taxonomy): domain Bacteria; phylum Pseudomonadota; class Alphaproteobacteria; order Rhizobiales; family Stappiaceae; genus Roseibium; species Roseibium aggregatum. The sequence goes on from NZ_AAUW01000018.1 coordinate 23,308, forward strand.
TGACACCCATGACACGGGCGACGTCCACCGCATGGGCAGGACCTGCGCCACCGAAGCCGACCATCGCATATTCACGTGGATCCTTGCCGCGTTCCACAAGGTGAACGCGCGCGGCCGAGGCCATGCTTTCCACGACAACCTTGTGAATGCCGAGCGCCGCCTCTTCCACAGACAGACCGAGCGGCTCCGCCACGCTGGCAATGGCCGAGCGTGCCGCGTCAAGGTCGAGCTTCATGCGACCGCCGAGGAAGAAGCCCGGATCGTAGTAGCCAAGCACAAGGTTGGCGTCCGTAACCGTGGGCTGCTTTCCGCCAAGGCCATAACAGGCCGGACCTGGATCGGAACTGGCCGAGTGCGGCCCGACTTTCAGGAGGCCCACTTCATCGATTGCAGCGATAGAACCGCCGCCCGCACCGATCTCGATCATTTCGATCACCGGAGCCTTGATCGGAAGGCCGGAGCCCTTGGTGAAACGGTGCACACGGGCGGCTTCCATCATCGGCGCCACTTCTGCGCGGCCGTCCTCAATCATGCAGGCCTTGGCGGTGGTGCCGCCCATATCGAAGGAGATGACGTCCTTCAGACCAGCCCCTTCAGCGAACAGCGCCGTCGCCAGTCCGCCACCGGCGGGACCGCTTTCGAGAAGCCGGATCGGGAAGTCGCGTGCAGTTTCCAGCGAAACAAGACCCCCGGCGGAATGCATCAGCCGCAGGGGGCCGGCAAAGCCGCGCGCTCTCAGCGCCTCTTCCAGCCGGGTGAGGTAACGGTGCATCAGGGGCTGAACGAAGGCATTCGCGCAGCTCGTTACGGTGCGCTGGTATTCTCCCATTTCAGCGACAACGTCGCTCGAAATCGAAACCGCCAGATCCGGGAAGGCCTCGCGCACGATTTCGGCGGCGCGGCGCTCATGCGCGGAATTGGCATAGGAATGCATGAAGACGATTGCGATTGCCTCGCACCCTTCGGCCACAAGTGCCTTTGCCGCGGACAGAACTGCGGCTTCATCGAGCGGGGTCACGACATCGCCGGCGGCGGTAACGCGCTCATCCACTTCCAGACGTAGGTCGCGGCTGACGATCGGATCCGGGAAGGAGACGAACAGGTCGTAAATGTCGTACCGCTGTTCCGTGCCCATTTCCAGAATGTCCCGGAAACCCTGAGTGGTGATCAGCCCGACCGGCGCGCCCTTGCGCTCGATCACCGCGTTGGTGACGAGCGTGGTGCCGTGAACGATCTCGGACAGATCGGCATGGCTGATGCCACGCATTTCCAGGATTTCTTCCAGCCCCTTCAGGGCCGCCTCGGATGGATCGTGCGGGGTGGTCAGGCGCTTGTGCAGCGTGACCGAAGCCGTCTGCCGATCATAGAGAACGAAGTCCGTGAAGGTCCCGCCAATGTCGAAGCCGACGCGCCAGCGGGGTTCGGAAGTGGTCATTCCAGTCGTCCTTTCATCAAATCTTCGGGGTGACAAAGCCGGTGTCACCCAGTTCTTCGGCTATCCGCGTCGCTCCTGCGGCAAGTGCGGCAAGCATTTCGTTGTGGCCGCTCTGATCGACGACCGCGTACGGGTAGACGATGCAGAGGCTGACAGCCTCGTCGGTGGCCGGGTCAGCAACCGCAATGGCAATTGAATCGACGCCGGGTGTCGCTTCCTGACTGGAGGTTGCGTAGCCCGTGGCCCGTACTTCGGAGAGTTTTTCAAGAAGGACATCAAGTGCGGCGTCGCCTTCATAAAGCGCCCGCACCTCTTCGTCCGTCAGCCGCGCCAGCAGCGACCGGCCGGTGGCGCTCATCGCGGCGGGAAGACGTCGGCCGATGTTGCTGACAACCCGCAGGGCGTTGGTACCGGGAAAATCCGCGACTGCAGTCACCTCCCGGCCTACGCGCAGCGTGATGTAACCGGTGTGCCCAAAGCGCAGTCCGACCTCGCTCATGACTTCGCTTGCGCGGCCGATCAGGCCCGAAGACCGGCGAAAAGCCGCCGCAAGGTCGAGCATAAGGCGGCCCGGCCTGTGGCGGCGGGTGTCACCGATGGTTTCCAGCATGCCGGCCTCACGCATTGCCTTCAGAAGCCGGGACGCATTCGCCTTGGGCATATCCAGGCGCGTCGTCACTTCCGACACCGTCAGGTCGGTGCAGTCTGCTCCGAAGAGCCTCAGCACATCAGCAGCATTCTTGAGGATCGACATCAGTCAAAGTTCCATTTTATGGATCTAGTGTTCCATTTTTTGTCACTATGTTGCGTTGAGAAATTTTGTCAACCGGAATCTGGATACCCATCATCCAACCGTGCGAACGCAAACGGCCGGCCCCAGAGAGGGCCGGCCGCGACAAGGAACTGAAATCGGAAAGAGAAATGTTCGGCGGATCAGCCGCCGCGCGTTTCAACGATGCGCGCAAAAATACTTGCGCCGACAGGCAGTATCGTGTCGTCGAAGACAAAGCCGGGATTGTGCAGCGGTACGTCGCCATTGTGGCCGAGGTTGAAGAAAGCTCCCGGAACCACCCGCAGCAAATCGGCCATATCTTCCGATCCCATGGTCACCTCCGCATCCGCCGCCGCGCTGTCGCCAACGACATCGCGTGCGGCACGGATGGCATCCGCGGCGCGATCCGGATCGTTGATGAGCACATCGAAGACACGGCGCACATCAACGTCGATCCGCACGTCATGGGCAGTGGCAACGCCGCTGCAGATCGCGCGAAGCCGGTGCTCGATCATGTCGCCGTCGGTCGCTTCCATGAACCGGAAGGTTCCGCGCAGGACAGCTTCGGAGGGAATGACATTGTAGGCGGAGCCTGCGTGAAATTCCGTCACCGACACCACAGCGGCGTGGGTCGGATCGGTGTTGCGCGACACGATCTTCTGAAGTTCGTTGATCAGTCCTGCACCGACCGCGATCGGGTCCGCCCCCATCTGAGGCATGGCGCCATGACTGCCCCGGCCGTGAACTTCGACATCGAAAAAGGCAGCGCCCGCCTGCGCCCTTCCCGGCCGGATGCTGACCTGTGAATGGGAGTTGTAGGGAGAATTGTGAAGACCGTAGAGCTCATCGCAGGGAAACCGCTCGAACAATCCGTCCGCCAGCATCGCCCTTGCCCCGCCGAGCCCTTCTTCCGCGGGTTGAAAGATAAACACCACGCGGCCCGCAAAATTACGGGTTTCAGCCAGATAGCGTGCAGCACCGAGCAGCATCGTCATGTGCCCGTCATGGCCACAGCCGTGGAAGACACCCGGGTTCTTGGAGCTATAAGGAAGGTTCGTCTGCTCTTCCATCGGCAAGGCATCCATATCTGCCCTGAGCCCGATCGTCCGGCCTGGACGCGCCCCTTCCAGGACGCCGACGACACCGGTTCCCCCGACACCACGCGTAACCTCGATGCCCCAGCTTTCCAGGAACCTTGCAACGTTGGCCGAGGTTCTTTCCTCGCAAAATCCGATCTCGGGAAATTCATGAAAATCCCGCCGGATCGCAGTGAGGTCATCGGCATAACTTGAAATGAGATCTAGGACGGGAATGGCTGGATCCTCCTGTTCACGGGCACCCGACGCTCGGTATTTTGACAGCTTGAGACCTTGGAAAGTGGATAGGACGGGTGGGAGCCTGTCACCTGGGCACGATTTCCAAACGCGATGCTGGGTACAACATTCGGACCGTTTGGCATAGCCGCCAATTTCCGTTTTAACCGGCCCTGTTCAGTAGACGAGCAGGTGCAAGACGGGGTGAAGTGAACACCCTTCAACTCGAAGTCGACCATGATCCCCAGCAACTGAAAGCCAATCCCATGAGGCGAACGTCAGCGGTCTTTCAACCATAAACCTCAAGTTGCCGATCTGCGGGTTGGAAAACGGACGGGCGAATGCCATCATCGGGGTTGTTTCGTTCTTTCATATTGTCTGCACAGGACACCTCAATTTCAGATGGAATCTCGTGGCAAGATATTTTACGGCGGAAAAGCAACATTTCGGGCTGGCAAAAGGCAGCGGTTTCGGGTGGAAAAAGACGGCCTGTCCAGCGGGACACAACCTGCGATATCCCGAAGGCCGACATCTGAACGCCAGCCGTCTGACAGGCTCAGGCAGGCTCCTGCCGTCACACATCGCTGGCTACCTGCAGCATTTCCAGTCAGCCAACACGGCAGAGTTCACCGGCACAACGCCCCCGGCCACCTCTGATGAACCCATCCGGTTCATTGGCTGACAGCTGGCAAACGCTGGCTGGTGGTGTACGCTGACCAAGTTTGTCGGAACCGTCGCGTTCAACTTCAACACCTTCGACGCGATCCATGCGCCGGCGGCCTGGTATGCTCAGGATCTCGTCATCTGGGTGCCCGGAATGATTGGATCCGTTTTGTTTCTGATCTCCGGCTATCTCGCCTATATCGAGGCAGGCCACGCGCACTGGTCGTTCAAGCCTTTGGAAATGGAATGGTGGATTGTCTTCATCAATTTTCTGGGCTGCATCGCGTTCATGGTCGCGTCAACGATTGCCTTCATCCCGAAGGGCGCAGAGCCGGTGTGGATCGGCCAGATGTCGAACGCCAATCTGTTCACGGGTGCCCTCTGCTTTTTCACAGATGCCGTACTCCTGATGATCGAAGCCCGGATGGATTGGGAAAAGACCGCGCATCTGTCCTTCTCCAGCGGGCAGGCCGAGCAATCTGGAGGGGTTTCTTTGTCTTGAGCCTTGCCATTCGACAGAGCGCAGGCGGCGGCTCATCCCGCATGGCCAAAAGCCTGCAGTAGTCGGACGAGCCTTCGCTGACAGGGAGACGGCGACCGCTCTCCGGTATCAGTCCCGATCAAAATGACCGCTGTTCACCATGAGACAAAGGATCGTGTGCAGGACCTGCGCAGCAATCTGAGCCGTGTTGCTGGTCGGATCGTATTGCGGTGCTACCTCCACCACGTCGCCGCCGATGATGTTGAGCCCGTTCAGGCCGCGCAAGATCTGCAACACCTCTCTCGGCTGCAGGCCGCCCACCTCAGGCGTTCCGGTTCCCGGCGCAAAGCCCGGATCCACACTGTCGATATCGAAGGAGACATAAGTTGGTCGGTCGCCGACGATCTCGCGCGCCTTTTCGATCAAACGGGGGATGCTCGCCTCGCCCACGTCTTCGGCGTGAACCACGGTCATGCCGCTTTCATAGGAGAACTCCCAGAGATATTCGGCCGGACCACGAATACCGATCTGGATCGTGCGGTGCGGGTCGAGCACACCGTCCAGAACAGCAAGCCGGAAAGGTCCACCGTGCTGGAACTTGGTCCCCTCGTAGGGACCAGCTGTATCGCAGTGAGCGTCGATGTGAATGAGGCCCACAGGCTCCTTTTCGCCGAGTGCCTTGAGAATGGACGCCGTGATGGAATGATCGCCACCCACGCTGAGCGGCCGCACGCCAGCGGCAACAAGGCGGCGATAGAAAGCCTCGATATCCTTGTGGCACTGGGCAAGATCGAAACGGCTGAGCAAGGGAACATCGCCGATATCCGCGATTTTCGCCTTGCCCATCGGAGAGGTCCTGAGCACGTGGTCGTATGGACCGATACGCTCGATGGTGCGCAGGGCCCGCGGGCCAAAGCGGGTGCCGTTGCGGTTGGTCACACCCAGATCCATTGGCACACCCAGCAATGCGATGTCCAGACCACCGAAATCGTCGGCGTCCTGAGCCTCCGGAAAGCCCCGTGCATCCAGAAATGTCGGTATGCCCGCGAAGGGCCATTTGCGCTTGTCGCCGCCACTGAACTGGGAACGGGCCACTTCCTGAAAATGCGGCTCAAAAATATCACCGCCGGCCGCATTGCCATATTTGTCGCGAAGGGCATCCAGATGCGCTTTGTCGACCATACTGAAATTCTCCTCATGAACGCGCACGACCTTAATGGGCCGCGGACTGGATGTGCTTCGGATTTTTCCGAAGTGATCGCGCCGATATTCTTATGTTTCCATGCGGCCAGAGGAGTTCCTCGAAGCCCACAACATGGCCAATACCGCAATTCGATATATGATTTGCAGAGGCAAAGCGTCCCAAGCAACGTAAGAAGTCGAAGCACAGGGGCTGCTCCGAAAAAGTTCTTTTGAGACGCAATCCAGCCTCAGGGCACCGCCACACAAGGCGCGGATTTTTTTCTAAGTCTTTCAACGCCAGAGCAGAAAGGCTTTTGACACTTCTCCTTCTGTGCATAAGCACAACAAATGCCTCGGCCTCATTTCCTGCGCAGTGTCTTGGGGGCGATGCCGAACTCCGCCTTGAAGGCACGGCTGAAATGGGCGGCGTCGTTGAACCCCCATCGGAACGCAATTTCGGTGATCGTGTCGCGGCAATGCGGCCGCGCGAGATCCGCGTGGCAGCGGCGCAGCCGCTCGCGCCGCATGAAGTTGCAGCAGGTGTCGTTGTTGTGCGCGAACACCGTATGGAGATATCGCAGCGAGACGCCATGCGCCTCGGCCACCGTCCTGGGATCGAGGCGGCCGTCTTCCAGGTTGTTGCGGATGAACCGGCAAAAGGCGGAAAAGTGGTCCCGGTGCGCCATCGATGCCGACGCCGGCTCCTGCCGCGTGGTGAGCGTTGCCATCAAGAGGCTCAGTATCGGCTGCATGACCGCTTCAGCGTCTTTTTCCTCGATTGTCGTGAAATCGCGCGCCAGCCGCCGAAGCGCTTCGGCTGAAATGCCGCTGACCGCGCTCAAATTCTTGACCACCGTTCCGGCAAACCGCTCGACGTCCCACTCCAGGCGCTTGGCCCGGAACTTCGGGATCAGCAACGTGAGCTTGTGCAGCCGGCTCGTGACCTTGAAATCCATTTCACGCTCGCTGTCCCACAGCACGAAGTCGCCCGCCGACAGCTCGGCCTGACGGTCTCCCTGACGAATGATCTCATGGCCGCTGAGTTCGAAAAGCACGCCGAAATAGGCCTCGTCGCTGTGGCGCAGTTCGGGTTTGCGACGTGAGCCCTCGCAGGGATCGCAAGAGCATTCGACCACACGGATGCCGTCGAGAATGCGCTCGCGAATGTCTGCATGAAATTCCGACGTCTCGGAAGGTCTGAGATCCCAATCCAGGTGCGTTCTGCTCAAGGCATGGCGCCAGGCCTCGAATTGAGCAGCGCCATGGAGGGATTGCGTCGACCAGGTCTCGGCATCCAATGTCTTGTCTCCTCCCGTGAGCGTGCCTCGACGCTCTTTGTGCGCGGATGGTCAAATCCCGGCGCATCCGCTGGCAAGACCGGACGTCCACCCTCGTACAACAATTGCTCATTCCGACGTCTCGCCTGCGCTTCGAGTTTAGGCGAACCGGGGAAATTTACCAGATGCCGGTGCATTGGCAGGCAAGCCCGCCTTAGCACCCGGCATCGAAGCTGCAAGGGAGGACGCAGACACATGCGCAAGGACATCGAGTTCAAGACAGAAGACGGCGTGACATTGCGTGGCTGGCACTATGTGCCCGACAACACATCCGGCCCGGTGCCAACCATCGTGATGGCACACGGGTTTTCGGCGGTGAAGGAAATGTACCTCGACCGCTTCGCCGAGGTTTTTGCCGCCGCCGGGCTCGCCGCGGTTGTTTTCGACAACCGCAATTTCGGAGCCAGCGAAGGCGAGCCGCGCTATGAGATCGACCCCTGGCAACAGGTTCGCGACTATCGGGATGCTATCACCTGGGCTGAAACCCTGCCGGAAACCGATGCCAAACGGATCGGTATATGGGGGTCAAGCTATAGCGGCGGTCACGTGATGGTGGTGGGAGCGCTGGATCGGCGGGTAAAATGCGTCGTCGCACAAGTGCCTCTCGCCAGCGGACACCGCAATGCGCGCCGGCTTATCCGCGCTGATTATCTCGCCGGTGTGCAGGCAATGTTCGATGATGATCGCCGTGCCCGGATGATCGGTGAACCGCCAGCGATGATCCCGGTGGTTGCCGAGGATCCGGCAGCCCCCTCCGCCCTGCCCACACCCGATAGCTGGACCTGGTTCACCGAGACCGGAAAGACCCGTGCGCCATCCTGGCACAACGAGGTGACCTTGCGCTCCGTTGAGATGTTCACCGAATACGAGCCGATCAGCTATGCCAAATACGTCAGCCCGACGCCGATGATGATTGTCGTGGCACTGGGCGACGTGCTGACAGTGTCGGACCTGGCATTGGAAGCCTACGAAGAGGCGCTCGGTCCCAAGCGGCTTGTGACGCTGAGCGGCGGTCATTTCGACGCCTATACGGATGATTTCGACGCCTCATCCGAACCGGCGGTCAAATGGTTCTGCGAACACCTGAAGCCATGACAAAATCTCCCCGGACGGCCTTCGGGCCGTTCGGATCTGTCTTGCGTGCGTCCTTCAGAAACTCCCCAAGTTCTTCACTCGGAGCTTATAGGGGCGCACCCGAACATCAATTGGCTACGTTGTGCCGAAGTCGTCGGCGAGGGCCTTTATTCGAAGACCTTGAAACGCTCATAAAGCTGAAAAAGTTGTTTCTGCGAATTGACCCCCATCTTGGTCATCGCTGCTTTCAATTGTTTTCGAACAGTGTCCTGCTGAACGCCTTTGCTGCGGGAAAATTCCGCAAGCGGTTCCATTGCAATGACCGCCGCAATTGTGGCGCTTTCTCCTACGCTCAGCCCATAAAACTGGGTGATACGCTCCAGCGTCCGCGACGACAGCACGTCCTGGGGGTTCAGCTGCACGATCTTGTAGGTCACCCAGCGCGCCGGTTCCAGCCGTCCATCAATGAAACGGGGAAGCGGGTTGAACACCTGAACGGCGTAAGTCGCATTCGACTTCTTGTCGAGAAGACGCACCAGAGGTGCTTCACCGTTGCGCACGCGCCGGTGGACTGCCTCCACCTTCTTCTGCTCCGCCGGATCACGGCAGACCAGTCTGCCATTCTGAATTCGAATAAAACCCAGGTCGAGCATATCCCGCGCCAACTGGTTCGCATATTCGATTTCACCATTGGCAAGCATGATGATTGCGTATGTCTGCGAGTCGTTGGCGGACCTGTGAACCAGCTCCCGCTCTGCCATCTCACTCCTCAATTGTCGAAGATGAAGCGCCTTTCTGGCGTGCACGACCAGTCTGGAGAAATCCTCCACCGCCTCTTTCGAGAAGTCCCCGTCCTTGCGGAGGCTCGTGACGCCGAACCACCCCAATCCACCGTCAACCGAGATGTTGCTGCCCATAATCCTGTTCACCCCGTACCGGGGAAACAGGTCGTTGTGGATCGGGCTGGAACGCAACCCTTCCGGTGTATTTAGCTGATCGTCCATCAAGACCTCCCCTACGCGCGCCCTGGAAATGAGCTTCAGCCGATAATCGTGATTGACATAGTGCTCGTGGTATTCGTCGAGAAATTCCGGGTCCATGTTTGCAGTAAAATTCAGTCCAATCGACGAGTTGCCCTCACCAAGAAGACACAGGTGAGATTGGGCAGCTCCAAGATGAGAAACGATTTCCGAAAGAGTTAAAGAAAACAACTCCTTAGTTTCGACAGCCTCATATAAATCTGAGATAAGTTTATCAAATTTCACGCACATTTCTAAGTAGCAACATCTGATTCAACACTAATAAAATCAAGAAAAGCAGCATGAAAACCATGCAATCGTACACACAACCCAAAAGGGAATCAATCCCGCGACCCGGGAACAAATATTTTTCTCGCCTATCGAAAAAATTAATAATTAGTTAATTCTGCCTAGAAAACTGACCAGACGTCATATTAACCCAGCGCAACGCATTGAAACTCTAAGCCTTTCTCCTAGTCCTTGTTTACGCTGCGGCTTTTTCGAAACGGCCTCTGAAGTCAGAGTTAACAATTTTTAAAAAAGGCACAGCCCCCATTTGGGGAATGGCTCATATTGAAACAGTCTGGCAATCCTGCTCGCGCATTTCAGCAAGGGTGATTTTTACACCCATTCTTTAATCACCGGTTGTCTCTCGCATTTAGCCGGTGGAATGAGTGAGGAATGGAATAATGCCTAATAACGTAAATCTTTCGGAATTTTTTGACTCAATCCGCGCTACTCTGGCCGAGATCAAGAGCAATACTTCCTCGGTAAACGACATTGAAGTCGTGGGTACCTACATCGAAGAAGATGGCAGTGACCCGGCGCCGGATGTTTCCAGCATCAATTTTGTTAACGGAACAACAGGCGATGATGTCCCTCTCAATGGCTCAGAGGGTCTTGACCTCGTTCTTGCCAGAAGCGGTAACGACATGCTCGTCGGTTACGGCAGCATCGATATCCTGCTTGGCAGTGACGATGTCGATACGATCGACTACTCCTACCTGAACGACACGGAAAACGGCATCTTCATCGACCTGCGCAGCGGTATCGCCGTCAGCAAGGGCGGTGACATCGATCTGCTGTCGTCCATCGAAAACGCCATCGGTACGGTCAATGACGACGTAATGCTCGGCAACGGCCTGAACAACATTTTCTTCGGTAATGGCGGCAGCGACATCATCGATGGCCGCGGCGGTAACAAGGACGTTGCCCAGTTTGTTGGCAAGGCTGAAGATTACGACATCAAGACCAACGAAGACGGTTCCGTCAGCATCACCAAAGACGGCGACACGACCACCCTTTACAACATCGAACTGGTTCAGTTCGGCGAAGGCAGTGAAGTCGGTGACATCCATCTCTTCAGCGTCACGGATGGCGCTCTCGTCGCTCATAACGATGCAATCGACGTCACCGAAACCACTGACGACGACGAATCGGAAGTTGCGGCAACCTTCAACGTTCTCGGCAATGACGACGAAATCGGCGAAACCGGTGGCCAGGTCATCACCCAGCTGGCTTTCAAAACGGCCGGTGGCGCGATAATCAACGTCGATGCCGTCGCTGATGCAGATGGCATGCTGGAGGTCGAGGGCAAATACGGCACCTTGTTGCTGAACGTCGAAACGGGCGAAGCCAGCTACGTCTATTCCGAAGAAGCAAACCGCCTTGCAGATGGCCAGAAGGGTGTCGATACCTTCGTTTATCAGGTTGTCGGTGGCGACAAGGCCGAATTCAAGGTCACGGTTACCGGTAGCAACGATGCTCCGACGATCGGCGACGACATCTCCCTGAACTTCGTGCCCATCGTTGAGTGGCCAGGCACAGAGGACGCAGGCTACGTCCATTCCCGCAGTGGTGTCTTTGAAGTCCACGATCCGGACACGGTCGTCAATCCGGACAATTTTCAAGTCATCATCAGCGAACCGAACCTTACCCTGGCCTCCGGTGCCGGTGACATTCTGGAAATGCCGGGCGATATCTACGCCTCCCTCACGGCCAAGGACTCGAATTTCTTTATCTGGACGTTCGATCAGTTCGACGACGAGGGCCGGGTAACCTATTCGTACAAGGTTCAGGACAAGGCCATCGACTTCCTTGCCGAAGGCGACGCTCTGACCATCGAGTACACGCTTACGGTCCAGGACAAGAATGACCCGGACTCTTTCGTCGAGCGCCCGGTCACCGTGACCATCATCGGCACCAACGACCAGCCGGAAATCCTCGTCGAGCAGAGCGTTCTTGACTTCGCGGTTGATGAAGACCTCAACGCCAATCCGCAAAATATCGGCGAGCTGACCGGCAACATCGTCGTCGATGATCCGGATCTGGGCGACACGCTCTACATCTCGGTCGAAGGCAACGGTTCGCCGGCCTATTCGGAAGGCGATATTCCCGATGGCGTCGACATAAGTAGCCTTCTGACGGCCGGCAACTTCGACTTCACCAGCGGAACGGCACTGGACAACATCTTCTCCGTACCGAAGGGCGAAGACGGCAACGTCGAGTTCACCTATGCCTACAACGGCTCGGCCAATCTCGACTGGCTGGCGGACGGCGAAACGCTGACCCTGACGTTCGACGTGAAGGTCAGTGACCGGAACTGGTTCCCGGAAGGCACCGACACCACCCAGATCACCATCACCATCACCGGTACCAATGACGTTCCGACGCTGACTGCGGTCGACGTGAGCGGTTCCATCGTTGAAGGCGATCCGTCGACCCTGTCCGACACCGGCTCAATCGAGTTCACCGATCTCGACCTCTCCGATACGCCAACGGCAACTTTCGCGGTCAAGAGCGTTGAAGGTCTTGATGGTGTCGGCCTCACCCCAAGCCAGATCGCGAACATTCAGGCCGGCTTCGGACTGTCCGCTGACCCGGGCAACGCGAACAACGGCACGATCAACTGGTCTTACAGCGTCGCGGAGGAGCATCTCGACTTCCTCGCCGCAGGTGAAAAGGTCGAAGTCGTCTACACCGTTACGGTCGATGACGGCAACGGCGGTGTCGTGGATCAGGATGTCACCATCACGATCACGGGCACAAACGACGCTCCGACGATCGGCAACGACCTGTCCCTGAACTTCCTGCCCATCGTTGAATGGCCGGGCACAGAGGACGCAGGTTACGTCCATTCCCGCAGTGGTGTCTTTGAAGTCCACGATCCGGACACGGTCGTCAATCCGGACAATTTTCAAGTCATCATCAGCGAACCGAACCTTACCCTGGCCTCCGGTGCCGGTGACATTCTGGAAATGCCGGGCGATATCTACGCCTCCCTCACGGCCAAGGACTCGAATTTCTTTATCTGGACGTTCGATCAGTTCGACGACGAGGGCCGGGTAACCTATTCGTACAAGGTTCAGGACAAGGCCATCGACTTCCTTGCCGAAGGCGACGCTCTGACCATCGAGTACACGCTTACGGTCCAGGACAAGAATGACCCGGACTCTTTCGTCGAGCGCCCGGTCACCGTGACCATCATCGGCACCAACGACCAGCCGGAAATCCTCGTCGAGCAGAGCGTTCTTGACTTCGCGGTTGATGAAGACCTCAACGCCAATCCGCAAAATATCGGCGAGCTGACCGGCAACATCGTCGTCGATGATCCGGATCTGGGCGACACGCTCTACATCTCGGTCGAAGGCAACGGTTCGCCGGCCTATTCGGAAGGCGATATTCCCGATGGCGTCGACATAAGTAGCCTTCTGACGGCCGGCAACTTCGACTTCACCAGCGGAACGGCACTGGACAACATCTTCTCCGTACCGAAGGGCGAAGACGGCAACGTCGAGTTCACCTATGCCTACAACGGCTCGGCCAATCTCGACTGGCTGGCGGACGGCGAAACGCTGACCCTGACGTTCGACGTGAAGGTCAGTGACCGGAACTGGTTCCCGGAAGGCACCGACACCACCCAGATCACCATCACGATCACCGGTACCAATGACGGACCGGTCTTCTCTGGCGGTGTCTTCGAAGGTGCGATCGAGGAAGCCAATTCGCCGGCAGAACTCGAGACATCCGGTGAAGTCTTCTTCTCCGACCTCGACCTGTCCGACACGCCGGAAGTGACCGCTCAGTTCACCTCTGTCGAACCCGTCGCGGGCAGTGGCTTCACGCTGACCGAAGACCAGAAGGTTGCCTTCGCGAATGCACTGACGGTGCAGCAAGCGGGCGGTTCCACCAACAACGGAAGCGCCACCTGGACCTTTGCAATCGCCGCAACGGCACTCGACTTCCTCGCCCAAGGCGAACAGCTGGAAGTCAAGTACCTCTTGACCGTTACGGACGACAGCGGAGAGACGGATACTCGGGAAGTCATGGTTGTCGTCACCGGCACCAACGATGATCCGACAATCGTCTCTGCGGATATCCTGGGCGAGGTGACGGAAGCCGGTGTCGACGAAGCAGGGACCGATGTCACTTCTGGCCAGATTGTCGGCGCAGATGTCGACATCCGGGACGTTCTGACCTACTCCGCCTCTGTTGTAGACGGAGCACTGGGTCACTTCAGCATTGATGAGGACACCGGTGAATGGACCTACACCATTGACCAGTCCAACGCCAATGTTCAGGCACTCAACGAAGGCGACAGTGTTGAGGAAGTCTACACGGTAACGGTTTCCGACAACAACGGCGGCACCGTCACCACGGACGTAACCATCACCATCAACGGCACGAACGACGCCCCGACCATTGAGAATTACACGGGCTCGTTCACTGTGGTGCACAGCAACACAGACAACGAGGAAAGCAGCTTCAATCTTCTCGAGCTGCTGAATGCCAATGACGTTGACGATGGCGAGACTGAAACGCTCCAGATCGACGAGATCACCGGTACTTTGAGCCTGGCAATTGCAGGCCATCAGGTGACCCTCGACATTGCCGATCTGGAAGCTGCCGGCCTTCTGAATATCGGCGAGGCTGATGGCAGTGTCACCTTCACCCAGAACCTGGAACGTATTATGGCCCAGGTGATGGACAAGGGCGAAACCGCCAACATGTCCGGCACTGTCACCGTCAAGGATGTCCATGACGCCGTCTCCAACTCCGCGGACTTCGATATCGAACTGTCGGTGGATCCGGACAAGACGAACACCTTCGGTGGTGACGACTGGACCACTGCGGACGGTGCCGGTGAGATCCCCGAGATGCTCGTCCCGACATTTGGTGAAGACGGCGATCACGGTCCAGTGATCGTCTGATCCTGAGATTGCTGGAGAGGGCGCAAGCGCCCTCTCCTCCCTTTTATTTATTTTTTGGAGAGTCTTCATGGCTGTGCGCAGCGCAAGGGAAAGCGTTTATCCCGCTCTCAAGGTCTATCGCTCTTCCTGGGCCGGCTTTTTTGCCGTTGGTTTCTTTTCGATCTTTGTCAATCTCGGCACCCTCGCTTCACCTCTCTACATGCAGCAGATCTTCGACCGGGTGATGCAGAGCGGCCACATCGAGACCCTCGTCTTTCTGACAATGATCGTGATTTTCTTTCTGGCAGTGATTGCCGTTCTTGATGCAATCCGGGGGTCCATCCTCGCCAGCATTGCGAAATGGTGGGACGAAACCGTCCACGCCGATCTGCTGCATGCCGTCATCCAGACGGCAAGGTCCACCGGCAGATCCCACTCTCATGCCATGAACGACCTGGCAACCATTCGCCAGTTCGTCGGCAGTTCAAGCGTACTGCCTTTCTTCGACGGGCCATGGGTTCCCTTCTTTGTCGGCGCTATCATTCTCATACACCCTGCCCTTGGCTTCGTCGCCATCGCGGCAGGTGTGCTGCTTGTGATAATCGCAGGTATAAACGACACGGTCACCCGCCGCCGGATGGCCGGCGCTGCGGCGGCTCGCGTGCGGGCACAGCAGACAATTGACATCGCCACGCAGCACGCGGAAAGCGTCTACTGCATGGGCATGCTGCCTGGCGTTCTCGCCCGCTACCGGAACGACAACGAACTGGTGGCCAACTCGACTTTCAGCGTCGCCTCCTTTTCAGCGAAGACCGCCGCTGTCACCAAGTTCATCCGCTTCACCGCGCAGATCAGCGTCTTGGGTCTCGGGGCCTATTTTGCAACGCTCGGTGAAATTACGCCGGGTGGCATGATTGCAGCGTCAATCATCATGGGGCGCGCGCTTGCACCTGCCGAGCAGGCTATCGGCGCCTGGCGAGGCATCGTCGGCGCTATGCAGTCTCATCGCCGACTGAGAGATATTTTCCTGGCGGCCCCGCTCCACTTCGAGAAGACCCAGCAGCCAAACCCCAGCGGCCGCCTGCAGCTCAAAGGTGTCAATCTGCTCGTTTCAGGCCAGGAACGGCCGTTGCTGCGCAACATCACGATCGACATCAAGCCGGCTACCCTGAACGCAATCGTTGGCCATTCCGGGTCTGGCAAGAGCACCTTGTGCAAATTGCTTATCGGCGCGATGGATCCGAGTTCCGGTTCAGTGCGTCTTGACGGTGTTGCCATGGGCAACTGGGACCCGCAACAGCTTGGTCGGAATATCGGCTACCTGTCGCAGTCCGTGGAACTGCTCCACGGCACCGTGAAGGAAAACATCGCCCGGATGGGCGAGCCGGACGACGAAAAGGTTGTGGCTGCCGCGCGGCTTGCTGGCTGCCACGACATGATCAACGGATTACCGAACGGCTACGAAACCATGATCGGCCCGGGCGGACTTCGCCTGTCCGGGGGGCAGGCTCAGCGGGTCGGTCTGGCCAGGGCGATCTACAACCTGCCAAAGCTGATCATTCTCGATGAACCGAACTCCAACCTGGACAGCGAGGGCGAAGCGTCGCTTCAGGAGTGTCTCGTTCTCCTTCGGGAAAAAGGTTGCACGGTCATCATCGTCAGCCACAGGCCGTCGGCTCTTTCGAAGGTCGATCTGATTATCACCCTCGCGGACGGCGCAATTCAGAAGACCCAAACCGGCGAGGAGTTCATGAAGCACGCCATTCGTCCGGTCAGCGATATCCTGCAGAAACTTGGCAAGATCCAGCCAGCGAAAGCAAAAGGCGCTTCACCAGCCACCGATACACAGGGAGGTCAGTGATGAACAAGCAACCTAACCCGGCGTCGTTGCTCCGCCGCTCCATTCGATTTCATTGGGCCCTGGGTTTCCTCGTCGTCGCAATTTGTTTCTTCGGCACGGGGATCTGGGCAAGTCTCGCGGAACTGTCGTCGGCCGCTATCGCTGCCGGCAAGGTCAGCCCGGACGGAAGTTTGCGCGTGGTGCAGCATCTCGAAGGCGGCATAGTGCGCGAGCTCAATGTCAAAGAGGGTGATTTCGTCAAGGACGGTCAGGTGCTCATGGTTCTTGACCAGGCCCTGGCGACGGCGAACTACCTGTCGATCTATCGCAAGCACCAGCGTTATTCGGTGACCAGAGACCGGTTGCTGGCGCAGGAGCGCGGCGATGAATACTTCGAGGTGAAGATGCCGTCGGTGATGTCAGTGGACAAAAGTTACAGGCAGTTCGTCGACAACGAGATTACGAAATTCAAGGTACGGCGCGAGCTTCTCGATAGACAGACCAAGACCTATCGCGTGCAGGCTGGCCAGGTTGAAGCGGAGATCAAAAGTCTTGAGGCTCAGATCGACGGCATGGACGAGCAGATCGTGCTGCTGGATCAGGAGCTTGAAAGCAAGAAAGTCCTGATGAAAAAGGGTCTCATGCGGCAGCCTGAACTTCTGGCTTTGCAACGCAAGCGGGCAGAGTTGTGGTCAGAGCGCAATGCCATCGGATCAACGATCGCCCGTGCCCGGCAGAAGATCGAGGAAATCAAGATTGCAGAGCTGACGTCCGTCAGCGAGGAACGTGAGAAGGTTGCCAAGGAACTGTCGGAGATCAACGCCGAGATCGCTCAGGCCGACGAGGCGCTTTCTGCAACTTCCGACATTCTGAGCCGTACGGAGATCATCTCCCCGATCGAAGGACGGGTGCTCAAGGTCAACTACAAGACGGTTGGCGGTGTCGTACGTCCGGGCGAACCAATCATCACCATCGTTCCTGAAAACGAGGAACTGATCCTCGATACGCGCCTGCGGACATCCGACATCGACAACGTCATGATCGGGATGGGTGCCAAGGTTCAGCTCACGTCCTTCATGGGGCGGCACATGAAGCCCTTGAAAGGGCACGTCTTCCAGGTCGGCGCCGATGCTGAAACCGACGATCAGACGGGAGAGCAGTACTACACGGTGCGGGTCCGGGTCACATCCGACGACATCCTGGCGGCCGGAGGCGGCTTTGAGCTGGTGCCGGGCATGCCCGCGCAGGTCTTCATCCAGACAGGAGCCCATACACCGATGCGCTATCTCCTGGATCCTGTGCTGCAGTCCTTCGGACGAGCTTTCCGGGAAGAACGTGTTCTGTAACAGGAAAGCGTCGAGCAGTTGAGGCTGACGGTTGTCAGTCCTGGCGCGAGCACAAGTCTCAGTGTCAGGACACAACATCGCTCGAGGAAAATCACGCCGGGGGCATGCCGCCGGCGTGATTTTCGTAAAAACCCGGAGCTGTATATGGGCCACAAGATCTGGATGCCTTGCCGTGGCAGCGGTTAAAAGTCCAAAGCAGCAGGACGCTCAAGGCCAAGTCGGGACGTTTCTATCTAGAACCCCAGTGCGATACCGTCCTTGCGGGATTCCGAGGCACCGGTGAGAGTGCCGTTTTCCCAGTCGATCCGGATAACCTGAGCGCCCCCGATAGGATCCGGAGACGGAACCAGCTTGAAACCCCGGCGCTCAAGTTCCGTAGCGACCGCCGGCGGAACGGTGTGCTCGGCTTCAACGCGCGTGTCGTTGCCTCCGACCGGAATAAGCCGGGGCAGATCAATGGCCTCCTGCAGGTCCATGCCGTAGTCGAATATCTTGGACACAAGATGAGCGTGGCCCATGGCCTGATAGTAGCCGCCCATGACGCCGAAGGACATTTCGGTGCGGCCGTCGCGGGTGACCATGCCGGGACTGGCGTGTCTAGCAGTCTGTCAAGCTAATTCAGGCCCGGCTTCCAGCAATTGATAAGCTGAGCCTGCGTCTGGCCCTTAAGCACAAGGCGTCTGCCCCGAAACTGAAACGTCAGACCGGGGATCACCGCAAAAGCGGCTGTTAGAGAGGCAGATGATCAATCAGATGGTTTGAAAGCGAGCGAAGTTCCGCGGAGCTGCCGGAATGTAACGAAGGCTTTCGCGGAGCGTGGTCAGACGCCCCGCAAGTGTCTCTCTGACAGAGGTCGCCTGATATAAGTCGGCCAAGATATGCGCTACCGCGAGCCACATCCAACCTAGAGCGGCGTTTTCGAAGCCGTAACCTGTTGTTGCCGGTTCCATCCCGCAGGCAAGGGCTCGGGCCGCTCGATCCGGACATCCTCGCACTGAAGGCTGTCCACATTGAGCGCAAAAAGGCCCGGCAGACCGTCCGGATAGGCGAAAAGGCCGAGCACCGCTCCCAAAGCGTCCTTGACGTAGGCATTGGCCCGGCCGCTGACGTCTTTCGCCGGCGCAAGATCATGCGCGGTCGGGCGCAAATCGTAGCGTTCGCCGGTGCCAAGCAGACCGGGCCGCTGCTGAAGGTTGATCCGGCGCAACACAAGGCCTTTGATTCCGGCATTACAGAGCGCGGCAAGATTGATAGCACCTTCCATGGTGCCGGAAATATCTTCAAAAAGAACGTCAGAGACCGCCCCGGCGGGCGCTTCGGGTCGACGATCGAGAACATTGACGGTAATCGCCTCGCCGGAGCCCCAGAAGCCGTCCCGAGTTTCATGGCACTCGACCGTTATGCGCCGGAACGCAACACCGTCGATCTCACCGCCGTCGCGCGAGAAAATGCCCAATGCCCGGTTGGAGGAAACGACGTCGCAATCCGCGAATTCTATGTCTTTGAAATCGGAAAAGGATTCCGTCCCGATTTTCAGAGCGCAGCTTTGGCTCTCAATCCGGCATTTCCGAATGCGAATGGACCGGCATGGCCCGGTGGGAACACCGCTCGCCCGCCGGGTTGTCTTCAGCACGATGCCGTCGTCAGCAGTCGCGATGTTGGTGTTCTCGATGTCCACGTTGCTGCAGGAATCGATGACGATGCCATCCGTGTTCGGCATCAACCGGTCGTTTTCAATGGTGACCCGAGCTATGCCAACCTGCTCGCAGGCGATGAAATGCAGCGTCCACATCGGCGAATTGCGAATGGTGATGTCTTCGATGTGCACATCCCGGCAGCCATCGAACACCATCACACGGGGGCGCAGACGCGCGGGCAGATGCGTTCCCACGTCGTCAAGCTCGCCGGCAATGAAGTCGGCACCCGGTGCCTCGATGACACCCTTGCCGGTAATGCGAATGCCCTTGACGTCCTTGGCAACCAGCATTGCCCTGTCCGAGTCCTCGGCAATGACATCGACCGTGGTGGAGGCATAAGCGACATAGTCGCCGGATGGTTTGAGGACAGCACCTTCGCAAAGATGAAGATGCACTCCGCTGCGCAACACGAGGCCGCCGGTCTGATAAACGCCGGCTTTCAGAACGAGACGCTGACCGCTCTCGCTGGCCTGGTCGAGAGCAGCCTGAAGGCGAGCCGTCGCATCGCCTTCCTCTGAAGTGAACATGATGTCATGCGTCATGATGAATGGGGTTCCGTGCAGCTATGGCGCCCGCAGGCACATTCGGTTCATCAAGCACGTTGCAGCCTCACGGCCGCGCGCAGTGCTCTTTTCAAGACCCGGTTCAACGGGGTTCTATCTGGGCCGGGGCTCCATCGGGGTGAACCCTTTGATAATAGTCGAAAAGCTGCAAACTGGCCGCCGCCTCCCGGTCGAGCAGCATGGTCGCGTGCCTGTGCAGTTGTAGTGCGGACGCCGGACAGGTCGCCGCAAGTGGCCCCTCGATAGCCTTTGCAACCGGCTCCGCTTTTGACGCCCCGATTGCCAGAAGAACACAGTGCCTTGCGTCCAGGATTGTCCCGATCCCCATGGTCAGCGCGTAATGCGGCACGTCTTCCAGTCTGTCGAAAAACGGCGCATTCGCCTCTCGCGTATCCGCCGTCAGGGTTTTCACTCTCGTGCGGGAGGATAGGCTCGACGTCGGTTCGTTGAAGCCGATGTGTCCGTTTCGACCGATCCCCAGCAACTGAAGATCAATTCCACCAGAGGCCGCGATAGCTGTCTCATAGCGCCTGCATTCCGCCTCGGCGTCTTCACAGTCCCCTTTCGGCAGATGTGTTTTCGCCAGATCGATGCCGACCCGGCTGAACAGACGCTGACGCATGTAAGTGTGATAGCTCGCCGGATGCGCTGGCGGCAGGCCGAGATATTCGTCGAGGTTGAAACTGCTGACACCTGCGAAGGAGACACCCGTCTTCCGCACGCCATCTGCCACCTGGTCGTAAACGGCTTCCATCGTGCCGCCCGTGGCAAGACCAAGAACCGCATCAGGCTTCAGCCGCACCTGGTCAAGCACAAGGCGTGCTGCTGCCGCGATGGCATCCTTGGCGTCAGGAAAAATCAGGACTTTCATTCAAGATCCTCTTGGCCGGCTCCGGCTGGAGCCGGGTGACTTCTGCAATCCGCCCGGGGGTGTCAGACGGCTCCGGCAACGGGCAAGGACGGATCCATTTCACTCGCATCGACGCGGCGTTCCAGGGCCATGCCATCGCCATCGAAGAGATGACAGTCACGCCCCCTGAGACCCACGGTCTGCGGCACGCCGGCCTTCGCCGGCACCATGCTGTGGAAGAGCGAGGTGAAGGTCTCATCGCTGCCTTCGATGGACGCATAGACAAGCGTGTGGATGCCGAGATGCTCGATCACGGTCGGCATGACCTGAAGCTCAGCCTCCCCCTGCCCCAGCAACAGATGTTCCGGCCGGATGCCCAGGGTCAGCGATGCACCCTGCAGGTCGCCACTGACCTCTACCGGAACCGTGAGCTTCGAGCCGTTGGCAAGTGCCACGGTTGCACCGTTTTCGTCGCAAGCCGTGCAGGTGACCGGCAGAAGGTTCATCTTCGGATTGCCGATGAACTGCGCAACGAAGAGATTGGCAGGCTTGTGGTAAAGCTCTAGCGGCGACCCAACCTGACTGATCGAGCCCTGGTCGAGAACGACGATCCGGTCCGCCATGGTCATCGCCTCGACCTGATCGTGCGTGACGTAGATCATCGTCGCGCCAAGGTCGTTGTGGAGCTTGGAAAGCTCGATGCGCATCTCGGCCCGGAGCGCCGCATCGAGATTGGAAAGCGGCTCGTCGAAGAGAAAGACGGAAGGCTCTCGCACGATCGCCCGGCCGATGGCGACGCGCTGCCGCTGTCCGCCCGAAAGCTGGCCGGGCTTGTGCTTGAGCCGCTCGTCAAGCTTCAGGATGGCCGAAACGCGGCGCACCTTGCGGTCGATCTCGTCTTTCGGCAGCTTGTCGACGCGCAGCGGAAAGGCGATGTTCTCATAGACAGACATATGCGGATAAAGCGCATAGGACTGGAACACCATCGCAATGCCGCGCTTGGCCGGTTCAAGTCCGTTGACCACCTTGCCGTCGATCTTCACATCACCCGAGGTGATTTCTTCCAGGCCCGCGATCATGCGCAACAAAGTCGACTTGCCGCAGCCGGACGGCCCCACGAAAACGACGAATTCGCCGTGGTTGATCGCCATCGAGACGCCTTTTATGACTTCGAACTTGCTGAAGGCTTTGCGCACATCAACCATTTCAAGCATTCCCATGACTCAACTCCGTCATTGTTTCATGATGCAGGCGCGCTCTTTCCAGAGGCGATTGGCATCAGCTCTTCGCTGTCAGCCCGTAGCTGTCGAATTGGTCCCAGACCGCACCCATGTCGACGACCGAACGATTGCGGCGTGCCTCGTCAATCTTGATCGCCGTTAGCCCCGCCTCGAGCGCATCGCGCACGGTCACCTTCAACGGCACGCCCCGGTCGAGAAAAGCCGCGATGTCGACCGCCATCTGGTCGTCTGCGCCGGAATGGTTGTCTCTGCCCGTACCGACGCTCGGATCTTCGAAAAGTGTCTGTGATGTCAGGGCATCGGTCAGCTTGAAGGTGCAGCGGACAAAATCGCCCTCCGCCATGCCCCTTGTGCCGATAACTGCGAACCGGCGGAACTCGTCGGGCACGTTCATGTTGGTGTGGAAGGCCATGGTCGCGCCGTCCTCGTATTCGATCAGCGCCGTCTGGTAATCGATGATGTCCGCGTCGCTCTCGAATTCGGAGGACGTGCCGCCCCAGCGCGGTTCGAACGGGTAGACCCGATTGCCGCGCGAAGGCTCAGCGCGCAGCGCAAGCGCCCGGTAATCCGGAAGTTCATCCGGCTTGTTCTCGGGAAGGAAGCTTTTTCGGCCGCCGAAGCTTGAGACAAATTTTGCGCGCCTGCCGACAACTCCCTGATAAAGGTCGAGGTCATGGCAGCACTTTTCCAGCATGAAACCGCCGGAATACTTCACGTAACGGCGCCAGTCCCGCATGAAGAAACTGCCGTGATAGGGAGCGATGTGTTCCGAGGCCTCTATCGAGACAATCTTTCCAAGCTGGCCTTTGGCCTGGGCATCCTTCAGCATCTGGTAGAGCGGAGCATATCGCAGGACGAGGCCGATCATGAGGCGCTGCATGCCGTCGTGAGCGCGCATCAGTTCCAGAAGTTCGAAGGTTTCCGCCTCGCTGATAACAACGGGCTTCTCGGTAAAGATGTAGGGAACCGAGGATTTGAGCGCTGTCCGCAGGTGTCCGATATGCATGTGGTTCGGCGAGCCGATCATCAACATGTCCAGCGCTTCGCCGTCGAGCATCTCCTCAAGGGTTTCATAGCCGTTCAGCGTGGTCCCTAAGCTGGTCTCCAGAAAGGAGAGCCCTGCCGGCGCGGGATCGGCGTATGCGGCGAATTCCAGATCAGCTTTCTGCGCCTTCAGGCAGCGTGCCACGTGTGACATTCGCGATCCCAGGCCGACGATACCGACTTTCATTTGTCCCTATTCCCAGTGCTTTGCGCTTTAGACCAAGGCCACGATTCCCGCGCTCTTAAAGGGAATGCGTGCCGCCCCGGATGCAAGTCTGATTGGTCTACGCCTCTCCGAGGTCTACCCCGAAAAGCTCTTCATGCATGTGTGCAACTGCAATCCCCATGCCGCCGATGAGAGCAGCCCGGTTGCCGAAACGGCTGATTTCGATACGGGTCGGATAGGGAGTGCAGCGCGGCAGATAGCGGCGGATGGCCGCCACCAGCTCCGGTCGCGCGCCAATGCTGCCGCCCATGATCACCAGTTGCGGATCGAGCGTCGCACCAACGGCGGCAATGGCAAGCGCGGTCAACCGCGCTGTTTCCTCGACCGCTGCTATGGCACTGTGATCGCCCTTCTCGAAGGCGACGAAGAGGTCGGCGACGCTTGCCCCTTCCTGTCCGCCGAAACCGACGTAGCGCCGGGCCATCGCCACGCTGCCGACCGCACTTTCGAACGTGCCGAGATGAAAGCCGCCAGGGTCGAACGGATCGCCGCCGATAGGAAGGTAGGAGATTTCGCCCGCGGCCCCGCGTCCGCCCCGCAACAGCGACCCGTTGGCGATGATGCCCATGCCCGTTCCGGTACCAAGCGCGATAAAAGCAAAGTTGCCGACATCGACGCCATGTCCCTTCCAGCGCTCGCCTTCCGCAGCAAGATTGACATCGTTTTCGATGATCGCCGGAATGCCGAGCCTGTCTGTCAGCAACTGGCGCAGATCGATATCCTCGATTCCGGCAATATTGGGCGCAACATGAATGTGGCCCGTGGCGGGATCGAGCACACCCGGCGTCCCGAGGACGACCATCCGGACCTTGGCCATTTCAACGCCCGCCATCTCCGTAAGGTCGTTGACCACAGCCTGGAACTGATCGACCAGATGGATACCGCCGCGCGCATCGGTTGGTACTTTCGTCTCGGCGATGATGTTTCCAAGAAGATCGCCGATCGCCGCCGCGATCTTTGTCCCACCCAGATCGATGGAAATGGCAAGCCCCGCGCTGGCGTTCAGCTCGTAGGTGATGGCGGTGCGTCCGGGGCGTCCATCGGTCTTGCCAACCGGCTTCAGCCAACCGTCTGTCTCCAGATCGCGCACGACATCGGAAATCGTCTGTTTGGAAAGACCGGTGAACTTGGCGATATCGGCCCGGGAAATCGGGCCCTGCGCCAGAACGGTCCTGATCACCGCATTGGTCGAAATTTTGCGCGCAATCGGTGTCTGCGCAACAGAAGACGTGATGGCCATCGTTCTGTGGTGATCTCCCAATTAGTCCAGAACCTATACCTAACTCAGATATGAGTACCTAAAATTTCACCAAAATCAGCAATTTTCAAACTGCCTCAAACGGGTTTCTTCAATATTGGCTAGCGTTTTTGATTCTATTTGTCCACTGCCTTGACAAATTAATTCCCAATTCGCTAGGCTCTCCTCGTTCTTTTGCAACGCGACGAGGTTCGCCATGCAGGCAATGAGAGACGTCAGAGCTTCTGCACCGGTCAATGCGCCAGCAAACGGCGCATGCACCGCTGCATTGGGCATGACTTCCCGTTTGCCGGCGGCGACCGAGGCCAGCCCTCTTGCGTCCGCGCTCAAACAGTCAGCGACTGCCGCCGGCTCAGCCAATCCTCCATCCAACGTCAGAGCACCAGCGACCCCATCATGATGACGCCGACGCCACAGGGTGAAATCGCCACCCAGCAACCTGTTCTCCTGCCGATCATGGCACCGCGCCTGCAGGCCGACCTGCATCCGGATGGCTATGTCGATCTCGCACTGTGGGGCTCCGGCAGCCTGGGCCGGGTTCGGTTCTCGGCTATGCCCGGCCCCTATGTCTATGGACCGAACCGGCTGGTCGCGAAGTCGGGCGGTGGCTACGTCGCCCAGTCAAAGCCGATCATGCTTTTGCAGAACGTCAAGCTGAAGACCGTTCACCCGGCACGCCGCTGCGCCTGGTGGCACGAACTGGATGGCAAAGGCTTGAAGGCCAAGGTCACAAAGACAAAAGCCCAGCGCACCATCGAACTCGATTGGGGTGTCGTCGTCATCGAAACGGGCGAAAACGACCTTCGGATTGCCGTGGGCGCCTCGATGGACGAGGCGAAGGACGCACTCGCTCTTTCCAATGACGAGATCATTGCCGAAGCCGAGGCCTATGCGAAGCGATGCGACGCCGTTCCGGAGGCAGATCCTCTGATGCGCAGCATGGTGATACAGGGCGTACATGCGGCTCTTTCCAGCATCCGGCAGGACGAAAAGGGCGCTTTTGCCGGTCTTGCTGCGGGACAGGCCTACAGCGCACCGGCGCGTACATATTACCGCGACGGCTACTGGACCATGCAGCCGCTTCTGACACTTGCCCCGGAAGCAGTGCGAGAGGAAATTCGCCTGCTCGCAAAGGGTGTCCAGCCTGACGGCGAAGCCCCGAGCGGCGTTATCCTGACAGGCCCCGCGCAATCCAAAGCCTGGCAGCGGTTCGTCGCCGAGTGCCGGGCTAATCCTCAAAGGCGCGGAAAAGCCTTCCCCGAACATCACAATCGTCCCGGGGACTGGTGGAGCGACCATTTCGACAGCCCGCTGTTCTTCATTCTCTTCATAAGCGAATATGTGGACGCGACCGGTGACATCGCCGAGGCACACATGCATTGGCCGATCGTCACCGCCATCATCAATCGCTATCTCGGCTTTGCAGCGCCGGGAAGCGTGCTGCCCCTGAAGCCGCGCAACGACCGCGACTGGGCGGACAACGTATTCCGCGAAGGCCTCGTTTCCTATGACCTTGGCCTGTTCGTCGGCGCACTCGATGCGGTTGCCACGCTCGGCAAGGAACACGATCCGGAACTGGCCGAAAGAGCGCGTGAAACTGCGAAAAAGGCCCGCGCCGAGATCGAGGATGGTCTCTTCGTTGCCGAACGCAACGGCTATGCCGACTACAAGACGCCAGACGGGTTCATCGAAGATCACCTCGTTCTCGACAGCCTGACGCTCTCCCGGTTTGACGTAATTTCCGCGGACCGGGCAAAAGGCCTTCTGAAGGCTTTTGAAAATAACCTGGAGACCAGGAATAACAAGGAACAGCCCTATGGCGACTGGGGCGTCATGTGTGCGTATCCCCCCTTCAAGCGGGCGCGGGACACGCGCTCAAAGACCGCTTTTGCCTTCCGCTATCACAACGGTTCGGACTGGCCCTATTGGGATGGTGCCTATGCGGAAGAGCGGCTGCATCATGGCCTTGGCGGTGCGCGGTATGCTCTGACGCGGTGGTGGGAAACCTGCCTTGCCAACGGCTGGGCCGGGGCGGTGGAATATTTCGCGCCGCCCTATGGCCGCGGTTCCCTGCTTCAGGGATGGAGCGCCATGCCCGCCGCCACCGTTCTCAAACACGGCCTTGAAGCCGCCAATGCGGAGGGCTCATGATCCTCAGTGCGCCTATCGCATCCGGCAAGGGCCTGGACTTCCTGCTGAAGCAACCGCTGCCTCAGCAGAGAGCCTCAGCGGTCAAGACGGCGGGCAAACAGCACGTGGCCGTCGCGGCTGATGTCTTCAAAGCCCAGGTGGCTGTAGAAGCCTTTCGCCCGCTCGTTCTGCGGATGAAGTCCGAGATGAACACCCGGCGCTCCGGCTTTCGCCAGCGCATCCAGCACCGTGTCGATCATTCTCCGACCCCAGCCGGAAGACTGGGCACCCGGCAGAATGTTGATATGGAGATGGGCAGGATAGTCCGCCAGCAGCCATTGCGGCGTTCTTTCCGGATGGTTGATCCGGTGAAAGGCTTTCGCGTCATCCCGCAGCTTCGGCGTCATATCCGCGATCATGCGGCGAATGTCCGGCCACCAGTGCTGCTCCAGCGTTTCCTCGAAACGGGCAGTGTCCGGCGCTCCGAGCACGTAACCGATGGTTCGCCCGTTCTCGACAAGCACGAAGGCGCACTCCGGCTCGAACTTGAAGTAGGGCACGGACCAGACGTAGCCCGGCAGGCGCTTGTCGCTGAAAAACGCGCTGCCATCGGTGCCGCCGTCTGCAGTCTTCAGACAGATGTCGAAGAGGGCGTCGAGGTCACCCTCCGTCGCCGGACGGATGAGGCGGTTGTCGGCTGTGGCGTTCATGGTGTCGTCGACCTCATTGCCGGCTCTCGGCCAGCTCGCATCATCGATTTGGGGGCCCCAAGCGGATGCCCTCGGACCGAGGAATGCGGAAGTGCAAAAGGAGTGTGGCAGAGCACTACATGAATTCGCCAGAGCGGTAAAGCTCCGGCAGAACAGGACGTTCGGCACTGTACGACAAGGCCAGGCCGATCGGGGGAAGCAAGCCAATCGCAATAACAACCGGAGAGGACAATCCCATGTTTCGACGTATAATATCCTGCAGTATGTCACCAGCAGTCCGAAGATCAGCAGTGCTGGCCGGAGCTGCCGTTATCGGCTTCAGCCTTTCGGGAATGGTCCACGCTGAAACGCTGACGGTCTGGGACGACCATGATTCTGAATCACGCGCCGCAGTGATGGCCGAACTGAACGGTCGCTTCAAGGAAGCCCATCCGGACATCACGCTTGACCACACGATCCGCGACTTCGCCGACCTGAACATGACCCTGAAGCTGGCGGTTTCCTCAGGCGATGGCCCGGATGTGACGAAGGTGAACCAGGGCGCCGGCGCCATGGGTCTCATGGTCAAGGAAAACCTCCTCGTCCCGGTAGATGACTTCATCACCGAATACGGCTGGGACAAGAACCAGTCGGACAGCCTTCTTGCCCGCGACCGTTGGTCGGACAAGGGCGAATTCGGTGTCGGCCCGACCTACGGCATCTCGTCCCTCGCTGAAATCGTTGGTCTTTACTACAACGAAAAAGTGCTTGCAGACGCCGGCGTCGAGCTGCCGCTGACCTCCTTTGAAGACCTCATGGCCGCCGCCGACAAGATCAAGGACGCCGGCAAGACGCCCTTCATGATCGGCACGGCCAAGGGCCATCTGACACTGCACATGCTTGCCGGCATCACCCAGGCACATATCGATGCTTCCGATCGCGAGGCGCTCGACGATCTGGTTTACGGCCATGGCGGCACCTTCAACACGCCCGGCAATGTGGAATCGGCCAAGATTGTCCAGGATTGGGCACAGGACGGCTATTTCTTCAACGGTTATCAGGGCATTTCGGGCGATGATGCCGTTCAGCTCTTCGTCTCCGGCGAAGGCGCTTTCCTGATTTCGGGCACCTGGTACTTTGGCGACATGAAAGCCAATCCGGACATCCATTTCATGCCGATCCCGGGACCCGAGGGCGTAGAGCATCCTCTCTCCGTCGGTGGTGTCGACCTTGCCTGGGCAATCACCAGCATCGCCAAGGATGACGACACGAAGGCGCTCGCTGGCGAGTACATCAACTACATGGTGTCCGAGGACGCAGCGGTCACATGGGCGAAGGCCGGCTATCTGCCTGCATCCTCCGTTCCCGCCGATGCCGACATCGAGGTCACGCCACTGCTGTCGGAAGGCATCAAAATCTGGAAATCGCTCAACGAGAACAACGCGATCGGTCACTACCCGGATTGGGCGAGCCCGACCATGCTGAAGACCTTCGACGACAACACGCCGTTGCTGCTCGCCGGTCAACAGACCCCGCAAGAGTTGATCGACAAACTCGATGCCGACTATCAGGCATACATGAAGAGCAAATAATGCCGGAAGCTGCGGACCTTGCAAGCCTCTCCATGGCTTGAACAGGCCCAGCAACCAAACCACTCGTTCCCGCCGCGTTTGTCTATCGGATGGACGCGACGGGAGCCCCGCCAGCTAATCGTCACTGCATTGGAACGCCTGAATGTCGCGCTCACCGCTCGATTCCAAAGTCAGCAGCAATCTCGTCTTCATTCTGCCGGGACTGCTGATTTATGGATCCCTGGTTTTTGGCCCCATCATCGCGGCACTCGTTCTCAGCCTGACAAGCTGGAATGGTATCAGCGCTCCGGAATGGATCGGATTTGGCAACTATATCAGCCTGATCGCAGACGAGGTTTTCTTCAAGTCACTGAAGAACAACGCCCTCTTGATGATTTTCTACTGCGCCGTTCCGGTCTGCCTCGGCGTCGCGCTGGCGGCGCTGGTATGGAACCTCAAACAGAAGGAACAGCTCGCGCTGCGCACACTTCTGTTTCTGCCCTATATCATGCCGACCGCCGTGCTCGGCATCATCTGGCACTGGCTCTACAACCCCGCGTTCGGTCCCTTCAATCAGGCCCTGAAGCTTGTCGGCCTCGGCGACTATGCCCTTCCCTGGCTCGGTGACTTCACCTTCGTTCTTCCGGCGGTTGGCGTCGTTGCAAGCTGGTATTTCTTCGGCTTCTGCATGGTGCTGTTCCTGTCCGGCATGCAGAGGATCGACCCCTCACTGTTCGAAGCCGCCAAGGTGGACGGCGCCAAGGGCATCCGCACCTTCTTCTTCATCACCCTGCCGCTGCTGCTTCCGGAGATCCGCATCGCGCTTCTGCTCACGATCATCTCCTCAATCAAGAGCTTCGATCTGATCTTCACGATGACCCGTGGCGGGCCCGCCAACGCAACGCTTGTTCCGAATATCTACATGTATCAGCTCGGCTTTCAGCTCAATCGCTACGGATATGCGGCGGCAGTCGCCATCGTTGGCGCAATCCTGATTTTCCTTGTCAATTATGCGGTCCACCGGCTGGTTCGACCCAATCACGGAGGAGATGCGTCATGAGCCAGTCATCGGGTCTCAACACAACCGCCTGGCCGATGCGCATCATCCTGTGGCTGTTCGCGCTGATGACGGTGATCCCCTTCGGCCTTCTGATCCTGACGTCGCTGAAGAGCCGGCCGGACCTCTTGCAAGGCGCGTTCGTCCTTCCCGAATATCCCCATTTCGAGAACTACGTCAGCGCCTGGATCGACGGACATTTCAACGTCTACTTCCAGAACTCCGTGCTCGTCGTCTTGCCTGTCGTCACCATCAGCATCGCTCTTGGAACCCTGACAGGCTTCGGCTTCGCCTTTCTCAGTTTTCCGTTCAAGCGCACCCTCTTCGTGATGATGACGATCGGCATGATGGTGCCGACAGAAGCCTTCATCATCCCGCTCTACTACGAGATGCGCTACACGGGCCTCATCAACACCTACGCGGCGCTGATCCTGCCGCAAATCGCAATGTCGATACCATTTGCGACCATCTTCATGGCCAGCGCCATGCGGCAATTGCCGCAGGAAATCCTGGAGGCAGCCGTGCTCGACGGCGCAAAGCGCAGCTATATTCTGCGCCGGGTCATCCTGCCCCTGATGGTGCCGGCGATGTCGACGCTCGCGCTGTTCCTCTTCATCTGGACCTGGAACGAGTTTCTCATTCCGCTGATCCTGGTCAACGACGACAGTTTCCGGACCTTGCCCATCGGCATGCTGTTCTTCCAGGGCCGCTACACGGTGAACACCCCGGTGCTGACCGCAGGCGCGGTCATCGTGATCGCACCGCTGATCCTCGCCTATCTGATTTTCCAGCGGAAATTCATTTCAGGCCTGACAGCAGGCGCGACCAAGTAGAGGACACAACGCAGTCATCGATTTTTGAGTCAGAACGCTCGGAAACCAGGTGGGCAAAAGCTTTCCGCCACGAAAGACGCACCGCCTGAATTTCCAGAGCGTTCTGAGCTGGACGTTTGCCGTGATGATCCAGCTTGCGGGAGAGGCTATCCGCCTTACGCCGCGTGTTTCACCAATTCGCTGCAATGTGCTGCGATCTCAGAGCGTGTCGTCACCCAGAGCGCCTCGTTTTCCTTGCAGATCCTGGCGATCTCGCCGATCGCCCAAGCTGCAGCTGGGCGTCCGTAGCAATGGCCGTGGGCAAAGATATCCAGGATCAGGGTTTCCGCAGGCTGCTGCTGGATGCCGGCGAGCGCTTCGCGGAAGATGTCGACAAACTGGCCGGGTGTGCGCCCGAAGCGCATGGCATGAGGCAAATCGTTGAATTCGACCGACATGGGTATGGCCAGGATCGTATGAGCGCCAAAGGCCTGAGGGTAAGGCAGGTCCGCGTCAATAGCGTCGCCATGCCAGTGGTAGCCGTTTTCTGCGAGGCTTCTGTGAACATCAACGCCGGAGGTCACACGCGGGCTGATCCAGCCTTTTGGCCTTCTCCCGATGGCAGCTTCAATCCGCTCTGTCGTTTCAACGATTGAGCGTTCCGCATCCTCGTCCGACAACGTCGGGAAAATCAGGTTCTGAGCCATGCCATGGGCAACGACGTCATGACCTGCGTTTGCATAGCCCCGCAACACGTCTGGAAAGGCCTCTGCCACCAGGCCGTTGGTCATCAGGCTTGCGGGAATACCATGACGTTCGAGCATCGAGACGAGACGCGGTATGCCGTGGGTCGCATTGTAGCGGCCGTAGCTATCAGCATTGGGGTCGAAAATGCCTTCCTGCAGCACATTACCCATGGGCCCGACACCTGACGTTACGCCCGGAGACCACATTTCGAACGCGAGATTGAAGACAACGGCAATACGGCGGCCCGATGGCCAGACCAATTCTGTCTCCGGTGACGGGGTTTTGGATCGTGCCTCCGGCATGCGCCCTACTCTGCTTTGTCCGTCCGATTGTTCGGCTCCTTGAGGCCGGAACTCTAGAAACGGCATCAAGATGAGGCAATTTCAATTCCTTCAGCCTGTACTGCACGCGCTGCAGGCAACATACTGCACGGCGTGCAGGTTATAGTGCAGGTTATGCGCTTTTTTCACTCGATCTCTTGTGTGTAGGCTGCCGCTCAGATGTCAGCTCGCCGGATCAATGCGGGCCGGACAGATGTCACAGGGAGGAAACCAGATGACCTTGAATTTTAGCCGCAGAGTGTTCTTTGCCCTCGTAACGACGGTGGCGCTGACAGGAGCTGCGCATGCTGCCGAGATCGAGTTGAAACTTGCCTGGCTGACCTCCGACAGCGAAACCGATCCCTATGCGATTACCGCGCATTCCTTCAAGAAGGAGCTGGAAGCTGCTTTCCCGGGCCGGGTTGAAGTGCAGCTGTTTCCGAACCGCCAGCTTGGCGACGACAAGGAAATCCTCGAAGGCATGCAATTCGGCACCATCGACATGGGCGTCATAACCAACGCTGTCGTCGCAAACCTGGAGCCTTCCTATCAGCTTGTCGATCTGCCCTTCCTGTTCGGCAGCTCTGAACAGGCGCACACGGTGCTGGACGGTCCTGTCGGCAAGCAGCTTGCAGCCAATTTGCGCGATGACGGGGTCATTTCGCTGGGAGCTGCGGAAGGCGGTTTCCGCAACATGATCAACAACGTCCGTCCTGTACGCACACCCGAAGACGTAGAGGGTGTGAAGTACCGGACAATGCAGAACCCGGTCTTCATCGAGATGTTTTCGTCGCTCGGTGGCAGCCCGGTTCCAATGGCCTGGGGCGAGGTCTACACGGCCATGCAGCAAGGCGCGGTCGACGGGCTGGAAATTCCGGCCTCGGTCGTGAATTCGAACAATTATGCAGAGGTCACGAAATACCTCAGCTTTACCCGTCATACCTACTCGGCCATCCACCTGCTGATTTCCGAGCGCAGCTTCGACAAGTTGCCGGAAGATGTTCAGCAGGGTGTGCTAGAGGCAGGCACGGCGGCCATCGCTCAGGAGCGCAAGGCTGTGGCAGCAGCCGAGGCCGATGTCGTGGCCGCACTCGAGAGCAAGGGTATGGAAATCAACGACATTGACGACGTGGGCGCGTTCCGCAGCAAGGTCAAACCGGTTTATGACCAGTTCCGGCCGGCAATCGGTGCAGAGCTCTTGCAACAGGCACTCGACTCGGTTTCAGTTCAATCCGACTGACGCAGGGCGCAATGCAGGCTCTAATCTCCCTCATCGACACCACGAGCCGAAAGATATCCCGGCTCGTGGGCTATGTTTGCGTGGCAATCATTTTCGTGATGCTGGGCCTGCTGGTGACGCAGGTGCTCATGCGCTACTTCCTTGGCGCTCCACCAAGCTGGACAGAAGAGCTGGCCATCATTCTCTTTGCCTGGCTGGTTCTTCTCTTTGCAACGGTTGGCCTGCGTGAGGGGTTTCACGTCGGCATTGACATCCTGCCGCAGAAGCTCGCCTGGTTGAACCGATGGACGGGCACGCTGGTCGCTTCGCTGACAATTCTGTTTGGCTGGATCACGGTGATTGCCGGCATCGCTTACGTCGAGCGCACCTCGGGGCAGAAAACAGCCGCGTTACAAATGCCCATCGAAACCCTTTATCTCTGCGTGCCGGTTTGCGGGGCGCTTTTCATTCTGCACGGGGTTGCGCTGCTGCTGACGCCAGCAAGGCCCGATGAGGACCTGTCATGAACGCCACTATGATGGTCCTGGCTCTCGGCCTGCCGGTGATGCTGCTGTTGCGCGTTCCCCTGGCCTTTGCGATCGGGCTTGCCACCATCGGCGCTCTCTGGATTGCCGATATCGACATGATGATCTTTGCCCAGCGGATGGTTGCAGGCACGCAATCGTTTTCCCTGCTGGCAATCCCCTTCTTCGTGCTCGCCGGAGACCTGATGACGGCCGGCGGCATTTCGCGCCGTCTGGTCGGATTTGCCGACGTTCTTGTCCGGCAGCACAAGGGCGGATTAGGCATGGTCGCAGTGCTTGCCGCAGCCTTCTTTGCCGCCCTCTCCGGCTCCGCACCAGCAACGACCGCCGCCATCGGCTCAATCATGATCCCCGAGATGGAAAAGCGCGGCTACTCGCGCCCGTTTGCAACCGCCCTCGCCGTGGCGGGCGGCATCATCGGGCCGATGTTGCCACCGTCCATTCCCATGGTTGTCTGGGGCGTGATGTCGGAGACATCAATCAGCCAGCTCTTTCTCGCAGGCATCGTACCCGGACTGCTGCTGGCGCTCGGCCTGATGGCACTTTGCTGGCTGCACGCGCGCAAACATGAAATCGCCCCTCAGCCCAAAGCCAGCCGGGCGGA
Source organism: Roseibium aggregatum IAM 12614 (assembly GCF_000168975.1). Classification (GTDB taxonomy): domain Bacteria; phylum Pseudomonadota; class Alphaproteobacteria; order Rhizobiales; family Stappiaceae; genus Roseibium; species Roseibium aggregatum. The sequence goes on from NZ_AAUW01000018.1 coordinate 57,532, forward strand.
GGTCTGGGCCGCCTTCAATGAAGCCAAATGGGCGCTTTCGGGTCCGTTGATCGTGCTCGGCGGCATCTATGGCGGTATCGTCACCCCAACCGAGGCTGCGGTCGTCGCAACGGTTTTCGCGCTGATACTGGGCTCAACGGTCTATCGCGAGCTGACCTTCAAGAACATTGTTCCAGTCACGCTTGGAGCGCTCAAGACCACGACCATCGTCATGTTCATCATCGCACTTGCCAACGGTTTCGGCTGGGTCATGGCGTTCGAGCGCATTCCGGGGCAGGTCACGCAGTCGCTTGAAGGATTTGCCGGCACACCGGTGCTCTACATCCTGATGATCAACCTTCTGCTGCTTGTAATCGGTTGCGTGATGGATAACCTTGCCGCGATGATCATCCTCGCCTCTTTTCTTGTGCCCATCGGCCAGCAACTCGGCATGGATCCGGTGCAGTTCGGTGCGATGGTGGCGATCAACTTTACGATCGGCATGGCCACACCGCCCTTTGGCTACACCATCTTCGTGGGCGCAGCGATCAGCGGCCTTCGCATAGGCCAGATCGCTCGGCCTCTCCTGCCGATGCTGGGCTTGATGATTGCCGTATTGCTGCTGGTGGCGTTCGTTCCCCAGGTCACCTTGTCAATCGTTCAGCTACTGAGGTGAGCCGATGGTGAACCTGCGCAGTTTTGACCTCAACCTTCTGGTCATCTTCCGCGCCATCATGCAACGCGGCTCGATTTCAGGGGCGGCCAACGAGATCGGCCTGTCGCCCTCCGCAGTAAGTCATGCGCTCGCACGCCTTCGGGTCATGCTGAACGACGAGCTTTTTTTCCGGACGGCCGAAGGCGTCAGCCCAACGGAAAGAGCACGCGAGCTCAGCGTCGATATCGAACGCGGTCTCAGCTTCATCTCGACCGCGATTTCGCTGCAACACCAGTTTGTGCCAGCGGAAACAAACCGCGTCTTCACCATGCAGGTGGCCGACTATGTTGCCGGTTTCCTGCTGCCGCGTCTGGCGAAGCGGCTTCAGTCGGAAGCTCCGGGAATAACGATTGATATTCTGCCCTTCTCGATCTCCCCAGAGAGCGTCTGGGATCGGGTCGACATGCAGGTTCGTCTGACACCTGGACGGCTGCAGCCGGAAATGGTGCGCTCGCAGCGTCTTCTGGCAGATGAGATCGTTGTTCTGATGCGCCGTGGCCATCCTCGTGTGGACGAGCCCATGACAGCCGAACTCTATGCCGAGCTGCCACACGTGAAGCTGTCGCAATCGGCCACCGGAACCACGGTCATCGAAGACGCGTTGGCTGCCCGCGGTTTGAAGCGCCATATGGCCATGACGGTCGCAAGCTGGTTCGAGATTCCCGACATCGTTGCCAGGTCTGACCTGATCGCGATTGCTCCGCAGCGTCTTCTCTCGCTTGATCCAAGGCTCGGCAAACTCCATTCCGCACCCCTTCCCCTCGACGAGGTCGTGTTTTCCTTCGACCTTTGCTGGGACCTGAGAAAGGAACGCGAACCGGGACAGAAATGGCTGCGGCAGCTTATCGTCGAAATGTTTGAAGAGGTCGTACGAGAGGTTTGATCTAAGCCCCTGAGTGCCACGCTCCCCGCCTACCGGAAGAGGAACGTAGCCGGCTCAGTCGTAGACGCAGACGTAAATCTTGCGCACCGTTTCGATGGTCCGCCAGATGCCGACGAATCCAGGCTTCATCACGAAGCTGTCGCCCGCCCGAAACGTCCTTGCCTCACCACCCTTTTCCTCGATTTCTATGACTCCCGACAGGATATGGCAGAACTCGTATGTTGTTCCCTTGATCGAGTGGGATTCACCAGGGGTGGCTTCCCAGACACCCGTGAGGACCTTGTCGGCTTTTGACGCGTCCTGAGCCCAGGTCTTGAACGACGGGCTGCCCGAAATGAGTTGCTCCGGGAGGGGCTCGGCTGTCTTGGGGGCAAAGTCCGGATTGGGGTCGATTGTGATCAGAAGTGACATGGGGTGTGTCCTTGTTGAATTGCTGATGGTCTTCAGATCGCAGGGCTTTCGAGCGCCTGCGACAGGCGGGCCAGCATGGCGGTACACTCCGCGAGCTCTTCGCGAAGGATGTATTCATCTGGGCGATGCGCACGCGTGATTGAGCCGGGTCCGCAGACAATCGATGGGATACCGGCAGCGTGAAAGAGCCCGGCTTCCGTGCCGTAGCTGACCGATTGAATGCTCTTTTTGCAGGACAAGCCCTCAATGAGCTGAATGAACTGAGCATCTGAAGAGGGCGGCAACGCTGGATAGCTCGCAAGTTCTCTATGCGTGGCAGCAAGCTGTCCACCTGCAGACGTGCTTGCCGTCACCAGAAGGTCCATCCGCTCCAGGACCCTGGCACTGACATCCTGCGGAGCAATGCCGGGCACAGATCGAACCTCGAAAGAAAGGCGGCACTGGTCCGGGATGATGTTGACCGCCGTGCCGCCGGACAGCAATCCGGCAACGACGGTAGAGGACGGCGGGTCGAAACGGGTATCGAAGGGGCCATTGCGTTCCATACGGACTGAGAGATCGCGGATGAAAAGCAACAGTTCGGCGGCTGCATAGAGGGCGTTCTCGCCAAGCGCGGGCTGAGAACTGTGCGCGGCCTTGCCAGTAAACGTGATCTCCATTGCCTGCTTCCCCTTGTGAGACAGCACCGGATGCATGTCCGATGGTTCGCCGACGATGCACCCCGCCGGCAGCGCACACAGCTTCGGCAATTCGGCAATCAGATGCGGCACGCCCCGGCATCCGATCTCCTCGTCATAGGAAAAGGCGATATGCACCGGCCGTTTCAGCTCTGACTTCCGGAACTCGGGCACCATCGCGAGAACGCAGGCAAGAAAGCCTTTCATGTCGCTTGTACCGCGACCTGTTAGCCGGCCGCCGAGATCCGAAAGCCGGAACGGATCCGCCGTCCACACCTGACCGTCCACCGGCACCACGTCCATATGGCCGGAAAGCACGTATCCCGGCACTTCCTTCGGCCCGATGGTCGCAAAGAGATTGACCCGGTCGCCTTCCGGACCGGGCAGAACGGCGCATTCGACACCATGGCCTGCAAGAAAGTTGCGGACATACTCCGCGATCTGATGATTGGGCGCGCCGGGAAGGCCCGCAATTGCGACAAGATCCGCAAGAATGGCTTCGGCGCGACGGGCGCCCGGAACCTCTTGAGAGGTGGCAACGGTCATTGGTCATCTCCAGTTGGACGCATCATTGCCAATTCGCCGGGCAGTTCGTGCCGAAGTCGCGCATCCCGGCAGGATAATCTGCCGCAATACCCTCAGCTTTCGCCCTCAGACCTCTTCGTTCTGAGGCAAATCCGCATGTGAGGAAGCCGACCCTCCTCCTGTCACCGCACAGAATTGCGCCAGTCTGGTCCTCAACAGAGCATTCGGCCGCTTGATGCGGAAAAATGGCGCATGCTTGCGTGTCGAAAGTTCTAGCCTTGGCGCTTGATCACGGGGAACTTTCAAGATGAGCCTTTCGTTTGACCCGGCATCGCCGAATTTCCGGTCCGGCCACTTCATCGCCGGCGAATTCGTTGCCGACGAGCCGCAAATGGCAATGCACCGGCCTTCGGACGGTGCGGAATTCGCCGGATGTCCGATTGCTGATGCCGATACAGTGGATCGCGCTGTCAGGGCGGCCGGGCAGGCACTCAAGCAGAGTGGCTGGGGAACGTGTCGGCCGCGCGAGCGCACCAATGCTCTGCTCAAGTGGGCCGATCTGATCGAAACCAATGCAGAAGACCTCGCCCGGCTGGAAACGGTGCCTTCCACACGCCTTATCAGCCAGACGTTTGCGGGCGATATCGCGGTCACGGCAGAACAGATCCGCTTTTTCGCAGAGCTGGCGGACAAGGAAGGCGGCGACGTCGTTCCAACGGCCAGCTCCCAATTGGGTCTTATCGTCACCGAACCCTATGGCGTCGTCGGGGCAATCACACCCTGGAATTTTCCGATCTCCATGGCAGGATGGAAACTGGCCCCCGCCCTGGCAGCAGGAAATGCCGTGGTGCTCAAGCCGTCCGAGCTGACTCCGTTTTCCACTCTTCGGATGGCGGAACTATCCGTCGCGGCCGGTATACCCGAAGGACTGGTCAATATCGTACTTGGCGATGGGCCTGTGACGGGCAACGCCCTGACCGGTCATCCGAACATCGCCAAGGTCAGCTTCACCGGTTCAACGCGCGCCGGATCGGCGATCATGGCGAATATCGCCAGAACGGGCATCAAGCCGATGACGCTTGAACTCGGCGGCAAGAGCCCTCAGATCGTCTTTGCGGATGCGGACGTTGCCCTTGCGGCTGACTGCATCTCCCGATCGATCCTTTTCAACGGCGGGCAAGCCTGTGTCGCCGGTAGCCGCATCATCGTTCATGCCAGCATCGCGGAAGCCTTGATCAAAGCTCTCAAGGAAAAAACGGTCGGCTTGCTGCCCGGCCCGGCCTGGAAGGAAGAAACCACCTATTCGCCCATCATCTCCCAAACGCAGCGTACGCGGATTCAGGGGCTGGTGGACGCAGCAGTGGGGGACGGCGCTGAGGTGATGTTCGGCGGTCAGCCCCTGGATCGGCCGGGTTACTTCTATGCTCCGACACTGCTCACGAACGTGAACCAGCAGTCGACAGCCATACGGGAAGAAATCTTCGGGCCGGTGATGACGCTGCAGACGTTCGAGACCGACGAGGAAGCCTTCGCGCTTGCGGACCACCCGACCTATGGCCTTGCCGCCGGTCTCTACACAAGGGATATGGGAAGAGCCTTGAAGAGCCTGAACGCCATTGAAGCCGGAACGATCTGGATCAATCGTTACGGACGCTCGCGCGATCACATCCTGCCGACAGGTGGTTACAAGTCCTCCGGTATCGGAAAGGATCTGGGACGCGAAGCCTATCAAGCCAACCGCCGCTCCAAGAGCGTGCTCATCGACCTGTGAGAGACAAAATGGCACCTTACCGCATAGCCGTCATACCGGGCGACGGCATTGGCCTGCCCGTGACCGAAGCCGCCCTGGAAGTGGCCCAGAAGGCGCTTCCAGGCAAACTGGAAACCACCACCTTTCCCTGGTCCTGTGATCACTATCTGCAGACTGGCCGCATGATGCCGGAAGATGGCATCGAAACACTGCGCGGCTTTGATGCCGTCTTCCTCGGCGCGGTCGGCTGGCCGAAAAAGGTCCCTGATGCCGTTTCCCTGCACGGGCTGCTTCTGCCGATCCGCAAGGCTTTCGTGCAATATGCCAATATCCGGCCACACAGGCTCCTACCGGGTGTCGAAGGTCCGTTGCGCAAGTCCGGTTTCGATATCTTGTGCATTCGCGAAAACACGGAAGGGGAATATTCCGGCGCCGGTGGCCGTGTTCATCAGGGAACCCCGAACGAGGTGGCGGTCGAAACTGCGATCTTCACCCGCGCCGGGGTGGAGCGCATTCTGCGTTTCGGTTTCGAACAGGCCCGCAAGCGAAGCGGGCGTCTCGCATCGGTTACCAAATCGAACGCCCAGAAGCATTCCATGGTGTTCTGGGACGAAGTCACCCGGGAACTGGCATCGGAATATCCCGATGTGTCAGTGACCCAATATCATATCGATGCCATAGCCGCGCGTATGGTAATGGCCCCCGAAAGCCTGGACGTGATCGTCGCCTCTAATCTTTTCGGCGACATTCTGACTGACCTTGGCGCTGCCATTCAGGGCGGTCTCGGGTTTGCCGCGTCCGCCAATATCAACCCGGGCCGAACGGCACCGTCGATGTTCGAACCGGTTCACGGCTCCGCCCCCGATATCGCTCATCTCGGCATCGCCAATCCGCTCGCCGCCATCTGGTCCGCAGCGATGATGCTGCAGCACTTCGGCGAAAGCGAAGCGGCAAACCGGATCCTGGAAGCGATGGAAGAAACCACTGGAGCGGGGATCGGCACTGTTCCGGGCCGTGACCGTACCGAACAGATAACCGCTCGCGTGCTTGCCGCACTCGACTGAGGAGATACCTATGACCGTTCAGCCCTCTTCACCCGTTCCTGTCTTGACCGATGCTGACCTGTTCCGCCAGCAAGGCCTCATCGGAGGCGACTGGTGCAACGCCTCCACCGGCAAGACCATAGAGGTTACGGACCCTGCGACCGGCAAAGCAATCGGTGTTGTCCCGGACATGTCTGCCGAGGACACCCGCCGGGCCATCGATGCGGCCGAAGCTGCCGGCAAAAGCTGGCGCAAGGTACCGAGCGCCGAGCGCGCGAAATGTCTGGAACGCTGGTTCGACCTGATGGAGACCCACGCAGAGGACCTGGCGCTCATTCTGACCCTGGAACAGGGCAAGCCACTTGCTGAAGCACGCGGCGAGATCGGTTATGGCGCTTCCTTTGTCAAATGGTTTGCCGAGGAAGCGCGCCGGATCGAAGGCACCATCATCGAGGCCCCGGCGAACGACCGCAAGATCCTCGCCCTCAAGGAGCCCGTTGGCGTCTCCGCCATCATTACGCCTTGGAACTTCCCCAATGCCATGATCACCCGCAAGGTGGCTCCGGCGCTGGCCGCCGGTTGCACCGTTGTGATCAAGCCCTCGGATTTCACACCCTACTCCGCGCTCGCCCTTGGGGTTCTTGCCGAAAGAGCCGGCATTCCGAATGGCGTGATCAACATCGTCACTGGCTTGCCTGTTGAGATCGGCGCGGAACTGACCTCAAACCCGATCGTTCGCAAGCTGTCCTTTACCGGCTCCACCCGTATCGGCTCGCTGCTGATGGCCCAGTGTGCCCCGACAGTGAAGCGCCTCAGCCTGGAACTTGGCGGCAACGCGCCGTTCCTCGTCTTCAATGACGCGGATCTTGATGCCGCCATAGACGGCGTGATCGCATCTAAATTCCGCAACGGCGGTCAGACCTGCGTGTGCGCAAACCGTATCCTGGTTCAGGCCGGCATCTATGACGCGTTCGCTGCCAGACTTTCGGAAAAGGTGACGGCAATGAAGGTTGGACCTGGCCTTGACCAGGGCGTGGACATCGGACCGATGATCAACGCTGCCGCGATCGGGAAAATCGAACGGCACGTGAAGGATGCACTCGAAAACGGCGCACAGGTCGCGGCGCAGGCGACCTCGCCCTCAAGCGGCCAATATGCCGCCCCGATGGTTCTGACCGGCTGCACCACGCAGATGCAACTGGCGGAAGAGGAAACCTTCGGCCCCATCGCCCCGCTGTTCCGCTTCGAAACGGAAGAGGAAGCAATCGCCATCGCCAACGCGACGCCCTTTGGCCTGGCAGCTTATTTCTACACCCGGGACATGGCCCGTGCCTGGCGGGTTGGCGAGGGTCTGGAAGCGGGCATGGTTTGCCTCAACGCCGGTGCCATGTCCATGGCGATCTCGCCCTTTGGCGGTATCAAGCAGTCCGGCCTTGGGCGTGAAGGCGCCCGGACCGGGATCGAGGAATACCTGGAAACCAAGACCTTCCATATGGGCGGCCTCTAAAGCGACCGGCAACAAGCGCAAAAAAGCCGGGTCATGACCCGGCTTTTTTTACTCTGAAGGTCGTTTCGACTGACTAGCTGATCTTGTCCTTGAACCTGTAATAGGCCCCCACCAGCGGCAGAAACCAGGGTTGTCCGGCGTGGCCGGGTATCGCGTTCCAGGGCAGATCCATCCACGGATTGCGGCTGGCGCGGCCAAGAATGAGATCTGCCGTCATCTCCCCCATATGGGTGGCAATCTGGGCACCGTGGCCCGAATAGCCCATGGCGAAATAGACGCCGTCGGCTTGCCCGGCTCTTGGAAACCGATCCTGTGACATGTCAACGAGGCCGCCCCAGCAGTAGTCGATCGCCGTATCGGAGAGCTGCGGAAAGATATCCGACAAGGCAGCCTTCAGAATCCGGCCGCTCTTTTCATCGGAGCGGTGGTCGGAGATGGCCGAAAACCTTGCCCGGCCTCCGAAGATCAGGCGTCGATCCGGTGCAAGCCGAAAGTAATTGCCGACGTTGAGCGACGTCACGCACGTGCGATTGCCCGGCATCACCGCAGCGGCCTCCTCTTCGCTGAGAGGCCGGGTCGCAAGCAGGAAACTGCCGACGGGTATAATCCGCCGACGGAAATAACCGAAGGCCTTCGGCGTGTAGGCACCGGTTGCCAGCAGCACATTGTCAGCCTGAACAACACCCTGCGGCGTGGTCAATTCGTGACCGCCGCCTGTCTGACGCCGACCCGTAACGGGTGTGTTCTCGTGTATCTCGGCGCCATGGCGCGCGGCTGCCCCTGCAAGTCCGACAACAAAACGGCCCATATGCATCATGGCACTTTTTGATTGCAGCATGGCGCCATGGAAAACTTCGGAGCCGATTTCCCGCCGCAGGTCGTCTTTCGACAGCATGGCCGTGTCTGGATCCACGTTGCGGCTGATCGCTTCCTGGTTCCGGGCAAGGCTTTCATAGTGAGCGGGTTTTGCCGCAAGCTTCAGTTTGCCGGACCGGCGAAAGTCGCAAGCAATACCCTCTTCGGCGATGATACGCTCGATGGTGTCGATGCCGTCATCGAAGGCACGGTACATGGCCCTTGCCGTTTCAAGGCCATAGGTCGAAACGGCATGGGTAAAGCTGTGGGCGATGCCGTTGTTCAGATGGCCACCGTTGCGCCCCGAGGCGCCGAAGCCGACGGATTGGGCCTCCAGCACGATCACCCGCCGTCCCTCCTTCGCGAGACGCCGGGCAGCGCCCAGGCCGGTAAAGCCTGCTCCAATTACTGCAACGTCATAGCGACCGGACGGAGGAGAGGAAGCGCCCCCCGTGAAGGCGGGCGCCGTTTCCTGCCAATAGGATGCAAGTTTCATCGGAAGTGCTCCTGGATCCATCCTGAACCCGGGCAGTTTCACCCGAGCCAACGGAACTGATCTTCAAACGGTGATCTAGATCCCGAAAACGCCCGGAAGACCGGCGATGCCGCTGATTTCGGTGTATTCGTAGAACGGATTTGCAGGTTCATGACCACGATTGACCCAGACCTTGGATTTGATGCCGAGATCGTAGGCCGTCATCAGGTCGTAGCGGAACGACGAGGAAACGTGGGTGATGTCTTCCGGGCCGCAGCCGAGCACGTCGAGCATGTATTCGAAACCGTTCATCTGCGGCTTGTAAGTGCCCGTTTCTTCCGCCGTGATGACCTTGAAAAAGGGAGCGCCGAGCTTTTCCACGTTGGACATGATCTGGCTCTTCATCGCATTTGAGAGGATGACGAGCGGAATTTCCTTTGCCGTTTTTGCAAGCCCCTCCGGCACATCCGGGTGCGGTCCCCATGTCGGGACCTCATTATAGACCTGCAGCGCGTCCTCCTCGCGGAACACAACACCATTCAGCTTGCATGCCCGCTCAAGAGCGTTGTGGACGACTTCCACATAGGGTTTCCAGGCGCCCAGCACCTCATCCATACGGTAGGCGGCGAAGTTGCGGATGAAAGTGGTCATCTTTTCTTCGCTGAGCTTCTCCCCATAAAGGCGCCGTGCAGCACCAGCCATGTCGAAATTGGTCAGCGTGCCATAGCAGTCGAAGGTGATGTATTTCGGGCGGAAGGTCATCTTGTTTCCCGTCTGTAGAGCGTAAGTTGAAACGCAAGGCCCTCTGGAGAGCGCAAATCATCGTAACCGGACCTGAAAAGACACCCGGACGGATTCACGCGGCCTTGAGAGCACATTCCGCCGTTTCACCGCCCCGCGACGGCACCATATTGCGCCGGACGAGTGCCTTGATACTCATGCCGGTAACCGGCCAGCCACCACGACAGCAGATTCTGCTTCTGGGCACCCCGCCAACGGCCGGAAAAACTTTTGGCGCGGTACCAAGGGCGGCATCTTCGCCGGCAGGGCACCTATGGTGGAGTGAATGACGATCAACTGAAGGCAGGCAAACATGCCAATCAACGAGACACTCTCGCTTCAATCATTCGGCCCGGAGCATATAGAAGGCGCCCTCAGTCTCTCCCGGGCTGCGAATTGGCCGCACAGAGTGGAAGATTGGGCTCTTATTCAGAAACTGTCGCGCGGGGTGGTGGTGCTGGACAACGACAGGGTTGTTGCCACCGCCCTCACAACGCCTTTCGGTTCCGTCGCCACACTCAACATGATCATTGTCGACGAAGCCATGCGCGGACAGGGTCTGGGCCGGCGGGTCATGAATGAGGTGATGCGAAAAGCCGAACCGGACGAGTGGCGCCTCATCGCCACAGCGGAAGGCCTGCCGCTTTATGAAAAACTTGGCTTCAAGGCCGTTTCGGACATCGTGCAACACCAGGGCATCGTCAAATCGAAAAGCAGGGGTCAACAGCCCGATGGGGACGGCGCAGCCGACTTGAGGATCGGCTCAGCGTCGGATGCAGCCGAACTTGCAGCCCTCGACCAGGCAGCCTCGGGCATGGCTCGCCGGGTTCTTGTCGATGCACTGTTTCAGGCCGGCCAGGTTTTCGTGCTGGAAGAGCAAGGCAAGATCACCGCATTTGCCGCGCTGCGCGAATTTGGCCGCGGCAAGGTTGTTGGTCCGGTCGTTGCATCCAGCCCTGAAGACGCAAAACGGCTTTTGACCCATGTCCTGAAGAGATGTGAAGGCCAGTTCCTGCGTGTCGACACCGACACCAAAACAGGCCTTGGCCCCTGGCTGACAGAACAAGGCCTTGCTCATGCAGGTGGCGGCACAGCCATGCGGCTTGGAAAAACGACAAAGATCGCGAGCTCCGGCCCGCAGACATACACACTCGCCGCCCAGGCGCTCGGCTAACTGGAGATTACCATGCTCGCCAATTCACTGGTCGAACTCGATCGTGCCCACCTCATCCATCCGGTCGCAAGTTGGCGCGGACATGAAGCCGCTGGCGTCCGGCTGCTGAAATCGGCAAAAGGCGCGACCGTCACCGATGCGACCGGCAAGACCCTGCTGGACGGCTTTGCTGGTCTGTGGTGTGTCAATGCAGGTTACGGCCACGAGAGCATTGTCGAAGCCGCGGCGAAACAGCTTCGGGAACTGCCCTACGCAACCGGCTATTTCGGTCTGGGATCAGAACCGGCGATCAGGCTGGCCTCCCGGCTTGCCGAACATGCGCCCGGCGATCTCTCCCATGTCTATTTCACGCTCGGCGGATCTGATGCGGTCGATACCACGATCCGTTTCGTTCGCTACTACTGGCATGCAAAGGGGCAAACGAAGAAGGACCAGTTCATTTCCATCGAACAGGGCTATCACGGCTCCAGCTCCACCGGTGCCGGACTGACCGCCCTGCCCGCCTTCCATGCCGGTTTCGGACTGCCTTTCGACTGGCAGCACAAAATTCCGTCCCACGAACGCTATCGCAATCCGGCCGGCGACAATGACGACGCAATCATCGCGGCTTCGCTGGCAGCCCTGAAGGCGAAGGTCGAGGAATTGGGCGGTCCGGACCGGGTTGCCGCTTTCTATGCCGAACCCATCCAGGGCTCCGGAGGTGTCATCGTGCCGCCCAAGGGCTGGATCAGGGCCATGCGGCAGGCTTGCGAGGAGATGGACATTCTCTTTATCGCCGACGAGGTGATCACCGGGTTCGGCCGCACCGGACCGATGTTCGCCTGCGAGGAGGAGGAGATTGTTCCGGACATGATGACGACAGCAAAGGGGCTGACTTCCGGGTACGTTCCCATGGGTGCCGTCTTCCTCTCCGACCGGATGTATCAGGTGATGGCGGATGCCGCGGGCGCCGCGCCCGTCGGCCATGGCTTTACCTACTCTGCACATCCGGTCAGTGCCGCCGTTGGCCTCGCCGTTCTGGATCTTTACGAGGGCGGGCTTCTGGAGAACGGCCGCAAGATGGGTGAGCGTTTGCAGGCCGGGCTTGCCGAACTGTCTGACCACCCACTGGTTGGAGACGTACGCGGCCGAGGCATGCTGGCAGCGGTCGAGCTGGTTACGGACAAGGCGGCCAAGACCCCGCTTCCGGCTGAAGCCAAGGCCGCCTCGCGCATCTTCGACCGGGCCTGGGACAATGGCCTCGTTATCAGAGCCTTCGCGCATGGCGTTCTCGGCTATGCCCCGCCGCTCTGCTGCACGGCAGAAGAAATCGACGAGATCGTCAGCCGCACGCGCCTCACGCTTGATCAGACACTGGAAGATCCCGACGTTCGCGCGGCGATGGCCTGATCGTGGCAGTTCTTTACACGTCCGATGAAACGCGCGGTGCGGTGTTTGCGGAACGCTTTGCCGCCGTTTTCCCAGATCTGCCCTTCTACCAGAGCGAGGCCCCCCGGCCGGAAGATGTCGAGTTTCTCGTTACCTGGACGGTTCCCGGCAATGTGGACAAGCTTTATCCGAACCTGAAGCTGATCTTTTCGGTGGGGGCAGGTGTCGACCAGTTCGATCTTGCCGCACTACCCGATCGCGTCAGCGTGGTGCGGATGCTGGAGCCGGGTATTGCCGAGCAAATGCGGGAGTATGTGACGTTGGCAGTGCTCGGCCTTCACCGGGATCTACCGCGCTACATCAACCAGCAGGCCGGGGCTCAGTGGCTGGTCGGACGGAACGTGGCCGCCAAAAGCCGCCGCGTCGGTGTCATGGGCCTTGGTCAGCTTGGAAAGGCCGTGCTGGAGGCGCTGTCGCCGTTCGGCTTTCAGCTTAAGGGCTGGGCCCGGCGCCAGCACGACATTCCAGGTGTGGAAACGTTCACCGATCTCGGCGCCTTTCTGGCCGGAACGGACATTCTGGTTTGCCTGCTCCCGCTGACCCCAGCAACGACGGCGATCCTCGACGCGAAACTGTTCTCCACCCTGCCGCGCGGCGCATCTTTGGTACATGCCGGACGCGGCAGGCAACTGGATCACCAGGCGCTGGTGGATGCACTCGACGAAGGGCAGTTGGCATCCGCCTGGCTGGACGTCACCCACCCGGAGCCCCTGCCCGCAGATCATGCTTTCTGGGCGCACCCGCAGATCGTGCTGACGCCGCACATAGCCAGCCAGACCAGGGCCACGGAGGGGGCAGATCACGTTATTTCCGGCATTCAGGCCTTTCTGGCGGGCACGCCGATACCGGGCCTTGTCGAGAGGGAACGCGGTTACTGAGAGGCAGAACCAACGGGCAACGGCCAAGATTCAGCACATTCTGCCGCCACGAAACGTAATTCGGAGAATATTCGATCGGGAAGAAGAGCAAACTGATTGTCATCAGGCAGGCAATAGCCGGTGAAGCAAACAAAAAAGCCGGAAAAACCGGCACAACGATAAATGGCATAAAATGCCGATTTAGTTTTCAGCCTGCCCCGGACGCGAGAGCGAGCCGGCTTCCAGAAAGGGGAAAACAATGAGCAAATACGATATTACCAACTGGACCAGCGCCGATGATGCGCAGGTTGAAGAGGCGATCCGCCGCGGCGCAAGCCGGCGCGATGTGCTGCGACTGTTTCTGGCAGGTGGCGCCAGCCTTGCAGCGGGCAGTTCCGTTTTCACCCGTGCCACCGCGGCCCTTGCAGCCAGTCCCGTGAAGGGCGGCCACTTCAAGGCGGCCGGCTGGTCGTCGTCCACATCCGATACTCTGGACCCGGCAAAAGCGTCCCTTTCTACCGATTACGTGCGCTGCTGCGCGCTTTATAACCGTCTGACGTTTCTGGCCGATGGCGGCAAGCTGCAGATGGAGTTGGCAGAGGCCGTCGACAGTTCCGACGCCAAGACCTGGACCGTCAAACTGAAGTCCGGCGTCACCTTCCACGACGGCAAGACACTGACCGCGGACGATGTGGTCTATTCGCTGAAGCGCCACCTCGACAAGGAAACCGGTTCCAAGGTCAACTCCGTTGCCAAGCAGATGGAGGAGATCAAGGCAATCGATCTGTTGACCGTGCAGATCACTCTGGAAGCGCCAAATGCAGATCTGCCGACGATCCTGGCGATGCATCATTTCATGATCGTTCAGGACGGCACGATAGATTTCAGTAAGGGTATCGGGACCGGCGCCTTCAAGCTGGAAAACTTCGAACCGGGTGTCCGCTCGCTGATGAACCGCAACGAGAACTACTTCAAGCCGGGCGGCCCCAATGTCGACAGCTTCGAGTATTTCGCGATCTCCGACGAAATTGCCCGCGTCAACGCGGTGATTTCCGGCGATATTCATGTTGGCGCATCGGTCAAACCGCAATCCATGCGGCTTCTGGAAAGCCAGACCGGCGTTGATCTGGTGAAGTCCACCTCTGGTAACTACACCAACCTCAACATGCGCAAGGACATGGCGCCTGGCGAAAAAGCCGATTTCATCGAAGGGGTCAAATACCTTCTGAACCGCGAGCTCATCCAGAAATCCGTGATGCGCGGCCTGGCGGAGATCGCAAACGATCAGCCGATTTCACCGAGCAACGCCTATCACAACAAGGACCTGAAGCCGCGGGATTTCGATCCTGAAAAGGCCAAACATCACTTCGAAAAGGCCGGCCTTCTCGGCCAGTCCATTCCGGTGGTGGCATCCGAAGCTGCCAACGCGTCGGTTGAAATGGCAACGCTGCTGCAACAGGCCGGTAGCGACATCGGTATGAACTTTGACGTTCAGCGCGTGCCGTCCGATGGCTACTGGTCCAACTACTGGCTGAAGGCACCGGTCCATTTCGGTAACATCAACCCGCGCCCGACCCCGGACATCCTGTTCTCTCTGCTTTATGCCGCCACCGCGCCGTGGAATGAAAGCCGCTACGAGTCCGAAAAATTCGACACGATGCTGCTGGAAGCCCGCGGCGAGCTGGACTTCGAAAAGCGCAAGGCGATCTATGACGAGATGCAGGTCATGATCTCGGAAGAAGCCGGTACCGCCATTCCTGTCTATCTTTCCAACGTCGACGCGAAACAGTCGAAGGTGAAGGGACTGGAGCCAAATCCGCTTGGTGGCCAGATGGGTTATGCCATGGCGGAATACGTCTGGATCGAAGCCTGATACATTAAACTAGGGACTGGAGGTGGCTCTGCCTCCAGTCAATCCTTTCCGTTTCTGAGAGGCCGGTCTGAATGTCAGGACAAATTCCTCTGCTGGTCGTGAGCCGGCTCGGTGTGACGTTTCTCACCCTATTGATCGTGTCTTTTGTCGTTTTTGGAGCAACGCTGCTCCTGCCGGGCGACGTGGTCGAGATCCTTCTGGGCCAGGCTGCGACGCCGGAGGCCGTCGCGGGTCTGCGCGAGGCGATGCATCTCGATTCCCCGGCTCTCGTCCGTTACGGCCAATGGCTTTTTGGCCTGCTTCAGGGAGACCTTGGCGTTTCCTATGCCAACAACATGCCGGTTGCAGACATGGTCGCCGGACGGCTTGCCAATACTCTGCGTCTTGCAGCCGCGACCACGATCATTGCCGTTCCGATTGCGCTGCTCCTGGGCATCACGACAGCGATGTATCGCGGTTCACTCTATGACCGTGTCATCACGACAATCGTTGTTTCAATCGTTTCGGTGCCCGAGTTTCTCATCGCGACGCTGGCAGTGCTCGTTTTCGCCGTCTGGCTGCGCTGGCTGCCAGCGCTTTCGTTTACGACGGATCTCAGCAGCTTCGGCCAGTTGTTGAAGGCCTTTGCCATGCCGGTGATCACTCTGAGCTTCGTGATTGCGGCGCAAATGATCCGCATGACCCGCGCCGCGATGATCGATGCCCTGAACATGTCCTATGTGGAAATGGCGATCCTCAAGGGTGCCTCGAAAACACGAGTTGTTCTGCGGCACGCGCTGCCGAATTCGATCGGCCCCATCGCCAATGCGATAGCCCTGTCCCTGTCCTACCTCCTGGGTGGGGTGATCATCGTCGAGACGATCTTCAACTATCCAGGCGTTGCAAAGCTCATGGTGGATTCCGTCGCCACCCGCGATCTGCCGCTGATCCAGAGCTGCGCGATGATCTTCTGCGTCGGCTTCCTGACCCTGACCACCGTGGCAGACATCATCGCCATCGTGTCCAATCCGAGGCTGAGGACGTAATGCTGAAGGCTTTTTCTCCCGCAAGCCACGGCCTGCATATCAACTCAACCGGTTTGCTTGCAGGCCTCGTCATCCTGTTCTGGGTCGTTGTTGCAATCGCCGGCCCTGCATTCGCACCCTACGCGCCGGGTGACATCGTTGACTTCGATTTCTACGGACCGATGTCTGCCAAACTCTGGCTGGGGTCGGACTACCTGGGCCGGGATATTTTCTCTCGCATTCTTCTGGGCGCGCGCTACACGGTCGGCATCTCGTTTGCGGCCGTCACCATTGCCTGTTTCACAGGGGTCATCCTCGGCATGACTGCCGCGGCCCTCGGCGGTTGGTTTGACAGGATCCTGAGCCGTCTGATGGATGCACTTCTGTCTATCCCCTCCAAGCTGTTCGGCCTTGTCATGGTGGCGGCCATCGGCTCCTCCATTCCGGTGCTTATCGGCCTTCTGGCCGTCATCTATGCTCCAGGCTCCTACCGCTTTGCACGGGCTCTTGCCGTCAACTGCAACACCATGGATTACATCGCGGTGGCCCGCGCCCGGGGGGAACGCACGCCCTATATCATTCTCGACGAGATTTTCCCGAACATCATCGGTCCCGTTCTGGCTGACTTTGGCCTGCGCTTCGTCTTCATCGTGCTGCTTCTGTCCGGCCTGTCCTTCCTTGGCCTCGGCGTACAGCCGCCCAATGCCGACTGGGGATCGCTTGTGAAGGAAAACATCGGCGGTCTGCCCTTCGCCGCCCCGGCGGTGATCGCTCCCTGCCTTGCCATCGCCAGTCTGACAATCAGCGTCAATCTGCTGATCGACAATCTGCCTATCAAGATCCGGGACCGCGGCTGATGACCAAACCACTTGTCGACATAAGTAACCTGACGGTTGGAGCCGAGACGGACTCAGGACGCCGCGTGAAGATCATCAAGGGTGTGAGCTTTACGGTCGATCCGGGCGAGATCGTTGCGCTGATTGGCGAAAGCGGCTCCGGAAAGACCACGATTGCCCTTACCCTGATGGGATATGCCCGGCCGGGCTGCTCGATCACGGGCGGCAAAGTCTGCGTGGGTGAGCGAGACGTTGTTTCAATGTCGGAAAAGGACCGCCAGAAATTGCGGGGAACGGACGTCGCCTATGTGCCCCAAAGTGCCGCTGCTGCCTTCGACCCGTCCCAGCGCCTTATCGACCAGGTGATCGAAGTTTCCGACATTCACAAGCTGATGCCAAGATCGGAAGCGCGTGCAAAGGCAGTGGACCTGTTCCGTGCCCTTGCTCTGCCCGACCCGGAGCACATCGGCGACGGCTATCCCCACCAGGTCTCAGGCGGCCAGCTGCAACGCCTTTCCGCTGCAATGGCTCTCATCGGCGGCCCACAGGTTGTCATCTTCGATGAACCGACGACGGCGCTGGATGTCACGACGCAGATCGAAGTTCTCCGCGCCTTCAAGTCCGTGATGCGCAAAGGCGGAATGGCCGGGGTCTACGTATCGCACGATCTTGCGGTCGTCGCGCAGATCGCCGACCGGATCATCGTTCTGAAGGACGGCGTAATACAGGAACAAGGGACGACAGAAGAGATCCTGCACAACGCCCAACATCCCTACACCAGGGAACTGCTTTCAGCATTTCAGCCAGCGGTCTTCGCCTCGCTCGACAGCACGGCAAAGAAGGATGACCGGAAAAAAGGGCCGGTTCTCGAAGTCAGCAACATTTATGCCGGATACGGTTCGACTGGTCGGGACGGTCTGCCCTCCGCGCTCGTTCTGAAAGATGTGAGCTGCAAACTGGAACGCGGGCAGAATCTTGGCGTCATCGGTGAAAGCGGGTCAGGCAAGTCGACGCTTGCCCGCGTGATGGCCGGTCTGCTGCCGCATGCTCGCGGTTGGGTCAGTTTCGACGGCCGGGAACTGGCGCCACAGGCGAACGCACGCAGCAAGGAAGAGCTCAGGCGAATGCAGATCGTGTTCCAGCTTGCGGACACGGCCCTGAACCCGTCCCGCTCCATCGCAGACATTGTCGGCCGGCCACTTACCTTCTATCACGGCCTGAAGGGCGCAAACCGCGAAAACCGGGTCATCGAACTGCTTGATATGGTCCGGCTTCCAAAAGGATTGCTTCATCGGCTGCCGCGGGAATTGTCAGGTGGACAAAAGCAGCGGGTCAACCTTGCCAGAGCGCTCGCCGCGAACCCCGACGTCATCCTCTGCGATGAAATCACCTCTGCCCTGGACACTGTGGTTGCTGCCGCCGTGATGGATCTTTTGAAAGACCTCCAGAAGGAGTTGAACCTTTCCTATGTGTTCATCAGCCATGACCTGTCGACGGTCAGGTCAATCTGCGATCAGGTGATGGTGATGCAGAGCGGTGAGATGGTCGAGCTTTTGAGCAATAGTCAGCTTCCGGATGGCGCCCGGCATCCTTATTCCAAGCTCCTGTTCGCCTCTGTGCCACAACTCGACACCGGCTGGCTCGACGGATTGCCGGAAGATATCGCGGGAATGGGGAGCCCAACTGAAAATGCGCACGACGCGCGGCTTCGTGCCAATTCGTGAAGGGTTGATACGCAGAACTTGCCAGCGAACCTGATCTAGCGCCTGAAACACGGTCCGGTGCAGCTGTGCGCCCGGACGACGCGAAGCCTCTTCGCCGCGCCCCGGCTCAGCGCACGCAACAAGGTGCGTCGGACGATTACATCGGGAACATTGTCTTCAGCGGCAGATGCGGTTTTATGAATGGCGACTTCATGACCACAAAGCTGAAATATTTGTCGATGCCGATATCCATATCGATCAGGCGTTCCATGATCGCCTGATAATCGCCAATGCTGCCGGTGACGAATTTCAGCAGATAATCATACCCGCCAGAGATCAGGTGGCATTCGATGATCTCCTCCACCTTTTCCGCCGCCTGCTGGAACCGGTCGAAATCCATCTTGCGGTGATTTTTGAGCGTGACTTCGGTGAATACCGTGATCGTGGGTCCGAGCTTCGCTAGGGCGACCTGGGCCGAATAGCCTGTGATGTAGCCTGCCTGCTGCAGCTTCTTCACGCGCATCAGGCACGGGCTGGGCGACAGGTGGACGAGCTCCGCCAATTCGACATTTGTGATCCGCCCGTTTTTCTGCAGCTCGTACAGGATGCGGATATCGATACGATCCAGTTTCATTGAGACCTCTGTAGACCGCATCAACGATAAGCACAAAATTCTGCATTCACAATGGAAAACACGTTCGTTTTCCCCTTTCGTGAAATTACTACAGTTCTTCAGGTAAATTGAAGTGGCTCACTCACGGCATTTTATGCTGCAATCTCGCTTGTTCCGGCATCATTTCCCTGACACCTGCGGATAATATCGGCTGAAAAGGAGACTGATATGCCTGCGCCCCTCCGCATGATCGAGACATCAAACGCGTTGCCCGAAGAAGCCGATGTGGTTGTTATCGGCGCTGGTATTGTCGGCACCTGCACCGCCTATTTCCTTGCCAGACGCGGCTTGAAGGTCGCTCTTCTGGAGAAGGGCCGTGTCGGGGCTGAACAGTCGAGCCGAAACTGGGGCTGGTGCCGTCAGCAAAACCGAGATGCCCGGGAGTTGCCCATGGCGACACGCAGCCTTGCGCTTTGGGACGAACTCGCCGCCTCCGTAGGTGCGGAGTTGGGTTTTCGCCGCTGTGGCCTGCTCTACCTCTCCAACGATGATGCGGAGCTTGAGGGCTGGGCCCGCTGGCGGGATTTTGCCCGTGAGAGGGGTGTCACGACCCATGTGCTGACAGCGCAAGAAGCCACAGAACATGGGAGAGCGACGGGCAAACACTGGAAAGGCGGCGTTTTCTCACCGACCGACGGTATAGCTGACCCCTCCAGCGCAGCACCGGCGATTGCCAATGCCATTCCCGCACTCGGCGGCCATGTCATCCAGAATTGCGCCGTCCGCGGACTGGAGCTGTCTGCCGGCAAGGTCAGTGGCGTTGTCACCGAGCGCGGTACAATCCGAACCAAGACAGCCATCATGGCGGGCGGCGCCTGGGCCTCAAGTTTCTGCCGGCAGCTTGGTATCCGGTTCCCGCAGGCCTCGGTGCGCTCATCCATTCTGTCGGTGAGCGGAGCGGCGGGCATTCCCCCTGCCCTGCACACCTCCCAAGTTTCCCTGACAGCCAGAGGTGACGGCGGACATACGCTGGCGATTTCCGGAAAGGCCAGGGTCGATCCCACTGCCCAGATGTTACGGTTCGGAACGAGTTTCATTCCGATGTTTCTCAAGCGCCATCGGTCGCTTGCCCTGGGCGGAATGGAAGGCGTGCGCAGTGGCCATGAAAGCCTCGCCCGCTGGCGGCTCGACGGCGAAACGCCGATGGAACGGACGCGCATACTTGACCCGAATCCAGACAACAAGCAGATCCGGGATACCCTGAAGCGTGCGCAGCAGCTGATACCAGATCTCGGGTCGAGCAGAGTGACCGCATCGTGGGCCGGTTACATCGACAGCACGCCCGACGGTGTGCCCGCAATCGGTGAAACGGAGGTTCCGGGCTTTGTCCTGGCTGCCGGCTTCAGTGGCCACGGGTTCGGTATCGGCCCCGGCGCGGGCGAGCTGATCGCCGATCTTGTCATGGGGCATGAGCCTGTGATGGACGCAACGGACTATCGCCCGTCCCGCTTTGCCGAAAGCTCCTGGGGCAAGGTCGCGGAATTCTGACGCCGGATCATCAACACCTCGCCATTTTTTGGTAAGGCCGTGCCTTTGACCGTCGACTGCCGCCCCCGACCGGTGGCTGGCAATCGAGACGGAAGCGTTGGGAAATTCGGATTAGCCGAGAGCCTGGTTGACGAGACCGAAGGTGATCGGCCCGTCCTTTTCGATGAAGGCGGCTGCACCTGCAAAATCACGGGTCATGGTTGTAACCGTGTCGTAAAGCACAATGCCGGCTTCTGTGAGATAGGTCCGCAGCGGCCCGTCGGTTGCCCGGGTGTCCATGCGCAGGAATGTGTCCTTGTACTCTTTGACAAAGGGATGGATCAGGGCGATTGCGTCTTCTTCCGTTTCTGCAACGACCGGTCCCATTTGCCGCCCGCGTCCGAATTCGCGGCAAAGGGCAAATCCAACCAGACGTCCTCCTCTTTCAATGACAGTGCCCTGCGAGACCTGAAACAGTCGCTCGAAGATGTGCCCACGGTCTGCGCCATAGGCGTTTGCGTCCAGCCGGACGATCTCATCACGATGCTCTGCCCGCATCGGCGTGGCCGTATCAGGCGCATCGGGAACACGAACGGCGACCCCGTTCTGTTGGAATACCGTCTTCAGCGGTGTGAACCCGAGCGAAATATAAAGTCGGTAGGCCGCCTTCGTCGCATTCAGAATTTTCTCGCGGCTGCCGGTTTCCCGAAGGATATGACCCATAAGCCAACTGCCAGCCCCATGGTCCTGGAACCGAGGTGACGTGATGACCATTGCGACCGAGGCCCGGTGAGAGCCCATGGGGAACCACATGGCCGATCCCGCGACCCTGCCGATCTCGTCCCGCGCCACATATCCGTTGCCAAGCTGAATGAGCAGAGCCCAGTCATGGGGGCGATGGGGCCAGTTCACCCCGATGGACAGTTCATGAAGCTTCGGTATGTCTTCAAGAGTCATCGGAGACAGGGTGAGCTGATAACTATCCAGAATGATGGATGCGTCGGCCTGCAAGTCCGGCCTCCCTATCTGTCGTTTCGTCTCGGTTCTGCACATATATTCAGCATACGTGCCATCCTGCAGCACAATAACCTGATTTCCTTTGAAATCTGCAACTTACTGCTGTGTGGCATGCGGAAGCAGCGGGAACAGATACCGCTTCATCACATACGTCTGCGCGCAAATCTGGAGAAAACCAATCGCGCGGCAGACGACAAACACTTTCCAGATGGGTCAGATGACGCGAACACTTACGCGTGTGAGCACATAGCGCCTATCTGGAAACGCCATTTACATTGAGAAAAACAGAATAAAGAGATGTCGTCCCGGTGATGAAAAGCCGGTTGAGCTTGGCCCCGCCAAAGCAGACATTGCTGACGATTTCCGGGATATGCACCTTGCCGATCAAGGTTCCCTGACGATTCAGGCAGTGCACGCCATCGGCCGCCGAGGTCCATATGCGGCCGGACCGGTCCAATCGAAATCCATCGAAGAAACCGTTCGTGCAGGTCGCCAGTACGTCGCCCCCTCGCAGACTCTTGCCGTCATCGGCAACCTCAAACTTGCGAATGTGGGCCGGCCCGTTTTTCTGGTGGGTACCGCCAGTGTCCGCAATGAAGAGGTGCTGCTCGTCGGCTGAGAACGCCAGGCCGTTCGGCTTGACGAAATCCGTCGCGACGGCTGTCACGTCTCCCGTCGTGGGATCTGCGCGATAGACGTGGCATGCGCCAATTTCGCTCTCCGCACGATCGCCCTCATAGTCCATCATGATCCCGTAGGAGGGATCCGTGAACCAGACGGAGCCGTCTGACTTCACAACGACATCATTTGGTGAGTTGAGGCGCTTTCCGTTCCAGTGCGACGCAATCACGCTGAGGGAACCGTCATGATCTGTTCGTGTCACACGCCGCGTCAGGTGCTCACACGAAACCAGCCGTCCTTGCGTGTCGACCGTATTGCCGTTGGCGTTGTTGGAGGGGGAGCGAAACACCGACACAGAGCCATCCGTCTCGTCCCACCTCATCAGCCGGTTGTTGGGAATGTCGGACCAGACCAGATATCGTCCGGCCGGAAACCAGGCAGGTCCCTCCGACCAGCGCGCGCCGGTCCAGAGGCGCTCCACTCGCGCATGACCGATGAAGCAGTCTTCGAATTCCGGCTCGATGACCTCAAAGCCTGTGCCTTCCAAAACACCAAACATCACATATCCCGTTTCTTGCTGCAGATTGCCGTGGTGGCTGCTTGAGCGGACTTTCCAGTACGGTTACCCGGATGGACCGGGTCAGGGCCCCAGATCGCCTGGTAAGTATCGACGGCCCACCCATTGCGTTGCAGCACAAGCGCGGCGGCCGTCAATCCCGTCCACCAGAGCGACAACACGAACCACATCCATCGCGGCGCATTTGTTGCCCAGAGTCCGCTGCCGACTGCTCCCATCATCATGACCAGAGCAAGGTAGCCGAAGATTTTGTGAAAACTTTCAAAAAGCTGCCGTCGGAGCGTCATGTCATAATGATCCCCGCGGAGGGAACCGTCCGGCACCGGGCTGGTCGGGCCGCCTTTGGTGCCACGCAAGAGGCCCGACAGGCCTTGAAAGCACCCGAGTGCAAGCACGCAATAACCGAATGAACGGTGCATCTGTTCATGGCCCGTGTTCTGACTGGACAGCAGGACGAGGCAGAGGCCGACTGCCGACAGAACCAGAACCACGCTTTGCCCCATCCAGTGACAGCGCCACCACGTCTTGTTATCCAGCTCCCGGGGCCAGTTCTGCGAAGGCAGGACTTTGAGATAGCGCGCTGTCAGGATCGCCAACGGTGCAAGGATCCCCCAGCCGAGCACCATGGTGCGGGCGTGCCAGGACAGGGCAAGCCCGACATCATGGACCCGGTCCGGGTCCATCGGAGAGATCAGCCACTCCAGCATCATTGGTTGACCGTCCCGGCCGTCCTGATCGGCCCGCAAACAACGTCGTCTTTGATGATCAAGTTTCCAATCATCGCCCGGCCGATACTCAGGTCCGGCTCCATATTTGGAGCCCAATGCGCATGAAAACTGGCGATAGCACGATTGAAATGGGTGGAGCGGGCCTTCCGGCTGGTCGAGCCACTGAAGAAACGTAGTGAAGCCATTTCGTGTTCATTTCAGGCGAGCAGAGTTGGCGAACAGATCAAAAAAGGTGGAGCCGCACGGCTATCCCGCCGCGCGGCCCGCCAACACAGTGATCGGCTATTACTGTTTCCAGATCGCCGAATAGGCGTCGCGATACGGAGTATCGGGATCAAAGGCCGTTGCGTCACCCATTCTTTCCACCCCTTCCTTGGTCACGAGAGCCGGAGACGTGACGTAGCCGGAGCACGGTTCGCCCTGGATCGCCCGGTTGAGTTCGTCCACGAGCTGCCAACCTTGCAGGTTCAAGGGTTCGGCAACCGTGATCGCCTGATAGGCGCCGGTCTTGATGCGAAAGAAAGCTGCTTCCGAGCCGTCGCCCGCCGATCCTGCCTGCGGACCATCTTCGCTGGATATCCCGGCTGCTGCCAGTGCGGGGCCCATGAAGTCGAAGTAAAGGTCGTTGATGGCCAGTGCATGGGTCCAGTCGTCACCGTATTTCTGCAGCAAGCTGGTGGTCAGCGGCCCCATGCGGCTGGAGGTATCGGCAATCGGCGTATCGACATATTCCAGCACCTTGCCGCCGCCAGCCTCGATCGTTTCCTTGATCCGGTCAGCCTTGTCGATGGCAATCTGGTAGGTGGAATCGGTGAAGATAACCGCTCCGATGTCCTTGCCACCGTCTTCAAGCGCCCAGTTGGCTGCCACTTCCGACACGGTCATGGCGTCGGTCGACACGTTGGCGAAGATCCCGCCTGGCGCGTCGCACCCGATCTTCGGCCCGGAGTGCCAGGCAACGATGGGAATGTTCGCGGCCGCCACGTCTTCGAGCGCTGCCTGTTGTTCGACAGCATCGAAGCCGTTGATGACGATCCCGTCAGGCTGCAAGGCCAGGGCCTGACCGATTGCCGCCGTGCGGCCCTGAATGGAGCCTGCACCGTCGAGAACACGAATGGTCCAGCCGATCTGCGAAGCCGCCTCCTCAACGCCCTTCGATACGCCCAGAATACCGCCATTCTTCATGTCGGCGGCAACGACGACGATCGACTTGTCCGGCGCACCGGCCGGACCGGTGGTCGGCCCGTCCCATGGCGTTTCCGCAAGAGCCGGGATCCCGGCTGTTGCCAGCATCGTCGTGGCCAGAATTGTCTTCAGGAATGTACGTTTTTGCATAGTCTCCTCCATTGCATCCAACGTTACTTTTTCACCGCCCCCTTGCGGCGCTGCGCGTAACCCGCAATACCGATTGCAATCAGCAGCGTGACGCCGTTGAAGAGCGGCTCGACCCAGAAAGAGCCTCCGAACTGCTGAATTCCGGAAATACCTACTGCCAGGATCATGACGCCTACGATGGTGCCCCAGACATTGACCCGGCCGGGCTTGATGGTCGTTGAGCCCAGGAAAGCACCCACAAGCGCGGGCAGCAGGAACTCCAGCCCGACGCTTGCCTGGCCGATGCGGAGCTTCGACGCCAGAAGCACACCGGCAAGCGCTGTCATGGTGCCCGATGCCATGAAAGCGCCGATCACATATTTGCGGGTGGGAATGCCGTTCAGATGGGCCGCGCGCTGGTTCGCGCCGATTGCATAGAGATACCGTCCGACCGGCGTATATTCGAGCGTCAGCCACAAGATGACGGTGATCGCGATCAGATAGTACCCGGTGATCGGCAGACCGAAGACGAAGGTTGTGCTGAGTGAAAAGAAACCATCCGGCAAGACCCCCACCATCTGGCGGCCGCCCGTGTGCCAAAGGGCTATCGCATAAAGAACTGTGCCTGTGCCGAGCGTCGCGATGAAGCTGTCGATCTTGGCGACTTCCACCAGGAGCCCGTTCAGGAATCCGGTGAACGCGCCGAGCAGCAGGACGATCATGACGGCCATTGGCCAGGGAATGCCCAGAAGGGTCTGCAAACTGATGGCAAGAATATGCCAGAGCACGATGCCGTAGCCGACCGTCAGATCGATCCGCCCTGCTGCCATGGGGATCATTGCCCCAAGGGACAGCAGCGCGATGATCGCCTTGTCCGATACGATTGCCCGAAGGTTCAGGAGTGTCGGAAAGGTCTTCGGCAGCAGGATCGAGAACAGCAGGATCAGCAGCAGCGTCAAGATGACGAGACCATAGACCGGCAGCAGGCGCACAAGTCTGGCGCGCGTGGTCAAGCCCTGCATTTCCGTTTTGGTCGGCTCAAGCGCGGTGGATTCAAGTGACTGCATGGTTCTTACCCTTAAGCGGCGGCAACGTTGCTGGCCGAAGCGGCCTGAATGAGGTTTTCCGTCGAGAGTTTCGCCCCAGAAAGCTCACCGACGATCGCGCCCTGACTGAAGACGATGGCGCGCTGGCAAATCGTTGCGACTTCCTCGAAATCGGTCGAAACCAGCAGGATGCCGACGCCTTCCCGCAGCGCCTTGTTCAAAAGCTCATAGATTTCCGCCTTCGCGCCCACATCGACGCCCGCGGTCGGATCCTCGCAGATCAGAAGCTTGCGTCTGGTCGCCAGCCAGCGCGCAATCACAACCTTTTGCTGGTTGCCACCGGAAAGGGCCTCGATGGCGAGTGTCTGATCGTTCGGGGACAACGCCACTTCGCGGCCGATCCTTTCAGCTTCCCTGGATTCCGTGTCCGGTGACATGAAGGAAAAAAGGCTACGGCCGACGGCAGCGGGATTGAGGAAGGTGTTTTCGCGAATGGTCAACGGCATGGCGACGGATTCCTCCGTCCGATCCCGCGCCACCAGACCGATCCCGCTGTCGAGCGCAGTCTTGGGAGAGCGCAGATCCGGGGCGCCGATGCCAGTGAGCTCTATTTCGCCTTCGTGCGGTTCCAGTCCGTAAAGCGCCCGCGCGATTGTCTCGTGCCCTGCCCCGCGCAAGCCCACGAGACCGACGATCTCGTTGCGGTGAAGCGTAAAGTCGACCGGACCGGCGACCCGGGTCGCGAGACCTTTTACAGACAGGACCGGCGCTCCGGGCGTCTCCGACAGCTTGGTCACCTGCCTGGTCTTGCGCCCGACGATCATGTGCACCAGCTCTTCGGCGTTGGTGTGCTGGATTGCCCGGACCCCAACGAGTTCACCGTCCCTGAGAACCGCCACGCGGTCTGCGATCTGAAAGATCTCGTCGAGCCGGTGGGACACATAGATCATGCCAACCCCGGCATCCCTCAGCGGCCGCAAGGCTTCGAACAAACGCGCGACTTCATCCGCCGGCAGAGACGCGGTCGGCTCATCGAGCACCAGGAAATCGCTATCGACAGCCAGCGCACGGGCAATCGCCACCAGCGATTTTTCCGTTCGCGACAAATCCTGCACCCGTGTGGTGGGACAGAAATCGCAGCCAACCCTGCGCAGTGCCTCAGCGGCGAACGCCTCGGCGTCCTGCCAATCGATCAGGCCGAACCGTTTCTTGAATCCGAGCGCCAGCGACATGTTCTCGGCAACGGTCATCCATTCGATCATGCCGAGGTCCTGATGGATGAAGGCGACCGCCTGGTGCTGACCGAAGCCGCCCGGCCGATGCTCGTAAGGTTCACCGTTGATCAGCACGCGGCCGGCATCCGGCTTGTGAATGCCCCCGAGAATCTTGATGAGTGTCGACTTACCGGCGCCGTTTTCACCCAGAAGCGCAACGATCTCGCCTCGGTCGACCGCCAACGAAACGTCCCGGACGGCATAAGTTCCGCCGAAATGCTTCTGAATGCCGTCGAAAAACAGACGGTTTTTCAGATTACCTGCCACTGTGTTCCTCCCAGTCGTCACCGGCTTCCCGCAGTACGCCTCCTCCACAAGGCAAGGATTGAGTTACCGGTAACGTAGAGATATCATCCGTCCGAAAAACTCGAAAGTCAACGAAAAAGTTATCGATAACTTTTTACGGCGCGGAATGTGTTTTGAGTAATAAAAACAAAAAGATAAGCCTGTCTGAAGTGGCGGAAGCAGCGGGCGTTTCGAAAATGACGGCCAGTCGGGTCCTCCGAAACGAAGGCGGGTTCTCCGAGCAGACCAGAGAAAGGGTTCTGGCCGAGGTCGCACGTCTGGGCTATCTGCCGAACCGCCTTGCCACCGTCTTCTCCGGTGACCAGAAATCCACCTTCATCGGCGTCAGCATTCCGGACCTTGGCAATGAGGTCTTCACGCACGTTCTGGAGGGCATCGACCGGAAGCTTTGTTCTTTCGGACATCAGACTGTTCTGGGCATGACACAGCGGGCTGCGGGCGAAGAAGAGAAATGGATTGAAACCGTTCTCGCCTGGCAACCTGCAGGACTGATCCTGACAGGCAGAGCTCATACGAACCGATCGCTTCAGCTCCTGGAAAACGCAAAAATTCCCGTCGTCGAAA
This sequence comes from Roseibium aggregatum IAM 12614, assembly GCF_000168975.1. GTDB lineage: Bacteria > Pseudomonadota > Alphaproteobacteria > Rhizobiales > Stappiaceae > Roseibium > Roseibium aggregatum. Next base: position 85,594 of record NZ_AAUW01000018.1, read on the forward strand.
TCTGGGATTTGAACTCAAGCCCGTTCGACATGTGCGTCGGCCTCAACCATTTTGACAGCGGCTACCAGATGGGCCGGTACCTGCTTACCAAGGGCTACACCCGGTTCGGCTATGTCGGCACCTCTCACGACGCGGCAAATGCGGCGGCCGCTCGCCTCAACGGCTTCGACCGTGCGATAGCCGACGGCTCGGCTTCTCTGAAGAAGCAGGTTCTGTTGAAGGACGTACCGGGCTTTTACACCGGGTACTACGGCATCGAACAACTGCTTTCCGGCGCTCCGGAAACCGAGGTCGTGTTTTTCCAGAATGACAACATGGCTGTTGGAGCGATCCACTTCTGCGAAAGTCAGAAGATTTCGGTGCCCAGGGATCTCGGCATTGCCGGGTGGGGAGAACTTCCCATTGCTTCCGTTCTTCCCTACCGGCTGACCACGGTGCAGGTGAACCACTTGCGGATCGGCCAGATCGCCTCTGAAAAACTTCTGATGCGGATCAATGGCGACAGCGCCAGGAAAGTCACGGATGTGGGGTTCCGGCTGATAGAAGGGGAAACGGTTTGAGCCGGACGCGCCTAGGCGGTCGATCCCCCCACGCTCAAGTTCGGCTCGATCGAAATATGGACAGGGTCCCTTTCCGTCTTCCCCTCGCCCCTCAGCAGGGAGACGATCAATTCGCCAGCCCGCCGTCCGATATCCGCCGGGTGAGGATCAATCGTGGTGAGGGTCGGCAGGCAGATCGAGGAAATGTCATAGGCCCCGAAACCGGCTATGGCGATATCTTCGGGAACCTTCACGCCCTTGCGCGCGCATTCCGTTAACGCCCCGAAGGCGGAAAGATCGGAAACGCAAATAACCGCTCCCGTATCCGGGAAGTCCTGCAGCAGCCTGGCCATGGCGTCGGCCCCCTCGCGCATGGAAATCGGAGGCTCGCCCGCCCCGATCAGGCGCTCCGTCGACAGGCCCAGGTCCGACATTGCCCGGATGAACCCGCGGCGGCGATCCGCACCGCGCGTGTCACCATCCGTGTCGCCGCCGATGAAGGCAATGCGCTTTCGCCCTGTCCCGACCAGGTGCTTGACCAGGTCATGCATCGTGGCCGCATTGGAAAACCCAACCACATGCCCAATCGGGTTCTCGGGCAGATCCCATGTTTCAACGACCGGAATATTCGCTCTGGTGAGCAACTGCCGGGTCCGGTCGGTGTGCCGTCCACCCGTCAGAACGATGGCTTCCGGACGGCGCCGGAGGAACTGCTCGACGATCTCTTCCTCTTTGTGGATGTCGTAATTGCTGTATCCGAGGAGGACCTGCAAGTCGGCCAGCTTGAGGCTTTCCGACAAGGCACCAACCGTGTCGGCGAAGTTGGCATTGTTGATTGAAGGGATGGATACGGCAACAAAGCCTGTGCGCTGCGAGCGGAGGTTGGCCGCCGTGCTGTCGAACACATAACCGAGCTCTTCGGCTATCTGCAGAATACGTTTCCTCGTTTCCTCACCCACGGAAGCATGCTGTTTGAAAGCGCGGCTGACGGTCATGACGGAGACACCCGCCTTGTCCGCCACATCCTTCATCGTCACCGTTCGCTGCATGCTGAACCCACCTTTGACCATGCGCTTACATACGCAATACGGGTCGGCATTCGCAATTGCCGGAGCCCACCGTCGGGAATTTCAAACAGATCAATTTAGAAGGCTCATCCCTCGTACTGGTTTGCCTGCGTGACGTGATGGTGAATCCGCCCATCGAAGAACTCCGCGACAATATCTCCGGTGACATCCCGTGATCTGCTGCGGACATCGCTGCCGAGAGCGCCTTCCATGGTGTCCCGGTCCGGATAAGTGATCGCCAAAATCAGCGGAAATTCGGGTGCACCTTCATCGCGTTCCTCACCGAACATCACCCTGACATCGCTGTTGCCGGGAAACTGCCTCCAGAGCGGAACCAGCCGGTCTGTCACGGCCGTGCGAAATTGCTCCGTCTTGCCGGGCTTTACGCTGCCTTCGAATAGCGCGAAACGGGTGATCATTCGAATTTCTCCTTGTCAGGACCCTTGAAGTATTCCATCAGCGCAGCCTGGTCCTCGCCGCCCAAACCCGCTGCCGTGAGCATTCTGTGAACTTCGGCGCAGACAGCCGTCAGTGGCATGGCGGTGTTGGTTTTCCGCGCCAGATCCTGGGCGCCGTTCAGGTCTTTTACCATGTTGTCGATCCGGCCTGTGCGCCGATAGTCGCGCGACACGAAGCGGGGCATGTATTCCTGCAGGATAGCGCTGTCCGCGCGTCCTCCCTTCAGCGCTGCCGGTATCTTTGCGGCATCGACGCCTGCATCGAGTGCAAGCTGCGTTGCTTCGGCCACCGCAAGAAAGCCAAGGCCGCACAGCACCTGGTTGATCAACTTGGTCGTCTGGCCCGCACCGACCGGCCCCATGTGGGTGTAATTGGAGCTGACGAATTTCAGGACGTTATGCGCATCCGCGACGTCCTTTTCCGAGCCGCCTGCCATCAGCGTCAATTCGCCGACAAGTGCCTTGGGCGCACCTCCCGACAGAGGGCTGTCCACCCAGCGCAATCCCCTGACTTCCGCCTTTGCGGCAAGGTCCTTGGTCGCGCCGGGATCGATTGACGACATGTCGATAATCAAGGTTCCCGCACGAGCGCCATCGGCAACTCCGTTTTCCCCGAAGACCGCCTTCTCCACGATATGCGGGGCGTTGAGGCTTGTGATGACATAGTCGGAAGCAGAGGCAGCTTCCGCAGCAGAAGCTGCGCTGATGGCGCCTTTTGAAACAAGTGCCGAGACCTTTTCCGGATCGAGGTCGAAGACACGGAGAGTGTTGCCTGTTTCCGCGAGGCGTGTTCCGATTGCCCCGCCCATAGCTCCGGCCCCGATCAGGGCCACGTTCACGCTCATGCGATTTCCTTCCGAACGAATGTCTGCAGCGCCGCGACGATCTGGTCCGGCGTCTGGTCGATTGAAACGGCAAAAGCGCGCTCGTCCGGCTCCGGCGGCTCAAGCGTCTCAAGCTGACTGTCCAGCAGAGCCGTTGGCATGAAATGTCCTTCCCTGTGCGCCATCCGCTCGCGCAGCAGCTCACGCGTTCCTTTAAGGAACAGAAAGGTAACGGGACGATGCGCATGGGCAATGATCAGCTCGCGGTAGCTTCTCTTCAAAGCCGAGCAGGCGATGAAGGTCACGTCCGAAACATCCCGCAAGGCCTCACCGACCTGTGCCAGCCACGGCAGACGGTCGGCGTCGGTCAGAGGGATCCCTTTGCTCATCTTCTCGATGTTTTCCTGCGGATGAAGGTCATCGCCATCGATGAAGCGACCGCCGACGGCTTCCGCCAGTTTCCTGCCGATTTGGGACTTGCCGCAGCCCGAGACGCCCATGACAACAAAAACCGGCATCACAGGCACGCCGATATGCCGCCGTCCACAAAGATTGTGGTTCCGTTGACGAAAGAGGATGCATCGGACGACAGGAAGATGCAGGTGCCCACCAGCTCTTCCACGTTGCCCCATCGCCCCGCCGGGGTGCGCTTTTCCAGCCAGGCGCTGAAGTCGGGATCGTTGACCAGCGCCGCGTTCAAGGGCGTATCGAAATACCCCGGGGCCAGGCCGTTGCATTGCAGGCCGTATTTTGCCCAGTCCGTCGCCATGCCCTTGGTCAGATTCGCAACCGCGCCCTTGGTGGCGGTGTAGGGCGCAATTCCCGGACGGGCGAGCGCGGTCTGTACCGAGCAGATGTTCACAATCTTGCCTGCCCCGCGCTTGATCATGTGACGGGCGACCGCCTGACCGACATGAAAAACAGAGGCGATATTCGTTTGAAGAAGGCGCTCGAACGCGTCTGCCGGAAAGTCTTCCAGCGGCGTTCTGTGCTGCATGCCGGCATTGTTGACCAGGATGTCGATGCCACCTGTGGATGTTTCGAACGAGTCCACGGCCTTGCGGACAGCCTCATGGTCGGTCACGTCGAACACCAGCTCCGCGACGGTCAGCCCCTCGGCCCGCAGTCCCTCTGCCGCACTCTTGAGTTTTTCCGGATCCCGGCCATTCAAAACGATTTCTGCCCCGGCGCGCGCTAGGCCGCGAGCAAGGGCCAGGCCGATCCCTTGCGAGGAACCGGTGACCAGGGCCCGCTTACCGGACAGGTCGAACAGGGCAAGGCTCATTCAGGCTTCCTTTTCAGATGGCGATTGACAGCTCCCATTCTTATGTTATCGATAACAAATATTGTCAAGTCTCGGAGCCCCAAAATGAGCAAACCCGATATTCTCCAAATCGGCCCCTACCCCGAATGGGATCAGGTTCCGCTGGAAGCCGGCTTTACCATGCACAAATATTTTGAGGCTCCCGACAAGCCTGCCTTTCTCTCTTCGATCGGTGAGCGCATTCGCGCTATCGCAACACGCGGCGAGCTGGGGGCAGACCGCACCCTGATCGAGGCCTGCCCGAACCTGGAAATCATCTCGGTCTATGGCGTCGGTTTTGATGCGGTGGACCTGAATGCCTGCCGTGAGCGTGGCATCCGGGTGACCAACACACCGGATGTTCTGACCAACGACGTTGCCGATCTCGGTGTTGCCATGATGCTCGTCCAGTCGCGCGGCATGACCGGTGCCGAGAGCTGGGTGCGGGACGGAAGCTGGTCCGCAAAGGGCCTCTACCCGCTCAAAAGCCGCGTCTGGGGCAAGAAAGCGGGTGTGCTTGGCCTCGGACGTATCGGCTTTGAAGTCGCAAAGCGTCTGGTCGGTTTCGATCTTGACATCGCTTATTGCGATGTAGCTGCCAAGGAGTACGCACCCGACTGGTCCTTTGTTGCCGATCCGGTCGAACTCGCGCTTCACTCCGACTTCTTGTTCGTGACCCTCGCAGCGTCCGCACAGACACGTCATATCGTCAGCCGCAGCGTGATCGAAGCCGTCGGGCCGGAAGGCATGATCATCAATATCAGCAGAGCGTCGAATATCGATGAGGACGCCCTGCTGGACGCCCTTGAGACCGGCCGTCTTGGGTCGGCAGCCCTTGATGTGTTCGAAGGAGAACCGGCACTCAACCCCCGTTTCCTGAAGCTGGATAATGTTCTTCTGCAACCGCATCACGCTTCGGGAACCTTCGAAACGAGAAAGGCCATGGGCCAGCTCGTCAGGGACAATCTGTCCGCGCATTTTGCCGGCAACAACCTTCCGACCCCTGTTCTGTGAGGCAGCCATGAAGTCAATCGTCATTCACGCTGCCAAGGACCTGCGCATTGAAGAGCAGCAGGAAGAGCAACCCGGCCCCGGCGAAGTTCAAATCAAGCTGTCGACCGGAGGCATCTGCGGTTCGGACCTGCATTATTTCAATCACGGCGGCTTTGGACCCGTGCGCCTGAAAGAACCCATGATCCTCGGACATGAGGTTTCCGGTCACATCACCGCACTTGGGGAAGGTGTGTCGGGTCTCGCGCTTGGACAGCTTGTTGCCATTTCGCCTTCGAGGCCCTGCCGGCAATGCCGGTTCTGCAACGAAGGGTCCTTCAACCAGTGTCTCAACATGCGCTTTTACGGAAGCGCGATGCCGTTTCCGCACATTCAGGGGGCCTTTCGCGAGGTCCTGGTTGCCGATGCGCTCCAGTGCGCGCCGGCCGACGGCCTGACACCGGGCGAAGCTGCAATGGCCGAACCACTGGCGGTCTGCCTGCACGCGACACGTCACGCAGGAAACCTGCTGGGCAAATCCGTGCTCGTCACGGGCTGCGGTCCGATCGGCATTCTGTGCATCGTTGCCGCCCGCAGGGCTGGTGCCGACTTCATCGTTGCAACGGATCTCAGTGACTTCACGCTTGAGATGGCCAGAACCGCAGGTGCTGATGAAACGGTGAACATGGCTAATGCCCCCTCGGCACTGGAACGCTTTTCCGCTGACAAGGGAACCTTCGATGTCCTTTATGAATGCTCCGGCGCGGCCCCTGCCCTTTCTGCCGGAATCGCAGCCATCCGCCCGGGTGGCACCATTGTTCAACTGGGCCTGGGTGGCGATATGTCAGTCCCCATGATGGCGCTGACATCCAAGGAGCTCTGCCTGAAGGGATCTTTCCGGTTCCATCAGGAATTCTTCACCGGTGTCAGCCTGATGCAAAAGGGATTGATTGACGTCAAACCCTTCATAACGCAGACCTTTCGGCTGAATGATGCCATTAAGGCGTTCGAAACTGCAGGGGACCGGTCCAGGGCCGTCAAGGCCCAGATTGCCTTTGCCTGAGGCTCAAGCACATGAAAGAGGCAGAGTGCTCTTGCCCTCCGCCTTCACTGCTTTCACCCAGGTCGCCGGATCACTGGGCAATAAACTGGCACATTCCCCGAGAGGCCATTTTCAAAGGTCCGCCCCAATGGCCGCAAGACCGGCACGGGCAACCTCAGTGTCCTGATCGCCGCTGCCGGACCCCACTCCGATCCCTCCAAGGAGGTGCCCGTCCACCACAATTGGCAAGCCGCCTTCCAGGCCAGTGACATTTCCATCGGTTGCCAGGCCAATCAGCGGACGAACGGCTTCCGGAATAGACGTCGTTTTTGCTCCGATGGAGGCCGCTGTCCGCGCCTTGGCCTTCGCGCTTTTCAGGCTCAGGAACTTGGCACCGGACATACGGATTTCAGCCAGGGCCACGCCACTTGCATCGACAATGACGACACACTGCGGTTGACCGATTTCTTCAGCCTTTCCAACCGCCGCAACAATCATCGCCAGCGCGCCACGATGGGTAAGCTGCATTGAGGTTTCGACCAGGTTCATGAAATGCCTTTCGAAAAAGTTATCGATAACATATTGAAACAACTATGCTCAACAATCAATCTCTCATGGCAATCATTTCCGGCAATCATTTAGGAAAAACAGCTCCCTGGATGTCATGTTCCACTTGCAATAGAAGCATCTGGCATCCCGGCAAATTCCGAGCCGGACGACCTTCTTTGTCCCGCTTGACGGTGGACACCGTCTGCACATCAGCAACAGAGCACCGAGACACTGCGTCATCGGTGCTTCCGTCGTTTCGTACTTCGTGACCGCATGGAAGAATGCGAAACCCGGCTCCGCTGAAGCCGCTTAAACGGCGCGCATCAGAGCGGCAGTGTCACTGCCTGCCAGTCTGGTTGAGGCCGAAGATATGGCACTCGGTGTTTCAACCGCAGGCGCACCCGAATACAGATTGTAGCTTACACTCCTGTAGCACATGGGAGTTGCAGTCTTCTTCGCAGCCCGTGGTGAGGTCACACCATGGTGACGGCATCCACGATAAACGAGATCGCAAGGAGCATGCGGTTCTGCCAGCCTCGCCCCATCGTGGAAAATACTGCGATAAATCAGATAATTCATAGAATTAATCCCTTCTGATTCAATTTTCTCGACATATGACGCAGAGGAATATTCCCAATATCGGACCCAAAGGTATGTGAACCAATTCACACCAGCAGAGTTTTTTCTGAAAATTCCTTCATTTTGCACTCAAAAGACACTTGCAACAGAGATCGGATATTGCCCATCATACTGAGCGGACGCTGGAGGCGCTCCTAATTCGACCGCGCCTCATGTGTCGGGAACGAATTTTCTGAAAAAGGAGAAACCAGTCAGATCGCACTATTTCCAAAAAATTTTTACGTAATACATTAGATGAATTACACACGTTTTCTATCCATGTGACGCCACACATCTTTCCTAGTCTATTTTTTGGATTTCCAGAGAACTGGAAGTTCAATCAAGACATTCGTTTCGTTTAATAACTTCGGCACATGCCGGCAATCCGATTGAGGCCTCCCATGCTGAGAGACGTCATCCGAGAGTGTTATCTTTTTTCAAATATTGACGAAGGCAGTCTGGATCTGCTTACCCGCCTGAGCACCATCGCTCGTTACGAAGCGGAAAGCGCAATCTTCGCAGCCGGCGATGAACCGGACGGACTTCGCGTCATCATCACAGGCTCAATTCGCATATGGATCTCCGATGCGGAAGGCCGTGAACTCACCCTTGCGCTCCTGGAACCAGGCGATCCGTTTGGCGAAATTTCAGTGTTGGACAAACTGCCACGAACCGCAAATGCGTCAGCTCTCGCAAACTCCGAATGTCTGTTTTTGCCCAAGGACGCTATGGAAATAGCGCTGGATAAAAGCCCGCAATTTGCCCATCACCTCATCCAGCTCTTATGTGAGATCCTGCGACGCAACACGGAAGCGATGGGAGCTTTCGCCTTTCTTGGCCTCGACGGCCGGCTTGCTCAAAAGCTTCTGGATCTCGCGCTGTCATATGCGGACCTGAAAGACGACGGGGCGAAGTTCAAACGAAAATTCTCTCAGAATGAACTGGCGCACATGCTGGGTGTTACTCGCGAAGCGCTCAACAAGAGGCTCAATGCCTTGGCTCATGACGGGTTGATCACACTGACAAACGGCCTGATTTCGATACCCAACCTGGAAGCCCTGGCAACACGCGCAAGAGCCGCTGAAAGGCTCAATCGAGGGCGATGAAAATTGCAGCGTGACTTCTGGATGCAACAGCGCGCCGCGCTCCGCATACCGGGTTCCAAAACCGGATTTTGCTTGAATTTTGACCGATTGAGAGAGGACTGGGGCACCGCTTTAAACTCTTGTCCGTTCAAATGCGGCCCGTCCCATCCAGCCCTAACCACGTCATTCGACGATTTTCTCGCAGTCTGTCCCAGACTAAAATTGTAAGATCGCGCCAAATATTGCGGCGACTTTGTTAAGTAAAATTCATGCCTCTAGAAGAGTTGCAGAAAAACTAGCGCACCCATAACCAACAGTGTCGTGCCGGAAACACAATTCACAACGTTGGCGATGCCCTTGTGCACCGTCAGCACTCTGGTGGCCGCCATCCAGGGGATGAGGCCACAGGCTGAAGAAAGCAGGATAACGGGGACGCATAACATCAAAGTGGTCGCGTAGGAATTATCCGTCAGTTCAAGCAAGAACCCGGGAAAAAGCGCAACAAAAAACATAAGAGCAAGAGGGTTTGCCAGGCCGATCCACGCACCCTTGGCAGCGTAGTGTGTGAAGCGGAAAGCAGGAGCTTGCTCCATCTTACTGAATTTCATTTCCCGCAATATGCTGAAACCGAAATACGCAAGAATACAGCCGCCTGCCAACTGCATGGCGTGAATGAAAAGAGGACTGACCTCCAGCAGTCCGATAGCAAACAGAATAGCCAAAACCACCCACACGAGCTCGGCGAAAAGAATGCCGGCAAGTGAAGCAACACCGCCTAAAAAACCTGAACGCGTTGTCGCAGCGCTGACAAAGGCAACGTTCTGCCCGGGCGCTATCGACGCAGCAAAATTTGTCGCCGCAAGAGCAAACCATATTTCGGTAGACATTTTTCCTCCCAGTATTGGGAGTGGCGTAACAAATATTTCCGCTGGGTGATGTGAACGTATTCACATCGGGCGCATTATTCGGAGCCCGAGAGGCACACGGAATATGCGGCCCTGCCGGGATCAGGTTCTCGTGAAAATGAAGTGGGGTAATAAAGACAGGAAGGGTGCCGTCTGAAACAGAAGGGCGCTGCTTGCTTCAGGCGAATAAATCGTTGCGCGTGGAGACTATTTTCTCCTGAAGCGCACGATGATCACTCTCGATGCGATTGCCGAAAGACCGGGATTGTTGGCGCTTCGCGACGCCAACTGCCTGGCGCAGAATTGCTTCGGCAACCTCAGGCTCGCAGCCTTCGAAGAGCCGCAGTTGCGCTTCCACGCGGCCGACTTCCGGCTCGTTCCAGACCTCCCCGAACTGCTCCATCAGCATGCGGGCATTTTTAATGTGCGCGAGACCTTCGCGCGCCTTGCCAAGGTCCAGCCAGCGCCTGGCGATGAAGGTCTCGTATGTTGGCAGGTAAACCACTCCCATGTCGCGAAACTCTTCAAGCCGCTTGTCCACCAGCTTGATGGAGTGTTCCGACGGCTTCTGGCAGCAGATCCCCATTGCTTCGAGCAGCCGCCCGCAGGCCAGCCACATGTTGTAGTGATGCTCGAGCCCGACCTTTTGCAGCAGGCGGCCATTTTTCACCAGAATGTCCTGCTGCTCCATCAGCACACCGCGCAACAACGCCTCATGATAGGTCGCAAAGGCTCGGCTGCCGGCCAGATCCAGTCTTGCGGAATGGGCAAGTGCCCTGTCCATGTTCTCTTCCGCCGCCTCGCTGTCACCAAGACACCAGCAAACCAGGGCGTTGTAGCCTGATGCGGCCACCAGTGCGTCCAGCCCTATCGAATAGGTGACGGATGCCTGATATTTCGGGTCATACAAGCCAACTGAGATCTCGAAGTTCTGCCTTGCAGAGGAGAACCGCCCACGGAGAAACTCATTGGCTGCCTTGGCGCGATGCGCCGTCATGCGCAGCAAATTCCCCTGGTCGTATGAGCAACGCGCGAACAGTTCATCGATGAGGGCATCCCCGTCATCCCGGTGCCCGGTCACGAATACATAAACCCACTGATTGTAGAGCAGAGGCAGAATTGCATCCACGTCCTGCGCCTGGTCGGCAAGCTGAATGGCGCGCCGGGTTGTTTCCCCCACTTCGGGTGCTGCAAAGCCGCGCACGGACCGATAGGGCGCTACCAGTTCGATCAAGAGGAGGAACTCAAGCGCTTCGCGGCGCGATTTGCCTTCCACGTGCTCAAGTAGCTCCAGGCCCTTCTTCAGGTAGGCAATCGCTTCCTCGCTGGCAGAGCGATAATTCGCAACCACCGCTGCTTCATGCCATCGTACGATCGCTTCCTCAAAGCGTTCGGCACGCGCGAGATGGAAAGCCATGTCCTCCGGCCGCAGCAAGCTGTCGAAATTCGGAAGCTCGGGCATCACCTCGGCAATGCGGGCGTGAATGTCCCGCCGGTCGGCAGCCAGAAGGGTGCCGTAAGCCGCGTCGCGGATGAGTGCATGGCGAAACGTGAATTGCCGGCTGGGCAAGCCCCCGGAAGAGTGGATCAGCTCGGCAGACTGAAGAACCTCAAGCCCTTCCTTGAAAGCTGTCTCGCCAACATCGGCAACGCCGGCCAGGACATCAATGGAAAAGCTGCGTCCGATACACGAGGCAACCTGCGCCAGGCGCTTGTGCTCTCCAAGCCGGTCGAGACGTGCCAGCAAAATGCTCTGGAGGTTGCTCGGTATGTCGCCCATGTCGAGTTGCCGGCTCAGTTCGACGCCGTGCCCGGTGCGCAGCAGCAAATCCTTTTCCAGAATGACATTCGTCAGCTCTTCAACAAAAAGCGGAACACCATCGGTCCGCTCAAAAATCAGGTCGACGATCGCTTTGGGGGCGTCGCGCCCGAGCAGTTCCTTGACGAAGCCCGTTGTGTCATCCGCAGTCAGCCGCTCAAGGAAAAGCTTCGTGTCTTTTCCGGAAGGCGCATTCAGGGCCTGCCAGCCATCCGGCCGTGAGGTCGTGATCATCAAGATGGGAGCCGGTGCACTATCGGAGACAATGCTCTGCAGAAACTCGAGCGACGTCGGATCGCACCAATGCATATCCTCGACAACCAGAACAAGCGGCCGCACCGCTGCTTTTTCGACAAAGAAACGACGCAGGATCTGGAAGGCCTGCTTGCGCCACACTGCGGGGTTCGCCATAGGCGCCGCCACCTTGTTGCTTGCCGAGCCGACAAGCCCACCCAAGACAACCAGTTGCTCGCTCGAAAGATCAAGCTGCGAACCGACAAGCTTTCTGAGCTTTCTGGCTTTCTCCTCGTCTGTGGCGCCAGGAGACACGTCTGCCTGCTCCATGATCGCCTCAGCCAGGGGGAAAAAGGGTGTGTTGGCCTGGCCGGGAGTGCATTGAAGCTGGATCACTTCAAAGCCCTCGGATGCGATCGTATCGGTCAATTGCCAAACGAAGTGAGATTTGCCGATACCCGGCTCTCCCCTCACCGAAACGACATGACACGCTCCTGCCTGCACCTTGCGCCAAGCGTCAATTGCCAGGGTGGTTTCAGTTCCACGCCCCAGAAAAATGCCACTCCGGGAACGGCTTTTCGCTTCGAAACGGCTTCGCGCGAGCCGCGACGCAATGACCTGAAAGACGAGCTTCGGCTTTTCGAGGCCGGCAATCGTCTGTTCGCCAAGCGGTTCGAGAACGAACAGATCTCCCACCAGCTTTCGGGTGACATCGTCGATCAGGAGACTGTCGGGCGCTGCCATCGCCTGCAATCGGGCTGCCAAATTGACATTCGATCCTACTGCGAGCGCATCCTCCGGCCTGCTCTTGAGCTGCGACGGCAGACCAACGACAACCGGACCGGTTGCAATGCCGATCCGCATGTGCAGATCGGCAGCGCCATGACCCTCCGCCTCCTGATTGTGCGCCAGCAAAGCCAGGGCAGCGTTGACGGCCCTTTCGGCGTCGTCTTCTAGGGCGGCGGGATAGCCGAAATATATGAGAGCTCCGTCGCCCAGATATTGGGCGATATGTCCGCCAAAGCGCGCGGTGATGGATTTGACGGCTTTCCAGTACTCGCGCAGCAACCGGCGGGTTTCTTCGGGGTCCAAATCGGCTGAAAGCCTCGTGTACCCGACGATGTCACAGAACATCGCCGTCAATTGGCGTCGCTCTGCGCTGGGTCCGGACGGCTTTTTCGCGTCCTGGTGCTGCGTTTCACGCAGGCCCTTGTCGATTTCCTTGAGCAGTTTCAGGCGTGCCCCGATGGACAATCCCATCTCGGCCAGATGCGCGTATTCCAGATGAGGCAAAACATCCATGTCGACGCCGTGCTTTTCCAGCAAAGCGCCGTAATCACCAAGCCCTCTTTCTTCCAACCAGCTCAACAATGGCACGCGGAATTGTCTCCGGTTTTTCAAATGGCATGGGCAATACGAAATAAATATCCTCAATTGTAGGATCTATCGGCAACTTGTGAAAGGCAAAGCTTGAGGTTGCTCCGCGCCAGACAGTCAGACTGGCCATATAAATTGCCGTTGCGGAAGACGGTTCGGGCGGATTGGTGGCGACGAAGCCTGTGAAGAGGGCGCTCTGGCAGCCCCCCTTCCAGACGTCCTCTCGTTCCGAATGTCTCTGGCGATCTTCTCCCGCCACAGAAAAGGAAACGCCGGGACAGGCCCGGCGTTTCGGTTCGGTCAGGTTGCCTGAAAGCGCTGTCTCCTTGAAAGGTAGATGACGATCTCAACCATGGCGATAACCAGCATCGAAAGCCCCACCAAGGGAAAGAAGATGCCCGCTGCTATTGCCATCACAAGCAGCGTTCTGGGGACCCGCCAGTCGACGGGGAGTTGCGGGGCGCCAATGCCGCCGACCGGACGACGCTTCCACCACATGACGGCTGCGGAGACACACAGCCCGATCATCGCAGCACAGGCCAGGAGCAGAACGATCTGGTTGGTCAGACCCCAGGCCTGTCCCATGTGAATGCTGATGCCCCATTCCGCGGCCCAGCCGAGCGTACCCAGGTCGTTCAGACCGGCATCGTACAGCACTTGTCCGGTGTATTGATCCAGATGGATCACGCGCTCGCCGGTGATATCATCGGGATAGACCGAAGCGGTGAAAACGCCTTCAGGGCCATTCGGCATGGAGATGGCGTAGCCTGGAACGATGCCCAGGTCCTCGACGGTCGCAACCACGGCATCAAGTGCCTGGGGCACACCTGCACTGGCCTCGGAAAGCGGCATGGGCTGCTTTTCCATGATCCAGGGTGCCCGGTCCACCGCATCGGCAACCGGGACGGTCGAGACCGGTTTGTTCGACCAGTAGCCATCCGGCATGCCGAGACCAAGCTGATAGGCGTAGTCGTAGAACTTGCCACCCCAGACGGACGACCAGGGCAGCCCTGTCATGGCCAGGAACACGATGAACAGGCCGGTATAAAGCCCTGTGACCGCGTGGAGGTCTCGCCACCAGGGCCGACCGCGCGTTGCTTTGATCGACACGGTGCCCACCTTGCGTCCACGCGGCAGCCACAGGTAGATGCCGGTGCCGACCAGAAGCACCATCCAGCCTGCGGTCGCCTCGATGATACGGTTTCCGAGCCAGCCGACATATTCCAGGGAATGAAGTTTGCGCACCTCATACATGGCCGGACTTCCGGCCGCGCCCCCATCCCACAGGCTTCCGATAACCGTGGCGTCATAGGGATTGACGTAGACGGTGTCTTTCAGCCCGTCATCGCCGACGATCTTGACCTCGGCACTCCGGTTGGATGAAGCGGGCGGTCCATAGGCCTTCAGCGTTCCCGGGTGAACCGCAAGAGCCGCGCTCGTGATTTGAGAGGGAGCGAGCATCTCTTCCTTGCTCGGGGTGACGAAACGAAGCTCACTGTAGGCAACGTCGTTGATCTCGTCCTTGAAGAGATAAATCCCGCCCGTGACGGCAAGTATGATGACAAAGGGGAGGATCAGAAGACCCGCTACGAAGTGCCATCGCCAAACGGCGCGATAGAGTGCGGAGTTTCCCCCGCGTTTGACCTGTTCTGACATGGATGAGTCCAGAGTTTGCGCCGCGCTCGTCTTCCCTGGACGTCGCTGGCCGCATGAATGGAAAGGCGGGACGTTGCGCGATGCCGCGTCATCTCCGCCCTGAGGATCTTGAGAATTGCCTGGAGGACCGCGCCTCCGCCCTGACAGGCCTCGCACGCTTTCGAAGCTGGGCAGAAGCTCGATTGGGGGCAAGGTTACGGGGTCTCAGCCGTTGTCCGCGCACACGCAATGCCTCCGCTCAATCGAGCGGGTCTGGCGTTTTTTGGACGGGCAAAAGGGGTCGGCTACGCCAGCCTGAACGGTGGCGCGCGAGGCTGGTTCGGCCTGAAGGCTTGAAGGCGATGAACCGACCTGTCGCGGACAGAAACATCGATGCGCCCGATCTGCCGCAAGGCGACCGCAATCGATGCGGGAACCGCTGGAAGCGCCAGTCCCATCTTGGCAAGGGACTGTACGGCACAATTCGGGACCGAGTTGTCAGGATCGTTCTTGCCGGTGGCGAGGGTGGTGCAGATGGACCATGAAGTGGTAATCTGGACACCGGCGTCGGCGAGGCCCCGGAGAGCGCCGGCGGCCATGTGCAAGGGCGCCAGGAGACACAGCAACCAGATGGCCAGTGCTGCCAACGGCAGACCGACCTCACGTATTTTGCTGCTTTTTGCGCTGACTCTGGCCAAGTGAATCTCCTCGCCTTCTTATGAAGGATTCGAGCTCATTGGCAATCCCTTATTGGCCCTTTAAGTCTCAAGGGTCGATCCGGCCGCGGGCGCAATGGTTCAGGCACGGTAGTCTGTGCCCAATCCTTCAATAGAGCGCAAGTGGGCCGCCCATTCCAACGCCAGATCGCCGTCTTCCTCATTCATCTGGACATATTGTTTGTGAACACGGGAGGCGATTTCGTCGTCCACCAAACGCAGGCTCCGGCCACTGGACGTGGCAGCCACCTGGATCTCGCAGGACCGCTCCAGATAGAACATATTGTTGAACATCTCGGCAGCGCTGCGGCCTGTTGCGATCAGGCCATGATTGCGCAGGATCAGAACCGGGTGATTGCCGAAAGCCTTCACGATGCGCTCGCGCTCTTCAAGGTCCAGCGCGATGCCCTCGAAATCGTGGTAGGCGATCCGGTTGTGGAACTGCAGGGAGATCTGGTTCAGTGGCAACAGCCCTTCTTCCATGCAGGACACGGCCACCCCGGCGCGTGTGTGGGTGTGCATGATCCAGGCGGCATCGTGCCGGTTCATGTGAACGGCTGAATGAATGGTGAAGCCCGCCGGATTGACCCTGTGCGAACTGCCGTCCACCTTGTTGCCATCCAAGTCGATCTTTACCAGCGACGAGGCGGTGATTTCTTCCCAGCGCCAGCCATATGGATTAATCAGAAAATGCCCGTCTTCTCCGGGCACACGCGCGGTGATGTGGGTGTAGATCAGATCCGTCAACCTGTGGAGCGCCGCAAGGCGGTAACAGGCAGCAAGCTCTTCACGGGTTTGTCTTTCTTCAGGCGACATCGTCTTCTCCAGTTTTCAACCCCGGTCTCCCACGGCCCCGCCGGCCCCTTCGGCGGGTCGTCCGGCATGATCCGCGGCGAGCTTTTCCAGAACTTCGGCAACATGAGCTTCCGGAGCACAGGCCCGGCGCGTGGTGAGATCTGTGTGCAACAGCAAGGTTTCCAGAGTAGCGCACAGCCCGCCGTCCTGCTTCAGCACCCTGTGGAACAGCTTCATCTTCTTGCCGCTCCCGTCGAGCACCTGCGTCGTCACGGTCAACGGCTCGTCGCGATGCACCTCATCGAGGTAGCGAATGCGGGTGTCGACTGTAAAATAGCTCTTTCCGGAGGCAATATAGGCTTCATCCGCCCCGACAAGGTGCATCAATCCATCGGTTGCCCAGGTGCCCAGCTCCAGATAGGCAGCCTCGTTCATATGGCCGTTGTAATCGGTCCATGTGACCGGCACCACCCGGCGGAGGGTAATGGGAAGCCCGTCGATCTCGCCGCCGGTCTGCAGATGTGCTTCATGGCGGGTTATGACACCGCCAGCCCCGCTTCCGGTGCGGCGCAGGCCTCTCAGGATGGCAACCAGATTGTCATCGCGCAGGGTTTCCAGCTCGGCGATCGTCATATGGCCGGACTGGGCGTCGGACTGATCGCCTATCGCCTTGATCAGTGCGGCATCGAGCTCGGGCACATCTGTCAGCTTCGACCAGGGCCACTGCAGCGTCGGGCCGAATTGCTCGATGTAACTCTCCATACCCGCTTCACCGCCGGCAATCCTGTAGGTCTCGAACAGACCCATCTGGGCCCATCTGAGGCCAAACCCCATGCGGATCGCGTCATCGATTTCCGCCGTCGTGGCGATACCGTCTTTCAGCATCCAGAGCGCTTCGCGCCAGACCGATTCCTGAAAACGATTGCCGATGAAGGCGTCGATCTCGGTTTTCATCTCGAGCGGATGCATGCCGATAGAGGTGACGACCGGAATTGCTTTCTGGCGCAAGGCCGGTTCACCGGAGATTTCCACCAGCGGCAGGAGGTAGACCGGATTGAACGGGTGCACCACAACAACGGGCGCGCCCTTGGCGGCCAGATCCGATGCCTTGAAGCCGGAGGTCGAAGAGGCAATGAAGCCGCCTTCGGGCAGATGCGCAGCAATCTCCACATAAACCTTGTGTTTCAGCTCCAGCCGCTCCGAGACGCTTTCCTGCACCCAGTCAGCACCTTCAACCGCCTCGGCGATGCTGGAACAGAACGTCAGTGTCCCTTCAGCCGGAAGCGGGCGATCATAAAGCGCGGGCAGCGAGGCCCTGGCGCGATCCAGCACCGTCCCGATCCGGCGCTCCGCTTCCGGAGCCGGATCGAAGACTGCGACGTCCCACCCGTTCAGGAGGAACCGGCCGGCCCAACCGCCGCCGATGACACCACCACCGATGACGGCAACGCGTTTGCGGCTCGCGCTCATGCGGAGGCCGGCGCGCGCTTGACGAGACCCAACTGGTCGCGCACCTCCTGCGGGCCCATCAGGTTCGCCCCCATGGTGGACAGCAGGTTGGCCGCCTTTTCGACGAGTTGGGCGTTGGTCGCCATCACGCCGCGTTCAAGATAGAGATTGTCCTCCAGGCCGACACGCACATTGCCACCGGCAAGGGCGGAAGCAGCCACATAGGGCATCTGGTCCCGGCCAAGGCTGAAGGCCGACCAGGCCCAACCGGCGGGCACATTGTTGACCATGGCCATGAAGGTGTTCAGATCGTTCGGCGCACCCCAGGGGATCCCCATGCAAAGCTGCACCAGGGCGGGATCCTCCAGCACGCCTTCCTTCACCAATTGGGTTGCGAACCAGAGATGACCGGTATCGAAGGCCTCGATTTCCGGTTTCACGCCGAGTTGCGTCATCATGGTGCCCATGGCACGCAGCATGTTGGTGGTGTTCATCATGACGTAATCGCCATCGCCGAAATTCATCGAACCGCAATCCAGCGTGCAAATCTCGGGCAGGCATTCGCGCACATGGGCCATGCGCTCGGTGGCGCCGGCCATGTCGGTGTTGGCGTCATCCAGGGCCATGGGCGTTTCCGGTTCGCCGAGCGTCAGGTCCCCCCCGATCCCGGCGGTCAGGTTGAGCACGACATCGACCTCGGAAGAGCGAATACGATCCGTCAGCTCCCGGAAATAGCCGAGGTCGCGGCACGGCGCCCCGGTTTCCGGATCGCGCACATGGCAATGAACGATAGCCGCGCCTGCCTTGGCGGCATCAATGGCGGCATCGGCAATTTCCTGCGGCGAGCGCGGCACGAGGCGGCTCTTGTCCTGGGTGGCACCTGCCCCGGTTATGGCAGCTGTGATAAAGACGTTTCGGTTCATCTGAAGTGGCATGGGTCCCTCTTTTCGTCTTACCGGCCCTTCCAGACCGGGTCGCGTTTTTCGGCAAAGGCGCGGGCGCCTTCCTGCTGGTCTTCAGAACGGTAAAGCCGCTCTACGGTTTCAAACTGGCTGCGGGTGATCCGGTTGAGCGCATCGAGGAACTTCATGTCCTCGGCCTCGCGGACAACTTCCTTGATGGCTGCAAACACCAGCGGCGGGCCACTGGCCAGCTCGTCGGCCAACTTGCGCGCTTGGCTCATCAGGTCGGCGGAAGGAATGATCCGGTTGACGAGGCCCCAGCGATTGGCTTCCTCCGCATCGAACCAGCGCCCGGTGAACAGCAGCTCCATGGCGATGTGATACGGGATGCGCTTGGGCAGCTTGATCGTTGCCGCATCCGCCACCGTGCCGGACCGGATCTCCGGCAGGGCGAAAGTGGCGTGTTCGGCCGCCAGGATGATGTCGGCTGATATCGCCAGCTCCAGTCCACCCCCGCAGGCAATGCCATTGACGGCGGCAATCACCGGCTTGTTCAGGCCGCGCAATTCCTGCAAACCGCCGAAACCGCCTTTGCCGTAATCCGCATCGGCCGCTTCGCCGTCAGCAGCGGCTTTCAGGTCCCAACCGGGGCAGAAGAACTTTTCGCCCTGACCGGTGATGATGGCCACCCGCAGGTCGGGGTCGTCCCGGAACTGGGTGAAGATTTCGCCCAGTTCCTGGCTTGTGGCCATGTCGATGGCATTGGCCTTGGGGCGGTTCAGAGTGACTTCCAGCACCGCTCCGCGGCGCTCTGTCAGTACGTTTTCAAAAGTCATGCTCGTTCATCCATTCTGATGAGCGCATCTGCTGCAATGGCGCCGGAGGCGCGGCAGATCAGCGGGTTAATTTCGGCCTCGTGCAGGGCATCCGCATGCGTGCGCACCAGGTCCTGCAGGGCCATGACCGTATCCAGAACGGCATCCATATCGGCAGCCGGCCGGCCGCGATAGCCGTTCAACAAGGCACTGGTCCTCAGGCCCGACAGTGCCTCGCGTACCTCGTCCCGGGAAGAAGGCACCAGAACCGAAACCGTATCGCGGATCAATTCAGTCAATATGCCCCCAAGTCCCAGGGTCAGCACAAAACCATGAGCCGGATCGCGGGTCACCCCGACGATCAATTCGGCCAGGGAACCGGTGATCATCTCTTCGACCAGAAATCGCTCCGCAGGCATCGCGGCGGCAGCCTCAGCCACGGCTTCAGCGCTGGAAAGGTTCAGGACAACGGCACCGGCTTCAGTCTTGTGAGCGATGCCCTCGCCTTTCAGCACAACGGGAAAGCCGATCTGCGCAGCACATTCTCCAGCTTCTTGAGCCGCGCAGGAACGGCTGGACCGCGGCACACGTATCCCGAAGCCGGAAAGAAGTTCCTTGGCTTCAGCCTCGGAGAAAACACGGGGTGCCCCCTGCCCGGCCTTCGGCTGGATCACCGGCACGGGACGGGTGCTCGTGTTCCTGGCAAGCCCGACCTGAGCAGCCGCCCGAATGGCTCTGAGAGCGTCGCCCATGCCGCAGAGAGGCGTGATGCCGAACCCGATGGCCTGCCGGGCGACAGGCTCAGGCAGACCTTCGGACACGAGCGAGATCAACGCCATCGGGGTGCCGGTAAGTTCCCGGGTGCGGGCAACTGCCCGCAGCACCTGATCGTAGTCCGGCGCCTCGAAGCGATCATCACGCGGATAATCCAGAACAACGCACCCAAGGCCTATGTCGGCCGTGCACAGGGCTATGAACGTTGCTGCCAACGCTTTCTCGTCACCCCAGATATAGGTGTTGTAGTCCAGCGGGTTCGCCAGGGCGACCTTGGGACCGAGCGCCGCTCTGAGACCGGACCTCTGGTCTTCGGTCAGTGCGGGAAAGGAAACACCGGCGACGTCCCCCATATCCGCCATCAGGGAGGCTTCACCGCCGGAACAGGAGGCAGAGGCAATCCGGCTGGACGTCAACCCTCCCGTGACGTGCAAAATCTTGAGCGTCTCGATCAGTTCCGTCGGCGTATCAACCTGGGCGATCCCCAGCCGCTTGAGGAGCGCCACCGCGCCGGCATTACTGCCTGTCAGCGACGCGGTATGCGAGACCGCTGCCGCCTGCGCCTGTTCGGAAGATCCCACCCGCAGGGCCACGATCGGCTTTTGCAGCTCTGCCGCGCGGGCGGCAAGCGCTTCGAAAGCCGCAAGATCGCTGATCCCCTCGATGTGAAGCCCCAGTGCCGTGATGCGCGGGTCTTCCAGGAGTGCGATCCCCAGGTCACCGATCGAGGTCTGCGCCTGATTGCCGGCCGCCAGCACTGCGGCAAGAGGCAGTCTGCGACGCTGCATGGTCAGATTGACCAGCACGTTCGAAGATTGGCCGATGATGGCAACCCCGGTCTCCACAGGGTCGAGCCCATGTCGGTCGGGCCACAGGGACACGCCGTCAAGAGCATTGACCATCCCGTAGCAGTTCGGCCCGAGAACAAGCATCTCGCCCGCGGCCTCGACAAGGCGGGCTTGCAGCACGCCACCGTCGGACAGTTCGGACACAGCTTCGCTGAAGCCAGCCGCAAAGCAGACCGCGCCGCCGCAGCCAAGAGCGGAAAGCTGTCCGGCCACCTGAACCGTCAGCTCCCGGTTGACCCCGATGAAGGCGGCATCCGGTACACCGGGAAGAGAGTTCAGATCCGGATAAGCCGGAAGGCCTCCGATAACGGGCTTTTTCGGGTGCACTGGCCAGATCTCTCCGGCGAAACCGGTTGCACGGCACTGCCGCACGACGCTCTCACACCAGGCCCCGCCGCCGATCACGACGATGCTCCTGGGAGAAAAGAAGCGGCGGAATGCTGTCATAAATCAGGCCCCCAGCGGCCGGAAGAGTTCCCGGCTGATGATGTGTCGCTGGATTTCCGATGTGCCGTCCCAGATGCGCTCGACGCGGGCATCGCGCCAGAAGCGTTCGATCGGCAGCTCATCCATGAGCCCCATGCCCCCGTGAATCTGCAGGGCGGCATCGGTCACGCGCGCCAGCATTTCCGAGGCATAGACCTTGGCAGACGCAATCTCGCGGTTGGCGGGCAGCCCCTGGTCGAGACGCCATGCGGCCGACAGGGTGAGAAGGTCGGCAGCATCGATTTCGGTGATCATGTCGGCGATCTGGAAGCTGACACCCTGGAACTTGCCGATGGGCTGTCCGAACTGCTGGCGCTCTGCCGCATAGTTCAGGGCATGCTCGAAAACCCGGCGGGCGCGGCCAACGGAATTCGTCGCGACGGTGATGCGGGTGGCATAAAGCCACTCGTTCATCACGTCGAAGCCACCATCGACTTCACCCAGCACCTGCGCGTCCGACAGGCGGCAGTTGTTGAAGTAGAGGATGGAATTCTTGTAACCGCGGTGCGAGACCGAATTGTAGCCCTTCGCGATCTCAAAGCCCGGCGTTCCGCGATCAACGAGGAAACAGGTGATCCGCTTTTTCGGACCGCGCGGTGTTTCATCGACACCGGTCGCGATGAAAACGATAACAAAGTCCGCGTGATCAGCCCCGGAAATGAAGTGCTTCGACCCGTTGACGACCCAGTCGCCGCCATCGCGCACTGCCGTGCACTTCATGCCGCGCACGTCCGACCCCGCATCCGGTTCGGTCATCGCCAGCGCATCCATCTTTTCCCCGCGCACAGCCGGCATCAGATACCGCTCGATCTGATCGCCCTTGCAGGCCATCAGGATGTTCTGCGGACGGCCGAAGAAGTGGGTGAGTGCCATGGAGCCACGGCCCAGTTCCCGCTCGACCAGCGCAAACTCCAGATGGCTCAGGCCAGGACCGCCGACGCTTTCCGGGAAGTTCGACGCATAGAACCCCAGGTCGATGACCTTCTGCTTGATTTCCTGTGCGATCTCAGCCGGCACTTCACCGGTGCGCTCGACTTCAGCTTCATGCGGGTAGATTTCTTTTTCCACGAAGCTGCGAACGGTGGAGACGATCATCTCCTGTTCTTCGGTCAGACCAAAATGCATGGAGCACCCTTTTCGTTCAGTCTTGAATTTTTCAAGCGAGCATGACCGCACAGGTTCCGCGCAGCCGGTTCAGAAGCAGGTCAGCCAGCCCAGCGCGCCTGGCGCATCAGCGCCTTGAGCGGAAACGCGGTGTGCCGCTGGGGCGGTGAGATGGGGCGGGACCGTGAGATGGGGAATTTACGCATTGCCCTGAAGGCCCCAGCAGCGTCGGAAACTCGCCTTCGGCAATGTCCAGGGAATTATCGTCAGACGCAGTGAACGCGCCGGACGTCTTACCGACCGAACGTGCTTCAATCTGCGCTGTGCTGGCCACAATCGCTACGCCTTTCCAATCGAGTAACTCTTGGCACGAGGTTAGAAAGGAGATGAGGTCGTCCGCAAATGAAACTTATTGGGTGCACCGACAAACAAAATTTGTCACGCTTCGCTTTTTGGGTGAAAGCGGCTTATTTCCAGTCGGGTTTTCAACCACTTGTGAAATTCGACCACAATCGGGTTTTCGAAATTCTCTTCCGGCGTACAAATGAAATAACCCGTATCCGTGTGCAGCGACTGGGCAAACGGGCGCATGAGCCTGCCTTCCTGCAACTCCTTGTGCCACAGGACCGTGTCGCCGATTGCAATGCCCTCGCCCGCAAGAATGGCCGTGAGGACGATATTCATGTCCGAGTAGCATATGCCGCGATGCGCATCTTTCGCCGGCAGGCCGGACAATTGCATCCAGTCTTCCCAGTCGCTGAAATCCAGCATGTGCAGCAGGGTCGCGTTCTTCAAGATGCTGAGGTCGTTGAAGGTCTTGAACCGGCTCAGATATGCCGGGCTGCAAAGCGGCGTGAAGTCGACCGACATCATCGGCTCGACGACCACATTTGCACGGGTTTCTCTGCCGAAGGTGATAAATGTATCGACCTCCGGGTTGGCTGTGCTGGCAAGGTTCTGAGAGCTGATCACATTCACCAGCACCTCCGGGTTCTGCGCCAGAAAGTCCCCCATGTGCAGACACAGCCAGGCGGCGACGAAGCCGGGTGGCGCGCTGATGGTCAATCGCCCCGTCAAGCCGTGTTCCGAAACACGAGCCGTCGAGGAGGCAATCATGCTGAGAGCGCGGCGCACCTCCTCGGCATAGACGATGGCGCGCGGCGTGATCTCGGTCTGGTTGCCATTGCGCACAATGATCTTGAAGCCCAGATCGCGCTCCAGAAGGCGGAGCTGATGACTGATCGCACTGCGGGTGACATTCAACTCCGCAGCGGCACGCCACAGTGCACCATTGCGCGCGACGCTCTCAATCGCCCTGAGGGCCTGGATCGACGGATAACGGTTGATAGCGCCCTCACAGAAAGAACGGGTTACCCCCGCTGAATATCGCAGCGCGGTTGGACGATCAAGACGGCCTCCCCGCCGACGGTGCTTGTGCGTTTGTCCGAATGCGGCTGTCTTTACTCGTCACCTGGCACGCCGTAACTGGGTGCAGCCGTCGGATCGAGCGCGCGTGTCACATAGTCCTCCAGTTGCGGCTTGTAGAGACGCCAGAGGTTTCCAAGGGCCTGAATGGGATCTTCTTCGATCCAGTCAACGCGCAGGTCAGCAATTGGCCAGCTGACGTCACGCACCATGTAAAGACCGGCGGAATGGACCGGTCCCGCCTCACCACCGGCCTTTGATCCTGCTTCCATGGCCGCAATCAGCCGGTCCCCCAGATCGCCCCGGGCAGCCTCGAAGCCTGCGACCATTGCGGCTGGAACACCCGTATTCGCAAGCAGGTTTCCGGCAGCGACGCAGTCCTGCCCGGCGGCAGTTGCATGGACACCGAGAGTTTCCCGCCCGGAATGAAATGCAGCTTTTCCCGTTCTGTCGAGAATGACTACCTGGCGCCAGTCGGCAGTGGGATAATCCTTGAGCAACGCAGCAAGGGCCGCGTCAGCATCAAGACCCTGTTCAAGCAGGTCCAGTCCCCGGCTTCCAAGAGACGGATCGGTAATATTCTGGCTCGCCACGACGCCGACCTTGGCGCGCGCATGGGCGCAGCGTGCTGCGACCGCCGGTGAGGATGAGGAAATGGCGATGCCCATCGTCCCCGTTTCGGGGCAGCGGGCGGCGATGGAAAAGGTCATCTTGTGTACTCAATCAAATCGGCAGGGTGCAGGGTCAGGCATCTGGAATAACGGCGGTGGCGTCGATTTCAACCAGCCATTCAGGGCGGGCAAGAGCTGAAACCACGATACCGGTGGAGACCGGGTAGACACCTTTCAGCCACTTGCCGACGATGCGGTAGACATCCTCCCGGTAGCGCGGGTCGATGAGGTAGATGGTAATCTTCGTGATGTGATCGAGCTCCGATCCCGCCTCTTCGAGAAGCATCTTGATGTTGGCCATCGCCTGTTCTGTCTGGGCTTTCACGTCACCGACGCCGACATTCGCGGAGGTGTCCAGGTCCTGACCGATCTGGCCGCGGACGAACACCATCGTGCCTCTGGCCAAGACGACCTGACACAGGTCGTTGTCCAGGTTCTGTTCCGGGTACGTGTCCTTGGTATTGAATTTGCGGATACGGGTGTGGGCCATTGCGGGCTCCATGTTCGAAGGGATGAAGAAAGCTATTGGGCTGCGGGTTCGAAGAGCCTGTAGTTTCGCTGTTTGACAATATGATCGGTCAGGTATTTAGCGTCATACCAGACACCCCAGATGAACGACGAGCCGCGCCGCGTCTGCCAGGGCAGGCCGAGAAAATAGACGCCCGGCACAGAGGAAACGCCGCGCTGATGGATCGGCGCACCGGTTTCATCAAAGGCATTCACCTCCAGCCAACTGTAGTCCCGGACAAACCCTGTTGCCCAGATAACGGTGCTGATGCCTGCCTCTTTCAGATTCAGTTCAAGAAGAGGGTTCGCCACGCACTCCGGATCCGGACCGATGATTTTGGCTTCCGGCTCAGGTGGCAAATCGAGACCGTAGGCCTCGATATAGGCATCGGCTTCGTCCAGCAGCGACAGGTAATTTTCGTCACCTGCGTTGATGTTTTCAGCAAGGTCGTCGGAAAAGGCCAGCACGCCATTCTCGCAGGATCTGGTCATGCCAAGCAGCGTCATGCCACGATCCGCGAGCTTGCGGAAATCGATCGTGTGTCCACCGTTGGCGCCGGAGACGGCGATGGTGACATGCTCGGACCCGGGAACAAACTCGGCGTCCCATTTGTTCAGCACACCCAGCCACCAGCAGAAATCCCGGCCGCGATAGGAACGCGGTGGCCGATTGTGAGATCCAACGGAAAGATAGGTCTTGCGGCCGGAATTCATCAGTTCTTCCGCTATCTGCACACCGGAAGACCCTGCTCCGATAACGAGCACCGCGCCGTCGTCCAACTGCTCCGGATTGCGGTAGGCCGTTGAATGGATCTGCGTGAGCCCGGGCGTTTCGGGTATCAGTTTGGGGAAGACCGGAACCTGGAAAGCACCGGTTGCCGCGACAATCGTTTCCGCCTCTATGATGCCTTCGGACGTTTCCGCGCGGAAGCCGTGGCGGCGCTCAAGTGGCGTCACTCTTGTGACTTCAAGACCGGTCCTGACAGGAGCGTTGATCTTACGGGCGTAGGCCTCGAAATAGTCTGCCACAGCCTCTTTATGGACAAAAGCATCCGGTGCGTCATCGAAGGTCAGACCCGGAAAACGATCGTGCCACGCAGGACCGTTGGCGACCAGAGAATCCCAGCGTTCGGACCGCCAGCGTTCGGCTATCCGATTTTTCTCCAGCACAAGATGAGACAGGCCTGCAAGGCCGAGGTGCTCACTCATCGCGATGCCAGCCTGTCCACCCCCTACCACCAGTGCATCCACCTTTTCGATCGCCATCTTGGTCAGGTCCTCTCCGGATTATCGTGTCATGCGGTTATTGCCGGTCATTCGATATGGGTCTCGACGAGCCGCGCCAGCATCTGCCGGCAGCGCTCCATCTGGTCGCGGGCAATGAATTCATCGGCTTTGTGCCCCTGATCCATGGACCCTGGTCCGCAAACGACAACGGAGACACCCAAATGCTGTTGGAACAGTCCGCCTTCCGTGCCGAAAGCGACCTTCAGCGGTGCGTTGCTTCCTGATAGGGCGCGCGCCTTGGAGACCTGCGGACTGTCGGCTCTTGTCTCCAGTCCCGGATAGGTGTTCAGAACATCTATCCGGATACGCGCGTCCGGAAACCGCTCTTTGAGGCGTCGTTCCTGATGCGTGGCTTTTTCAAGCAATTGCTCCAGAAAGCTCTGCGCATCTTCTTCTGCAACATTGCGAATTTCAAAGTCGAGCACACAGCTATCCGGCACGATGTTCAAAGCCGTGCCTCCTTTCAGAATGCCCGCATGCAAGGTGGTGTAGGGAATGTCAAAGGCTTGGTCCCTTACCCCTTTTTCCTGGGTCTCTTCCTGAAGGGCGCGGATTTCCGACAGAAAATCCGCGGCCATGTGAAGCGCGTTCAGTCCGGTGGGCGCCAGGGCCGAATGAACCGTGTGACCGCAGCAGGTCGCGCGCGCCGCCAGTTTGCCTTTATGGCCGGTGGCAACACTCATGGAGGTCGGCTCGCCGATCAATACCCAGTCCGGTTTCAGTCCGGCTTTTGCCAGATCCTCCAGCATGGGCCTTACACCGACGCAGCCGATTTCCTCGTCATAGGAAAGCGCAAGATGAAGCGGGATGTGGAGCGGTTTGCGGACAGCACCAAGAACGGCCTCGATGGCACAGGCGACGAAGCCCTTCATGTCGGCAGTGCCGCGACCATAGAACAGGCCGTCCCGCTCCTGCAGGCAAAAGGCATCACTGGTCCAGCTTTGACCATCCACAGGAACGACGTCCGTGTGCCCCGAAAGCACGACGCCGCCCGGCCCTTCCGGGCCGACGGTTGCAAACAGGTTGGCGCGGTCACCGCTTTCCGACGGCAGAAGCCTGGACCTGATCCCTGCCTGGCTCAGCAGCTCCTGCACCCATCTGATCAGGTCGATATTTCCATCCCGGCTCACGGTCGGAAAGGCGATGAGTTTTTCCAGCAATGCGAAGGCGTTGGACATGAGTTGAAACTTGCAAACAATCCCACTTTGAACGGTGCGGGGCACCTTTGTTCAAGGTGCCCCGGCTCGAAGGTGTCACAAGTTTCGACTGACGTCTGCGATACTCTCACGCAAGATGTCGCCAATCTGGCCGATTTGTGCCTCGGTGAGGATCAACGTTGGCGAGAGGATCAGAATATTCCCGAGCGGGCGGGCAATCAGCCCCCGTTTCTGCGCGGCCCGGGCGAGTTTCAACCCGATGGCATCCTCGGGAGCGAAACTTTCCCGGGTCTCCTTGTCCCTGACGAACTCAACGCCCATCATGAAGTGACTGCCCCGCACCTCGCCGACGATGTCGAGATCCGCCAGACCCCGCAGGGTGTTCTCGAACAACTTGCCGGTGACACGTGCCTTCTCGGGTATCTGCTCCTTTTCCATGAGAGCGATATTGGCAAGACCCGCGGCAGCGGCCGCCGGATGACCGGAATACGTCATGCCATGCAGGAACATTCCGCCAGGGCGCGAAATGACTTCATGGATTTCGTCCGACACGATGGTGGCCGACAGGGGTTGGTAGCCTGACGTCAGACCCTTTGCCGTATTGATGATGTCCGGCGTGTGACCAAAGACGTCCTGCGAGGCGAAGAAATGGCCAAGGCGGCCAAAGGCGGTTACCACCTCGTCCGCAATATACTTGATGTCATTGTCCGCGCAGACTTTCGCCATGCGCGCGTGATACCCCTCAGGCGGCACGACGACGCCTCCGGCCCCCTGGATAGGCTCGGCAACAAAGGCGGCAATGTTCTCCGCCCCCAGACGCTCGATGGTGTCCTTCAGGTCCTCAACCAGCGCATCGCAGAATTCGGCTTCGGTCATCCCGTCGCCTTCGCGCCAGTAATGCGGGCTTTTCAGGTGGTGAACGAGGCCCTCCACATGATCCCATCCCACGGAATAGGCCGGTGTCGTCATTGCAATCGCAAGATGGGTCGAGCCGTGGTAGGCCCCGATGCGGCTCAGGATCTTTTTCTTTTTCGGGCGCCCCAGCCGATTGTTGTAATGGTGCAGGATGCGCACAGCGCTGTCATTTGCGACAGAACCCGAATTGCCGAAATAGACCTTGTTGAGCTGGCCGGGTGCCAACTCGGCGAGTTTTTCCGCCAAGGCCGCGGCCGTCGGGTGGGTGAAGTTGTAGAACGTTGAATAAAAGTCCAGTTCATTCAACTGCTTCGTAATCGCGTCGATAATTTCCCGTCGTCCGTGACCGACGTTGGAACACCAGAGCCCACCGATACCATCGATCAGCTCATTGCCTTCGCTGTCACGCACCATGGCGCCTTCAGCACCGACGATCACCGTGCGGGCACCGTCCTGTTTGAGCAGGTTCAAGTCAGCAAAGGACTGAATCAGGTGGGTGTCGGCGGTCAAAACCGCATCTGTGCTGATATCCGTTTTAATATTCATTGGAAATTTCCCTCCCGATAATCCTGGTCTTGCCGGGACAGAAGGTCCCGCGGGATGTCTGAAACTGGCGCGAGGTCCGCCACCAGAAGAGTTTCACCGACCCCAGCGCTTGCCAGAACCCGCGCATCGGGACCGGCAATCAGGGAGTGGCCGCCAAAGGTGATGTCACCATCGGCACCGAAGAAATTGGCATAGACGATGGTCAGCCCGGCTTCGGCCGCACGCGCTGGCACGAAAGTGTGGGACACATGCTCGAAACGCTGCGGATTGGCAGTCGGCACCAGCACCAGGGAAACCCCCTGCTCCGCCAGTCGCCGGCAATGCTGCGGAAACTCGACATCGTAGCAAATCAGGAGTGCTGTCTTGCGGCCACCGAACTCGAACACCGTGTACTGCGTCCCGAAGTTGAAGCTGGCTTTTTCCATCTCGCCGAAAAGCTGTATCTTTCGATAGTGACCAAGCTGTTCGCCGCTGGTGCCGAAGGCCGTGGCGGCATTATAGACGGCTTCATCGCAGCGTTCGCTCCAACCGACCGTCAGACCGCACCCGGCTTTTTGAGCCAGTTTCGACAGTCGCTCACACCACTCCCCGCCCAGAGGCTGGGCGAGGGATTGGTGCATGTCCGGGCGATTGTACCCGGGCAGAAAAAGTTCGGGGAAGACGACCATACTGGCGCCAGCCATGGCGGCTGCCGTCAACTGGGTTTCGAGCCGGCTGAAGCCCGCCTCGATGTCCCCGCAGGTGGCAGGACCCTGATAAAGCGCCAGTTTCATGGTCTTCCGATACCTTGTTTCTACTTTTTCAGGTTGGTCCAGATGGCGTCGTAAAGAACCTGGACGTCTTGCGGACAGGCCTCGACGAAGACACCCTTCTGGTCTGCCGGCGGATTAGATTCAGGCGAGTTGGCCACTTCCGGCTTGAGGAATTCGCCGACCCCCTTCACGCCTGCGGTGTACTGCGCGTAGTTGGTGACAGCAGCGGCGTTTTCCGGCTCCAGCAGGAAGTTCATGAACTTCAATGCGTTTTCACGGTTGGGGGCGTCCTTCAGAAGCACGACGTTGTCCATCCACACGATCATGCCTTCCTTAGGGAAGACATATTCGATGTTGGCCCCTTCCGAGCGCGCCTTGGCGGAAAAGCCCGACCAGATCATGCCGGCCGCGGCATCGCCGGAGACCAGAACATCCTTGGCAACGTCAGACCCGAACGAGGCCCAGTCGGCCTTGGCTTTCTGGACCAGGGCGTTGAGTTCCTTGAGGTGCTCCCTGTCGGATGTGCACTGGGGAATGCCGAGGTAGAGCGATGCCAGGGTCAGCGTTTCGCCGGCCGTATCCAGCACATTGATCTTGCCTTTCAACTCTTCCGGCGCGTCAAAGATCAGGGAAAGACTGTCGAGTTCGCCCTTGTAGAGAACCTTGTTCACCGAGAACGAGGTTGACCCCCACTGATAGGGAATTGAACTCTTGCGGCCCGGATCGAATTCCACGTCCACCCATCTGTCTTCGATGTTGCCGAAGTTGGGCAGTTCGGACGCCTCGAAGGTGTCCAGCATGCCTTCGTCCCGCATGATCTTGACCATGTAGTCGCCGGGCACGGCCACGTCGTAGCTTCCCAGCTTTCCCGCCTTCAGCGAGGCGAGCAAGGCCTCGTTGCTGTCGAAGGTGTCCATGGTGACTTCGACGTCATATTCCTCGGCGAATTTGTCGAGCAGCTCCTGCGGGATGTACTCGAACCAATGGTAGATCGAGAGTTTGCCTTCGGCGTGGGCTCCGGCAGTCAGGGCCAACAGGGCCACGGCAGTTGATGCGAGTAGTTTCCTCATGAAATTCTCCACTCTGTCTGGTTGGTTGCTGAGTCAGCTTTTTATGTTTTTTCTTGCCCCATCCGGCCGACCAGCCAGGACAGGGAAACGAAGACCACCGATACGACGAGCATCAGGGTGGAAATGGCCATTATGTTTGGTTTGATGCCCTGTTTGACGGACCCGAAAATGGCCGTCGGCAGGGTCTCGATACCGGCGCCCTTGACGAAGTTCGTAATCAGGAAGTCGTCGAGGGAGATGATGAAGGCGAGCAGGAAGCCGGAGAGAATGCCCGGCGTCATCAAGGGAAGCAGCACAAGTTTGAACGCTTCGCGCGGCGTGGCGTAAAGGTCCATCGCGGCTTGCTCGTACATGTCCGGGATCGATTGCATGCGCGCCGAAATGGGCAGGTAGGCAAATGGTATGCAGAAGACGGTGTGCGCGATCAGGATGGTCGTCAGTCCGGTGGTGAAGCCGATTGCGGAGAAAAACACCAGGCTCGCCACGGCGGTGACCACCTCCGGCACCATCAGGGGCAGATTGATCAGCGCGAAGGACAGCGTCTTGCCCCGGAAACCGCCGGCACGGGTCATGGCGACGGCCGCAAGGGTGGCAACGATGGTTGCGATGACCGAGGCGCAAACCGCGATGATCAGGGAGTTGAGTGCAGCCTGCTGGAACTTCGGTGCTTCCGGCCCGGTAAAGACATCCAGATACCAGGTCAGGGAGACGCCGCCCCAATTGGTGATCGAGGTCGACGCATTGAAGGAATAGACAGCAACGACAATCAGAGGCGCATAGAGCACGAAAAGACAGGCGATCGTGACCGCGAGAAAACCGGGAAAGCGGCGCAGGTTTGTCGAGCCGGCCATCAGCGCACCTCCGCCTTGTTCTGATTGCGGGCATAGACCAGCAGAACGCACATCACGATGGTCAGGAGGATCATGGAGGCTGCGGCACCGAACGGCCAGTTCCCGGCGTTGCCCTTGAACTGTTCCTCGATCAGCGAGCCGATCATGAAGGTTTTGGCCCCGCCCAGAAGATCCGGCGCCAGAAAGGCTCCGAGAGAGGGAACAAAAACCAGGATGCAGCCTGCGATGATGCCTGGCCTGACGACTGGCAGGATCACCAGCCAGAGGATCGTCCAGGTGCCTGCGTAAAGATCCGCAGCAGCCTCGGAGAGAGAAAAGTCGTAGCGCTCCACGGCCGCATAGATCGGAAGCACCATGAAGGGAAGGTAGGAATAGAAGAGGCCGAGCTGCACGGCGAAGTTCGTATTGATCAGGCCGAGCGGCTCTTCAATGACATGCAGCGCCAGCAGGAATTCGTTCAGGGGGCCGGTGTCGCGGATCAGGAACTTCATCGACACCGTCCGGATCAAAAGGTTGACCCAATAGGGAATGGTGACGAGAAACAGCCAGATCGAACGGGACTCGGGATTTCTCGTGGCAATGAACCAGGCCGTCGGAAAACCGATCAGAAGGCAGGTGATCGTGGCGAGGCCAGCCTGCCAGATTGATCGCCAGAAGATGCCGATATAGGTCCATTCCAGGGTGGGAGGTTCATCGCCGAAGAGGCCGCGATCGAAAAAGAACTGGTCATAGGCGTCTAGCGAGAACTCCCAGATCACGCCGCCCCGGAACTCCTTCGTCAGGAAGGAATAGACAGCCATCATCACAACGGGGGCAAGCAGGAAGATGCCAATGATGATCCAGGAGGGTGCCAGCAGTTTCCAGCCGCTGCCCTGGTAGATGTGGGACGTACCGCCCGCGCCGACAGGCGCTCCGGCCGCCATCAGTCTGCCAGCAGACGCGCGGCGTCTGCTTCCAGATTGAGACCGATAACGTCCCCGGCTTTCGGCAGGAGCGTGCTTTCCGTGTTCTGCAAACGGATACTCATGACCTCGCCGTCGACCAGCTTCACGTGCAGCTGATTGTCAGTGCCAAGATAGGTGTGCCCCGTGACCGTCGCGATCAGGTCCCCCGCCGCCTCGGCACAAATGGATATGCGCTCCGGGCGCACGGACAAATGCCCCGGGCCACGTGCATCTACGGCCGCAGCAGGGCATTCGAAGCTCCGGTTTCCAGGCAACAGGACCTTGGCCATACCGTTGTTGACGGACTCGACCGTCACGTCCAGCAGGTTGGTCTCGCCGATGAAGTCCGCGACGAAACGATTGATCGGGGCTTCGTAGATTTCCCTGGGCGGGCCCACTTGCTGCACGTGACCTGAGGACATGACCGCAATCCTGTCCGACATGGTCAGCGCCTCTTCCTGGTCGTGGGTCACGAAGATGAAGGCAATGCCTGTTTCACGCTGAATGGCCTTGAGCTCCATGCGCACAGCCTGCCGCAGTTTCAGATCGAGGGCGGAGAGCGGCTCGTCGAGAAGCAGGACTTCCGGCCGCGGGGCAAGGGCCCTGGCAAGCGCAACGCGCTGCTGCTGGCCGCCGGACAGCTGACCGGGTTTACGGGCGGCAAAATCAGACAGCTGAACCAGCTCCAGCACATCACGCACACGGCGTTCCGCCTCCTGCCGGTTCCAGCCCTTGCGCAACAGGCCGAACATGACATTTTCGGTCACGCTCATATGCGGGAACAGAGCATATTGCTGGAATACGGTGTTGACCGGCCGCTTGAAAGGAGGCTGGTCAACCAGATCCTTTCCTTTCAGGCGGATATGGCCTTCCGTAACGTCTTCAAATCCGGCTATCGCCCGCAGCAATGTTGTCTTGCCACAGCCCGACGGCCCCAGCAGGGTGAAGAACTCGTTTTCCCGGATATCCAGTGAAACGCCGTGAAGGGCGGTCACGCTTCCGTAGCGTTTGACGACTCGATCGACAGAGACTGCAATCCCGGGACTGGTCATACGCACCTCTTGGTGATACCCCTCAATTTACAAATTGGAGCGTAAAAACTTAAAATGAGGGGGTATATACCCCCAAAGAGGTATGCGGTGCATCTTCCCAATTCAGCAGAGAAACTTCTCGGCGAAGCCATCGCGTCCATCGGCAGAAACACGTTTGAAAACACGCTCTTTCAATGGCTCAGCCGATGCTTCCAAATCGACAACACCACAATGCTCGCCTATTTCCAGGACAGGCAGCCGGACGTGCTTTTTGCGCAATCGGTCGAAAAGCGCGTTCATGAAAAGCTCGACACCGACTATGTCTCCGGGATCTATCTGCTTGATCCCTTTCATGCCCTGCATGTGGAGAAGGCGCCGCGCGGGCTGTACCGCCTGAAGGACATCGCTCCAGACCAGTTCCATCGAAACGAGTATTTCGCAGCCTATTACCAGCGGACGACGCTCATCGATGAAATAGCGTATGTCGCCTACCCCTCCGATGGGGTTTCGGTTCATGTCTGCCTTGGAAGAGATGCGTCTTCGGCACGCAAGTATTCCAGCCGTGATCTTGTTCTGGCGGCAGACCTGGCACCGATCGTCTGTAGCCTGATCGAGCAGCACTGGTCCGATCTTGAAGGGGGGGGCGAGTATTCCGAAGCCGATCTCACCAGCACATTGATCACGGCAGGAGAGCAGGAACTGGACGTCAAACTCAGCCCGCGCCAGGCGCAGGTGGCGCTTTTGATCCTGCGCGGACACTCTTCGGTTTCAATCGGCTTGAGGCTGGGGATCAGCTTCCAGACGGTCAAGGTCATTCGCAAGCAGCTCTACCGAAAATGCAATATTTCATCACAGGCAGAACTCTTTTCCTGCTTCATGCCCCTGCTTTCAAAACACGGTTCTTAAAGCCAACTCCAAGGGCGCAAGCTTGATCGCGCAGTCCGCAGGGCGGCAGCACCTCAAAATACCGGCGCCAGAACATCCAAGGGACCGAGAACCAGCGAACGTCCGGCTTGGTGACGCGAAACAGTTGGTTCACGATCTTCAGAAATGCGGACCAACATCAACCGAATGCGCTTTCTTCAGCTCGGACTGAGATGGCAAAGTTTCTTGCGGTGAAATAGGACAATCCGTGCAGAAATGTCATCAATGACAGCCAGAAGACAGCTTCTTCCGGTTTGTTAGAAAATTGGCTGAGCTGATAAGCGATGGTCGCCGCTGAATAAGCAACGAACGTTGTCCAGGCCGCAGCGAAGACAGCCCACCCTGCGCCGATTTCACGGGCAATCGCTGAAAGGGTCGCAACGCAGGGGATGTAGAGCAATACGGCCAGCATGTAGGCAAAAGCGGCACCTTTGCTGCCGAAATATCGGAACATTTCAGCAAAGACGGCAGGCTGGACGTTCTGTTCGCCGGCTGCGGCTTCAAAACTGGAAATGTCACCTACATCCAGTCCCAGCGGATCGAGCAGGGCGTCCGCGAGGCCAAGCAGGGATTCGCCCAGGGCAAGCACTGCGGCTTGTGCGGTTTCCATCGGATTAGGAACCACGTCGCCTGCCGGTTCGCCGGAGGCGTAAAGCGCCTGAAGGGTACCCACTACGGTTTCCTTGGCAAACATACCGGTGAAAAGACCGACCGCTGCCGGCCAGTTGTCGGCACTGACGCCCATGGGTTCCAGAACGGGCGTAACCTGCCGGGCTGTGAGCGCCAGTATGGAGGTGCCATTGTCCTCATTGCCGAAGCTGCCATCGGGCCCGACGGAGTTCAGAAACGACAGGAGCGCAACCACGATGACGATGGTCTTGCCGGCCTCGGCGACGAACTGCCGGATCCGGGCCCAGCAGAGGCGCAGGACCCTGGAAAGTGGAGGCATCTGGTAGATAGGCAGTTCTATTGCGAGGGGTCGGGGCCGCTTCAGGGTCAGCCGGGGAGCCAGCATCCAGCCAGTGAATAGCGCTGCCGCCATGCCGATCAGATAAAGCGCGAAAACGACATTCTGGCCGCCAACCGGGAAAAATGCAGCCGCGAACAGCGCATAGACCGGAAGGCGCGCACCGCAGGACATGAAGGGCGCCATCATCGATGTCAGAATTCGCTCGGCGCGCGTGTCCAGTGTCCGGGTCGCCAGCACTGCAGGAATTGTGCATCCGAAGCCGAGTACAAGCGGCAGGAAAGCGCGGCCCGACAGGCCGAGACGACGCATCACACGGTCGGCAACCACGGCGGCACGGGTCATGTATCCGCTTTCCTCCAGAAAGATCTGGCACAGGAACAGGAAACCGACCACCGGAACGAATGTCCCGACCGTCTGGATGCCGGTACCGATCGCGCTGACGGCAATATCGGCGACCGTGCCGGACAGCCCAAGCTGATGGAACACAAGCGCAGGCGTATCGACAAAGGCGGCCTGACCGAGCCCGTCGAACAGATCGATGAAGACGCCGGACACATTGATCGTCAGGAAGAACAGGAGATACATCACCCCAAGAAACAGCGCCGGGCCTAACCATGGCGAAAGGGCGATCCGGTCGAACCGGTCGGACAGAAATCTTCGCCCCGCGGGAGGCGGCATGTCGATGCGGCGCACCAGAAGGGTTGCCTGTGCAAGGGGTGCATCCGCCAGATACTGGTCGAGCGGCACGCCTTCCACGGCGCCGGTGTCCTCGATCAACCGGTCACGGATTTCAAGAAGGTCTTGTCTCGCGCGTTTTTCCGTCAACCAGTCCCGTTCCATCAACCGGCGCGATGCGGCTACGGTGTTGGCGTTTTCATATTCGGGCCTGCCGGCCAGCACCTGTTGCAAAACCCGCAAAGCGTCGGAGACGTTGCCGGGCAAGGATGTCCGGGGTGGAGAGACCCCCCGCTCCCCGTCTTGCAAACAGCGTGCAAGCTGGTCATGGAGCTGATCGAGCCCGGAAAGTGTTCTGCCGGAAACGGCAACCACAGGAACATTCAACTGTTCGGTCAGAATCCGAGCGGCCGTGTCCACGGCAGCGGATGTCCAGCAGTCGGCCTTCGTCAAAACCGCAATAACCGGCACGCCGTTGCCGAGCGCCTGCAGCAACATGGACAATCCGCGATGCGGCGCGGACAGGTCCACCGCAACAATCAGGGCATCGTGTGGAACGTTGACGAGCGCGTCTCTGGCAACCCTCTCATCTATTCGCTCCGCTTGGGGAGCGGACAGGCTTGAAACTCCCGGCAGGTCAACGAATTCAACGGTCAGGCCCTTGATGACAGCCGTTCCGCTCTTTCGATCGACGGTCACGCCAGGCCAGTTGCCGATCGTTTGCCGGGCGCCAGTCAACATGTTGAACAGCGTGGACTTGCCTGAGTTGGCAGGGCCGAGCAGAAAAACCCGGTACTGTGCCGGTGCGCAGGGCAGCAGATCCCGCCGAACGCAGCCGGGTGCCGCACAACTGGAACACCCCATCAGACGTCCCTCCCCGGAAAATCTTGTTCGTGCTCTTGTTGTTGTTCGCCATTGCTGTCACAGTCGCACCCGCAGCCACATGGCGAAAGATGAACTGCCAAGGCCAGATCCGCGCCGATGGCGGCACGAATGTCACCGCAGGCCACGATGCGCGGCCGCGAACCGTTGCCGCGTAGAAGATTGATGACCGTGTCAGGTGCAAGCCCGGCCGCAAGAAGTTCCATGCGCGCGTGGCGGGTCTCGCCCAGGCAGACAACGTGATACGCCTTGCCCGGCTCTGCATGCGCCAGCGTCAGAACGTCCGTGCCTTTGGCCGCCGGTGGCGGCAGGAAGTGTCCACTCTCGGTTTGCAGGTCAGGTTCAGACATCGGCAGAGCCCTTGTTGTTCCAAAAAGGGCGTAGCACCGGGAGCAACCGGGCTATTTGACCATAGTCAAGTCTGACAGGAGGCCTGGTCGCGGCGAAACATCACAGGTTGACGGCTGGCGGCTGTCAGAGATGCAGTTTCAGGCTGGGTCACCTGTCCAACGCTGCAGAGCGTTTCCCGGATCGACACCAGCCATGGCAAGCGCGCGGGCAGCAATTTGCCGGATCATTTCCTCCAGCGTGAGTAGGCCCAGATAAAACGGCGGCACGGGCGGTGCGACGATCGCTCCCATGCGGGTAACCTTGAGCATTGCCTCCAGGTGCCCTTCGTGGAGCGGGGCTTCTCGTGCCAGAAGGACAAGCGGCCTGCGTTCCTTCAGTGTGACATCGGCAGCACGCGCCAGCAGTCCCTCGCCCGTGCCATAGGCTATGGCTGCGAGGCTGCGCATGGAACAAGGCGCAACGATCATGGCGTCCACGGGATATGACCCGCTGGATATGGCGGCGGCAACATCCGAAACGGCATATTCCTGCGTCGCGAGATCGTGGATTTCCTGGCGGGCTGCCTCACCCAACTCAAGCTGGATCGTCCGTTCCGCCGCCGCGCTCACCGTGGTGAAGGTTTCGAGCTTGAGTGCCTTGCACAGCCGCAGAAGTTCAAGTGCAATTGCCGCGCCCGATGCCCCTGAGATGCCGATTACAAGACGTTTGCGCGGGCTCATGGGCGCACCTCGGAACCAGATGTCTGAAATAGCTGCGCGAAGAGGTTGTCGGCTCGCTTTTCCATCTCGGACGGCATGGTCAGTTTCTCCGCAAACGTCCGTGTCGTCTCTGCGCCTGTCTTGATCGTCGCATCGACGCCGAGCTTGCCACCGAGGCCCTCGCGCAGGCTGGCAAAGTCCAGTTGATCGACCGGTGTTCCGGTCAGAACGAGCAGGTCGCGCTCAGGGTCAGACCGGGTCGCGACAGCCCACATGACATCGTCCCAGTTGCGGATGTCGATGTCCTGATCGACAGTGATCACGTATTTGGTCATCGAGAACTGTGGCAAGAGCGACCAGAAGCCCATCATCGCCCTCCGTGCCTGACCGGGATATGTCTTGGCGATCTGAAGAATGGCCACTCTGTAGGAACAGGTCGCCGGGGGCAGATGAACATCGACAATTTCCGGGACTGCCTGGCGCAGCAGCGGGCGGAAGAGATCCGTCATGGCCTCGCCGATAACAGAGGGTTCGTCGGGTGCCCTGCCCGTAAAGGTCGACAGATAGACGCAGTCCCGGCGCATCTTCATGGCCCTCAGCCGGAAGACTGGATAATTGGCGGCTTCGTTGTAGTAACCGGTGTGATCGCCGAAAGGCCCTTCGAGCGCCGTCTCTCCCGGCTGAACTTCCCCTTCCAGGACAATCTCGGAACTCGCCGGGACATGAAGACCGATCGTGTCGCAGGGAGCGAGCCTTGACGGAGTGCCGTTGAAGATGCCGGCCAGCGCCAGTTCGCTCACGTTCCCCGGGGCCGGGATAACAGACGCCAGCAAGGTTGCCGGATCACAGCCGATCACCACGGCAACAGGCATTGCCTCGCCTCTGTGCTGCCATTGGCGGTAATGCTGTGCACCGCCGCGAAACGGCAGCCAGCGCAGGATTGCCCTGTCCTTGTCCAGAACCTGGATCCGGTAGATGCCGAGATTATAGCTCCTGGGGTCGTCCTTGCCGGGATTACGGGTGACGACCATTCCCCAGGTGATCAGCGGTCCGGCATCGTCCGGCCAGCAGGTCTGGACGGGGAATTGAAAGAGATCCGGCTCGACCCGGTGAAGATCCTTGGGAACGCCCGTCATCTTCGGCCGCGCGTTGAGCCCGGCCTTTGCCATCGGGATCAGGTTTCCAGCGTCCCGCCAGGAAGCGGGCGGCTGCGGACTGCGCAGGCTGGCCAGAAAGTGCCCCAGGTCGGGCAGGTTTTCAGGGTACAGACCCAGTCCGTTCGCAACGCGCTTCGAGGTGCCGAAAAGATTGATCAGGAGGGGTGCGGCAAAACCGCCCCTGCCTGCCCGGATGGGGTTGGAAATCAGGACTGCAGGACCGGCATTTCCGATCACCTTCTGATGCAAGGCGGTTGCTTCCAAGTGGAGGTCCACTGGGGTGTTCAGGGTCTGAAGATCGTCCTCTTGACCCAGAAAATCCATGAATTTCAGCAAATTAGGAAAGGGAGGCAGATTGCGACCGGTCTTTTGCATCGTGTTTCCAGCAAGACATGCGCGTGTGGCAACACGCTGCTCAGAGTATCCGGCGATATCGGCAGAACGACCGATGCCCGCCTTGATAATTGTCAAGTTGGCGAGGGCCGATGCCGGTCTAGGCTCCGCTCACAGAAAGTGAGATCCGGATGCAAACACACCCCTCTTCGGAAAGCCTGCCACCGCTTGTTTCCTCCCTTGTTGCGCCTCTGCCGAAACCTCCGATGGAAGCGCTGCTGTCGACCCTCACGAGGCGCCTCGTCGCACGTCGCCCGGACCTGATCCGCAGGCTCGGCGACGTTGTCCGGGTGCCGATTGCGATCGTACCGGACGATTTGCCTCACGCCTTTCTTCTGTCACTCGACCCGGACAACTCCAGGGTCCGGATCTGCGACAAGAGCCGGATCGGCGATGCCAGGGCGATCGTGCGCGCCCCCTTTCTGGCGCTGCTGGGGCTACTGGACGGCACCTATGATGGCGATGCCCTGTTCTTCAGCCGCGATCTTCGTATCGAAGGCAGGACAGAACACGTATTGGCCCTGCGCAACACGCTGGAGGA
Organism: Roseibium aggregatum IAM 12614; assembly: GCF_000168975.1. Lineage (GTDB taxonomy): Bacteria > Pseudomonadota > Alphaproteobacteria > Rhizobiales > Stappiaceae > Roseibium > Roseibium aggregatum. The sequence goes on from NZ_AAUW01000018.1 coordinate 125,675, forward strand.
GGCAGACCTCACTCCGGGTGAATTCTTCGGCCTGAGCGGACAGTCGGCCGACTGGGTGAACACCATCAGCGACAAGCTGCTTGGCCAGGTTCGTGCCTTTGCGCAAAAATCCGCCCACGCTGACTGTTCCCGGCAGAAACTCTCATGAGATCAACCGAAGCAAAGCAGATGGAACTGGTTTGCCCGGCGGGAACACCTGCTGCTTTGCGCGCAGCCGCGGAAGCTGGTGCCGATGCGATCTATTGCGGCCTTGCGAACGAGACCAACGCGCGCAACTTTCCCGGGCTGAACTTCTCGCCGGAAGAGCTGGCGGATGGTGTCGCCTTTGCCCACCGCAAGGGGTCGAAGGTGCTGGTCGCGATCAATACTTTTGCCCGGGCCGGAGATGTCGATCTGTGGCGTGAGGCTGTCGACACCGCTGCGCAAAGCGGGGCCGACGCGGTCATTGCCGCTGATCTTGCCGTCCTCGACCATGCGGCAAGCAACCATCCTGATCTCAGGCTTCATCTGTCCGTGCAGGCAGCCGCCAATACGCCCGAGGCGATCCGGTTTTATGCGGACACTTTCGGGGTCAAGCGCGTCGTCCTGCCCAGGGTCCTGTCCGTGCCGGAAATCGCTGCACTGAACAAGGAAATCAATGTCGAAACCGAGGTATTCGTTTTCGGCGGGCTCTGCGTGATGACGGAAGGCAGATGCTCGCTTTCCTCCTACGCCACGGGCAAGTCGCCGAACCTGACCGGCGTGTGTTCGCCGCCGGAACATGTCGACTATACCGAAGACGCAGATGGCAGACTTCTGGCGCGGCTCGGCGGGTTCACCATTGACAGTTTCGAGGCGGGCCAGGCAGCCGGTTATCCGACGCTCTGCAAGGGCCAGTTCACTGCGGAAGGCAAAACCGGTTACCTGTTCGAGGACCCGGTTTCCCTCAATGCCTTCGAACTTCTCGGAGAACTTTCCAAGGCGGGTGTCACCGCGCTGAAGATCGAAGGTCGCCAGCGCGGCAAGGCCTATATCGCGGGCGTCGTCGGAGCCTTCCGCAAGGCGGTCGACAGTCTTTCGGACGGCGGCGATCCCGGCCCCGCCATCGGCGCGCTGAAAGCCTTTTCGGAAGGCGGCCGTCAGACCGCCGGCTCCTACAAGAAAACATGGCGATAAGTGATGCCGGACCATTCGAATATTGAAATTGCGCTCGGACCCTGCTTCTTCAACTGGCCGGCAGACCGGCTTCTCGACTTCTACCGCGGCATCGCCGAGGAAGCGGATATCGACCGCGTGTATCTGGGTGAAGTCGTGTGCGGCAAGCGCATGCCGTTCACCGATGCAATCTGGCCGGATGTCATAGAGATGCTGACCAAGGCCGGAAAACAGGTGGTTCTGTCGGGACTTGCGCAACCCGTCAACAAGCGGGAGCGAGAGATTCTGCGTCAGCAGGCCGGCTATGACATGCCTATTGAGATCAACGATCTGTCGATGGTCCCGGGCCGCGCCGGCCTGGAATTCACGGCAGGCCCGTTTCTGAATGTCTACAACGAAGCCAGCCTCAGATTGCTTGCCGACAGAGGTGCGACAGCCTGGTGTCCTCCGGTCGAACTGCCTCTTGTTTCGATCCAGAAAATCGCCGCGCTTGTGCCGGAGGTGGACATCGAACTCTTTGCGTTCGGCAGGCTGCCTCTCGCGCTCTCCTCCCGTTGTTATCACGCCAGGGCACATGGGCTGCGCAAGGATGCCTGTCAGTTTGTCTGTGACCGGGATCCGGATGGAATGAATATCGCTACCCTGGACGATCGCAGGTTCCTGGCGACAAACGGAATTCAGACCCTGTCGGATGCCGTTCATGTTGCGGGCGTAACCAGCGGACAATTACAGGCGACGGGTATCCGCCGGCTGCGTCTGTCTCCTCATTCGGTAGACATGGCGAAGGTCGCAGGAAGCTTCAGGCGGTTTCTGGATGGCGATCTGACATGTGACGAATTGAATGCCGATCTCGCCAGCCAAGGCCTGCCTGGGCCTGTCTGCAACGCCTATCTCGCAGGAGATGCCGGATGGAAGAAAGCGACACTCCCGGCCTGATGCCGGACACCGGACCGCGCAGCGACCCGTTTCCGGATGTCATCGAACAGATTCACCGCGAACTGCAGCGCCTGGACATGCCCTGCACGTGCAAGGAACAACTGGACCGGACCATTGTCGCGATAGAAACCTGGCGAAAGCTCAAGCTGCAGAAAGACCTGACCGGCAATATCGAGACCGAGTATGCGCATATGGTTTCCGGCATATCCTTTCTGGGCGATCTGGCACACCTCAGCCGAAAGCCGCTGACGCGGCAGGAGATGATTGATCATGCCGAAAGCCTCAAGTTTCTGGCGGATATGGCGGATCGCTGCGCGCGGCGGCTGACGGAACTTGCCAGAATTTCCGGTAAAATCTGAAAGCCGGCGCCTTACGGCATCAGTGTCGCCACGGGATCGACACCTGTAAACAAGGGGTGCGCCACAGCCAGGACGACGTAGAGCACAAGTCCTGCTGTTGCCCTGCTCAGGAACGGTTGCCAGTTGACCTTTGCCGGTCTGGACGAACGCTTGATATCGGCAACCAGTGCCGGCCACGCCATGCCCAAGTCCCGTTGTTTTCGCCGGTCTATCAGTTTCATGCCCGCCAGAGAGAAGACCGCAAACGTTCCGAACAGGATGACGTGCGCCAGATCTCCGTTCGGAACAACATGCGCCACTGACCACAGAAACGCAGCCACCAGAATGGGGTGACGCATCAGGCCGACGATGCCAGGACGTTCGGGATCGAACCTGTTGTTGTGCCGTCCGCCGAAGGAGAACGGGTTTGGCACACCGATCCCGAAGGCGAGGATCAGACAGACGGGCAGCATCATCAGTACGGGTACAAAGGTCTGCCAGGGCTCCCAAGACCAAAGCGCAACGTATGGCGCATCACGGGCCGCAACAATCAGCCACCACAGGATCGCCAGTGAAAGCAGCGAATAGCAGAGTGAAAACCCGCGCGGCGAAAGCAAGGCGACCAGAACTGGACGTACCGGAGGCCTGACCAGAACCATATGAGAGGCGAAGAAGACCAGGAAGGCCGCGATAAAATTGAGCCAGTTGAGGCTGGGCATGGCAGGGGCGCTCTCTTCAGGAACACGACTTCGGAACCAGGCGGCTCCTTCGATATACATGACTTTTATAGTCATAAATCCAATCCGACTTGACGATGGTCAAGACACTGGCGGACCTGCCTTGGGATCATGAGCCAAGGGCCATTCAGCCTGTTTCATCTTCAGCTGCATTTGCCGGCCTGCCGGCAGAAACACCCCGAAAGGCAAGCTCATGATGGCAACTCATCGTTTTGGGGCATTGGGCACCCCTAACCGGATCCCGACCGTGTTAACCGCCGGGTTCAGGTTCTTTTTCCTGTCCGCCGGTATTTTTTCGGTTTTCGCCATGCTTGCCTGGACAGTCTGGCTCGGCGTTCACGCTGCCGGAGGGACCTTTGTCTCCACACCCATGTCCATGGCCCCGCATCTCTGGCACGCGCACGAAATGGTTTTCGGTTACACGGCTGCCGTGATTGCGGGATTTTTCGTGACCGCGGTCCCCAACTGGACCGGAACGAAGGAAGCCGGTTCGCTGTTTGTCATTGCCAGCGGCACGGTCTGGCTCGCGGGACGGTTTGCCATCTGGTTTTCAAACAGCATAGACCCGGTGATCGTTGCCGCGGTGGATCTTGCCTTTGTCCCGGTCCTCTCCACTGCCGTGCTGGGGCGTCTCGCTCGCAAATCCCAGGCCCGGAACATGGTGTTCCTGGCGCTGCTGACGGCTCTCCTAACCGGTAATCTGATGATGCATCTGGAGTGGATCGGCTGGACGGACGACACCGCCCAGGCAGGTGTTCGAATGGGAATTTTCACCAGCACGGCCATGATCGCGATTATCGGCGGCAGGGTCGTGCCGGCGTTCACGCGCAATGCCCTGCTTCGGGCGGGCCATCAAGGGCCCCTGCCCGTGTCACGTGTCTGGCTGGACCGGGCCGGTATCCTGCTCGTCCTGCTCGCGGCCCTCGCCTTCCTGCCGTTTGTGCCGGAAGTGCTGCGTGGTGGATTATGTCTGGCGGCCGGACTGGTCACGCTGTTACGCCTTGTCGGCTGGCAGGGGTGGGCGGCACGAGGGGAGCCGATTCTCTGGATCCTGCATGCCGCTTATCTGCTGCTTGGGGCCGGGTATCTGGTTTACGGCGTGACTTTACTGACCGGGGAATACTCCGAAACGGCTGCCCTGCATCTGCTTGCAGCCGGGGCGATCGGCAGCATGACGCTTGCGATGATGACCCGCGCCTCGCTCGGTCATGCGGGTTTGCCCTTGAAGGTGTCGCGGCCGATCGTGATCGCTTATGTGCTTCTGATCGCCGCTGCGCTGGTGCGAAGTTTTGGACTTACCGCGCTCGACTATTTCGAAACCATGCTGTTGTCGGGCAGCCTGTGGATCCTGGCCTTCGGGATATATGCCTGGGTCTATTTCCCGATACTCACAACACCTCGAATACGAAAATAAACTTACTTTTCAAGGCGCTCACCACAAGTGAGCGCTTTTTTTTCGTCTTCCCAAAATCATTTTCGACACGCTTGACAATCGTCAAGAAGTTCCAGGTCACGAAGGCCGACAACTGGCCCTGAGAGAAAACACACGACTTCTTGGAGCGCGTCTCGTGGGTCATCCCCGTCACATTTTTCTGTTCGCCATTCTGAGCCTCGCTGTTGTGCTGGGCCTGGCAGGAACCGCACCGGTCAAGGCAGATGATGCGCTGGTCCAGCAGTACCTCGACAAGGTTGCGCCGGGCGAACTCGTGCCGGGTGCCGATACATTCGGGCCGCTGAAGAGTGATGTTCCGGTCGTACCAGCCCTGAACGGCAAGGATACGCTTGGCTGGGTTTACCTTACGTCAGACTTCGTCTCCACGACGGGCTATTCCGGCAAGCCGATCCACACACTGGTCGGTGTCGACAAGGACGCCGTCATCACTGGGGTTCGACTGGTCAAACACTCCGAACCGATTGTCCTGATCGGGATTCCCGACAAGAAAATCCGGGCGGTGACGGAAGGTTATGCAGGTCTGGACCTGAAGGCGGAAGCTGCCAGCGGCGGTTCTGCGCATGATCTCGACATCATTTCCGGCGCGACCGTGACCATCATGGTCATCGACGATTCCATCATCCGTTCGGGCCTGAAGGTTGCGCGGACCCTGGGATTGGGTGGCCTTGCTTCCGAGGTCGCTGAGACCGGCCCGCAAAGGGAAGTCGATACCGGCAAGACCGACATCATTGACTGGATGACGTTGACAGGTGACGGCTCCGTTCGGCGCCTCTCCCTCGATGTCGCGCAGATCAACGAATCCTTCGTGGTTCAGGGAGACAAACGTGCGGTCGACCGGCCTGAGAAAGGCCCGGAAACAGACACCTTCATCGACCTTTATCTTGCCCTTGCAGATGTGCCTTCAATCGGCCTGTCGCTGTTGGGCGAAGCGGAATATGCCAACCTGATGGCCCGGCTGAACGACGGTGACCACGCCATTCTGGTGGCCGGCCGGGGACGCTACTCCTTCAAGGGTTCGGGTTATGTACGGGGCGGGATCTTCGATCGCATCCAGCTCATCCAGGACGACGTCTCGGTGCGTTTCCATGATCGCCAGCACAACCGGGTCGGCACCATCGCCGCTGACGGTGCCCCGGCCTTTTCGGAAATGGACCTCTTCATCATTCCAGCGGACTCAGGTTTCGAACCTGCCAGGGAATTCCGGCTGCAGTTGCTCGTGCAGCGTCCGGTCGGCCCGATCGAGAAGGTGTTCCTTACATTCGATCTCGGCTACCGCCTGCCCGACAGTTATCTGAAGACCGTTGCACCAGCCGCAGCGCCTGCCGCAGCTTCAGGGCAGTCCAATGGAGCCGCCTCCGACAAGGACACGGGTGTCCAGGCGCTCTGGAAACGCATCTGGAATGACCGCAAGACGGACGTCCTGATCCTCGGGGCTGCCATCGCCGTGCTCACGCTGGTGTTCTTCTTCCAGATGCAGGTGACCCGCAACGAGCGTTTCACCTTCTGGTTCCGCATCGGCTTCCTCACCTTCACGCTGGTCTGGCTCGGCTGGATGGAAAATGCCCAGCTGTCGGTGGTCAACGTGCTGGCATTCTTCTCGGCCCTCACGAGCGACTTCAGCTGGGACGCCTTTCTGATGGACCCCCTGGTGTTCCTGCTGTGGTTCTCCGTGGCCGCTGCCCTTCTGTTCTGGGGACGCGGTGCCTATTGCGGCTGGCTTTGCCCCTTCGGCGCGCTGCAGGAGCTGACCAACCGTATTGCCAAGCTGTGCCGTATCCCGCAGATCGAAGTGCCCTGGGGTCTGCATGAACGCCTGTGGCCGGTGAAATACATTATCTTCCTGGGTCTGTTCGGACTGTCGCTCTACTCACTCGATGTTGCCGAACACTACGCCGAAGTCGAGCCCTTCAAGACGGCCATCATCCTGAAGTTCCAGCGCGCCTGGCCGTTTGTCCTGTTCGCGGTGGCCCTTCTGGCAGCCGGCCTGTTCATCGAGCGGTTCTATTGCCGGTATCTGTGCCCGCTTGGCGCAGCCCTCGCGATCCCTGCCCGTCTGCGGATGTTCGACTGGCTGAAGCGGTATCGCGAGTGCGGCAACCCCTGCAACCGCTGCGCCAAGGAATGCATGGTCCAGGCCATCCATCCGGAAGGCAACATCAATCCAAACGAGTGCCTGAACTGCCTGCACTGCCAGGTTCTGTATCAGCACGACCAGAAATGTCCCGTTTGCATCAAGAAGCTCGCGAAAAGACGGCGGTTCGAGGTGCAGACCGGTCTCGTCAAGCCGGACACGAATGCCAAGGCGGAAACGCCAGTGCCGGCCAAATAACCTTCAAAAGGCAACCTAAGGAGATCAGCCATGAAGGACACTCACGAACAGCGCGGCGTATCCCGCCGGGATCTGTTGGGCGGATCAGCCAAGACCGCCATTGTTGCCGGAATGGGCGCTGTTGCCCTGAGCGGTGCAGACCTTGCATATGCGCAGGGAGACGGTCAGAAGTTCGAACTCTCACCGGGTGAACTCGACGAATATTACGGCTTCTGGTCTTCGGGCCAGAGCGGCGAGCTGCGCATTCTCGGTTTCCCGTCCATGCGCGAGTTGATGCGCGTTCCGGTCTTCAACCGCTGCTCGGCAACCGGCTGGGGCCAGACCAACGAGTCTCTCAAGATCCTGACGGAAGGTCTGCTGCCGGAAACCAAGGCGTATCTCGCAGCCCAGGGCAAGGTCACCTACGACAACGGCGACCTGCACCATCCGCATATGTCCTTCACCGACGGCACCTATGACGGGCGCTACATCTTCGCCAACGACAAGGCGAATACGCGCGTCGCCCGCATCGATTGCACCACGATGAAGTGCGACAAGATCATCGAGATCCCGAACGCGCATGACATTCACGGCATGCGGCCGCAGAAATATCCGCGTACCGGCTATGTCTTTGCGAACGGCGAGCATGAAGCTCCGCTGGTCAACGACGGCAAGATCCTGGACGATCCGTCCCAATATTCCTGCCTGTTCACCGCCATCGACGGTGACGAGATGAAGGTCGCCTGGCAGGTGATAGTGTCGGGCAACCTCGACAACTGCGACGCCGACTACCAGGGCAAATATGCCTTCTCGACCAGCTACAACTCGGAAATGGGCATGAACCTTGCCGAAATGACCGAGAGCGAACTGGATCACTGCGTCGTCTTCAACATCAAGGCGATCGAGGAAGCCGTCGCTGCGGGCAACTACCGGGAACTCAACGGTGTGCCGATCGTCGACGGCCGGAAAGAAGCCAATTCCCAGTTCACCCGCTATATCCCGGTTCCGAACAGCCCGCACGGCTGCAACGCGGCTCCGGACAAGAAGCACATCGTCATCAACGGCAAGCTGTCGCCCACCTGCACGGTGATCGACGTGACCAAGGTCGACGCGCTCTTCTCTGACAATGCCGATCCACGCTCGGCTGTTGTCGCCGAACCTCAGCTCGGCCTTGGCCCGCTCCACACGGCTTTCGACGGCAAGGGCAACGCATTCACGACCCTGTTCCTCGACAGCCAGATCGTGAAGTGGAATGTCGACAAGGCCATCCGCGCCTATGCGGGTGAAGATGTCGATCCGATCATCTCGAAGGTCGATGTGCATTACCAGCCGGGCCACAACTCCACGTCCATGGGTGAAACCGCGGAAGCGGACGGCAAGTGGCTGATTTCGATGAACAAGTTCTCCAAGGACCGGTTCCTGAACGTCGGTCCGCTGAAACCGGAGAACGAACAGCTCATCGACATTTCCACCGACGACATGAAGGTCGTTCATGACGGGCCGACGTTCGCCGAACCTCATGACAGCATCATCGTGCATGCGTCGAAGCTGAATCCGGCAACTGTCTGGGATCGCAACCATCCCTGGTTTGACGATGCCAAGAAACAGGCAGCCGCCGACGGCGTCGAGCTGGAATATGCTGCGGACGTCATCCGCGACGGCAACAAGGTGCGTGTCTACATGCACTCTGTCGCGCCGACTTTCAGCCTTGAAAAATTCACGGTGAAACAGGGCGACGAAGTGACCATCTACGTCACCAACATCGACGATATCGATGACCTGACCCACGGCTTCTGCCTGTCCAATTACGGCATTGCCATGGAGGTTGGCCCGCAGGCGACCGCCTCGGTCACCTTTGTCGCCGAACGTCCGGGTGTCCATTGGTACTATTGCCAGTGGTTCTGCCATGCGCTGCACATGGAAATGCGCGGCCGGATGTTCGTGGAACCGAGGAACACCTGAGCCATGCATCGCGCCCTTTTCAATTCTCTGGCATTGTCCGCCGCTGCTGTGGCGAGCCTGACCGTCTGCGGTCCGTTACAGGCCGAGGAATGGCAGGTGCCGTCCGAAAAGGGCGCCTTGCAGCAGGCACTTCAACAAGCACAGGCCGGGGATATTCTCCGGCTTGCCCCCGGCAAGCATGAGGGCCCCGTGGTTCTCGACAAGCCCTTGACGCTGAGTGGAGCGGGCAAGGCAGGCATTGCCGGAAACGGCTCCGGCAGCGTCGTCACCATAAACGCGCCCGATAGTGTCGTGGAAGGGCTGGAACTGACCGGCTCCGGCCTGTCTCAGGATACGCTGGATGCGGGTGTCAAGCTGACCAAGACCGCACATCGCGCCATCGTGCGTGACAACCGGATCCTCGACAACCTGACCGGAGTAGATGTCCATGGCGCACGCAATGCGACCGTTTCGAACAACCTGATCGAAGGCCGCCAGGACCTGCGCATGAACGAGCGCGGCAACGGCATCTACGTCTGGAATGCGCCTGATCTTCTGGCCGAATTCAACACGATCCGCTACGGCCGCGACGGCATCTTCGTCAACACCAGCCCCAAGGACACGTTCCGCAACAACCGGTTCGAAGACCTGCGTTTTGCCGTTCACTACATGCATGGCAACAACGGTGTCATCGAGAACAACGTTTCTGAAGGCAATGACATCGGCTACGCGCTGATGTTCTCCGACCGGCTGAAGGTGCGCAACAACGTCTCTCTCGGCGACCGCAATCACGGCCTTATGCTCAACTACGCCAATCACGCGGAGATCTCCGGCAACCAGGTCGAAGGCGGCGGCGAGAAGTGCCTGTTCATGTACAACGCCAACAAGAACACGGTGACTGACAACAGCTTCGAAGGCTGCCCCATCGGTGTTCACTTCACGGCGGGCTCCGCGAACAACGCCTTCAAGGGCAATGCTTTCATCGGCAACAAGACCCAGGTGAAATATGTTGGCAGCCGCCAGCTTGACTGGAGCACGGACGGGCGTGGCAACTACTGGAGCGACCACCCGGCCTTCGACATGAACGGCGACGGCATCGCCGACACCGCCTACCGGCCCAACGACATGGTCGACCAGGTCCTGTGGACCCAACCCTCTGCCAAGCTTCTGGTCGGCAGTCCGGCCGTTCAGCTGCTGCGTTGGACCCAATCTCAATTTCCGGCCTTGCTGCCAGGCGGCATCGTCGACAACGCCCCATTGATGCATCCGCCAGTGCGGGCGACACCGAATTCGGGAGTTCAAGGATGACCGAAACGTCCCTCGCTGCACCGACCCTCCGCGTGGATGGAGTCTGCAAGACCTTTTCCGGCCACAAGGCCGTCGACGACGTGTCCTTTTCGCTGAACGCAGGTGAACGGGTTGCCATGCTCGGTCACAACGGCGCCGGCAAGACGACACTGTTCAAGATCGTGCTCGGATTTCTGAAACGCGATCACGGCGACGTCACCGTCATGGGAGCTGCCCCCGGCAGTCACGATGCCCGTGTCGGCACGGCCTATCTGCCGGAATCGGTCGCCTTTCCCGCTTCGCTCACCGGCAAGGAAGTGCTGACCTTCTATGCCAGACTGAAGGGCGAAAGCCCGGCCAAGGCCTTGCCGCTGCTCGAAAGGGTCGGCCTGGCCGAGGCTGCGAAACGGCGGGTCGGCACATATTCCAAAGGCATGCGACAACGCCTAGGTCTCGCCCAGGCACTCATCGGCCGGCCAAGACTGATCCTGCTCGACGAACCGACGACAGGCCTCGATCCGATCTCCCGGCAGACGGTTTACGAACTGATTGGTGAAATCGCGGGACAGGGAACCACCGTTCTGCTGTCGTCTCATGCCCTCACCGAACTGGAAGCACGGACAGACCGGATCCTGATCCTGTCGAAGGGCCGGCTCGTCGCGGACGATGTGTTGAGCCGCCTGCGGGCCCAGGCCGGGTTGCCGATCAGGCTGAAGGTCTGGACAAGGCCAGAGGATCTCGCCCATGTCTCCGAAAGCCTCGGCGGCGGACAGATGAACGGACGTTCTGTCGAATTCAACTGCAACGCGGACGACAAGATAAGGACCCTTTCGGCGATCAGCGCTCTTGGCAGCCTGGTTGAGGATGTCGATGTGCACGCACCGAGCCTCGATGACGTCTACCGGTATTTTTCCAGCGCCGCTGGCAAGGAGGCCTGAGCCATGTTTTCCAGAATCTTCACAGTCGCCGGGCAAGAGATCCGCATTGGTATCCGCAACCGGTGGATCCTGCTTGCGGCGATGATCCTGGCCGTGTTTTCACTGGCGCTCGCCCTGCTCGGCTCGGCACCCGCGGGAACCCTCGGCGTCGACCGGCTGACCATCACCGTTGCCTCGCTGGCCAGCCTGTCGGTCTATCTTGTGCCGCTCATTGCACTACTGCTTGCCTTCGACGCGATCTGCGGCGAAATCGAACGCGGCACATTGCTGATGACGCTGTCCTGTCCGATCTCCCGTGTCGAATTCCTGATCGGCAAGGCCGTCGGCCACACGCTGGTTCTCGCATTTGCCCTGGTCGTCGGCTACGGACTGACGGCAGGATTGCTTGTGGCAGCGGGCTACGGCTCCCTCTCGGGGCTTGCGGATTTTGTCCGGCTGATCGCAACCTCGATCCTTCTCGGAGCCTGCTTTCTTGCGACAGGTTATGTGCTGAGCTCGCTGACGCGCCAGTCGCGCACCGCAGCAGCGGCTTCGGTGGCTGTCTGGCTGATGATGGTCGTCCTGTATGACCTTGCGCTCCTGGGCGCGCTCGTTGCCAATCCCAGCGGCGTCTTCGCGTCCGACGTTTTCCCCTATGCCATCCTGCTCAACCCGGCTGATGCCTTCCGCCTCTTCAACCTCGCGGCTCTCGGTACAAGCGACCTGATGGGCGGCATGGCCGGGGTGGCAGACGCCCTGCCCTTCGATCCCTTGCTCGCCCTTGGCTCCCTGACCGTGTTGGCCGGTCTGGCCATGGCCGGTTCCGCTCTTTTGATAAAAAGGATTGCGCCATGAAACGCGCGCTCATCTCCATCTTCTTGCTCGGGTTCCTGGCTGCCTGTCAGGAAGAGGTCCAGATTGCCAAACCGGATGCCATGCATCTGACACCGGAAGCGGCCGGTCACTATTGCCAGATGACCGTTCTGGAGCATGATGGCCCCAAGGCCCAGATCCACCTGACAGGAATTCCCAATCCACTCTGGTTTACGCAAGTTCGTGACGCGGTTGCCTTCCTGCGTTCTCCCGAAGAGCCGAAGGATATAGCCGCCGTTTATGTCAACGACATGGAACGGGCGGAAAGCTGGACCCAGCCGGGCACTGACAACTGGATCGACGCGGATGCGGCCTGGTTCGTCATCGGCAGCAGTGTGGCAGGCGGCATGGGCGCTCCCGAGGCAATCCCGTTTGGCACGCAAGCCGGAGCCGACGCCTTCGCGCAGGAGAACAAGGGCAACGTCGTGCGCTTCGACGATATCCCCACAGACTATGTGTTGAGCGCCGTCGATGTGTCCGCCGCCACCTCCCTCTCGATGGATGCAATGCAAGGGGCTGCGCAATGAGACAAACCATGACCAATCAGTCCCCAGTCAACCGGCGCCGGTTCCTGCGGATCTGCGCGGCCGGTGCTGCAGGCCTTGCGCTTCCGACAGGCATCGCGATGGCCGCCGGCCGTGCCCAATTGTACCGTTGGCGCGGCATCGCGCTGGGTGCCGGCGCCGAGATCGATATCCTGCATCAGAGTGCCGCCGAAGCAGAACGCCTGTTCGCCAATGTGGATGCGGAAATTCGCAGGCTGGAGGCAATCTTCAGCCTCTACCACCCGGAAAGCGAACTGGTCCGGCTGAATACGGATGGACGGTTGCCGGCACCTTCCCTTGAAATGGTCGACCTCCTCGGCCAGTGCGACAGGCTTCATGCTGCGACAGACGGAGCTTTCGACCCGACCATTCAGCCGTTGTGGGCCTATTATGCCAGACAGGCGACCGGAGACACGGGTCGAGATTTTGCGACCGCCCGAGACCGCACGGGCTTCAGGAATGTCGTTTACGGCCCGGGCGAGATCCGGTTTGCCCGCAAGGGCATGGCCATGTCTTTCAACGGGATTGCTCAAGGCTATATCACGGACAGGGTCACTGCCCTGCTTGCCTCGAAAGGATGCACGAACATGGTGGTCGATCTCGGTGAGATCGTTACCAGAGGCGGGCCGGATGAAGACCCTGCTCCTGACGCCGGCGCAAACAAAGGCTGGCCCGTTACCTTGCAGCCGGTGCCGGAACGCTCAGAGGCGGGCACCAGAATCCATCTGACGGATGCCGCTGTAGCAAGTTCGGCACGGCTCGGCACGACCTTCGATCAGGCGGGCCGCCGCTCGCACATCATCGATCCCCGGACCGGCCTGCCGATTGAAGGCGGACTGGATGGCGCAAGCGTCATAGCGCCTGCGGCCGCACTCGCCGATGGCCTGTCCACGGCTGCCCTTGTTGCTGGAGAGAAAAACCTCGGCAAAGCCCTTGCCGAGTTTCCGGCAACCAGAGCCTTCGTTGTGCGAGGCGACGGTTCGACCGGGTGGCTGGACGCCTGAGAAGAGCTTCTATCTGCGGTTTACGGCGCGCAGGGCGGTTGAGGTAACGATCGCCCAGAAGCCCGTTCTGAAGATCAGTGCCACGAGGGTGCGCGTCTCATAGGGCCCGCCCTGCGACACATACACCAGGAACGCACATAAAACGATCGCGGTCCCAACCAGGATCGTGATGGCCGTCCAGCAGGCCCACCCTCTGGCAAACCAGAGCCCAATACCGGTGGCGACATAAACAAAGCCCGCCAGAAAATTGAACCACAGCACAAACCTGACGACGTTGCCTGCCCATTGGGACAGTTGATCGCCACCGAAGAGGACGGTTCCACCACTCAGCACCGTCATGAGGCCGAAAACAACGGCAGCCGCACCTGCGATACGCAGGCCCATTCCTTGACGCATTTCCCTTTGCATCCGCATGGTCTCTTTTCCGATCGCGAGAGTATCAATTTGCCGGCGGCGGTTTTCCATCTGCTTCGTCCATCAGTCGCCGCACCCATTTTGCCGCAAACCACGTGGCCGGTACGCCGAGTGGCAAACTAAGCCAGATCGACATGACAGGCGACAGGGCAGGCAAACCAACAGCCTGCCCCATCAGGCTCAACATGAAGAGATTGATGGCAACGGCAGCAGCCGTGAACGGATAGAGCAAGATCACAAGTTTGCGCACCGGCCAGCCGGTTTCGATCCGGGTCACGCCGCCAATTCCTTCCGGTTGGCGCTTTCAAGCGCACAGGCGATGAGTTTGGGCATGAAGGGTGCCTCGATCAGCGGAGCAAGGCGCAGGCCTTCGAACCCGGCCCCGTCGAGGGCATCCGGAATATCCTGGGTGACGTGGTGCCCGTTGCCGGCAAAAAGAGGTAATAGAATGGTTCTCATGCCGCAGCTGGCAGCCGTATTTTCCAGGAACGGCGCTTCTTCCAGGAACCCCAGCCGGATCGGTCTCTGCGGCAGCCATTCGGCGAGACCTGCAGCGAACCGGACGGTGCTTAGTGCGGTTGACCGGCAAGTTGCCGAACCATGGGCTGCCAGCAGCAGTTCGTAGCCGGACGCGTTCCAGTGGGTTCTTTCAGCCGTCATTTCCAGAAAGCGAGCCGTCAGACGGGGCAACTCGGGATGAATGCCGAGCGCTGGCAACTGCCGTGCGTCCGTTCCCTTCAGCCTGCCCGTCAATGCGGTCTGCGTGAACCAGCCCTCGGCCATGAAGACCGGAAAAACAAGCGGCTCAGGCCCAGCAAGGTCCAGGGCCCGATCAAGAGCATCAGGCGCGGCCAGCGTGGCCGAGCGGATGGAGCCGCCGGGCAGGAATTCGCGGACCTGCTGCGCAAGTCCGCGCAAATACGCTTCACCTGCCTGCGGGTGCGACGGCTGGCCATGCGAGACGAGGATCGCCTCAATGGCTCGTTCCTTCCGAAAAGGTGATCTTGTTCCAGACATTGTACTTCCCTGAAGGTTTGCGCATGGGCAGACGCCGGACCTCTTCCAGAGTGGTGGCGTCATAGACAATCACCGCGCCGTCATCCTCCCAGACGGAGACAAGGGCGTAGCGGCCATCCTTCGTGAATTCGACATGAGCGACCGTCTCGCCTTCGACCGGCTTCAAGGTCTTGACGATTTCGAGGCTCTCCTTGTCGATCACGTGGATTTTGTCCTTGTTCGGGCCGAAGAAGACATCGGCCCAGAAATAGGGTGTGTTCTCGTGGCTGCGCAGGAAAAAGCCGGGACCGTCCGTCTTGATCGTCGTGATCTGCTTCCAGGTTTCGGTGTCGATAACCGACAGCTTGCCTTCTTTCAGATGCGGGGTCGCCATGACCCTGTGGCCATCCCGTTCCCAGCTGATGCCAGAGCCGAGATGCGGCATGCCTTCCAGAGGAAGTTCAGCGATTTCACGGCCGACATTCAGGTTGACCACGACACCGCGCGCACCGTCACGCGACGCCCCGACGAGATGCCGGTAATCATCATCGAAAAAGAAATCGTCGAGCGGCTCCGCCGTCAGGATCCTCCTGCGGGCAAAGAGCCCTTGGGACGACGGCAAAGCTTCGACCATGCCTTTTTCACGGCTGTGCACGAACCCTTCATAGACTGGGTCAGCATCGGGATCGGTGGCAACCTCCCAGATCTCCGGTGCGTCCTTCAAGGCGAGGATGAAGCTCTTGCGGTTGGGCGCCTGATAGACGGCCGAGACACGACTGGCCGTGCCGTCCTTGGCCTTAACATCCATCACGGTTGCGACCGAAAGGTCTTCGGTCGACAGGATCGTCAGCGTCATCGGCAGATAGTTGGCAACCGCCAGCCATTTGCCGTCATGGCTCATGGCAATGTTGCGGCTGTTGAGCCCTGCCCGGACCCGGCCAACTTCCTGAAGCGCGTAGAGATCGTATTTCTGGACCCAGCCGTCGCGCGACATGATGAAGACATAGCGCCCGTCCGGCGAGAATTTCGGCCCGCCATGGACCGCAAACGGCGTTGCGAACCTGTCGAGCGTCTCGAAGGTATCGCCGTCAAGAACACTCACGTGATGATCGCCTGTTTCGACAACCAGGGTGATGTTCATCGGGTCGGACTGCCAGACAGGCTTTTCGACAGACTGATAGTCCTCGTTGATCACCTGACTGGCGGCAATATCCGCTTCGGTCCAGTCCGGAACATCGCGCAGCGGCTCCTTCAGGAAAGCGGCCAGCGCTTCGATCTGTTCGCCGTTCAGAACATCGGCGAATGCCGGCATCTGCGTCGCCTTGCGACCATCGCGAATGACGGCATCGAGATCCGGTCCGCGCATGCGGCCCAAGGTTTCCGGGATCAGAGCCGGGCCGACACCGCCGAGACGGCCGGCACCGTGACAGTCCTGACAATTGTCTGCGTAGTCCTGCGCGGGGCCTGCGACCGACAGCGAAGTCAGCAGCAGGAGCGCGCTAAGCGAAGCGGTGAGCCGGATCATGGCGTTTTCCTCGGAACGGGGTCACGGCCAGGCGGTCACCGCCGGCACCGGCAAGCCCGATTTCGTCGTCGTTGAGATAACAGGCAGGGTCTTCGGCCCAGGGATCGCCAGTCAGTTGCAGTGCGCGGATACGGGTATTGCCCCCGCACACATCCTTGAAGGCACAGGCGCCGCATCGCCCCTTGAGCGGGCGGGGCCTCGTCCGAAGCCGCGCCAGCATCGGATCCGCCCCTGTCCACAGGTCGGAAAAGGGATCGGTCTTCACACTGCCGATGGTGTAGTCGGACCAATAGGTATCCGGATGCACGTTGCCGAGCGTGTCGATGTTGGCCACATCGAGACCGGAAGAATTGCCGCCCCATGCGGCGAGATGATCGCGCACGTGGGCAGCGGTGTCCGGCCCAAAGGTCCGGTCCACCCACTCCAGGAAATAAACCGCGTCGGCATCATTGTTGCCGGTAACGATATCGAGTGGTCTGCCACCGCTGACACCTTGCCATGCCCGATCCATCAACACGTCCATCGCCCATCTGGAGCGCATGTGTTCGGCGTCTTCGCCGCGGTGCTTGTCACCCCGGCCGGCATAGACGAGATGGGACAGGTAAAACTTGTTGACGCCCTCATCGTCGCAAAGGCGCAGAAGATCAGGCAGACTCTCGTGGTTGCCCTCCGTCAGGGTGAAGCGCAGCCCGACCTTGATGCCGCGTGCCTTGCATTCGCGAACGCCCCGCAGAGCAGATTGAAAAGCGCCTTCAACACCGCGAAACCAGTCGTTGGTGGCGCCGATCCCGTCGATGGATATGCCCACATAATCAAAGCCGATTTCTGCCACCTTGTCGGCAGTTTCGCCGTGCAACCTGGTACCATTAGTTGACAGGGCCAGCATGCGCACAAGGCTTCTGGCCCGCCCGGCAATCTCAAACAGGTCTTTCCGGTCCAGCGGTTCACCCCCGGACAGGATCAGGGCGGGAATGCCGAAGCGTCCAAGATCCTCCAGGGTCGCCATGGCCTGGTCGTGGGTCAACTCGCCTGGAAAATCGACGTCCGCCGACACCGTATAGCAATGCCGGCATTTCAGGTTACAGCGCCGGGTCAGGTTCCAGATCACCACCGGCTTGACCCCGCCGTTTCCACGGCGGGCCCGCACAGGCGTCGGGTCAATGATCTGGTGTATGTATTCCGAGAGGCGGAACATCGTTCAGCCCTCCTTGCCGCGCAGGCGCATGCCCGTCTTTTTCAGGATGCGCGTTGAAAACAGGATGTCGCTGGCACGGCAGGCCTTGCCCAGCAGGCTGGAGATCTCCGACCGTTTGGCGACCACTTCGTCGCGGGTTTCTCCATGAACCATGGCGAAGAGATTGTAGGGCCAGTCCGGCAGCGCCCGGGGTCGGCGGTAGCAATGCGTGACGAACGGCAGGCCCCCGACCTTTTCGCCGAGACTGTCGACCACCGCGTCATCGACATCCCAGACCGTCATGCCGTTGGCGGTCATCCCGAGACGGTAGTGATTTGGAGCAGCGCCAATCCGCCGGATGATACCCTGCGCCTTCAAGTGCTTCAGGCGCTCGATCAGGTCCGCTTCGCTCAGGCCAAGGCTTTCTGCAACGACAGCATAGGGTCTGGTGACCAGCGGCAATCCGGCCTGTGTGGCTTCGATGATCGTTCGGTCCTGGGAGGTCAAGGTCATGCGTTCACCCGAAAGCCTATGAAGAACTCGCGTTCCTTCGGAAACAGAAGCACCGGCAAACCTGTGTCGCGCTCGATTGCTTCGGCTGTTGCCGAAATTGCGGCCTGACTTTCCGTTGCCAGGACGAACCACATGTTCAGCTTGTGGTCCCGTTCATAGTTATGGGCGACTTCGGGGTAGGCATTGACTTTGGTTAAGACGTCTTCGAAACGCTCCGGCGTTACCGCCATTGCGCAAAGGCAAAAGGCGCCACCCAGGGCTTCCGCATCGAAAAACGGGCCGAACCGCGTCAGCAAGCCGTCGTCGCGCAAGGTCCGGATGTGTCCGGCAACCTCTTCTTCACTCAGGTCCAGTTCCTGCGCCAGTTCCTGAAAGGGATGCGAAACCAGCGGCAGATCGTCCTGCAGACGGTTGATCAGGGTCCGTTCGAGAGGAGACAGGTACCGGGTCATGCCGCAACTCCCTGGCGAGAGATCAGCGCCCCTGTCTGCTTGAAGCAGCGGGTGGAGAAGAGAACGTCATGTCTCACGTCCGCGACCTCCGGCAGGCGTGATGCCTTGATGAGGACTTCCAGCGCCTGCGACCGGCTCCGGCCGTGGATCATGCAGTAAAGGCGATAGGGCCAGACGCCCGCCACGGGCCGGCGTTCATAACACAGGGTCACGCCCGGATGCGCCGCAAGAGCCGGGCCCGCTGCGGTGATCCGGTCCGGCTCGATATCCCAGACGACCATGGCGTTCGCGCGCCAGCCCAGAGCCCGGTGGCGCACAATCACGCCAAATCGCGAAATAATGCCCGCCTCGAGCAGATTCTCGATCCGATCCAGTATGTCCTCTTCCGTCCGGCCGAGGTCCTCCGCAATCCGCAGGTACGGACGCCGACAAAGAGGCAATCCCGTGGTCAGAGCCTGCAGGAGGTCATCGTCACCCTCCTGCAGTCGCTCCAACCGGACCGGCCGGGGCACTGGTGGCCGGCCCAGGCCGCCGTTCAAGCTGAAGCCTAGGTCTATGTTGAACGGACGGATGATCGGAAGATCCAGAACGGCAAGCTTCGTCTGTTCCCGAATGGTGTCCAGAACCCTGTCGACGTGGTCACGGTCAGGTCCGGTGGCAACAAACCAGAGGTTCCGGTAGTTCTCCCGCAGGTAGGAATGATTGATGCCCGGCTGAGCTCCGACAATTCCGGCAACGTCTTCAATGCGGTCGTGCGGCACCGACATGGCCGCAAGCGTGCTCGCCGAAACCGTGTTCGGCGCGCAGGTAGCCCCGACACGGGTGATCCGGCCGGTCGCGGCCATATCATTAAACCGCTCGATAACGTCCTCCTCGGGGCAATTCGTAGCAGCGGCGATGATTTCGAAAGGTCTCGGCACTAACGGAAAGTCCCGTTGCCAGCTGTCGAGAAGGTTCAGGTCGATCGGATGGATGAGGTTTGTCATGGCTCACAACCCCGTCCTGTGTGCCCGGGCGGTAAAGAAGATACCCGATGGGCTGTCGGCGTCGATTTCGCCTGTCTTCTCGAAGGTCCGGGTGTCGTAGATCATCACCTTGCCGGCATCGCGCACCGAGACCCAGACCTCGTTGCCGCGCGGCGTGAATTCCATGTGCAGGACGGCAGGGCCGGGTTTGAATTCGTGCACGACCTGCTTCGTGACCGTATCGATCACCTGAATGGTGTCATTGAGCGGATGAGCGAAATTCACCCAGACCTGGCGGCCATCAGGCCGCGCCATGGCAAAAACCGGCTGGCCATGGGTTCTGGTGCGTCCGGTTTCAGCGAGCGTGTCTCCGTCGATCCACAGAACCTCGTGGTGCCCGACGGCAGGCAGGACAAACTCCTGGCCGGCACGTGCCCAGCCTTCCAGATGCGGCATCTTGTAGACCGGCAGTTCCGCTTCTCCGCGGCCGTATCCGGGCAAAACCCGGATCGGCTCGGGATTTTCCTGCCACAGGTCGAGTGCGGTCAATCCGTCTTCGCCAAACAGGCCGGTGATGTAGAGACGGCCGTCACCGGTGATCAGGCCATCATAAGGGTTGGTACCCATGCCGGTTATCCTGGTGATCTTCGGTTCTTCGGTGTTGAGATCCGCAATCCAGGTTTCGCCTGCATCCCACAGGGTGAAGACAAAGCGTTTGCCGGGCGCATCGACAAGACCGATGGTCTTTGAACCCGTCGGAATATCTGCAACCATCTCCAGCGTCTGAGCATCGAAGATGCGCACGCCGCCGGGTTCATAGTTTGAAACGGCGACCAGCGAGCCGTCGTCCGAAATGGCGCCGCCGATGGCGTTTCCGGATTGAATCACCCGTTTTGCTATCCGTTTCTCGACAAGGTCGACCTTGGAAAGGCCGCCATCACGCCCGAAGACATAGGCAAAGCGTTCGTCCGGTGAATAGACCAGGCTCGCGTGGGACAGATCGCCCAAGCCCTCGATCCGTGACAGGGACGCGCGCTCGGACTGATCGACCAGCAACAGCGACCCGCTCGCCCGTTCGACAACGAGACCGAGATCGCCAGTGGCAACGACCGACTGCGCCTGAGCGGTGCCGGTCAACATGGCCGCCAGAACGGCTCCGTATAGCCACTTCATTTCGTGTCTCCCTTCAAAAGGTATTCGGCAATTTTTCGCGCATCGGCCTCGCTCAGGATCGGACGCCAGGGAGGCATTGCCGTTTTCGGGATGCCGTCCAGAACCACCGTGGACAGGGTGTCGATGTCGTAGTGGCCAAGTGCATCCGGCCGGATGTCTGGTCCAAGGCCGCCTTTCAGCGTCATGCCGTGACACGAGCCGCAGTCCTGGCGCACCAGATTGACCAATGACGCAGGCGTGTCCTGTTCCTCTGCAAGGGCCAGACTGGTGATGGCCAGAAGACAAAAGGCAATGGTGAGCAGCGTCTTAAGCATGGACCAGCCTTCCGGCTGTGCCGCTGTCCACGGCACTGAGCATGGCGTCAAAGGTTGTTGCCGGCCATTCGGCACTCAGGGTCACGACCTTGCCGACAACAAACAGCACAGGTGCCTTGAGCCTGGCGTCGCGCACATCGATCGCGATCCTGTCGAGTTCGGAATAAAGCCTGGTTTCACGCGGTGTCGTCGCGTTTGCGATGGCAAGTACGGGGGTTGTCCCGCTCAGTCCCTCAGCAATCAGGCGCAGGGCAATCTGCCCGATGTTGGCAACGCCCATGTAAACAACCAGCGTGGTGTCTTCGCAGGCGAGGCTTTTCCAATCGAGATCGAGAACCCCGTTCGCTTGCCGGTGACCGGTCACGTAGCGAACGCCGGTCGCCAAACCGCGATGGGTGAGCGGCACACCCGTGACACAGGCCGCGCCCTGGGCGGCGGTTATGCCTGGCGCGTATTCGACTACGATTCCGCGCGACATCAGGTGTTCGGCTTCCTCGGAACCCCGGCCGAAGATCAAAGGGTCCCCACCTTTAAGGCGGGCAACGGTCATGCCTTCCAGAGCAAGCTCTTCAAGGATCTCGTTGATCCGCTCCTGAGGAACGGGATGATTGTCGGGAGATTTTCCCACCGGCACCTGCAGGGCGGTGTGCGGTGCAAGCGACAGGATTTCCGGCGAAACCAGCCGGTCGAATACAACGGCATCCGCTTCCTGGAGCATACGCAGGGCCTTGAGTGTCAGAAGCTCCGGGTCTCCGGGGCCTGCTCCCATCAGATAGACCTTACCTGGCTGTTTCATCGTTTGCTCCTGCAGGCGGCATGGAAGAAAGAAAAAGGGAGAGGCGGTGTTCCGCCTCTCCCGGCGGGACGTCAGTAGACGTCGGCGCGCGTGTTGAAGACGTTGAACTTGCCGGTCGGTGTGATCAGCCGTTCGTCCTTGATGACGTGCTTCAGCTCGAGCGTCTTGTCGTCAACGACGACGATCGCGCTTTCCTTGTCCTTGGCGTTCCAGACGGAGAACCAGATTTCCTCGCCTGCCTGGTCGAACTCGCCCTGAACGACGCGCGGTTGGCCTTCGCCGACATTCGCCCATTCGACAATTGGCAGAACCTTGTATTCGGGCTCTTCCTGCGTCAGGTCGTCGACATTGAACACCGCGATCGCTCCCGAAACTTCCGCGTCCGGGTTCAAGGGTGCATCCACGTAGAGATGGTTCGACTTCGGATGGGACTTGACGAAGAGCGAGCCGCCGCCGAGACCGTAGAGGGTCTGAACGACCTTCCAGGCGTTGTCCGGGTGGCCTTCGGGATCCGTGCCGATCAGGGCAACGGTTTCATCGCCGAGGTGCGACGTGACCCAGACAGGTCCATATGTCGGGTGGATCAGGTTGGCACCGCGTCCCGGGTGAGGTGTCTGACCGCCTGTTTCGAGCAAGGCTGTCAGCTTGCCTTCCTTAGTGTCGACGACCGCGACCTTGCCGCGGGCATTGGCAGCCACGAGGAAGTAACGCTTGGTGCTGTCGAACCCGCCGTCGTGGAGGAAGCGTTCCGCTTCGATCTCGGTCGTCTTCAGATTCTTGATGTCTGAATAGTCGACCAGCAGGATCTTGCCGGTTTCCTTCACGTTGACGATGAATTCCGGGTTGTAGTGCGACGCCACGATGGAGGCGACACGCGGCTCGGGATGGTAGGTCTGATCGTCGTAGACCATGCCGCGGGTGGACTTGATCTTGAGCGGCTCCAAAGTGTCGCCGTCCATGATCACATATTGCGGCGGCCAGTAGGAACCGGCGATCGCATACTTGTCTTCCCAACCCTTCATTTTCGATGTTTCGATGGAGCGGGCTTCGGTGCCGACCTTGATCTGCGCCACTGTTGCCGGCTCTTCCATCCACAGGTCGATCATGTTCACAAGCGCATCGCGCCCGATCACGTAAAGATAGCGGCCGGAGGCGGAAATACGCGAAATATGAACCGCGTAACCGGTGTTGATCACCGCATGGATGGCATAGGTTTCACCGTCGATGAGGGCGACCTGGCCGCTGTCGCGCAGCGTGACCGAGAAGAGATTATCGATGTCGATAGCGTTCATCTTCTCTTTCGGACGATCTTCCGGTGCAACCAGAACCTTCCAGCTCTTGCGCATTTCGTCCATGCCGAATTCAGGCGGTGACGCCGGTTCCAGCAGGATGTAGCGCGCCATCATGTCGACCTGTTCGTCGGTCAATTCGCCCGAGGTTCCCCAGTTCGGCATGCCGGCAGGCGATCCGTAGGTGATGAAGTCGCGCAGATATTCGTAACCATTTTCCCGCGTGATGTCCGTGGTCAGCGGCTTGCCGGTCGCGCCCTTGCGCAGCACGCCGTGACACCCCGCACAGCGTTCGAAATAGATCTGGTTTGCATTCTGGTATTCGTCAGGCGTCATCACGGGATCGCCTTCCTTGCGCCCCGGAATCTCGACCTTCAGCTGGCCGAGTGTTGACATGCTAGGCTCATAGGCAGCCGAGGGACCACTTCCGTGGTCCGCCGGCTTGTCCTGCGCAGAAACGCCGACTGCCGACAGTCCGAGTGTGAAAGCCACACTCATCAGCAGCGCATTTCTCCGAATGGCTCTTGTCGAGATCATGATTAGTCTCCGTTCGACTGGTGAGGCAGTCGGACGGTGCGCGCAGGCAGGGTCTGCTTCCTTGACTTTCGTTAACTTGAGACTTTCAGGCAGGTTTGATCTGCTTCGCACTCCAGCAAAACCGGGAGACTTCTCCTTTTGCAAACTTCTGAAATCAATACGGAAAACACCACGTCACCCTTTGCAGAACGACACAATTGTCGCAGGGGGCTTGCGTTTTGAGGCAACATTCGGGGCTTCCTCTTGGCCCTTGCTGGTGAATTGCATCTCCCTTGGTACTGCTTTCCGGTCCACTTGACTTTGGTTAAGGAAATGCGGCTGCGCGCTGTCACCCTCCCGGCAGGATCAACTCCGGGGAAAGGAGCGCGCTATGCGCGAAGTCATGACCAAAAGCATGGCCCGAAACATATTCTATGGCGGGTCGCTTTTCTTCATCATCATCTTTGTGGGGCTGTCGGCGCACAGCCACCTTTACATCACCAGCACGTCGACGAATGCGGCGACGCTGACCGAAAGCGTTGCCGCGGGCAAACGGGTCTGGGAAGACAAGGCCTGCATCAATTGTCACACGATCCTGGGTGAAGGCGCGTATTTCGCCCCCGAAGTCGGCAACGTGATGACCCGTTGGGGCGTGCTGGACGACCCGGAGCTGGCTTTCGAGACCCTGAAAGGGTGGATGGAATCCCAGCCCTCCGGCATCGAAGGCCGCCGGCAGATGCCGCAGTTCCACCTAACGGACGAAGAGATCCGCGATCTCTCGAACTTCCTGATCTGGACAGACAAGATCGACGCCCAGGACTGGCCGCCGAACGATGCCGGCTGATTTCGAACGCTGAGGAAACCCAAGATGAAATATCAATCTCAAAAGGTTGCGCTGGCGTATTTCGCCGTGGCGCTCGGCCTGTTCGCCGTCCAGGTTCTGGGCGGGCTGCTCGCGGGCTATATCTATGTGGCTCCGAACTTTCTGTCGGAGCTGCTCCCCTTCAACATCGTGCGAATGCTGCACACAAACAGCCTGATCGTCTGGCTGCTGCTCGGCTTCATGGGCTCCGCCTACTTCCTGATCCCGGAAGAAGCGGAACGGGAAATCCATTCCACCAAGCTCGCCTATCTGCAGCTCATCATCCTGGTGGTCGGCACGCTTGGCGTTGTTCTCACCTATGTCTTCAACCTGTTTGAAGGCAACTGGCTGCTGGGCAAGGAAGGCCGCGAGTTCATCGAACAGCCCAAATGGGTCAAGGTCGGCATCGTCGTTGCCGCGCTGATCTTCCTGTTCAACATCACCATGACGGTGCTGAAAGGCAAGAAGACCGCGATCACCAACATCCTGCTTCTGGGCCTGTGGGGTCTGGCACTCCTGTTCCTGTTCAGTTTCTACAATCCGAGCAATCTCTCGCTCGACAAGCAGTACTGGTGGAACGTCGTGCACCTGTGGGTCGAAGGTGTCTGGGAACTGATCATGGCCTCGGTCCTTGCCTACCTGATGCTGAAGCTGACCGGCGTCGACCGCGAAGTCATCGAAAAATGGCTCTACGTCATCGTCGCTGCCGCGCTGTTCTCCGGCATCCTGGGCACCGGTCACCACTATTACTGGATCGGCACTCCCGGATACTGGCAGTGGATCGGCTCGATCTTCTCCTCGCTGGAAGTGATCCCCTTCTTCGCCATGATGGCCTTTGCTTTCGTGATGGTCTGGAAGGGTCGTCGGGACCACCCCAACAAGGCTGCGCTGCTGTGGTCGCTCGGTTGTGCCACGCTCGCCTTTTTCGGTGCCGGTGTCTGGGGCTTCCTGCACACCCTGCATGGCGTGAACTACTACACCCACGGCACGCAGATCACCGCTGCCCACGGGCACCTGGCCTTCTTCGGCGCCTATGTTTCCCTGAACCTGGCGATCATCACCTACGCCATGCCGCTTCTGCGTGGCCGGGATCCCTACAACCAGGTGCTCAACATGGCGTCCTTCTGGCTGATGGCCGGCGGCATGTCCTTCATGACCTTCGTCCTGACGTTCGCCGGAACAGTGCAAACCCACCTGCAACGTGTCATGGGCGAATACTACATGGACGTTCAGGACCAGCTGGCCGTTTTCTACTGGATGCGGTTCGGGGCCGGTGCAGCCTTTGTACTTGGCGCGATCCTTTTCATCTACGCAGTTGCGGTTCCACGCCGCGAAGTCATCCAGCCGGGTGAAGCAGCCGGCGTACTGGCGGAGTGATGGACATGGAAGCAAGTGTCTCCAGGGCAAAGGGGGCGGCATCTGCCCCCTTCTACCTCTCGCAAGGCGACGAATGCGATGTCTTCGAAGCCGCGCACAGGAACGGCCTGCCGGTTCTGCTGAAAGGCCCAACTGGCTGCGGCAAGACCCGTTTCGTCGCACACATGGCGGCAAGGCTCGGCCGCAAGCTTTATACGGTCGCCTGTCATGACGACCTCGCCGCCGCCGACCTGATCGGCCGGTATCTTCTCAAGGGCGGCGAGACGGTCTGGATGGACGGACCGCTGACCCGGGCTGTAAGGGAGGGCGCGATCTGCTATCTCGACGAGGTTGTGGAAGCCCGCAAGGATGTGACGGTCGTGCTGCATCCGCTCACGGATGATCGCCGAACCCTGCCGATCGACAGGACCGGAGAGGAGCTGGTGGCAGCACCGGGCTTCATGCTCGTCGCCTCCTACAATCCCGGTTACCAGAACATCCTGAAGACCCTGAAACCGTCGACCCGACAGCGTTTCCTCTCGCTTGAATTCGATTTCCCGCCAATGGATCTGGAAACCGAAGTCGTTTGCGAGGAAAGCGGCCTCGACCGCGACCGGACCGCCGCGCTGGTGCGCCTGGCCGGAAAACTCAGGGCGCTGAAAGGCCAGGATCTTGAGGAAGGCGTGTCGACACGGCTGGTCGTCTATGCGGCAACGCTGATTGCCCAGGACATGCCTGTCGGAAGGGCGATCGAAGCCGCGATGATCGAACCGCTGACCGACGATGAAGACGTGAAACGCGGGCTCCTTGATCTTGTCACGGCCGTGTTTGGGTGAGGCCAGACCGATGGGCAAGATCGACATCGAGCCATGGGAACCCGAAGAAACCATCGGGAAACTGTGGCACGCGTTTGCAAGCCGCCTGGATGCACCCGAGGTGCATCATGGAGCCGCGGTCGGCCTCGATGAGGTCGGCGGGCGGCTTGCTGTCCTTTTCCGGGGACTGGGGGGAGCTCACAGCGTCGAGCTTCGCCCGGTCGCCCAGGAGGTTTCGCGCCACCGCCTCGGATTTCTGCGGCGGCTCGGCACGGAAGCCGAGACCGTCACACGCACCAGTTTTGATGGAGAAATCCTGCGACTGCCGGCCAGTCTTGCAGAGTTCCCGATGCGGGAGGCAAATGCAGCCCTCTATGTCTGGCTGACGGCGCTTGCGGCCCATGCACCAACCCATATCGCCGAAACGGACCCGATCCGGGCGGATTTGCAGTCCCTCAGGGCGATTTCCGCCATGGTTCGGGACACACTTGAACAGGCTCCAGGCTTGCGGGACCTTTACACCGCGCTCTGCCAGCAGGTGCTGGCAACAAGACCACAGGCCCCGTTACCGGCAATGGAAGCAAGGGTCGACAGGCTCGTGCGTCATATGCTGGGAGACCCCGCGCATCCTCCCGGCGATGTCCTGGAACTGCTGAATCGGGTCGACCGGAATTCGTTCGAGGAGATAACCGCCCCGCGTGGATATCGTCCTTTCCGGCCGGTGCCGCTCTGGCCGGATCTAAGAGAGGTCGTGTTTTCCGCGGGAGACGAAGTCGACAGCCGAGAGACAGACGGCCCTCCAGAGGAAGCGACCGGCAAGACAGTGCGCGCCCGCAGGCGCAAGGCAGACCAGGCAGAACGCAAGGACAGCCTGATCCTGCACAAATTCGAAGCCATTCTCAGCTGGGCAGAGTTTCTCAATCTCAATCGCCGTGTCGATGACGACGACCACGACAGCGCCAAGAAGGCGGCTGACGATCAGGAGGAGATCGGCCTTGGCCAGATCTCAAAGGCACCGGCAACACGCCTGAAACTGCATCTTGATCTGGCACCGGAAGACGTTGATCGCGAAAGACTGTCCGGACGGCATCTCTACCCGGAATGGGACACTCGCAGCGGCCGCTATCTGGCGGACCACGTCTGCGTTCTGACCAGCACTGCGGAAGCGGATCCGGAGAAAGGCTCGGCCGGCATGGATGACGTCGCAAAACGGCGCATCCGCTCGGTGAAGAAACAGTTCGAAGCCCTTCGGCCTGGCCGGGTAACGACACGCGGACACCTGGAGGGAGACGGACTGGACCTTGATGCTGCCGTGCGCTCCGAAGCGGAGCGGATGGCAGGTGGGACCGGCTCAGAACGGATCTGGCTGCAGACCCGTCCGGAAGCGCGCGATCTTGCGGTTTCCATCCTGCTTGACGTGTCCCGCTCGACCGAAAGCGCCGTCACCGGACGCGCCGTGATCGATATCGAACGGGAAGCCTTGACCGCTCTTGCCTGGGGTCTGAACGCCTGCGGGGATGATTTCGCCATCACTGCGTTTTCATCCCTGAAACGGCAGCGCGTGTACCTCCAATCCTGCAAGGGCTTCAACGAACCGATGAATGCCCTTGTCGAACAGAGGATCGGCACGCTGCGGCCCGGCTTCTACACGCGTCTGGGGGCTGCCATTCGTCATGTGTCCACCGATCTGGCGGCGCAGTCGCGCAAACGCAAGCTCCTTCTGGTGATCACGGACGGCAAACCGAACGATCTCGATCACTATGAGGGACGGCACGGCATCGAAGACACCAGGATGGCGGTACGCGAAGCCCGGAGGGCAGGCCAATCCGTCTTTGGCGTCACCATCGACAAGTCGGCAAAGTCGTGGTTCCCGCGGCTATTCGGGCAAGGCGGCTTTGCCGTTATCCCGCATCCCGACCGGCTGACGCAGGCCTTGCCGCAGATCTACCGCCAGATTGTCGGAGGCTAGAGCCACTGATGCATGCTCCGACACCGAAGCCGGAACGAGACGTCGACGCCGGCATCGTCGACGAATTGCCCGGAGAACTGATGATATGGGTGCTCATCGTCAGTGAACTGCTGGTGTTCGGTGCCGGTCTCGCCGCCTTCATGGGCGTCAGGATATCCGATCCGGAAGGATTTGCCGCCGCCAGGACCCATCTCGATCCGGCACTTGCCGGCATCAACACGATCGTGCTGATCACCAGCGGTTTTCTGGCCGCCCGGAGCCTTGAGCTTCGGCTCGCAATGAAGCGGACCGCCGCGCGGTTGCACCTTTTTGGAGCCATGGCTCTCGGCTGTGTGTTCCTTGCCATCAAGGTGCAGGAATATGCAGCCAAGGTTGCGGAGGGGATCTCCACGGAGACCCATCCCTTCTTCATGTTCTATTACCTGCTCACAGGGTTCCACGCCGCTCATGTGCTCGCGGGGATCGTTGTGCTTGGTCTGGTTGCCTGGAAAGACGACCCTCGCACCATCGAAACCGGAACCGCCTTCTGGCATATGGTCGATCTCATCTGGGTGCTCTTGTTTCCGGTGATTTATGTCCTGGGATAGAGAAAGATGACCCTGCCCTCCGTTACACTGGCCTGGATCGCTCTGCTGGGCCTGTCGGCCGCCACCGTTCTGGTGACGACAGGTGGGACCGGCCATTTCAGTCCGGTACTTTTCGGTGGACTTCTGCTGCTGCTGGCATTCCTCAAGGCGCGGATTATCCTGGCCCGATATCTCGGGCTATGGCAGGCACCTGTCTGGCTGTCCGGCTTCAGTTGGGTAATCGGGTTCTTTTGCCTGCTGTTGCTTGTGCTATACGTGGCACCGGGGTTCAGTCCCTGAAAGCGTCGGCAAGCTGCTGCGGCAGATCGAATTCGGCAAGCACCCGCGCGCGTCCGTCTTCAGACATTTTCCGCGCCGTTTTCTGCACGATATCAAGCACCTTGCTGTCCTCGTGCTTGGCGGCAAAGGGGGCGAAATACCATTTCAGGAACACAAAGCAGATCACGTTTTCCAGCGCCTGCACATCCACGTCCCGCTTGAGGCCTTCCTTGCGCAGCATCTTCGCCGCTGCCTCGATCTCTTCCGGTGAATAGCCTGCCTCTGCCATGATTTCACCGACGCGGTCCACGTGGTGATGGGCCTGATCCCGGCGCCAGGCGTGATAGCCGGCCTTGCCTTCCGGGTAGGACTGGCGCGGAGTGATCCAGCGCTCGATGTGCTGGCCCCTGGCCGCAATCTTCAACGGATCGGTTGCCTCCGGATAGAGTCGGTCCAGCTCTTCGCTCATTCTTTGCCCATACAGCAAGGCCGCGGGCTTGCCGCCTTCCTGGTTGGGGTCAGCAGCATTCGCGCTGTCGATAGCCGCTAGAGCAGTTTCCAGTTTCATCGTCAGCCCTTGGTCCAGGCGTCTACGGGATCCTCTTCGGAGAAGGCCCGCAGCCGTTCGATATCCTTGATTTCCGCGTGATTGCGATTGATGCGGACGCCCGCAAATTTCAACCGTGCAAATGACCGCGACAGGCTTTCCGGCTTCATGCCGAGACGGCCCGCAATAAGGAACTTGTCGTAAGGCAGGGTCACTTCGCAGCTACCACTTTCCTGCTCACACAATTCCAGCAAGAACTCGGCGACCCTTTGCGGTCCGGTTTGCGCCTTAAGCTGCTCCAGTTGCGAAACGAGGGAGTGCAGGTGAATGAAGGTCGAAGCCACCACGGAAACCGCAATGTCCGGGTCCTTGCGCATGGCCTCCAGAACGGCCGTGCTTGGTATGCGCATGACTTCGCAAGCCGTTACCGCTTCCGCCGAAACCGGATAGGCAAGCCCGCGGAACGCAACAGCTTCGCCAAAGCTTTCTCCCTTGGCAAAGACATTCACCACCGCCTCGCCGCCATTGGGGGCGATCCGGTACAGCTTGACCCAGCCGTCCATGACGATGTGAATTGCTTGCGCTGTCTCGCCATGCAGGAACAACGTCTCGCCTCGGTCGTAGGTCCGCCAGCTCGACATGCCGAGCACCATGTCGCAGATCTCCTGCGGGAAGCTTTTGAGAAGCAGGGAGTTCTGGGCAATTTTCCGCTGGCGATCAGTGGGCATCGGTGAAGGTCCTGCTCAAGTGATGTGCAAGAACGTCTAGCCCGAGCTAGTGACTTTGCACAATAGCAAGCTCGGATCATCGACGGATTTGTGTCTTTCTTGACTATTGTCATTCAGCCTGCCCTGCCCCGCAACTAGCGTCTACCGAACACTTGAGAAAGCGGGGACGTCATGGACTATCAAGCCTTTTTCAAAAGTCGTCTTGCGGATCTGAAGCACGCCGGAAACTACCGTGTCTTCATCGACCTTCAGCGCAAGCGCGGCAATTTTCCGGAAGCAAAATGGACCAGCGACGACGGCACAAAGGATGTCTCCATCTGGTGCTCCAACGATTACCTCGGTATGGGTCAACACCCGAAGGTTCTGGCGGCCTTGCACGAGGCTGCCGACCGCTGTGGCGCCGGAGCAGGTGGAACCCGCAACATTTCCGGCACCACGCACGATCATGTGCTTCTGGAAGCCGAACTGGCAGACTTGCATGGCAAGGAAGCTGCCCTGGTTTTCACGTCCGGCTATGTTTCAAACTGGGCTGCGCTCGGCACGCTCGCATCGCAGATCCCCGATTGCATCGTTTTTTCCGACGGCCTGAACCATGCTTCGATGATCGAAGGCATTCGCCAGTCCCGTGCTGAAAAGGTGATCTGGAAACACAACGACCTGGATGACCTGGAGGCGAAACTGAGGGCTGCAGACCCGGCAAAACCGAAGCTGATCGCCTTTGAGAGCGTCTACTCCATGGATGGGGATATCGCTCCGATTTCACAGATATGCGACCTTGCCGACCGGTATGGCGCCATGACCTATCTGGACGAGGTCCATGCCGTCGGCCTTTATGGGCCCCGCGGTGGCGGCATTGCAGAGCGGGAAGGCGTGATGGACCGCCTGACCGTTATCGAAGGAACGCTTGGCAAGGCTTTCGGCGTTGTCGGCGGATATATCGCAGCTTCTGCCGAACTTTGTGATTTCGTGCGAAGTTTCGCCAGCGGCTTCATCTTCACCACGGCCCTTCCCCCCGCCATAGCAGCGGCCGCAACGGCGTCCATCAGGCATCTGAAGCAAAGCTCGGTGGAACGGGAGGCCCACAAGGCCATCGTCGCCCGGGTGCGACGGCGTCTCGATACCCTCGGCATTCCACATGTCGACAATCCCAGCCACATCATACCGGTGATCGTCGGCAATCCGGCGAAGTGCAAGTTCCTGTCGGACACGCTTCTGGAAGATTTCGGCATCTACATCCAGCCGATCAACTACCCGACCGTTCCCAAGGGAACCGAGAGGCTTCGGATCACCCCTTCGCCGGTTCACACATCCGGTGATGTCGACCGGCTGGTCTGCGCACTGCATTCGCTTTGGTCGCAATGCTATCTGGCAAGGCAGCCCGTTGCCGCCGAATAGGCGCGGGGCCGCTTGACGGATGTCAAGGATGTGAAAGGCGATCACCGGCTTTCTGGCTTTGCACCATCACCATGACCTCGTCCGTCCGACAATGAGGCCTGGAGACGGACCGGTCAGGCCGGGCAAACAGGGTTTGCCCGGGCACCATGACAAAACACCGAAGCCGTCCGCCGACCGTATTGTCGGCAATGTGTCGGCATCAGGAAAGGAAACATCATGAGAAAGACACTCACCTGCCTTGTCACGCTTGCAGGTCTCCTCGCGGCGGCTCCTGCCTGGGCTGACGGCGACGCTGCTGCCGGAGAAAAGATCTTCAAGAAATGCCAGGCCTGCCACGCGGTTGGTGACGGCGCCAAGAACAAGGTCGGACCGGCCCTCAACGGGATTGTCGGCGCGCCTGCAGGCCAGGTCGAGGGCTACAAATACTCCGCCAGCATGACCGAAAAGGCCGAAGGCGGCCTAGTTTGGGACGAAGAAACCCTGACAGCTTATCTGCACAAACCCAAGGATGTCGTCCCAAAGACAAAAATGTCCTTTGCCGGTCTGCGCAAGGACGAGGAAATTGAGAACGTCATTGCGTACTTGAAGACATTTCAATAGCTTCTCGAGCACTAACAGCGCAAAGCACTGACATCAGTCAGTGCTTTGTTAATTTTACTTGGCATAGATTTTAGTTTTGACGTCAAAAATAAGATCGGAAAATGTTCCGGAGATTTTTTCAAGAAATCTGCTCCTGAGAATTCGGAAAATATTTTGCACTTACGATATATGTTCGTTGATTGCGCTCTCCAAAACTAAATAAGCACCCTTAAAATATTTCAAAATCGAATACATTCGAACATATATATCTATCTTATAAGTAGTAATACGTATATATCAACAACCTATCTTCTGCCTAAGTTTCCATCAGGTACGAACAACAAGACCAACATCCCGTGCCTAATTCCTGATCGACCGCAAGCTGAGGGAGAGGCTATGGCGGAGAACAGTGTTCCAAGCAAACGGGACGAACGGATTGCGTTCATCCTGCTGGCCGTTGTGCTGGCACCGGCGCTTTCCGTCGTAATTGTTGGCGGCTACGGCTTTATTATCTGGATGACTCAGCTGGTCCTTGGACCGCCGACGGGCTGATTCCATGTCACCCGATCCACATTTTTCGGCCAGCCGCAGAGCATTTCTGAAACTGCCCAGCCAACCGGATATCAATAGGCTTCGTCCGCCCTGGACGGACGAAGCCTTGGTTGCTGCGCGCTGCACCGGTTGCAACGCCTGCAGCAAGGCTTGCCCCGAGTCCATCCTGAGACCGGACGACACCGTTCGGCCAGAAGTTGTCTTCGATGGCGGCGAGTGCACTTTCTGCGGCAAATGCGCAGACGCCTGTGCACAGGATGTCTTTGACACGGAGCGCACGCCGGCCTGGCCAATGAAGGCTGAATTTCAGCCAGGGTGTCTGCAGGATCACGGCATAGCCTGCCAGGTGTGCCGGGATATCTGCCCCACTTCGGCAATCCGCATAGATCTCACCAAACGACCCTTTGGCCGGCTTCGCATTGAAACCGACGCCTGCACGGGCTGCGGCGCCTGCCTGCCGGTCTGTCCGCAGGATGCCCTGGCGATTGCCCAACCCGAAGAGGATGTGGAGACAGCATGAACGCAACAGTCCACATAGCCAGTCTTCTCGTCCACGCGCGGGCCGAGGCGATATCGCAAGTCGAGCGCAATTTGCTTGCCATCGACGGCGCAGAGATAGCCCATTCCGATGAGCAGGGCCGCCTTATCGTGACGCTGGAAACCGCCAACGAGGCGGAAATCGTACAGGCTCTCACCGATATCCAGCTGCTCACCGGCGTTGTCAGCGCTTCCCTTGTTTATCACCAGACAGACGGTGCGCCCGAGGCAGCACCCACCTCCCTTCAAGGAGACATAAAATGAGCGGAATAAGCAGACGCGATGTCATCAAGGCGCAGGCGGTTGCGGCTGCTGCGGCCGCGGCGGGACTTCCCGTGCCTGCCGCCGCGCAGAACCTTGTCACTCAGGCGAATCTGACCGACCTGAAATGGTCCAAGGCCGCCTGCCGGTTCTGCGGCACCGGCTGCTCCATCATGGTCGCGACCAAGGCTGGCCGCGTGGTTGCGACCCACGGCGACGCGGAGGCGGAGGTGAACCGAGGCCTCAACTGCGTCAAAGGCTACTTCCTGTCGAAGATCATGTACGGCAAGGACCGGTTGACGACACCTCTCCTGCGCAAGAAGAACGGCAAGTTCGACAAGGACGGCGATTTCGAACCGGTGTCCTGGGACGAGGCCTTCGACATCATGGCCGAGAAATGGAAGGCGACACTGAAGGCCAAGGGCCCGAAGGCCGTCGGCATGTTCGGCTCGGGCCAATGGACGGTCTGGGAAGGCTATGCGGCTTCCAAACTGATGAAGGCCGGGTTCCGCTCCAACAATATCGACCCCAACGCTCGCCACTGCATGGCCTCGGCGGTCGTCGGTTTCATCCGCGCCTTCGGCATTGACGAACCCATGGGCTGCTACGACGACTTCGAAAATGCAGATGCCTTTGTGCTGTGGGGCTCCAACATGGCCGAGATGCACCCCATCCTGTGGACCAGGATCGCAGACCGGCGTCTCAGCCATCCGCATGTCAAGGTTGCGGTGCTGTCCACCTTCGAACATCGCAGCTTCGATCTGGCGGACATTCCCGGCGTCTTCGTTCCCCAGACGGACCTGATCATCGCCAACTACATTGCAAACCACATCATCCAGTCCGGCGCGGTGAACGAGGACTTCGTCTCCAAGCACGTCAATTTCCGCAAGGGCGCACAGGACATCGGCTATGGTCTGCGTCCGGAAAATCCGCTTGAAGCGGCAGCAGCCAATGCCGGCAGCGGCGATTCCGAGCCGATGACGCTCGAGGATTTCGCCGAATTCGTAAAGCCCTACACTCTGGACTACGCGGCCGAAAAATCCGGCGTTTCGAAGGAGCGGCTACAACAGATCGCGGAGCTTTATGCCGATCCCGACACCAAGGTGATGTCCCTCTGGACGATGGGTGTCAACCAGCACACCCGCGGTGTGTGGATGAACAACCTCATCTATAACATCCACCTGTTGACCGGCAAAATCGCCCAGCCCGGCAATTCGCCCTTCTCCCTGACGGGTCAGCCGTCTGCCTGCGGCACCGCCCGCGAAGTCGGCACCTTCGCCCATCGCCTGCCTGCCGACCTCCTGGTCGCAAATCCCGAGCACCGGGCAACAGCCGAAAAGATCTGGAAACTGCCGTCCGGAACCGTTCCGGAATGGATTGGTGCGCACGCAGTCCTTCAAAACCGGAAACTCAAGGACGGCGAAATCAACTGCTACTGGGTGCAGGTCAACAACAACATGCAGGCCGCCCCGAACATGATGGAAGAAGGCCTGCCCGGATATCGCAATCCGGAAAACTTCATCGTCGTGTCCGATGCCTACCCGACCGTGACGGCAGAAGCCGCCGACCTTGTGCTGCCAACTGCCATGTGGGTTGAAAAGGAAGGCGCCTATGGCAATGCCGAGCGCCGCACCCAGTTCTGGCACCAGCTCGTCGACGCACCGGAAGGGGCCATGTCCGACCTGTGGCAGCTCGTCGAATTTTCCAAACGGTTCACAACGGACGAAGTCTGGCCGCCCGAGCTTCTGGCCGACAATCCCGATTACAGGGGAAAGACCCTGTACGAGGTTCTGTTCGAAAATGGCAACGTCAACGCCTTTTCCAACAGCGAGCGGGCGGAAGACTACGCCAACCGCGAAGCCGACGAATTCGGTTTTTATATCCAGAAAGGCCTGTTCGAGGAATATGCCCAGTTCGGCCGCGGACACGGCCACGATCTGGCGGATTTCGATACCTACCACCAGGTACGCGGGCTACGCTGGCCCGTGGTCGACGGCAAGGAAACCCGCTGGCGCTACAACGGCAAATACGACCCTTACGTAAAAGAGGGAGCGGAGTTCGATTTCTACGGCAAACCGGACGGCAGGGCGGTCGCCTTCGCCCTGCCCTTTGAACCGCCCGCGGAAAGCCCGGACGAAGAATATCCCTTCTGGTTGTCCACCGGCCGGGTGCTGGAGCACTGGCACTCCGGATCGATGACGCAGCGCGTGCCTGAACTCTACAAGGCCGTGCCAGACGCCCTCTGCTTCATGCATCCGGACGATGCCGAAGCTCTTGGCCTGAGGCGCGGTGCGGAAGTGCGCATCAAATCCAGACGCGGGGAGATCCTCACCCGTGTTGAAACCAGAGGCCGCAACAAACCGCCCAAGGGGCTGATTTTCGTGCCCTGGTTCGACGCCCGTCAGTTGATCAACAAGGTCACGCTGGACGCGACCGATCCGCTGTCGAAGCAGACCGACTTCAAGAAATGCGCCGTGCGCGTAGAAGCAGTGTGAGGTGAGCCATGAAACGCTTTGCAATCGGCCTTGCCTGCGCCGCCCTGTTTGTTGCTGCTGCTGCAGTCGCCCAGGAAAACATCGCAACCCTGCGCCCGACAACACCGCTGGCTGAAAACGGGACGCCCGCCCCCATGCCCAAGCCGGTGAACTCCGACATTCGCCAGGTGCGGAATTACCCCGAACAGCCACCTCTGATCCCGCACACGATCGAGGGCTATCAGATCGACAAGAACTCCAACAAGTGCCTGAGCTGTCATGCCCGCACAGCCGTTGAAGTCAGCCAGGCTCCGATGGTGTCGATCACGCATTTCATGAACCGGGACAACCAGTTCCTGGCGTCCGTCACGCCCCGCCGGTACTTCTGCAATCAATGCCACGTGCCGCAGACCGACGCCCGGCCACTGGTCGAAAACGACTTCGTCGATGTCGATGAAGTTCTCGAATATGTGAAATCAAAAGAGGGAGCCAAATGATGCTGGCCTTCCTCAAAAGGCTCTGGACCACCATCCGCCGCCCGAGCGTGCACTACAGCCTCGGCTTTCTGACCCTCGGCGGCTTCATCATGGGCATCATATTCTGGGGTGGTTTCAA
>NZ_AAUW01000017.1 GCF_000168975.1 Roseibium aggregatum IAM 12614
GTGATATCGAAGCCGAGCATCTGCACCGCGGTGGGCGGGTTGCCGGAGGTGACGCGGGCGCGCAGCACGGTCATGGCCTGGGTACCGCCGCCACCTGCGACCGGCATGTCCTGCCAGCCGATGCCCTGGCTTTCCAGGTCCTGCTTCAGGACGTTAAGAGCGGCAGCTTCACCGCCGGACGTCCACCAATGCAGAACTTCAACATCGGCAGCGGACGCCAGGCTTGTGCTCATTGCAAGGGCGGCGAGGCCCAGCTTCAGCGATTTCAAAGACATCATATTCCTCCCATAGGTGCCCAAAGGCGTTTCGAGTGCCGGAGACCGGCATTCGGGTGTCACGCAACGTTTATTGTAACGTTGCAAACTGGCGTGCTGTCAACGATTTTCATCACGCCCGAAAATCGACTGGTTTTGTTTGTTTTACATACTATTAAGGCATGTGTTTCGGTGCTGCAGTGCAGCGTAATTTTGTGTTGTAACGTTTTAAAAGCCCTGATTAGACTTGACCGGCTTTTTACGCTAGAACGCTGCGGCTGAAGTGAACGGGCATGACGCGAAAAACCTTTGACCCCTCTGGCGGACGCGCCGCGGAAAAACTGCCTCGTCCCACCTTGCGCACGGTTGCGCAGGAGGCCGGCTTTGCCGTGACCACGGTTTCCCGCGCCCTCGCCGGAGACCCCAGGATCGCGGAGGCAACGCGCGAACGCGTTTCCGAAGTGGCAGAGCGGCTCGGCTATGTCCCCAACCGGGCGGCGCAGCGTCTGCGCACCGGCCGCACCAAGGTCATCAGTCTTCTTTTGAACACCCGGCACGAGTTCCTCAGCTTCACATCCGAATTTCTCGGCGGCATGTCCGAAGGTCTTGCCGGAACGGGCTACGCAATCACCATCACCGCGGATGGCCTCGCCGACGACCGGCTGGAGGTGATCCGCAACATCCGCAGGCATTCTCTGGCTGACGCCATCGTCTTCACCCGGACCGAATGTTTCGACGACCGGGTCCGTTACCTGCTGGAACACGATTTCCCGTTCGCCACCCATGGCCGGACGGACTTCACCACGCCCCACCCCTATGTCGATTTCGACAATGAGGTGTTCGCCCGCATGGCCGTGGAACGGCTGGTCGAAAAGGGGCGCAGACACATCTGCATGGTCATGCCGAACGAACGCTACACTTTCGGCCAGCATCTGCGGTTTGGCGCCCGTCAGGCAGCCATGGCCCACGGTGTTCAGCTCACGATTCCCACCGGTGTCGATCTCGACAGTGACCCCGATGAGATCGCCGCAACCCTGCGCGCCCTCCACGCCGGCCCCAACGCGCCTGATGGCTACGTCTGCGTCGGCGAAGTGATGGCACTCGTCACCCTGGCCTATCTCAACGACATGGGGCTGACACCGGGTTTGGAGGTCGACGTTGTCGCCAAACGCGCCTCGCCCATTTCCAATCACTTCCGCCCGAGAATCGAGACCATCGACGAGGACCTGCGCGCCACCGGCAGAGCCATGGCCAAGGTTCTTCTCGCCAGGATCGGCGGCGCCCCCATGGAGGATATGCAGATCCTCCTGAAGCCAGAGGGCGCCTTTTCGATTTCGGACTAGCTCGCTCATCACGCCACCCACGGAGCCCGCGTCTTGCCGATGCGCATGGTCACGGTCTTGGCTTCCAGAAATTCGTCCAGTCCGTACTTGCCAAGCTCCCGGCCCTGGCCGCTTTCCTTCATGCCGCCAAAGGGCAGTTCGGCAAAGCCGTCCATCCAGGTGTTGGTCCAGACCGTGCCGGCATGCGCCCGGCGTGCGAATTCCAGGCAGGTGTGCACATTCTCGCTCCACACACCGGCCGACAGGCCGTAGTCGGCGTCGTTGACGAGATCGATCGCCTCGTCCAGCGTCTTGAAGGTGAGCACCGAAAGCACCGGCCCGAAGACTTCCTCGCGCGCAATCGGCATGTCGCTTTTCACATCCGCAACGATCGTCGGCTGGTAGAACTGCCCGGCAAGACCCGGCACCGACAGAGCCTCACCGCCCAGACGAACGGTCGCCCCGGCCTCTGCGGCATCACGCACATATTTGTCGATCTTGCTCTGGTGGTCGGGCGTAATGATCGCCCCGACCTTGGTCGATGGGTCCAGAGGATCGCCGAAGGGCACCTTTCGCGACAGCTCAACCGTCGCCTTCAGGAACGCCTCGGCAATGTCTTCATGCACGATGATCCGGGAGCCGGAATTGCAGCATTCACCCGCATTGAAATAGACGCCGAAGACGACCGCATCGACAGCGCTTTCAAGATCGGCGTCGGGGAAGATGACCTGTGGGTTCTTGCCGCCAAGTTCCAGCGAGACCTTCTTCAAGGTTCCGGCCGCCGCCTTGACGATGGCCTTGCCGACGCCGGTCGAACCGGTGAAGGTGACCATGTCGACCCGCTTGTCGGCCGTCATCGCCGTTCCAACCGGATCGCCATAGCCAAGGACGATGTTGACGACACCGGCCGGGATACCGGCTTCAATGCAGAGTTCACCCAGAATGACCGTCGTTGCCGGGGTCATTTCGGAGGGTTTGATAACTGCGGTGCAGCCGGCAGCAAGTGCAAAGGGCAGCTTCTGCGACACGATCAGGAACGGGAAGTTCCAGGGCGTGATGATCGAGACGACACCGACCGGCTCCTTGAGCACCAGGCCGAGCATGTCGCTGCCGAGTGAATTGTAGCTTTCGCCGTGCATCGTGCGCGCCAGCGAAGCGGCAAAGCGCCAGATGTCCGATGCCCCTTCGATTTCCGCCATGGCCTGGCTGATCGGCTTGCCGGATTCCAGCGTTTCCCAGTAAGCGATCCGCTCCCGTTCCCGGTCGATCAGATCTGCAATCTTCAGAAGAAGCGTTGCCCGCTCCTTGCCGCTGGTGCGCGACCAGCGCCCCTTGTCGAAAGCCAGTCGTGCGGCCGATACCGCTGCATCGACATCGCGCACGCCGCCCTTTGCGGCCTGCGTGACAACGCTGCCATGGGACGGGGACAGGCGGTCGAAGGTCGCACCGTCGGCGCTCTGGCGCCAGTCACCATCGATCAGGTGACGGGCGGTGAAAGGTTCGGCCGGCAGTTTGGCTTCGCTGATGGAGACGACGTTCAGGTCACTCATGACTTCACTTCCAGGAAATTCGGTTTGCGCTTTTCGCGGAAGGCGGTGACGCCCTCGTTGCGGTCTTCAGTCGGGCTGATCATGCCGGAGCCAAGCGCCTCGATCATCGCGCTGCGATCTTCGCCGACGGCTGCATGGATCATGTATTTGGCCACTTCCACGGCCCGGGACGACTTGCCGGCCAGATTCTCGGCCATTTCGAAAGCAGTTGAAGCAGGGTCCTCGGAAATCTCCGCAGCAAAGCCCGCAGCAAACGCGCGTTCTGCGGATATCCGCCGGCCGAACAGGGCCATTTCCTTCACCATCGGCTCCCCCAGAAGGCGGATCAGCCGCTGTGTGCCGGACCAGCCTGGTACAATGCCGACAGAGGCTTCCGGCAGCGCCAGCGTCGCCCTTGGTGCCATCACGCGGATATCGGCGGTCGCTGCAAACTCCAGTCCGCCACCAAAGGCGTGCGCGCCAAGCGCAGCCACCGTCGGCTTGGAAAGCCGCGCCAGCCGGTCAAAAACCCGGTGGCCTTCACGCACCCAGTGGCGGGCAAAATCGTAAGGCGACAACTCGGACCATTCGAGAATGTCCGCACCGGCACAAAAGGCCTTGCTCTCCTCCGCCGTGATCACCACGGCAAGGATCGAGGCGTCGCGTTCCAGCTCGTCACAATAAGGCTCGACCGCCTTCAGCATGTCGAGCGTGAACGCATTCAGCTTGGCCGGATTGTCCAGCTTCAGCTCGGCAATCGAACCGTGTCGGATGAGATGCAGCGCGCTCACAGGCTCAGCTCCATCGCGCCTCTGGACAGCAGCGCCTTCGGCATTTCGATCAGATCGTTGGCAAGCCGGACCCGTCCCTTGGAAGCATCGACGATGTCACGCGCCGGATCGATACCCGGCATGATTTCCGTTGCCACCAGGCCCGCATCGGTCAGATGGATGACGCAGCGCTCGGTCACATAGATGACGTCCTGGCCCAGCTCCTTCGCCCTGCGGCCGGAGAACGTGACTTGCTCGACTTCATCCACCATCTTGGTGAACTTGCC
Organism: Roseibium aggregatum IAM 12614; assembly: GCF_000168975.1. Lineage (GTDB taxonomy): Bacteria > Pseudomonadota > Alphaproteobacteria > Rhizobiales > Stappiaceae > Roseibium > Roseibium aggregatum. Next base: position 4,163 of record NZ_AAUW01000017.1, read on the forward strand.
CGGCGTCCGGACCTTCAGCGCATCTTCCGTCAGCTCCAGATCGGCACCGGCCTCGAAAAGACCCGAAAACACGATCTTGCGCGCATTGGCGGTGATATCGACAAACCCGCCGCAACCGGCCGTCAGATAAGGTTTCTTGCCGAGCTTGGAGACGTTGACGTTGCCGTCCAGATCAATCTCCAGGAAGGACAGGAAGGAAACGTCGAAGCCACCGCCCTGGAAGTAGGTGAACTGCTGCGGCGACGGCATATAGGCATCGGCGTTCGAGGCACAGCCAAAGGCAAAGCCTGTGAGCGGCATGCCGCCGGTCGCGCCCTGCTCGATCGCCCAGGTGACGGCCTGTTCCTGACCGGCTTCCAGAAGCACGCGCGGCACCATGGCCGAAATGCCGAAACCGAGGTTTGCCGTCTGGCCGGATTTGAGCTCCATCGCCGCCCGGCGGGCGACGACCTTCTCGATGCCATGCTCGGCCAAGGAGAAACTGGACCATGGCCGCATGATCTCGCCGGAAATCGCCGGATCGTATCCGGTCTCCGTGGTCTGGCGCTGGTCCGGATCGACGACGATGAGATCGACCAGATGACCGGGCACGCGGACATCATGCGGGCGGAGCGATCCGGAAGCAGTCACGCGCTTCACCTGCGCAATCACCAGACCGCCATGGTTGCGCACGGCGATTGCCTGCTCCAGACCGCCCAGATAAGCACCTTCATGTTCATAGGTAAGATTGCCGCGCTCGTCCGCGGTCGTTGCGCGGATGATCGCGACATCCGGCACGATGTTGGGAAAATGCAGCCAGGTTTCGCCGCCGAGCTCCAGCCGGGACACGATGGGCCGGTCTGCCGCGACATCGTTCATGGCGCAGCCCTGACGGATCGGATCGACAAAGGTGTCCAGTCCAACTTTGGTCATCACACCCGGGCGGCGCGCGGCAACATCCCGGTGCATGTCGAACAGAATGCCGGAGGGCACGTTGTAGGCAGCCACCCGGTTCTCCACCAGCATCTGCCAGATTGCCGGCATCGGCAGGTTGGACGGGCCGGAGGGATAGGACCCTGCGATGATGGTCGACAAGAGACCGTCCTTGGCAAGGTGGTCGATCCCCTTGATGCCGTACATGTCGCCGGCGGCAATCGGGTGGAGCGTCGTAAGGTTTCTCGGGTGCCCTTCGCTGTCGAACCTTGCGCCAATGGCCTCAAGGATCTTGTCCGGGCACCCGAGACCGGAGGAAGAGGAAACGGTGATGACCGCGCCGTCCTGAATGCGGGCGGCGGCATCCGCCATGGAAACGATCTTGGAGGTCATTGCTCAGAAGCCTCCATAATTGACGGCGACGGCCTTGCCGGACTGCGCTGCTTCGCGCACGGCAAGGGCAACGGCGAGCGATTTGACCCCGTCGACACCATCGGCGGAGGGGCGGCCCTTGCCGTTGACCGCGTCGGCAAAAAGACCGAGCGCGCGGTGGTAGAGGTTATGCGTGTCGTAGGAGATCGCATGTTCGCCATCCGCATCGACCAGCCGGACTTCGCCGACAGGTTCCTGGGTCATGACGTTGCGGGCAAAGATCGAGCCCTCGGTGCCGTGAAACTCGATTCCGGTTCCGGCAAATTTATGCGTGAAACTTTCATGTGACTGCACCATGGTGCCCGACGGCATCGACCAGACGGACATCACGCTGTCTTCGACACCTTCTCCGAGGCCGGAGGCAGCCGCCTTGGCAACGACCTCCTGCGGGTCTTCCCCAAGATGGAAGCGGATCGTGTCCGCGTCATGCACGGTGATATCGGGAATGACACCGCCGCCTGCAGCCGCATCGTTGATGCGCCAGCCCCGCAGGGCGTCCGGCAGATTGACCGCATGGAAGACGCGCGCACTCAGCACCTTGCCGATGCGACCGGAAGCGATCAGTTCGCGGATGGCCAGATGGGACCCGGCATTGCGCAGATGGTGATTGGTCGCAAAGACCACACCCTTGCCGGCCGCAGTGCGAACCATTTCACCGGCCTCATCCAGGGTCATGGCCAATGGCTTTTCGCACAGCACATGCTTGCCGGCAGCAATCGCGGCCAGTGCCTGCGCATGATGCTTTTCGTTGGTGGTGGAAATATAGACCGCGTCGACACTGTCATCGGCCAGGAGCGCATCCAGATCCGTGAAGCTCTCGGCAATGCCGTGTTCACGGGCATATGCCTCACCGCGCACCGCATCAGAACTCAGGACTGACTGGATGTCAGCATCCTGCGAACGGATGGCATCGATCATGTAACTCGACGCAATACGGCTCGCACCGATAAGGGCCCAACGCATCCAATTCCTCCCGAAAATTATGATATTTTGGAACGTTCCAATTTCTTGATCGGAACAATTACTGGAACGTTCCAAATGAGTCAAGGGAGGAATTTTGTGGGGAGGTAAAATTGGAGAGAAAGACGAGATCGATGATCAGGTTAGACAACAATCAGCAACACATTCGCATTGCTCAAAGTCTCCAGACATCTCCCGCCTTATCAACGGCTTAAGGCAGGTAGGCTCTCGCCTACTCGGCCCTGCATCAGAAATTGCCCCTGCCTCACGACACCCCCTTGTGTCACCCCGGGCGAGCAACGCGAGACCCGGGGCCTGCTCATTTCCAGAGCGTTTGCGAGGTGCAGCAAAGAGCCAAGAGAACAACAGTGGCTTCAGCAAGCGGCTCCGCGAGTAGGCCCCGGATCTGCGCTTCGCTTGTCCGGGGTGACTCAGGGAACGAGATGCTTGCCAGCGTGGTGAGTAAGGAAACGTTCTGCGGGTGGATAGTCAGCGCCTCAGGAAACCGCTTCAACGCATGGGGCTGTCGATCCAACCTCTTCCACATCCTGCGGAAACCGCAGCTCGACGGTCGTGCCCTTGCCCGGTTCGGAAAAGATATTTGCCGTGCCGCCGCTTTGGCGAACGAAGCCGTAGACGACGGCAAGCCCCAGCCCGGCGCCGCCTTCACTGGTTTTGGTGGTGAAATAGGGCTCAAAGGCCTTGTCGACCTCTTCCCGGGTCATGCCGATGCCCGTGTCCCGGACGGAAACCACGACCGCATCGCCAGTTGAAAATGTTGAAACCCTCACCTCACCGCCGTCGGGCATTGCCGCTGCCGAATTCAGGCAGAGATTGAGCACGGACTGCTCGAAGAGTTCCGGATCCAGCACCAGCGGCGGCAAGCTGTCGTCCAGCTCCAGCTTCAGGCTGCATTTTTCGCCGATGGCGATTTCCAGAATGTCCGCCATGCCGCGCAACAAGGAGGACATGCCGATACGGCTGAGATTGGCCGGTTGCTGGCGGCCGATGGTCAGCATGCTGCTGGCGAGCGAGCGGCCCCGGTCGGCCGCCTTGCGGATGCGGGCGATGTTGCGGGCCTGACGGTCGCTGAAGCCGCCGTCCCGCTCCAGCAGCCCGAGGCTTCCGGTGATGATGCCGATGGTGTTGCCGACCTCGTGGCTGAGCTGGTGCGTCAGGCGCATGATGCCGTCAAGCCTCTGCGCCTTTGCCGCCTCCGCCTCCTGCCGGTCCAGCAATGTCACGTCCCGTGCGAGCAGCACGACACCGTCGTCGCTCTGCCGCGAGAGCGATATTTCCGTAACCAATCCGTCTTCGGAACGATGGCGCACGGAAAAGGGCGCGCTCAGGGGCCGGCCGTCCGGGGCGCCGGGAAGCAGCTCGGTCCGAATTTCCGGAACAGGCGCAAGGAACTGGACCAGCGGCAACTTTCGGGCAGCACCTTTGTGACCCAGCAGTTCGAGGACCCTGCGGTTCATGGTCACCGGCTGGCCGGTGGCATCGAAGATGGCAATGCCCTCGTTCATGCTGCGGAAGGTGGACCGGATCGTCCTGGCCGCCGCCTCGGCGGTGCGCCTTAGGCGGGTGACCCGGTCGACACTTTCCTTGAAGGCAAGGAAAGCCTGCTGCAGATCCAGAAGCTCCGTTTCATTGCCCTGATAAACCGGTGGACCGACATCCTTCTGCCCCTTGGCAAGCGCGTTCATGCCGCTGGACAAAGAGACGATGCCTTTCGACACCCGGATAACCGAGCGGATCGACATCACTGCCATGGTCAGCACCAGCAGCGAGGCCACAGCAACGATCACCAGAAGCTGCTGCAAGGTGGCCGAGGTCGACTGGAAATCCCTGTTGAGGGTTTCGGTCACGATGCCCGACTGGGTTTCGGTGGCAAGGGAGAGTTCGCGCGCCACCGTATGCAGCCGGGCAATCGCGCTGCGCACGGCGAACATTTCCAGGAGATAACTTGTCTGCGCCTCGAAAACCCGTTCATAGGGCCTCAGATCCGAAGCGGAAGCGGCGCCAAAGCCGTGCCCGCCACATAGCGGCGTTTCAATTCGCCAAGCTGAAACAGGCTGCCCGCGCTCGAGACCGAATGCACGATCGCATTGAGCCGCTGACGCAGTTCCTTCTGGCTAGCTGTATCGGCAACTGCGATCATGCCCAGCGCCGAGGAAACCTGCTCCTTGTAGTGCTGTGCGGTTTCGGCTTTGGCAGACAGCACCAGCGTCTGCGCCCTGATCTGACCGAGCAGTTCGAAGATCCGCGTGTTGGCCGCCCGGTAGGTTTCCTTGCCGGGCGGATAGTCAGGCAGCGCATTCAACAACTGGTCGACCTGCTCCACCAGCAGCCGGCTCTTGCCAGAGACGGTGTAGGGCGAGGTCGCATTCATCAGGAAGGGGGCGCTGGAGACGAGGTCGGACACTTGCCGGGAAACGAGAGCGGCATCGGCCAGGCTGGTGAAGGCCTGCAGCCCATATGCGGCGGTTTCATCGCGCGCCTTTAGAAGACCGTAGATCGCGATGGCCGACAGGGTGAAGGCAACGGCGCAGATCAGGGCGATAGCCGCAGGCAGCCTGAAGGCGATGGAGGAGAGAACCGGCCGGCTGATCATCTAAGGCGCATGGGCCGGATCCCGGTGCAGGATGTAGCCCTTCCCCCGGCGGGTCTTGATATGCTGCGGTAGGTCCGGATTGCGCTCGATCTTGCGGCGAAGGCGCAGGACCAGAACATCGACGTTGCGGTCGATCAGCCGGTCCGTTTCCGCCCCCAGCTGTTCCAGGATCTTCGTCCGGCTCACCGGTTCGTTCGGTGTCGCGGCCAGGATCTCCAGCAGAGAAAACTCCGATGACGTCAGCGTCCGTGTGGGGTGAGACGAGCAAACAGCCTTGCGATTGACAAGATCGATCACCCAGTCGCCCAGAAGCAGCGCAGTCGGTTCGTGCTGAACGCTGACGGTCTCCTTGTCGGCGCTCCGCAGCGACGGGTGCAACCGCCGCAGCACCGCCTTGATCCGCGCCGTGAGTTCAATCGGCTCGAACGGCTTGACCACATAATCGTCGGCGGCCGTTTCAAGGCCCAGCACACGCTCTGCCGCGCTCCCGGCCGCCGTCACCATGACGATGCCGATATCCGTCTGCGACCGCAGTTTCTGCGCAAACACCCGGCCGGACATGCCGGGCAGGTTGTGATCGACCAGAACCAGGTGGAACGCATGCTCCGGCAGGATCCTGGCAGCCTCTTCCGCCGAGCGCGCAGCAACCGGCAACCAGCCCTCGGCTTCCAAGAGGTCCGAGATCAGTTCCGCCATATCCGGATCGTCCTCCACGATCAGGATCTTGATGCCTTCGTTCAGCAAACCTATGTCCTCCCGGATGGCATCATATGCATAGAGCCGTGTTATGCAAAGCCTTGGTTTTTCAATTGCTTGTCACAATTGTAAAGCTTGTAATATTTGTAACTATTTTCTTTTGCCAGCGAAACAACGGTAACCATTCTCCTGTTGCGAAGACTGCCCCGTCTGCCATGGTAATAGCTGTTCGGGACCAGGGTTCCAGACTGGGAGGAAACATGAAATTCATCACGTCACTCGGAGCGGGTGCGGTCGTAGGACTGTCGCTTTCGCTCAACGCCGCCTCGGCGCAGGACCTCAATGTCCTGTGTGCGGTGCAGGTCGAGTGGTGCCAGATGATGAAGGCCGTCTTCGAGGAAAAGACCGGCCTTGACGTTTCCATGGAACGCAGAAGCACCGGCGAGATCCTCGATAGTATCCGGGCCGAACGTGACGCCCCGAAGATCGATGTCTGGTGGGGCGGCACCGGCGACACGCATCTGCAGGCCGCAGGCGAAGACCTGCTGGAGCCCTATCAGCCGGAACACTTCGACGACACGCTGCCCTGGGCACAGAACTTCTTTCTGATGTCAGGCGGCAAGGCCGCCGGCATTTACGCGGGCGCGCTCGGATTTGGCTATAATTCTAAATTCCTGGCTGAGCACGGCGTTGAAGCGCCCTCCTGCTGGAAAGACCTGACGGCCCCGCAGTACGAGGGCCTTGTTCAGATGCCCAATCCGAATTCCTCTGGAACCGCTTATACGATGCTGGCAACGCTCGTCCAGCTTCTGGGCGAAGACGAGGCTTTCGAGTATCTGGCCGCTCTTGCCAGGAACATCGACCGCTTCACGGTCTCCGGTGCAGCGCCTGTCCAGGCAGCCGCACGCGGTGAAACGGGCATCGGCATCTCCTTCATCCACGACGCGGTGACGCAGAAACTCGAGGGCGCCCCCATGGTCATCGTCGCCCCCTGCGAGGGCACCGGCTACGAGATCGGCGCCGTCAGCATCGTCAAGGGTGCTCGACATCCGGAAGCTGCGCGCCTGTTTGTCGATTTTTCGCTGAGCCCGGAAGGGCAGGAAACCTGTGCCGCCTCCGGACAGAACCAGATACCTGCGAATGCAAAGGTATCTCTGCCGCCGGCAGCCCCCGATATCTCACTCATTCGCATGGTCGATTACGACTTCGCCACTTTCGGCTCGCCCGACCAGAGACGAAGACTTCTCGACCGTTTCGACAAGGAGGTGCTGCAGACGGCAACCCCTGTAGCCACCCAGTAAAGGACGCGATTTTCCCTTCCAGAGCGAAGGGAAAATCCGGAGTTCGTCATTTGATATTCGACCGGCAGCGGACCGTGGAGGCGGCTCCGAACGGGCAAGCTTTGCCTCAAGCCGGTCAGCACATCAGCCCTCGGGCTGAAACAAACGCCTGCCCCTCCGGGCAGGTAACAGGCTGAAAGCCAAAAGTGGAGGAAACCATGTCTTTGAAATCACTTTCCGTCGCACTGCTTGCAACGGCAGCAACCTATACGGTTGCCCCGGCCCTGGCAGCGGGCGATCTCAACGTCATCTGCTCGGCGGATGTCGTGATCTGCGAACAGCTGCAGGGCGACTTTGAAGCCAAGCACGACATCAAGGTCAACATGGTGCGTCTGTCATCGGGCGAAAGCTATGCAAAGATCCGCGCCGAATCCCGCAATCCGAAAACCGATATCTGGTGGGGCGGCACCGGCGACCCGCATCTTCAGGCAGCCTCTGAAAACCTGACCCAGGAATACAAGTCGGACAAGCTCGCCGAGCTTCATGAGTGGGCGCAGAAACAGGCGGAAAGCTCCGGCTTCAAGACCGTTGGCGTTTATGCCGGCGCACTCGGCTGGGGCTACAACACCGAAATCTTCAAGGACAAGGGCCTTGCCGAGCCGACCTGCTGGGCAGACCTCCTGAAACCGGAACTCAAGGCTGAAATTCAGGTCGCCAATCCGAATTCTTCCGGCACCGCCTATACGGCGCTTGCCTCCCTGGTTCAGATCATGGGTGAAGATGAGGCTTTCGACTATCTGAAGGAGCTCAACAGCAACGTTTCCCAGTACACCAAATCGGGTTCGGCACCGGTGAAGGCGGCTGCCCGCGGCGAAACCGGCCTCGGCATTGTCTTCATGCATGACGCCATTGCCCAGGCTGCATCCGGCTTCCCGGTCAAGGCCATCGCCCCGTGCGAAGGCACCGGTTACGAAATCGGCTCCATGTCGATCGTGAAGGGCGCCCGCAACCTGGACAACGCCAAGGTCTGGTACGACTGGGCCCTGTCTCCGGAAGTCCAGTCCCGCATGAAAGACGCGAAGTCCTTCCAGCTTCCGTCCAACAAGGCTGCCGAAGTACCGCCGGAAGCACCGAAGTTCGAGGACATCAAGCTGATCGACTACGACTTCGCCACCTACGGCAACCCGGACACCCGCAAGAGCCTCCTGGAGCGTTGGGACCGTGAGATTGGCGCTATCGCCAACTGACCCCAACACCCGAAGAAGCCCGCATCTGGCCTCAAAGCCTGGTGCGGGCTTCGCCCGGACCGGCTGCGTGGTACGGCAGGCATCCAATACGCTGAAATCTGTCGCCACCGGCATCTGACACATCGAAGACAGTGCCACAGCCCGTCCACATGTCCGGACGGTTGCGCCGACGCATCATGACAAGGATGCGGCGGGGCGCGTCCGTTATTGAAAAACCATAAATACAGGGGTGGCCATGCTGAGTGGCAACAAACGGCTGAACGCTCTACTCGGGCTGGGAATCGGCGCCTTTCTGATCGTGCCCTGGTACAGGGTGGAAGGTGGCTTCTTTTCCTTCGAATGGCCATCGGAGTTTCCGTTCTCCTCCGATCTCGCTCCCGGACTTCTGCAGATCCTTGCCGAAGGCCGTGTCTGGCTTGCGCTCGCGCTGGCGCTGTTTCTGATCGGCGGCAGCGCCCGCTTCATGTCCGACGCCAACAGGCGCGGCCGACTGCTTGTCGTCACCGGCACCATCGGCATTCTCTTCATGGCGCTTCAGGGGCTTGCCATCAGCTTCACGGGCTGGGCCTGGACCTTTCCCGAAACCGTCTTCGGCGCCTTGCCGCTCGGCCAGCCTGCCATGGGCGCAGGCGCCATCCTCACCTCACTGATTTTCGTTCTCTTCATCGCCTTCGGGCTTGCCGAACGCGGCTTCATGAAGGGCGACGCCTTTGTCGTCGGGTCGATCTCCATCCTGATCTTCCTGGTGACGGTGTTCATCTTCTATCCCATTGGCTCGATGTTCGCCGGCTCGGTGCAGGATTTCGACGGCTCCTTCAAGCCGGACGGGTTCATCCGCAACATGCAGGATCCGGCCATCTGGAGCCTCGACTGTGTCGTCGGTGGCAACCGCTGCGGCGTCGCGTGGCGCACGCTGTTCCTGGCCGTGATGACCGGCCTTGGTTCAACCATTCTCGGCCTTGCCTTCGCACTGGTTGCCACGCGCACGCGCTTTCCCTTCAAAAGGGGCCTTCGGCTACTCACTGTCCTGCCGATCATCACCCCGCCCTTCGTGATCGGCCTGGCGCTAACACTGCTCTTCGGCCGTTCCGGCGTTGTCACCGAAGGGCTGGACACGCTGTTCGGGATCGAGCCCAGCCGCTGGCTCTACGGGCTCACCGGCATCTGGATCGCGCAGGTTCTGTCCTTCACGCCAATCTCCTTCCTTGTCCTGATCGGGGTTGTCGAAGGCGTCAGCCCCTCGATGGAAGAAGCCTCGCAGACCCTGCGGGCCGACCGCTGGCGCACCTTCTGGCGCGTCTCGCTGCCCCTGATGAAACCGGGTCTCGCCAACGCCTTCCTGATCGGCTTCATCGAAAGCATGGCCGACTTCGGCAACCCGCTGGTGCTCGGCGGCAGTCATGGCGTGCTCTCGACCGAAATCTTCTTCGCCGTCGTCGGCTCGCAGGTCGACCCGTCCCGCGCCGCCGTGCTCGCGATCATTCTGCTCAGCTTCACGCTCAGCGCATTTCTGGCCCAGCGCCTGTGGCTGTCGGGCAAGAACTTCGCCACCGTCACCGGCAAGGGCGACAGCGGCGCCCATGCCGGTCTGCCGAAGAGCCTGTCCGTCACCGTCTACGGCATCGTGCTGCCCTGGATGGGCTTCACCATCGTCGTCTACGGCATGATCCTGTTCGGCGGCTTCGTGAAAACCTGGGGCCTCGACAACTCGCTGACACTGGAACACTACGCCAGGGCTTTCTCGGTCACCTTCCAGGATGGCGCTCTCGTGTGGACCGGCGTTGCCTGGAACTCCTTCTGGACGACCATGGAAATCGCCCTGATCTCCGCACCACTCACCGCCGCAGTGGGCCTGCTGACGGCCTATATCATCGTGCGGCAGAAATTCGCCGGCAAGAACGCCTTCGAATTCGCCCTCATGATGAGCTTTGCCATTCCCGGCACTGTCATCGGCATCAGCTACATCATGGCCTTCAACCTGCCGCCTATCGAGATGACCGGCTCGGCCCTGATCCTGGTTGCCTGTTTCGTCTTCCGGAACATGCCCGTTGGCGTGCGCGGCGGTATCGCCGCCATGAGCCAGCTAGACAAGAGCCTGGACGAAGCTTCGCTGACGCTACGAGCCAACAGCGCCCGCACCCTGCGCAAGGTAATCCTGCCGCTGCTGCGGCCGGCCATCACCGCCGCGCTGGTCTACTCCTTCGTCCGGGCGATCACTTCCATCAGTGCGGTCATCTTCCTGGTCAGCGCGGAATACAACATGGCGACGTCCTACATCGTCGGCCTCGTCGAAAACGGCGAATACGGCATCGCCATTGCCTATTCCTCCATGCTGATCTTCGTGATGATCACGGTCATTGCCGGCTTCCAGCTCCTCGTCGGCGAACGCCGCCTGCGCCGGGAGAACCGCGTCTCCGGCATGGCCCAATCCAGTAAAATCCGTATCGCGCAGGAGAAAACTGCATGACTGACCTCAAACCCGGCTCCGTCGTTTTTGAAAACATCCGCAAGGACTTCGGCACCTTCACCGCCATTCCGGACTTGTCGATCACCATCGAACCCGGCACGCTGGTGACCCTGCTCGGCCCGTCCGGCTGCGGCAAAACCACCACCTTGCGCATGCTGGCTGGCCTGGAACACCCGAGCGCGGGCAGGATCCTGATCGGCGGACGGGACGTCACCATGGTTCCCGCGCATGAGCGCGACGTCTCCATGGTGTTCCAGTCCTATGCTCTCTTCCCGCACATGAACGCGCTCGACAATGTGGCCTACGGTCTGGAATCCTCCGGATACAAAAAGCGCGAGGCCCGCGAACGGGCCGAGGAAGGTCTTGCCCAGGTCGGTCTTGCCGGCATGGGTCACCGCCTGCCCGCGGAGCTTTCCGGTGGTCAGCAGCAGCGTGTCGCGGTCGCTCGTGCGCTGGTGCTGAACCCGCAGGTGCTGCTCCTGGACGAACCCCTGTCCAACCTCGATGCCCGCCTGCGCCGGCGCGTCAGGACGGAAATCCGTGAGCTGCAGCAGCGCCTCGGCTTCACTGCCGTCTATGTCACCCACGATCAGGACGAAGCCCTTGCGGTGTCCGACCGGATCGTGGTCATGAAGGACGGCAAGATCGCTCAGGAAGGCGCTCCGCGTGAACTCTACGAAGAGCCCGTTTCCGAATTCATTGCCGATTTCATGGGCGAGGCGAATGTCGTGTCCTGCGAGATCGTCGGCCGGGAGGGCGATGATGCCCTGATCGATGTCGGCGGCCTGCAGCACCGCCTGCGCGCGCGGCAAGCCACCAGGGGCAAGGCCAAGCTGGCCGTGCGGCCCGGCTCCGTAGTGCTCAATCCGGAAGGAGCGGCAGGTCTCGGCGGCGAAATCCTGACGGCTGCCTATCTCGGCGATCACGTGGAATACGAGATCGAAACCCCCGTTGGAAATTTCTTCGTCATCGATCACTCGGTCGAACGATCCTTCGCGCCGCGCACCGCCGTCTCGCTCGGGTTCCGCAACCGGGGCCTTGCCCTTATCGAGGCATGAAATGACAGTCGCGACTGAAGACATGACCCCGTTGAACGACGCGCTGGCGGCAAGGTTCGCTGCAGCTCAGGACATTGCCGAAGAAGCCGGAGCCCTGGCACTGGATTATTTCCGCCGGCGCAGGGATCTAACCATCGAGATCAAAGGCGGGCTGCAGGACGTCGTCTCCATCGCCGACAAGAACGTGGAAACGCTCATCCGCGACAGGCTGCACACGTCCTTTCCGGAGGACGGCATTCTGGGTGAAGAACATGGCGTCGACCAGGGCAGCAGCGGGTTCACCTGGGTGGTCGATCCCATCGACGGCACATCCGCCTTCGTCCATGGTCTGCCGAGCTGGTGCGTCTCCATCGCGCTGCTGAGCGGCTCGGATCTGGTCATGGGCGTTATCCGTGTGCCCTGCGGCGATGAGAGCTTTGCGGCCGTCAAAGGGGGCGGCGCAACGCTGAACGGCGAAGCTCTGCGGCTCGATTCATCCAAGACGCTGCAAAACAGCCTGACCGGCATCGGCGCCAACAATGCCGTGCCGCCGGAGATGATCGGTGCGCTTATAACCGGCCTGATGGCACGCGGCGGCAACTACATCCGCACAGGGTCCGGCGCCCAGATGCTGGCCCTGGTGGCTGCCGGAAGGCTGGCGGGGTTCTACGAACCATCCATGCATGCCTGGGATTGCCTTGCCGGTTATTGCCTGGTTTCTGAAGCCGGTGGCAGCTACCGCCCGTTTCCCGTTGAAGGCGCCGCCATTCTGGAGGGCGGCCCGGTCCTTGCAGCCGGCCCCGGCGCATTTGAGGAGCTTTCCGCACTGGCAAGCGAAAGCGAGCGTTTGCTGAACTCTTGAGCGCGGGGTTGCCCGATTTCGCGCTCATCAGTCTGCAAGCTTCAGATCCTCCCGCCGGTACTGGCCCCGAAACGCACCCGGCGTCAGGCCGGAAAGGCGGGAGAACAGACGGACGAAGGACGGTGGGTCATTGTAACCGACGGCAAAACAGACATCCGAGACTGGCCGGTCCGTTTCGATCAGGAGGTCTCTCGCCCGCTCGATGCGCAATTCCTGGAGATACTGTTTCGGCGCAAGGCCCGTTGCCGCCTTGAAGCGCCTTTGAAAGGTTCGCGAGGGCAGCCCGCTTTCGCGCGCCATGTCGGCAACGCTGACATCGTCACCGGACCGGATCTCCAGGAAATGCTGCACCTTCAGGATGGACGCGTCGCCGTGACGAAGATCGGGCAGGAAGCGTCTGAACCGGCGCTGGTCGCGGCGGCGAAAATCGACAATGAAATGCCGCGCCGTGGCAACCGCCACCGGGTATCCCAGAAACCGTTCGATCAGCGCCAGCGCAAGATCGACCCAGGCCATCAGACCACCCGCCGTGATCAGGTCGGAATATTCGATCAGCAACCTGTCCGTATCCAGCCTGAGGTCCGGATAGGCAGCCGAAAGACGCTGTTCCAGCCCCCAATGGGTCGTCACTTTGCGCCCTGCCCCCAGCCCCGCAGCCGCCACGAACGTCAGCCCGGTACAGGCAGAGCACACGACGGATCCGTTGCCGTGCAGATGCTGTAAAAAGCCGGGCAGTACCGGAACATCTTCCAGACGAACCCTTCCGGCCGAAGGCGGCAGGATCACCGCGTCGTAGCGCTTCGACACCGCAGAGAAATCCTCCAGAACATCCAGCGACACCTCCGCCTCGCTGATGTGCCCGGCATGACCGAGCACGTCCTGCAGCCCGTAGACGGCGGATTTCAGGGATCCCGGATAAGCGAGAATTGCGATGGCGAGCGACTGACCCATTTGGCTGATTTAGCACATTCTTTGTCATTTGCGCCAATCGTTCCGGAAGGCACTCGAAGCTAGGTTTACGTTCTACAAACAGACATGGAGACCCCGATGCCCGGCACTCTCGAAAAATCCGCCACCCGCCTTGCACTTGGCGATCTGACCCTCACGGCCCTGTCGGATGGGTACCTCGACATTCCCGCCGCCTATTTTTCCAACGTGACGCCGGCAGAACAGGAGGCCGTCAACCCAAGCACCCGTTTCGGAGCCAATACCTGGCTGATCGAGACGGGCACACGCAAGATCCTGGTTGACGCCGGATCGGGTCATTTTCTGAGGGAGCGGTTTCCGGCAAGCGGCGCCCTCACCTGGCAGGCTCCGGAAAAGGCCGAAGAGCGGGCAGCGGTGACCGATATCATCATCACCCATATGCATGCCGACCACATCGGCGGTCTGTCACTGAACGGCAGTAGCCTCTTTCCGAATGCGGTCATTCATGTTCAGGCGACCGAGTGGAACTTCTGGACCGATGCGGCCCTGCTCTCCGCCGTGCCGGAAGACAAACGGCCGATGGTTCACCTCATTCAGGCGCTCGCAAAACCGGTCGGCAATCAGCTACGGCTTCATCGCGGCGATGCAGACCTCGGCAATGGCATCACCCTGCTTTCAGCGCCCGGTCACACACCAGGTCATCAGGCGGTGCATCTTTCTGCCGGCGCCGAGGAAATGATCCTGCTGGCCGATGTCGTCGTGTCCGATGCGCTGCAATTCGCCAACCCGGAAGTCCGCTACGCGCTCGACAGCGACCCGGCTCTGGCCGTTCAGACACGAAAGACTCTCTTCGACCGGTTGTCGGCGGACAGGATCCCGTTTGCGGCAACCCACCTGTCTACGGACCGGTTCGGATATCTGGAAACACGCGGCAATGGTTTCGCTTTTGCGGAGGTTTGAGCGCAAGGCGGCTTTTCAGTCACGCCAAGTTCTCTCATGACTGCGCAGGCCCTCGCGCAGCGGTCTCCTAAAAAAACAAGTCCCGGCTCAAGGCCGGGACTGCGCTGTGCGAAGGCAGAACGTTGATAAGGATCAGCCGATGCTGACCCAGCCGTCTTTTTCTGCCGATGCGAAGATTGCGTCGAGGATCTTCATGTTCTGCACCGCGTCTGCCGCACCGTAGGGAAGCGGCGCTTCACCGGTAATTGCCCGGCCGAACACATCCACCAGTTCGCCATACTGATCGCAGGGCGCGATGATGTCCGACTGCATCGAGGCATCGCCAAGCAGCGAGCCGTCGTCAAGACGAATCTGCACCGCCTCGCCCTGCGGCGCGTTGAACGGGATGACGATTTCCAGGCGCTTCTTCGTTCCAACCAGTTGAATGCGCTGATAGGGCGTGAGCTGGGTCGAGACGGTGAAGTTGAGATGCCGGTTGTTGCCGAAGTCGAGCAAGGCACTGGTCATCCGGTCCGTACCGAACTCCGGATCCCGGTCGATCAGCGACACCACCCGCTGCGGCTCGGCGTCGAAGAAGTACCGCCCGGCCAGCATGGTGTAACAGCCGATATCAAGCAGCGCGCCGCCGCCAATGTCGGCCTTGTTGCGGATATTGCCAGGATCATCATTGTAATAGCTGAAGAAGGTGTGGATCGCTTTCAGCTCGCCCAAGGCACCGGAGCGCACGATCTCGCGCGCCTTGATCCACTGCGGATGGGCCCGCACCATGAAGTTTTCGGCCACCAGCTTGTCTTTCGGCAGCTCCAGAAGCTGCGCAGCCTCCTCGGCATTGAGAGCCACCGGCTTTTCGCACAGCACGTGCTTGCCGGCATTCACCGCCTGGATCGTCACCGGCACATGCATGTGGTTGGGCAGCGGATTGTAGATCGCATCGATGTCCGGGTCGCCAAGCAGCTCCTCATAGGATCCGTAGGCTTTTTCGATACCCAGTTCCTTGGCAGCTTCCTGCGCCCGGCCAAGATCGCGCGAGGCGATTGCATAAGCGGTGCCCGTCTTCGAGCGCTGGATGCCGGGGATGACCTTTTCCAGGCCGATTTTCGCGGTCGAAACGATCCCCCATTTGATAGACTTTTCCGTCATGCCGGCATCCTTCCCATGATTTTGAGGTACGCACCCCAGATGGCATAAAACGATTTAACTCCGCAAGGGCAGATAAGGCGGAGAACGTCCTACATTTTCTGGTGCCTGCGAAAATCCAAACCAGCGTCTTGGATACGATAGATTCGCCTTATCCAATGGTGTCACCCTTGGACAAGCGCAGCGCAGATCCGGAGCCTACGCGCAAAACCCCTTGCTGAAGCCTGCGAAACTGTGGCCAGGCGCACACCACAGCACCACCGCTCTGGAAACGAGTGGGCCCCGGGTCTCGCGTTGCTCGCCCGGGGTGACACCGAAATTCTTACGCCGGTATTTGAGGCAGTTTCACCGCCTCACAACGTGAGCGACTTCCAGTCCAAGCGATCCAATTGCGACGTACAGACATCAGAGGTTACCCGCCTCAGAATTTCTCCGGCACGTAGAGGTGTTCCGGCAGGACCTTGCGTTCATAGTCGGAGTTATAGACGCGCTCCGGCAATTCGATCGGGTCGTGCGGCACCTCTTCGTAGGGGATCATCGACAGAAGGTGACTGATGCAATTGAGGCGGGCCTGTTTCTTGTCGTTGCCTTCCACGATGAACCAGGGGGCTTCGGGAATATTGGTCCGCTCGAAGGTCTCTTCCTTGGCCTTGGTGTAGTCTTCCCAGCGCACCCGGGATTCCAGATCCATCGGCGACAATTTCCATTGCTTCAGCGGATCGTGGATGCGCATCAGGAAGCGGAGCTGCTGCTCCTCGTCGGTAATCGAGAACCAGTATTTGATCAGCCGCACGCCGGAGCGCACGATCATGCGTTCGAATTCCGAAACGTCGTTGAAGAACTGCTCGACCTGGTTGTCATCGGCAAAACCCATCACCCGCTCGACGCCGGACCGGTTGTACCAGGAGCGGTCGAACAGCACCATTTCCCCTGCCGCCGGCAGATGCGGCACATAGCGCTGGAAATACCATTGGGTCTTTTCACGGTCGGTCGGCGCCGGCAGCGCAACCACACGCGCGACACGCGGGTTCAGCCGCTGGGTGATGCGCTTGATGACCCCGCCCTTGCCGGCCGCGTCACGGCCTTCGAAGATGATCACGATCTTCTCGCCGCTATGCTGAACCCAGTCCTGCAGTTTCACCAGTTCGGCCTGCAGGCGCAGCAGCTCATGGAAATAGGTGTTCCGGTCGATGGAAGACTTGTGTTTCTTGTCCGAGATGAAGGCGAGATCTCTGGCGATAAGAAAATCGTCGATCTCCATTTCCAGCTCTTCGTCCAGGCTGTCGGCCCATTCCGCTTCAACCCAGGTTTTTGCACTTTCTTCGGTCATCAATCGGTTCCTTTGAAATACATCCCGGAGGCACGACCAGGATCGGCGGTGCGTTCAACCGGACGCAGAATGCCCAAGGACTGTGAACAGGTTATCCATGAAAGTTTTTTGACAGTCGCGCCTGTTCCCCTGGCATTCTTTCTAGCAGCAACGCTTTCGCACTCAAATCGCCCTTGAAAATGAACAAACGTTCATTTACTTTTTAGGGTAGGGAGGATCGAAATGGCAAGCGCAGCCGCAAAACCGCAAAGCCGTTCCAGAACGGGAGCCAAGGGTCAGGAGACTGCCGCGCGTGTGCGCAAGGCAGCCCTGAAACGCTTTGCAGTCAACGGTTATGCCGCTGTCTCGATGCGCGAAATCGCCGCCGATGTCGGTGTCCAGCCAGGCGCGCTCTACAATCACTTCCCGACCAAACAGGATATCCTGAAAGACCTGTTGCTTGCGCATATGAGCGAGCTTCTGGCCGCCTGGGACGCAGCGGCCTTTCCGGTGGACATGGACCCGCTGGAGCGTTTTGTCCGTTTTCACATCCGCTATCACCTGGAACGGGCAGATGAAGTCTTCATTTCCTACATGGAGCTTCGCAATCTCGAACCGGACAACTTCGAGACCGTCGAGACGGAGCGCCGCCGCTACGAAGGCATCCTGACGGAGATTCTCGAAAAAGGCTCTCAACAGGACCGCTACAGCCTGCGCGAGCCGAGGGTCACGACCCGGGCGATCATCGCCATGCTGACCGCCATTCCAAGCTGGTACCGCGAAGGCGGGCGCCTTTCCAGACAGGATATCGAAGAGATTTACCTCGACCTGGCGCGCAAGGCCGTCGCGCCGGAAAAATGAGACATACCGGCCCTTCAGGCGTGAAACCGGACGCATGGGGAGCCAACTCAAGAACGCGATCAACCGCCCAAAGGGTTGTTCCAAGGGAGACCGGGTGACATGAGCATCCTGAAATCGAGCCTATCGCCGAGAAGCGAACAGTTTGCAGCCAACCGCGCCGCGCATGAGGCGGCCATGGACACCGTCAAGGCGGCCGCCCGGAAAGCCCTGGATGGCGGCGGTGAAACCGCCCGTCAGCGCCACGTGTCCCGTGGCAAGATCCTGCCGCGCGAACGCGTCTCCCGCCTGCTCGATCCGGGCTCACCTTTCCTGGAAGTCGGCATGCTGGCCGCCCATGACATGTATGATGGTGCCGCGCCTGCTGCCGGCATGATCGCCGGCATCGGCCGGGTTGAAGGCCGCGAGGTCATGATCCTTGCCAATGACGCCACCGTCAAAGGTGGCACCTATTATCCGATGTCGGTGAAGAAGCACCTGCGCGCCCAGGAAATTGCCTCGGAAAACAATCTGCCCTGCATCTACCTGGTCGACAGCGGCGGCGCCAACCTGCCCAATCAGGACGAGGTGTTCCCGGACCGCGACCATTTCGGCCGCATCTTCTTCAACCAGGCCAACATGTCGGCCAAGGGCATCGCCCAGATCGCGGTCGTCATGGGTTCGTGCACCGCAGGCGGCGCCTATGTGCCGGCCATGTCGGACGAGACCATCATAGTCAAGAACCAGGGAACCATCTTCCTTGCCGGCCCGCCGCTGGTGAAGGCTGCCACCGGCGAGGAAGTCACGGCGGAAGATCTCGGCGGCGGCGATGTCCACACGCGCCTGTCCGGTGTTGCCGACCACCTTGCCCGCGACGATGCCCACGCATTGGCGCTTGCCCGCCGAGCCATCGCCAGCCTCAACCGCACAAAGACACCATCCGTCGCCCTGCAGACACCGGAAGATCCGCTCTATGATCCGGAGGAAATTCTCGGCGTCGTTCCGGCCGATCTGAAAACGCCCTACGATATCCGCGAGGTGATCGCCCGCACGGTCGACGGGTCGCGCTTCGACGAATTCAAGGCCCGCTACGGCACCACTCTGGTCTGTGGCTTTGCCCATATCCATGGCATGCCCGTCGGCATCATTGCCAACAACGGTGTGCTCTTCTCCGAAAGCGCGGTGAAGGGAGCTCATTTCGTCGAGCTCTGCTCCCAGCGCAAGGTGCCACTGGTGTTCCTGCAGAACATCACCGGTTTCATGGTCGGCCGCAAATACGAAAGCGGCGGCATTGCCAAGGACGGCGCCAAGCTGGTGACCGCAGTTGCCACCACCTCCGTTCCAAAGATCACCATGCTGGTCGGCGGCTCCTTCGGCGCCGGCAACTATGGCATGTGCGGCCGCGCCTATTCGCCCCGCTTCCTGTGGACCTGGCCCAATTCCCGCATCTCCGTCATGGGCGGCGAACAGGCCGCCGGCGTTTTGGCCACCGTCCGCCGCGACGGTATCGAGCGCAAGGGTGGCAACTGGTCGGCGGACGAGGAAAAGGCCTTCAAGCAGCCGATCATCGACCAGTTCGAACAGCAGGGTCACCCGCTTTACGCAACCGCCCGGCTCTGGGACGATGGCATTGTCGACCCGCGCAAGACCCGTGATATTCTGGGCCTCTCCCTGTCGGCAGCACTGAACGCCCCGATCGAAGACACGCGCTTCGGTCTCTTCAGGATGTGATCCGATGTCCATCGACGCGCTGAAAGCAAAATACCCCGGTGCCGAAACCTTCAAGTTCGGCGACAATGCGGACCTGTGTGCCCAGCTCATCGCCCTTGTGCGCGCAGGCAAGAAAACCGCCACATGCGGTGCCTTGCAGAGTTATGAGGACGGCGGCGAGGTCCTGCCCGTCCATGGTCGACGCGACATTGCCCTCAACTGGGACGACACGCCCGCGCTGGTGATCGAGACGCTTGAAGTCTCCGTCGTACGCTTCTGCGATGTCGGGGAAGACTTCGCCCTGGCGGAAGGAGAGAACGAAGACCTGGCAGGCTGGCGCCAGGATCATCAGACCTTCTTTGAGCGCAACGGCGGTTTTGATCCGGAAATGGACCTCGTCTGCGAGCGCTTCAGGGTTGTTGAAGATCTGCAGCCGGAGCTGAAACCGTGAGCAGGATCGAGACCCACATCGGCGACATCACCCGGCTTGCCGTGGACGCGATCGTCAATGCAGCCAATTCATCGCTGCTTGGCGGCGGCGGTATCGACCGGGCTATCCATCGTGCGGCAGGACCGGAACTCCTGGCCGAATGCAGGACGCTCAACGGCTGCGGGACCGGCAATGCCAAGATCACCAAGGGCTACCGCTTGCCCGCCCGCCACGTCATTCACACGGTCGGCCCCGTCTGGAAAGGCGGCAGTGCAGGCGAAGCGGACCTTCTTGCATCCTGCTACGAAACCAGCCTGCGTCTCGCCGCGGACAACGACTGCTGGAGCATAGCTTTTCCGGCCATTTCCACCGGCATTTACGGCTATCCGGCCACCAAGGCGGCAACCGTCGCGGTGACAACGGTCACCCGGGTTCTGGACGACCTGCCGGATATTCTGAGCGTCACGCTGGTCGCCTTCGACGAGACCAGCCATGCCCATCTACAGGAAGCACTCGGGAGGAAGACGGATGCAAGGTGAAGTCCGCTCGATGGTGGAATGCGGCCCGGATATCGAAGCTGCGTTTCGTGACCAGCACCCCGATGTTCACCTGACACAGCCGCTGACCGCCATCCTCGTCGCGCTTGACGAAGGCAGCATCGACAAGGGCGACACACTGTCCGTCGGTGGCCTGAAGGTGGACGTGCTGGCGACCGGCCGCAGCGCCCTTCTGGCCGACGGCAGCCGAAACTCCGTCACCGTGTTCAGCGCGCTGCCGATACAGCATATGCCGGATCTTGCTCCGGACCGAAATGCCGACACCCCCGGCGCAATAGTCACTCCCTGGGAGGAGAACTGATAAATGTTCAAGAAGATCCTCATTGCCAATCGCGGCGAGATTGCCTGCCGGGTCATGGCAACGGCCAGAAAGCTCGGCATCAAGACCGTTGCGGTCTATTCCGATGCCGACGCCAGGGCCAAGCATGTGGCCATGGCTGACGAAGCCTTCCGCATCGGCCCGGCACCGGTGTCGGAAAGCTATCTGAAAGCGGACAGGATCATCGAAGCCTGCAAGCTCAGCGGCGCCGAAGCGGTGCATCCGGGCTATGGCTTCCTGTCGGAAAATCCGGACTTCGTCGACGCCCTGGACAAGGCCGGCATTGCCTTCATCGGCCCGAGCGCCTCTTCCATCCGGGCCATGGGCCTGAAGGACGCCGCCAAGGCGCTGATGGAAAAGGCCGGCGTGCCGGTGGTGCCAGGGTATCATGGCGAGAACCAGGACGCGGACTTCCTCAAAGAGCAGGCCGACCGGATCGGCTATCCGGTGCTCATCAAGGCGCGTGCGGGCGGCGGCGGCAAGGGCATGCGCCGGGTCGATGACCCGAAGGATTTTGCCGACGCCCTGAAGGGCGCGCAGCGCGAAGGCGAAGCCAGCTTTGACGACGGCCGCGTGCTGATCGAGAAATACCTGACGAAACCGCGCCACATCGAGATCCAGGTGTTCGGAGACAGCCACGGCAATGCGGTGCACCTGTTCGAGCGCGATTGCTCGCTGCAGCGCCGCCACCAGAAGGTGATCGAGGAAGCCCCCGCCCCCGGCATGCCGGAAGAAATGCGCCAGGCGATGGGCGACGCTGCCGTGACAGCGGCCAAAGCCATCGATTATTCCGGTGCCGGCACCATCGAATTCATCGCTGATGTCTCCGAAGGCCTGCACTCCGACCGGTTCTACTTCATGGAAATGAACACGCGCCTTCAGGTCGAGCACCCGGTCACCGAGCTCATCACCGGGGAAGATCTGGTCGAATGGCAGCTTCGCGTGGCCTCCGGCGAACCCTTGCCGAAACGCCAGGAAGACCTTGCCTTCAACGGCTGGGCCTTCGAAGCCCGGCTCTACGCTGAAGACGCACCAAAAGGCTTCCTGCCCGCCATCGGCACGCTGGAGCATCTCGCCTTGCCGGAGGACAGTGCCCGGGTCGACAGCGGCGTGCGTCCCGGCGACGAGATCACGCCCTTTTATGACCCGATGATCGCCAAGGTGATCGTCCATGGCCCGACCCGTCAGGCCGCACTCGGCAAGCTGCTGGCAAGCCTTGAGGCGACGGAGGTTGCCGGCTGCGTCACCAATGCCGGGTTTCTGGCGGCCCTGTGCCGCCACAAGGGCTTCGCCGCGGGCGATGTCGACACCGGCCTTATCGACCGGGATCTGACCCAGCTCATCGAAGAGCCCTCCATTCCGGTGGATGCCATTGCCCTTGCCGCCCTCAAGGCGCTCGGCCTGACCAAGCCGGCCAGCGGCAACGACCCCTTCGACACGCTGGCCGGATGGCGCATCTGGAGCGCATCACGCCAGTACGCGCTCCTGGAAATTGCCGGCGAGCGCCGGGACGTCGAGGTCCACGCCCTCGGCCATCAGCGGTTTGCCGTGCAACTGGAGGAAGGCTCGCGCGAATACGCGCTGGTGAAGGTCGACGGTGGCGCGATCACCTATGACTGTGACGGCCACCGGGCCCGGGCCGTGGTGGTGGAGGACCGCAAGGGCCTGACAGTCTTCCTTGGCGGCCATGCCTTCCCGGTGGCCCTGCCCGACACCCTCAGCGCCGACGAGGAAGCCGGCGGCGCGGATGACCAGCTCGTCGCGCCGATGCCGGGCCTTGTGAAGGTTCTGAACGCCAGGGCAGGCGAAGCCGTGACCAAGGACCAGCCGCTGGTGATCCTGGAAGCCATGAAGATGGAACACACGCTGAAGGCCCCGCGTGACGGCGTCATCGGCGAGGTTCTGGTGGCAGAAGGTGAACAGGTGACCGACGGCACGGTTCTGCTTGCGCTCGCGGAGGAAGCCGATGCTGCCGCATGACGCCACAAGCTACGACGACCTTTCCGGCAGGTTCAAATGGGAGATCCCGGACCGGTTCAACATCGGCGTTGCCATATGCGACGACTGGGCGGCACGCGAACCGAACCGGGAGGCGCTGGTCTATACGGACGAGGACGGCAGCGCCACCAGCTACACCTATGACGACCTTCGGCGGCTTTCCAATCAGCTTGCCAACCTCCTGACCGCCCGCGGCGTCCAGCCAGGTGACAGGATCGGCGTCCTGATGCCTCAAAGGCCAGAAACAGCCTTTGCCCATATCGCGGCCCTGAAACTCGGCGCGATCTCCATTCCGCTCTTCACCCTCTTCGGGGAAGAAGCTCTGGAATATCGGCTGAAGGATTCCGGCGCCAAGGTGGTGATCACGGATGCAAGCGGCGCGGCCAAGCTGGCAACCATCCGCGACCGGCTGCCAGAGCTGACGACCGTCCTCTGTGCCGATGAAGACGTTCCGTGGGCGGAGAGCCTTCACCATCACATGGCCGGACACGAAGGCACATTCCATCCCTTC
This sequence comes from Roseibium aggregatum IAM 12614, assembly GCF_000168975.1. Classification (GTDB taxonomy): domain Bacteria; phylum Pseudomonadota; class Alphaproteobacteria; order Rhizobiales; family Stappiaceae; genus Roseibium; species Roseibium aggregatum. Next base: position 27,365 of record NZ_AAUW01000017.1, read on the forward strand.
GACACAGGCCCGGACGACCCGGCCATCATCATCTACACCTCCGGAACCACAGGCCAGCCCAAGGGCGCCCTGCACGGCCACCGGGTGCTGCTCGGCCATCTGCCGGGCGTCGAGATGAGCCACGATCTGCTGGGCCAGCCGGGAGACCGGATCTGGACCCCGGCGGACTGGGCCTGGATCGGCGGCCTGCTCGACGTGCTCATGCCCGCGCTCTACCTCGGTGTGCCGGTGGTTGCCTGCAGGTTCCGGAAGTTCACCGCGGAAGCAGCCTTCCAGCTTCTGCAGGACCAGAAGATCCGCAACACCTTCCTGCCGCCAACCGCGCTGAAGATGATGCGGCAGGTGGAAGCTCCCGAAAAACGCTGGCGCTTCACCCTGCGGTCCGTTGCCTCCGGCGGCGAAACGCTCGGCGCGGAGCTGATCGACTGGGGCCGTCGCACGTTCGGCCTGACGATCAATGAATTCTACGGCCAGACCGAGTGCAACATGATCGTTTCCAGTTGCGCCAGACTGATGGAAGCGCGTCCCGGCATCATGGGCCGTCCTGTTCCCGGCCACCATGTCAGCGTCGTCAGCGACAAGGGCGAGGAACTGCCTGCGGGCACACTCGGCAACATTGCCGTCAAACGTCCTGATCCTGTGATGTTCCTGAACTACTGGAACAACATGGAAGCGACGGAAAAGAAATTCGCAGGCGACTGGCTTTTGACGGGCGACACCGGCATCAAGGACGACACCGGCTGGATCCGTTTCGTCGGCCGGGACGACGACGTCATCACCTCATCCGGTTACCGCATCGGTCCGGGCGAGATCGAGGATTGCCTGATCAAGCACCCGGCGGTCGCCATGGCCGGTGTCGTCGGCAAACCCGACAGTCAGCGCACGGAGATCGTCAAGGCGTATATCGTTCTGAAAAAGGGTTTTGAGCCGACCGACAAACTTGCCGGGGAAATCGCCGACTTCGTCAAGACGCGGCTTGCAGCCCACGAATATCCGCGCGAAGTCGCTTTTGTCGACGCCCTGCCCCTGACCACCACCGGCAAGGTGATCCGCCGCGAGTTGCGCGCCCGAGCCGAGCAGGAAGAGTGATCGTGTCAAACACCGTTTAACGAATGCCTCCGCGATTTGCTTGGTGCCGTCCCCCGGACGAAGCGCAGCGAAGAACCGGCCTCACCTTTAGGCCTCACGAGAAGCTAGAGAAGAAAACATGTCTGAATTCGTCACCCTGTTTGAAATGGGCCCGCGCGACGGTCTGCAGAACGAGAAGATCTTTGTGCCGACCGCGCAGAAGATCGACCTGGTGGACCGCCTCTCCGCCTGTGGCTTCCGCAAGATCGAGGTGACCAGTTTCGTCAGTCCGAAGTGGGTGCCGCAGATGGCCGACGCCCAGGAGGTGATGGAAGGCATCTACCGGCACCCGTCCGTGACCTATGCGGTGCTGACGCCCAACGTCAAAGGCTATACGGCCGCCAAGAAGGTGTCGGCCGACGAAGTCGCCATTTTCGGCTCCGCCTCGGAAGGCTTCTCCAGGAAGAACATCAATTGTTCGGTGGCCGAGAGCATCGAACGGTTCAAACCGCTTCTGGAAAAGGCACACGAGGACGGCATCCCGGTGCGAGGTTACGTTTCTTGCGTCACCGACTGCCCCTATGATGGCCCGACACCGCCGGAAAAAGTTGCCGAAGTTGCCAGCACCTTGTTCGATCTCGGCTGCTACGAGATCTCCCTTGGCGACACCATCGGCGCCGGAACGCCGGAAACCATCGGGAAGATGCTGGACGCCGTGCTGACGGCAATACCGGCCGATAAGACTGCCGGCCATTTTCACGACACCAAGGGCAGAGCCATCGAGAATATCGAAGTCAGTCTGGAAAGGGGCCTGCGCACCTTCGACAGCGCTGTCGGCGGCCTCGGTGGCTGTCCCTATGCACCGGGTGCCAAGGGCAATGTCGCAACCGAAGCCGTGCTCGACCTGATGACCCGGAAGGGCTTCGAGACCGGCATCGACCGGGTAAAGCTTGCTGAAATCGCCGACTTTGCCCGCACCCTCAGGAGCGTTGACGCATGAGCTTCGAGACAATCTCCCTTGGCGTTGACGACCGGGGCGTCGCAACGCTGACATTGAACCGCCCGGACAAGCACAATTCGCTTTCCGCCACGATGATCACCGAACTGACGGACGCTGCCGCACAACTGGCGGCGGACGACACCGTCCGTGTCGTTGTCCTGACCGGGGCCGGGGCCAGCTTCTGCGCAGGCGGCGATCTTGGATGGATGCGCGAGCAGTTCGAGGCCGACCGCGAGGACCGCATGGCTGAGGCGCGCAAGCTTGCCATGATGCTGCAAAGCCTCAACGAACTGCCGAAACCGCTGATCGGCCGCGTGCAGGGCCAGGCCTTTGGCGGCGGCATCGGCATGATGAGCGTCTGCGACACCGTGGTTGCCGTCGACAGTGCCAAATTTGGCCTGACGGAAGTGCGCCTCGGCCTCATCCCGGCAACCATCAGCCCCTATGTGCTGGCCCGCATGGGCGAAGGCAAGGCACGCCGGGTGTTCATGTCGGCCCGTCTGTTCGGCGCGGAAGAAGCACGGGGCCTCGATCTCGTCGCCAGGGTCGTGAGCGAAGCGGACCTTGATGCCGCCATCGAAAAGGAAATCAAACCCTATCTCTCCGCCGCCCCCGCTGCCGTTGCCGCCTCCAAGGCGCTGGCCCGCAACCTGGGCCCGGAAATCACGGAAGAAATCATCGACGACACCATCCGCCGACTCGCCGAGACCTGGGAATCCCCGGAAGCCCGGGAAGGCATCTCCGCATTCTTCGAAAAGCGGAAGGCGAACTGGGTCAGTTCGTAGTTTGCAGCGGCTGATGTCAGCACCGGGTCTACAGACGATCAACCCTCTTTTCGCCGGCACCCCACACACCCTCATGCTGAGGAGGACCGTCAGGTCCGTCTCGAAGCATGGGCCAGGAGCTCCGGCGTGTGCGGCCCATCCTTCGAGACGCGCGCAAGCGCGTTCCTCAGGATGAGGATGAAGTTGTGGTTAGCAGACTGCCGAATGAAAAGTGAGGGGTTAGCCCGGCCTCAATGCCCGGCGCTGCGCCTGGCGTGTTCGATCAGGGCCGCGATACGGGCGACTTCCTTCTGCTCCGACTGCGGCGGTTCCTGCGGCGGGCCGCCGTACATGCGCTCACGCCGCTGGCGGATCTTCTTGCGCTGATATTCGCTGATCCCATCGGGCAGCTCCATGCCGGCCCTGTCGATGTTGATCAGCACCCGCTGAAGGTCCGGCACCAGTTCGGACGAAATGGTGAAAGTGGCGCCGTCCGGGCGCTTGAAACCAGCGTCGTGGTGGTCTCCGCCCCATTGAGCAGGACGGCGGACCTCGGACCGAGCGACCCGATTGTGGATTGGAACCAGGCCGCCCAGCCGGAGGCCTGCCACAGACGGATATCGATCTTTTTCAGATCCTCATACATCACCCGGACGCGCCGTCCGAACTGGATGAACTCGAACCCGTTGCTGAAGAAACGGACCCACGACGTTTCCTGCCGCGCGGACACGGTGAACAGCAGGGGTGCAATCGAGGCAGGGGCAAGACAGAGAAGCGCCATCAGCGCCGCGCCGCCGCTCCAGTCGGCCATCCCAATGAAGGCGATGGAAAAGAAAACAGCACCGAAAGCAAACCCGATTGCATCAAGCACAAGAACGGGCGGATGACAGACCGGCTTGACCGAACCGGACGGCACGTTCGGCCGCGGCAGAGCGGCATAGATCCCGGCGGCGGCGATGATGCAGAGCAGGCTGCTGAGCACCGACATGAAAAAATATCCGCCGACAATACCGAGCACACACAGACCGAGAGGCAATATCCGGCGCAGTAATTCAAGTTTTGCTGTTTTGCCCACACCGCTCTCCATGCATTCAGCCAGTGGACCGATACGAACTAGGGGGAGACTTCCGATTCTGCCATTGAATCAACTGAAGCGTTTTAAATCAAGAATACTGACAAACTATCCAGCCCTGACTTCCAAATACGGCGCCGAGAGGCACATGGAAACGACCGGTTTGCACTTTACACCGGCCTTGCCGGCGGACGCTCAGGACACCTTGCGTTCACGTTCCATGAAGCTGAACATGTCGCGCACCTTGCCGAATTTTGGCGTGTCCAGTTCCAGGAACTTGTGCATGAGCGTGTCGATATCCTGGGCAGTGAACGGCTTCTTCAGGAACCCGTTTATGCCAACAAATGCCGCTGACCTCTCCAGGTAAGTCGTGTCGTTGGTCGACATCATGTAGATGCCGATCTTGCTGGACAGGTCGCGGATCGACCCGGCTAGCTCGATTCCATCAACGTCGGGCATGTGGAAATCCGTCAGTACGATCCGGAACTTACCCGACGCCAGAGCGCGAAGCGCGGCCGGCGCACTGTCGGCTTCCGAAATCTCGAAGTCGAACCGGCTGGCCTCCAGAACCTTGCGCGTCAGTTTGCGCATTGTTCCGCTGTCATCGACGATCAGGATCGGGTAGGTCATCGTCATCGTCATATAGGTGGAAACGATTTCCGAAACCTCGGCCTGATTGAACGGCTTCTTGAGGAAGTGATAAGCGCCGAACTTCTTCAGCGTGTTGGCATTGCGGTCGTCGAGGTCGCTCGAAATTGCAACGGTCAGGCAGCCTGTCGACTTTGTCTCGCCCATCGCGGCGATCACCTCCGGACCATTCAGCCCGGGCATATTGATATCGATAAACGCCATGTTGATCTGCTTTTTCTTCAGAACCTCGACGGCGGCGCGGCCATTGTCGACATTGTCTATCTCGATGTAGCGCTTGGACCGGTGAACGGCGATGCCGCTGTTGATGACTTCACGCGCGACACCGCTGTCATCAGCGACAAGAATGCGGATCATTTTATGCAGCAAGTGTCATCACCTCTTGTGCGGCGCTCGCATTGTCTTCTGAGGCCTGTCGAAATTTTCAAGTACAATAAGCAAACAAGTGTATATTTTCGGTTACTTAAAATTGTCAGGTAAATGACAACCGAAAATACCAGCAAGAAATACATGCAATCTTTCGAAACAAACTCTGCATTTATTTCTACATATTACCTGACACACCCTCTCCAGCTGCGGCAGACATCGGAAAAACCTGGCTTCAGCACTGCTCTTCCGCAACAAGAGATGACATGTCGCGTCTACAGGCGAGTTCCTGAAAAAGGGGATAAGAGCACCGGCGTGCCTAATGACCCCTGCCCGGTTTGAAGCTTGCGAAAAGTCTGCCGGAAAAAGCCGGTTCAGGCGACAACGCACGGCATAAGGCTCTGCCCTGTTCTCAAAGACCAGGCTGAAATGTTCTGAACCTTTGCCCGACCTGAGACATAGGTTACAGACCGTTCCGGACACATAGGTAACACTTTTCGTTTTTGCGGGAGGTGTCGATGCCGTGGAAAGAGGTGTCCGTCATGGAGGAACGTCTTCGCTTCATCGCCCGTCTTCTGGATGGGGAAGGCATGAGTGCTGTGTGCCGTGAGTTCGGCATCTCGCGCAAGACCGGCTACAAGATCTGGGATCGCTACCGGCAGGACAGCCTGGAAGCACTTTGCGACCGGTCCCGCCGTCCGGTGCGCTATGCCAACCAGCTGCCGGACCAGGTTGAGCGGCTGATTGTTTCCACGAAGAAGGACAAACCGCACTGGGGTGCGCGCAAGATCCGGGAGATCCTGGTCAGGAAGCTCGCCGGCGATGTGCGGATCCCGGCCCAAAGCACGGTGCATGCGGTGCTTGATCGCCACGGCCTTGTCAAGCGCGCCCGCAAGCGGCAGCGCGCCTACAAGGCCGAAGGCACGGCACTGTCGGCAGGCGTTCGTCCCAACGATCTGTGGTGTACCGATTTCAAGGGCGAGTTCAAACTGGGCACCGGCAATACTGTTACCCCTTGACGGTCAGTGACCATGCCTCGCGCTATCTGTTGATGTGCGAAGCCTTTGACAGCACGAAGAAAGGCCAGTCATTGACGCCTTCGTGCGCCTGTTCAAGGAACGCGGCCTGCCAGGGGCGATCCGCACCGACAACGGACTGCCATTTGCCTCACCTAACGGGCTCTACAATCTGTCGAAGCTGTCGGTGTGGTGGCTACGCCTGGGCATCGGCATCGAACGCATCAAGCCCGGACATCCCCAGCAGAACGGCCGACATGAACGCATGCATCTGACGCTCAAGAAGGAGGCGACCCGCCCACCGGGCATGAACAGCCTCCAGCAGCAGGCGAAGTTCGATGCTTTTCTCAAGGAGTTCAACGAGGAACGCCCGCACGAGGCGCTCACCATGCAGATACCCGATGAAGTCTACAAACCTTCACCCAGACCTTACCGGGGCTTGCCGGAGCTGGACTATCCCTTCCACGACCGGGATGCGCTTGTGACTGCCTGCGGGCGGATCTGCATGTATCGAAAGAAGATCAATGTCTCCACCGTGCTTGCCGGTCAAAAGCTCGGTATCAAGGAGGTCGACGAGGGAATTTGGCTGATCAGCTTCATGAGCTATGATCTGGGATACATCGACCTGGAGCAGAGAACACTACAGACAATCGACAACCCGTTCGGCACGAGGTTGTAACCCATGTCTCCGGTACAAACTGTTACCTATGTCTCCGGGTCGGACACTTGGGAAAGTGGTGCCGCTGAAGGGACTCGAACCCCCGACCCCATCATTACGAATGACGTGCTCTACCATCTGAGCTACAGCGGCGTTTTCCGGCAGGTGCCGGACATCGCGCGATTTGGCGCGGACACTCAGGTCATGCCCGAGTGCGCCGCTAATTACCGGAGCTTGGCGTCAGATGCAAGAGGCTAAAACCGGTTCTTTCAGGAAGATCACATCTTCCCTTTTCGCAAGATCCGGCAAACAGCCGTGCAACGGCACCTTCTGATGCTGACAGCGGCAGCGCCGTAGCGTGTGGCCCCAAAACTGAAGATGAAATGGTTTGGTCCACACCCTAGTTGAAAAAGCGCGGACGCGGGGTCTTGGACGCCTCGCTGTCGTCGTCTTCATCCGGGCCCGGATCGTCCGGCATCCGCGACAGGGGAAACTCGATCGGCCGATTGAGATCCTCTTTGGAACTTCCGGATTTCGTCTCGCCGGACTTCGCTTCGCCCGCTTTCGCATCACCAGCCTTCGCCTCATCGGCTTTGGTGGAAGAAGACTTCGCCTCCGCGTTCTTGGAAGCGTCCTCACCCTTGGCATCTGTCTTGGGTAGCGTCTCGGGACCATTGTGACCTTGGGCTTTGCCCGCAGCTTCACCAGCGCCTGAAGACGTTTTGGCTGCTGTCACCGGCTTGGCTTCTGTCGCGGACGCCTTGGCAGGAGCAGCCTCTTTCTTGGGAGCAGCCTTTGCGGCCGCGGCGTCGGGCAAGTCCTTCAGGGCAGGGCTGAACTTGACGTCGTCCGTCGTGCCCTCATAGCCCTGCTTGCCGACCGGCATCGTTGTTGCCTCAGAGGCCGCGCCTGCGGCCTTGTCCGCATCGGACTTGGGCTCCGACGGTTTCGGATCGGTGGTCTTGGTGACAGGCTCCACCTCCAGCACGACAGCGCTGTCTTCCACATCAGAAACCGGACGAACAGGTTCGGCAACAGTGGCAGACGGCAGGGCCGGTGCGTCGAACAGGCTGTCCTCAAGCAGCGGACCATCCTCGTCCGACAGGCTGCCAGGCGTTGCCCACTGGAACGCATCGAGCTTGCCGGTGACCGGTGAAACCGGCTGCCACTCGGCGGAAATGATGCCGTCGGCCATCCAGACCTTGTCCAGCGGCGCACTGACGGCACGGGCCAGCCAGTCGCGCGTGCGGCCCCGGTCGCCGTTTTCGGCTTCCTCCACTTCCGCCATCAGCAGGAACGCCTGACGGGTGGGTTCGGACTGCAGAACCTTTTTCAGCTGCTGGCGCGCTTCCTCGAACTCGCGCGCCTCCATGGCGGCGCGGGCGATGGCCAGCGCGCCTTCGGGGGTGTTGGCCCGTTGTGCGGACAGCGATTTCACCCGCTTCAGGCGATCGACAGCCGAATCGCCGGTGCGGACATGGGCATAGGTTTCCGCCAGATCCGGGTGCGGGAACAGACGCCACGTGGCTTCCAGCACCTTGGACGCCTTGCGGATGTCGCCCCGGCGCGTGGCCAGACGTGAGGTCAGCACAGCCGCAGGCACCAGGTCGAGCGCCAGGCCGTGCGCTTCCTTGGCCAGCGAATAGGCCCGCTCCGGCTCACCGTCCTCAAGTTTCATGGCAAGGGCCGTCAGGATAACGGCGCGCTGACGCCGGTAGGTTTTCTTGTCCAGCATCTTGGCGGCATAGTTACGCTCCAGCGTCTTCAGCGCTTCGTCCCAGTGATGGGCGACCGCCTGATAGCCGAGCACGGCCTTGCCGGCCCATTCCAGACCAGGCGAGGTCTTGGCCGCTTCTTCCGCGTAATGGCGCGCAGCGACCGGTTCCTTGTGGCGCTCGGCTTCGATGAAGAGGCCGTGCAGACCAAGGGCCTTGGTGGCAGGGTCTTCCAGCATTGCCTCGAACCGCTGACGCGCTTCGTCGTCCTTGCCGGCAAGCTGCGCCGTCTGCGCCAGAAGCAGTTTTGCCGCAGGTTCATCGTCCAACAGCTTGTCGGCATCCAGCGCATAGCGGCGCGCCAGTTTGGCGTTGCCCGTTCCCAGTGCGATCAGGCCCTGCGACAGGGCATTGTAGCCCTTGTCTTTCCGGCGGCGGCGGAAGAACCGGCTGGCAATCTGCGGCGACTTCAGAACAACGCGGATCGCCCAGACAATCACCAGGAAGACCGCCAGGAAAACAGCGGCGGCAAGGCCGACAATTACAGGCGACTGCTCCCAGATGTCCGTCCCGACCTGCTGACCGTTTTCATAAACCGGCCAGGAAATCTGGATTGTTCCCGGCAGGTCCGCCATCCAGGCAAAGCCCAGGGCAACGGCAAACAACAGCGCGAAAAAGAACAGAACGCGGATCATTCAGCTCGCTCCCTGCGACGGCCGGCTTCTACCGGCACTTGGTTCCATTGACGGGCGGGCGAGTGGGCCGGCCTGCATTCAACTATCCTTCGCAGCAAGCGCGTTGAGCACTTCCTGCGAGGCCTTGTCCGTAAGATCATTGACCTCGACACGGGCTTCGGCGCGGGTTGCCCAATCGGCCCCTGCGGCCTGTGCCTGTTCGGGCAGATCCTTGTAGGCGACAAGCGCCGCTTTCAGATCACCCTTGTTGACGGCATTTTCCATGCGCTGCAGGGCAGCAGAAGGGCTTTCGCCTTCCCCGGATCCGGACCGGCGAACGGTGAACAGCGACTGTGCGCTGGACACCAGGCTGTCGAGCACATCGCCGGAGCGGTCCGGTTCGGAAAAGGTCTGATAGATCGACCGCGCAACTGGCGGAAACTGGGCAATCAGCACCGACACCGGCTCAACACCGGTCTTGGCGTTGGCTTCCAGCGCCGACAGGTCGAGATCCCCCGGCAGACCTGCCTTCACTGCGGCCAGTTCCGTTTCGTAGGGACGGCCGGAATCGACGGCCGACTTCAGCGCCGAAACCGAAAGCGCCCGCGCGGCAACCTCCCGCGCCGTGGCATCGCCCATGGTCGCCTCGACAGCGGCAAGACGCGAGGAAATCGTATCGAGTTCGGAGCGCAAGCCTTCCAGAGCCGCCGTGTTGGCCGCTCCGACCGACTTGATGTCGGCAGCCAGCGAAGACAGGGTCTCGGTAGCCCGCGCCTGGCTGTCGGCAAGGGTTTTCAGCGAAACATCCGATGTCGAGACGGCGGTCTGTGCCGCTTTCGCAGTCGCTTCGGTGTTGGAAAGACGGGTTTCCACCTCCGAAAGGGTCGACTTCAGATCCGAAAGCTGGCCCTCTAGACCTGTGACGGAACCCGAAAGCTTGTCGGCTTCGGAAGAGGTCGAGCTGGTCGAGCTTTCCAGCTCGGCAACGCGGCTTTCCAGCGGCGCCAGATCGACCTGGCTGTCGCTCTTCACAGTCTCTTCCAGCGCAGCCAGACGGCTTTCCAGCGGCTGCAGATCGGCCGGCACCCCTTCGCCGGTACCACCACCTGCCGAAGCCACGCTGCTGCGCAAACCTTCGACGTCCTGCTTCAGGGCATCGACCGCAGCACTCAGATCTGACGATGAGGCATCCTGCAACCTGGCCTCCAGAGCTGAGACCTTGCTTTCCAGTGCCGAGACGTCGCTGGAACTGCTCTGGCTGGAAACCGAAGACGTTACGTCGCCAAGTTTTTTCTCCAGATCGGCAATCTTGCTTTGTGCCGCGCTGAGCGCGCTGGTCAACTGCTGGTTCGGCTCCGGCGTCAGTTTGACAAGCCCCGCCTGATAAAGACCGAAGCCGCCGCCGAGCACCAGAATGCCGCCGATAACGGCTGAGAGCAGAACGCCGAAAGCGCCGACACCGCCGCGGTCTTCAGCGGCGGGCGGATTGGAGAAGGTTGTCGATCCACCGGGCCGGGAGCTGCTGCTTGCCGACGACGTTCCCGGTTGGCTCGCGGAAGATGCTGAGGAGCTTGCCGGAGACGCCGGTTTGCCGGTCGCTGTTGACGCCCCGGTCGTGCCGGTGCCGGATGGCTTACCGGCAGTGGAAGACCCGGCAGCGGTTGAAGATGTCGAGGAATAACCGGATCCGGTCGAAGACGACTTCGTTGAAGACGAGGAAGGCGACGATGCGCTGCCTGAAGTGCCGCTGGCACCCGATGAGGAGGCACTTCCTGTTGACGAAGAACTGCCGGATGCCGAGGTGCTGCCGATGCCGCCCGGTTTCGATGCGCCCGCAGACGTGCTGCTGGAAGCTGAACCAGAGGCCGGTTTCGTCTCCGACGGTTTGGCGCCAACCTTTTCCGCGGTCAGATCAATCGTCACCGGCCGCTTGCCGCTGCCGGAGGAAGACGCGGTGCTGCTGCCGGGCTTGTCCTTGCCGCTGGCGCTGCCACTACCCGATGAGGATGTCCCGCCCGGGGATTTCTTGTCCGTCGTCATCTCATCTCCTCCTGAACCCTGCCGGTCCCAAGACCTTCACTATACACACCTCTTTGCGAAGCGGTACCGCCGCAGCAAAGACTTTTGCGCGCTGCAAAAGAACGACTCCCCCGGATCGGGTTAACACTGTGTTAACGCCAGATCCAGCAAGGAAGTTTCATTCGGCGCAGCCGCAACACGCACCTGGCTTGCCTCGGACAGGGGCTCGGCCGACTGCCGCGAAAGGGCATAGACAGGCAAACCGGATAAAATATGGTCGAGACCATGGCTGCGAACCAGCGCCAGAAAAGCCTCGGCTGTGCGTCTGGAATAAATGAGCACACCGTCGAAAGCATTGCCGTTCAGGCTATCCACAACGGTGGAAGACAATCGCGCCACTGCTTCCATGCGGTAAACCACAACGGTGCGGCAAGAAACGCCGCCTGCGGCGAGAAGTCCCTCCAGATCCCCCGACCGGTCCTCCGCCGCGGGGTAAAGCACCTCGCCGGAGGACAAGCCGCTTCGGTGATCGAGAATCAGTTGCGCCAGCGCATCGATGTTGCCGTTGGCCGAATGAACCTTGGTAAATCCCGCCTCCCGGCAGGCAAGCGCGGTTGCGTCGCCAACCGTGAAGACCGGCAATTTCCTGAAGTCATCGATCCGGCTGTGCGCCGACAGGATGGCAACGGCCCGCCGGCTGGAGAAAGCCAGTGCCGACATTCCCTCCACCCCGATCTCGGCACTATCCACCTCAACGGTCTTCAGAACGGGCGCCTCATCGGCAACATGCCCCAGAGCCCGCAGTCTTTCTGCGGTGCGCCGGCAATCCGGCTGGGGACGCGTCACCAGAAAGCGCATGATTGGCTCAGGCTCCAACCATGAAATCCGGCCCCATGCAGGATTTCAGGTCTTCGCCCACCGACCGGCCGATCTGCACGGCGTCGGACTTCAGGCCACTGGCCGTAGCTTCATGAACTTCCGATCCATCCGGCTTCAGCACGATGCCCCGGAAGTGCAGCGTGTCGCCGTCAAGCGTCGCCAGACCGCCGATGGGCGTGCGGCACGATCCGTCCAGAACCGCGAGAAAGGCGCGCTCGGCATCAAGGCGGATCTGGGTTGCCTCGTCGTGAATGGCCGCCAGCATTTCGAGGGTGGCCGTGTCGTCCGCCCGGCTTTCGATGCAGATTGCGCCTTGGCCGACCGCCGGCAGAAACTGGTCGGTTTCCAGAAGGCTGGTGATTTCCGCTTCGAGGCCAAGACGGCGCAGACCGGCCGCCGCCAGAAGCGTGGCGTCTACAGCACCTTCCGCCAGCTTGCGCAGGCGGGTTTGCAGGTTGCCGCGATACATCACCACTTCGATGTCCGGACGCAGCCGCTTGATCATCGCCTGGCGGCGCAGCGAGCTGGAACCGACGACGGCGCCATGGGGCAGGTCGGTCAGGGTCTTTGCCTTGGGCGACAGGAATGCATCGCGCACATCTTCGCGCGGCAGGAAGGCTGTCAGCGCCAATCCGTCGGGCAGCACCGTTGGCATGTCCTTGGACGAATGAACGGCAAGATCGATGCGCCCATCCAGAAGCGCTTCCTCGATTTCCTTGGTGAACAGCCCCTTGCCGCCGACTTCCGAAAGCGGCCTGTCCTGGATCCTGTCGCCGGATGTCTTGATGACCACGATCTCGAACGAGTCTTCGGCCAGACCATGGGCCGCCATCAGCCGGTCGCGGGTTTCGTGAGCCTGTGCCAGCGCCAGCGCACTGCCCCTTGTTCCGATACGCAAAGGATTTGATTGCAAGGTTTACCGTCCAGATGCTACGCCCGGCCGAAATGACGGGCACCGATTTATGTCTTTTCGGATGTCCTAACACAGGCCACCGCATTTAGACCAATGACCTCAGTCAAAACAGATGACAATGCGACCAATCTGACGGTCCTGGGGATTGAAACAAGCTGCGACGAAACGGCAGCGGCGGTGGTGCGCGGCCCAGTGCACAAGGAAATCCTGTCCAATACGATCCGTTCGCAGATCGACGAGCACACGGAGTTCGGCGGCGTGGTGCCGGAAATCGCCGCCCGCGCCCATATCGAGATCCTCGACCGGATCGTTGCCGAAGCCATGGCCGAAGCCGGCTGCGGATGGGACGACATCGACGCCATTGCCGCAACCGCGGGCCCGGGCCTGATCGGCGGGGTCATCGTTGGCTTCATGACCGCCAAGGCCATCGCCATGGCCGCGGGCAAGCCGATTGTCGGCGTCAATCACCTGGAAGGCCACGCCCTCACCGCACGCCTGACCGACGATCTGGAGTTTCCGTTCCTCCTTTTGCTGGTGTCCGGCGGCCACAGCCAGTTTCTGCTGGTGCGCGGTGTCGGCGACTATGAACGCCTCGGCACGACCATCGACGATGCCATCGGCGAAGCCTTCGACAAGACCGCCAAGCTGCTGGGCCTGCCCTATCCCGGAGGCCCGCATGTGGAGAAGATGGCAGCGAAAGGCGACGTCACCCGCTTCCGCCTGCCGCGGCCGCTGCTGGACCGGCCGGGCCTCGACATGTCCTTTGCCGGGTTGAAGACCGCTCTTCGGACCCAGGCGAAAAAGCTGGAACCGGTTGACGAACAGACGATTGCCGACCTCTGCGCCGCCTTCCAGCGGTCGGTTTCGGACGTCCTGGCCGCCCGCACCCGCTCCGCGCTTGACCTCTTCCGCACGCGCCATCCGGGCGTCAAACCGGCAATTGTCGTGGCCGGCGGCGTTGCGGCGAACCAGGAAATTCGCACCAGCCTTCTTGCGGCCGCTGAAGAGGCGAATGCCCGCTTTGTTGCCCCGCCGCTGCGCCTTTGCACCGACAATGCAGCCATGATCGCCTGGGCCGGCATCGAGCGGCTTCGGCTCGGCCCCGTGGACGACATGAGCCTGTCGCCCAGGCCCCGCTGGCCGCTGGATGCGGCCAATGCCGGCGTGCTCGGCGCGGGCAAGAAGGGCGCGAAGGTTTAGGCGGCAGCCTAATAAAACGTCGCTCGAATGGGCGCCGACCCTTTTGCGCGGCCAAAGACCCTGTTAGGAAACCTCAGCCTTTCCAACAAGGACAGTTTTCAGCGATGCGCGTCTACCACAAGGCCTATGTCTATCTGACCTGCGGCACGGACCTTCTGGTCTTCAACGAACCGGACACGCCCTGGCTCGGGCTTCAGGTCCCTGGCGGAACGATCGATCCGGGGGAAAGCTTCCTGCATGGCGCCATGCGGGAATTTACCGAGGAAACCGGCCTCGATCTGGATGTCGCCTTCGATCATTTTTCCAGCCAGGACATCCCGTTCGAAACGATCCCGCCGGTCGGCCAGTACCGGCCCGCGCCCAACCGCCCGCTGCTTGGCCGACACATCCGCCGCAATTATCATGTTCGCCTCGCAACCCGGCCCGGCACCGAGTGGGAACATTACGAAATGCATCCCAGCAGCGGCGGCGAACCGATTCGCTACCGCTTCTTCTGGGTCGACCTCTTTGGCGAGCGTGCGAGCAACGAGGAAAACTTCTTCGCCGCTTTCGGCGCGCCCCTGAGCGCCCTGCGCGAGCGAGTGGCGCAGATCGCCAACGCGGCATAAATCTGTTTTTTCAAGGACTTGCCGGTTATGATCTACTACAAGGCCTACGTTTATCTGACCTGCGGTACGGAGCTTCTGGTGTTTGAGGAGCCGGATTTTCCCGATGCCGAGATCCAGGTTCCCGGCGGCACGGTCGACCCCGGCGAGAGCTTTCTGCAGGCTGCCCGGAGAGAATTTGCCGAGGAGACCGGACTTTCGTTGGATATCGCGTTCGAATCGTTCGCCGACCAGGACCATTTCTTCAAAGATGTTCCCCGTTGTCTCGACGGCTTGCATCGCCGGCGGCATTTTCACGGCCGTATTCGTGAAAAACCCGCGACAGAATGGGAACACTTCGAAACGTCACCGAACTCAGGCGGACCTCCGATAAGGTTTCGTCTGTTCTGGATTGACCTGTTCACCATGGATGCGCCGACCGAGGCCCGCTTTTTTGAAGGGTTTGGAGCGCAGCTTGAAACATTACGGACGCGCGTGGAAAGGCAGAGCAATGGGCGCCATTAGGTCTATCGGCGTCGTTGGCGGAGGTGCGTGGGGCACGGCCCTGGCCCTGACCGCGGCCCGTGCCGGCCGCGAGGTACGCCTTTGGGCGCGCGATCCCGGCACGGTTTCCGATATCCGGGTTCGCCGGCAGAACCCGCGCTATCTGCCGGGCATCACCTTTGACGAGGACCTGGAAGCGACTTCGTCGCTGGAAGAGGTCGCCGATGCCGATGCCATTTTGCTGGTGACACCGGCCCAGACCACCCGGGCCATGCTGGCCGCCCTGAAGCAGACCGGCAAGGTGCGTGGACCTGTTGTCCTGTGCGCCAAGGGCATCGAACAGTCCTCCGGCAAGCTTCTCTCCAAGGTCATGAGCGAGGAACTGCCCGGCATCGAACCCGGTGTCCTCTCCGGCCCGAGCTTTGCCGACGACGTCGCAAGGGGCCTGCCGACCGCCGTGACTGTTGCGGCCAATACCGCCAAGACGGCGCTCAGCCTGTGCGAAGCGCTGCAATCGCCCTGTTTCCGGCCCTATGCCTCCATCGATGTTCTTGGAACCCAGATCGGCGGCGCCCTCAAGAACGTGCTTGCAATCGCCTGCGGGGCCGTGGTCGGCCGCAAGCTCGGCGCCAGCGCCCAGGCGGCCCTGACCGCACGCGGCTTTGCCGAACTGTCGCGCCTCGGCACCGCCATGGGCGCGCAGGGCGAAACCCTCACCGGCCTTTCCGGTCTGGGCGATCTGGTGCTCACCTGCTCGTCCAGCCAGTCGCGTAATTTCTCCTTCGGGCTAAGGCTCGGCGAAGGCTTCATGGCCTCCGAGCTGATTGCGGCCGGTGGCAAACTGGCGGAAGGGGCCTATTCCGCCCGCGTCGCCGTCAAACTGGCAAGCAAATACGATGTCGAAGTGCCGATCTGCGAGACCGTCGCCAAGATGATCGACGAGGACCTGACCATCGACGACGCCCTCAACATCCTGATGGCCCGCCCGCTGAAGTCGGAAACGGCGGGTCTTTAGGCCGCTTCGAACAAACCCGCTTCCGGCATCGAGACAAGCGGGTATCTGGTTCCACAGAATCTCGCAGCTACGCACTCAAAGACTGGCAGCAAACAAACGTGTCACCCCCGGACAAGCGAAGCGCAGATCCGGGGCCAACTCGCCGCGCCACTTGCCGAAGCAGACAAGGTGCTCTGAAGAGGCACATCCCATTCCAGCTCTCTGGAAACGAGTAGGCCCCGGGTCTCGCGTTGCTCGCCCGGGGAGACACTTGTGCTTGCTGCGTGTCTTTAGTCCAAAGACAGTTGCCCTGTCACGAGGGGGAGGACAGCTCTCCAAGCTCACCCACTCCCTCATCCTGAGGAGCCGCCTTGGCGGCGTCTCGAAGCAACCATGTTTTTAGGTGCTCATCGGCTGCCATTCCCTATTGTCCCTGACCATTGCGTTGAGGATGGTCAGGAGTTTCCTGGAGCAGGCGATGATTGCCTGTTTCTTGCCTGTTCCACCTTTGATGAGGCGTTCGTAGAAGGTTTTGATGATGGGGTTGTGGCGTGCCGCTGACAGGCTTGCCATGAAGAGCATCCTGCGCACCTTGGCCCTGCCGCCGGCGATCCTGCGTTGCCCCCGCATCATGCCACTGTCTCTGGCGAAGGGCGCGACGCCAACCAGGGCAGCAATGGCCCGCCGCGAGACCTGCCCCAGTTCGGGCAGGAACGCCAGGAGGCTGACGGCGGCGACCGGCCCGATGCCCGGAACGGCCCTGAGCTGGTCATAGCGCTGGCTCACCTCGGCCTTTTCGCGAATGCAGCTCTGGATCATGCGGTCCAATTCCGCAAGCTTGGCCTCTATCGTCTCCAGTATATCCCGGTGCATGCGCTCCAGATCAGCATCGTCATTGAGGCCGAGCTGATTGCGCAGCCGGGTCTTCTCGGCAACAAAGCTGTCCCGAGCAGAGGCATAGCGCGCAAGCTTCGCCTCGACGTCACCCGGACGAGGAGCCGACGGCGGATCAAACACCTGCGCATAGTGGGCCAGAACGGCTGCATCCAGCCGGTCGGTCTTGGCCAACCGACTACCGGCCTTGGCAAAGTCCCGGGGGCGGGCCGGATTGACCACACAAACATGGTATCCCTGCTGCTGCAGCGCCTGCACCGCCTTGCGTTCATAGCCACCCGTCGCCTCAAGGACCACGCGCTCGACTGGATGGGATGACAACCATCCCTCAAGAGCCGCATGGCCGTCACCATCATTGGGAAACCGCTGGCTTTTGCCGACTGGCAGAACATGCACATCCAGCGCTGCCTTCGACACGTCAATTCCGACAAAGTGCTTGGTCTCGTCCATCTGTCCCTGCCTTATCTACGCACTCTTGCGCGAGCAACCATTCGGGATAAGTTGGAAAGTGGACCGGGAACCTGGCTTCGAACGGACTTGCCGAGTACCCAGGATGGTACGGTCTCCGGCCCACTTGGGAGGGCAGCAACCGGCCCTCCCAAGACCAATCTAATCAAATCTCAACAGATAAGGATGGGCTACATACTCGTGACAATCAGCTTTTCTTTCTAACTGCTTCAGGCGAATGCAGCGACAAAACGAATGAGCTCAAGTAAAGCCACTATGGCTGCAGAGCCCGTCGCTATTCCAGCCATAATTCGTTCAGGATCATCAAGACGCTTTACGGTCTGCAGTTGAT
Organism: Roseibium aggregatum IAM 12614; assembly: GCF_000168975.1. Classification (GTDB taxonomy): domain Bacteria; phylum Pseudomonadota; class Alphaproteobacteria; order Rhizobiales; family Stappiaceae; genus Roseibium; species Roseibium aggregatum. The sequence continues at coordinate 45,132 of NZ_AAUW01000017.1, forward strand.
GGCCGTTCCAAAAGATCTCATTTGTTTTTGGATCTATCGCGAAGAGACTAAGACCTTTGATGCTGATCGGTCGTAGATACTTATTCGACCACCAATTTGGCGCCTCAGCCGTTGCGTATCGATTTTCGAACACAACATCCCAATCCAGGTTATCGGTCATTTACTCCCCTCCTATCTTTCCCCCATTGAGTTTCCCCCGCCCCGGCCCTAGGTTCGACGCAGATTCGACCAACCCGGGGAAATCTTCATGCTCTATGCCCTGATCTGCACCGACAAGCCCGGTGCCCTGCAGACGCGTCTCGACAATCGCGCCGCTCATCTCGACTTTCTGAAAGGCCTTGGCGACAGCCTCAAGGCTGCCGGTCCGTTTCTTGACGACGACGGCAACATGACCGGCTCGCTGGTCGTGATCGAAGCGTCCAACCGCGACGAGATCCTGGCGATCTCCCAGGAAGATCCCTATGCCCTGGCCGATCTTTTCGAAAGCGTCGAGATCCGCCCCTGGAACTGGGCGGTCAAGAACCCGGAGGCAAACTGAGTGCAGTACTGGCTGATCAAGTCCGAGCCCGACAAATGGTCCTGGGAACAGCAGAAAGCCCGGGGCGACAAGGGCGAGCAATGGGACGGTATCCGGAACTACCAGGCACGCAACAACATGCGGGCCATGGAAATCGGCGACAAGGCGTTCTTCTACCATTCCAACATCGGAAAGGAAGTCGTGGGCATCGTTGAAGTCTGCAGCGACATCCATCCGGATACCACCATTGACGATCCGCGCTGGGAATGTGTGGACTTCAAGGCTGTCTGCGACATGCCGAAGCCGGTGACCCTGGCCGACGTGAAGGCCGAACCGCGCCTTGCCAAGATGTCGCTGGTCACCTCCATGCGCCTGTCGGTGCAGCCGGTCACGGAAGAGGAATGGAAAATCGTCTGTGAAATGGGCGGCCTGAAAGAGCCTGCGTAACGTCCTCTTCTGAAAGACCTGCCCTGAATGGCCCTCATCAAGGATCCGGCAGCCTTCATCCGCCAGGAAACCACGGTCAAACCAGTGCCGCATGCGGAGGAAATCCTGCTGCATGTGGCTGATGAGGCCATGGATCTCTGGCAGAAAACCGAAGACGAACTGGGCGAGCTTGGCCTGCCGCCACCGTTCTGGGCCTTTGCCTGGGCGGGCGGTCAGGGCCTTGCCCGCTATGTGCTCGACACGCCCGGGCTGGTCAAAGGCAAGCGCGTTGTCGATTTTGCCTGCGGATCCGGCCTTGTCGGCATTGCCGCCATGAAAGCCGGGGCCGCCTCCTGCCATGCGGTCGACATCGATGCCTTCGCCCTGACGGCAACCCGGATGAACGCTGCACTGAACGATGTCGAAGTCACGACGGAGACCGCGGACATCACCGCCGGAGAGCCGCCGGAAGCGGACCTCGTGTTTTGCGGTGACGTTTTCTACGACAAGCCCATGGCCGACAAGGTGCTGGCCTTCCTCGACAGGCTGCTGACGAACGGCATCGAGGTTTATGTCGGCGATCCAGGTCGGTCCTACCTGCCGTCGGCGCGCTTGACGGAACTGGCGGCCTACAGCGTTCCGGTGGTCGGCGCGCTGGAAGACAGTGAAATCAAACGCACGCGTGTGTTCCGGTTAGAGCAAAAATCATCCGCAAAATGACGCCTTGGCGGATCACTCTTGCAATCGCCAGCCGGGTGGATAACTTTTTCTGCAATCCCACTTCCTCTTTTTGCAGCTTGCGATAGGTTAGGGACCTAACCCTTCAAGCTTCAAGCGCTTTCCCGTTCAGACGTGTTTCTAGGAGTCTTTCATGCCCATCGTTAATCGCCTCGCGGATCTGGCCGACGAGATCACTGCCTGGCGCCGCGACATTCACGAAAACCCCGAAATTCTCTACGAGACTGTCCGGACTGCCGAAAAGGTGTCCGAGCTGTTGCAGAGCTTCGGTGTCGACGAAATCGCAACGGGCGTCGGCAAGACGGGCGTTGTCGGTGTGATCAAGGGCCGCAACGGCGGTGCCGGCAAGACCATCGGCCTGCGCGCCGACATGGACGCATTGCCGATCGAGGAAATCACCGGCAAGGAATATGCCTCCAAGATCCCGGGCAAGATGCACGCCTGCGGCCATGACGGCCACACCGCCATGCTGCTGGGCGCGGCCAAGTATCTCGCCGAGACCCGTAACTTCGACGGCACCGTCGTCGTCATCTTCCAGCCGGCCGAAGAAGGTGGCGCAGGCGCGAAGGCGATGATCGACGATGGTCTTCTGACCCGCTGGCCGATTGAGGAAGTCTACGGCATGCACAATTTCCCGGGCATGCCGGTTGGCGAATTTGCCATCCGCAAGGGGCCGATCATGGCCGCGACCGACGAATTCCGCATCACGATCACCGGCCGGGGCGGCCATGCCGCCAAGCCGCACGAGACAATCGATCCGATCGTGATCGGCTCGCAACTCGTGACGGCGCTGCAGACCATCGCCAGCCGCAACGCCAACCCGCTTGATTCGGTGGTTGTGTCGGTCACCGTTTTCCAGGGCGGCAACGCGTTCAACGTCATTCCGCAGGAAGTGCTGTTGCGCGGTACGGTCCGCACGCTCAGCCCGGAAATGCGCGATCTTGCCCAGGCCCGGATGGAATCCATCGTCAGTTCGGTTGGCGATGCGTTCGGTGCCAAGGCGGTGCTGCAGTTCACCCGCGGCTATCCGGTCACGGTGAACCACGATGAACAGACCGATTTTGTGGCGTCTGTTGCCGAAGGCATTGCCGGGGTTGGCAAGGTCAACCGCGAAATCGAGCCGATGATGGGCGGTGAGGATTTCTCCTACATGCTGGAAGAGCGTCCGGGGGCGTTCATCTTCGCCGGCAACGGCGACAGCGCCGGCCTGCATCATCCGGCCTATGACTTCAACGACGACCTGATCCCGGTCGGGTGTTCCTATTGGGTGAAACTCGTCGAGACGGCTCTTCCGACAGCAGCCTGATGCTTTTCAACACCTCCATCGTCATCCCGGCTCGCACAAAGACTGCCCGGGATGACGGCAAGTGGGTTTTGGCTTAAGAGTGACGCCGGTTCCGACCGGCGTTTTCATTTGGATTTTCGAATATGGCACTTTCCCCGTTCAAGCTTCCCTTTCTGGCAGCCTATGTCGTGGTCGGGGCCATTGTCGGTGTCCTGGTCATCCACCCGCTGAACCTGGTGGTGGTCTGGTGGGAACTGGCCCGTTTTTCGGAAACAGCGCCCAATCTCCTTGAATTTCTGATGGCCCGTCTCTGGCTGGTGCTGCTTCCCCGGCATCTGGACGTGGCGATTGCCTACACCGTGCTCGGCGCCATTGTCGGTCTGGCCTTCGGCATTTTCACCCGCAACTACATGCGCACCACCGAAGCCTACCGGTCGCTGCGTGAGGAACAGACCGCGCTGATTCCCGATCTGTTGAAACAGGGTGAAACCCGGCGTGTGGAATTCAAGTCCTCGCTGCGCTGGGACCTGAACGAAAACCGGACCAACAGGTCACTGGAAAAGGTCATCGCCAAGACCCTGGCAGGCTTCTTCAACGCAGATGGCGGCCACCTTCTGATCGGCGTCGATGACAACGGCACGCCGCTCGGGCTCGACAAGGATCTGGCAACGCTGAAGAGCCCGGACCTCGACGCCTTCGAGCGCACGGTCAACGACATCGTCTCCAAGACACTCGGCGGCGACCTCTGCCCCTACATCCATACGGTCTTTGCAAAGGTCGAGGGCAAGGACGTGGCCATGGTAATCGTCAGCCCGGCCCCCCGGGCCGTCTACATGGAAGAGAACAAGGCTTCGGTCTTCTACCTGCGCAGCGGCAATTCCACCCGCGCACTGGATGTTCGAGAAGCGGTCAATTACGCCAACAAGAGATGGTCGTGACATGCCGGACATTGCAGGGTTCTTCTTCCCCGATCAGTTACACCTCGCTGCATCTCTGACACTGATCGTCACCAGTTTCTTCACCTCTGCCCTGACCGCGGCTGTCGGCCTTGGCGGCGGGGTCGCCCTGATCGCGATCATGGCGACCGTCATGCCGGCCAGCGCGCTGGTGCCGATCCACGGCGTGGTTCAGCTCGGCTCTAACGCCGGGCGCGCCCTGGTGCAGCTGAAGCATGTCGACTGGCTGATTGCGCTCTGGTTTGCAATCGGCGCAGCACTTGGTGCTGCGGTCGGCGGTGCTATTGCCGTGGAATTGCCGCCGGCCGTTCTCAAGGCAGGCATCGGCCTGTTCGTCTTGTGGGTCGTCTGGGGCAAGGCGCCTCGTTTCGGCAAGGCCCCCAAGCGGGTCATGGCGGCCGCGGGTTTTGCCTCGACCTTCCTCTCCATGTTCTTCGGCGCGGCCGGCCCGATCGGCGGTGCCGTGCTGTCGACCCTGGGGTTGCCGCGCCATGGTTTTGTGGCCAACCAGGCAGTCACCGCGCTGATCATGCATGTCTTCAAGATCGTCGCCTTCGGTGCCCTTGGCTTTGCCTTCGCGCCCTGGTTCGGACTGATCATTCTCATGATCGCCAGCGGCTTTCTCGGCACGCTTGCCGGCAGCCGCCTGCTCGGCCGGATGAATGAAAAGAGCTTCAAGACCGGCTTCAGATGGGTGATGACCGCCCTGGCGCTGAACCTCCTCTACCAGGCAGCGCGAGGTTGGCTCGGCTGACGTCTGCCGGTGCGCTCAAAAAAGCGGCCGCAGCGCCCTTGCCGCTGGACGCTTTCGGCGGTTCTTGACCTTTGCCCACGGCTTGCTTGAGTTCTTCGCAACTGGCTTCATCTTGAAAGACGACGGCCGACGCGCTAACCCATCGCCATCAGATTTCTCAAAATGCGGGATGGAACACCCATGGCTTCACAAAACCTTCTGCTTCTGCCGGGTGACGGCATTGGCCCGGAAATTATGCAGGAAGTGAAAAAGGTTATTCGCTGGTTCAACGAAAAGGGCGGCATGTCCTTCGAAACCGACGAAGGCCTGGTTGGCGGCTCCGCCTATGATGCACATGGTCAGTCGATCTCCGAAGAAGACATGGCCAAGGCCATGGCTGCGGACGCCGTGATCTTCGGCGCCGTCGGCGGCCCGAAGTGGGACGATGTTCCTTACGAGGTTCGCCCGGAAGCCGGCCTGTTGCGGCTGCGCAAGGACATGCAGCTTTTCGCCAACTTGCGCCCGGCCATCTGTTATCCGGCGCTCGCCGATGCGTCCTCGCTGAAAAAGGACGTGATCGAAGGTCTCGACATCCTGATCGTGCGCGAGCTGACCGGTGGTGTCTACTTTGGTGAGCCGAAGGAAATCATCGATCTCGGCAACGGCCAGAAGCGCGGCATCGACACGCAGGTCTACGACACCTACGAGATCGAACGCATTGCCGGCGTCGCCTTCGAGCTGGCACGCACGCGCGGCAACAAGGTCACGTCCATGGAAAAGCGGAACGTGATGAAGTCCGGTGTTCTGTGGAACGAAGTCGTGACCCAGACGCACAAGAAGGGCTATCAGGACGTTCAGCTCGAGCACATGCTGGCCGATGCCGGCGGCATGCAGCTTGTCCGCTGGCCGAAGCAGTTCGACGTCATCGTAACGGACAACCTCTTCGGCGACATGCTGTCCGACGTTGCCGCCATGCTGACCGGCTCGCTCGGCATGCTACCGTCTGCGTCGCTCGGCGCTCCGGACGGTGTCACCGGCAAGCGCAAGGCGCTCTATGAGCCCGTCCACGGCTCGGCCCCGGACATTGCCGGCACAGGCGCGGCCAACCCCATCGCCATGATCGCCAGCTTTGGAATGGCGCTGCGCTACTCCTTCGAGGAAGTCGCGGCCGCCGACAAGCTGGACAAGGCCATCGCCAACGCCCTCGACAAGGGCCTGCGCACCAAGGACATCGCAGCGCCGGGCCAGGCAACCGTTTCCACCGTGGAAATGGGCGACGCCATCATTGCTGAACTGGACGCCCTGAGCGCCTGACAGGCAATCGCCATTTGCAAGCAGAGCCGTCACCGGTTATCCCGGTGGCGGCTTTCCCTTTTTCAAGAAACCGCTGGTCCCATGATCGAAGACAAACTCGCCCCCTTTCTCGGCACCTGGATCCTCGACACGGAGGAAAGCGACTTCGAACAGGGCGAACCGCCCCGAAGCGCCACGCTGAAGATCGACGAGAATTTCGGCGTTGCCGTCTTCACCATGAACCAGGTGGCCGCCGATGGTGAAGTGACCAATGACACCTTCGAGGCCATGCCGGACGGGCCTGAAGTGCGCCTCGGCAAAAGCGGTCTGGTCGACGCCATGCGTCTTGTCTTCCAGGGCGACCGCAACCTGATTTCCGAAGCCCGCCGCGGCGGACTGACCATCATGAAGGCCGACCGGGCACTGTCCGACGACGGCAGAACCCTGACCGTGACCCAGACCGTCCACCTGGTGGATGTCGCAAGTTACACGAATGTGTCCGTCTACCGGCGCGCTCAGTAGGACCAGGTCTTCAATGAAACAGATGATTGGAGCGATTGCCCTTGTCGTGCCGGACTATGACGAGGCCATCGCCTATTACACCGGCAAGCTCGGCTTCGACCTGATCGAAGATACGCACCTTGGCGGCAACAAACGCTGGGTACTGGTCGCCCCGAAGGGCAGCACCGAAACGCGTCTCCTGCTGGCAAAGGCAGACGGAGACAGCCAGCAAGCCGCCATCGGCAACCAGACCGGCGGCCGCGTGTTCCTGTTCCTGCACACCGACGATTTCGACCGCGATCATCAGGCAATGCTCGGAGCCGGCGTCACCTTTCTGGAGGCTCCCCACCAGGAAGCCTATGGCAAGGTTGCCGTCTTCCGGGACCCTTTCGGCAACAAGTGGGATCTGATCGAACGTATTGAAAGCTGAACCTGAAGCGCAGCGAAGACTTCGCACTCCCGGCTGAGCCAGACGCTCAGATAACCTGCAACGTGATCAGGGCGACGGCGACATAACGCGTGGTCTTTGCAATGGCGACCAGCAGGGTGAAACTCCAGAACGGCTCCTTCAGCACGCCGGCTGCCAGTGTCAGCGGGTCGCCGATGATCGGGGCCCAGCTCAGCAGCAGGCTCCAGCGTCCGTAGCGATGATACCAGCCCGTCGCCTTGGCGAGCTTGTCAGGCTTGACCGGAAACCAGGACGCGGTCGACCATGCGGTTGCGGCCCGCCCGAGACCCCAGTTGACCATCGATCCAAGGGTATTGCCGAGGCTTGCCGCCGCAACCAGCAGAACGACCGGTTCCGTTCCAAGCGCAATCAGGCCGGAAAGGCCAAGTTCGGATTGGGCAGGCAGCAAGGTGGCGGCCAGAAACGACACGCCGAACAGGCCCAGCAGGCTGGCACTCATCGGGAGCTGCCGGATTGGGCTTTCTGCATGGCGGCAATGGCCCTGTGCATGAAATCCAGGAACTGTGCCTTTTCCTGTTCCGAAAAACCTTCGAGCGCCTCCCCGTTCTGCGCAATTGCAGAACTGATGGCGTCCTTTTCCAGCCCCTTTGCTTTCTCGGTCAGGAAAATCTTCTGAACCCGGCCATCTTCTTCGCTCGCCCGCCGGGTGATCAATCCGTCCCGCTCCATCCGGGCCAATGTGTTGGCCAGTGTCGCCTGCTCGATATCAAGCAATTGCACCAGTTCCTTTTGCGTGCGCCCTTCTTTCGCCCACAGCGCGACCAGCGCCGGAAACTGCCCCGGCGACAGGCCAAGGGGCCGGATACGGCGATGGAGACCGGCAGCAAACAGCCGGGCCATGTGGTTTGCCAGATATCCGGCTGAGGAATCTTTTTCGAAGGTCATCCCTTGCATATACGATAGATAGCTTACTATATAAATAAACATAGCTTGCTATATAAAAAGGAGACGAGAATGACATCACTCTGGACGCGGCGTGCCGTTCACCTGGCTGCGCTTTGCCTGCTGACCGCCAACCTGGGAGTTTCCGCCATGGCGAACGAAATAACCTCAAAAGCCCCCGTCACGCTGATCAATTCCTTCGAGGTTCCGCAAGACCGTCTTGCCGATGCCATTCGCGGCTGGGAAAAGGCGCGCGATTTCCTGAAACAGCAGCCAGGTTACGTCACCACCCGCCTGCACCAGTCCCTGTCCCCGCAGGCGAAGTTCCAGCTGGTCAACGTCGCGCTCTGGGAAAGTCCCGATGCCTATCAGACCGCCATTCAGAAGCTTGGCAAAAGCGGCATCGTCGCGGAGTTCAAGGGCATCGACTTTCATGCCGCGCTCTACACAGTGATCCGGGAAGACGAGTGATGCGGCGCCTAGCAGGCCGAGGATGGCAATAGAGAAAAAGGAAAGGCCCGGCCGCATAAAGCCGCCGGACCTTCGCTCAGGTCTTGGGAGGACCTTGTTTGAAGCGCTCGTCGAGCGCCTTAGTTCAGGCGGCTTGCCGGGCCGAGATTGATCAACCGGGTTTCACCCGGCGCGTCGTCGACACCATCATTGTCGGTCACCAGGATCAGGCGGCCGTCGGCAGTGATCGTCAGGCCTTCCGGCTTGTCGAGTACCCAGCCCTTGCCTTCTGCCAGGGCCGGCAGGATGTCCATGGCGTAATGCTTCTGAACAACCGGCAGGTCGGAGCCGTAGGCAGCCGGTGTCACGCCGTCCAGGGAGATCGTGGTGATCTGCTTGATGGCCGCGTCTTCACCGCCCTTGTTGTCGCGCTCCAGAATGGCGAACCTGCCATTGCCCATGGAGACGATTTCAGACAGGCCAACCCAGCCACCGGCTGCGCTCTTCGGCTTGTCGAGCGGATAATGGACAAAGCCCCAGGACTTGCCAGCCGGATCGTAGATGGCCAGCTTCACCATGCCCTTCGGATCGTCCTTCCATTCGCGCTGAACGGCGACGGCAACCAGCGTCTTGCCATCCATTTCGAACTCGGCAACGCCTTCAAAGGAGAACCGCGCGGACTGAGCGTTGAGTTCTTCGGGAAGCGTGATTTCTTCCTGAACCTGACCGTCGGCCCCGACCTTCAGCAACAGGTGCTGCAGGTCCTTGTCCGGGTTGCCCTCGGATGCCAGCCAGAAGCCGCCATCCTTGGCAACGGAAATGCCTTCCAGGTCCAGTTTCGCCTGTTTGCTACCCTGAACGGTTGCATAGGCTACGATCTTGGCCGGCTTGGAGGAGATATCCAGCGTGTAGATGCGGGCATCGTCATAGAAGCTGTCGCTGACCGCATAGAGCTTGTTGGCATCTGCCGGATCCGCAGCCAGACCGGACAGAGCACCCCAGCCGATCGGCGCACCCTTTTCCGGATCGACGTCGGAAGCAACCATCGGATAGGACGAGGCGTCCGCACCGAACTTGTAGAGGGAGACCTGCGCACGAACGTTGTCTTCCGCACTGTCGACCTCGTTTGCCACCACGAACAGATCGCGGCTCGGGATTGCCAGAGAGCCTTCCGGACCGACGTGCGTCGGCAGGAACTGGACAAATTCCGGCTCGGCACCGGTGTCCTTGTAGACGGCGACAAAGTTGCCGCGTTCCGAGTTGACGAAAATCAGCTTTTCACCGCCGAATTCACCAACGGTCACGCCTTCCGGCTCGGTACCCTTCTTGGCTGCACGTTTGGCCGGATAGTGACCGTAGGACATGGCCAGATGTTCCATCTGGTTGCCACTGTCGAACAGGACCTCGCCCTTGGTGTTCCAGATGGTGAAGCCGCGCGAACCACCTTCGTAGTCGCCTTCGTTGGCCGTCACGAACCGCTCGTCATCAAGCCAGGCAACCGCATCCGGTTCACGCTTGACGTCTTCGATCGACCCGGAGGCATCGCTCATGCGTGCCTTGATGACCGGGATGTTCTCGGCGGACGACGTTCCGGCAGAGAAATGGCTGACAACCTCGCCGGAGGCCAGATCGACCACGGCAAGGTGGTTGTTTTCCTGCAGGGTGACGACAACCTGGTTCCTGGAATTGATGGAAACGAATTCCGGCTCCGGATCTGTCGGCGCGATTTCGGCAAGACCGGTCAGGTCGACAATGCGGACCGCGTCACAGTTGGTCGGCGCGCCGGTCTCGTCCAGATCGAAGATCGCCAGATGCCCGGCCGGCATCTGCGGAATCACGCCGTCGTTCAGGTCTTCGTCGCGCTCGTTCTCGATGGCGATGGCAATGAACTTGCCGTCCGGGGAAATGGCGATGCTGTCCGGCTGTCCCTTGGCGTCGCATTTCGCGGTGATGCCGAGACCGTCGAGCGCAATCACGGCCAGATGACCGGAGGCATTGACGTAATCTTCGGAAGTGTTGACGCCGGCATAGGCAAATGTTTTGCCCACGGTGACCGAGGTCGGCTCACCGCCAAGGGCGGTACGGCCCATCGGCTGCAGGTTCTGCGGGTTGGCCGCATTGACGAAGACGATGGCTTCGCCCGGGCTGTCGGTAAAGACGAGAGTGCGGCCGTCCTTGGTGGCGGAAATGATTTCAGCAACGGTTTCGGTCGCCTGATCCGCGCCTTCCGGCAGAGTCTTATAGACCGGGAAAGTATTGATACGTTCGAAATAAGCGGCCTGTGCCGCCGAGACCGCGCCAAGGCCGAACAGAACTGAAAGGCTGACACCTTTTAAAAAGCGCCCACGAAGGTTCGCCATTGCACTCGCTCCCATAAATATCGGGTTGATGGTGCGCGCAAGCTAGTGGGACAGATTACAATATCGGTGACAGTTGCATGAAGCTTTCATGACAACGCACGACTTGGCTTGAATTTGCATTTCGAGCGCTTACGTCATATGAAGGACGGGTGGCGTTTACCGCCTTCTCCATCTTCCTTTCTTTCCCATATTTGTGCCTCCGGCGCATTTTCATCGGATATTCCAATGCAGATCGGTTTTATCCGCTCCGCCATTGTGCTGGGGCTTCTCGCGGCTGTCGGTCCATTTGCAATCGACCTTTATCTACCTGCCATGCCGGAAATCGTGCAGGCATTGCAGACGGACGACGCGGCGGTTCATATGACCTTCACGGTCTATTTCATCGCTTTCGGGTTTGCGCAGCTCATCTACGGCCCGCTGGCCGACCGGTTCGGCAGGAAGATACCAGCCTTTCTGGGGCTCGTCGTTTTCATCATCGGCTCGATCATGTGCGCCACCGCGATTGACGTTTCGGCGCTGACCCTCGGCCGTTTCGTGCAGGCGCTCGGTGCCGGTGCCCCCATGGTCATCGTGCGGGCCGTGGTTCGCGACCTGCACACAGGTCCTAGGGCCACCCGGTTGATGGCACTGGTCATGCTGGTCTTCAGCGTGTCGCCCATGCTGGCGCCGCTGACCGGCAGCCTGATCATCCAGTTCGGCAGTTGGCGTCTGATCTTCGTGGCCCTTGGGGTAATCGCCCTGCTGGCCATGCTGCAAATGGCCTTCCTGCTGCCCGAAACGCTGCCGGCCGAGCGCCGGGGCAAGATCGACCCGACAGCGATGCTCCGCAGCGCCATCTACCTGATGCGCGACGGCAGGTTCATGGGGCTGACGTTGATCGGAGGGTTCTCGCTGGCGAGTTTCTTCGTCTTCATCGCCGCCGCTCCCCTGGTCTACATGACCCAGTACCAGTTGACGCCGATGGCCTTCAGTCTTGTCTTCGCGCTGAACGCGATCGGCTTCTTCGCCTCGTCCCAGTTCGCCGCCGCCCTTGGTGAGCGCTTCGGCATGGGCCGGGTGGCACTCATGGCGGTCAGCGGCTTTGCTGCGGCCAACGTCCTCCTGGTCATTCTGGTCTGGAGCGGCATCGACGACCTTCCGGTTCTGATGGCCCTGTTCTTCATCGGCAACACCTGCCTCGGCCAGGTCATCGCCCCGGTGATGGTCATGGCCCTGGAAGAACATGGCGAACACGCCGGCATGGCCTCATCCCTCGGCGGAACCTTCCAGATGGTCGCCGGCGGCGTCATGATCCTGGTCTGCAGCCCGTTCTTCGACCGGACCGCTCTGCCTTTGGTCGGCGCTGTTGCCGCCTGCGCGCTCATCGCCCTCGTCATTGCGCTGCTGACCCTGCGCACTTCGCGCGAGGGCCGGGCCGTCGCCTGAGGCGATATTCCTGAAACTGGTTCGCCGGAGCGGCCTTACACAGGCTCTTCGGTGGCCTGTCCGATCTGATCGAGTCTCTTCTGCAGGGACAGCCGGTCGAGTGAAGACATCGGCAGGTTCACGAACACCGAGATCCGGTTGCTGAGCATCCGGAAGGCATCGTTGAATGCGACCGCCCTTTCGATGTCGCTTCCGGCAACGGCTGCCGGATCCGGCAGGCCCCAATGGGCGGACATCGGCTGGCCAGGCCAGACAGGGCAGGTTTCCTTCGCCGCATTGTCGCAAACGGTAAAAACAAAATCCATAACCGGCGCGTCCGGGACCGCAAACTCCGCCCAATCCTTCGAGCGTAGGCCGTCCGTCTTGAAATTGAGCTTGCTCAGCAGCGCCAGTGCCTCCGGGCGCACGGCCCCGGCCGGTTGCGAGCCGGCGGAAAAGGCCCTGAACCGGCCTTGCCCCTCCCGGTTCAAGATGGCTTCCGCCATGATCGACCGGGCGGAATTGCCCGTGCACAGGAACAGCACATTAAAGACATCGCCGGACATCTGGTCCTCCTTACGATGAACAGGTCTCTCCGCAGGCAATCGTCTCGATGACCTGCGCACAAAGCTCCGGATGACCGCCACAGCAGTCGGCCATCAGGAACGTCAACAACTCGCGTATTCCGTCCAGGTCCGCGAAGTACCGGATCGACCGGCCTTCGCGTTCGTTGCGCACCAGCCCGGACTGAAGCAGGACGGCCAGGTTCGCCGACATCGTGTTCTGCCGAACGTCCAGAGCCTCGCTGATCTCGCCGGCGGTCATTCCTTCTTCACCAGCCCGGATCAGCAGCCGGAAGACTTCCAGCCTGGTTTTCTGGCTAAGCGCGCCGAATGCGCTCAATGCATCTTTTATATCCATAATTCATGATATTTCGATTCTTCAGCCACTGGCAAGTCTTTTTCGCGGTCGGGCGCAACATCTCGCAGACGGCCCGGTCTGGTTCGGAACCGTCATTTTCCGCAAGACGCTTGCAACCGGCCGCCAGAGCTGCTGACCTGCTTGCAAAACCGTGCGGGGCAGACAATGAAAACGCTGAAAAACCCTTTTCTCGGCAGAGGCCTTCCCGAGCAGAGCGGACTGGCGGAGGGATCCGTCTCGCAGGATGTTGCCGGGGCCGAAAGCCTCTTTCGCAAATGCCCGTGTGCCGATGAAACCCCGCTTCTGACCTCGCCGGACCTTGCAGGCCACCTTGCCATCGGGAGCCTGACCCTGAAGGACGAACGGCAGCGCATGGGCCTTGGCAGTTTCAAGGCCCTTGGCGCGGCCTATGCGATTGCCAAGCTGGCGGACCAACGCGTCCGGGACGGACAGGCTCCTTCGCACGCCTCGGCGCTCAACGGCATGACCTTTGTCTGCGCGAGCGCCGGAAATCACGGCATGTCCCTTGCCGCAGGCGCTCCGCTCTTTGGGGCCAGGGCCGCCGTCTTCGTGGCCGAAACCGTGCCCGATGCCTTCGAGGCTCGCCTCAGGGCCAGAGGCGCCAACGTTGTCCGGGCCGGGGCCACCTATGAAGACAGCATGGCGGAAGCCCAGAGACGGGCGGAGGCCGAAGGCTGGACCTTGCTACCGGACAGCACCTGGCCGGGCATGGCCGGCCCCGGGCGCGACGTCATGGAAGGCTATCTGGTGATGGCCGCGGAAATCGCTCGCCAGATCGAAATGCCGCCCACGCATGTCTTCCTGCAGGCAGGTGTCGGCGGCCTTGCCGCCGCCTGTGCCATCGGCGCCCGCCTGACCTGGGGCAAGGATGTAACCATCGTCGTGGTGGAACCTGAAAATGCGCCCGCTCTTCTTGCCAGCATGGAAGCCGGAAGGCCCGTCACGGCTCCCGGTCCGGTGTCGAACATGGGCCGGCTCGACTGCAAGGAGCCTTCCCATCTGGCACTGAAATACCTGGCCCGGGAAGCCGATGTCTTCGTCACCATTTCCGACGGCGAGGCAGCGGAAACGGTCGAATGGCTGGGTGAAAACGGCATTGCAACAACGCCATCCGGCGCGGCTGGCATCGCCGCAGTCCGGCACGCGGCCGGTGAAGCCTCGGCCCTCGGCCTCGGACCGGAAGCGCGGGTGCTCTGTTATCTCTCCGAAGGACCGGAGGATGTCTGAACCCGATTTCCCTGAAGACGAATTTGCAGCCCGAACCCATGCCGCCCAGACGGCCATGCGCGTGCAAGATTTCGACGCGCTGTTCTTCACGACGGAAGCCGAAATGCGCTATTTCACCGGCTTCCGGACCCTGTTCTGGCAAAGCCCCACAAGGTCCTGGTTCCTTGTGGTACCGGTGGATGGCAAGCCGATTGCAGTCATTCCGCAAATCGGCGCGCATCTGATGGCCTCCACCTGGATTGACGATATCCGGACGTTCTCCGCCCCGCACCCGGTCGATGATGGCATCAACCTGTTGGCCGATACCCTCAGGGCGTTCGCGAAAATCGCCATGCCGATGGGGCGGGAAAGCGCGTTGCGTATGCCGCTTCGCGACTTTCAGCGCCTTCGAGACCTCACCAGCGGCGCTGAATATCTTGACGGAACCGAGCTGGTCCAGAGCCTCAGGATGGTGAAATCAGACCGTGAAATTGCTCTCCTGCGCGAGATTTGCGGCATTGGCTCGGCAGCATTCGCCAGGGCACCGGAGCTGTTCCACGCGGACCAACCGCTCAGCGAGGTCTTCCGGTCCTTCCGGATCGAGCTTCTAAGGCAAGGTGCGGACGATGTGCCCTATCTGGTCGGCGGCGCCGGGCAGGGCGGCTACGGCGATGTCATTTCACCGCCCTCCACCCGGCCCCTACAGGAAGGCGACGTCCTGATGCTCGATACGGGCGCGACCAGAAACGGCTACTTCTGCGATTTTGACCGCAACTTTGCCATCGGCCGGGCCAGTGAGGTTGTCAGGTCCGCCCACGAAACACTTGTCCGGGCAGTTGAGGCCGCCGCCGCCATCGCCCGTCCGGGCCGGACCTGTGCCGATCTCTTCCGGGCCATGGCCGAGGTTCTGGGCGAGGGCGAAGGCGATGTCGGCCGGCTCGGCCACGGCCTTGGCATGCAGCTCACCGAAGCGCCCAGCCTGACCGGCTTCGACGAGACCTTGCTGCGCGAAAACATGGTGCTGACACTGGAACCGAGCCTGTCGCTCGGCCCCGGCAGGATGATGGTGCACGAGGAAAACATCGTCATCCGGGATGGAGCACCTGAATTTCTGACCGTGCGTGCAGCGCCGGACATTCCTGTCATCACCTCATAAACCACCTGGAACAGCCGCATGAAACTGTCCTTCGACTGCGACAAGGGATCTGCAACCAGGGCGGCTTTCGGCCTGATCTTGCTGTCGGTGGACGAAACCATCGAAAGCGAGTTCCGGCCGCTCTTTCATCAGGAAGGCGTCTCGCTGCTTCACGCCAGGATCGAAAGCGCTACCGAAGTCACTTCCGAAAAACTCATGCAGATGAAGGCCCGGCTGACGGACACGGCCGCTCTTCTTCCAGGCACACGCCCGCTTGATGTCATTGCCTATGCCTGCACCTCCGGCGCAACGGTAATCGGCTCGGATCAAGTTGCTGGCGCGATCCAGGTGGCCCACCCGGACGCAAAGGTGACAGACCCGGCGCGTGCGGTCATCGCAGCGCTGGCACGACTTGGCGTCTCGCGGATCGCCATTGTCTCACCCTATGTGGAGGAAGTCTCCAACGCACTCTGCGGTCTTCTGGAAAACAATGGCGTGACGGCCGCAAGGGTCGGTTCCTTCGGGCAGGCGGAAGAAGCGGTGGTTGCAAGGATCAGCCTTCGGTCCGTTGAAGAGGCGATCTGTGAGGTCGGCAAAGATCAGGAGATAGAAGCCGTCTTTGCCTCCTGCACTAACCTGCGCACGCTGCCCGTCATCGAAACGTGCGAAAGACGTCTGGGCAAACCTGTCATCAGCTCCAATCTGGCGCTCGCCTGGCACATGATGCATCTGGCCGGCTTGCCGACGGCAGGACGTGGACCGGGACGGCTTTTCGCCGCGTGATCTGCACACGACCGGCTGAACCATGCCGGAATGCCCTGTTGCCATAGCGCCTCATTTGGCGGAATTGCGAAGGCGGACGCTGCCCGCCGGGCCCCACAGGACATCAATTCGTTCACTTAGCTGGCAACAGCAGCCTATTCCTTGTTGACTCGCGGGGATTTCCGGGCAAAAACACCGCCGTCTCAAGTTTTGACGATTGCGAGCCCCGATGACCCGGCTGAAAGCCGACATTCTGGATATGATGTCCCAGGCCCTTGCCAGCGCTACCTTCATGCGCGGCGAGCCCCGGACGGCTGCTGCAACCGCTCTTAAACGCACTACCAAGACCACCAAGACCACCGCTTGACGGTGCCGCTCATCCCGCCTCCCCGGGGATGGGAGGCGCCGGGAGCCGGCCACGCCCATCCAGAACCGGGCGGCTGGCGAAGCGGGGAGACGGACAAGGACTAGTCAAAGATGGGTTTCAAGATCGCAATTGCAGGCGCTACCGGCAATGTCGGACGCGAGATGCTGGACATTCTCGCAGAGCGCGGCTTTCCGGCAGACGAAGTCGTCGCCCTCGCCTCCCGCCGGTCTCAGGGCACCGAAGTTTCCTTCGGAGACAAGACGCTGAAGGTTCAGGCCATGGAGAACTATGATTTCTCCGACACCGACATCTGCCTGATGTCCGCCGGCGGCACCGTTTCCAAGGAATGGTCGCCGAAGATCGCCGCCAAGGGCTGCATTGTCATCGACAACTCCTCCGCATGGCGCTACGACGCGGATGTGCCGCTGATCGTGCCGGAAGTGAATGCCGATGCCGTTGCCGGTTTTTCCAAGAAGAACATCATTGCCAATCCGAACTGCTCCACCGCACAGCTGGTCGTGGCGCTGAAGCCGCTGCATGATCACGCCAAGATCAAGCGCGTCGTCGTTTCCACCTACCAGTCGGTTTCCGGTGGCGGCAAGGAAGCGATGGAAGAGCTGTTCAACCAGACCCGTGCGGTCTTCGTGAACGACCCGATCGAGCCGAGCAAGTTCACCAAGCGCATCGCTTTCAACGTGATCCCGCACATCGACAGCTTCATGGAAGACGGCTACACCAAGGAAGAGTGGAAGGTGCTGGCGGAAACCAAGAAGATGCTCGATCCGGCCATCAAGGTGACCTGCACCGCCGTGCGTGTTCCGGTGTTCATCGGCCACTCGGAAAGCGTCAACATCGAGTTCGAAAACGAGATCACCGCTGAAGAAGCCCGCAACATCCTGCGCGAAGCCCCGGGCTGCCTCGTCATCGACAAGCAGGAAGACGGCGGCTACATCACGCCTTACGAAAGCGCTGGCGAAGATGCGACCTATATCTCCCGCATCCGCGAAGATGCGACGGTCGAAAACGGCCTCAACATCTGGGTTGTTTCCGACAACCTGCGCAAGGGCGCGGCACTCAACGCCGTCCAGATCGCCGAGGTTCTCGTCAACCGCGGCCTGATCACCCCGAAAAAGGCAGCAGCCTGATCGAAGGTTCAAACGGGCGCCTCAGGCGCCCGTTTTCTTGTGACCGGCCTGCAACCAGCCGGACACAGCAAGACGATGATCCGGAACAGGGATGCCGACGTCCTGACAGTATCCTGAGCGCCACCCGATCCGCTGATACAAATCCCAGACGTCCCATTCCCGAGGCCGCGTAAAACGCGGTTTCGAGGGAAGCGTCAGCAACACCCAACTCAAGACGATGGCCTGGAACACATTGCCGGCCGCCAACCGGTTTTGGTGTTGACAGGCTTCGAAAACAGCATCACCTCTGTCATCTTCTATTCCCCCGGCGTTCGTAAAGGCCGCCAACGAGTTACACTCCCATGCCATCAGACTTCGACGGGTCGTTTGCCGACTTCCTTGATCGCTCACCCAGTGGGCGTTTCACCGACTGGCTGGCAGCCCGCGCCGAGCCCTATTGGAGCGAGGCGACCGGCCATCCCTTCACCGTTGCCATCGGCAACGGCGCCATGCCCGAGGCTGCCTATGCGCGTTATCTGATCGAGGATTACACCTTCGTCACCGATCTCGCCTCCACCCTGGGCTATCTCGTCGCAAAAGCCCCTGGCATGCCCGCCAAGTCCCGGCTTGCCGGTTTCCTGGCGCTGCTGACGTCGGAGGAAAACGACTACTTCCTGCGCTCCTTCGAGGCGCTGGGCGTGGAACCGCAGGTTTATGAAAGCGCGGCGCAAGGACCAGTAACCCGCGCCTTTTCTCAGCTCATGCTGGAATCGTCCGGACAAGGCAGTTACGCCCAAGGGCTTGCCTGCCTGCTCTGCGCCGAATGGTGTTACCTGACCTGGGGCGTGCGCGAAGCCAGGAAACCACGCCCGGATGCGTTTTATCTGGCCGAATGGATTGACCTTCATGCCGTGCCAGACTTCGAGGCCTTCGTGAACTGGATCCGCGCGGAAATGGACCGGATCGGCCCCGCCCTTACCGAACTCGAACAGGCCAACGTTGCGGATCTCTTCCGCCGGATGAGCAAACTGGAAGCCGCTTTCTTCGAAACCGCCTGGACCGGCAAGTTGCCTGGCTCTGAGGAAGACCTGCAACGGATCTGACCCGATGTTTCTCTATGAAGCCGCAGCCCTCGGCGCGGCAGCCCTGTGGGCACTGACCGGACTGCTGTCCACCGGCCCCGCCCAGCATCTTGGCGCCATTACCTTCAACTGTACCCGCATGGTGCTGGTGGCATTGATGCTGAGCATCTGGGTGTTCCTGACCACGGGTTGGGGTTCCATCGATGAAACGCAGATGCTGCCTCTGATCCTGTCCGGTTTCGTCGGCATCTTTTTGGGCGATACCGCCCTTTTCCTGACACTGAACCGCATGGGCCCCCGCCGGACTGCGATGCTGTTCTCGCTGAACGCGCCGATGTCGGCGATCCTCGGCTGGCTGCTCTTGAACGAGGACCTGAACGCCTCGCAGATGGTCGGCATCGGCCTGACCTTTCTGGGCGTGCTGCTGGCCATTCGCTTCGGCAAGCGCAAGTCCCAGCTTCACAAATGGGAAAACATCAAGGGCCCGGTGTGGATTGGCGTGCTTCTCGGCCTCGCCGCGGCGCTGTCCCAGTCGATCGGTTCCCTGATTGCCCGTCCGATCATGGAAACCGGCGCTGACCCGGTTGCCGCCTCCAGCATTCGTGTTGGCGTTGCAGCACTGGGGCTGCTGCTCCTGACACGCCTGCCGGTCCGCTGGGTAAAGCCGGCGGGAGACTTCACGCTGCCGGTCGTCGGCCTGATCGCCATTTCAGGCCTGCTCGGCATGGGTCTCGGCATGACGCTGATCCTGTTCGCGCTTTCCGGCGGAGAAGTCGGCATCGTTGCAACCCTGTCGGCGACGACACCGGTCCTCTTGCTACCGATGATGTGGTGGAGAACGAAGGAAGCACCGGCTCTTGGCGCCTGGGTGGGCGCTGCCGGTGTCGTTGCGGGCAGTGCGCTCCTCTTTGCCAGTTAGGCACGGAGAACAAGGCCTGTCACTATCAGGACACCATCAAGGATGGGGAATATGGGAGCCGGCTTAGAACCAGTACGTTGCAGCAAGCTGCAAGCGGGTTGTGCCGATCTCGACCGGCTCCCTAACGCCAGTATCAATGTATCATAAAAACACCCGAAACTAAGTTCGAGGACCGTCCACCCCCCGAGAAGGCAACCGGCAAAAATACTTGACTGACACCCGAGCGCTACGTTTCAGCCTAAAAAGCTTCACCACTCGGAGCAGCCAAGGTCATCTTATGCCCCTGCGTAATATCTACTATTCCCCAAATGGGGAATGCCCAGTCACTTTCTTGCAAAAAGTGCCTAGGGAGGTCTTTACAGCGGATGGGAAATGGTTCTGGGCGGATCTCGTTTCTGCAAGGCAAGGAGTACGCCGATAAAGGCAAAGCCGCCCTACGTGCTCTGTTTTTTTCAAGGTCCCCTCCCGCCGAATGAACCTTCCCGCGTGCATCAACCCTGCGTCAGGAACGCGACCTCGCAGACGTGTCGCTGCCCAGATCCAGCCGCCCAGGAAGAACGCACAAAAAGAAGAAAAAAACACATCCGCAAGAGCCGCGAGATTACAGTAAAGCCCTGAAGATGACTGCGGCAATTAGATGAAATGGCCTTCATTGTTAATTTACGAAAATCATTAAAAATAAAAGCAATGTTGACGCTGGGGGAAGCTATGAAGGATTTCTTGTCTAAGTTGAGCGTGACTTCGACGCTTGCAATTATTTCTGCGGGCGTTCTTGGAGTTTCGATGATCGTTGTGGGCTTTATCCTCTACGAGGTAGCCCTGGGCCAGGCGCAGGATCGCGCACAGGTCAAGCAGGATATCAACCTTCGTGTTGCTGCTACCCTTTTTGAGGACCGTATCGACGGAGCGAAGGTCACCTGGGACGCAAATAGCAACGTCCAGCGGATAGAACTGTCCGAAATGCCGGTGTTCGAAAGCCATGACATGATCGACGCTGTCGGGCGCATGACAGGTGAAACCGCGACTGTTTTTGCATGGGACCCTGAAACCAAGGATTTCTGGCGCAAGACCACCAACATCATCAAGGGTGATGGCAAACGGGCGGTCGGAACCCAGCTTGGCCAGAACGGCGCGGTTTATCCCGTCGTAACACAGGGCAAGACCTTCCACGGCCAGGCCACCATTCTCGGCAAGGACTATTTCACGGTCTATCAGCCGATCTTCTCCACCACAGGCGATATTCTCGGCATTCTTTATGCCGGCGTTGAAAAGGCCGCGGTCGAAGCGAACGCCTGGGAGCTGACCAGCCGCTACGCGATGCTGGTGCTGCCGGTCGTTGCCGTTTCGGTGATCCTCCTCATCCTTGCCATCCGCCGCCAGCTCCGCCCGATTACGAGACTTGCCGAAATCACCGATCAGATTGCGCAGGATAACCTTGCTGATGAAGTCCCCTTCAAGGAGCGCTCCGACCAGATCGGCACGCTGGCCCAGGCCGTCAGCACGCTGCGGGACCGGGCTGTCGAGCGGATTGAACTGACCGAGCAGCAGCGCACGTCCGAAGCCGAGGCCATTGACCGGCAAAACCGGGTTCAGCAGTTGATTGAATCCTTCCGGACCAACGTGTCCAACGTGCTCAACTCGGTCAATGAAACCGTGCAGGGCCTGGAAGGCACCGCAGGTCACCTGTCCGACCTGTCCGGCCAGAGCGCTTCAAGTGCGACCGAAACCCTGAACTCTGCCGATGAAGCGACCTCGAGCGTTCAGACCGTGGCCAGTGCCGCGGAAGAACTCTCCGCCTCCATCAGCGAAATCTCCCGTCAGGTGGCACAGACAACGGAAGTTGTTGGCCGTGCAACCGAGGGCACCCGCATGACCAACGAAAAGGTGGAAGGCCTTGCGGCTTCCGCTTCCAAGATCGGCGAAGTGGTGACCCTCATTCAGGCGATTGCGGAACAGACCAACCTGCTGGCGCTGAACGCCACCATTGAGGCGGCACGCGCTGGCGAAGCCGGCAAGGGCTTCGCGGTCGTTGCGGCCGAGGTGAAGGAACTGGCGACCCAGACCTCCAAGGCAACCGAGGAGATCAGCGCGCAGATCACCGCCATTCAGGACGCGACCAAGGACTCGGTCGGTGCGATTGCGGAAATCACCAAGATCATGGAAGAGGTGAATTCCTACACCAGCACCATCGCCGCAGCCGTAAGCCAGCAAGGCTCGGCCACCGGCGAGATTTCGCAGAACGCCCAGAACGCTGCCGAAGGCACAACGTTCGTGTCCTCCTGCATGTCGGACCTCTCCAGCGCGGTCAATCAGACGTCGCAGGCTTCCCAGTCGGTTCTGGACGCCTCGGAACTTCTGTCTTCACGCACGGAAGAACTGAAACAGGAAGTGGAAACCTTCCTGAGCGGTGTCGCGGCCGCCTGAGGCTTTCAGCAAAAGACATTTCCCCTTCAGAAGGCGCGGTTCCCCCACCGCGCCTTTTTGTGTCTGGCAGCATGTCCACCAATCCAGGCACACAAGGGAGTGGAACCATAAATGAAAGCGAATTTGGGCTTTTGCGGGAACTGAAGCAGGCTGCAGCTTCCTCCGCCGCTAACCGCTTGTGCATCGCACAAAGAAATAACCGGAGCGTCCGAAGTTTCTCAGAAAAAATGCCGCAAAGAGCGCTTAAGAAAATATTCCTTCACTCAAGTCACAACAATGCCTGCGTATTTTCACCTGCAACTTATACTCAGTTTTTTTTAGGTTTTTTTAGGTTTTTTCTACAATTCTTGACTCGACCCAAAATTGTTTCAGATGCCGACTAATCATGGTTCAAATTTTAATTGCGGCAGTAGATTTCGGAAATTTTCCATCGCGATTTGCGAAGATAGCGACTCTTTATCCAACGAAACGAATTATCTTTTCCGAAGCCAACTTTCGAAAGATCAAGCCGCGCACGCTTCTACTGGTCGATTTTCTTGATCTTGGACCTGCCCAGATCGATATTCTGCGGGCATTTTCCAGAAGCGGCCATACCGTCCCGACACTCGGCATTGTCGAGACAAAAAGCCGGCACAATGTGCTGCAGGCGCGCGAACTGGGCTTCTATAATCTTATCGACCGCGAGGAAAAATTCTCGATCCTGTTCGAAAAGATACGGGAAGTCCTCGGCGACTATTCGAAGCCAACGCTCCCCAGCCGGTTTTCCGAAAAGATCGTCAAATCGGTCGAAACCACCAGCATGGGTTTGAACCTGATGTCGGCGGCAGCTCTCACCGGAGCGCCATTGCCGATGCGGTTTCTGGCGACCAACGCTCAGGACATAACCGCCGCGATCATGACGGAAGGTCTCGACAACTGGCTGAGCGCGGTCCAGTGCCACCACAGTCACACCTTTTGCCACACGATGATGGTTGCCGGGCACACGGTGTCTTTTTCACAATCGCTCGGTCATTCCGAAACGGAGCAGACGTTGCTTGGTCTTGGTGCGCTCGCGCATGACCTCGGCAAGGTCAAGATTCCGCTTTCAATCCTGGACAAGCCAGGCAGGCTGACTCGGGAAGAACGTGAACTGGTCAACAAACACCCGCAATACAGCGAGGAAATTCTCGCATCGCGGCAGGAAGTCCCCAAACAGGTTGTCGAAATGGCCCTGTGGCATCACGAGTTTCTGGATGGAAGCGGCTATCCGAACGGCCTGAAGGGAAATCAGATCCCGGAGACGGTCAGACTTCTGACGATCAGCGACATCTACTCTGCCCTCACCGAAAAACGCGCCTACAAGGAAAGCCTGAGCCCACGACAGGCCTTTGCGGTCATGTTCGAGATGAATGGCAAACTCGATATGGATCTTCTGCGTAAATTCCGCGCCCTCGTGCTGAGCTCCGAATTCGGCCATGTCCGCCGCAGGGCCACGGCCTGAGACTGGCAAATATCAGTCAGGCGAATTCAAGCGCATTGGCAAAAACGGCCGCGAAGTCTGGATCCAGGCGACCTACAATCCGATTTTGGATTCCACCGGCCGTCCCTTCAAGGTCAAGAAATTCGCGACGGACCGCACGGCGCAGGTTGTCGAGCGGCGCCGCCGGGCTTCGGTTCAGGAGAGGATCGACCAGGACCTGTCGGAGATCGCCACTGCCATCTCCAGCACGACGGAACAGGCCAACACCTCCGCGTCTGCGTCGGAGCAGACCTATTCAAGCGTGCAGGCGGTTGCGGCCGCAGCCGAAGAGCTCGTTGCCTCGATCCGGGAAATCAGCCGTCAGGTTCAGAACGCGCTTGAGGTGTCTCAAAGCGCAGCAACCGAAGCCGAGCGGTCCAGCGGCATCATGAGCGGCCTGTCGGAAGACGCCAAAACCATCGGCTCGGTGATCGAACTGATCAACGGCATTGCAGACCAGACCAATCTTCTGGCCCTCAACGCAACCATCGAGGCCGCGAGGGCAGGCGAGGCCGGCAAGGGCTTTGCGGTGGTTGCCTCCGAAGTGAAGAGCCTCGCCGCGCAGACCAGCAGGGCGACTGAGGAAATTTCCAACCAGATCGGGTCCATGCAGGAGACCACCGGCCAGGCGGTTTCGGCAATCGAGTCCATCCTGGAGGTCATCAGAAACGTTGGCGAAATCGCTGCCAGCATCGCGTCCTCGGTCGAGGAGCAGTCGGCGGTGACGAACGACATTTCCTCCAACATACATTCGGCGGCGCAGGATGTGGAACGCATCAACACCAACATGAAGTTCATTTCCACGGCAACCGCCCAGATCGACGTGGCCACCAAGAATGTGAAACAGGCCTCTCAATCCCTGATGTAAGTCGCAGGAGCACGGCGGCTGACCGCCGGCAGATCTGAACAACAAAAAACCCGGTGCCTTGGCACCGGGTTTTCTTATGTTTTATGAACGCGGCTCTCAGCGGGCCGGAAGCGGGATCCACTCGGCAACGGACACGTCTGCATGCTGGAACTGCGGCATCTTCTGGCCCAGTTCTTCCATGTTCTTGACGTCCTGCTCATTGAGGAACTCCTGGGTGATCAGGGTCGGCGGAACGACAACCTGCTTGCCCGGGTCTTCACCGGCCAGCATCAGGGCCAGCGTACGCACGCTGACTTCACCAACCACCGCCGGGTTGGTTGCTACCGTTGCGGCCCAGGCCGAATCCGGTTCGCGCATGGCGGAGATATCGGCCGTGGAAACATCCGCGGAATAGATGTCGATATCCTGGTTGAGACCGGCCTCATCGACCGCGATCTTCACGCCCTTGGCAAATTCATCGTAAGGGGCGAAGACGACGCTGATGTTCGGGTTGGCCTGCAGCACCGAACGGGCCTGGTTGGCGACGGAGTTGGCAATCGGGTTGTCGAGCGTGCCGAACATGGCCGCTTCCTTGATGCCCGGATTGGCTTCCTTGACTTCCTTCCAGGCGACGTCGCGGCGGTCCAGCGGCGCAATGCCCGGCACATAGACATAGCCGGCGGTAAAGCTGTCGCCATTGTCCTTGATCGCCTGTTCCAGTGCCAGCTTGCCGAGCAGGTAGTCGGACTGCTCGATCTGCGGGATGGCATCGTTTTCAACGTTGACGTCGAAAGCGACGACCTTGATGCCCGCATCGACGGCGCGCTGTGCGGCAGCCTTCATGGATTCGGTCAGGCCGTGCTGGATGATGATGCCGTCGACACCAAGCGCTATGGCCTGGTCGACCATGTCGGCCTGAAGGGCGGCATCCTGACGGCTGTCGAGAACGCGCAGGTCAACGCCAAGGGCAGCGGCCTGCTTTTCAACACCCGACAGATAGGACTGGAAGAAGTCGCCGGTGGACAGATAGCGCACCAGGGCGATCTTGACGTCTTCCGGCTTGTCGAAGGGGGCCGGCATGTCGGCTGCGAAAGCCGCTCCGCCGGAAAGCCCGATCCCGGCGGCAACCGCCAGCTTCATGAATTCACGTCTCAGCATTTGTTTTCCTCCCAATGGAAACGGCGCCATTCAGGGCGTCACGCTGTTCTCCTGCCACCGCGGCGCGACGACAGGTAGAATGTGAAGACAAGGGCGGCGACGAGTACGGCGCCCTTGACGAAATCCTGCATGTAGTAAGGGGCATTCATCATGGTGAGCCCCTGAAGAAGAATGCCGACGAACAGCGCGCCTGCGGCCGTGCCGAAGGCATTCGGACGGGCAGCGCCCAGCACCGCGAAGCCGATGAGCGCAGCTGCAACGCTGTCGAGCAGAAGGTTGTTGCCGGAGGCAATGTCGCCGCGGCCAAGGCGGGCAGCCAGAAGAATACCGCCGACCGATGCCAGCATGCCGGAAATCATGTAGGCCACGATCTTGTAGCGCTGCACGTTGGTGCCGACCAGTTCGGCGGCCCGTTCGTTGGAGCCGATGGCATACATCAGGCGGCCATGCCGGGTGTAGCCCAGGAACAGCCAGATCAGCAGCGCGATCAAAAGGAAGACCACCACCGGCACCGGCAGCAGCCGGTCCAGGAACAGGTCGAACCGATGCCGGCCAAGCCACAGGAACGCCTCGGAGAACGTACCTTCCGCGACAACGCCTTCGCCCAGGCTCATCCCGGTCGCGATCGAGTTGCCCTGGGTCGGTATGCGCTGCAAGCCGATCAAGAGGAACATCATGCCGAGCGTTGCCAGGAGATCAGGCACGCGCATCTTCACGATCAGGAAGCCGTTGATCAGCCCGACAACCGCCCCCATCACCAGACAGAGCGCAACGGCCACAAAGGCGGATTGCTCCAGCACCACCATGGAATAGGCCGACAGCATCAGCGCAGATGTGGCGACCGAGCCGATGGACAGGTCGAACCCGCCCACCACAAGCGTGCAGGTGACCCCGAGAGCCAGAATGCCGGTGATGGCCACCGATTGCAGGATGAAGACCGCCGAACGCGGGCTGGCAAAGCCGCTGGCATAGAGACTGAAGAAAAGCGCCAGTCCGCCGAGGAGGACAAGGAAGCCGTAGCGGATGGCAAGTTCGAGCGGGTTCTTGTGCATTGTTCCGGTATTCATCCTGCCATTGCCTGCGTTGCCGCCTCGCGCTTCCCCTGCCCGCTTGCCGGGCCGGAGACATCCGCGACCAGACGGTTCAGGTCGACGTTCTTGTTGATGTATTCGCCGACAATCGCGGCTTCATGCATGACGACGATGCGGTCGGCGATTTCCAGGGCTTCGTCGATTTCCGCCACAAAGACCAGCGTCGTGCGCCCTTTCGCGGTCTGCCGGATATAGTGACCAATGTCCCGCCGGGCGCCGATATCGACCCCCTGGAAAGGTTCGTCCAGCAGCAGCACGCGGCTTGCTTGCAACAGCCAGCGGCCGATCATGACCTTCTGCTGATTGCCACCCGACAAGGTGTTGATGCCGTCACTGTTGCCCTGGCAGACGATGCCGATCTTGTCGATCATGTCATCGGCCGCCCGGCGCTGCCCGCGTTCGCTCAGGAAAGAGAACCGGCTGAACGCGCCGAGGAACGGCAACGTCATGTTGTTGGCGATGTCGAAGTCCGGAACCACGGCATTCACGCTGCGGTCCTTGGGCGACATGAAGACACCCTTGGAGACAGCGTCTTCAGCGCTTTTCGGCGTGTAGGCCTTGCCGTCCAGCCGCAAGCTGCCGCCCGCCGGTTTCGCAAGGCCAAAAAGCACTTCTGCCAGTTCCGTGGTACCGCTGCCGAGCAGGCCCGTCAGGGCAACCACTTCGCCTTCGCGGGCGGTCAGATCAATCTGCGGCCCATTCTCGAAAAGACGAATACCATCGACTTCCAGAATCGGATCGCCGCCGGCCACCTGATCGATATCCACCTCGGTCATCTGGTGCCCAAGCATTGCGTTGACCGCGCCGACATAGTCCAGCGGCTCCGTCTCGAACAGGCCGGAGATGGCCCCGTCGCGCATGGAAACGATCCGATCGGCCACCCGGCGGATGTCCGACATGCGGTGGGAAATATAGAGAATGGCGACCCCTTCCGCGCGCAGCCGATCGATCAGCGCAAACAGGCGATCGGCTTCGGATGCGGACAGGGAAGAAGTCGGCTCGTCCAGAATGAGCAGTTTCGGCGCCCGGGCCATGGCGCGGGCGATGGCGATCATCTGGCGGTCGGCAACCTCCAGATCCGCAACGCGGGTACGCACGTCCATCGTCAGGCCCATGCTTTCGGCAACCTTGCGGGCCTGCCGGCGCAGTTTCCTGTCGTTGACGAAAAAATCCGCGCCCGGTTCGGTCAGGAGATCAAGCGTCAGATTGGTGGCGACGTCGAGATCCGGAATGACACCGTCGTCGATGGACTGGTGCACGGTCACGACGCCCTTGGAGATGGCATCGGCCGCATCGAGCGGCTTGAAGGGGGCGCCGGCCAGTTCGATCTCGCCGGCATCGGCGAAATGATAGCCGCACAGGACCTTCACCAGCGTCGATTTGCCGGCGCCGTTGGCTCCCATCAGCGCCGTGACTTCGCCGGCGCGCAGCTCCAGATCGATCCCCCGAAGCACATGGTTGCGCCCGAAGGACTTTTCCAAGCCGCTCAATTTACAGGTGACGTCTGGCACCTTTCCTCCCGATTTTGTGCGAGTTCCTCCCCCGCTTGTCATCGTTACAACACGCTAAATAGGCATTTGTCAACTGTGTTGACTTTTGAATAATCTTGACCATTATCGGGGCAAAATAGGGAGGAACAAGACCCAAGATGAACACGCCAGACCTCTATCGGCCCCTGACACCGGAAACGCTCGGCGAGAGACTTTCCGGGATTTCCGCGGTCGCGGACAGGATCGGAGCAGACCCGTCTGACTGGACCGTTCGCGAAGTGGGCGACGGCAACCTGAACCTCGTCTTCATCGTCGAAGGCTCCAAAGGCACGGTCATCGTCAAGCAGGCACTGCCCTATGTTCGCCTGGTCGGCGATAGCTGGCCGCTGCCGCTTTACCGCGCGCTTTACGAGAACCATGCGTTGGTGCGCCAGGCTGCGCGCGATCCGGGCGCGGTGCCGGAGGTCTATCACTTCGATGAAGACCAGGCGCTGATCGTCATGGAATACCTCTCGCCCCACAAGATCCTGCGGCGCAAGCTGATCGACGGTGAAAAGGTCGCCGGGCTCGGCGCTTTCCTCGGCACCTTCTGCGCCCGCACGGCGTTTCGCGGCTCGGAACTGTCCATGAAGAGCGGCGACAAGAAGGCCGATGTCAGCCTGTTCGCCGGCAATGTTGAAATCCCTGCGATCACCGAGGCGCTGGTTTTCACCGACCCCTACTACGCTGCAAAGATGAACCACCACACGGAAGGTCTCGACCCCGTTGTGGCGGACCTGCGCGCCAACACCGCCCTGAAGGCAAAGGTGCAGCGCTTCCTGATGAAGTTTGCCTCCAACACCGAAACCATGGTGCATGGCGACCTGCACAGCGGCTCCATCATGTCCACGGACAGCGACAGCTGCGTCATCGATCCGGAATTCGTGCAATACGGCCCGCTCGGGTTCGACATCGGCATGCTGACAGCCAACTTCCTGATGGCCTATTTCAGCCAGCCCGCTCACCGCAGCGCGGAAGACGTTGACGATTTCCAGGAATGGATCCTGTCGGTCATCACCGAAACCTTCTCCGCCTTCGAGGCCGAGTTCACACACCTTTGGAACACCGAACGCACCGGCATGCTTTATCCGGCTTCCCTGTTCGAGGATCAGGGGCAGGCGTCCGATTTCGCCTGTGCCGGTCTTCTTGAGGAAATCCGCACCGAGGCCATGGGCTATTGCGGCATCGAGATGCACCGCCGCACCCTGTCGCTTGCCCATAATGCCGATTTCGAGGAAATCGAGGACCAGCAACTGAAGCGCCGTCTGGAAACACGCAACCTGCTCATGGGCGCCGACCTCATCCTGTCGCCTGAAAGTTACGGCTCGGCCGATGCGCTTGTGAAGCTTGCGCGCCAATTCAACAAGAAGGACATCCCATGAAGGTCAACGGCACTCATTACCGCTCGCTCTGGTGGGATGACGACAAGGCCGCCCTGCAGATCATCGATCAACGCTGGCTGCCGCATGAATTCCGTATCCAGCAGGTCGACACGCTCCAGGATTTTGCCGATGCCATCGTCGAAATGCGCGTGCGCGGCGCACCGCTGATCGGCGCGACCGCCGCCTACGGCATGGCACTTGCCGCAAAGATCGATCCGTCCAACGCTCACCTGGACAAGGCCTGGGAGTTTCTCGACAAGACCCGGCCGACTGCCATCAACCTGCGTTGGGCGCTCAACCGTTGCCGCGCGCATCTGCTGCCCCTGCCGGAGGCAGACCGGGCGGAAGCCGCGCTGAAGCTGGCACATGAAATTTCCGACGAAGACGTCGGCATCAACCACAACATCGGTCAGAACGGTCTTGAGATCATCCGCAAGATCGCAGCGGGCAAGAAGGACGGCGAACCTGTTCGCATCCTGACCCATTGCAACGCCGGCTGGATCGCAACCGTCGACTGGGGCACGGCGACAAGCCCGATGTACCAGGCGCATGACGCCGGCATTCCGATCCATGTCTGGGTGGACGAAACCCGCCCGCGCAACCAGGGCGCCCTCACTACCTGGGAGCTGGGCAGCCACGGCATTCCGCACACCTACATCACCGACAATGCCGGCGGCCATCTGATGCAGCACGGCCTTGTCGACATGGTCATCGTCGGCACGGACCGCACCACCCGCCGCGGCGACGTCTGCAACAAGATCGGCACCTACCTGAAGGCGCTGGCCGCAAAGGCCAACAATGTGCCCTTCTACGTCGCGCTGCCCTCACCGACCATCGACTGGACGGTGGATGACGGCGTTGCCGAAATTCCGATCGAGGAACGCCAGGAGCGCGAAGTCACGCACATTCAGGGGCTGACGGACGAGGGCAAGATCGGCGTCGTGCAGGTGACACCGGCCGGCACGCCGGGCGGCAATCCCGCCTTCGACGTTACCCCGAACCACCTGGTCACCGGCCTGATCACCGAACGCGGTGTCTGCGAGGCCAGCGCCGAAGGCCTGGCCGCTCTCTTTCCGGACCTCAGCGGGATTGCCAAAAGCGCATGAGCCCGGGCCCGACCAGCTCCCGGCCTTCCGGCACCAGGGCCGCGGCACCCGCCGCGGCCACAAGGGCACGCAGCCAGGACGATGCCATCATCGAGGTCACCTGGTGCTATTACCAGGAAGGCATGAACCAGAACGAGATCGCCGAACGCCTCGGCATCTCGCGGGCGACGGTCGTCAACTATCTGTCAGAAGCGCGAAAGCGCGACTATGTCCGCATCACGCTGGATACGGACATCTTCCGGGAACATGATCTGGCCCGCCGCCTGGTCGACCGCTTCGGCCTGCAGGACGCCATTGTCGTTCCCTCGTCGCCGGCCGGGGCAGACCAGTCGCTCGACCGGGTGACCCGGGTGGTCGCCGACTGGCTGCCGGGCCTTCTGGAACCGGGCGATCGGCTCGGCGTTGCCTGGGGCGAGACGGTGTATCGGGTTGCGGAAGCCGCCCCCCGGGTGACCGTGCCGGATCTAACCGTAGTTCAGCTCGTCGGCTCGCGCCCTGCGGCACTCGGCTTTGCCGCGGAGACCTGTTCGGCAACGCTTGCCCGCCGCTATGGCGCGCACTGCGTCAACCTTCATGTGCCGCTGCTCTTGTCCAACCGGGCTCTGGTGGAAGAGCTGAAGCAGGAACCGGTGATCCGCATGCAGCTTGACGCGGTGGCCGACTGCAACAAGACCATCTTCGCCTGCGGCACCTGCACGGCGGACAGCCACGTCGTCCATACCGGCCTGCTCGACCCCTCCGACATCGACCCTTGCGCGGAACGCGGTGCCATCGGCGTGATCTGCGGCCGCCTGATCGACCATGACGGCAACGGCCTCAACCGGGAAATCGAAGACCGGATGATCGCGGTTACCCTGGACCAGATGCGCGGCAAGGACATGGGATTGCTGGTCGGCTCCGGACCGGACCGCGCGAAACCCATGCTGGCGGCCCTGCGCGGCGGTTATGCCACCCACATCGCCACCTGCTCGGAAACGGCGACAGAAATGCTCAATCTGACGGAAGACAATGCTTAAGACGCCTTATCAGGACACACCCGACCTTCGCCAGGCCATCATCGATGCCTGCAAGGAAATGAACAGCCGCGGCATCAACCAGGGCACATCGGGCAATATTTCCGCACGCGCGGGCGACCGGATGATCATCACGCCCTCCGGCGTCCCCTATGACCGTATGACCCCGGAGATGCTGGCTTCCATTCCGCTGGATGGCGATGGCGGCTTCGATGGCCCGCTGCCGCCGTCAACCGAATGGCAGTTCCACCTTGCCTTGCTCAGAGCAAAACCGGACATGCATGCGGTCGTCCATGCGCATCCGGTCCACTGCACGGCGCTGGCGATCAACCGGATGGAAATTCCCTCCTGCCATTACATGATCGCGCTTTTTGGCGGCGACACGGTTCCCCTGGCAGGTTACGCGCTGTTCGGCAGCGACGAACTTGCGCAGGAAGTGACCGGCGCCATGAAAGACCGGCACGGCTGCCTGATGGCCAACCACGGCGCTGTGGTTGTCGGGGAAACTCTCGAGAAGGGGCTCTGGCGTCTGGAGGAACTGGAAATCCTCGCCAAGGCCTACATCCTCAGCCGCACGATCGGGTCGCCGCACATTCTTTCCAGCGCCGAAATCGATGCGGTGCTGGGCGCGGTGAAGAACTACGGCATGAAGACGGAAGTCTGAACCGGCTTGCCGATCACACAAGATCGGGCATGAACGGCAGGTCGGTGACGCCGATGTCGTGCCCGGCCTGCGTCAGCAGCGTCGACACCTGGCCGCGATGATGGGTCTGGTGGTTGAACATGTGGGTGACGAGCAACCAGCGCGGCCGGGATCGGGTGATACGATCCTGGCCGCTGGTCCATTCCTGATCCTCGGCCAGCCAGTCCATGGTCAGCCACTCGGCAAAATCGGAAATCTGCAGGCACATGTCGAAATGTGCGGCTTTCAGCTCGTCGAAACTCTCGTAGAGATCGACGCCCATGCCCTTGATGTCGTATTTGCGACCGGTGAACCGGCCCATCCAGGCTCTGTCGGCAAACAGGATGTGATTGAGTGTCGAATGCACGGACCGGAAAAAGGCTCCCCGGTCCGCCTTGCGGTCTTCATCGCTCATCTGGTCCGCGGCAGCATAGACTTTTTCGGTCATCCAGCTGTTGTATTTGGCCATTCGGCGATAGAGCGTCGGATCGATGAGCATGAATTTTCTTTCCTGGCTGCGCTTATCCCGCCGCTTCGAGAACACTCGGGGCAGTGGTGGAGAACCTCTGCGTATCGGGATCCATCACCCGCAGCTCACCGGACCCGATGTCGAACCAGGAGCCATGCAGGCTGAGCGTGCCTTCCTGCACCGCTGCCTCGATGAACGGGAAGGTCATCAGATTTTTCAGGGACTGCCGGATACCGGCATATTCCATGGCAAGCTGCGGATCGTCCGCCTTGTCCACCGGCATGCAGGCCATCGCGATGGCCGCCGGTTCCAGAAGCTTGATCCAGCGCCCGATAAACTTGCCGGTCGCCATGGGCGCGTTGGCGTTTTCCCGGAAGGCTTTCACACCGCCACACTGGCCATGCCCCATGATGACGATGTGCTTGACCCTGAGGCTGTTCACCGCGAATTCAATCGCCGCGCTGGTGCCGTGCTGCCCTTCGGTGTCCTCGTAAGGAGGCACCAGGTTGGCAACATTGCGCACCACGAACAGCTCCCCCGGCCCCACGTTGAAGATGCCTTCGGGTGTCACGCGGCTATCGCAGCAGGAAATCACCATCACGTCCGGCGTCTGGCCATAGACCGCCAACCGTTCATGGGTTTCCTTGTACCTGACGAACCCCTTGTTGAGGTAACGGCCGTAGCCTTCGAGAAGATGTGCGGGGAAAGTCAAACTCAAGTCTCCAGCTCTTGTGACCCGGACCCGGCTGCCTGCGCCGCAAACGGGCAGGCCGGCCACCCGGAACGGCGGCACCTGGTGCAGCATCTGTACCAACGCGCACCGGCAGGCAAACGATAGGGTATCTCCGTTGCCGGCCATAGATACGGGTTAATACGTAACAAGCCAAGAAACTTCAACCGATTGGGCGTGGTGTCCCTCAGGTCGCGACATTCACCTCATGCGGAGGGTCACCGGCCTCGTGATCCTCATAGGCATGACGGACATTGTCTGCCGGTATCCTGTCGACCGGTCCCTGCAAGGGATGCACGGGCCCGTGGTCGATGCCCGGCTCCATGACCTGCAGCGCGGTGGCCTTGTAGGCGGCAACGCCATCCAGCACATGATTTACGGTGTGATGATCATCAATGAGAACGGCCGGATTGTCTTCGGACAGTCCGGTTTCATTTTCGTGGCGCTCTGCGGTGTCACGCTTTTTTCTGCGGTCGTAACCGGTGCCATCACCGTCACGGTCCGCTGGATACTCTGTCGCATGCGCCACGACCTGGGCCGCTTGCGGCCTTTCGATCGTCGCCATTCCGGCCTCCTGGCCCTCAGAGAATTACCGCCTTCTGGCGGAACCCTGCGATTGTTTCAACAAAGAGTTAACAAAACTTTACGCAAGGTTAACCCCCTCCACAACCAAAGGCAACGGTATCAGGCCGGCGCGAACCGGCGTCGGGAGCCTGTCCCGGCCGGCACCTCGACGAGCCGATAGAACTCGCCCACGCCCCTGCACTGACGCCTCCCAAGCGATCTCAGCTCAGGCTGCCTTTTCCGCCCGGCTGCCGACAATCCGCACAACGTCGGCCATGATGTCGGTGAGCTGGAAGTCCTTGGGTGTATAGACCGCAGCAACCCCTTGCGCCTTGAGCTGCGCTGCGTCTTCGTCCGGGATAATGCCACCGACCACCACCGGGATATCGTCCGCCCCGGCGGCCCGCAGCCTGTCCATCACATCGCGCACCAGCGCCAGATGCGAGCCGGAGAGGATCGACAGTCCGATCACGTGAACGTCTTCTTCCACCGCCGCGTTGACGATCTGCGCCGGGGTCAGGCGGATGCCTTCATAGACCACTTCCATGCCGCAATCCCGCGCCCTGACGGCAATCTGTTCCGCTCCGTTGGAATGGCCGTCGAGGCCCGGTTTGCCGACCAGAAACTTCAGCCTGCGGCCGAGTTTCTTTGAAACCGCCTCCACGTCCGAGCGAATGTCGGCCAAGGTGCCGGCATTGTCCCTAACGGCCTGACCGACACCGGTTGGCGCGCGGTATTCGCCAAAGACCTCGCGCAGGGTCCGGCCCCACTCGCCCGTCGTCGCCCCGGCCCTGGCCGCGGCAATGGAGGGTTCCATGATGTTCCGGCCTTCCTGGGCTGCTGATTTCAAGTCCGCCAGCGCAGCTTCGACAGCAGCTTGATCGCGCGCCTCGCGCCAGGCCTTGACCTTCTCGACAGCCTCTTCCTCGACATGCTCGGAAACGGTCAGGATGCCGCCGTCTTCTCCGGCAGCCAGCGGCGAAGGCTCGCTGTCCGTCCAGCGGTTCACGCCGACCACCACCTGTTCGCCGCCCTCGATGGCAGCAAGACGTGCGGAGTTGGATTCCACAAGCTGGCGCTTCATGTAGCTGCTATCGACCGCAGCAACTGCGCCGCCCATGGCATCGATCCGGGCAAGCTCTTCTCGGGCCTGCGCCTTCAGTTCCTCCACCTTCCGGGTGATTTCAGCCGACCCGTCGAAGATATCCGCATATTCCAGAAGGTCCGTCTCATAGGCGACGATCTGCTGCATCCGCAGCGACCATTGCTGATCGAACGGCCGCGGCAGGCCCAGCGCCTCGTTCCAGGCGGGAAGCTGCACGGCACGTGCACGCGCGTTCTTGGACAAGACCACCGCCAGCATCTCGATCAGGATACGGTAGACGTTGTTTTCCGGCTGCGGCTCGGTCAGGCCAAGGCTGTTGACCTGAACCCCGTAGCGGAAGCGGCGATAGCGCTCGTCCTCGACGCCGTAACGCTCCAGGCAGATCTCGTCCCACAGTTCGGTGAAGGCGCGCATCTTGCACATCTCGGTGATGAACCGCATGCCCGCGTTGACAAAAAAGGAAATACGCCCGACCGCCTTCGGGAAATCCTCCTCGGGAATCGCGCCGCTCGCCTTGATGGAATCCAGAATGGCCACAGCCGTCGCCAGCGCGAAGGAAAGTTCCTGGACCGGCGTCGCGCCTGCTTCCTGCAAATGATAGGAGCAGACGTTCATCGGGTTCCATTTGGGCATGTTGGAATAGGTCCAGGCGATCACATCGGTCGTCAGCCTGAGCGACGGTGCCGGCGGGAACACGTAGGTGCCCCGGGACAGATATTCCTTGATGATGTCGTTCTGGGTCGTGCCGGACAGAAGGCTGCGATCAGCGCCCTGTTCGTCGGCAGCGGCAATATAGAGCGACAGCAGCCAGGGCGCGGTCGCATTGATCGTCATGGAGGTGTTCATCCGCTCCAGCGGAATGTCCTGAAACAGGGTGCGCATGTCGCCCAGATGAGCCACCGGCACTCCGACCTTGCCCACTTCGCCGCGCGCCAGGGCATCGTCCGGGTCATATCCGGTCTGAGTCGGCAGGTCGAACGCGACGGACAGGCCGGTCTGACCCTTGGCAAGATTGCCACGGTACAGCTTGTTCGATTCGGCCGCTGTGGAGTGGCCCGCATAGGTCCGGAATATCCACGGACGATCCTTCTCCGGCCGGCTCTCACCCGATGCACTCATGCCACTCATCCTCCTAAGGCGTTCTGCTGCCTGTTTTTTCTTGATTTCGCAGCACCGCGTCAGCCTGTTTCTCCCGAACAGTCGGCAGTGTGCCGGAGTTTACGCGACTGCGAAACCCCAATGTGCAATGCAAAATATGCTTGGCATCAAAACGCAAGTTAAGCAATAGT
This sequence comes from Roseibium aggregatum IAM 12614, assembly GCF_000168975.1. GTDB lineage: Bacteria > Pseudomonadota > Alphaproteobacteria > Rhizobiales > Stappiaceae > Roseibium > Roseibium aggregatum. The sequence goes on from NZ_AAUW01000017.1 coordinate 81,570, forward strand.
CGTATAGAACGGTGATTGTTTTTGAACAATAGTTGCGCAAAATCGGGTATTTGCCCGATTACGCCTTGTGCAAATGCGAAATTCTGAGGCCCAAAAGAAGCCCTGGGAGGGGAGAATGACAGCGACCGCGGAAGCCAATGACAACCAAACGCGAGAGGGCGCGCCGGTGAAAGATCTTTATGAAATCGGAGAGATCCCGCCGCTCGGACACGTTCCCAAAAACATGTATGCCTGGACGATCCGCCGCGAGCGACACGGCCCGCCGGAAGACGCCATGAAGCTGGAAGTCGTGCCGACCTGGGAACTGGACAGCCAAGAGGTTCTGGTCCTGGTGATGGCCGCCGGCGTCAACTACAACGGCATCTGGGCAGGCCTCGGCCAGCCGATCAGCCCGTTCGACGGGCACGGCGCCGCCTACCACATTGCCGGTTCCGATGCGTCCGGCATCGTCTGGGCTGTTGGTGACAAGGTCAAGCGCTGGAAAGTCGGCGACGAAGTCGTGGTTCATTGTAACCAGGACGACGGCGACGACGAGGAATGCAACGGCGGCGACCCGATGTTCTCGACCTCCCAGAGAATCTGGGGCTACGAGACGCCGGACGGATCTTTCTCGCAGTTCACCCGCGTTCAGGCCCAGCAGCTCATGCCCCGGCCGAAGCATCTGACCTGGGAAGAAAGCGCCTGCTACACGCTGACGCTCGCAACCGCCTACCGCATGCTGTTCGGCCACCATCCGCATGAGCTGAAGCCGGGCCAGAACGTGCTCGTCTGGGGCGCTTCCGGCGGTCTCGGTTCCTATGCCATCCAGTTGATCACCGCAGCGGGCGCCAATGCCATCGGCGTCATTTCCGACGAAGACAAGCGCCAGTTTGTCATGGACCTCGGCGCCAAGGGCGTGATCAACCGCAAGGACTTCAAGTGCTGGGGCCAGTTGCCCAAGGTCGGATCGCCCGAATATGCGGACTGGTTCGCCGAAGCGCGCAAATTCGGCAAGGCGATCTGGGACATCACCGGCAAGGGCAACAACGTCGACATCGTCTTCGAACACCCTGGCGAGGCAACCTTCCCGGTCTCGGCTCTCGTGTGCAAGAAGGGCGGCATGGTCGTCATTTGCGCCGGCACCTCCGGCTTCAACTGCACCTTCGACGTCCGTTACATGTGGATGCATCAGAAGCGTCTTCAGGGGTCGCACTTCGCCCATCTGAAGCAGGCCTCGGCCGCCAACAAGCTGATGATCGAACGGCGCATCGACCCCTATATGTCCGAGGTCTTCCCCTGGGATCAGATCCCGAAGGCCCATACCAAGATGTGGAAGAACCAGCACGCGCCGGGCAACATGTCCGTCCTGGTCTGCGCGCCGACCACCGGTCTGCGCACCTATGAGGACGTTCTGGAAGCATCCACCCGCTGAACCGGTACCGCCGCCTTCGGGTCATGCCCTCAAGGCGGCGGGCTGAACGAGCTCCCTGAAAGGCTGGGGGTTTCAAGCCTCGTAAGCCTGATACAGCCTGACCAGTCCGTGTTTCATGGACTGGTCTTTTCTTTTTTGTCACCCGGCTGTGGCAACCCAGCCCCTGAAGGTGAAGGCCGCATAGAAGGTTTCGACGTCGGCAAATCCGGCCTGCCTCAGCAAATCCGCGTCCTGCTCGGGCGTCAGCACCGGCAATCGCTCCTTCATTGCGGTCAAGCCGTTTTCCGTGAGGGAGCGGGAACCACCGGATTCGGCGGAAAATGCCGCATATCTTGCCAGCCACCTGTCCTTGCCCTCTGGGTCGGTCGGGAAGCTGTGATGAACCGCGACGAAGGCCGCGCCCGGCCTCAAGCGGCGCCGGATCCCGGAAAGCGTCTTCAACCGCTCCTCCCGTGACAGAAAATGAAGCGTCAGCAGACAGGTTGCCCCGTCGAAGAACGTGTCGGGCGCATCATCAATGTACCCCTCCAGAAAGCTCACCCGCGCCCCAAGAGGGCCAAGATGATCCCGCGCCTTTTCCAGCATGTCTGCCGACGGGTCGACGCCAAGGAAACGCCAGTCCGGCTGCATCCGGGCGAAAGTCTTCAGTTCCACGCCGCCACCGGCACCAAGCACGAGGATTGTCCCGTCCGAAGGCGCCCGCTCCGCCAGCAGCAACCCCGCCATCGTGTGCATGTCGGCAAGCCCTGGCACGAGCCTTGCCGTTCTTTCCGCATATCCGGCGGTGGATGCGGCTCCGGAAAACAGGGACATGGGCACCTTTCTCAAGCAATACACAGCCAGGCGGCCCCATCCATATCAAGAGGCCGTCAACATCATGTTACTTTATATGTAACTTGAAAATCTGCATTCAAGAAACCTGTCCGAGATTTTCCTGTCCCTCCTGCATCGCCCCTGGTTGAAGGGCTTGTGCACCGGTTTCAGAAGACCCGCGCCGCAATTCTGCTCAACTGTCGTCCCATCACCTTCCCAAGTGGGGCGAATCATGTGCCTCACTGAATTTCCTTGATCCTGAGCGGGAGCTTCAACAGCGTGGCTGACAAACCGATGGTCCATCGATCCCTCAAACTCGCCCTTGCCGGCGCGCTGCTGCTCTCGGTCGCGGCCTGCATGGGAGATCGCATGCAGACGCCGCCCTTCTACGAGGACATGGCGCGTGTCGACGGTGTGGTGGATGCGGCAACGGCCGTGCAGATGATCTCGCAGTACCGGACCAACAACGGGCTGTCGCCTGTGATTGCAGATCCGCAGCTGAACTCGATTGCCAAGTCACAGGCCGACGCCATGGCAGCAGCCGGAAACGTGCAAGCCTCGCTTGCCCCGAACCAGCAACTGGCAACCCGCATGGCATCCATCGGCGAGCCTAAGACGGCCGCCGCCGAAAACGTCAGCGCCGGATACAGAACCTTCGCCGAAGCCTTTTCCGGCTGGCGGGAAAGCCCCAAGCACAATCAGGTTCTGCTGACAAAGGACGCCACCCGGCTCGGCATCGCGACGGCTTATGCGCCCAATGCCAAGCACAAGGTGTTCTGGTCACTGGTCATGGCCGCGCCGAAACCGGCGCAATAACACCTGACCTCAATAAACGCGGTGTTCGAAATACCGCTGCGGATAGCCCGGGTAGGAATCCCAGTACGGCCGGATGATGATTGGCTGCGGCGGCGCGACCACCACAGGCGGCGCGTCATAAACCGGCCCCGGAGCATAGACGGGGCCCGGCTCCACCGGCGGCGCGTACGGAGGATCGTAGGGCGGATCACCCTTGTAGACCGGCCCGCCCCGATAGGCAGGCCCTTCCGCATAGATCGGGTAATCCCGGTAGTAGCGCTGCACACCCAGGTTGATCCCCGCGCTCGGGATCGGCCGGCCGTAATAGATGCCTTCGCCGCCATAGCTGAGATATTTGCCCGAAACCCACCCCTTGACGTTGGTAAAGGCGGCATCGCACCAGCCGAAGTCGGCCGTACACCCGAAAATGGTGACGCCGCCTCCGCGCGGCACGGTGGCAATGACCGGATAATTGGTTCCAGGTCCGGCACGCATGTTGAGATTGGCCGTCGTATAGGCAATCGCCGGCCGTGATTGCGCGCCCGCCGGCAGCGCCATCATCACGATCGCGGCAAGCGCCAGCGAAAAGCGGATCAACATGTTCGAAACTCCAAAGTTCTGCGCCCCGACGCTTTCAAGAAGCGGCTAGCATCATGGCAAAAGTATAGCGCGGCAGGCATCTCGCATCCTTCTCACGCCAAATCGTGCCCGCGCCAGCTTGTGTCCAGCTTGCGTCCGATTTGCCTTGGGCCGGCATTTCAGGCTTGATAGGCGCACAAACAGCCGGGGGGCTTTGTGAAATGAAACGAATTCGACCTGTTGGGCCTGCCGTGGTGCTGGCAGCGCTATGGCTTGGCGTAACCACGCCTCAGGCTGCGGCCTTCGACGCACATGCCGGCTATTACTACCCGCAAGTCCAGACCGAGGAGGTCTATGTCTCGGCGCTGGAGCTTGCCCCGGACACCAGCAAACGGTCGCGTGCAGCCTTCGTCAGCGGCCTCGCCTCCCAAAACGCCAAGCTGGGATATCCGCCCGGATATCATTTGTTCGCCAAGGGCACCGACCTGGAAAAGCTGATTATCGTGGCAACGGGAGACGAGCGCTACGACACGCTCTTCAGGCTGCGGGCCCTGCTTGCCTCGCTCACCTCCATGGCCCGAACGACCGAGCTGTTCGCACAGTCGAAGCAGCCGCAGGAGCTGAACTTCCTCGATCTGTGCAAGCTGATCGGTTTTACCCTGGTCACGGTCAGCAACGGCAAGGACGTGACGCACCAGATCAAGGTGCGCTGACGCAAACCCGTCCGGACGGCCGTCAGCGTTTCAGCGTGCCGTTCAGCCAGTCGCGGTATTGCGATTTCGTCCCGAAAAACGCGTTCCGGTCGACATCGCCCTTGACGCCCGGCACCCGACCCTCGGCCGTATACTGCCAGAACACCCAATCGTCGCGCTGCTCATAGATGTTGTTCGGGAAACTGGCGACCGAGCGCAGCCAGAACTGCTCGTTCTTGAGCGCGCCAACCAGCCTGTCGCGGTGGAAGTCGACGGAGGAATAGATCACCGGGCGCTTGCCGTAGTGCCTTTCCATTTCGTCGAGGAAAATCTTCATGTCCCGCAGGATTTGCGGACGTTCCGGCCGTTCCCGGCAGGTCTTGGAATGGGCGTTCCATTCCATGTCGAGCACGAGCGGCAGGGCTTGCGGATCAACGGGAACGATTTCCTTCACCCAGGAAATCTGTTCTTCGACCGGACGGCAGAAATAATAGAAGTGGTAGGCCCCGCGCGGCATGCCCGCCTGGCGCGCGGCCACCCAGTTGTCGACAAAGCGCGGGTCGACGTGGTCGCCCCCTTCCGTCGCCTTGATCCAGGCAAAGGCGACACCGCCCTGCTTGGCCGCTGCCCAGTCGATATCGCCCTGCCAGCGCGACACGTCAATGCCGTGCACGGCGTAGTCTTCTGGCGTTGGATCCGGAAAGTCGTAAGCTGCGCAGGAGCTTAAAAAGATGAACCCGAAAATGGAACAAAACGATTTCACGATTGCCAGCACAGCGTCCTCGGCAGGGTTAAGAAAGGCTTTAAGTCACCGCACAAAATGCCCGGGATTTCCTAACGGAGCGTAGACGAATTCACGATTTCTCCGCATAAACACGTATCTGTTACCGTGCAGGCAATCCGAATAGGGCGGGATTGCGGCGGATCAAAGACATCCGGCCCGCTTACCCCAATCTATGAGCATGGAAATTGCGACCACACTGATCGCCATTGGCGTCCTTCTGCTGCTCGGCATGCTGGCCGACGAAATCGGCCACAGGACGCAGATGCCCCGTGTCACCCTGCTGATTCTGTGCGGACTGGCCGCCGGCCCGGCCTTTCTGGATCTCCTTCCCGAAAACCTGACGCAGCTTTACGAGATCCTGACCGTTCTGGCCCTGTCGATGGTTGCCTTCGTACTTGGCGGCAAACTGTCCAGGGTTCATCTGCAGGACAGCGGCAGAGCCGTCACGGTCGTCTCGGCCTCCGCTGTCGTTTCCACGGCGGTCATTGTCTTGGCAGGCCTCGCCCTGCTCGGCTTTCCGCTGGAACTGGCACTGATTCTGGCTGCACTGGCCACAGCAACAGATCCCGCTGCCACCAGTGACGTCATCCGCCAGTACCGCGCCAGGGGGCCCTTCACCACCATTCTGTCCGGCATCGTCGCCCTGGATGATATCTGGGGCATTCTGGTGTTCGCGTTCTGCCTCATGGGCGCCCAGGCGCTCTTGGGCGGCGACGGCTCGGGCGCTTTGCTGCATGCCGTTTGGGAAATCGCCGGATCGCTCCTGCTTGGGGCCGTTGTCGGGCTTCCCGCAGGCTATCTGTCTGGCCGTCTGCAGCCGGGCGATCCAACCCTTGCCGAGGCGCTCGGCATCGTGTTCCTGACCGCAGGTCTGGCGCTCTGGCTCGACCTGTCGTTCCTGCTCGCGGGCATTGCCTGCGGTGCCATGGTGGTCAACACGGGGCGTCACCATACAAGGCCGTTCTATGAAATCGAACACATCGAATGGCCCTTCATGATCTTCTTTTTCGTGCTCGCCGGTGCGGCGCTTCAACCGGAACTCCTGTTGAAGCTCGGCCTTCTCGGGGCCGCCTACGTTCTGCTGCGGCTTGCCGGACGCCTTGCCGGAGGCTGGCTGGGCGGCAAGCTCACCGGCGGCGCCGGAACCGACCGAAGTTATCTCTTCGGCCTGTCCCTGCTGCCCCAGGCGGGTGTCGCGCTCGGCATGGCCCTGGTCGCCGCCGAGGTGCTGCCTCAGTTTCGGGATGAAATCCTGACCGTCGCCATCGGATCGACAATCGTGTTCGAGCTGCTCGGTCCCGCCGCGACCCAGCTCGCGCTGAAACGGGCCGGCGAAACCGGCAAGGCAGCGACGGACGATCCGGAGACCTGAAATCGTTTGCACTCGGCGGCCAAATCCGTATGACTTGGCAAATCCCGCAACAAGCCTTGGCAAATTTCCCATGACAGACCGGATCAAACTCGTCACCTGGAACATCAATTCCGTGCGCTTGCGCATGCCGATTGTGGAACAGTTGATCGATGAAGTCGCACCGGATGTAATCTGCCTGCAGGAAACCAAGTGCCCAGACGCAAATTTCCCGGAAAACGCCTTCCGCAAGGCGGGATACGAGCACATGGCCATCCACGGCCAGAAGGGCTACCACGGCGTGGCGACGCTCTCCAGGCTGCCGCTCAGCAACATCGAGAAGCGTGATTTCTGCCAGGTTGGGGACAGCCGCCATGTGGCGGTGGACGTGCCCTTCAACGGCTCCAGCATCCGGTTGCATAATTTCTATGTGCCGGCAGGCGGCGACGAGCCGGACCGCACGATCAACCCGAAATTCGGCCACAAGCTCGACTTCATGAACGAGATGCTGGGATGGCTGAAAGGCGAAGAAACCGCGAAACCCGCCATTCTGGTCGGCGACCTCAACGTCGCCCCTTACGAGCACGACGTCTGGTCGCACAAGAAGCTGCTGAAGGTCGTCTCGCACACGCCGGTCGAAACGGAGCTGTTCGAACAGGTCCGCGAGGCAGGCGGCTGGCTGGACGCTATGCGCCAGTTCACGCCTCTGGACGAAAAGCTCTACACCTGGTGGAGCTACCGGGCCAAGGACTGGTCCGCCGCCGACAAGGGCCGCCGCCTCGACCATGTCTGGGTATCCCAGCCGCTCGCCCCGCACGTCAAGGGCACCACGGTCCTGCGCGACGCACGCGGCTGGGAAAAGCCGTCCGACCACGCGCCCGTGATCGCGGAATTTGCGGTCTGAGTTCGGTTTGAGCAAGCAGCCCATCCTTCGAGACAGCGCTTCGCGCTTCCTCAGGATGAGGTCATCCTTGTTGCATATCCCCTGATTTGCCAAAACCAAAGCCTCATCCTGAGGAGGACCGCAAGGTCCGTCTCGAAGGCTGGGCCGCGTACACGAAAAACCGCACCCGGACTGCCTAAACCTGGAAAAGCCTGCGCCATCGATCAGGCGCAGTGCTCGCCTCAAGGCGTCAAAATCACCTTGCCCTGCACCCGGCGCGCAGCGATTTCCTCCAGCGCCTGGGCGGTTTCTTCCAGCTTGTAGACGCCGTGGATGTGCGGCTTCAGCTTGCCCTCGCCAACCCAGGTCAGAAGCTCCTTCATGTTGCGGCGGTGACCTTCCGGGTCTCTCTCGAGCGCCGCCCCCCAGAAGACGCCGCGAATGTCGCAACCCTTCAGCATGACGATATTGAGCGGGATCTTCGGGATATCGCCCGCGGCAAAACCGATCACCAGAAATCGCCCCTCCCAGGCTGTTGCCCGGATCGCCTGTTCCGACAGATCCCCGCCGACCGGGTCGTAAACCACGTCGACGCCCTTGCCGCCAGTCAGCTCCTTCAGGGTTTCCTTGAGCGGCTGAACCGAATAGTCGACCGTCATATGCGCGCCAAGCGAGCGGGCGAAGGCGAGTTTTTCTTTAGATGAGGCGCAGGCAATCACCTTTGCCCCCATGATCGCGGCAATTTCCACCGCCGCCTGGCCGACACCACCCGATGCGCCCAGAACGGCGACCGTTTCGCCCGGTTTCAATCCGGCGCGGTCGCGGTAGGCATGCAGCGTGGTGCCATAGGTCACCGTCAGACCCGCTGCGACTTCGAAGGAAATATCATCGGGCAGCGCGACAAGATCACTCGCGGCAACCACCACTTTTTCCCGTGCAGCGCCCCAGCGCATGTAACCCACGACCCTGTCACCAGCAGAAACCCCGGTAACGCCTTCGCCCACCGTCTCGACCACACCGGCAAATTCGGCACTTGGCGAAAACGGCATCTCCGGCTTGTACTGGTACTTGCCCCTGATGATCAGCGTATCGAAGAAATTGAGCGCGCAGGCCTTTACCCGCACCACGACTTCACCCGGTCCGGCGACCGGATCGGCAATCTCTTCGACAACCAGACTGGAGGGCGGACCGAAGGTTTTGCAAAGACAGGCTTTCACGGCATCCTCATGCGTTTGAATGGGTCAAAGCGCCGGTCGCGCTGCGTTGATCAAGACGTTAGCAAGCCATGCAAGAAGCGGGAATTGGCTTTCCGGATAAGCTCAAAACTTTCAGCTCTGGCGAAAGTCGGCTATGAGGCAGCCAAATCGAAAACGGACGAACTGATGCGCGGATATTTTGCAATCGGGGCCGAGGGCCTCTCGAAACGGATGAACCTGGGCACCTTGATGCGCTCCGCCCATGCGTTCGGCGCCAATTTCTTCTTCACGGTGGATGCCGACCAAAAGCTGCGCAAGGCACCGCCCTCCGACACCTCGAAAAGCCCCGGTCACCTGCCGGTCTTCACCTGGGACAGCGTCGACACCATGGATCTGCCAAGGGGTTGCCAGCTTGTCGGCATCGAGTTGACGGACGAATCGATCGAATTGCCGAGCTTCGGTCACCCGCTTCAGGCCGCCTACGTGCTGGGCCCCGAGCGCGGGTCGCTGTCACCGCAGATGCTGGAGCGCTGCGATCATGTGGTGAAGATCCCGACCAAATTCTGCATCAACGTTGCCATGGCCGGCGCAATCGTGATGTACGACCGTCACAGGGCCCTCGGCCGCTACGCGGATCGCTCCATCACGGCAGGCGGCCCGAAAATCGAACGGCCGAAGCATGTCAGCGGCGGTCCGGTGATGCGCACGGGCCGCAAGGTTCCGGGAACCTGAGCCGGCAGCACCCAACTATCGGGTCTTCAAAATCCCGGAAAAGCAGCCGTCCCGAACCGGATCAGTCCACATCCACGGAGGAATCGGTTTCCAGAAGCTGGCGCAACCGGCCGAAGGCAAGCCTGATGCGCGATTTGACCGTCCCGAGCGGCAAACCGGTGTATTCGGCAATTTCGCTGTGGGACTGTCCTGCAAAAAAAGCCAGACGAACGACATTCCGCTGCTCTTCGGGCAACTGCGACAAAGCGGCACGCACCCGGTTTTCCCGCAGCCTTGCATCCATCTCTTCGGCGATGTCCGGCAAGGGCGTCGGCTGCAGGGAGGGATCCTCCGGATCGAGCGCCGCGGACTTCTGGCGGCGAATCCTGTCGATCCGCCGGTTACGGGCGACACGGAACAACCAGGTGCTGGCATTTGATTTTTTCGGATCGAACAAATCCGCCTTGCGCCACAACGTCATCATGACGTCCTGGGCAACTTCCTCAGCCAGAGCCTCGTCGGCTCCCTGCTTCATGAGATAACCCTTCAGGCGCGGCGCAAAGTGATCGAACAGCTCGATAAAAGCCGCCCTGTCCCGGTCTTTCGCCACTTTGACAATGAGATCGGAAAAATACTGCACCTGCGTCAAAGACAATCAATCCCCCTGCCGATCCATCTTCTTTATCAGGTTCGACATAATTCGAAAGGGGGGTCAAGCAGGTCTGCCACACTGTTGCCGCGTTTAAACGCAAAGCGATAAGATTGGTGCACGCACCGAAAACAGAAAAACAATTGCCCGGCTTCAACCCTTTCGTAACCCGCTTTAAGTTATCATTAAAGCAAGGTTTATATGTCAGACGGCAATTGAACTAAATTTGACGGAAACTCAAATCCAACGGTGTGGAGATGATGAAAGCAAAATCGCTGGTTCTGGCCATCGCAGGTCTTGCCGTTTCGAGTGCAGCGGCTTTCGCACAAACCCCGACACTTCTGAAGCAGCACAAGGACTGGGCAGCCTATGCGCTGACCAGCGGCGGCGGCAAGGTGTGCTACGCGCTCACCAAACCGACCACGTTGCTTCCCGGAGATCGTAATCACGGGGATGTATTCTTTTTCGTGACCACCCGCCCGGCGGAAGGCGTTTCGTCCGAGCCGAGCTTGCTGGTTGGTTATCCTTTCAAGGACAAATCCTCGGTCAGCGTCGATATTGACGGTAAGGGCTTCACGCTCTTCACCAACAATGACGGGGCCTGGGTCGAAAACGCTGCAACCGAAGCGCAACTGGTCGCTGCCATGAGGGCAGGCCGGGAAATGACGGTGTCCGGCGAATCCAGCCGTGGGACCCGTACCACCTACAAGTTCTCTCTGTCCGGCGTCACTGCCGCGATCGACGATTCCACCGCTGCCTGCCGCTAACGCGTTCAGGCGTTGGCTTCTCCGGCTTTCCCCTGCAATTGCAGGGCGAAAGGCCGAAGCCGGCAGGTGGTTTCCTCTCAAATTCGACTTTACCCCGGACGGGCTCCTTGGCCTTTCCGGGCCGTTGCTGTTTGGCGTAAACACGTCTGCATAGCTCCCCTGCACGTCAGCAAACTTGATTTTCAGCGCTTTTTGTGGTGTTAGGTGCGCTTGAAATCAGACCTGCGAGACAGGCACCCGGCGACCGCGCCGTCTTGTAACAAGACGCTCAACGACCTTGCCGGACGAGATTACGGATCACGACATGGCAATTACGCTCGACATCGCTCGGGACAATCCGAACGCGCAAACCGTTTCAGCCGCAGCCGCCGCCGTTCTGCCCGGCGAAGACAAGCCGACGCTGATCGGCCTGTCGCGCGAGGAACTGGGCGAGGCACTCGGCACCATCGGCGTGCCGCAGAAACAGTGGCGCATGCGCGCCTCGCAGCTCTGGCACTGGCTTTATGTGCGCGGCGTTTCCGACTTTGCGCAGATGACGAACATCGCCAAGGATCTGCGCCAGAAACTGGACGAGGCTTTCACGATTGCCCGCCCGGAAATCGTTTCCGAGCAGATCTCCGTTGACGGCACCCGCAAATGGCTGTTCCGCTTTCCGGCGCGTGGTGCCGGCCGCCCGGTCGAGGTCGAAACCGTCTATATTCCCGAAGAAGGCCGCGGCACGCTCTGCGTTTCTTCCCAGGTCGGCTGCACGCTGACCTGCACCTTCTGCCACACGGGCACCCAGAAGATGGTTCGCAATCTGACGGCTGAAGAAATTCTGTCACAGATCCTGATTGCCCGCGACCGGCTGGGTGATTTCCCGCATGCGGACACGCCTCAGGGTGCCATCGTGCCGTCCGAAGGCAGGCTGGTGACCAACATCGTCATGATGGGCATGGGTGAGCCGCTCTACAATTTCGACAACGTCAAGAAGGCGCTGCTGATCGCGTCCGATGGCGACGGCCTGTCGCTTTCCAAGCGCCGCATCACCCTGTCGACCTCCGGTGTCGTGCCGGAAATCTTCCGCACCGGTGAAGAAATCGGCTGCATGCTGGCCATCTCCCTGCATGCGGTCCGCGACGAACTGCGCGATGTGCTGGTGCCGATCAACAAGAAATGGAACATCAAGGAACTGCTGGACGCCTGCCGGCAGTATCCGGGCCTGTCCAACGCCAAGCGCATTACGTTCGAATATGTGATGCTGAAGGGCGTCAACGACAGCAACAAGGACGCGCTTGAGCTTGTGCGCCTGCTCAAGGGCATTCCGGCCAAGATCAACCTGATCCCCTTCAACCCGTGGCCAGGCACCGACTACGAATGCTCCGACTGGGAGCGGATCGAGGAATTCGCCGACATCGTCAACCGGGCCGGCTATGCCTCTCCCATCCGTACACCGCGCGGCCGCGATATATTTGCCGCCTGCGGCCAGCTCAAATCGGCGTCCGAGCGCATGCGCAAGAAGGACCGCGAGGCCCTGGCGGCCTCCTGAGGCAACCTTCCCTCCTGAACGAAAAACGGCGGCCTTTGGAGCCGCCGTTTTTGTTTGATCAGAAATCCTCAAGGCAATCTGAAAAAAAGACCGCCCGCAGGCGGCCTTTCTCTTTTCTTTTCGCAAGGCTCAGACCAGACCGGCCTTAGCCAGCGGCAGGCTGGTTGCCCATTCGCCCTTGGCAGCGGCGATCGCGTTGGCGACGGCCGGACCGATTGGCGGCGTGCCGGGCTCGCCGATACCGGTCGGCGCTTCGTTCGAGGGAACAATATGCACCTCGATCTCCGGCATGTCGGACATCCGGATCGGCTCGTAGGTGTCGAAGTTGGTTTCTTCGACAACGCCGTCAACCAGCGTCACCTGGTTGCGCAGGATAGCGCCGAGACCGTAGCCGATGCCGCCCTCGACCTGCGCGCGGATATTGTCCGGGTTGATCGGCGTGCCGCAGTCGACTGCGGCCGTCACCTTTTCCACCTTCACCGTGCCATCTTCGCGGAAGGAGATTTCCGCCACTTCCGCCACATAGGAGCCGAAGGACTTGTGCACGGCGACGCCGCGGTGACGTCCTTCAGGCAAGGGTGTGTCCCACCCGGCCTTTTCGGCAGCCAGCTTCAACACGCCCACCTTGCGCGGATCGTCCTTGATCATCTCGAGACGATAGGCAACCGGATCCTTGCTTGCTTCCTTGGCCAGACGGTCGATCATGGTTTCCATGACATAGGCCGTATGGGTGTGCCCCACCGAGCGCCACCACAGCACCGGCACCTTCGTGTCCTGGAAGGACTGGTCCATGTTCATGAGCGGGAACGCATAGGTCGTATCATGCGCGCCTTCGGTCATGTTGTGGTCGACACCGTCCTTCATCAGCATGGCTTCGAAGGGCGTGCCCTTGACGATGGACTTGGCCGCGATGTTGTACTTGAACGCCGTCACGTTGCCTTGCTCGTCAAGACCGACCCGTAGCCGGTGAGCCGACATCGGACGGTAGTATCCGCCGGCCATGTCGTCCTCACGCGTCCAGACGATCTTCACCGGAGCCGGCGCCATGCCGGCGGCCTGCATCGCCTTGGCCAGCGTGGTGATTTCCACGACCGGATGCGCATCGGCCTGAGCCCGGCGCCCGAAGGATCCACCGGCCCACAGGGTGTTGATCTTCACCTTCTCGAACGGAATGCCGAGCACGGTGGCTGCCACGTTGTGGTCGATGGTTGGGATCTGGGAAGCAAACCAGAATTCCGCTGTTTCGCCGTCGAACATCATCGCGATATCCAGCGGCTCCATCGCACCATGGGCCAGGAACGGGAAATCGTATTCCGCTTCGATGACCCTGGCCGAAGCCTCCAGTGCCGCGTCGACGTCTCCGTCCTCGCGAACCTTCACACCCGGCCTGGTGGTCATATCCTTGAGTTCCGCGATCATCGCATCGCTGGACCGGGTTTCTGCTTCGGCATCGTCCCACTCGATCTCAAGCAGGGAACGCCCCTTGATCGCCGGCCAGGTGGAGGTTGCAATCACCGCGACCCCGTTCGGGATCTGCAGCACATTGACGACACCCGGCACCTTCTTTGATTCGGCGGCGTCGAACGACTTCACCTTGCCACCAAAACGGGGCGAGCGGGCAACAACGGCAACCAGCAGATCGTCGCGCTGGAAGTCCATTGTGTAGGTCCTCGGCGCACCGACGGTCTTGTTCTTGACGTCGAGACGCGGGAAGGACTTGCCGATGTAGACCCACTGGTCCGGTGTCTTCAGCGTCGGTTCTGCCGGAACGGCCTCGTTGGCAGCAAGACCCGCCAGCTCGCCCAGGGTCGCGGACTTGTCCGCACCATGGGAAACGACACCACCAGACACGGTTATTTCACGAGCCGGAACGCTCCATTTTTTTGCGGCAGCGGCAACAATCATTGCCTTTGCCGCGGCACCGGCCTGACGATACTGCAGGAACGAGTTTGCCATGGCCGTGGAACCGCCCGTGCCCTGCACGCCGAACAGCGAATTGGCATAGACCTGCGGATTGGACGGCGCGAATTCGACAGTGACCTGCTCCCAGGAAGCGTCGAGTTCGTCGGCGACCAGACTGCACAGACCACTGGCCGTGCCCTGTCCCATGTCGAAGTGCTTGGACAGGACCACGACCGTATTGTCCGGACGGATGTGAACGAACGGCTGGATGAACTCGCCTTCAGCGGCCGAGGCGGTGGCGCGCGGCAGGTTCATGGCAAGGACGAGGCCGCCGACGGTGCCGGCGGAAATCTTCAGGAAGCTGCGCCGGGTCGGCATTGCGGCTTTCAGCGGTTGTTGCAGGAGATGCAGCATGGCTCAGGCCTCCATCTTGTCTGAAGCAAGGTGGATGGCCTTGCGGATCCGGGCATAGGTGGCGCAGCGGCATACGTTGCCGTCCATGGCGGCGTCGATGTCCTCGTCCGTCGGCTTGGGCGTTTCTGCCAGCAAGGCCGTCGCAGCCATGATCTGGCCGGACTGGCAGTAACCGCATTGCGGCACGTCCAGCTCGTTCCAGGCGGCCTGGACAGCGGCAGCCGCCTTGCCGTCGATACCTTCGATGGTGGTGATTTCGGCGCCTTCAAGGTCACCGACGAATGTCTGGCAGGAACGGATCGGGACCCCGTCCAAGTGAACCGTGCAGGCACCGCAAGAGGCGATACCGCAACCGAACTTCGTCCCCGTCATTCCCAGCTCGTCGCGTAAAGCCCACAACAGAGGGCTTTCGGGATCCGCGTCGAGCGTGCGCGTTTCCCCGTTGATTTTTAATGTCACTGACATGAGGAGGCGTCTCCTTTGGCTGGCCAATTCTGGCTAAAGGATGTAAACTACACCGTGCAGTTTAGTTCGGAACTGCACGTCTGTAAACGCCAGAGTTTACATAGGGCGCGAATTTTGGGATTAAAGAGGCGGGGGTCCTGTCGTCTGACAGATAATGCAACGGGGTAGATATGAGTAGGTAATGTCCGTATCGGATCAGAAAAAGAAGCAGATCGTTCAGGCTGCAATCGCGGAGTTTCAGGAAAAGGGCTATGCCGGAGCCAGCATGGACCGGATTTCCGAGCGAGCCCAGGTTTCCAAGCGCACGGTCTACAATCACTTTGAAAGCAAGGACGTGCTTTTCAAGGAGATCAACCAGTGCCTTGCCGACCAGATCAACTCGGCGCTTGAAGTCGCCTACGACCCGGCGGCGCCCATTCGCGACGCCCTGGTGCGTCTCGGCTGGGCCGAAGGCGAGCTGATGATCAACCCGTGTTTCATGAGCCTGGCCCGCATGGTCATGAGCGAAACGATCCGCGATCCGGCCCTGGCAGCCGATATGGACAGCCGCATGACCAAGATCTCCGTCTTTACCGAGTTCATGGAACGCGCCACCCGCGAAGGCAAGCTCACCGCCGACGACTCCTCCCTCGCAGCAAGCCAGTTTCTCGGCCTGATCAAGGCCCGCTCATTCTATCCGAACATCCACAGCGGCCGGGTGACCACCCGCCCCGAGATGGAACGGATCATCGAGGAAAGTGTCGATATGTTCCTGGCCCGATACGGCGCCAAGGCAACCGCGCAAACGGCGGCGGCACAGTAACAGGCACCCTCCGCAAATCTCCGATATGGCAGTTCGGCCCGCGTAGAACGAAACGCGACGAAATGAGTGCATCGCAGGGCTTGCGCCGTCCAGAGAACCGGCTAAATTGCCGCAAATTTTCATCGGCGGGCAACCGCCAGGAACAGCGAACTGGATTTTTCCCAAAATGGCGCATGGTGACATCAAAAAAGTCGTGCTGGCCTATTCCGGCGGCCTCGACACCTCCATCATCCTGAAATGGCTGCAGACCGAACTGGGCTGCGAAGTGGTGACCTTCACTGCCGACCTCGGCCAGGGCGAGGAACTGGAGCCGGCGCGCAAGAAAGCCGAAATGCTCGGCATCAAGGAAATCTACATCGACGACCTGCGCGAGGAATTCATCCGCGACTTCGTCTTCCCGATGTTCCGCGCCAATGCCGTCTATGAAGGCGTTTACCTGCTCGGCACCTCCATCGCCCGGCCGCTGATTTCAAAGCGGCTGATCGAGATCGCCAAGGAAACCGGCGCCGATGCGATTGCCCATGGTGCCACAGGCAAGGGCAACGACCAGGTTCGTTTCGAACTGTCCGCCTACGCCCTGAACCCGGATATCAAGGTGATCGCCCCGTGGCGCGACTGGACCTTCAAGTCCCGGACCGATCTTCTGGAATTCGCCGAACAGCACCAGATCCCGGTTCCGAAGGACAAGCGCGGCGAAGCTCCGTTCTCCGTCGACGCCAACATGCTGCACTCCTCTTCGGAAGGCAAAGTGCTGGAAGATCCGGCCGAGGAAGCACCAAATTACGTGTTCCAGCGCACGGTTGACCCGACCGAAGCTCCGGACGAAGTCACCTATATCGAGATCGGCTTCGAAAAGGGCGACGCTGTCTCCCTCAACGGCGAGAAGATGTCTCCGGCAACGCTCTTCGCAAAGCTCAACGACTATGGCCGCGACAACGGCATCGGCCGTCTCGACATGGTCGAGAACCGTTTCGTCGGCATGAAGAGCCGCGGTATCTACGAAACGCCGGGTGGCACCATCCTCCTGACGGCGCACCGCGCCATGGAATCCATCACGCTCGACCGCGGTGCCTCGCACCTGAAGGACGAACTGATGCCGCGTTACGCCGAGCTGATCTACAACGGCTTCTGGTTCTCGCCGGAGCGCGAAATGCTGCAGGCCCTGATCGACAAGAGCCAGGAGCACGTCACCGGCTCCGTCAGGCTGAAGCTCTACAAGGGCAACGTCATCCTCGTCGGCCGGTCCTCGCCCTATTCGCTCTATTCCGAAGAGCTGGTCACCTTCGAGGACGACCAGGGTGCTTACGACCAGAAGGACGCCGCCGGCTTCATCAAGCTGAATGCCCTGCGCCTGCGTACCCTCGCCAAGCGCGACCGGATCGGCTGAGATCTCTGACATGACAAGACCGGCGGCAGCAAAGCTCGAACAGGACCTTGCTGCCGCCGGTTTTTTGTTGCTCGGCGGCTTTGCGCCGGACGACAGTGTTGCGGTTCCACCTCTTGCCAGCGGCAAGCAGGCCCGAAGCCTTCTGTTGATCGGCAGCACCGGCCCCTCGATCTGGCCGCACATGACGGCAAGTCCGGAATACAGGAGCGGCCAACCCGACCCGCTCGACCGCTACACGCGGCGCAGCCTTTTGGAACTTGCCGAGGCATCCGGCTACGAACCGGTGTTTCCCTTCGAAGGCCCGCCCTATTACCCGTTCCAGCAATGGGCGATGAAGTGCGGCGGCTTCTCCCAAAGCCCCCTCGGCGTCCTCGCCCACCGCACTTACGGCCCCTGGGCCGGTTTCCGTGCGGCTTTTCTCACCGCTGAAGCCTATGCCGGGCCGGAACCGGCCGTGATGGATGGCCCCTGCCCGACCTGCACCGACGCCCCTTGCCTCACGGTTTGCCCGGTCGGTGCCGTTACGGTGCACGAAGGCTACAAGGTCACTGACTGCCGAAACCATCTGGCGACCAGCCGCGACCTGGATTGCTGGTCGGGCTGCCTGGCAAGACAGGCCTGTCCCTTTGGCCAGGAACACCGGCAAAGCCAGGCAACGGCCGGGTTTCATATGGAGAGTTTCCTGGGGCTTTAATTGCTAGTTTTGAAGTAGCGACGTTAAATGGTGGCTTCCTCAATGCCTACATTGCTCAGTGCCAAAGAGGCCCCGATAACAGGGACGCCGGGCATTCAGCACCGAGACGGCCACGGCCAAAGCACCGCCAGCAAAGAGGTCGACAAAGTAATGACCGCCGAACACCGGGGTTGCGGCTATCATGGTCACCGCGAACAATGTCACCAACCAGAACCAGCGTGTCTTGTAGAAGCCCGCGATTAGCAAGATGCCCCCAGCAGTATGGAACGATGGAAAGGCAGCAAGCCCTTCTGCGTCGAGAAGATTGACCGTAGCGCCGGATGGTTCTCGCAAGGCAAGAAGTTGTTCCACATGAGCAATACCAGGAACGCTGCTGAAACCGTCGATATGGGCTACATCGCCAAAATAGTAGGCGACGGTGGCGACCGCAGGGAAAAACATCGCTATTGAAACCGACACCGTTGCGGTGATCAAAAATATTTCGCAAAAATAGCGCGCTCGAGCAGGCCTTCCCATCAGAATCAGTGCGAGAAAACCAAACAGACTGGCACCGTCGAACCCGATATAGGCAATATGCAAAATCTTGTTCAGCAGAAAGTTATGCTGGACGAACGTGAAATAGGCCATCCAGTCGAACCCGAGCACCTTGTCCCAGTTATCAAGGAGAGGATCCGCAAGAGGAAACACTACGCTCATGGTCAAGTGGTTGAAGATACGCAACGTTGCCAGGGCGACGAATATGAAAACAATGCCTTTGAGTAACAGCTGCATCCGTTCCCGGAAAACGTCTGGAAATGTCCCCCGGAGTTTGATGTAGCAACTCAGCAGCGCGCAGACCGTGATGATCCCCCCGAACAAAATTAGTGACTTGGGATCGACGCGCGCCGTAACAAGCGTTTGAAGAACGAGCGTTGTGCCGATGACAACACTCATGAGAACAACATTGAGAACACCTGGAAAAGGCAGACTTTGTGTTTGAAAGGGCGCAGCCTCCTCGAGAGAGGCTGTCTGCGCTTGAGCAGGCGGGTCAAAATCGCCTTCATTTTTCAATCCCAGAGCGGAAGACATGTCCGCAGCACCCCGCGCAACGCATTTACAGGTTGGCGTTTTTCTATAGCTGATAGGCTTAAGATCAGGTTTCTTTCAGTTGTTCTGTCAACCGTCCAGCCTCACCACCCCATCCTGATCCGGGCAGGTTTCCAGTGCCTCCATCGCGGTGCGGCCGTCGCCCAGCGGGGCGTCGGGCCAGATTTCGGCGAGCGGGATGAGAACGAAGGCGCGGTCGCCCATGCGCGGGTGCGGGATTTCCAGGTCGTTTTCCGCAACCCTTTGCAGGCCGTAGATCAGAACATCGATATCCAGCGTCCGCGGCCCCCAGCGCACATCGCGCACGCGCCCGAGTTCGGTCTCGATATCCAGACACCGGTTCAATAGCGCCTGCGGGCTCAAGGTGGTGTCGATCACCACGCAGCAATTGCGGAAATCATCCTGCGGCACCGGCCCCCACGGCGGCGTGCGGTAGTCGGAAGAACGCGAGACCAGCATGATGCCGGGGGTTGCCTCCAGGCGGCGGATGGCTTCGTCCAGGTTGGCCTTCGGATCTCCAAGGTTGGATCCGAGCCCCAGCGCACAGCGGGTCGGGGCATCAGCCATCGCAGTATCGGCATTCATTCGACAGGGTTCCGTTCCAGGCGGGTTGCCTCGA
Source organism: Roseibium aggregatum IAM 12614 (assembly GCF_000168975.1). Taxonomy (GTDB): domain Bacteria; phylum Pseudomonadota; class Alphaproteobacteria; order Rhizobiales; family Stappiaceae; genus Roseibium; species Roseibium aggregatum. The sequence goes on from NZ_AAUW01000017.1 coordinate 101,095, forward strand.
TCATACGCACGCAATCGGCATGTGGACTTACGTCATGCGCCCGCACAATCGCGGCCCCCTTCAACATGGCTGTCATGTGAACGGCAACGGACCCGAACAGCCGGTCTTCCGTCTCCGCTTCCAGCACCGCGCCGATCATGCGCTTGCGCGACGCACCGGCCAAAAGCGGCAGGCCGTGTTTCTGCAGTGTTTCGAAACGGTTCAGGACGATGAAATTCTGGTTGATGGTCTTGCCGAAGCCGAAGCCTGGATCCAGGATCTGCTTGTCCCTTGCGATTCCGGCCTTTTCCGCCAGGTTCATCGAAGTTTCGAAGAACCGGTCGATGTCCGACAGAATGTCCAGTCCAGCGTCAGCCGCAAGACGATTATGCATCATAACCACATGGACGCCGGCCTCGGCAACGACGTCCGCCATGGCCGGGTCCTTTTGCAGGCCCCACACATCATTGACGATGAGCGCCCCTGCCGCGCAGGCCCGGCGCGCGATCTCCGCCTTGTAGGTGTCGATGGAAACCGGCGTCCCCATCGCGATCACCTGATCCAGGATCGGATCGAGCCGCGACCATTCCAGATCCAGCGGTACTGGTTCCGAACCCGGCCGCGTGCTTTCGCCGCCGACATCCAGAATGTCGGCCCCTTCCAGAATCATTTCCTGCGCGCGCCGCAAGGCGGCATCCGCATTCGCGTGGCGCCCGCCATCGGAAAAGGAATCCGGGGTCACGTTCAGGATCCCCATCACGTGGGGGCGTTGGCTTCCGGCGTCGAAACGCGGCGGCTCATAGGCTGTCGGGGTCGGCATCATGGCGTCCTTTTGACGGTCAGGCACGTGTTTGGCGCGTCTGGCACCGACGGTCAAGCGGCACTAAAACGACCTCGCCCTGCTTGACCCCACCCCAAGGCTGTGGACGATCACGATTTGGAAGCAATTTGGAGGTTCAATCGTTCCGTAGCGGTTTTCTGCAATCCGAACACACCGTCATCAAAAATTCGGGAAACGGTCTTGGAACGGACATCCGTCTGTCACGGAGCTTCAGCACCTGATGTTTCGCCAAGGGACGCGCCCCAGCGGTCCCCAGCCACGGAGCTTTAAAATGTCTTCAACTGTTTCTCGACGCAATTTCCTCAAATCATCGGTCGCCACCGGTCTCGTGCTGGCTTCGCCGCTGGCCATGCCGGGCCTGTCGCGCGCCGCCTCGCGCCCGCAGATCACCCACGGTCTGCAATCCGGCGATGTTGACGCCAATTCCGGCATGATCTGGGCCCGCTCGGACCGCCCGGCGCAAATGCTGGTGGAAGTCGACACCACCGGCACTTTCGAAACGCCGCGCCGGCTCGCCCCGATCAATGCGCTTCCCGATTCGGATTTCGCCGTCAAACGGCTGCTTGAAAACCTCCCGTCCGATCAGGACATCTTCTACCGCGTCGCCTTTGCCGACCTGAATGACGTCAATGCGGTGTCAGAGCCGATGACCGGCCGCTTCCGCACGGCTCCCGCCTCCCGCCGCAACATCCGTTTCGCCTGGTCGGGCGACACTGCCGGCCAGGGCTGGGGGATCGATACCGACCGCGGCGGCATGAAAACCTATGCCACCATGGCAAAGCATCAGCCGGACTTCTTCATCCACTCCGGCGACACGATTTATGCCGATGGCCCGGTGAAGGAGACCGTCGAGCTGAAGGACGGCACCATCTGGAAGAACATCGTCACGGAAGAAAAATCCAAAGTTGCCGAAACGCTGGAAGAATATCGCGGCCAGTGGAAATACAATCTCCTGGACGAGAACCTCAAGGCGTTCAACGCACAAGTCCCGACCTTCTTCCAGTGGGACGACCACGAGGTCGTCAACAACTGGTCGTCCTCCAAGGATCTGCTGTCCGACGACCGTTACAGCGAAAAGAACATCCACCTGCTGGCCGCCCGTGCCGGCCGGGCTTTCCACGAACTGACCCCGATCCGCTACACACCGGCCGAACCGGGCCGCGTCTACCGCAAGATCGCCTATGGTCCGCTGCTGGATGTGTTCTTCCTGGACCTGCGCTCCTATCGCGGCCCGAACGGCGCCTCGATGGAAGACAGCATGACGCCGGATTCCCGCATCCTTGGCGCCGAGCAGCTTGCCTGGCTGAAGCGTGAACTGCTGAATTCCAACGCCACCTGGAAGGTCATCGCCTGCGACATGCCGATCGGCCTGATCGTCTGGGACAACTGGAAAGACCAGGCAGGTGCCGAAGCCGTCGCCAACGGCGATCATGGCGCTCCGAAAGGCCGCGAACTGGAATTTGCCGATCTGCTGCGCTTCATCAAGACAGCCGACATCGACAACATCGTCTGGCTGACCGCCGACGTGCACTACACCGCCGCGCACTACTACAATCCGGACAAGGCCCAGTTCCAGGACTTCAAACCCTTCTGGGAATTCGTCTCCGGCCCGATCCATGCAGGCACCTTCGGCCCGAATGATCTCGACATGACCTTCGGTCCGGAACTGAAATACATCAAGGCACCGACCGCCGAACAGGGCGCCAACCTGCCGCCGTCCATGGGGCTTCAGTTCTTCGGCCTGGTCGACATCGACGGCCAGAGCGAACAGCTCACCGTTCGCCTGATGGACCGCGACGACGTCGAACTGCACACCGTCACGCTGGATCCGGTTCGCAAGGCCTGATCAAGTTTTTCAAACAAAGAGCGGGCCGGGAAACCGGCCCGTTTGTTTTTCCATTCTCCCGCCCGCGCCGCGTCTCCATTCTCCCGAAAGGTCTCGGGCGAGGCAGCGTCAGGGAATTGATTGCCGGATCAAGTCCGGCAATGACGGAGAAGTTGGCAATTTGCCGGGAAAGCAGTCTTTGCCTGCCCGGCATATGACAGCGAATTTCCCGCAATGTCGCAATCATCCATCTACCCCTCACCCGCCCGCGTCATGCCATGGCTCGACCATGGCTTCCATGCCGTTTCGCCAGCCGCAGGAAAGACCCGTCCTGAGGCAATATCACGACATCGTTTGCCGGATCAGATCCGGCAGTGACAGAAAGGGGACCGGAAGAAAGAGCGAGCGGAAGCGTTCCGAGCGCCTACTCCGCCGCCGCCGGTTGCGGGATCTGGCTGCGCAGGATCAGGTAGACAATGATGCCGACGATAGGCATGCCCGGCAGAATGTAGGCAAGGCCGAGGATCGGTTCGCCAAGCGCTGCAATCAAGAGGCTGGCGACGATACCGCCGCCGAACTGAAGGAAGCCGAGCATGGACGACGCCGAGCCTGCAATGTGCGGGAAGGGCGCCATGGATTCGGTAAAGCTTGCCGGCAAAACCAGCGCCAGCGCGAATGTGAACAGCGCCACTGGCCCCATCACAGTCAGGATCGTCGGCTCATGGGTCAGCGTCACGTAGCACATCAGCGACGAAGCCACGACCCACATGCCAAGCCCATAGGGCACCAGCTTGCGGGCTTCGATGAAGCGCAGCAGACGGCCGGTCAAGATGGTGCCTGAGATGAATGAACCCGACTGGATGATCATTGTCAGACCGAAGGCTGACGGTGTCAGGCCCACTTCATAGATCAGGATGAAGGGCAGAACGGTCGCGAGCGCATAAAGGTTGCCGAGGCCGAAACCGATGAGAAGGCTTGGCGCCAGGAACCTCGGGTCCTTCAGCAAGGTGGTGTAATTGATCGCCAGTTGCCGCGGATTGAGGTGATGCTTGCCGGGCCTGGGATTGGTTTCGACCTGAAAGACGAGCACGGCAACCATGAGCAAGGCGCCGTAGATCACCATGCACCAGAACACTTCCTGCCAGCCGAACAGTTCCAGCACGATGCCGCCGATGGTGGGCGAGATCGCCGGGCCGAGAGCCAGCATCATCGCAATCGTGTTCATGATCTTGGCGGAGGCCTGTCCGGTGAACTGATCGCGGACAATGGCACGCGAGACCGCGATGCCTACCGCTGCTCCGACACCCTGAAGCGCACGGGCAAATACCATGAATTCGACAGTCGGAGAGAAGGTCGCCAGCACGCTGGAGACCAGGTAAAGGATCAGGAAACCGATCGTGACCGGCTTGCGTCCGAAAGCGTCCGTCAGCGGCCCGCAAACGAGCTGCGTGACGGCAAAACCGGCGAAATAGGCTGTCAGCGTGAGTTTGACCGCCGAGTCGGTTGTGCCAAAGGCTTCAACGAGGGCCGGCATGGCCGGTGTGTAAAGCGCCATCGAAATGGGGCCGATGGCAACGAGCCCGGCCCCAAGCAGTGAAGTGCGTCTTGCGCTCATGATAGAGCTGTCGGCAGTCATTTCTGTTTCCCTTTGGAAACCTCCTGCAGCAGGCTGTCCTTCATCGTCTGCAGCAGCGCTTCCAGTATCTGCCGTTGATCGGCGGGGATGTCCTCGAGCGCCTTGGAGCGCACCTCTTGCAGGGCAGTCCCAATTCTTTCAAGCAAAGGATCGGCCAACGGTGTCAGCTCGATCATCTTGGCCCGGCGGTCATTCGGATCCTGGCAGCGTTTTATCAATCCGGCTTTTTCGAGTGTGTCGAGATAACCGACCAGGGTCATCGGTTCGACATACATTGCATCCGCCAAAACAGCCTGCCGTTGACCAGGAAGACGCCAGACATAAAACAACGTACGCGCCTCGCCGGCGGTCAGACCAGTATCGACCTTGGATAACTCCGCTTCGAAGTTCCGCCGCAGCAACCGTGCCAGATCAACGACCAGCATGGTGATGCCGACATTCGGAGTAGGAAGTCCCATCGCCGCCTCATTTTAGTAAGGTTACCTTACGAATATGGCGCTTCTGGAACCGCTGTCAATGCGCAGAAGTGACATTGCATTGCACAATCCCCTCGCGCCACGTATAAAGGCGCCAAATTCGGCGCAGATGCCGTTCCATAGCAAATCAACTTCCAGACAAGCTGCGGGTCCCCAAGGGCCCGTTCTGTCTTTTGGAGCCACTCATGAAACTTCGCAATATTGCCATCATAGCGCACGTTGACCATGGCAAAACAACCCTTATCGACGTTCTTCTGAAGCAATCCGGCGCCTTCCGCGACAACCAGCGCACCGAAGAACGGATGATGGACTCCAACGACATCGAACGTGAACGCGGCATCACCATTCTGGCCAAGGTCACCTCGCTGGTCTGGAAAGACACACGCATCAACATCGTCGACACCCCGGGCCACGCCGACTTCGGCGGCGAGGTCGAGCGCATCCTGCACATGGTCGACGGCGTGATCCTTCTGGTGGATGCTGCCGAAGGCCCGATGCCGCAGACCAAATTCGTGCTTGGCAAGGCTCTGAAGCTGGGCCTGAAGCCGATTGTCGCCATCAACAAGATCGACAAGCCGGAACAGCGCGCCGATGAAGTGCTGGACGAAGTGTTTGACCTGTTTGCGGCACTCGACGCCAACGAAGAACAGCTCGACTTCCCGGTCCTCTACGGTTCCGCCAAGCAGGAATGGATGGCGCTCGAACCGAACGGGCCGCAGGACAGCATGGACCCGCTCTTCGACATGGTTCTGGACAAGGTGTCCCCGCCGGAAGCCGAGCCGGGCGATTTCCGCATCCTGGCAACCACCATTGAATCCGACCCGTTCCTGGGCCGCATCCTGACCGGCCGGATCGTATCCGGCACGGCTCTGCCGAACATGCCGATCAAGGCGCTAGACCGTGACGGCAACCTGGTCGAGACCGGCCGTATCTCCAAGATCCTCGCTTTCCGCGGTCTGGAACGTCAGCCGATCGAAAAGGGTGAAGCGGGCGACATCGTCGCCATCGCGGGCCTGACCAAGGCAACCGTTGCCGACACGCTGTGTGCACCGTCGGTCACTGAATCCCTGCAGGCCCAGCCGATCGATCCGCCGACGCTTTCCATGACGTTTCGCGTCAACGACAGCCCGCTGGCCGGCACCGAAGGCTCCAAGGTTCAGTCCCGCGTTATCCGCGACCGTCTGAAGAAGGAAGCCGAGGGCAACGTTGCTCTGAAAGTGGAAGACACCGACGAGCCGGACGCATTCGTCGTCTCCGGCCGCGGCGAACTTCTGCTGGCGATCCTGATCGAGAACATGCGCCGTGAAGGCTTCGAGCTTGGCGTCGGCCGTCCGCGCGTCGTCTATCAGTATGACGATGCCGGCAACCGCCTGGAGCCGATCGAGGAAGTCATCATCGACGTTGATGAAGAACATTCCGGCGTCGTGGTTCAGAAGCTGCAGGAACGCAAGGCCGACCTTCTGGAAATGAAGCCGTCCGGCGGTGGCCGCACCCGTCTGGTGTTCCACGCCCCGACGCGCGGCCTCATCGGCTATCAGTCCGAGCTTCTGTCGGACACCCGTGGTACCGCGATCTTCAACCGCCTGTTCCATGGCTACGAGCCTCACAAGGGTCCGATCCAGGGCCGTCACACTGGCGTGCTTCTGTCCAACGGCACGGGCGAAGCTGTTGCCTATGCGCTCTTCAACCTGGAAGACCGCGGCCCGATGATGATCGATCCGGGCACCAAGGTGTATCCGGGCATGATCATCGGCGAGCACACCCGCGGCAACGACCTGGAAGTCAACGTCCTGAAGGGCAAGCAGCTCACCAACATCCGGTCTGCCGGCAAGGACGACGCGGTCAAGCTGACCACGCCGAAGAAGCTGACCCTGGAAGCAGCGCTCTCCTACATCGCAGACGACGAGCTGGTGGAAGTCACGCCGGAATCCATCCGTCTGCGCAAAGCCATCCTCGACCCGCATGAGCGCAAGCGCGCCGATCGCGCGGCGAACAAGGAATCGGCATAAGCTCGATTTGAAGAACCAGAAAAGCCCGGGCACTGTCCCGGGCTTTTTTTAGCCCGTTCGATTTTCCCCTCATGCTGAGGAGGACCGCAGGTCCGTCTCGAAGCATGGGCGGCATTTTCGGAGCAAGTGGCCCATCCTTCGAGACAGCGCTTCGCGCTTCCTCAGGATGAGGTTTGCCTATGCGCGCCCTCTTTCACTCGTCCGGATCTTTCGCCGGCAAAGCACAGGACGGGTCAACTGTCCACACGCCTCACCGCAACAAGTTGCCACGCCAAATGTCCGCTTTGGTTTAAAATGTCAGTCGCGAGACTGAATTTGAAACGCCATCCCACGCCCCGGAAACGGGAACTTCCTACAATTCGGCAAATGAATTGAAGCGCCTGGCCGCAAAGCCATCGCGCACAAGGAAGGCCGAAATCATGAAACATGTCGCTCTTGCACTGGCGATGACCGCAAGCCTCGCCACATCCGCCGCTGCCGCAACCTTCGGCCCGCTGGTGGAGGCCTCCGAGCTGTCCGCGTCGCTGGACACCGTGGAGCCGGTGCTTCTGGACATCCGCAATGCCGGATACGAGAAAGGCCATGCCGACGGCGCTCTGTTTGCTCCTTATCGCATGTTCCGCGGACCGGCGGAAAATCCGGGCGGCCTCGTGGATGTCGAAAAGCTGGAAGCCGAACTGGAAGAACTCGGCCTGGAACAGGATACGCCCATCGTGATCCTGTCCGAAGGCAAGACCGATACCGACTTCGGTTCCGCCGCCCGGGTTTACTGGACGTTGAAATCCACCGGCTTCACCGATCTGTCGATCCTGAACGGCGGCCTGGAGTCCTGGAAAGCTGCTGGCCTTCCGGTCAACGCCACGGCCGAATCCGCCTTTCCGAGCGAGCTGGATCTGACGTTTGACGACACCTGGCTCGCCACCACCGCAGACGTTGCCGCCGTGGCTGCGGGCGAGTCGAACGCGCTTCTGGTCGATGCCCGCCCGGCGGATTTCTTCAACGGCAGGAAGGCGCATGACGCGGCAGCCCGCCCGGGAACCCTGCCGACCGCCATCAACCACACCTACACGGCCTTCTTCAAGGAAGGTTCGCCGGCGATGTCGACCGCTATCGACCCGTCTGCTCTGAAAGCCTCGCTTGGTGTTGAAGACGGCAAGGATACGGTTTCCTTCTGCAACACCGGCCACTGGGCCGCCGCCCACTGGTTTGCCGTGTCGGAAGTGGCCGGAGTGGAAAACGCGAAGCTTTACGCGGGCTCCATGGTCGAATATTCCCAGTCCGGAAACGAGATGGCCAATACCCCGGGTCTCGTACAGAACCTGATCAACCAGATACTGAACTGACGTGACCACTGCCGTAGATATTCACACCACCGCTGCGACGCCAATCTGGCGCCGCGGCGGTCTTGTTTTGGCCGCCCTCGCAGCCATGCTGGCCACCGCGCTGCTCGTCGGTGGCCGCTTTGGGCTGCTGCTCGCCGTCGGCCTTGGCTTCGGCATCGTGCTGGAAGGTCTGCGCTTCGGCTTTGCCGGCCCGTGGCGTGCAATGATCCTGCGCCGCGACCCCGGCGGCCTGTGGGCGCAGCTTCTGTCGATCGCCCTTGTCTCGCTGGTGGCCTTTCCGCTGCTTGCCGCCAACCAGGGCGAATTGAGCGGCGCTCAGGGGCCGATCGGCTTTGCCATGATTGCCGGGGCGTTCGTGTTCGGTGCCGCCATGCAGGTTGTGCTCGGCTGCGGGTCCGGAACTCTGGTCAATGCCGGGTCTGGCAACGCGGTCTCTCTCGTCGCTCTGCCCTTCTTTGCCATCGGCAGCTTCGCCGGGGCCTATCACCTCATCTGGTGGACAGATCTCGGCGCACTGCCGGTTCTGACCCTGTCCGGCTGGCAGGGTGCGGCGATCACACTGTTGGGTCTTTCGGCAATTGCTGCTGTGCTGTGGAAACTGGCCGCGCCCGAACACCGCCGCCTGCCTCGCCGGTTGATTGTTGCAGCCGTCCTGCTGGCAGCCCTTGCCGTCCTCAACCTGATCGTGGCCGGTCAGCCGTGGGGCGTCGTCTACGGCCTCGGCCTGTGGGCAGCAAAAGCAGCCTCTGCCGCGGGCGCGGATTTGTCCGGCTCCACCTTCTGGAGTGCGCCCGCATCCGTCGAGCGCCTGACCCATAGCCTGCTGACGGATTACACTTCTCTGACCAATATCGGCATCATTCTGGGCGCGTTTCTCGTTGCCGGCTGGCGGACAGGTGGTTTGTCCCAGAACATCCAGTCTCTTCCGGCACAGGCCTGGCTCGCGGCAATGGTTGCGGGCTTTCTGCTGGGCTATTCCTCCCGCCTTGCTTTCGGCTGCAATGTTGGCGCGTTCTTCTCCGGCATCTCGACCGGCAGCCTGCACGGCTGGGTGTGGTTCGCGGCTGCGTTTGCCGGATCGGTCTACGGTGTGAAGCTGCGCCCCCTCCTGAAGCTGGAGGCAAGATCATGACCCGTTTGGTGACTGCATCCATAGCACTCGCAGGGCTTACCGCCATGATCGCACTCGACGCGTCCGCGACACCGCCCAATCCCTACAAGGCCCCGAAGCTTCTGGCCCTGGGGTCAGGTACCGCTCCCAGCGGCGGCTTCTGCGGTGCGCTACCCGATCCTGCAGGCAAATGACGGCTGTTTTCCCTGTCCTTTTTCGGGCCGGGAAGACAGCCTCAAGCGCCGCGAACTGTTACAAAAAGTCATCGGCAAAACGTCTGACTTGCTTGTGTGCAGCGCAGCGGGCTTAATCCTCTCCGACAAATCGGAATCGGGAGGCACAGGTGAGCAAGACCAATCGCGGCAATTTTTTCGAGGACTTCGAGGTCGGTCAGGTGATCCGCCACGCAACGCCGCGCACCATCACCAGTGGTGACCAGGCGCTCTACACAGCGCTTTACGGCTCCCGCTTTGCGGTTCAGTCGTCGGACGCTTTCGCAAAATCCCTGGGCTACTCTCAAGCCCCCGTCGATGACCTGCTGACCTTTCACATCGTTTTCGGCAAGACCGTGCCGGACATCTCGCTGAATGCCGTCGCCAACCTCGGCTATGCGGGTGGCCGTTTTCTGGCACCGGTTTTCCCCGGTGACACGATCTCCACCGTTTCCGAGGTGATCGGCAAGAAGGAAAATTCCAACGGCAAGACCGGCGTCGTCTATGTGCGCTCAACCGGATACACAGCCAATGGCACCGAGGTACTGGACTATGTCCGCTGGGTGATGGTCAACAAACGTGTTGCCGCCAACCCCGCCCCGGAACCGGTGGTGCCGGAACTTCCCGCGGCACTCGACCCGCAGTCTCTCGGCACCGCTGTACCGCTGCTCGACACCGCAAACTGGGACAACGATCTGGCGGGTTCCGAATACCGTGTCGCCGATTACGAAGTTGGCGAGAAGATTGACCATGTTGACGGCATGACGGTGGAGGAAGCCGAGCACCAGCTCGCGACCCGGCTCTACCAGAACACGGCCAAGGTGCATTTCAACCAGCATACGGAAGCTCATAGCCGCTTCGGCCACCGGCTGGTCTACGGGGGGCATGTGATCTCCATTGCCCGCGCGCTGTCGTTCAACGGGCTGGCCAACGCCTTTCACATTGCCGGTATCAACGGCGGCCGCCACGTCGGCCCGCTGGGGGCAGGCGACACGGTGTATGCCTGGTCGGAAGTGCTGGACAAGGCGGACATCGACGGCCGCTCGGACGTTGGCGCACTGCGCCTTCGCCTGGTCGCGACCAAGAACCGGACCTGCCATGATTTTCCGGGCAAGGACCATGAGGGCAACTACCTGCCCGAAGTGGTGCTCGACTTCGATTACTGGGCCCTGATGCCGAAATAGGCTACCGGATCAGCCTGATTCTTCTGGATGACGGATCTCCTCTTCCCGGCTACCATGCTGCCGGAGGAGGTCTGTCATGCTGACAACGCTTTCGGGCCGGGAAACGAAGCTGATATTCGCGATCATGCAGGACATGACCGCCATTCAGGACGCGCGGCAACTCAGGCTGCAGCTTGGGGCACACCTGCTCGACCTTCTGGAGGCCGATTATTTCGCTTCCTTCGTCTGGACAAGGACGGAAGGCGACACGGACGCTGTGTTCCTGAACATGGACGAGCGCAATCTCGCCGCCTATCAGCATCATTTCCAGCACTGCGACCCGATCACGCCGCGGTTCCGCATGTGCCGGCGCGCCACCCATCTGGACCAGATCATTTCCCGGGAAGACTTCCTGCGCACCGAGTTCTACAACGACTTCCTTGCGCGGGACGGCTTGCATCAGGGAATGAACTTCCACGCCTATGCGGCGACCGGCCATCTGGGCGACCTGCGCATCTGGCGCGGCGCCGGCAAGGACACCTTCCAGCAGCGCGATCTGGACATTCTGAACGCAATCGGCACCGCCTTCGGCCAGGCTCTGGCCAACATGCGAACCAACGAGCAGAAACAGCGGGAAGCCGACCCCCGATTGCGGTTGGCGGCCTGGGCGGCGCGCCACCAACTGACGGGCCGTGAACAGGACGTGCTTTGCCTGGTGAGCGAAGGCAAGCGCGACCGCGAGATTGCCTTGGACCTCAACATCTCCGTCACCACTGTTCGCTCGCACCTGAAGGCCGTGTTTCAAAAGTCCGGGGTCACCAGCAGGGCCGAATTGCTCGCCAGCATCAACGCGCGGCTTTCCCTTCAATAATTCCCCTTGCCTCCTCATTTTGGAGGATGCGCAGCACAAGGCGCAGGCGTTTGCTGTTTCTCTCATGCACAAGAAGGGGAACCAGATGAAAGTGCATCTCACAGCCGGACTGGCCGCTCTTGCGGCCACCCTGTCCTGCCCGGCCCAGGCCGCAGAAGACATCACCACCATGAGTGCGGCGGAAATGGCGGACGCCATTGCCGGACAAACGCTGAGCGCCACGGATCTCGTCAACGCTCTCATTGCCAGGACCGGCGATGACCCGGGAAACGTCTACATAACCTTCGATAGCGAAGGCGCTCTGGCGGCGGCGGCCGCCGCCGATGAAAGCGTGAAGGCCGGAGAACCCCTCGGCCCGCTGCACGGTGTGCCGATTGTCGTCAAGGACAACATAGCCGCCGTCGGCCTGCCGACAACCGGTGGAACGCCGGCGCTGAAGGGCTGGGTGCCACGGGAGGATGCACCTGTTCTGAAGAAGCTGCGGGACGCGGGAGCCATTCTGCTCGGCAAGACCAATCTTCATGAACTTGCCTTCGGTATCACGTCGAACAACGCTGCCTTCGGTGCCGTGGCAAACGCCTATGATCCGTCCCGCTTCGCCGGCGGATCGAGCGGTGGCACGGGCGCTGCGGTTGGCGCCCGACTGGCGCCTGCCGGGCTTGGAACCGATACGGGTGGATCGGTGCGTATTCCCTCGGCGCTCAACGGCGTCGCCGGTCTGCGCCCAACCACCGGCCGCTACCCGGCAGAAGGTATCGTGCCGATTTCCACCACGCGCGATACGCCCGGCCCGATTGCAAGGACGGTTGCCGATCTGATTCTGCTCGACGCGGTCATCACGGGCAGCACGACACAGCTTGAGCCGGCGGATCTGAGCACTGTCCGCCTTGGGGTTCCAGGTGGGCTGACGGATAATCTCTCACCGGAGACGGATCGTCTGTTCAAGGAGGCGCTGGAAAAGTTGAAGGATGTCGGCGTGACCCTTGTTCCCGTCGATATCAGCACGGAGCTTGAGCTTGCCGGAAAAGCCGGTTTCCCTATCGCCCTTTGGGAAGTGAAACGGGATCTCGCCGCCTTTCTGGAGATCCATGAAACCGGGCTCAAGTTGCAGGACATTGCAGATGAGGCCGACAGCCCCGATGTCAAATTCGTGTTCGACAATCTGGTGCTGGGCAACCAGGCGATCCCCGATGACGTCTACCGGGCAGCCATGGACGACATGCGACCCTTGATCCAGTCCGGATATGCGGAGGTCTTTGCGGCCAACAAGCTGGACGCGCTGGTCTTCCCGACAACCCCGCTGCCGGCCCAACCCATCTTGGGGTCCGACGAGACCGTGTCGCTGAACGGAGAAGACGTGCCCACCTTCCCCACCTTCATCCGCAACACCGATCCGGGATCGGTCGCCGGCATTCCGGGCCTGTCGTTGCCCGCGGGACTGACATCCGACGGCCTGCCCGTCGGCCTGGAACTTGACGGTCCGGCCTTTTCCGACCGGCACCTCCTGTCGCTCGGTCTTGCGGTCGAAACCGTGCTGCCGGACATGCCGGCTCCGGCATCCAACTGAGCAGAAGGTCCAGACAGGAAAAGGAAATTTCCCGTCTGGACTTTTCCGGATGCCCCGACGCACACTCGCGCAAAACAGGAGTTTCAGCCATGAAAACCGTGTCCTTCACCCAGATGAAAGACGGCACCAGGGAAGACTACGACCTGCTGGCGGAGGCGGAGCGTCCCTATCACGCCCTGACACCGGAACGGATCCTTGCCGAGTTGAAACGACAGAACGAGGACACGCTGTCGGGCTACAAGATCACCCGCATGCAGCATGGCCTGCAGGCCGCAACGCGCGCGCGGCGGGAAGGCGCAGACATGGACTGGGTCGTCGGCGCGCTGCTTCACGACATCGGCGACGGGCTGGCCCCGCAGAACCACGACCGATTCTCAGCCGAGGTCATCCGCCCCTTCGTGCGCGACGAGGTTGCCTGGGTGGTGGAACATCATGGCATCTTCCAGATGCTTTACTACGGCCGCCACTACGGCTGGGACGAAAACGCCCGCGACCGGTTCAAGGATCACATGCACTTCCAGGCCTGTGCCGACTTCTGCGAGCGCTGGGACCAGTCCTCTTTCGATCCCGACTATGAGATGGACACGCTGGAAAGCTTCGAGCCGCTGGTGCGCGAGGTCTTCTCCCGCAAGGCCTATGACCCGGCAGTAGTGCAGGAAGGCGTTTCCCTGGGATTGCCACCGCTGAAGTAATCGAAACAGGTATAAGGGAAGTGTGAACCGGGCCGATCGGCGACCACCTCACCCGGAGAAAGGCAGATAGCCTGTCTCCCGGGGGGCGCAGCTTGCTCCCGATTACGCTTCCCTCGCGAGAAGGACTTTTCAGTCCTCCTCAGGATGCAGCAATCAACCGCGATACAGGGATCTCGATGGAACTGAGGCCTCGTCCGAAACAGGGACTGGGCCTGATCAGTTCGGTTTGGTTTCCGGAACCACCTCGGTTTCTATGGGTCCGACACCATCGGCTGCTTCCGATGCTTTCGGTCCGAAGGGCACCCAGCGCTTGAAGAAGCTGCCGACAGAGCTGCCGCCGGACTGGTCCTGCGGGGCAAAGGCAGTCTCGACAGCCGATCCCGGCCGTGGCTGGGCGGCCGGAGCAGCCCCTGCCGGGGCGTCCGCTGTCGCCGTTGCTGTTTCAACCGGTTGCGCCTCGGCAGCAGCGGCTTCCGCCGTGGCAACGTTCGGGTTGGTATCGCCGTCACCGCCACCAATAACTTCAGCAAGCCGGTTGGACCGTTCTTCCCAGCGCTTCTGACGCTCTTCACGGGCGTCAAAACGGGCTGCAAGCTGCTGGTATTTCTCGTTGTCGCGGCGCTGCTTGGAAGCAACCGCCGACGCGATTCCCGGGCTCACCTGATAATCAGGGCACTTGGCACTGGCCCGGAAAGGCACACCCTCCACCAGCGTGGTGGCATCGAACACGTATTTCTTCTCGCATACGGAAATCTGCGGCGGGGTCTGCGTCACTTCGAAGTGGTCGTAGCCGGTCTTCAGCATCTGCCAGAATTCCATGTGCTCGCTGTCGCGATGGCGCGCCATGTTTTCCGGTGTCATGCGGAACGGAAACGCCTGCACCTGGAAGGAGCGCTGACCGCCCTTGAAGCTGTCTCGGGCAAGCGCATAGATGTCCTGCACCTGCTCGTCCGTCATGGCGTAGCAGCCGCGGGAGGAACAGGCGCCATGCACCATCAGGTGCGAACCGGTGCGGCCGTGGGCGCGGTCATAGGAGTTCGGATAGCCGAGATTGAAGGCCAGATGATAACTCGAGTTCGGGTTCATCAGGGCCGGCGTGATTTCGTAGAACCCTTCCGGGGCCTGACGGTCGCCTTCCTTGAACTTCGGACCGAGCTCGCCTGACCATTTGCAGATCTCGAATTCGTCCAGAAGCTGGTATTTGCCGGTGCGCGTCTGTTTCCAGACCTCCAGCGCGCTTTCTTCCTTGAAGATCCGGATCATGATCGGCGACGACGAACTCATGTTGAGGTCGTTCATCTTGCGCTTGATCGACGCACTGACGGGAAGCTGTGCCTTGTTCGGACCCGCGCTGAATTCGTCTCCCTGGCAAGCCACCAGCACTCCGGCAAGCAACAGTGCCGCACCGATACGGGCTGTACGCCGGCCGTTGAGGCCGCTTTTGCTAAGAAGAAGGCCGGCTGGCGTGTTCATAAAGCGCCGAAAGACCATGATACTGTCCCAAACTAAGCGGAAACCGACTAAGGCGAACGAATTGCCTTGCCGCACTTCCTGCGTCCTCGCCCCCGCGCAAAGGCTAGGGAATGATGGTTGACGATAAGTTACTGAAACCGGATTGCACCCGCGACCAAAATTATGGTGATAGGAACAAAAACTTGCCCAAGCGTCATCCTGCGCGTCTCAAGTTCGCCTGAATGACGGCAAATTCTGGCCACAGGATGGCAAAAGGGCCGCTTTTCGGGCGGCCCTGCATCGTTTTTTTGCTTATCTGCGGCGTATTGAAGCCTTTTGCGGTTTTAAATGAAGCTGTTTCGCTGAACCCTGCAATCGGCACGTCTTCACTTGACCGTGAAGACCTAACTAAGCGTTCTGCCGATGGAGATGAACTTGTCGCGTCGCTGCTTGCGCACTTCCTCCGGAGACAGACCTGCCAAACCCTTCAACGCGGTCTCGATGGCCTTGCCCGCGTTGTCGATCACGATTTCGCGTGCCCGGTGAGCACCGCCGACCGGCTCCTTGATGATGTCGTCGATGACGCCGAGCTGCTTGAGATCCTGCGCGGTAATCTTCAGCGCGGTCGCGGCATCCTGCGCCTTGGCACTGTCACGCCACAGGATGGAGGCGGCCCCTTCCGGTGAAATCACCGAATAGATCGCATGCTCCATCATCAGAACCTTGTTGGCGGTTGCAATGGCGATCGCACCACCGGAACCGCCTTCGCCGATGACGACGGCAACGGATGGCGTGCCGAGACCCAGACCGACATCGGTCGAGCGGGCAATTGCTTCGGATTGGCCGCGCTCTTCAGCCCCGCGTCCCGGATAGGCGCCGGACGTGTCGACAAAGCTGATCAGCGGCAGGCCGAAACGTTCGGCCATTTCCATCACCCGGACGGCCTTGCGGTAGCCTTCGGGGCGGACCATGCCGAAATTGTGCTTGAGGCGCGTTTCGGTATCGTGGCCCTTTTCCTGAGCCAGAATGGCGACGGACTGTCCGCGGAAACGGCCAATGCCCGCGATCAGCGCTGCATCTTCGGCAAATTTCCGGTCACCGGCAAGCGGCGTGAAATCTTCGATCAGCCCGGCGATATAGGCAACTGCGTGCGGACGGTCCGGATGACGGGCAACGAGCGTTTTCTGCCAGGGCGTCAGCTTGGTGTAGAGTTCCTGCAGCGTTTGCGAGGATTTCGTTTTCAGCCGGTCGATTTCACTGTCGACATTGACGGCTTCGCCATCTTCCCCGGCCAGAGCCCGAAGCTCCTGGATCTTGCCTTCAATGTCTGCAACGGGCTTTTCGAATTCCAAATAGCTGTGCATTTACTCGGTTACCTGAATCATGCCGGCGCCGCCTCTCGTCCGCGGCCGTTCCGGAAATTCTGTTACAAGATCGAAGGATATCCGGCCGGAGGCAGCCGGTCACCCAAGGTCGATCGTTTCAAAGACGTTCAAGCATCTTTGCCGCCTTTGAACAACGCAAGATGCTTCAGGCCGTTTGACCGTGCCTGAACGCATACGTGGGGGCTGTATCAAGAGACGCAAGGTGGCGCAAGCCTCGGCGTGCCGGTTGCCGGAAAACGCAATACCCCTGCGCCCGTCAGGCCCTGCCCGATTTCATGCCGGAACAGGGCACGCAGAGCGCTTCATCAAAGGCCAGGGCTCAGTCGACGGACGCTTGATCGCTGCCGGCACCATCGATCTTGAGTTTGTCGGCTTCCACGATAAGCCGGCCGTTCTTGGTGTCGATGGAAATCCGGTACGGCACCAGCACGTTGTCCCGACCCATGGGAGCAACCCAGACTTCCATATTCGCCTTGGCCATGTATTTGACCGAATCCTTGGACGGACGGTGACCGGCGACAGGTACCCAGCGAGCCTTGCAGACCACCACCTGGCCGTCATAGCCGTGGCCGGAGACTTCCTTGGTGCCGGAGTAGCTCAGCTTGATATCGAACCGCGTCCAGCCGTCGAACACCGGCAGACGGCGGGAACAGGCTTTCGGCCCGAGGCTGTCCTTGGCCCGGCCAACCGGCATCAGCGCCGCACTCAGTGGATCGATCGCATTGCGCGTGTGCCGGTCCGTCACCTTGATCCGCTCCGGATTCGGCTTGAACTGGGGCGCGACTTCCATGGACCGGATGCTGCCGGATCCCTGGCTCAGATTGACGTAGAAATCGAGATTGGAGGCTTGCGAGGCCATGCGGTATTTCGACGGCACGACGCGCGAACCGACCATCCAGCCCGATGCTTCCGCCCCACCCTTGCCGGTGGTGAACAGCGTGCCGATGCCTGCGGGCTCGAGGCTGACCTTGGCTGAATAGGCATTGCCCTGCATCACGAGCGACAGCGTTCCGCGCCCGACCTTGAAACCGGCAATAGAGATATTGTAGAGGCCGCCGACGCTGTTTTTCTTGGCTTCCGCCGGTGTCGTCAGCAACGCCGCAGCAAGCATTGGCAGGGCGACCAGCCGCCCGAAAGACATCAAACCGAACACTTCAAAACCTCCGGACTGCCGCCTGGCAGCGAATTGCGCCCCCGCGCCATGAGAGTTCCGCGACGGAAAGATACCATGAATCCCGCTCGTTGAACGACCCCAATCATTCTAAATTATGGTAACTCACTGGTTAACGGCAGGGCTTCGTGCAAATAAAAGCAGTGAATCTCCGCAAAGCGGCGGAGATGTCTTGACGTTGGCCTCCACTCCCATTATAGCGGGGCAACTTTTTCCGAGAAATGCCGGAGACGATGTCGCCGGGCCTCAGGTCCGCGCCGGTTCCGGTTGGACTTGCTGGGTTCAAGGTAACGGCCCAGCCACGAAAACAAAAGGTGATATCATGGCACGCCGTTGCGAACTCTCCGGCAAAGATGTGATGACGGGCAACAACGTCTCTCACGCGAACAACAGGTCCCGCCGCCGGTTCCTGCCGAACCTGTGCAACGTGTCTCTCATCAGCGACACGCTTGGCGAAACCTTCAAGCTGAAGGTCTGCGCACACGCTCTGCGCTCCGTCGAACACCGCGGCGGTCTGGACGCATACCTGATGAAGGCCAGCGACGCGGATCTGTCCGACGCTGCCCGCAAGATCAAGGTCGATATCAAGCGCAAGCAGGCTGAAGCCGCTGCCGCTTAAGGCCTGAAGCGCCTGCCCAACCGCTTTCGGCAGCAGGCCGCTCTGACAGTTGCATAGAGCCTTCTCAGAACGCCCAATCGACATCGGTTGGGCGTCTGTCGTTGTGAGGTGAACACATGACCGCCACCCGGACATTTTCCGCGAGCCATCACGTTGTCGCCATTCTGGCGATGGCGGCTGTCGTCGTGGCCTCCAACTTTCTGGTCCAATTCCCTGTCAAACACTTCATCGGTGGCATCAACCTGGCCGATACGCTCACCTGGGGCGCGTTCACCTATCCGGTCGCCTTTCTGGTAACCGACCTCACCAACCGCCGGTTCGGCCCGGCGGCCGCCCGCAGGGTGGTGATGTCCGGCTTCCTGATTGCCGTTGTCGTGTCGGTGTGGCTGGCAACGCCCCGTATCGCCATCGCCTCCGGCACGGCCTTTCTGGTGGCGCAATTGCTAGATGTGACCATTTTCGACCGCATGCGCAAGCTGGCCTGGTGGAAAGCTCCGGTCACCTCGTCCTTCATCGGATCTGTCATCGACACGCTGCTGTTCTTCGGCATCGCCTTTTCCGCCAGCTTCGCCTTCATCGACGGCCTGTTCGGCATGGAAGACAGCTCTCTCGCCTTCCCCGTGCCGTTCCTGGGCATCAGCGACGATACCCAGACGCTGTTATGGGTCTCGCTGGCCATTGGCGATTTCCTGGTCAAGGTGCTCGTCGCCGTCGTGCTGCTCGCCCCTTACCGGATCGTGCTTGGCCTCTTCCGGGCCGTGCCGGACGAACGGGCAGCTTAAGAGGCCCCCGAAAATTCCAGCCTGCGACATGGATGACGGAAAGGCGCTTTATGGCGCCTTTTTTTTCAGGCTTCTGATTTCCCGCTTGCGCGAGCCAAGTTTTCCAAAAGAGGAAAAGCTTAGCGGTCCAACCCCTAGTCCTCCAGCCGGAACCTCAGAAACAGGGCTCGCTGCAGGATCGAGCGGTTGTTGTCGGAGACGAGGGTCAGGATCGTTTCACCGTTTTCATTGGTGTGAACGCCGAGCGCTTCCATATTGTCGATCTGGGAGTTGAAGTCGGCCTCCAGCAGCAGCTCGCCTTCCAGAACGGCTCCGGGAACGATATCCGCCCCGTTGAACCGGCGCAGCCTGAGCCCGATCAGGTCGCGCAGGTTGAAGCGCCGCTCAACCAGAACCATATCGCCACCGGGAAGAAAAGTGGCATCGGTCGCGTCGAACCGGTCGTGCCGGCGGATGGTGAAGCGTTCCGTGCCATCCGGACCGATGATGAAGCCCGACAGATCGTGCAGATCGCTTGGCACTGATTCAGCGACAGCTACGAGCTTGCCGGCAAGAGGGCCATCTTCCGGTCCCGCCGCCAAGGCTTCCAGTCCGGTGTTGCGCGGCAGATCGCGAATATCCTGCGGCAACGCGACTTCACCGATCATCTGTTCCTTGCCGGTCGAGATCGGCCAGGGAAACCGGTAGATGGCATTGCGGGTTTCGGCTGTCACGTAAAGTCCGGAGCCTGACAGTGTCAGCGCCTCCGTATCGTGTCCCCAGCGCGCATCGAGCGTTTTGCCGTCAGCGCCAAGCATCGGGGCAAAACGAAGATCTGCAATTCCCGTCGGCTTGCCTTCCACCGTCTGCTCGATCCGGCCGCTGACCCAATGGCCATTGTCCGTCACCGCCAGAAATCCGTTCCCGCCGTCCAGACTGATCAGACCGGACAGACCGCCAACCTTGCGGTCGGCAGCAATCAGTTCCAGACCGCCCAGATAGGTGAGCTTGCCGAATGTCGTGTCAGCCGTCCCGATGCGGAAGGTGTCGATGGACCGGGTGCGCGCCTTGACCGGCTGTCCAGAGGACAGCAGCTCCTCAGCTGAGGCGTTGACAGGCTCGACACACCACAGAGCGGAGAGAAAGGCGGCCGCCAGCGCGAGGCGACTTGCCGGACGACGTCCCTCTGCTGCCATGCTTTACGGATCCTGCCGTCTAACGATGACCCGCGCGGCGACGACGGCCACGCGTGTTGAAGGACGTGTCCACCTCATCGTCGAAGAGATTGGCGAGCTGGTCCGTCATGGCCCCTGCCAGTTCTTCGGCATCGACGATGGTGACAGCGCGGCGGTAGTAGCGCGTGACGTCATGGCCGATACCGATGGCGATCAGCTCGACCGGCGACCGGGTCTCGATTTCCTCGATGACATAGCGCAGGTGCCTCTCCAGATAATTGCCCGGGTTAACGGACAGCGTGGTGTCGTCCACCGGCGCGCCGTCGGAAATCATCATCAGGATGCGGCGCTGTTCGGGACGTGCCATCAGCCGGTCATGAGCCCACAGCAGCGCTTCGCCGTCGATGTTTTCCTTCAGAAGGCCTTCGCGCATCATCAGGCCGAGGTTGCGCCGGGCGCGCCGCCAGGGAGCATCCGCAGACTTGTAGATGATGTGGCGCAGGTCATTGAGACGGCCCGGGGTCGGCGGCTTGCCGGCACCGATCCAGCTCTCGCGAGACTGGCCGCCTTTCCAGGCCTTGGTGGTGAAGCCGAGGATCTCGACCTTCACCCCGCACCGCTCCAGCGTGCGCGCCAGAATGTCGGCGCAGGTGGCCGCAACGGTGATTGGGCGGCCGCGCATCGATCCGGAATTGTCCAGAAGCAGTGTCACGACCGTATCGCGGAAATTGGTGTCGCGCTCCTGCTTGAAGGCAAGCGGTGCCATCGGGTCGGTCACGGCCCGGGTCAGCCTGGCGGTGTCGAGCAGGCCTTCTTCCAGGTCGAAATCCCAGGCCCTGTTCTGCTGCGCCATCAGCTTGCGCTGCAACCGGTTGGCCAGGCGCGCCACGGCCCCTTGCAGATGGGTCAGCTGCTTGTCCAGGAACCCGCGCAGCCGGTCGAGCTCCGCCATGTCGCACAGTTCTTCGGCGGTGATCGTCTCATCGAACTGGGTGGTGAACACCTTGTAATCGGTTTCCGGACGGTTGGAGGCCGGAAAGTCGGGCCGATCGCTTTCGCCCGGCTCCTCGGTGTCCTCCGACATGTCCTGGTCGGCGAAATCTTCCATGTCGGTTTCGGCAGCTTCCGTATCGCCGCTTTCCTGCTCTTCGCCGGAAAGTTCCATCTCCTGCGGAGAGGCTTCCTGTTCGCCGGAATCTTCTTCGCTGTCGTCGCCGGATTCGGCCTCGTCGTTGTTCCCCTGGTCCTCGTTTTCGTCCGGGTCCATGTCCTGGTCCTGGTCGCCAAGCTCATCGCCCATGTCGAGCGATTTCAGGACATCACGCAGACGGGCCGCGAAGGAATTCTGGTTCTCGACCTCGGCTTCCAGCCGGTCGAGGTCGGCACCGGCCTTGTCCTCGATCCAGCCGCGCCACATGTCGACAAGTTTGGTCGCGCTTTCCGGCGGCTTTGCCCCGGTCAGGCGTTCACGCACCAGGAGGGACAGGGCATCCTGCAGCGGGGCTTCTTCGCGGCTGGTAATGTCCGGCGCACCGGACTTGCGGAATCGGTCATCGAGCATCACCGACAGGTTGTCGGCCACCCCCTGCATCCGGCGCGCGCCAACCGCTTCACAGCGGGCCTGCTCGACCGCCTCGAAAATCGCACGGGCGTCCGGGCCTTGTGGCATGTTCTTGGAATGCACGGCCTTGTCGTGGCAGGCGATGCGCAGCGCAATGCTGTCCGACAGACCACGGGTGATGGCGATCTCCCGCGCATTGATCTTGCGCGACGGCTCCGGCAGGCGCGCGGACATGCCGCTGAGACCGGGCCGGTCGCCGGAAAAGATGACTTCCAGTTCCGGCTCGCCGGAAATCGCCCGCATGGTGCCGCTCACCGACTGCTTGAACGGCTCGGTGCTCGGCGCGGGCTTGTTGCCCGGAAGGGAATTATGACCCGGCCGTGGTGCCATCGGAACCTCAGCTCATGACTACGTTGACAGCGGATTCCGGCAGATCTTCGCCGAAGCAGCGCTGATAGAACTCGGCCACCAGGGACTGTTCCATGTCGTCGCACTTGTTGAGGAAGGTCAGACGGAAGGAAAAGCCGACATCGCCGAAGATCTGCGCGTTTTCCGCCCAGGTGATGACCGTACGCGGGCTCATGACGGTGGACAGGTCGCCGTTGATGAAGGCGTTCCGGGTCATGTCGGCCAGGCGCACCATCTTGGAAACGGTGTTGCGGCCTTCTTCCGTCTGGAAGTGCTTGGCCTTCGACAGAACGATATCCACCTCGTTGTCGTGCGGCAGATAGTTCAGCGTGGTGACGATCGACCAGCGGTCCATCTGCGCCTGGTTGATCTGCTGCGTACCGTGATACAGGCCGGAGGTATCGCCCAGACCAACCGTGTTGGCAGTGGCGAACAGCCGGAAGGCCGCATGCGGACGAATGACGCGGCTCTGATCCAGAAGCGTCAGGCGGCCGGACGATTCCAGGATACGCTGGATCACGAACATCACGTCCGGACGGCCGGCGTCATATTCGTCGAAGACCAGCGCGACATTGTGCTGATAGGCCCAGGGCAGGATACCGTCACGAAACTCGGTGACCTGCTTGCCGTCCTTGATCACGATTGCGTCTTTGCCGACGAGATCGATACGGGAGATATGGCTGTCCAGGTTGACGCGGATACACGGCCAGTTGAGACGCGAAGCCACCTGTTCGATGTGGGTCGATTTGCCGGTGCCGTGATACCCGGTCACCATCACGCGCCGGTTGTGCGCAAAACCCGCCAGGATCGCCAACGTTGTGGCGCGGTCGAAAAGGTAATCCTCGTCACGCTCTGGCACATGTTCTGACGGCGCGGAAAATGCGGGTACCTTGAGGTCGGACTTGAAACCGAAAACCTCTTCTACGGAAATTTCAGTGTCCGGCATGGCCATGGCCGCAGTCGTCGTCTCAGTCATCAGTCCTCCGCAGTCCCGTCAGTTCGGGAAGGGTCGTTTGGAAAAAGCCGGCAGGACCCTGCAGGCTCTAAAGGAAACCGGCTTTTTTCAGAACGTTATACGCCTGAATGATTTCCCGCAGGCGGTCTTCGGAAGACCTGTCACCGCCGTTGGCATCCGGATGGTTCAATTTAACAAGCTCCTTATAGCGCGCTTTGATTTCGGCGCCACGGGCTGTGTAAGGCAGATTGAGCACATCCAGGGAACGTTTTTCAAGCGTTAGTAGCTTTCTTTCGCGCGGACGGCGCACTTGCTCGGCTCGCCGTTGCGCGTTGGAGCGCATGTTGGAGCGTGCGTCGAAGCCGTCCGGCCCCTCGGCTGCCTGCCGGTTTACACCCATTTTCCAGGTCGGCCGGTGCCCGGTCAGACTATCCTTCTGATAGCTGCGCACGTCGTCGTCGCCCATGCCTGTAAAATAGTTGTAGGACTTGTTGTACTCGCGCACATGGTCGACGCAGAAATTGAAATACTGCCCTTCCCGGTCGCGCCCTTTCGGTGCCCGGTGCGTGCCCGGCCGCTTGCAACCCGGATGATCGCACACCGGATGACGGCCCTGTTCGGCCCGTTCCTTGTCCGGCTTCACGCGGATGCTGTCGAAGAGTTTTGAGTCCAGTTTCATGCGCCGAAATATTGAAGTGTGAGGGCGT
Organism: Roseibium aggregatum IAM 12614; assembly: GCF_000168975.1. GTDB lineage: Bacteria > Pseudomonadota > Alphaproteobacteria > Rhizobiales > Stappiaceae > Roseibium > Roseibium aggregatum. The sequence continues at coordinate 125,014 of NZ_AAUW01000017.1, forward strand.
GCGGGCAAGCCGCAGGCCGTTGCATTGTCCCGGTATCCAAAGTTAATTTCCTCAGACCGGATGTCGAAAGTCGAAGAGCCCGGCACTGTATCAGGCAGGGTCGGGCCATGAAAGACTTGAACTTCGAAAACAGCTGCGCCAAATGAAACCGATGAGCACGAAACAAACGATTACCGACAAACTGTCTACAGCCTTTTCGCCCTCTTTTCTGAACGTCATCGACGAGTCGGACAAGCACAAGGGCCATGGCGGCTGGCGCGAAGGCGGCGAAACCCACTTCCGTGTGCAAATCGCCGCAGCCGCATTCGACGGCATGAACCGGGTTGCAAGACACCGGGCGATCAACGATCTGCTTGCAGACGAGCTCGCCGGCGGCGTGCATACCCTGGCACTGGAAATCCGCTCTGACAGCGAACCGGACCCGCGCGCAGCCCGGGTGGCCGGAGGCTGAGCGGCAGTCTCCTCAAAAGTCCAGTTTTTTCAGTACCAAACACATTGAGCCACACCGCCCGGCTTTCCAACGCCGCTTGTTTTTTTAGATCAACCGCCCGCTTTCGCAGCCGCACCGGCAACGGCCTGGGCGGCGCCACCCGGCATCTTGGCGCCAGGCGTCTGCCCAAGCGGCATGATGCGCAGCCGCGTGATACGGTTCTTCTCCCGGCGCAGCACCGTGAAGCGGAAGCCGTGGAAGGTGAAGATCTGGCGCTCGTCCGGGATCATTCGCGCTTCATGAATTACCAGACCGGCAATCGTCGTCGCCTCGTCGTCCGGCAGGCTCCAGTCGGCAGCGCGGTTGAGGTCGCGAATCGGCACGGAGCCGTCGACGATCACGGAGCCGTCCGCCTGCGGCCGCAGGCCTTCCAGTTCGACGTCGTGTTCATCGGCGATCTCACCCACGATTTCTTCCAGAATGTCTTCCAGCGTGACCAGGCCCATCACCTCGCCATACTCATCGACAACCAGGGCAAAATGCGACTTGTGCCGCAGGAAGGCGTTGAGCTGATCCTGCAACGATGTCGTGTCGGGAACGAACCAGGCCGGGGCAGCGATATCCAGAACGTTGATCTTCGCAGCATCGCCGCCGGCAGCCTGCAGTGCGCGCAGCAGATCCTTGGCATGGAGCACGCCGACAAAGTTGTCGCTTTCCCCGCGCCAGATCGGCAGGCGGGTATAGGGCGATGCCAGAGCCGCGTTGACCAGCTTGTCCGGCGCATCGTCCGCATTCAGCGCCACCATGTTGGTGCGATGAACCATCACGTCCGAGACTTCCAGTTCCGCCAGGTCGAGCAAGCCGCCGAGGCGGTCGCGCTCGCCCTTTTCCAGCCCGCCTTCGATATGCTGCAGGTCGACGGCACCGCGCAGTTCCTCATGCGGCGACAGTATCGAGGTGTCGTCACCGATATTGACGCCAACCAGCTTCAGGATGTTGCGGACGATCCACTCCACCCCGACGACAATCGGTCCGAACACCGCCACCACGAAGCGCACAATCGGTGCCACCGCCAGCGCAAAGCGCTCGGGGTTCGAAATCGCCCAGGTCTTCGGCAGCACTTCGGCGAAAACCAGAACGAGGGCGGTCATCACCAGGGTGGCAAGCGCCACGCCCGCTTCGCCGAACAGCGACAGGAACACGCTGGTTGCCAGCGCAGACGCCAGAATGTTGACCAGGTTGTTGCCCAGAAGCAGCGCGCCGATCAGCCGCTCTCGGTTGGCGATCAGCAGGCTGACCACCCGGGCGCGCCAGTCTCCGGTTTTTTCCATCTGGTGCATGCGCGCGCGCGATGCGGCGGTGAGCGCCGTTTCCGAGCCGGAAAAGAAGCCGGACAGGACCAGGAGAACGAAGATGGCGCCGACCGCCAGCCAGAGAGCCGTTTCCGTCATGCCTCGAGTTTCTCCTTCAGGAAGTCAGACACCAGTGCGGGATCGACGCCTTTTTCGACAAAGGCTTCGCCGATGCCGCGTGTAAGAATGAAGGTGAGCGCGCCCCGGCTGACCTTCTTGTCCTGTGCAATGATATCCATGAGCGTTTCGGCCGGCGGCAACTGGCCGGGGATGTCCTGCAACCGCACAGGCAGACCGACATCGCTCAGATGCTTGTGGACACGCTCGACAGTGTCCTCACCGATGAGGCCGAGGCGCTGAGAGAATTCATGCGCCAGCATCATCCCGATGGAGACACCTTCGCCATGCACCAGACGCTCGGTCTCATAGGCGACGGCCGATTCCAGCGCGTGGCCAAACGTGTGACCCAGATTGAGCAACGCCCTGCGGCCTGATTCCAGCTCGTCCGCTGCCACTACATCCGCTTTTGCCTGACATGACCGGGCGACAGCTTCATCCCGTTCCGCGCCACCGGCAAAGACCGCCTGCCAGTTGGTTTCCAGCCAGGCGAAGAAGTCTGCATCGCCCAGAAGCCCGTATTTGGCGACTTCCGCATAACCGGCGCGAAAATCGCGCAGCGGCAGCGTGTCCAGAATGGCGGTGTCGGCCAGCACCAGCGCAGGCTGGTGGAAAGCGCCGATCAGGTTCTTGCCATGACGCGAGTTAATACCGGTCTTGCCGCCGACGGAACTGTCGACCTGGGCAAGAAGCGTGGTCGGCACCTGAATGAACGCCATGCCACGGCGCACGGCGGAGGCAACAAAGCCGGTCAGGTCGCCGACGACACCGCCACCAAGGGCCACGACCGCGTCGCCGCGTTCCAGCCGGGCGGCCAGAACCTCGTCGCACAGGCGTTCGAATTCACGAAAGCATTTGGTGCTTTCACCCGGAGGCACCGTGATGACCGTATGTTCGAGCCCGGCAGCCTTCAGGCTTTGCGAAAAGGCCTTCAGATGCAGGCCTGCAACGGTTTCATCGGCAACGACCGCAAGGCGCGCACCGGGCATGACGGCGGCGATTTCCGCCCCGGCGCCCTCGAGCAGCCCCCGGCCGATCTTGATGTCGTAACTGCGCGCGCCAAGATCGACCCGGACAATTTTCTCGTCCCGGCCCAACAATGCTTTTGCCACTACCGTGTCTACCATGCCGTTACGCTTTTAAGTTCAAGACATTGATGTTTGCGCGGCGCTGGTGGCCTCGCGATTGAAGAGATGCTCCGCCAGGGTGGCGATGATCTGATCGACCACCGCTTCATGCGGAACGTCCCTGGAAGTAACCGTCAATGCCGCCTTGGCATAAACGGGTTCGCGGTCGGCCATCAGCTTGCGCATGGTGCCCTCGGGATCAGGGTTCTGCAGCAGCGGCCGCGTGGACCTGCGCCGGACCCGCGCCATGACCGTGTCGAAATCGACTTTCAGCCAGATGGACAGGCCATGCTCGGCGATTTCCGAACGCGTCGCCTCGCTCATGAACGCGCCGCCACCCGTCGCAAGCACCTGCGACCCTTCACGCAGAAGACGGGCGATCACCCGTTCCTCACCGCTGCGGAAATAAGGCTCGCCGTGCTCGGCGAAAATCTCCGCAACGCTCATGTTGGCCGCGCGCTCGATTTCGGTATCGGCATCGATAAATTCAAGCCCGAGCCGATGCGCCAGCCGTTTGCCGACCGTCGACTTGCCACACCCCATGATTCCCACCAGAACGATGGACCGATGCCCCAGGGCTGCTACCAGGCGGGCCAGATCAACGGTTTTTACGTCTGTCTCCGCGGACCCTCCTTTGGAAGACCGCGCCTTGTCGTATTCTGTCATGGCGGCGTTTTAGCATATTCGTCAAAAAAGACACGGGGGAACTCCGCCTGCCAGACTGCTGCTTTGCCTTGCATGCGCCCCCGCCTTGTTGAAACAATCGCCTATCCGATTCGCTTGCCCGCAAGGGAACCGACGCCCTGACCTGGAGACAGCCGACGTGCCGACCCTGACCCGCCTGTTGCTCGTGCTGCTGCTGCTCGGCGCGCTCGGTTACGGCGCGATCTATTCCTTGGCCAATCTTGTCGAACCGCGCGAACGGGAAATCGAAATAAGGCTCAAGAAAGACGGCTTCGGCCGCTGACCCGTCGTTCATAAAGACAGGTCATCCAGGGCACTTTCTTGAGGCCCTTTGCGAAGGCAGACGCGATGGCAACCGGTTTCGATCTTGAAAACTTCCTGGAAATGCTGGCCGCCGAACGCGGTGCGGCGGAAAACACGCTGGCCGGATACCGCCGCGACCTGGAGGACTTCTCCGGCTTTCTCGGGCGCAAGTCCCTCGCCTCCGCGCAATCGGAGGACATCTCGGCCTATCTGGGCGATCTCAATCGGCGCGGATTTGCCGAAACCTCGCAGGCAAGGCGCTTGTCCGCGCTGAAGCAGTTCTACAAGTTCCTTTATGCGGAAGGCACGCGGGAAGACGACCCGACCCGCACCCTGTCCGCCCCGAAGAAACGCGCAAGCCTGCCCAAGGTGCTGTCGATAGAAGATGTCGACAGGCTGATCGAGACGGCGCGGGCGGAAACCGAAAGGCCCCGGAAAAGCGCGACAGCGCGCTTGCGCGCGCAGCGCATGTACACGCTCATAGAGGTGCTCTATGCCACCGGCCTGCGCGTTTCGGAACTGGTCGCCCTGCCGGTCACCGCGGCACTTAGGGACGCGCGTCTGATCGAAATCAAGGGCAAGGGTGGCAAGGAACGGCTGGTGCCGCTCTCCCGCGCCGCACAGGCCGCCATGAAGGACTACGTCGGCTTGCGCGCCGCCGAAGGCGCCTACGAAAAAAGCCCCTGGCTGTTTCCCTCCCACGGCGACAGCGGGCATCTGACCCGCCAGCATTTTGCACGCGAACTGAAAGATCTCGCGGTCGCCGCCGGGCTCGATGCCGGCAAGATTTCCCCGCACGTGCTCCGCCATGCCTTCGCCTCGCATCTGCTGCAGAACGGTGCCGATCTCAGAGTGGTGCAGCAGTTGCTGGGCCACGCCGACATTTCGACAACGCAGATCTACACCCACGTTCTGGACGAACGCCTGCGCGAACTGGTCGAAAGCGCCCACCCGCTCGCAAAGAAATGACTGCCCGGAGACATCCGCTTCGCGCCTGCCTGCTTCTCGTGACAGATCGCTTCAAACCGCTGATTTTATAGGGAATACTAACGAGGATGCCTTTTACAAAAGGCGATGCCGGCAGTTCCGTTCGCGTGTCAGGTCATGGAGTGCAAACCGCGATTTCCCGCGATGATTTCGGCTCTATTGCGCTGCAGCAATGACCGCCCTAAACTCCGCTGCTTAAAATTGATGCACCGGACGCCCTGACATGCTGCAGCCAACAGCCAACTACGACGCGCTGAAAGAGACTTTCCGCTGGCCCCGGCCCGCAACCTACAACATGGCCGCAGCCGTCAGCGACCAGTGGGCTGCTCAGGACCCGGAGCGCTTGGCGATCCGTCAGGTTCTGGGCGACGGCACGCACCGGGACTGGAGCCATCTTGCCCTGAACCGGGCAGCCAACCGCTTCGCCAACGCCCTGGAAGGTCTTGGCCTGAACCGCGGCGACCGGATCGCCCTGCTGCTTCCGCAGATTCCCGAAACCGCGATCGCGCATCTGGCGGCCTATAAGTCCGGCGCGATCGCCGTGCCTCTGGCCGCCCTGTTCGGACTGGAGGCGCTGCGCTACAGGCTTTCTGATTCCGGCGCGCGTGTTCTGGTGACAGATAGCGCAGGCCTTGCGAAGCTTGCCGACATCCGCTCTGACCTTCCCGGCCTCGATCTGGTGATCTCGGTCGATGGTCCGCAAACCGGTGTGTTCGGCTTTGACGATCTTTTGGAGAAGGCCTCCGACACCTACCGGACTCTTGCGACTACCCCCGACGACCCGGCGCTGATGATCTACACGTCCGGCACCACCGGACAGCCCAAGGGCGTGCTGCATGGGCACCGGGTGCTGCTTGGCCATATGCCCGGCATCGAGCTTTCGCAGAATTTTCTCGGCCGTGACGGTGACCTGCTCTGGACCCCCGCCGACTGGGCCTGGGCGGGCGGATTGCTGAACGCGCTGTTTCCAGCCCTGTCGCTCGGCGTGCCGGTGGTCTGCCACGCGTCCCGCAAGTTCGACCCCGAATTCGCCTTCCATCTTCTGGAAAGACAGAAGATCCGCAACGCCTTCATTCCGCCGACGGCCCTGAAAATGCTGCGGGCTGTCGACAGTCCCGCGAAGCGCTTCAACCTGACCTGGCGCAGCGTCGGCTCTGCCGGGGAATCTCTTGGCAAGGAAACCTACGACTGGTTCGCTGCGGAATTCGGTTTCAAGGTCAATGAATTCTACGGCCAGACCGAGTGCAACGCCGTGCTCGGCTCCGCCGCCGCCCTCGGCGTCAGCCGATCAGGCGCCATCGGCAAGGCAACACCCGGCCATCAGGTTGCGATCATCGACGATGACGGCCGGGAACTGCCGGCGGAAACCCTCGGCCAGATCGCCATCCGCCGGCCGGATCCGGTCATGTTCCTGGAATACTGGAACAAGCCGGAGGCAACACGGGAGAAGTTCATCGGCGACTGGATGATCACCGGTGATCAGGGCCTGATGGACGAGGACGGCTATGTCCATTTCGTTGGCCGCGACGACGACATCATCACCTCGGCAAGCTACCGAATCGGACCGGGCGAGATCGAGGATTGTCTCTTGAAACATCCGGCCATCGCGCTTGCCGCTGCTGTCGGCAAACCGGATCCGCTGCGCACGGAAATCGTCAAGGCCTTCATCGTTCTCAAGCCGGGTGAGACGAAAACCACCGCGCTGGAAAACGACATCCGCACCTTCGTTCGCGAGCGCCTGTCGGCCCATGAATATCCGCGGGAAATCGAATTCGTCTCCTCCCTGCCCATGACCACCACCGGCAAGATCATTCGCAGGAAGTTGCGCGATCTGGAGAGCGTCGAAGGTTAGCTTCGTTCGGCCTCAGGAGCGCAGACGCGCCCTGACTGTGCGGGCGGCCTTGAGCAAGGTTTGTTCAAGCTTGAGATCCGCCTTGCAGAGCGCGCGTTTGAGACCGTCGGCATAAAGCACCGTACCGATTTCCAGCCGCCCCCGCCACAGAGGCTCGATCATCGAATGCCCCGGTATGGCAAGGGAATCCGCCACCCTGAACCCCGGGATCGCCAGGTTGGTCTTCAGGGTCTGCAATGCGAGCTGGGCGCCGGGTGAATATCGCGCGAATTCCTCGTCAAAGGCGATCTTCCAGGTAAACACCTTGCCTGACTGCAAGAACAGCACCAGGGCGGCAACCAGCGTCTCGCCCGACCAGAGCTGATCGATCCGCACCGCGTTTCGCCGTGCCAGATTGGCAATGGCGGTGCGGGCAAAGTCCGCCGTCCGGGGCTGACTGACCAGAGCGGTTCCCTCCCGGCCCTTCCAGCCGGAGGCTTCCAGCGCAAGAAAGGCTTCAAACCCGGCAACCGCTTCCGGTCCGTCCAGGCTCCGGAAAGTCGTCTTGCCATGGTCGCCCAACCGACGCATCAGCCGGCGCATTTCCTTGCGCCTTTTGCCGCTGTCGGCCTCCGCAAGCTGCGCCTTGCCCGTGGCGCCACCATTATGGCTGGCCCGGACGGATTTGCTCAGCACCGAACTTTTTCCGGACCCCGCCGCCCTCAACCTGATTGCCGATTGTGAATGCAGCGGCAGATACGGAATGGCGAGCGCATTCCCGGGGGATCTGGCGGCGTCAAGAAAAGCGGCAATCGCTTCATCGCCCGCCTGCGGGTGGATCAGCGGTGTGCCGAGCGGCGCATAGTCTGTCGCCCAGGTGGTGTTGACCGGAACGGCCAATCCGAACCTTCGACGGCCGACGGGAGCTGCCACCAGCCAGCGCCCGCCTGGCGCTTCCCGCACCACGACGAGCCGCACCCGCCCTTTGTCCATATTGTCCAGAAACGGACAGAGGAAATCCGGGCCGAAGAACGGGTTCGGGCTGAGCGCAGCCGCACAGAGCGCCTGCCAGTCCTCCAGCGGGGTCTCAGGGCTCAACGGATCAAGGGACAAAACCTCAAGCGGCACGGAAGGGGGCGTATCACTGGTCAACCGGACGGTCCCTGGAGAAAAGCAATGGCAAAACGAATGTCGTTATATTGAGCTTCCGTTTTGCCACAACCGCAAGGGCTGTGGCTTCAAAAAGGATCGCAAGGCTTGTGGCGATTGCCGCCCCGGCGAGACCGAGCAGCGGGATCAGAATGAGATTGAGAATGACGTTGAGGACAAACGTCCCGGCATAAATGCCGGCGCAGGTGTTCTGGTGCCCCGTCATCGTCAACAGTGCATCGGCCGGTCCGACGGACGCGCGCGCAAGGACGCCGATCATCAACAGGGCGATCAACTCGTAGCCGCTTTCAAAACCGCTGCCGAACAGGGCCAGCAGCAAGGGGGCGATCAGAAGCAGCCCCGCTCCTGCTACCAATGACGGCCAGAAGGTCCACAGGGTGGCCTGCCGCATATAAACTGCCAGCCCTGAAAGATCCTGATTGTGGGTGTAGCTGGAGAAGCGATGCGCCGAAGCCGCCCGCACGGCAAAATAGACAAAATGCACCAGTGCCAGGGTTTTGGACGCTACGAAATACACCGCAACCTCGTCCGGGTCCTGAAAGAAACTGACCATGATCACATCGGCGCTCGTGATCAGTTGCAGGAAACCGTCGACCATGAGCATAGGCATGGAGATCGCCAGCCAGAACCTGAACTCGGTCTTCTGCGGCCCGCGTGGAACGCTTGGACGCAGCCGCTGACTGAGATGGAGAAACTGGTAAAGCGCGACCAGGACGGTTGCCGCAACGGCCACCACAGCAGCCGTCAGCGCATCGGGCCGAAAACCAGCCAGCACTGCGCAAACCAGCAGAAACAGGATGGCCAGCGGCCGCCAGATATAGGTTGGCAGCATTGCCAGAGACGACCAGTCGTAACTGCGGGCGATCCCGTCCTGCACCAGACCGAACGCAAAAAACGGCAGTGCCAGCAGAACGACGCTCAACGGCTGGAAATAGGACGTATCGATAGACGAACGGAACAGGGTGATACAGCCGATACCGATGACAGCAGTCGCGCCGCCGAGGAAAAACGCCATTTGACGGCTGGTGCGCAGGAAACCGCGCAGGCGTGCCATGTCACCGCTTTGCTGATACTGCGGAATGAACCTGCTGGCAGAGGTGGAAAATCCTCCGCAAGCAATCACGCCCAGCACGATCACAAAGGTCCATGCGACCGAATAAAGACCGTAGTCATGCGCGCCCAACAGGCGGGCAAGCACGATTTGCGACAGATAGGCGACGGCCGCACCGGCGATCCGCACGGCGAAGGTCGACACCGCCATTCGGCCCGCCGCATGCCGGTCGCTTCCGTCTCCCTTCAGGAAATCCAGGATCTGGTCAGCCCCCTTCCCCAATCCCAGCGGCGAGGCGACGCTTTGCAAACGCTTGGTCCAGGAGTTGGCGGAAAAACGCACTTAGGGGTCCCTTATGAGTACTCTTGCGTATTTGTGACAGGAGGGGCTTAATATTCTATGGCGATCACTGAAACGCACGTGGCAACGCTTCACAGATGTGTGACGACATTCCGCGAGTGCTCAACGCTTCTGCGTCCCGGCAAGCCCCCATATCTTCTTCAACCCCTGAAAATCGGTTTCCTGCTTGACGCAACGCTGCAGAATGGTGCAAATAAGAACAAATAGAGAACATTAGTCGATTCGACCCTGTCGACCGCCCTCCGGCTGCCTCTTGCCGCGGGCATTCCCGATCTCCTCGTTGCGGATGTTGAGGGCTGCCTCCCCTTCTATCCGCAAATTGGTCCGGTCCCTGCTCCCGCCGCCAATCGCAGGGACCGGACGATTTTTTTTGAAATCAACAACCAAGACTGCCGGCCGGACTATTCGGGCACCGCCTCCACATAGTACCAGCGGCCGCCTTTCTTGCGAAAGCGGCTCAGTTCCCGGTGGGTGTGAAGCTGACCGGCGGACAGGTATTTCGCCTCGAAAAGCACGGTGCCGTCCCGGTCGGCCGGGCCACCCTTTTCGGTGGCCAGGACGCTGAGGCCCGTCCAGTGGCTTTCCGCCGCCCAGCGTGCGGTGCCTTGGGCATCGAAACCCGGCTGATACTTCGGCCAGAGCGTTTCTTTCAGATAAGGGATCAACTGGCGGACATAGGCACTATAGCGCGAGCGCATGAGCGCCTCTGCGGTGTCGGCAACAGCCTTGCCGGTAAGATACGGCTCGCAGCACAGTTCGAACCCCTTGCCACTGCCACAAGGACACGCCTCGCCGCTCATTTGTCTCCCCCCTCTGGACGGATCATTCTTGAACCCGCGCTCTCTACCACTTGATCCGCTGTACCGCTATGGTTTCACTCACGCTTCTCCAAGCTGCGGGCCGCCTGAATGAAACTTGCCACCTTCAACATGGAATCCTTCGGCGAAGACCGGCATGACCCGGATGCCTTGACCCCGCGGCTGGACGCGCTTCGGCCGAAAATCCTGGAACTTGAAGCCGATATCCTGTGCCTGCAGGAGGTCAACGCCCAGAAGATAAAAGGCATGGCTGCACGGCAATTCCAGGCCCTGGATCTTCTGTTGGAAGGAACGCCCTACGAAGGCTTTCACCGGGCAACCAGTGAGCGTCTTTCCGGAAAGGGCCCGGGTGACCGCCACAATCTGGTGGTTCTCTCGCGGTTTCCGATAACCAGGTTCTTCAGCCTCTATCAGACCCATGCGCACCCGCCCCAGTGGCAACCCAAAACCGCCGAACCCGCCTACCACGGCCCGCAGACAATCCTGTTCGACCGGCCGGTCCTGCAGGTGGAAATCGATATCGGCACCGGGCGGCCCCTGCACGTCTTCTGCGTTCACCTGCGGGCGCCGGTTGCCGCCATGATCCGCGGCGGCAAGGGGGAGGACCGGACCTGGTCATCGGTCTCCGCATGGGCGGAGGGCTACCAGCTGTCCGTTTTGAAACAGACCGCACAGGCGCTTGAATTGCGCCTTGCCGTGGAAAGCCTGTTCGATGCGAACGAGAACAGCCACATCGTGCTGGTGGGCGACTTCAACGCGACCGGTGAGACCGGCACTCTGAGGCTGTTGCGCGCCGACCCGGACGACACCGGTTCGCCGAAGCTCGCCGGGCGCCGCCTCTACCAGCTCGACGCCTCGCTGCCGGCGGAAAAGCGCCAGACCGTCATTCACAAGGGCAAGGGCCAGGCGCTGGACCACATTCTCGCCAGCGCCTCCATGGCCCACCGCACGATTGACCTGAAGGTGTTCAACGTCGGCCTGCCGGATGAAGTCTTCGATGCGGAGGAAGACACCTACGCCGGATCCTTCCACGCCGCCATGCTGGCCGAATTCGAGTTCTAGCGGACGATCAACAAACCTTCCGCTTCCCTTCGATCGCATCCTGAGCGTCTGGCCCGAAAGTGGTGCACGGAAGTGGTGCCCAGAGGGGCTGCCAGGGGCGACTGCTTCAACCACATTGTCATCCCCGCTTTCGCAGGGACGACACCTGAGAAGAGCGCACGTTCGTGACAGGAACCACGACACCTGCGTCCTTTGTCACTTTCCAGTCAGACTCCGAGAAAGCGCAATCGCGCTGTCTCGAAGGCGGGGCCGCACACGCCTGAAAATGCCCCATCCGTCGAAACGGCCCTCAACACTTGAAGGTTATGAAGTCGAATCGCGCCTCAGGGCGCCAAGGATGCGATATAGCTTGAGAGATTTGCGATCTCGGTGTTGCCGAGGGTCATGTTCGGCATTTGCGGGTGGGGATTGGCGAGGAAGGTTGCGAGTTTTTCTTCAGACCAGCCCGGGTCCTTCGCCATGTCGTAAAAGCTGGGTAGAGAAGCGCTGGAGGCCCGGTCCTGATCCTCCGACACAAGGTGACAGGCAGCGCACCATTGCAGGGCCAGCGCCTTGCCGGTGGCGGCATCGCCTGCCTTGGCAGCCCCTGCACCGGACAGGACAGCGGCGCACATAAGCGCGGCCCCACCCAGGAATAACCGAATTCTCGCAGGAAGAGACGGTGTCGAAACCGCAATTGCGTTGCACATGGATCCTCCTTCAACCAGTCGCGGTCCAGGGTGTGCACCCTTGCCCTCTTGCAGCTTGCCGCTTTCAGACTGCAGCCTATCTGATCATCTAGCCTTGCGCTGAATCAAGAACGACTTAAAGTTGCCGGGAAGACCGCCACGCCCGTAGCGCGATCTGCCTACCACTTGCAAGCTCCCGCCATTCCGGCGACCGGAGGAACCCATGAAACATTTTCTCAGATCCAGCTTTGCCGCCGTTTCCATGGCAGCAGCGCTCGTTGCCGACCTCGCGGCACCCCTTGCGGCGCAGGAAGCGCCCATCTATTCGCTGAAAGACCGTTTCCAGCCGGAAACGGCGCAGAACGGCATGGTCGCCAGCCAGGAAGCCGTCGCAAGCCGTGTCGGTGTCGACATCTTGAAAAAAGGCGGCAATGCAGTCGATGCCGCCATTGCCACCGGCTTCGCGCTTGCCGTCACGCTGCCCCGGGCGGGCAATCTGGGTGGCGGCGGCTTCATGATGATCCACCTGGCGGGCAGCGGTGAAACCAAGGCACTCGATTATCGGGAAAAGGCACCGGATGCTGCCTTCAAGGACATGTTCCTGGGAGAAGATGGCGAGCCCGACAATGAGAAGTCCCGCTTCTCCGGACTTGCTGTCGGCGTACCGGGCACCGTTGCCGGTTTTGCCGAAGCCTTCGAAAAACACGGCAGCGGCAAGCTGACCTGGGCCGAACTCGTTGCGCCTGCGATCGATCTTGCCGAAAACGGCATCGAAGTGACGCCGGACCTTGCCGCCTCGCTGACCGCATCCGCAAAACGGCTGCTTAAGGACCCGGCAACCGCCGCAATCTTCTACAAGACCGGCGGCCTGCCTTTCGTACCGGGAGAGACCCTCAAGCAGGCTGACCTTGCCAACACCCTGAAAGTCATCGCCGACACGGGCGCGGTGGGCTTCTACACCGGTGAGATTGCCGAAAAGATCGCGCAGAAGGTACAGGCGGCCGGCGGCGGCATGACCAAAGACGACCTGGCCGGTTACAAACCCGTCTGGCGCGAACCGGTCACCGGCAGCTATCGCGGTTATGAAATTGCATCGATGCCACCGCCATCATCCGGCGGCGTCCACATCGTGCAGATCCTCAACATGCTGCAGGACTATCCGCTGGCCGAATATGGCCCGAATTCCGCCGACAGCATCCATGTGATGGCCGAAACCATGCGCCGCGCCTATGCCGACCGGTCCAAATATCTGGGCGATCCGGATTTTGTCGAGGTTCCGGTGAAAGGCCTGACCGATCCGGCCTATGCGGCGGAACTGGTCAAGACCATCAAGATGGACGCGGCAACGCCTTCCGTTGACGTGAAGCCCGGCGATCCCTTCCCCTATGAGAGCAACCAGACCACGCATTTTTCCGTCGTCGACAAGGACGGCAACGCCGTCTCCAACACCTACACGCTGAACTTCTCCTACGGCGTCGGCCTCACCGCCGACGGCACCGGCGTGCTGCTCAACAACGAGCTGGACGACTTTTCCGCAAAGCCAGGCGTACCCAACGCCTATGGCCTCGTCGGCGGCACGGCCAACGCGGTTGAGGGCGGCAAGCGGCCGCTTTCCTCCATGAGTCCGACGCTTGTGTTCAAGGATGGCAAGCTGTTCCTCGCAACGGGCTCGCCCGGCGGCAGCCGCATCATCACCACCACGCTGCAGATCATCCTCAACGTTGTCGACCACGGCATGAACATCGCCGAGGCAACCGCCGCCCCGCGCATCCACAATCAATGGCTGCCGGATGAGATCCGCATCGAGGAAGGTCTTTCGCCGGACACCATCCGCCTTCTGGAAGAGCGCGGACACAAGGTGGAAGTCAAGAACGCCATGGGGTCGACCCAGTCGATCATGCTCGTTGACGGCGTTCTGGCCGGGGCCTCCGACCCGCGCCGTCCAGGTGCCCTTTCCGCCGGCTATTGAGGCAAAGCCTCACCAAATTTTGTACCCCGGGCTCTCTTCGAGCGTCCGGGGTTCTTTCATGCCTGAGCCGAGTTGCCCAGGCCCCGCAGGCAGAACGGTGCCGCCGTCAAGGCCTTGGCACCCGGCCAGGACCCAAGCTCCCGGTTCACAATCACCACGAAGCGGGAACTGTGATCGAATATTACAGCCCATCCGATTGACAGCACAAAACCCGGGTGATAGCGCTATCCAAAGCGCTTTGGAGAATCTTTTCGATGGAAAGCGCTTCAGTTCTGAACTTACCAACAAATCTGCCAACATCTGAACAACGGGAGAGGCTCACATGCCGATCAGAGCCGTGGTCTGGGGCGAAAACGTCCATGAACAGCACAACAAGATCGTCGCCGGTGTCTATCCGGACGGCATGCACCAGTGCATTGCCGACACGCTGAATACCGATCCCGAAATCAGCGCCACCACGGCAACTCTTCAGGAGCCCGAACACGGCCTGACGAAGGAACGCCTTGCCGAAACGGACGTTCTGCTGTGGTGGGGTCACGCCGCCCATGGGGACGTGTCCGACGAGGTGGTCGAGCGGGTCTGCGACGCTGTCTGGTCGGGCATGGGCATGGTGTTTCTGCATTCGGCCCATTTCGCCAAGCCGTTCAAACGCCTGATGGGCAGCCCGTGCAACCTCACCTGGCGCGAGGCCGGGGAGCGCGAGCGCCTGTGGGTGACCAGCCGCAACCACCCGATCACCAACGGCCTTCCGGACAGCTTCGAGCTGGAAATGGAAGAAATGTACGGCGAGCCTTTTGGCGTGCCGGAGCCGCTGGAAACGGTCTTCATAAGCTGGTTCCAGGGCGGCGAGGTGTTCCGCTCGGGCCTGACCTACAAACGCGGGGCGGGCAACGTCTTCTATTTCCGCCCGGGCCACGAAACCTATCCGACCTATCACAATGCCCATGTGCAGACGGTACTGAAGAACGGCGTCAAATGGGCCTTCAACCCGATGGCTCGGATCGCCGATCCGAACGCTGCCCCCAATGTGCCGGTGGAAGCGGCACCTGAAAAGATCGAGGAGCGCGGCCCCAAGCTTCATGCCGACGGCGAAGAAGGCTACCGCTGATCCATATGCCCTTCCGGACCGGCTGCTTATCGCCGGTCCGGCCTGTCCCCAAACGCTGAGGAAGACCCCCGTGACCTCTGCTGCATCCCCTCTCCGGATCCTGATTGTCGGAACCGGCAACATGGCGCGTACCCACGCGGATGCCTTTTCGAAAATCGACGGCGTTGAAATCGTCGGCGGTGTCGACAGCCGCCCGGATGTCCTCACCCAATTCTGTGACACCTTTGCCATTCCGAACCGCTTCGCGACGCTGGACGAGGCAATCGCCTGGGGCGGCTTCGACGCCGCAGCCAACGTAACGCCGGACGCCGCGCACCATCCGACCACGATGGCCCTGATGAAGGCGGGCAAGCACGTTCTGTGTGAAAAGCCGCTGGCGACCAACGCCGCCGACGCTCGCGAAATGGCGGATCTGGCCCGTTCGCAGAACCTGATCGGCATGGTCAACCTGAGTTATCGCAATGTCGCCGTGCTGCAGAAGGCGGCCCAACTGGTCGCGGAAGGCGCCATCGGCACACTGCGCCACTTCGAGGCCTCCTACCTGCAAAGCTGGCTGACCCAGCCAGCCTGGGGCGACTGGAAAACCGAAAGTCAGTGGCTTTGGCGCCTGTCGAGCGCCCACGGCTCCAAGGGCGTTCTCGGCGATGTCGGCATCCACATCCTCGACTTCGTCCTCTTCGCCGCTGGCAGCCCGGTGAGCGAACTTTCCTGCCGGCTGAAGACCTTCGACAAGGTCGAGGGCGGCAAGATCGGCGAATACACCCTGGACGCCAACGACAGTGCCACCATGCAGGCGGAACTGGAAAACGGCGCGCTCGGCACGATCAGCGCCACCAGGTTCGCCTCCGGCCATCTGAACGACCTGCGCCTGCGCCTTTATGGCGACAGGGGCGGCCTGGAAGTGCGTTTCGAAAAGGGCATCGAAGGCCTGCGCATCTGCAAGGGCGAAGATCTCCCCTCTGCGACATGGACCGACATCGAGGTTGGCACCGTGCCGACGGTCTACCAGCGCTTTGCCGCCGCGATCCTGACCGGAGCCCCGGCAGACCCGGACTTCGAACACGGCGCCCGGCTCCAGGTCGCCCTCGACCTCGCCGAACGCTCACACGCGGAAAACGGCTGTTTTCTGAAAGTGTGAGCCGGACAGGTGAATAGCGAGCGGAGCAGTTCTGCTCCGCTCAGTTAACAGCCCTTCCACCGTCATCCCGGACGCAGCAAAGCGAAGATCCGGGATCGGAGAGCCCCTGATCTGGCAGTCTCGAGGAACAGAAAGGCTCTTGCCTCCCCAGTCCCGGCTCGCGCGACGCTTGGCCGGGACGACGATGGAGAGGCTGGAGAAGGGCGACAGGCTGGCCGGATGCTGAGCTATAGACGCTAATGCCACCTTGGCGTTCCTGACTTCTGAATTCTCTGCCGGTTCAGCCTTCCCGTAACGCCTTCAGATAACGCCTGCGGTTGACCTCCGGCGTAACGGCATCGGCGGGCGCAACCGGAACAAGGGCCGCAAATCCGTTGACGCCGATCAGCATCAGCCAGGTCACGATGACAAAGGTCGAGGTCAGCACCGGCATGCCGATGGGCTCCAGAAAGATCGCGACGGACGCCCACAGCCAGGTCGACACGACAACGCCAAAGAGCGTGTAGAGCGCGGAGGCTGGCGTCAACACCAGGAAGAAGCCCCCGAGCGCGATCGCCGTCAGGGCCGCGTTATAACCGAAGAGACCATCGCTGATTGCCCCTTCCGGCGCGCCGTAAACAACGGCGACAAAGGCCGCCACATTGGCACCCAGCAGCGCCATGATCGCGCTGATGCGCGAATTCACCGCAATACCGAGCACGATCAGATATCCGCTGACCCAGTTGTCCTGAAAGAAGATCTGGCCGATGGCATTGCCGATGCCCTTGTACCAGGTTGCCAGAGTATACTGGACCGACCCGTCATACTGGGTGGGCGACACGGGCTTGGCGAGCGGGCCGGCATCGATGCTGTGGAACTTCAGCACCGCAAACAGGAACAGCCAGCCGACGAGTACGAACGGCATCGTCAGCGGCGCAACCCTGTGCGGGCCGAGCAGGTTTGCAAGGCTGGTGAAGACCATCGCCGTCATGGCGGAGCCGAAGGCGATATAAACCGCCAGATAGGCGGACGGCACAGCGCCGTAGTGAAAATCCTCACTCGTAAACGCAATCAGCGCCAGCGCGACAAGCGCTCCGTTGAAACCGAACAGCCCATCGCGAATCAGCCCCTTGTCCGCCTGCAGCAGAACCGCCGTTGCGGTGGAAACCACAACGCCGAAGACGGCAATGGCGCCATAGATCGGCGAATTGAAGAAAAGCGCGCCCAGGATAATCAGGCCCGAAACAGGATTGTTCTGAAACACCACCTGCCCGATGCCGCGCAGGCACCAGTCCGCAAACCCGAACACCGGATGATCCTTCAACGCGGTCATGCCTTTCCCCCAACTGCAATCGGCATGACGGCACGGTAGAGCAAATCGCGTCTAATCGGAATCGCTTTTCGCCGGCTAAAATCAGAGATTTCAATGCAAAAAGCGATACAGGATTTTCCGGTTAAACGCGACATGCTCCAGCACAGCCAGGCAAATGACGCGGAACCATTGAATGCGGTGAGATCTTTTTCGGAAAGCCGGCCCTCAACCCCCAAACGCCCAGCACGAGAGTGTTTATGTCGCGCCGGTTGCCACTGGAACTGCAGCGGAACCGAAAGGCTCCGCTGCAGCCAAGTTGGGTACTTGAGGCAAAGCAAAAGACGGAGGCCACCGGTTCAAGGCGCCTCCGCATAATGCCCGCTGACATTACTCCCGAGCCCCCTGCGACTTCGTTCAGTTCGCAAGGCGGGTTTGTTTCAATGTTTAGACGAACCTTGAAATACTGTCACGAAACCACAGGTTTGCGCTGCGATAGGACCGAATTTACCTGTGACCACAAGACATAAAGAGCTTTGAGCTGCCTCGACCTCTAGCGCGGCCAAGGTTCACATGCGATCCCGTCGTTGTCAGCATCGTGTTTCGACCAATAACCCGGTTCGCCACGATTTGCCGGCGCCAAGCCAACTGAACGTGCTGCATCACAATTCGGAGCAGACGCAAGGTGCAGCAAGGTAACGCTTCGGGACCAGGGACTGAAGAAAGGTAGCGCCCAATATGTGAACGAAAGAAACGCCAAAAGAAATGCCAGCACCAGCAAAGGAACCGACGCGCTGAAATCCCACGAAGAACGATCCCGAAAACTCTTGTTCGACACTGCACGGAACCGATCTTTAAGCCGTAAAGCTTTTTCGTCTGCCGCGCTGCGGCCGTTCACTCGCATGTTGCGCAAGATCTTGCTCATGTCACATCGAATTTGTTTTCGACAAGACCAACATACTATGAAGACTTCGATTTAGTTCCGATTGCGCATTTTGCTCGATTTTTAGCTAATCTGAGTCTCTGGTCCGATGATCTGACGGCTGCGCTGAGAATGCATTGAAGATCAAAAAACAAAAAACCAGCATTCTTTCGAATGCTGGTTCTTCGGACCGTTCGGTCGAATTGGAGCGGGCGATGGGATTCGAACCCACGACCCCAACCTTGGCAAGGTTGTGCTCTACCCCTGAGCTACGCCCGCATAGCGTCCCTGGTCCGTGGCGGTGACCGCCTCGGCGTCGGTGGCGCAGTATATGAACTATGCTGAGACGGATTGCAACACCGAAATTGAAGAATTTTTTCCGACCATCGATTTGTGGATTTCCTGTGAAATCAGCGCCGGAAAATCGCAGATTTCTGCCGCTTTTTCTGCAACCTTCCCCTTGTGGCCAGTGGCCAAATCGCGTTAGACAGCGCAAAAGCTCTCAAAATTCTCAGGAAAACTCATGCCGGCGACACGCGACGACCTACTGGCCTTTTTCGAGGAACTCGGGATCCCTGTCACAACCGTGGATCACGAGCCCGTCTTTACCGTTGCCGAGTCCGGCGATCTGCATGAGCGCATCCCCGGCGCCCACACCAAGAACCTGTTCGTGAAGGACAAGAAGGGCCGTCTGTTCCTGATCGTCGCCCTGCACGATGCAGAGATCGACCTGAAAAGAGTGCACCAGATCATCGGTGCCCAGGGGCGCGTGTCCTTCGGCAATGCCGATCTTCTTATGGAAGTGCTTGGCGTGGAGCCGGGGTCGGTGACGCCGTTCTCGCTGATCAACGATCGTGAGGCCCAAAAGGTCACGCCGGTCTTCGATGCGGCGATGATGCAGCATGAGGTGCTGAATTATCACCCGCTGAAGAACAACGCGACCACATCTATCTCCTCGGCCGATCTTCTGAAATTCGCGTCGGCCTGCGGCCACACGGCGCAGGTTCTGGCGGTCAGCGATGAGGCGAAGGCGGCAGGGCTTTAGCGGCGCGCTTTCATCGGCAGGGAAAGGCGTTTGTAATTCGCGCCCAGTGGCTCCATGTTATGGGCCAACTCAACCATTCAACGGCATTCACTTTGAGCCGGAATGCCTCAGGCACCGGCGGTAAATTTCGAGGCGGCACATGAGCAACGGCAATTACAGCATCGGCGGCCAGGTCGGCGGCGGCTTTGGCGCCAGTATGGGCGGCGGTTACGGCGGCCAGTCTGGCGGCAGCATGGGTGGTGGCAGCATGGGCGGCGGCAACGGCGGCGATGCCCCGGCTGGCGATCTCATCTTCGACGTGACCACGCAGACCTTCATGGCCGATGTCATGGAAGCTTCGCGCCAGCAGCCGGTGCTGGTGGATTTCTGGGCCCCATGGTGCGGACCGTGCAAGCAATTGACACCGATCATCGAAGCTGCGGTGAAGGCCGCCGGCGGCCGCGTGAAGCTGGCCAAGATGAACATTGACGATCACCCGGAAATTGCCGGCCAGATGGGCATCCAGTCGATCCCGGCCGTGGTCGCCTTCAAGGACGGCCAGCCGGTGGACGGATTCATGGGCGCGCAGCCGGAAAGCCAGATCCAGGCGTTTATCGAGCGCGTTGCCGGGCCGGCCCCGGTCAGCCAGACCGACACCTTTCTGGAACAGGCCGCAGAACTTCTGCTGGCCAAGGATTACGCTCAGGCAGCCCAGCTTTTCGGCGCCGTGATGCAGATGGAACCGGACAATGTGGCCGCGATTGCCGGTCTCGCGCAGTGCTATCTTGGAGCCGACGATCTGGAGCGGGCCAAGCAGGCTCTGGAACTGATTCCGGAAGAAAAACATACCGACGAAGCCTATGTGGCCGCCAGGACCGCGGTGGAACTGGCCGAACAGGCGGCGTCTCTGGGCGACCTTGCAGAGCTGCAGGACCGTATCGCCAAGGATCCGCTTGATCTGCAGGCCCGCTTCGACCTTGCCCTCGGCCTCAACGGCAAGGGCAACAAGGAAGGCGCTGTCGACCAGTTGATCGAGATCGTCCGCCGCGACCGGGAGTGGAACGAGGACGCCGCGCGCAAGCAGCTCCTGCAGTTCTTCGAAGCCTGGGGTTTCAAGGATCCGGCCAGCGCCTACGGCCGCCGCAAGCTTTCCGCCGTTCTGTTTTCTTGACGACTGCAACAACTGACACACATTTAGGAAACAGCACGAAGCTGGCAGTCATGCTGCGATAAGACGAAAATAAGAAGGCACCGGAATGCAGGCGGGAAATGCAATTTATGAAACCATTGCGGATCTGCCGCCGATCCTGCCCGTGTTTCCGCTGTCCGGAGCGCTGCTGCTGCCCCGGACACAGTTGCCGCTGAACATCTTCGAACCGCGCTACATCGACATGGTGGATGCCGCATTGGCCGGCAACCGCCTGATCGGAATGGTGCAGCCGTCTCCCGATCGCCAGTTGGAGGATCCGGACAAGCCAGCCCTCGCCAGCATAGGCTGCGTCGGCCGTCTGACCAGTTTTCAGGAAACCGGCGACGGCCGCTACCTGATCACGCTGCAGGGCATCACGAGGTTCGCCCTTGGCCGCGAGGTCGAGGATTTCAGCAAGTTCCGCCAGATCGAGTGCGATTTTTCCGCCTTTGCCCACGACCTCAAATGCGGCCAGGGCGAGGAAGATGTCGACCGGACAAGTCTGCTCAGAACCTTGCGCGATTATCTGGACGCCAACAATCTGGAAGCCGACTGGCAGAGCGTGTCGGAAGCGGAGACGGAAGTGCTGGTGAACGCGCTGTGCATGATGTGCCCTTACGGCCCGCAGGAAAAACAGGCTCTGCTGGAAGCCCGCGATCTGAAGACCCGGGCGGAAACCCTGATTGCCATCACCGAGATGGACCTTGCCCGCACGCAAAATGACGGCGGCACCACCTTGCAGTGATTGGATTGATCATGGCGCCCCAACCTGAAAGACACCCCGAGATGACTGAACCGACCGAACGCCCGGTAGACCGCAAGCTGCTGGAACTGCTGGTCTGCCCCGTGACCAAGACCACGCTCGAATATGACGCGGACGCCAGGGAACTGATCTCGCGCACCGCCAAGCTTGCCTACCCGATCCGCAACGGCATCCCGATCATGCTGCCGGACGAAGCGCGCAAGCTGGAAGACTGAAACGCGTTAACAGCAAAAAGCCCGGGTGGCCGACCCGGGCTTCTTAAAAAATGTACCGTCTTTCCACCATCCGGACGCGGACGCATCCGGCATCCCCTTTTGGTAAAAAGCAGAACGCATGGCGGGACGCCCGGACGAACCGCCCGGGCTCTGCCCGACAGGCCGGTCAGTAGCCTCTGAACATTGGCAAGACGTTCAGGATGATCAACTGGCGCACGAAGATAATCAGCAGCAGCAGGATCACCGGGGAAATGTCGACACCGCCGAGATCCGGCAGGAACCGCCGGATCGGCCTGAGGGCCGGCTCCGTCAGGTTGTAGAGAACCCGGCCGATGGTATTGATGATCTGATTGCTCGAATTGACGATATTGAAGGCATAGAGCCAGGAGAAGATCGCGCTGGCGATGATCACATAGGTGTACAGTTCCAGGGCGAGCAGTATCACGTTGAAGAGTGCGGTCATGGTCCGGTCCGTTGCCGTTCGAAATCTGGTCTTGCCCTCATGTAGCTTCCTGACAGCCCCGCCGCAAGACGGCAGCGCCCCTGACGTTTGATTGTGCTTAAGCTTCGCAGCCGCGATATGGCGGTGCGGAAATGCAACAGTCCGGCAAAACCCATTCTCCTTAGGGTTTGTATAAGCACTTCTCGTGCTATCTTCCTGCCAATGGAATTCCTTTACTGGTGGGTTTGAATGTTCAAGTTGATGACGCGCGCCGCGCTGGCGCTTGCTCTTAGCGCTGTGTCCGGGGCCGCTCTGGCACAAAGCGGAGACTTGTCCGAACAGGACGCAAACCGCCAGTTCGTGGTCGATCTGGGCGTCGGCGGCATTGTCAAGCCGCGGTACGAGGCTGCGGACTCCTACCTGGTCTATCCCTTCCCGATCATTTCGGTCGGCCGCTTCTACTTCCCGGGCCTTGGCCAGGTTGTCGACGGACGCCGCAAGTCCGGCGTGTTCTTCTACCCGTCGTTCAACTACATCGGCGAGCGCAAGGCCAGCGACAGCACCGACCTGACCGGCACCAACACCATCGACTGGGCACTTGAACTCGGCCTCGGCGGTGGTTTCCGCACCGAGAATTTCCGTGCCTTCGCCGAGTTGCGTCAGGGCATCAACGGGCACACGGGCCAGGTCGGCCAGCTCGGTCTGGACGGCATCGTCTATCCGGCGGAAAAGTGGGAAGTCAGCTTCGGTCCGCGGGCGGCCTTTGCCTCTGACGAATACATGGACACCTATTTCGGCGTAACCTCGTCGGAAGCCGCCAACAGTGGTGGACGCCTGACGAAGTTCAACCCCAGCGCCGGTTTCAAGAGCGTCGGTCTGGCCGCGCGTGCCAGCTACGATTTCAGCGACGACATTCGCCTGCATCTGCAAGGTGGTTATGACCGGCTTGTCGGCGATGCAGCGGACAGCCCGATTGCCAAGAACGGCAGCGAAAACCAGTTCAGCATTGGCGCTGGTGTCACCTACCGCTTCGCTTTCGACCTTTTCTAGGAGCCTATCGCGACGTGTGGGGCTGGCGGCACTTTGTCAAATGACAGGTGTCGACAAGGTGATGAAGCTTTCACCTGGAGGCGGTTGACCGCCGCATCCTTCACCAGCGCTCTCAGGTACCTCTTCAGCTGCTGCTGGCCCTGACGGGGCAGCAGCAGTTTTCATTTGACCGGAAGGTTTATCCGCCGCCGGAAGGTTTCGGACGTGAAAGAAATGTCACAGGGTCGCAGCCGAAGCAGCCACCACGCGCACGGAGGCTCAATTGAAAGATGGTGCACCCAGCCAAAGGCGGCACGTTATCGGCCAGACCCAGATCCGCCCATCCGTCGCCGAGGGCCTACCAGGCGCAGGGAACCAGTTCGATGCCGCGCGGCAACTTGGTTTTTTCATCGCCACAGGCACCGAGAATGCGCTTGGGGTCGAGATTGTAGGCTCCGGACAGATCGGCACCGGCAAGACGGGTACGCCGCAGAAGAGCGCCGTCGAAATCGACACCTGTCAGGTTAGCGCCGGTCAGATCTGAACTGACGAGACGCACGCCGGAAAAATCCGCTCCCGAAAAATTCGCATTTTGGGCCTTGACCCTGTCGAGCTTGGCCTGGCGCATGCGGGCATCCTGGAAGTTGGCCCCGTTCAGGTCGACGCGCTCCAGATTTGCGTCATCCATCTTGGCGCCCTTGAAGGAAGCCTTGTTCGCTACCGACCGGGTGAACAGGACATTGCGCATGTCCGCACCGTCAAAAATGGCTTCATTCGCCTCGACCGTGTTCAGGTCCCCGTCCCGAAGGTCGGCATCCTGAAAATTCGCCTTGTTCAGATTGGCTTTTTCCAGATCGACGGAGCGCATGTTGGCCCCGGAGAAATCGCTGCCGGAAAAATCCGCCCGTTCGGCTTCCGTCCGCCGGAAATCGGAATTCTTGAAATTCGCGTTGGGCAGCATCGCTTCCTTCAGGTCGACTTCCCGCAGATTGGTGCCGGCGAAATCTCCGTTTTCAAGGACCAGACCGCGGAGCTCTGCCAGTCCGAGATCACAACGCGGGCAACCGCCCTTTTCCTTGATCTCGGCCATGCGTGCTTCGTCGCTGCCGGCCTGTGCGCCACTGACCGCCAGCAGAGCCATGGCGCCGACGCAGCCTGCAAGAACCCGGGTCACCCTGTTTTTCATCGCGAATCCCTTTGCCAATCTTGTCTAAACATAGGTCGCACTTGTGGCGGTTGAAGGACTGTATCCGATCAGAACATTGAAAAAGTGAGAAAAATCGGCAGATCCACGTCACATCACGGCGATCCTTTGCCGCAGGTGGGGCTTCCTGGCCTCAGGAGAAGAGGGGAAGGGAGGGAAGAAGCAGGCGGGGTCGCAGATGCCCGCTCCTTCCGTCCATCTAAGCGCTGACGACGCACTACCTGACAATCAGCGTGCCAATTAGAATGCATAAGCCTTGCCAGTTTGGTTTCAACGCTTATCAAACCAGATCTGGCCCTGGCGAGAGCTGATGACACAAGATGCTGAATATGTTTAGACTTTGTTCACACCTGCTGCATTGCATTTTGCAACGCCACATGCAAACACGGCTAACAGATGGTTAAGAACACCGGGAGCCCGACCGTCAGGATATCTCTCCCTTGACGTCAATGGTCGAGCGCTTGCCGATATCGTCATAGTGCCGCTCGAGCCATTCCTGCGCCGTCTTGCGCCCAAGCTCCTTCAGGTCGGTCAGAAACGCCCATTCGGCATTCAGTTTCGACGAGGCCTGCAGCGGCTTCAATTCACCGGCGGATATCCGGTGCATGTTCACCTTCATGTATTCCTCGCTCGACAACTTGCCTTCCTCGATCAGACGCGTGACGAAATCGATCGCCCTGAGCTCGCGCAGCAGTGTGGAATTGAAAGTGATCTCGTTGAGCCGGTTGACGATCTCCCGCGCGGTCTTGGGCACCTTGCGCCGTTCGATGGGGTTGATCTGGATGAGCATCACGTCCGGCGTATCCGTGTCGTAAAACAGCGGATAGAGCGGTGGATTGCCCATGTAGCCGCCATCCCAATAGGGCTCGCCATCGATTTCCACCGCCTGAAACACCTGCGGCAGGCAGGCGGAGGCCATCACCGCGTCCAGCGTGACTTCCTTTTCGCTGAACACGCGGATCTTGCCTGTGAAGACGTTTGTCGCCGCAACGAAGATCTTCATGTGTTCGCATGCGTTCACCCGGTCGAAATCGACCGTCTTTTCCACGACATCACGCAGCGGATTGGCGTTGAGCGGGTTGAATTCGTAAGGCGATGCGAACCGCGTCAACACATCGAAGAACAGATAGCTGGGCGAATGATCCAGGCTCCATTCCCCCAGGAAAACGTCCAGAGGCGACCGCTGGATCGGGCTGTATTTGGCCTGCTTGCTGACTTCGTACCAGAAAGCTTCCAGATGTTCGCGGGCACCTTCTGCGCCGCCCTGCTGCATGCCGCTGGCAAGAACAACCGCATTCATCGCGCCTGCGGACGTTCCGCTGATGGCGTCGATTTGCAGCCGCTTGTCTTCCAGAAACCAGTCCAGAACGCCCCAGGTAAAAGCGCCATGCGCACCGCCACCTTGAAGGGCAAGATTGATCTTCTTCGGACCGGCCATGGCGGTTCCTTTATTTGAGGGCTTCGGCGGAGGTCGCGTGCGGGCAAAAGCCCGCACCGCGGAAAGCGCGGATCAGTGCGCGGTCCAGCCGCCATCGATGGGCAGGATAGCGCCGGTGATCGACGCGGCCGCGTCAGAGCACAGGAACACCGCATAGGCTGCCACCTGCTCGATGGTCACGAACTGCTTGGTCGGCTGCGCGGCCAGCATGACATCGTTCTTGACCTGCTCTTCGGTCATGTTGCGGGCTTTCATGGTGTCGGGGATCTGTGCTTCCACCAGCGGCGTCCAGACATAACCCGGGCAGATGGCGTTGACCGTAATGCCCTGCTGCGCCACTTCCAGCGCCACTGTTTTGGTGAGGCCGGCAATGCCGTGCTTGGCCGCCACATAGGCGGACTTGTAGGGAGAGGCGACAAGCGCGTGGGCGGAAGCGGTGTTGACGATCCTGCCCCAGCCTTTGGACTTCATGCCGGGCAGCGCTGCCCGGATCGTGTGGAAGGCGGACGTCAGGTTGATGGCGATGATGGCGTCCCACTTTTCAACCGGAAACTCATCTACCGGCGACACGAACTGGATACCCGCGTTGTTCACCAGGATATCGACCCCGCCGAATTCCTTTTCCGCATCGGCGATCATACCGGCGATCTCATCACCCTTCAGCATGTTGGCCGGCGAATAGGTGCAACGCACGCCAAAGTCGGCCTCGATGGCGGCACGGGTCTTCTCGATCTCGTCCGCGTCACCCAGTCCGTTGATCACGACGTTGGCGCGGTTTTCCGCAAAAGCGCGTGCATAGCCCAGACCGATGCCCGAAGTGGATCCAGTAACGACGGCAGTTTTATTGGCAAACATTTGGGATCTCCCTTGATCGGCGGATCACCGGCCGGAGCAGCCCGGCCATCCGCAAACGGATCGTTGAAAAGCGTAGAGGCCTCATTCATTCCACTGGATGCAAGGAGGCATCTGGACAGAAATTTCAGGACCACATTTGACCAGTTATCGCCGCACCGCAACATCGGAATGATGAATTTTCATCCATGTAGGGTCCTCAGCGCCTGTTCATGCGCTGCGCACCGGCCAGCGCCTTGCGCGCCCGCTCCCGCGCGGCTTCCTTTTGCGCTTCAGCCTTGGAAAGGTCTTCCTGTCTGAGCCCGAGCTGCGCGGCAAAACGTTCGCGGATCAGGCCGTAGAATGTCGCGTGCAGGCTGGCGAAGGCCCAGACGAGGATCAGCATGGTGCCCATCGGAAAGACCGCCGAACGGATCTGCTGCCACAGCACGCTGGCAGGCATCAATCCATCGCTGACGCCAAGCACGACCGCCCAGATGCCGACCAGGAAACCCGCGAGCAGGCTCATCACCAGCGCCGCAAAAGCCATGGCCCAGCCAAACCCGGACGTTGCCCGCCAACTTTCCCTGAGTGTCAGCGGATCGTCCACCGCCGATGCCGGCAACACGACGGAAAAGCGTTGCACCACCATCAGCGCAATGAACGGCGCCAGAAACAGCAGCAGCAGCCCGATGCCCGCCGTGACGGCGGCCAGCAGCAGGGAAACAATCACCAGGGGTATCAGTGACAAGGCACCGATCAGGGTAAGTACGATCTGGTTGAGAATGACGCGGATATTGCGCGCGCCGAAGGCGACCGGAAAATCCCGTGCGTCGATCAGGATGCGCCGCACATAGGCAATGGCGATGGAAAAGCCGACAAGAAGATTGGCAATGGCTGCCAGCGCTCTGAGCGCGCCTTCATCGGCAGCGGCGACCGGCTCGGTCATGTAGGAAACGGTCTTGAAGCCGCTTTCCGGCATCAGCGATCCGCCGATGGCGAAATTCAAGGCAACCAGGAGCAGGATATAGGCCCAGCCGGTTTTCAGAAGCGTCCCGAAATTATGCTGCGCCAGCGACAGCGAACGTTCCAGAACGGTGAAAAACATGATCTGCCCCGGTTGTTTGCGACCACCGGAGGATACGCGATTCAGGTCCGGGCACCAGCCCCCTCCGGCCGTTCCATCGCGATCCGGTAACCCGCCGTCAGGATCGAGATGCCCAGCACCGTGACGATGATCTGCACCAGCACGTTGAGAACGAGGATCTTCATCTGGATGAGGGCTGCCGGAAGGCCTCCGGACAGGAGACCAAGAACATACTGCAGACCCTCGCCAACGGCGACAAAAGGCAGGATCAGAATGAGCGCCGCCAGGAACATCGGCATGCCGAGGCCTTTTCCGAACTGAAGCATCTGACTGAAGCCGAGCGGTCGCTCGACGGCAACGGCCGGCAGGCTGAGGTTCAGGCGGAACAGGAACGGGGCGAGGACGAAAACCGCGACGATCCATAGCACCACCGTCAAGGCGGTGCTTTTGAACAGGCTCGACAGGACGCCGATCATCAGCCCCGCGGGCAGCACGACAACCACTGCGGCCAGCGACAGCAGAAGCATTTGCCCGATAAAGCGGAACTCGACAGCGCCGACGCGAAAGTGCAGAGGCCCCGGCCGCTCGTTCAACAGACCGAACCGGTGCCAGGCGACCGAAATGGATGCGGACGACAGCAGCGCAATCACCATGGTCGTTAGCAGCAGCAGGACCGTCGTTCCGGAGATATCCTCCGGCGCGGTCGCTTCATCAATCTGCGTGCCATTCGCCAGAATGAGCAGAGACAGCACGAATTGCAGAAGAAACCAGCCACCACAAACCTTGAACACGGTTTCCAGATTGCCAAAGACAATGGAAACAGAGTCCGACAGCAACCGTTTCAACATGCAGTACCCTCCGAAAAAGCCGGCCGGCGGAGTGGCCGGCGCATGCAAGCTCATAGCGGGCGGAAAACCATGTGGCAATGTCCGCTTGCCGGAGGATCGACCTGCCTTTGCCGCTGCTCTGCCATTGCCCTTTTTTGCCGCACGCCCTAATCATGCGCTGGAAAGTCGGCCCCAGTTCCCTCATATGAGGGGCAAACGCTCAAAACCTGTTGGTTCCTGTGATGATCGATGATTTCGCGAAAGCCCTGCCCCGCCGCTCCTCCGTCGGTGTGAAGGTCGGCAATGTGATGGTTGGCGGCGATGCGCCCATCGTGGTGCAATCCATGACCAATACCGACACGGCGGATGCCGATGCGACCGTCGCACAGGTGGCAGCCCTCGCGCGCGCCGGCTCTGAAATCGTCCGCATCACCGTGGACCGAGCGGAAGCTGCGGCCCAGGTGCCGCGGATCAAGGAACGGCTGGAGCGGATCGGCATCGATGTGCCGCTCGTCGGCGACTTCCACTACATCGGCCACAAGCTGCTGACCGACTATCCCGATTGCGCCGCTGCGCTCGACAAGTACCGCATCAACCCGGGCAACGTCGGCTTCAAGGCCAAGCGCGACACACAGTTCTCGCAGATCATCGATATTGCGCAGAAGCACGACAAGGCCGTCCGGATCGGCGTCAACTGGGGCTCCCTCGACCAGGAGCTTCTGACGAAGCTGATGGATGAGAATGCCGAAAGTGCAAAGCCGGTTTCGGCAGCCGCCGTCATGCGCGAAGCGATCATCCAGTCCGGGCTTCTGTCCGCCGAACGCGCCGAAGGCCTCGGCATGGGCCGCGACAAGATCATCCTCTCGGCCAAGGTCAGCCAGGTGCAGGACCTGATCGCCGTTTATGCCGATCTCGCCCGCCGCTGCGACTATGCCCTGCATCTCGGTCTCACCGAAGCCGGCATGGGCACCAAGGGCATCGTTTCCTCCGCCGCTTCCATGGGCATTCTCCTGCAGCAGGGCATTGGCGACACCATCCGCGTGTCGCTGACCCCGGAACCGGGCGGCGACCGCACCCGCGAGGTGCAGGTGGCGCAGGAGCTTTTGCAGGTGATGGGCTTCCGCGCCTTCGTGCCGGTGGTTGCCGCCTGCCCGGGCTGTGGCCGCACCACCTCCACTGTCTTCCAGGAACTGGCCCAGGACATCCAGGACCACATCCGCGTTTCCATGCCCAAGTGGCGCGAACAATATCCGGGCGTTGAAAGCCTCAACGTTGCCGTGATGGGCTGTATCGTCAACGGCCCGGGCGAATCCAAACATGCCGACATCGGCATTTCTCTGCCCGGGACCGGCGAAACCTCCTCGGCGCCTGTCTTCATTGATGGCGAGAAGGTCATGACCCTGCGCGGACCCGGCATTGCCGACGAGTTCAAGCAGATGGTTCTGGACTATATCGAAAAGCGCTACGGCACCGGCAGCAAGTCTTCGTCCGACGCCGCCTGACCTCAGAAGGAACACGATCCCATGATGCAGCCGGGCGCTCCCGAGCCACAGAAAAAGCCGGTTCTGGTGATCACGTCACAGGTGGTCCGTGGCGGCATCAGCGGACGCGGACTGACCTTCGCGCTTGAGCGGATCGGCCACGATGTCTGGTTTCTGCCGACCATCCTGCTGCCGTGGCATCCGGGACAGGGCAAGGGCAAACGTATCGTCGCCCCTGCCGCCGACTTCGCCGCGATTGTGGAAGATCTGGCGTCTTCTCCGAAACTGACGGAAGTGGGTGCGGTCATTTCCGGCTATCTCGGCGATCCGGATCAGGCCGGCCCCATCGCCTCGCTCATCAAGGCGGTCAAGGCACATAATCCGGAAGCGCCTTACCTGTGTGACCCCGTGATGGGCGACGAACACGACGGCAACGGCAACCTTTATGTGCCCACGGCAACGGCTGAAGCGATCCGCGACCAACTGGTACCGCTGGCCGATGTCGTTACGCCCAACGCCTTTGAACTCGGCTGGCTGACGGGCTGCGAGATCGAAAGCGAAATGCAGGCTCTCGCCGCTGCCCGCAGCCTTGGCAACGAGCGCGTGATGGTGACATCTTCCCCGGCCCTGCGCCGCAACGCCATTGCCAATCTTCTGGCAGGCCCGCGCGGCGCCGTTGCCGCCGAGCATGCCGCCATCGCCAATCCACCGCACGGCACCGGAGACCTGATCGCAGGCCTGTTCCTGTCCAACCTTCTGGCGGGACAAAACGACGAGGAAGCCCTGAAACGTGCTTCGGCTTCCGTTTTCGAACTGGTCGCCCGCAGCGTGCGCAAGGGGGCTGACGAACTGCTGTTTGCCGAGGAGCAGAACTCCGTGGTGAAGGCAATGGCTCTCGTCACCTCGCGCCGGGTTCTGGAAGCAAAGGCCCGTGCCTGACGGGGCGGGCACATGGGTTGCCGGCGTTGACGGCTGCAAGGCCGGTTGGGTCGCGGTCATCCGCAATCTCGATGCCCCAGAAGATCTGAAACTGATCGTCGTTCCGACCTTTGCGGATCTGGTCGGTTTCACCCCGCATCTCGCCATTATTGCCGTCGACATGCCCATAGGCCTGCCGGATCGCATCGGCCCCGGTGGGCGCGGCCCGGAAAAAACCGCTCGCAAACACCTGGGCATGCGCCAATCCTCTGTCTTCACGGTGCCTTCCCGGGCCGCCGTTTATGAAGACGACTACGCAAAAGCCTGCGCCACGGCGCTCACGACGTCCGAACCGCCGAAAAAAGTCTCCAAACAGTGTTTCTTTCTGTTCCCGAAGATACGGGAGATCGACACCCTGATGTCACCGAAGCTGGAGACGCGTGTTCACGAGGTTCACCCGGAACTTGCCTTCTGGCGCCTCAACGACGAAGCGGAAATGAGCCTGCCCAAGAAGGTCAAGAGCCGCGCCAACCCGGCCGGCCTCGACCAGCGCCGCGATCTTCTCGTCTCCAAAGGACTACTCAAGGAGTTTCTCGACCAGACGCCACCGCGCGGCTGCGGCCGCGACGACCTTCTGGATGCCGCCGCCAACAGCCTGATCGCGGAACGGATTTTTTCAGGAACGGCAGAGCCGTTTCCCAAGGACTTCCAGCGGGATGAGCGCGGCCTGAGGATGGCGATCTGGGCGTAAAGCGCCCGCTTTTTCCATTTTCCTGCTTTTCCTGAAAACCCTTCAATGCACGCCCCACCCTTCCCTTTTCGCGAAAACCTGCTAAAACGCGCGCCGTTCCTCAAAAGGGAACCACCGGTCGCAGCCTACCCGGTGCCAGCGAAAACAAGGGACCACATCGTTGAAAACACTTGTCATCTGCTCCGGCGGAATGGATTCCGTCACCCTTGCGCACAAGGTTGCGCGGGAACACGAGCTGATCGGCCTCGTATCTTTCGACTATGGCCAGCGCCACAAGAAGGAGCTGGACTATGCGAAGGCCTGTGCCGATGAGCTGAAAACCGAGCATATCCTGATCGACATTTCCAATATCGGCCGCCAGCTCACGGGCTCGGCGCTGACCGACAATCTGGACGTGCCGGACGGGCATTATGCCGAGGAAACCATGAAAATCACCGTTGTGCCGAACCGCAACGCGATCATGCTTTCCATTGCCTTCGGCATTGCCAGCGCGCGCGGTGCCGAAGCGGTCGCGACCGCCGTTCATGGCGGCGACCACTTCATCTATCCGGACTGCCGTCCGGCCTTCACCGAAAGCTTCGAGACCATGCAGCGCCACGCGCTGGAAGGCATGGGCGAGATCAGCCTCTTTACGCCTTACGTCCACACCTCCAAGGCGGACATTGCCGCCGAGGGACTGAGGCTCGGCGTCGACTACCGCAAGACCTGGTCCTGCTACAAGGGCGGCGAGGTTCACTGCGGACGCTGCGGCACCTGCGTGGAACGGCGCGAAGCCTTTCACCTGGCCGGCGGCGTCGACCCGACGGTCTACGCAGACGAAGCATTCTGGAAGGAGGCGTGCAATGTTTAGGATCACCAAGGAATTCCACTTCTCCGCCAGCCACCAGATCCTTGGCCTGGGAGAAGACCACCCCTGCGCTCGCCTGCATGGCCACAACTACGTGGTTGAGGTGGAACTGATGTCGGAAGAGCTGAACGGCACCGGCTTCGTGCGCGATTATCACGAACTCTCCGAGTTCAAGCGCTTCATCGACGACACGCTTGACCACCGGCACCTGAATGACGTGCTCGGCGACGATTGCGTGACCGCCGAAACCATGGCGCGCTTTTTCTACAACTGGTGCCGTCAGCGCTGGTCGGAAACGTCTGCCGTCCGCGTGAAGGAGACGCCGAAGACCTGCGCCGAATTCCGTCCCCTCGTCTATCCGGGGGCACGCGCGGCATGAGTATCGAACAGATCCGGGTCAGCGAGATTTTCGGCCCCACCATTCAGGGCGAAGGCGCCCTGATTGGCCAACCCACCGTGTTCGTGCGCACCGGCGGCTGCGACTACCGTTGCTCCTGGTGCGACACGCTCCATGCGGTCGACAGCGCCCATCGGGACGAATGGTGCCCGATGACGCCGCAAGCCATCCTGATGCAGGTGGAGATCCTGTCCGGCGGCAATCCGCTGACCGTGTCGCTTTCCGGCGGCAATCCGGCGATCCAGCCACTCGGCGGCCTGATCACGCTCGGACGCAAGGAAGGCTATCGCTTCGCGCTGGAAACACAGGGCAGCCTGGCAAAGGACTGGTTCGCCGATCTCGACGTCCTGACACTGAGCCCGAAACCGCCGTCCTCCGGCATGACGACAGACTGGCAGCGCCTGGCCGAATGCGTCGAGGCCGCAGGGCCGGAGACGCAGACAGTGCTGAAAGTCGTCGTCTTTGACGAGGCGGACTACGCCTTCGCGCGGGACGTTTCGGACCGCTACCCGCACCTGAGCTGCTTTCTGCAACCGGGCAACCATACCCCGCCGGCGGCGACAGACACCGATGCCACAATAGACATGACCGGCATCATGGAACGCATGCGCTGGCTGGTGGACCGGGTCACCTCCGACAAATGGTACGCAGCCACCGTCCTGCCCCAGCTTCACACCATGATCTGGGGCAATTTGCGGGGCGTGTAACGAGCTCTCTCATTGACCACCCTCATCCTGAGGACGGCCTGTCTCGAAGGATGGGGGGGCACGCATAGAACAGGCAGCCCGTGCCGAAACTGGCACGTCACAGGCAAATTGATCGTATCGCGCAGAACCCACAGGCCTTCGCCTCCCCGATCCCGGATCTTCGTCCGGGATGACGACGAAGAGGAAGGCCTGCAAAACCTCCCCCTCATCCTGAGGAGCCGCGCCAGCGGCGTCTCGAAGGATGGGCGGCACGCACAAAACAAGCGGCCCGTGCCGAAACCGGGACGACCGCCATTTCGCAGCAGAACCCATAGGCCTTCGCTTCCCCGATCCCGTATCTTCGCGTTGTTGCGTCCGGGATGACGATGGAGAGAACGGTCTTTCGAAATTCACCCCCTCATCCTGAGGAGCCGCGTCAGCGGCGTCTCGAAGGATGGGCGGCACGCACAGAACAAGCGGCCCATCCTTCGAGACGGACCTGACGGTCCTCCTCAGGATGAGGGCGCAGGGAAGCAAAAGCCCGAAGTCGGGTCTTTGCGAGCTCATTCAAGAACACGGAGCCCATCCATCGACAGCGCACAAGCGCGTCCCCGGAGCGGGCACAAATTCAGGAAACCGTCATGTCCGACAAGAGCATCTACGAGAACCTGACCCAACTCGGGTCGTCCACCGAACTGCCGGACGATCCGGACAAGGCGGTTCTGGAAAAAGTGCCGAACCCGCAGGCAGGCACCGGCTATATGGTCCGCTTCGTCGCACCGGAATTCACCTCGCTGTGCCCGATCACCGGTGCACCGGATTTCGCCCATCTGGTGATCGACTACGTGCCGCGCGATTTCCTGGTGGAGAGCAAGTCGCTGAAGCTGTTCCTGGGCTCCTTCCGTAACCACGGCGCTTTCCATGAGGACTGCACGGTTTCCATCGGTAAACGCCTGGTTGACCTGCTCGATCCCGAGTGGCTTCGGATCGGCGGCTATTGGTACCCGCGCGGCGGCATCCCGATCGACGTCTTCTACCAGACCGGCCCGGCCCCGGACGGCGTCTGGATCCCCGACCAGGGCGTCGCCCCCTATCGCGGGCGCGGCTAAGGCAAACGAGTTAGATCCGTGGATACGACGATCCCGAGTTCCGTGCAGGAATTCGGCACCATCGATCAACGCCAGGCCTCGCCCCACCCAGAAGTGTCACCCCGGGCGAGCATCGCGAGACCCGGGGCCCACTCGTTTCCAGAGCCTCGAGACTTGCCCAACGCTCAAAACGACTGCCTGAACGCAATAGAGATTTCCGAGCTCGCCGCGATGGGGATCAGATCCCGGGTCAAGCCCGGGATGACATCTGAGGGTGGGCGCTCCCTTGGCCAGCGGCAAATCTGGCTTGCCCTCAGGCAAACCCGAGGTGTCTGATTTTCCACGCAAGAGGCCAGCACCATCAAAAAACACGGCGAACCCCACCCAGAAGTGTCACCCCGGGCGAGCATCGCGAGACCCGGAGCCCACTCGTTTCCAGAGCCTCGAGACTTGTCCAAGGCTCAAAGCGGCTGCCTGAACGCAGTAGAGATTTCCGAACGCGCCGCGATGGGGATTGGATCCCGGGTCAAGCCCGGGATGACATCTGCGGGTGGGGCAAGCCTCGCTTGCCATCCGCCTGGCTGCCTTACTCCGGCACCGGCAGGTTCAGCCCCGTGGCTTTTTCGATCACCTGGGTGGTCACCATCTCGAACGACGGCGCCTTGGTGTCGTAGATCGCCTTGACGATGAAATCGTCGCTGCGGCGGACAAAGTAAGTGTAGCGGTTTTCCGTGACCATGCCCTGGCTGACGGTGATATCCGCTGCCACAACCTCCACGGCCTCACCGTCCAGCTCTTCCTCGCCGCAGGCGGCGTTGCGGATGGTGGCCGCGTTTGTCTCCTTGTCGGCGCGCGCCTGCTCCGCGTTCTGGCTCGTATCCATCTCGCGGATCTTTTCCCAGGTCGAGCCCTGGTCGGCGGATTGATAGAGCACGTTGCCATACCCCAGCACCCACGGGCCTTCCGGCGAGGTCGGCACCGTCAGATAGTGATCCTGCGACAGATAGAAGAAGTCATTGGTGGTCGGTGGCGCGCCCTTGAAGGCGGTGGTCACTTGCGTCTTGGTCGGCGTTTTCTGGTCGAGCTGCAGATAAAGCTCCGTGAAACGATCCTGGCACGGATCTGCCAGAGCCCCCTGGATCGATCCGGCGAGAAGAAAAACAACTGCGGGCATGCGGTATGTCATGAAAGCCCCCGTGGAAATGAATTCAAGAAATCGGCCGCAATTACAGGCCGACTCCATGGAACACGTTTTCCCACCGCCGGACAATGCCCCCGCGCTTTCAACGCCGCAAACAAAGCGGGGCCGCCCGATCGGCATCGATCGGACGGCCCCTGATTGCATCTGCGTTCCTGATGAACTCAGCCAGCTCTTAGAAATGAACCGACCGTGCATCGAGCGGCTTCTGGGTCGGCGGTGCGAACTTGGTCAGATCGATCCCTTCGACAGCTGCCTTGTATTCCTCCAGGCTCGGCGTGCGTCCGAGAATGGCTGACAGAACCACGACCGGCGTCGAGGCCAGCAGGGATTCGCCCTTCTTCTCGGAGGAATCTTCCACGACGCGGCCCTTGAAGAGGCGCGTGGAGGTTGCAAGCACCGTGTCGCCCTTGGCGGCCTTTTCCTGGTTGCCCATGCAAAGGTTGCAGCCCGGACGCTCCAGATAGAGAATGTTCTCGTATTCGGTGCGGGCCGTGTTCTTCGGCGCGCTGTCGTCGAATTCGAAACCGGAGTATTTCTGCAGAATGCTCCAGTCACCCTCTTCCTTCAGTTCGTCGATGATGTTGTAGGTCGGTGCGGCCACCACGAGCGGTGCCTTGAACTCGACCTTCTCGCCGGACTTCTCCAGGTTCTTCAGCATCTGAGCGACGATCTTCATATCGCCCTTGT
This sequence comes from Roseibium aggregatum IAM 12614, assembly GCF_000168975.1. Taxonomy (GTDB): domain Bacteria; phylum Pseudomonadota; class Alphaproteobacteria; order Rhizobiales; family Stappiaceae; genus Roseibium; species Roseibium aggregatum. The sequence goes on from NZ_AAUW01000017.1 coordinate 161,504, forward strand.
GCACCATGCACGAGCCGACGAAGCCGAGATCGACCTTCTTCTCGCCCCGGTAAAAGGAAACCGGGCGGATCGTGTCGTGGGTGTACCGCTTGGACACATCCTCGTTGTTCACGTCCGGGTCGGCGATCATCGGTTCGTCGATCAGGTCCAGATCCACCACAACTTCCGCGAAATACTTCGCGCTGTCGTCCGGCTTCAGGGCCGGCTTCTCGCCGGAGCGGATTTCGGCAATGCGCTTGTCGGCCTTGTCGATCAGCCCCTGCAGAACCTTGTTGGCATTGTCCATGCCCTTGTCGATCATGATCTGGATACGGCTCTTGGCGATTTCCAGAGATTCGATCAGCGTGTCGTCGTTGGAAATGCAGATGGAGGCCTTGGCCTTCATTTCCGCGGTCCAGTCGGTGAACGTGAACGCCTGGTCGGCGAGCAGCGTGCCGATGTGAACTTCGATGACCCGGCCCTGGAAGACGTTGTCGCCGCACTGCTTCAGCATCTGGGCCTGGGTGGCATGAACCACATCGCGGAAGTCCATGTAGTCCTTCATGGTGCCCTTGAAGGTGACCTTGACCGATTCGGGGATCGGCATGGTTGCTTCACCGGTGGCCAGCGCCAGTGCGACCGTGCCCGAATCCGCGCCGAAGGCAACGCCCTTGGACATGCGGGTGTGGCTGTCGCCGCCGATGATGATCGCCCAGTCGTCCACGGTGATGTCGTTCAGGACCTTGTGGATCACGTCCGTCATCGGATGGTAGACGCCCTTCGGGTCGCGCCCGGTGATCAGGCCGAACCCGTTCATGAAGCTCATCAGCTTCGGAATGTTGGCCTGGGCCTTCAGGTCCCAGACAGACGCCGTGTGGCAGCCGGACTGGTAGGCGCCGTCGACGGTCGGCGCGATCACCGTTGCCGCCATGGCTTCCAGTTCCTGGGCGGTCATCAGACCGGTGGTGTCCTGGGACCCGACGATGTTGACCTTCACGCGAACGTCGGAACCGGCATGCAGCACCTTGCCGTCTGCGACACCGACAGCGTTCCGGTTGAAGATCTTTTCAACCGCCGTCAGGCCCTGGCCTTCGTGCGACACTTCCTTGTTCGGCGCGAACACCGGCGGCACGTCGATGCCGAGGGTCTCGGCGGCAAAGCTCTGCAGCTTCTTGCCGAAGACGATGGCGTAGGAGCCACCAGCCTTCATGAATTCGACTTTCTGCGGGGTCAGCGCGGAAGCAACGTCGGCCAGCTCTTCGTCACCGGCTTCGTTGTAGAGCTTCTTGGTCTTGGTGTTGATTGTCAGCACCGTACCGGTCTCGACGGAATATTTCTGTTCCAGAACCGGGCTGTCGTCATTGTTCAGGATCGGTTTGCCGTTTTCGTCCAGCTTCTTGACCCAGTTCTTCAGGTCGATGCCGATGCCGCCGGTCACGCCGACGGTGGTCAGGAAGATCGGCGAAATGCCATTGGTCCCGGCAACGACTGGAGCAATGTTCACGAACGGCACATAGGGGCTTGCCTGCTTGCCGGTCCAAAGCGCCACGTTGTTGACACCGGACATGCGCGAGGAGCCGACGCCCATGGTGCCCTTTTCGGCAATCAGCATGACGCGCTTGCCCGGATGCTGCAGCTTCAGCGCCTCGATTTCCTTCTGCGCCGCTTCGGAGATCATGCACTTGCCGTGCAGCTCACGGTCGGAGCGCGAATGCGCCTGGTTGCCGGGGGACAGCAGGTCGGTGGAAATGTCGCCTTCGGCGGCAACATATGTGACGACCTTGATTTCCTCATCCACGTCCGGAAGCTTGGTGAAGAATTCGGCCTGGGCGTAGCTTTCCAGAATGTCCCTGGCAACTTCGTTGCCGGCCTCATAGGCGGCCTTCAGCCGGTCCGTGTCGGCATCGTAGAGGAAGACCTGGGTCTTCAGCACTTCTGCCGCGTCCCGGGCGATCTGCGGATCGTCGCCAAGCGCCAGATCCAGAAGAACCTCGACGGAAGGACCGCCCTTCATGTGGGACAGAAGCTCGAATGCGAAGGCCGGGGTGATCTCTTCGACGACTGACGTGCCGAGGATGATCTCCTTCAGGAATTTCGCTTTCACACCGGCCGCGCTCGTGGTGCCCGGCAGCGTGTTGTAGATGAAAAACTTGAGCGACTCTTGCCGGTGCTTGTGACCGGTATCCTTGATCTGCGCGACGATCTCTTCGACAAGAGCACCGTCTTCGATTGGCTTGGGATGCAGGCCCTGGCCTTTACGCGTCTCGATCTCTTTCAGGTAGTCTTCATACAAGCTCATGGTGGTCCCGGCGTCCTCGGTGTTTGGATCAGGCTTGCTCTCCGGTTGGCCTTCGATCTGGCGCGCCGGGACAAGCTGGCTGAGCGGCGTTTTAATTCAGTATACAATGGTATGCAATATCTTCCCATCCACTAAATGGTGTCTATATACCGGTTGACGCATCTGCATGCACTCAGGATCGCACCTTCGAATTTGCGAAGGTGTTTCCTGGCTTCAAGATCCGGACAGCGCCGTTCAATGGGCTGAAACTTCACCCGAAGTATCGACAACCGCTTCGGTGTCATGTCTGGTGGATGAAGCCAAAGATTGCTATAGGTGCGGCGCATCAATTTGCGGCGGCGACTGAGGGAGAGGCTCTCATCGTACCCGCGCGAAAGGATGACGGATCGCGTGGCTTTGCAGCTTCGTGTCCGGAGCCTTGAGAGAGTATACCGGGAACCGGTACACACGGCCCGGGCCTTTTGGACAATGAAGGAGATCGCACGTCGTGACCCAGTCCCTCGACAGCTTCAAGTGTAAGAAAACACTGACCGCCGGCGGCAAGACCTACACCTATTTTTCCATCCCCGAAGCGGAAAAGAACGGCCTTGAAGGTGTTTCCAGACTGCCGTTCTCGCTGAAGGTGGTGCTTGAGAACCTGCTGCGCTTCGAAGACGGCCGCACGGTGACCAAGGCAGACATTCTTGCCTGCGCCGAATGGCTGAAGACCCGCAAGTCCGATCAAGAGATCTCCTACCGCCCGGCCCGCGTGTTGATGCAGGATTTCACCGGCGTTCCGGCCGTTGTCGACCTTGCAGCCATGCGCGATGCTGCCGTGAAGCTCGGCGGCGATCCGGAAAAGGTCAACCCGCTGGTTCCGGTCGACCTCGTGATCGACCACTCGGTGATGGTCGACTATTTCGGCACCAAGGACGCCTTCAGACAGAACGTCGAACTGGAATATGAGCGCAACCGCGAGCGCTATGAATTCCTGCGCTGGGGCCAGTCCGCCTTCAACAATTTCCGTGCCGTGCCCCCGGGAACCGGCATCTGCCACCAGGTGAACCTGGAATACCTGGCCCAGACCGTCTGGACCAAGGACGAGGACGGCGAAACCATCGCCTATCCGGATACGCTGGTGGGCACGGACAGCCACACCACCATGGTCAACGGCCTGGCCGTTCTCGGCTGGGGCGTCGGCGGCATCGAGGCGGAAGCCGCCATGCTCGGCCAGCCGATCTCCATGCTGATCCCGGAAGTCGTCGGCTTCAAGCTGACCGGCAAGCTGAACGAAGGCATCACCGCGACCGACCTCGTGCTGCGCGTCGTGGAAATGCTGCGCCAGAAGGGCGTCGTCGGCAAGTTCGTCGAATTCTACGGCCCCGGCCTCGACAACCTGTCCCTGGAAGACGCGGCCACCATTGCCAACATGGCCCCGGAATACGGCGCGACCTGCGGCTTCTTCCCGGTCGACAAGGAAACCCTGAAGTATCTGGAAGCCACCGGCCGCGACAAGGACCGCGTCGCCCTGGTTGCCGAATACGCCAAGGCGCAGGGCATGTTCCGGTCGGGCGGCGAGGAACCGGTCTTCACCGACACGCTGGAACTCGACATCTCCACCGTCGTTCCGGCGATTTCCGGCCCGAAACGTCCGCAGGACCGCATCAATCTTTCCGATGCCGCCGCCGGTTTCACCAAGACCATGACCGAGGAGTTCAAGAAGGCGGACGAGCTTTCCAAGCGCGTCGCCGTTGAAGGCAAGGACTACGACATCGGCAACGGCGACGTCGTGATCGCCGCCATCACCTCCTGCACCAACACCTCCAACCCGTCCGTTCTGATCGGCGCCGGCCTTGTGGCCCGCAACGCGCTGAAGAAGGGCCTGAAGGTGAAGCCCTGGGTCAAGACATCGCTGGCACCCGGCTCCCAGGTTGTGACGGACTACCTCGAGAAGGCCGGCGTTCAGGACGATCTCGACGCACTCGGCTTCACGCTGGCCGGTTACGGCTGCACCACCTGTATCGGCAACTCCGGCCCGCTGGATCCGTCGATTTCCAAGGCGATCAACGACAACGACCTGATTGCCTGCTCGGTGCTGTCCGGCAACCGTAACTTCGAAGGCCGCGTCAACCCGGATGTGCGCGCCAACTATCTGGCCTCGCCCCCACTGGTGGTCGCCTACGCCCTTGCCGGCAACCTGAAGGTCAACATCACCGAGGACCCCCTTGGCGAAGATCAGGACGGCAACCCGGTCTACCTGAAGGACATCTGGCCGACCACGGAAGAGATCACCGACCTGATCCGCTCCTCGATCAACGAGGAAATGTTCCGCACCCGCTATTCCGACGTCTTCAAGGGCGACGAGCACTGGCAGAGCATCAAGGTGGAAGGCGGCCTGACCTACTCCTGGCCGGTATCTTCGACCTACGTCCAGAACCCGCCCTACTTCGAAGGCATGACCATGGAGCCGAAGCCGCTTCAGGACATCGAGAACGCGGCGGTCATGGGCCTGTTCCTGGATTCGATCACCACCGACCACATTTCCCCGGCCGGCTCGATCAAGGTCGACAGCCCGGCAGGTCAATATCTGTCCGAGCATCAGGTCGCCCAGAAGGACTTCAACTCCTACGGCTCGCGCCGCGGCAACCACGAAGTCATGATGCGCGGCACCTTCGCCAACATCCGCATCAAGAACCAGATGGTTCCGGGTGTCGAAGGCGGCGTGACCATGAAGGACGGCAAGAAGGAATGGATCTACGACGCCTGCATGGAATACAAGGAAGCAGGTGTTCCGCTGGTCGTCTTCGCCGGCAAGGAATACGGCACAGGCTCATCTCGTGACTGGGCTGCAAAAGGCACCAACCTCCTTGGCGTGCGGGCGGTCATCGCCCAGTCCTTCGAGCGTATCCACCGCTCCAACCTGGTCGGCATGGGCGTCATCCCGCTCACCTTCAAGGAAGGCGAGAGCTGGCAGTCGCACAACATCACCGGCAAGGAACGCGTGACCATCAAGGGCATCGCCGACATCCAGCCGCGCCAGATGATGGACGTGGAAGTCACCTACGAGGACGGCACCACCAAGACCATCGAGTGCCTGTGCCGCGTCGATACGCTGGACGAGCTGGAATACATCAAGGCCGGCGGCATCCTGCACTACGTGCTGCGCAACCTCGTGACGAGCTGAGGGTCGGCTTTTCAAGTCAGGTGAGATCGAAGCGGGCCCTGAGGGGCCCGTTTTGTTAGATAACAAACCCCTCGGCGAGTCATTCCGGACAAGTGCAGCGAAGCTGCGCGCTGATCCGGAACCCAGTGCATGCTTCGCGCCGCAGGCGCGTCTTTTTTAAGTGTCAGATGCTTGTTTGAGTTTGTGCTCGCTTTCGCTCACGCTGATTCACTGGATTCCGGATCGGGCCATGCAGCTACGCTGCAGACCGTCCGGAATGACCAGCCGAGAGTTAGTCGCCTAGCCGCGGACCCTACAGGGCGCTTTTGTCATTTGCCACTGGTGTAAAAGTCCGTCAGGCTCAACCTCAGGCAGTTCCGGAGGTTTCCTCATGCCAGATACCAAACCACCGCATCTCTCCCATATCGCTCCGGTCTTTCCGGTTTCCGACCTGAAGGCCGCCGTCGCCTATTACCGGAACAGGCTCCTGTTCAAGAGCCGGTTCGAATGGGCGGATACGGAGGCCGAGCCCGTCCGCTATGCCATTTTGTGCCGGGACCATGTCGAATTGCATCTGTCGGCCGGAGCCGGACGGCATCCGGCGACGGCCTATTGCTTCGTGGCCGGGATCGACGGCTATTACACCTCGGTGACAGAAGCGGGCGCCGATATCGCCGAGGCGATCACCGACCGACCCTGGGAAATGCGCGAATTCAGCGCAAGGGACCCGGACGGGAACATGCTCAATTTCGGCGAGCATCTGGAGCGGATCGGGCAGTGAATGCCCTCGGTAAAAACGGAGAACGTGATCCTAACGGAACCCTGGCAGCAGCTGTCGGTTGCGAAGCTCAGACCGAGCGGCTAATAAACCCGGCATGCGCCGATTTTCAATCGTCTGTTTCTTATTGATCCTTTCAGGGACCTTGCTTCCCTCATATGCACAAGAAGCCGTTCAGGAACCGCTTGAAATCGGCGACTCGGGCAAGGAGTACCTGCGTGCGATCCGTCTGCGCGGGATCGATACGGACGTAACCTACTTCGACCCCTCCGCACCGGCGCCCAAGCTGGACACGGCGCAGGAGCCGCCGAAACCGGCAGCGGACAAGCCTCAGGTGACGTTTGAAGATCGCTGGATCCCCGGCCTGATCGTCGGTGCTGTCCTTCTCGTGATTGCCTATCTCTTCCTGCGCTTCGGCGGCCGGTTGACGGTGTCGCTTGGCCGTGACGCCGACAACCCCGACAGCAGCCGCCCCAGAATACGTGGCCAGGCCCCCGTGTGGGCGGAAAAGCTGGCCCCGCTCGACGAGATCCTGCGCATGGAAGACCGGCAGAGGGCCCTTGTGCTGCTGACACAAAAGGTGCTGGCCACCGCCATCGCAGCCAACGGCATCCTGATGCAGCGAAGCTGGACGGCACGCGACGCCTTGCGCCAGTTGCCCGAAAGCCAGGCGCGCGACCTTCTGCGCAAGCTCGTGACCATGGCAGAACGGGTGCAGTTCGGCGGCAGGGATGTCAGCGAGGACGAGTTCAACGACCATGTCGCGAACTGCCGTTGCCTGCTGGGTCCGGAGGCGGCATGAGCGAGAGCACGGCAAACACGCAAACCAAGGGCCCGAGCCTTGAAACCGCGGTCATCGCGCTGATCTGCGTCGCGGTGCTGATCGCCGGCTGGTACATCCTGTCCCAGCGCCAGCAGGTGCTGCGCCGCTCGCCCGCCGGACTGGACGGGCTTCAGGTGTGGCTGGTGAAAAACGGTGCCAGCGCCCAGAATTTTGCCGGTGGCTGGCTGATGGACCAGACGGGGGTCGGCCTCCTGGTGGTACCGCTTTACGACACGCTGCCGGAAAGCGGCCGCGACACCCCGGCCACCAAGGAAGAACTGCTGCAGCAGCAGGACGAATACGATCTGGACACAATCGTCATTTCCGAAAAGGCCGAGCGCGTGCCGACCTTGCTCGTGCTGCCGAAATGGCGCAGCGGCATGCGCCTGACGGGTCTTGCCCACCCCGCGCTGAAGGTCGAGGCCGACCGCCTGCAGGCCATCGTGGACAAGATCACCGGCACACGCGGCACCAAGATAGGCGCTTCGAACCGTGCCTTCACCGATTTCCGGTACCGGTCACAGGCAGGCGAGCCTCTGCGGGCAGAGATCTATGCCGCCCAGACCTTCGCCAACGAAAGCTGCCGCCCGATCGTCGGCGACACCGGCGCCATGCTGCTGGCCGATTGTCCGCTCGCAACCGCTGGCGACAGCGAGCAGGAGCGCATTCTGGTGCTGTCCGATCCGGACCTGATCAACAACCATGGCCTGCGGCTGGGCGACAATGCCGGGATTGCCCTGGATGTCCTGACCGAGACGGCCGGCACCCGGAATATCGTCATCGACTACAGCCGGTCCTCCTGGCTGCGCGATCCCGTGAGCGAGCCCAGGCGCGAGCGCACCTGGGAAGATCTGCTGCGCTTCTTCGGCCCGCCTTTCCGGGCCCTGTGGCTCGGCGGTGCGCTGCTGCTGGGATTGGCGTTGTGGCGCGGGTTCAGCCGCTACGGCCCCATTCGCGACGAAGAGGCAGGCCCCGGCACAGGCAAGGATCTGGCGGTGCAGGCGCGCGGACGGCTGATGCGGCTTTCCGGGCAGGATGGCGCCCTTGTCCGCGAATATGCGACCGCCCGCATTTCGGCAACCGCGTCGGCGCTGTTCGGCCCGGCCCATGCCCGTCATTATGCCGGCGAAGACGCCTTTCTGACCTACACCGAACGCCGGCACCCGGCCCTTGCGCCGCGCCTGCGCGCGATCCTCACCGACATACGAAAACTGCCTGCCCGGCTTCCTGCGACGGAAGCCATCCAGCACATCGACCAATTGGAACAGGTATTGGAGCAAATTACCCATGACGCTTGAAGCGCTGCGCGAACGGACCGATGCCTTGCGGACCGAGATCGGCCGGACCGTTCTCGGACAGGACGACATCATCGACCTGTTGCTGATCGCCTTGTTTGCCCGCGGCCACGTGCTGCTGGAAGGCCCTCCCGGCACGGCCAAGACCCTGCTTGCCCGCAGCTTTTCGGCAGCGCTTGCACTCGATTTCGGCCGAATCCAGTTCACGCCGGACCTGATGCCCGGCGACGTGCTCGGCACCTCGATCTTCGATTTCCGCACCAACACCTTCGTACTGACCAAGGGGCCGGTGTTCTCGCAGGTGCTGCTGGCCGACGAAATCAACCGCGCCCCGCCCAAGACCCAGGCCGCCCTTTTGCAGGCCATGAGCGAACGCATGGTCAGCATCGACGGCACGGATCATTCCCTCGGACGGGAGTTCATCGTCGTGGCGACGCAGAACCCCATCGAGCAGCAGGGCACCTATCCCCTGCCGGAAGCCCAGCTCGACCGGTTCCTGTTCAAGCTGGTGATCGACTTTCCGCCGGAAGACATCGAAATGGCGATCCTGCGCCAGCACGCGGACAAGCCGCTGGAAGCCGGCATGGAAACCGCTACGCTGTCCAAGGTGCTCGATTCGACCGCCCTTGAGGAAACAAGGGCGCTGGTCGACAGCATCATCCTGAAAGACGACATCCTGGCCTATATCCTGCGCCTGATCCGCGCGACCCGCCAAAGCTCCGAGATCGCCTTCGGCGCCTCGACCCGTGCGGCCGATGCGCTGGCAAGCGCGGCACGCGCAACGGCGGCGCTCAACGGACGCGATTACGCCATTCCCGATGACGTCAAACGCCTGTTCGTTCCAGCCCTCCGCCACAGGATCGTCCTTGGCCCGGCGGCCGAGATCGAGGGCCGCAGCCCGGCGCAGGTTCTGGAAAACATTCTCAACCAGATCGAGGCTCCCCGCTGATCCGGCCCTCCAAACGACTGCTCGCCTTTGGCGCGGTGGCCCTGGCCATCTCGGTGATCACGGTTGTCACCGGGGGCGCTGCGCGTGAAATCGGCGCGGTGCCCTGGGTCGTGCTCGTTGTCCTGCTCGGCGTCGATCTGGCGATGTCGCTCCGCCGGCCGAACAACCTGACCTTCGAGGCCCCGGCAGAGGTGTTCGTCGGCGAGACGGCCAGGCTGGAACTGGATATTGCCCGTGCACCGCAGGGCTGCAGGGAAGATCGACTGGCCGGACGGCTGGCGGCGACGCTGATTTGCATTTTCCCGGCAGCGGATGCGCGCACGGGCGGAG
>NZ_AAUW01000016.1 GCF_000168975.1 Roseibium aggregatum IAM 12614
TGGCTTCTTCTACCGCAACAAGGAAGTTGTGGTTGTCGGTGGCGGCAACACCGCCGTGGAAGAGGCGCTTTACCTCGCCAACCTGGCGTCGAAGGTGACGCTGGTGCATCGGCGCGACAGCCTGCGGGCGGAAAAGATCCTGCAGGACCGCCTGTTCCAGCACCCGAAGATCGACGTCATCTGGGATCACCAGGTGGATGAGATCCTTGGCGGCGGCATGCCGAAGGCTGTCACAGGTGTGCGGCTGAAGAACACCGGCACCGGTGAATTCCGGGAAATTTCCACCGATGGCGTTTTCATTGCCATCGGCCATGCCCCGTCCGTCGAGCTTTTCAAGGACCAGCTTACCCTGAAGCCGAACGGCTACCTGGAAACGGCCCCGGATTCGACCAAGACTTCCATCCCTGGCGTCTTTGCAGCCGGTGATGTCACCGACGACATTTACCGTCAGGCGGTCACCGCCGCCGGCATGGGCTGCATGGCAGCCCTTGAAGCTGAAAAGTTTCTGGCCGAACATGAAGTGACGTCGACAAAACAGGCCGCCGAATAGGCTGGCATGACTGTCCTGCGGAGGGGCACGCATGGATTGGGACAAATTGCGCATTTTTCATGCGGCCGCACAGGCCGGCAGCTTCACGCACGCGGGCGACACTCTGCACATGAGTCAGTCCGCCGTGAGCCGTCAGGTCAGCGCACTTGAGCACGACCTGGGCGTTCCTCTGTTTCACCGGCACGCCCGCGGGCTCCTGCTGACCGAACAGGGTGAACTTCTCTACCGGACCGCCAACGACGTGCTGATGAAGCTGGAAGCCGTCCAGTCCAGCCTGACGGACAGCAAGGAAAAACCGTCCGGTGCCTTGCGCGTGACCACCACGGTGGGGCTGGGCTCCACCTGGCTCACATCGCGGATCAGGAGTTTCATCGATCTCTATCCGGACGTCGACCTGCACCTGATATTCGATGACGACGAACTGGACCTCGGCATGCGCGAAGCCGATGTCGCCATCCGCCTGCGCCAGCCAACGCAGCCTGATCTGATTCAGCGCAAGCTGTTCACAGTGCACTTCCACGTCTATGCGGCGCCGGAGTACCTGCAGCGCTTCGGAACGCCGGTGACCATCGATGATCTCGACAAGCACCGGCTGATCACCTTCGGCGAACAGGCCCCGGCCTATCTTCGTTCGATGAACTGGCTGGAAACAGCCGGGCGCGTCGCGACAAGCCCGCGCAGATCCGTTCTGAAGGCCAACAACATCGTTGCCATCAAACGGGCGGTTCAGTCTGGCGTGGGCATTGCCATTCTGCCGGACTACATCATCGACAAATCGTCGAACCTGGTGCCGGTGATGACTGATCAGGAAGACAAGGTGCCCTCGTTCGACACCTATTTTGTCTATCCCTCGGAACTGAAAAATACCGCGCGTGTCACCGCCTTCCGAGAGTTTCTGCTGGCAAATGCGGAAGGCTGGGTTTTCTAGGGCCCCTGCGAGCGTAAATACTGGCCATTGCAATGGCCACAAGGCAGCCACCGGTTACGACTGCCCCGATGCCCACTGAGCAAGTGCCAGTCGTAAGGCCCTGCAATCGTGGTATGCCGACTTTGCATGGCCGGAGCTCACCCGGATCTACCCCCCGCTTCGCGGACACCGCAGTCTTCGGCTGCGGTGCCGTGACTTGCGATCAAACGGGTTGAACGTGACCAGCCTTCCACAAGATGCGGAAGCGCAGAAAATGTGATCCTTTTCAATTTTCCGCGGCGCAGAGACGGTCAACTTCGAAGAACATGGTCAGGGCTATCCTCGTCTTGTCATGGCGCTTAAACGACGGAAAACGTGCCCTGCCCTTGATCTGATACGGTTTCCCCGGCGCGCACGACGGTTATCCGACTCAAATTCAAATCAGGCTAAGATTTAGGCAGTAAAATATTCGCATAAAGAGCAGGCATTTTCGCAAATTCCGCGGACTCAATGGAACTTTTCACCCGGAGTTAAACTTTTCTTCGAGGGCTTCCGACAAAACCATACTAATTCAATCTGTTGAAATTAAAGGAGTTTTGGGGAGATTTTTGACCATCCGGTCAAGCTCTGCGGAAAACGCATAGCAGATCTGCGCCCCTGCCTCTTGTTTATGCAGCTTGTGCACTGCATATAAGCATCACTGTTGGTCACACGGACATCACGTCCTCCTCCCAGTGATGTTCCGACCAGCTGTTCCCCTCTGGAAGGTGATTCCACTGTTTTCAGTGAATCAAAATAAACTGCCGGGTCTTTTAAGACCCGGCTCTTTTTTTGTCTACAAGTTGCCGCAGCGCAGCATGACGTAATGGCACCTCACATGAACAGGCGTTCGTTGCCCAAGTCCTTGTAGAGGCCGGCCACCTGCTCCTCGTAGCCGTTGTAGAGAAGCGTGTTGCGGCGTTCATCCGTTCCAAGCAACCGCTCGGAAGCCTGCGACCAGCGCGGATGCGGCACGGACGGGTTCACGTTCGCCCAGAAGCCATATTCCGAAGACTGGATCTCTTCCCAGAAGCTGACCGGCCGCTCATCGGTGAAGGAGATCTTCACAATCGACTTGATCGATTTGAAACCATATTTCCACGGAACCACCAGACGGATCGGCGCACCATATTGCTTGGCAAGCGGCTTGCCATAGATGCCCGTCGCGATGAAGGCCAGTTCGTTGGTCGCCTCTTCCAGCGTCAGCCCCTCCACATACGGCCAGGGATACCAGCTCTGCTTCTGCCCGCTGGCAACCGACGGATCGAGGAAGGTTTCAAACCGCAGGTATTTCGCACCCGTCTGCGGCCCGGCAAGCTTCACCAGTTCGGCCAGCGCAAATCCCGACCAGGGCACAGCCATCGACCACGCTTCGACACAGCGATGGCGATACAGCCGCTCTTCCAGAGGCATCTTGGCCAGAAGATCATCGATGCCGATCTCCTGCGGATTGTCGATCATACCATCCAGCACGACCGTCCACGGGCGGATCTTGAGATCCTGCGCTGCCGGCCAGATCTGCTTGTGCGTGCCGAACTCATAGAAATTGTTGTATTTGGACGTGAACTCTTCCGGGGTCACGTCCCGGTCAAGTGTAAAGGCACCATTTCGCTCGACGGGATAAAGACCCGCGCTCGGGTCCTCTTCCGCAAAGGCGGGCCGGATTCCAAGCCCCGTGCCCATCAGCACCCCCGCCCCGGTAAGGCCGGCAAGGATCTGTCGGCGGTTCATGAAAACCGCCTCCAGCGTCGCCTCACGCTCAGGGATCTCCCAACTGCGCTTCTTCACCATATTCATTGTCAGTCTCCCGTTTGTTCCGAAGGAAACCGGAATCGGCATTCAATGGCAAATAACGCCCTGGTGACCGGACGCAACGACAAGGTGATCGAACATGTGCGCAAAGGGGCACAGCGAACACAACAGAGGGGCCTGACGGCCCCTCTGAAACCGCATTCAGGTGACTGCCGCTCACGCTGCCTGCTTGCCGGACCTCTGCAGGGCCAGGTCGGCCGCCTTGCCGGACAATTCGGCCATATGGTCGAATTCTGCCGTATAGCTGGCGACACCGGCCGTCGCCGAGCGCAGTTCGACGATCAGATCACCGATTTCCGCCTCCGGCATCAGCGCCTGAACCTCGTCCCAGCCATTCCAGTCCGGGCGGGCGTCGAAGCCAAGCAATTGTCCACGCCGCGCGGAGACGATCGCATTGACGCGCGCCGTCGCATCGCTCGGGCAGGCAATCACCACCTTCTGGATCGGCTCCAGCAACACCGGCTTGCACTCCGGCAAACCTTCCCGGATCGCCAGGATACCGGCCATCTTGAAGGCCTGATCGGAGCTGTCGACCGAATGATAGGACCCGTCCGTCAAACAGACGGACACATCCACCACCGGGAACCCCAGCGGGCCCTGCCCCAATGCATCCAGCACACCGTCGCGCACGGACGGGATATATTGTTTCGGCACGACGCCGCCGGTGATCGTATCGGAAAACTGAACACCCTCACCGCGCGGCAGTGGAGATATTTCAATCACCACATCACCGAACTGACCGTGCCCGCCAGACTGTTTCTTGTGACGGCCACGCACCCTTGTGCCTGTCCGGATCGTTTCCGCATAAGGCACATGCGGCGTATGGGCTGCGATATCCAATCCGTACTTACCGGCAAGCCGTTCCTGGGCAACGCGCAGGTGCATCTCGCCCTGCCCTGCCAGCAGGGTTTCGGCCGTCGTCTGGTTCTGCGAGACAATCAGTGAGCGATCCTCTTCAACGAGCTTTGCCAGTGCCGCCGAAAGCCGGACTTCATCCTTGCGCTGGTTGGCGGCAATCGCCGTTGCCAGGACGGGAGTACGCCGCTCCGGCATTTGCTGGCTTTTGATCTTTCCGTTCTCGAAACTCAGGAGATCGCCTGTCTGCACATCGTCGAGCCGCCCGAGCGCGACCAGATCGCCCTTGCTCGCGGTCGCGATCTTGTTTGCCTGCTGGCCGAAGACGGAGAACAGGCCGGATACCTTCACCTCACTGTCTCCGTTCACAAACAGACTGTCACCGTCGGAGACCACGCCCTCCAGGACACGGGCAATCGACAGCTTGCCGCCGTGCTGGGTATGCAGCGTCTTGATCACCTGCAACATCGCCCGCGACTTCATGCCGAGCACCCGGCGCGACAGCAGGTCGACACCCGGCACCTCGTGGCGCAGGGCCTTGAGCAGCCGGCTGACACCATTGCCGTGTTCCGCAGAGCCGAAGAAGACCGGGCAGATGAGCCCGTCCTGCATTTCGTTCACCAGATCGGCGAACACCTGATCGCGATCGGGCGCGATATCCTCCAGCAGCGCCTCCATCAGGTCGTCATCATGATCGGCCAGATGTTCCAGCATTGTGAAGCGGGCTTCATGCTCACGCGCAAGGTCCGCATCGGACATGTCGATCTGCGTGCTTTCTTCCTTTTCGTGATAGACGTGCGCCCGTTCCAGAGCGAGATCGATGAAACCTGTTGCCAGACCGTCTTCCCAGATCGGGATCTGCCGAAGCACCAGCGGCACGGCGGAGGCCGGTTGCAGCAGGCCCAGGACATCACGCACCCGCCGTGTGCTCTTGTCGATCTTGTTCAAAAACAAAACCCGCGGAATGGCGCGGGCTTCAAGGGCTTTGAGGATAAGCTGCAGGGCCGGAACCTTGCGCTCGTCGTCCTCCGCCACCACGACCGCCAGATCGGCGCCGGACAGCGCCCCGTCCATTTCGCTCAGGAATTCCACCGATCCAGGGCAGTCAACGAACACGAAGCGGTCTCCCAGAAATTCCGCGTCCGCAATGTTCAGTTCCACACTCATGCCGTGGGCGCGCGCTTCCGGCGAAGCATCGCCCACCGTATTGCCGTTCGCGACGGTTCCTTGCCGGGCCACCTTGTCCGTTCGCGCCAGCAAGGCTTCCAGAAGACTGGTCTTGCCGCTGCCGAACGGACCTACCAAGGCGATACAGCGCGGAGCGCTGCCCGCAGCAGATCCTTTTCCGTTTGAACTCGTTGCCATGCTGAGCCTCCCGTTAGTTCGAGGATACCTCGTAACAACGCGACAGGGCCGACTGGGGAACGCGGCCTGCCGCGTTTCGCCCGGATGGGATCGAAGGCCTTAAGCCCGGTACTCATTGGCACCAAGCCCCAAACTGCGGCCGATCGACCAGGGGCGGTCCCCCATCGTCGCGCCGATGTCGGCGGCAACGCAAGGGAATCTTACGCCGCAGCGCAGCAATTTGTGCCTGAGCCCCTTCAAAGGTTACCCTGCTGCCAGTTTGATGCAACTCGCCACCCATGTACCGGAAACCAAATAACCGCCGATCCCCGGCGCATGAACCAGCTTGTCGGGCAGAAGCCTCGCGCGCTTGGCGGAGGTGTTTAACCGGACCGGGATTTGAAGGAAGCCTGTCTTTCGGATGCTCCGCCGCAGGTGCCTTTGCCCTGCCGGAATTGGCAGGTAGTGAAATTGAAGCGCGGCAACCTATGTATCTGTAATGAACCGCCTCCGGGCACTAGGAGCATGCTTGACCAAGACCCTGATACTCATCGCAGCCATAGTGGCCGCAGCGCCGGCAGTTCCGGCTCAGGCGCAATCAAACCAACTGCGCAGTCCCCCCATGGCGTCCTCTCCGCGGCTGCCCTCGGCCGGACAGCAACTCAACCAGAACCTCAACCGGCAACAGTCCGGCTTCTCGACCCGTCAACAGATCGACGGTGCGGTTCGCCTGAACCGCACCGAGCAGATCAACCGGCAGAACATGCAGCCGGACAAGGTGGAAACACCCTGTGCCGGTGCGAATGAGAGCTGCCGAGATTGAAGCCGGAAGATGTACGGCGGTTGCCGCTGAGGCTTAGTTGATCAGTTCCAGCGTCATCTTGCTGACACCCAGGGTCAGATTGGTGCCGGTCTGGCTTTCCAGACTGAAGGGGTTGAGCGCGATGGACCGGTCGAAACCACCCACTAGCGCGTTCGCCTTGATGCCCGCACCAATGCTTGCGCCGGCGGTCAGACCGGCATAGGTGCCCGCCAGAAGGCCTGGCTTGCGGTTCGCGGACGGCGCCAGCACGCCCCAGACCAGCGTGGCCTGATTGGTCTTGCCGATGTCGAGCCCGTAGTCGCGCACGGTTCCCTTGTAATTTTCGACCGCGCCGCCGTCGACCGGCGAAAAGCTGCATCCAAGTGCTGCCGACGAACCGACAATGAAACTGTGCTCGCCTTCAACCAGGCAGCTCAGTTTGCCGATTTCAACCTTTGGGCTGTCTTCGGAGGCAAGGGCCGGCATTGCCATGGCAACGGCCACGGCGGCAAGAACCGGTTTCAGAATACGCATGTAGAGAACTCCCGTTCGGCTGCGAATATCCGCTTTTAGCAAATGCGCGGATCACGTCCGTGATATGGCGCGCCAAGACGTCAAAATCGCGGCAAGAGCACAAGGCGTCATGTATAACCGTTGGTAGTATCCGAAGCACCAGCCAGAACAGGCGCGAGCATGACGCCGTTCGCAGACTTTTCCGACAGACCGGCAATCAGAAACCGGCGGCCGCCAATCAGCAGAGTCAATGTGGCAACTACCGGAAAAATACTGTTATCCGGCGCCCAGCAAGCCCAAACCGCGCCGGCCAACGACACGGCAAGCATCAGCAAGGACAACCGATGCCGCTGATGCCGGGGCAAGCCGGGAACACCGACAAACCCACCGCGCGAGAACAGGGTCAGGACGCCGCCGGTGACGGTCACCGTCAACAACACGGCGCTGTAGGAGTAGTCCGTCAGAAACTCCGCTAGAGCGCGATCGCCGAACCTGTAGAAGCCGACCAGAACCGGCGTCACCAGCAAGATGTGCAGATTGATCCCGAGCAAGACAGGATGCATCCGTGCCTTGACCAGCACAAATCCGGCAAGAACGAAAGCTGCAAGACCGCAGCCGGTCCAGCCCGCCAGTTCCAGGTCACTCGTCTGCCGCCAGAGCAGAATGAAAACAATCGACGGCAGGCTTTCGAACAGATCAAGAAGCAGCTGTTTTTGTCGCGCGTTTGCCATCGTCCGTCCCTCGACTGATCGGGAAAGGCTAAGACGTTCAAACCGTGCTGTAAACCGCGCACCCCTCAACCCGGAATGCACCCGGCGACAAAAAAGGGCGGCCACTGGCCGCCCTTTCGCATCTCTTTGAGAAGATCAGGAAGATTATTTCAGGTTGCCGCAAAAGCGCTGGATGCGGGTGCAGGCTTCTTCCAGGGCTTCGGTCGAGGTCGCATAGGAAATGCGGAAGTTCGGACCGAGACCGAATGCGGACCCATGAACAACGGCAACGCCTTCCGCTTCCAGAAGTTCGGAAACGAAGTCCTCGTCGCTCTCGATCACCTTGCCGGACGGTGCCGTCTTGCCGATAGTACCGGCGCAGGACGGAAACACGTAGAACGCACCTTCCGGCACAGGGCAGGAAATGCCGTTCGCCTGGTTGAGCATGGAGACGACCAGATCCCGGCGTCCCTTGAAGACTTCGTTGTTCTTCGGGATGAAGTCCTGGGTGCCGTTCAACGCCTCGACCGCCGCCCACTGGGCGATGGAGCACGGGTTGGAGGTCGACTGGGACTGGACCTTGGCCATGGCCTTGATCAGGTCGGCCGGGCCGCCGGCATAGCCGATACGCCAGCCGGTCATCGCATAGGCCTTGGAGACGCCGTTGACCGTCAGCGTACGCTCATAAAGAGCAGGCTCCACCTGGGCGGGCGTGGTGAACTTGAAGTCATCGTAGACGAGGTGCTCATACATGTCGTCGGTCATGACCCAGACATGGGGGTGCTTCATCAGCACGGCGCACAGTGCCTTCAGTTCAGCTTCCGTATAGGCCGCACCGGACGGGTTGGACGGAGAGTTGAAGATCAGCCACTTGGTGCGCGACGTGATCGCTGCATCGAGCGCTTCCGGGGTGATCTTGAAGGTCGACTTGTCGGCTTCGACAATCACCGGCTCGCCACCTGCGAGCAGCACCATGTCCGGATAGCTCACCCAGTAGGGGGTCGGAATGATGACTTCGTCGCCCGGGTTCAACGTCGCGATCAGGGCATTGTAAAGCACCTGCTTGCCGCCGGTTCCCACGGTGATCTGGTTGGTTTCGTAAGTGAGGCCGTTTTCCCGCTTGAACTTTTCGACGATAGCCGCCTTCAGCTCCGGAATGCCATCGACAGCCGTATACTTGGTCTTGCCGTCGGTGATGGCCTTGATGGCGGCTGTCTTGATGTTTTCCGGGGTATCGAAATCCGGCTCGCCAGCTCCGAGACCGATTACATCGCGGCCTGCGGCTTTAAGCTCGCGTGCCTTGTTGGTGACGGCGATGGTCGCAGAAGGTTTAACACGCGCCAATGCGTCAGCAAGAAAGCCCATAATGTCCTCCAGGGGAAACGGGATTAACAGCGCGCGGACCCTAGATCCGTGCGCTGCGGAAGACAAGACCAAATCCGGACGGGATCGGGAGTTTTCAGGCCGTTTGCGCCAGTTTGCCGGCGTATCTCTCGATCACCTCGGCATCGAGCGGTCCGCCATGGCCGAGATAGAACCGTTTTGCCCCTTTCGACAGCAGGATTTTGAGCGAACGGGCCACTTGAAGTGTGTCTTCTTCGAAGGGAGGCGGCTTGGGCCACCCCTTGAAGGCGATTCCCCCCAGAAGAATGCCGGATGCTGCCAGATCGCCCGCGATCACGGCACCATCCTCAAGCAGTACTGAAAGCGATCCCGGCGTGTGCCCCGGCGTCGGCAGGATGTCTCCTGCCAGGCCGTAGGCAGACAGGTCCAGGGTCTGTTCCCCAGACAGAAGAATGTCCGGTTCGACTGCGGGAAACGGCCGCTCGATGACGCCGGTCATCTTGAACAGGCGGCCGAAGAAACCCGATGGCCTCAAAATGGGGGTCTTGCCCTGACAATAGGCCAGGTCGGCCTCATGCAACACAACGGGTGCTCCGGTTATTTTCCTGAGACGCGCGGCACAGCCCGCATGATCGATATGGCCATGGGTCACCACGATAAGCCTGAGGTCGGCAAGGGAACGACCGGCTGCCGCCAGAACCTTCTCGATCTTGCGCTCGCTGCCCGGCAGCCCCGTGTCGACAAGCACGGCACCAGTTGCGGAGGTCAGCAGGAACGCATTGACCATGCCGAACGGTAGGATCGGAATGGTGTGGATCTGAATCTCGGACATGTTTGCCGCCGTTCTCTTCCTGGTGATAAGCTGGCTCTTCACCTGGGGTGTGGACTCATAATTGAAGATGAAATGGTTTGAGGCGGATTGGTCTGCCACAAGGCGCGGAGGCGCAGGAAATGTGGCTCATTTTCAAGCTTTCGCAACGCTGAGGAGGACCAATCCGGTCAGTTCCGAAGGACATGAAAATGGCTTCACAGCGTGTCGTCAGGGTGCTTGACCGGGCAGAAAGCCCGCTCCGCGCACCCTTCCTGACGCGGTTTCGCCATTTCTCATGCCATTTCGTCTTCATTTGTAGGGCTACACCTAGTCGGACGCGGAAATGCGTTCAATTAGGCACCTTTTGGTAACCCGGACAGTCCTTTGGCCCCGGCGAACCGTTGGAGACGGACATGAGCGAACAGATCGCATCCCTCTGGCGCCTGCCCGGCACGCAGGAATGCCCAGTCGCCGACACCCTGAAAAGCATCGGCGGCAAACATACGCCAAGGGTCCTGCATTGCCTGACCGTGAAGGACCATCATTTTCTGGAACTTCAGCGGACACTCAAACCGATCAGCCGCAAGGTGCTGACGCAGGAACTGCGCCATCTGGAAGAGATAGGCCTGGTCGCCCGTACCGAACTGGACGACACTCACCGCCGCGTCCGCTACGCCCTGACATCCAAAGGCCGGAGCCTGGCGGAAATCCTGGGGCAGATCTACCTTTGGGCCCTGGAACACCACGACGGCAATGCTGCGTCTGCGGCTTGAAAGTCCGGGCCCGGTCGTCCGTCCCCGGCGTGCGTGATCAGCTTCGCGTCTCGAGGATCAGCTTCGGCTCGTCCTTGTCCTCGTCGATGATCGTGCACTTGAAGCGCTTTTTCTTGGTCTGGCCGTTGAGCACCGTCACCGGCACCGACAGCGGAACATCCGAAGCGTCTTTGGCAGAGGTCAAGAGGGACGCATAGTTGCTCGGGTGCAGCAGCATCTCGGTGATCGGACGGCTGTCGAGAACGTCCGTCGTTAGGTGGTAGGTCTTCATTGCCGCGTTGTTCGCTGCGATGATGATCTTCGTATTGATGTTGACCACCAGGATCGGCGCACTGCAGGCTTCAAAAACCCTGGCGAAATCGACATCGCCGCCCGCATGGCCTGCCGAAAACAGCACACCGCCCACCGTGCCGCCAACGCGAAAATACATGGCATCATATTTCAGCTCGACGCTGTCGTTGGATGCCAGCAGAAACTTGCCACGCCCGGTCGCGCTGGCCCGGCGTGTCAGCGCCGCTATCGTCAGGGAGACGATTGTCCGGCCAACACGGTTCTGGATGTGGGCGATGTTCCGGCCCAGGATCAGACGCGCGTCTTCGATCTGGAATCTCTTCAGGAAACCGTCGCTGGCAAAACGCACGTAACCGAAATTGTCGACCAGCAGCACCACGCGCGTCGACGACGCCACGAAATGCTGGAGGATAGGTGCCAGCCCCAGGATGACCCGACCCGGATTGCTGTCGCTCTCGCCGATGGAGGGAAAACAGATTGCGAGGATCTTGCCGTCCGGCAACTCGTAACGATAGGCAACGATCGGAATGCCCGGAATACGGTGATCCGGCCCGCCGCCAACGTCGAACGGTCCCGCCTGCCCTTCCCGGATCGCGCCCTGAACCAGGCGGAGAATGGTTTTCCGGTCTTCCGGTGACAGATGGCGCAATGCCTCGTTGGAAGGCGCCTCCTGCAGGTCGCGCACTTCGCTGTTGAAACTCTGAGAGCCGATCTCGTGCCAGAGGATGGTTTTCTTGCTGATGTCGGCAATGAAAAACTGGATACCCGCCAGCGACAACGCCGGCGGTTCCCCGGCCTTTTTGACCGGCGGTTCTGTCGACGTTACTGGGTCTGTCGGCTTGTCCACCGTGGCGCTCTGCGCAGCGTTAGTCGTCATTCCATGCCTGGTCTGTTCGTCGCGGATTTCCCTGCGGCCAAGCATGCTTGGGAAATGCAAACAAACACTAAAACTGCATCGTAAAATTCCCGAGATACGTCAATTTTTACAGTATTAAAAAAATGAAATACAATTTAATGAGAAGTTTTATTGTCAATTTTACGAAAGCTTAATTTGCGGACTTGCGGAATTTCCAGCTTTTCCGGAACGCCTTGCCGGCACGGAACTGGCGCTGCAAAAACCGGAACGCATTCACCTTGTCCGAAGCATCGATGGGCGACGGCTCACTACCTGTTGCGGCACTTTCAGCGGGCGACACCATAGATCGAATTTGCCTAAAAATTGTCACGAAAACACACAGGCCATGTCTAATTCGCGTCTGCGTGCCGGCGCAATTTCCGTCGAGATTGAACTCATCCAAGCGGATGGAGGAGCCGATGGCCCAAGCAACGATAGTTCAGCCGACGATTAAAACGCAGAACGCAAGCTTCAAACCTGTTTTGCTGTTCATAGTGGCAGCAGGCTTGTTGATGTTGATGTCCGCCCTGGAGCCGTCATTGGTGCTGCCGATGGTCGCGTTCCTGTCCATGGCCGCCGTCACCTGTCTGATGGCCCGCCGCCTGTTTCAGGACCTGACCGGCGCAGATGCGCAGGCAGACTGACAGCAACCAACGTACAACCGCTCAAACCAGACAGATCTTGATCATGGCACGCGTCGAAAACCAGAAATCCAGAAAATCCGCTCCCTTGAAAAGCGACCTGCATGAAGCCCGGCCGCTGTTGCAGGCGATCTTTCTGGGCATGCTGCTGGCGACCGCCCTGGTCGCGGCGGCAGCCATGGCAAACCCCGCCAACATGCACGGTGGTCCAAAGGCAGAACCCGTCGCTCACACGGCAATCGGATCCGCTCCGGCAGTCCCCGGTCACCCCGATCAGACATCAAAGTCCGTGTTCTGAAAACTTAACCCGCAAGAAAGCCGAGACCCGGCCTCATGCTTGGCATGAGTGCCGGGCCTCAGTGCCCGGTCCGCCCCCGGAAAAGATCTCCTGTCCGTTGCCGGCCCCTCTTTTGTCAGGCTGCCCGGCCATTGCAGAAGCATGCGCTTGTGCACGCCCTCAGCCTGACCACCCAGAGGTTATCCGTTAGTTGCGCCCGCTGTTGATCACGGTCAAGGACAGGACTTTGTTCGCCGTCCAAGTAAAGCAAGAACATGTTCTGCCTGCAAGACCGAGCACGGTTCCAGGCTGGCTTTGGCCGCAAATAAAACCGAGCGGCGGTGCACAGCCTTGAATACCGGGGATAACCGCGGGTACGGTATTTGCGAGTGTCCCGGAAAGCGTCCTGCCAGCTGAGGTGGAACAAAACCGGCAACAGGGCATTTATCCCTCAACCGGTGATTATCGCCGCCGCAACTGGCGGCCAGAGAGGGATTTCCAATCATGACCATTGCCAACGGCGAAAAGTGGATCGATAAAGAAACGAAGGGTTTGTCGGAGGCATCAATGGACATCGACCTCACACTTTCAGCGGACACGATCCGCCTGCTTGCCCAAAAGGCACGGGCCGTAGCGTCGTCTCTTCAGGACTCGTTCGAGGACGGTCACGAGGGCGACGTCGAATTTGATGCCGACGCGCTGGAGCAGAGCCACGGTCACGATGGCTTGGCGGAAGAGGAAAACGACGACCTCTCCGATGAGGAATTGCGGGAACTGATCGAGGACCTGAATGTCGATGAAGCCGCCGAACTGGTGGCTATCGCCTGGATCGGCCGCGGCGACTTCGAGGCAGAAGACTTCCAGCAAGCGGTCGATGAAGCGCGGGAACGTGCCGTCGGCTCAACGGCAACTTACCTGCTCGGCATGCCGCTTCTGGCCGATCACCTGGAAGCCGGGCTCGACACGCTCGACCTCTGACGACCACCACCGGGCGTCCTTGTCCGCCGGACTTCGCAGGCATTCGAAGGTCAGGACGCCTGGGTCAATGTTGCCGGGTCATCCACATCTGGTCGTTTTCCTTGGGAAAACCCGTTAGCAATTGATTTACCGTCTTTCGGCAACCGGACATTTGGCTCACTCTTGCCTCACTTCGTGGTGGGACAAGGGAGTGAGGGCATGCTTCAGGATCCGGCGAACCAGGACGTATTTACCGTCCATCGTCCGTCTCCATGGCCATATGTCGGGGCAATGATTGCTGCGTCGGCCCTGATCACGACACTGGTCGTCGCGTTCAGCAGCTAATCCATACCGGCTCTGCCGCCCGTCAACGGCCCCGGTTATCGTTCAGAGAGTTTTTTATGCGTTCAACGCGTCTGGCCGTGCTCGATCTTGCCCGCGGCCTCGCTGTTGTCGCCATGGCGATCTACCATTTTTCCTGGGACCTATCCTGGTTCGCTTACGTCGACTGGCCCGTCGCCCAGGGTACCGGCTGGCGCATCTTTGCTGCTTCGATAGCCGGCAGCTTCCTGTTTCTGGCCGGCATCAGCCTCGATTTCGCACATCACACGGGCATCCGCTGGCAGGCCTTCTGGCGCCGTCTTGGCGTGATCGTTGCCGCGGCGGCTGCGGTGTCTGCGGTCACCTATTTCACCTTTGGCGATACGTTTGTCCGCTTCGGCATCCTGCACTCTATTGCCCTGTCCAGCCTGATCGCCCTGCCCTTCACACGTCTGCCCGTCGTCTTTGCAGTGCTCGCCGCCGCACTGGTTTTCTCCCTGCCATTTTGGGCGGCTTCGCCTGCATTTGACGGGCAGGTGTGGCTGTGGACCGGGCTTGGGACGCCGGGGTTTGCCAGCGTCGACTATGTCCCTCTTGCACCCTGGGCCGGCGTGACGCTCGCCGGCGTCGCCGTCTCGAAGATCTTTCGCAATCTCGGCCTGTGGCAGAGTTTGTCCGGCCTGACCTTTTCCCATCGCCCGGGTCGTCTGACACGGTTTCTTGGCCGCCATTCCCTGCCGGTCTATCTGCTGCACCAGCCTTTGCTATACGGCCTTGTATGGACAGCAGCGCAGGTCGGCCCCGAAATGGACAGGTCCGCAATCGCCTTTGTGCGCAACTGCACGGCTTCCTGCCAGGGCACAACCGCCACGCCGGACATCTGCCAGGCAGCTTGCGGATGCACGCTCGACTATCTGAAAGCAGACGGCATCTGGGATAAGCTTCTGGCAGAGCCGGAAAACCAGTCGCTGCGAAACCAAATGTCAAACCGATACAGCCAGTGCCTCGCTGACCCGGAGTGGCAGGCCCCGGTCAACTGACGTCACCTTCCCTGATGCCGCGGGGCATTTCCTGGGCTCAGGCAAGCTCAGCCAATTGCTGCAGCGCCCGCTGCCGCCTCTGCCGCGCAAAGGGCAGAAACACAGCCTCGTCCCGCCCTGCGGCTACCTGCTCCAACGCCCAGAGCGCCGATACGCCGTCACATTTGGCTTTCATCACGACGAGACGTCTCGCATCAGGCAGGTCCGCCCCGGTGACCGCATAGGCTTGCAGAAAGACGCCCTCCTGATCCGGCCCCATCTGATGTTCGAGAACAGCATAGGCAAGATCCCAGGCTGGATCGGACATGGCTGAAAACTCCCAGTCGATCAGCCAGAGCCGTTCAGCCGTCATCAGGCAGTTGCCGGGAGATGGATCCCCATGGCTCGGGACATACACGGGGCCAGCGCTGCCCGCTGTAACTGTCGCGCGAAGCTTCAGCACCTTTTCCAGCCCGGCCATTTCCGCACCAAGCCCGGCCGCATCCCGAAGTCCTTGCCATTGTGCCTGAAGCACGCAGTCCGGGTCGAGCCGCCCTTCGAAGGCCGCCCCAGACCCATGCAAGCGCCCCAGCGCCTGACCAAGAGCCTGAGCAAGAACATGCGGCATCTGGCCCAGAAGGCCGGCAGGGGCGCCACTGACCTCGACTGCCCTTGTCACCAGAACGCCGGTGCCTGGATCACAGAACACCGGCGGCACGGCAAGGCAGGCGTCCGCTGCCAGCGACAGGTTCCGCGCCTCCGCTTTCCTGTCGATGCTGCCTGCCTCCTCCAAACGCGGCAGGCGTAGAAAGAAGGTGCCTTTCCCGGCCTCAAGCCTGAAAACACGGTTGGTCAACCCAGGAAAGGCCGTGGCCGTCAAAGGCATGCCGCAAAGACGGTGCAAATCCGGATGATTTTCGAAGGTTTCCAGGATGACTGGCAAGGTGGCGTCTGGCGCGTCGGTGGAAAGCTGTGGCACAAGCAAAGACCATTAAGTGAAACAGAGGAGCCGGCCGGACGCCATGACGAACGTCCCTTCGCCCCATATCATCATCACCTATTGCCGCCAATGCAATTGGCTGCTGCGGTCCGCATGGATGGCTCAGGAGATCCTGTCCACCTTTTCTGAAGAAACAGGGGCGGTTACGCTGGTTCCTGGCACCGGTGGCATCTTTACGATCGTCTGCGACGGTGAAACCGTCTGGGACCGCAAGACGGATGGCGGCTTTCCGGAGGCCAAGGTGCTGAAACAGCGGTTACGCGACCAGCTTTGGCCGGAGAAGGATCTCGGCCACAGCGACCGGCAAGACCAGCAGAACGATCCCGGGGACGTTTGATTGGATTACCCTTCTTAAACCTGCGGACTTCTAAGGTACGCGTCTGAAACGAAGCTTTCGGATGAAAATCAAGACAAGCCGCATGAACCGGAGCCTTCATGCACATCGGGTTATCAGGGTTATTTCTGGCAATAGTATTGCTCGCAGGAACAGGCGTTTCAGCAGCAACCGACAATACCCGACCAGAAATTGTCATTTACACCGAAGACTACAAACCTCTTTATTTTCCCCATGAAGACGGACGTATCGACGGCTCTGTCACCAGACTTGTCCAGAGCCTTGCCGACGAAGCCGGCATATCGGTCCAGATGCATATGCGTCCTTTCAAGCGCGGATTGAACGCGGTTGAAAGCAACGCCAACCACTGTTTCATGGCTCTATGGCGCACAGAAGCCCGCGAACCGAATTTCAACTGGGTCGGACCTTTGGAAATCGACGGCTACGGTCTGTTTGCCCTCAAGGACAGCTCGATCAGACTGTCATCCGTTGAGGACAGTTTTGGTTATGCGACGGGGGCGGTTGGCGGCTGGACCAGTACCAACGAACTTCAGGATGCGGGCCACCCCAATCTGGTTCTGGTGTACGAAGACAAGCTGAACGCAAACATGCTGAAGACCGGCCATACCCAGCTCTGGCTGGGCGGTCTGATATCATCCCCCTATGTCGCCGCGCAGGAAGGCGTGGAGATCAGGAAGCTGCTGACCCTCCAGACCGTGGAGCTTGCGCTGGCCTGCAACCCGAAAACAGACGTGTCACTCACCGATAGGCTGCAGGCCGTCCTCAATTCCCACCTTGAAAAGAAACCGCAGAGCAACCCCAAGCGTTTGACGCAATAGGAAATTTCGTTTCTCAAAGAGGTTCTTTGTTTAGCGGGGCCCAGCAGAGAACCTTTCCAAAGCCTTACCTGCACAACAAGCGTACAAAAAGCCGCCCATAATTAATGCAGCTCTCCTTCGGGTCTTCTTAAAACTTTCCGCTCAAAATGGTTCCGGCTAGACAACCTCCGGAGCTCGAGAATGAAGTTCGTAAACCTTCCTTTCCGGAAGACTGCAACCAGCGCCACACCGAAAGGGATTGACCGGACCGGGACAGCGGCACGGCAACGCGTCTTCTTCGACTGGCCGATCAAGACCCAGTTGCAGATCGGCTTCGGCGCCATGCTTCTGTGCGCCATCGGCGTCGGTGCGGGCGGCCTGTACGCCGGCTCGGAGGTCAAGAACTCGGTGACGGTCGCCAAGACGGCCAACGAACTCCTCGGCAGCGTTCCCCGCTTGCTGACCAACGCCCAGACATTCGGCCGCGACGGAAGCAGCCAGGCGGCAGACGCCGTCACCGCCGATATTGCCTCGATTTCCCGGGAAAGCCTGAACCTCTCCGAAAGCCAGCCCCAGGCAGCAACACAGCTTGCGGCAATCGTCGGCGAGCTGGAGACCGGATTTGCGACGCTGCGCGACAAACGGCAGAGCCGGGATACGGCAGCGGCCAGTCTCGACACGCTGACGTCCGAACTGGTCGAAACCACCAACAAGGCCTTCGAGGACTACACGGCCCTTGCCGCTTACAGATCCGCCCTTGCCATCACCAACGAAGGCAAGATGAACAACCTGTCCAACGTCAGCCCTCGGCTCAGCAACATGCGCATCACCACGGTGGTGCTGGCGCAGGAGGCAGAGACCTTTGCCGCGGCACCGGACAAGGGCCTGGCAAAGAAGCTGGCCGAACGGGTGGATGCCCTGGACAAGGATGCCAAGGCCGTCCGCCGCACGGTGAAGACCGACACGATCAAGGACAGCGTCAAGGCTCTGACGAAAAGCTCCAAGTCCTTTGAAAAGCTGCTGAAGGCGCATCTGAAGTCTCCGGACCCGAACGCCTGGCAAAAGCAACTGGAGCCCGCCACCCGTGAGCTGATCACCCTTGCCGACACCATCATCAAGGCCGCCGAAGAACCCATCAACGACCTGACGCAGGAACTGCGGGACTTCGACAAGGCCAGCGCCGACATTGCCCTTTTGTCGAATTATACCCAGAGCGTTGCCCGCAGCGTGCTTGGTGTCCGCAGCGCCTATTCCGACTATCTGAACACATCGTCCCAAAACGCCGCCGATACGTTCCAGATGTACCTGGCCGATGCCCGCACGGAACTGGGCAACCTCGACACAGTGCGAACCGCCGCCGGCAAGAATACCTCCGACAAGGCCCTGACCGATCTTCTGAACGGGCCCCTGAAGGCGCTTGTTGCGGCCGGTACGGACGCTTTGCCGAAACTGGACACCACGTTTGCCGAAGTCGTTGCCTCAACGGCGGCACTGCGCTCAAGCGAACAATCCTTTGCCGCGGCAGCCGCCTCGCTAACCGATCAGGCGGAAGTCATCAGCGCCAACTCGGAAGCGACCGCTCTTGCAAGCGCCGTTGGCGCACAGACGCAGATCACCGTCACCCTGGGTCTGGCCCTGCTTCTGGGCATCGCCTTCGTCGTGCTGCTATCCAGCGCCATCATCCGCCCCATCCGGGGGCTGACCGGCGCGATGCTCAAACTGAGAGACGGCGATACGGATCTCGACCTGCCCGCAGCAAACCGCAAGGACGAAATCGGCCATATGGCCCAGGCCGTCGCAACCTTCCGCGACCGGGAAATCGAACGAATGCGGCTGGAAGAGGAAACCCTTGCCAACCAGGAAGGTGTCCGCAAGCGGCAAGCGACCGTTGACGCCCTTGTGGCCTCGTTCCGCCAGGATATCGAGGAAGCCCTCGCCACGGTGACAGGCAACATGCAGCAGCTTGACAACACTGCCGAGCAGCTTTCCGAAATCGCCCGCACGACCACAGGCAAGTCCGAGGATGTCAGCACGGCCTCCAGCCAGGCCAGCCATAACGTCCAGACGATTGCAGCCGCCACGGAAGAACTCAGCGCCTCGGTTCAGGAAGTTGGCCGGCAGGTCAACGACACCCTGGTGCGCGTCGAGGAAGTTGCAGGCGCCACCCGCACCTCCAATGACCAGATCAAGGGCCTGTCCGCCGCGGCGGAGCGCATCGGCGCTGTCGTGCAGCTCATTCAGGAGATTGCCGAGCAGACCAATCTGCTGGCACTCAATGCGACCATCGAAGCCGCCCGTGCCGGTGACGCCGGACGGGGATTTGCCGTGGTTGCCTCCGAGGTGAAGTCTCTGGCCGGACAGACAGCCAAGGCGACCGAGGAAATCTCCAGCCAGGTGACAGAAATCCAGCAGGCCACCAACGGTGCTGTCGAAGCGATCAGCGCAATCATGGACATGATGGAATCCGTCAACGAAACAGCCGCCGCCATGGCAAGCTCCGTGGAGCAGCAGGCCGGTGCAACGGCCGAAATCTCCACTGGCGTCTCCCAGGCGGCCGGCCAGACCGCCAGCGTGTCGGAGAATATCGGTGACCTCTCCCGCGGCTCCAGCGAAACCAGCCTGTCGGCCCGTGAGGTGGAAGAAATCACCGACGCGGCCACCCGGCAGCTCGCTGAAGTCACCACCCGGATCGACCGGTTCCTGCAGGACGTCGCCGCAGCCTGAGTGGCGGCATTCTCCTAGTTCCCGGGGTCATCCCGGCACCCCGCTGGTTTTCACCTGCCTATCCGCAGTCATCCCGGACGCAGCGTAGCGAAGATCCGGGATCGGGGTGCGCCTGACTTACGCCAGGCGTTCGAGTGTCTTTCGACATGCATGTGCTCCCCGATCCCGGTGCGCGCTTCGCTTGACCGGGATGACTGCGGATAGGTCATCTTATCGGATTGGCTGCGTGACTGAATTCACTCACGCCGCATCCGACGCCTCGAACACCTCCCGTGCCGCGTTGAGGCCGTTGATGGCTGCCGGCAGGCCGCCGTAGACGGCCATCTGCCAGATCGCCTCGATGATCTCGGTGCGACTGGCCCCGGCGGCAAGCGTGTGTTCGATGTTGATCTTCAGCTGCGGTGCCGTCTGGCCACCGAGCACGGTCAGGGCCGCGATGGTGCACAATTGGCGCGTTTTCAGGTCGAGGCCCTCACGGGCATAGTGCCGGCCATAGGCCCATTCGATCAGGCTTTCGGCAAAGCCAGGCAGAAGATCGTCATAGCGCTCGCTGAGGACGGCTTCGAGGTCGGGGTTAAGTTTCTGCGTCAGCGCGCGGCCGCGCTCCAGGGCGGTGCTCATGTTTCGGAGCTTCCTTGCTTGGCGGCGCGCCGTGTTCGGTCCGGGCGCAGCTTTCGAAGGCCGGATCAACGGTCTCACCCGCTTCCATCCTTCTGTAGCGATCAATCTTATCGTCCAGGACGTCCAGCATCTCGGTGAGCCGGGCAATATCGCCGGCAACCTTTCCCCTGTGCGCTTCCAGCAGCTTCCGGCGCTCCGTCAACGAAGCTTCGCCCTTTGTACGCAGGTCCGCATAACGCAGCCGGTCCTTGATGCCCATACCGGTCGATTTCAGCCGGTCCAGGAAGTCGATCCACCTGAGGATCGTTGCATCGTAGACCCGCCGCCCGCCACCGTCCCGCAAGGGACGCGGCAAAAGGCCGATCTTTTCGTAGTAGCGCAGGGTGTCGGTCGAAAGTCCCGATTTCTCGGCCAGGTCGCCAATCCGCATGTCAGTCTCCGAACGGAACGATTTCTCTCAGGTACCGGTTGGAGTGCACTCCAGGTCAAGCGTCTTTTTCAACTAAATCAAATCTGGCGTCACGGAGCTGCATTGCTGACAGGGGCCAATCTTCTTCCGGTTCGGCCGTCTTCGAGGCATCCAGACCTGAAGACGGCAAGACCCCACCTCGCGACGTCGTGAACTTGGGGTGAGCGTCAATCAATTGACTGATCGGTCAGTTGGAAATATCAATCCCGCATGACCACGACACGCGACATTCTCATCGACACCGCCACCGAGCTCTTTCTGGGACGCAACTTCGGTGCCGTCGGCACCACGGAACTCTGCAAGAGCGCCGGGGTGAACAAGGGAACGTTGTACCACTACTTCCCTTCGAAGTCGGATCTTCTGGCTGCAGCGATCGAGCGATATGCAACGTCTTTCGGACAAGCTTTCCGCGACATTGCCGACAGTGACGCAGCACCGGAAGAAAAGCTCCGCCAGCTCTTCGACGTTCCCGCCAGGGCAAACCGGGACTGGAAAACCCGGCACGGCTTTGCACAAGGATGCCTTGTCGGAAACATGAGCCTGGAACTCGGGGCCGTGGATATCCCTGTACGCGAGGCCATCAAACATGCACTGACGACGTGGAAAGCCCCGGTGCGCGATATCCTGCACCAGCTCATCGAGACCGGTTCACTCGCCAGGATCGATTGCGACAAGGGAGCGGATGTCGTCATCGGCCTCATTCAGGGTGGGCTTCTGCTGGCCAAGGCGCAGAACGACCCATCGCACATCACCCTTCTTGCCCCCGGCGCCCTCGCCCATCTGAACAGCCTTAAACCCTAACCGCCGCCAATTGCGGCAAACACCGGACGTCCGAGCACGTTTAAACATCGTTTGACTGGTCGGTCAGTTGACACACGAAAGGAAACGACAAATGCCAAACATGCTTCAAATCGAACCCAGCCAGGCAACAGGAGCCACAAAGGAGGCGTTTGATGAGGCCAAGCGGCAATTCGGCGGCGTCATCAATCTCTTCAAGGTCACGGGCAATGCCCCCAATGTGCTGAAGGGCTTCCTTGCGCTCAATGCCGGCGTCAACGACGGCATAGAACTGACGGGCAAGGAGATCGAACAGGTAGCCATGCTCGTTTCCGCACTCAATCGCTGCGATTATTGTGTCAACGTTCACATGAAAGTGGGCCAGATGCACGGCGGTAGCGAAACCGAGATGCTGGCCGCAATGGAAGGCCGCGCGGAGGATGCGCGGACGCAGGCCCTGCTCGACTACGCAAATGAAGTCGTCCGCAACCGCGGTCAGGTGACCGCCCCGACGCTTCATGCTGTCCGGCAGGCCGGTTTTTCCGACAAGGCCCTTCTTGAAACCATCGGGATCATCGGGATCTACACCCTGATCCAGTATGTGCGGCACGTGGCGGACCCGGAGCATGATTTCCCGCAGGTTACCCAATACGACGCACAGCAGATGGGCGCCTGAACAAACGGCCCGGTCGCGTCAGCCCGATGACGCGAACGGGCCCCGCGATTGAACAGCCGCCACTTCACGATTGCCTAAACTTGAACGGGAGGAAGACGATGATCGACGTTCACCGAAAAAAAGCTCTGCCGGTCCATCCGGACCTGGTGAGACAGCTTGCAGGTGGTTTTGACCGGATCGGTGCATGGCATCCGTCCGTTGCGGACTGCAAGACGAGCGAAGCACCTTCCGGAACGGTGCGCCACCTGACGTTGCCGGACGGCGCGATACTCCAGGAAGCTCGGACCGACGACGGAACGGTTCCCGGAACCTACAGCTACCGCATACTCTCTGGCCCCCTTCCCGTGCGTGACTACACTTCGACTTTCCGGATCCTTGCGACCGGCAACGGCTGCAAAGTGGAATGGTCGGGAAGGTTCGATGCTGAAGGCGCTTCAGAAGAAGAGGCACGTTCCGTGGTTGCCGGCATTTATGAAACGGGGCTTCAGGCACTGGCGGTGATGGTTGCCGAACAGGCTAGCAAGACCCTGCCACGCCGCAAGCCCTCTCCCTTGCCACAGGTGACCACGGTTCCGGAGATCCGTGCCAACGAAGCGCTGCGCGCTGTCTACGAAGACACCAAGGCCGTGCTGCAAGTGCCATGGATGGGCGTGGTGACGATGGCCTTTGCACAATATCCGAACTTCTACGCCGCCTTGTGGGGTGGACTGCGAGACCTTGCCGGAAGCAGGGAATTCGTTGCAGCCTGCGCGGAGCTGAGATCATGTGCAGAGCAGGAAGTTGCCGCCTTTTCGGTTCCGGAAATTACAAGGGATTTGCGCAAACGCGGGTATGCGGATCAGGAACTCGAGCGGATAAGAGACGAGATCGAGGTCTTCTCCCACGGCAACATGCCCTATCTCCTGATCGCGACAGCTGCCCGGCTTCTGATCGAGAACCATGACCTTCGCGAAAGCAGCACTATTTCACCCTACGACAGCGAACACGGGCCGCGGCGACTGGGGGCACCGGTGCTCATGGAAATGCACCACGTCGACAGCCAGACGCGAGATGTCTACGACGACATCATGCGCACGCTCGGCCTGCCGTTCGTGAACACCGACTATCGTGCCCTTGCCCGCTGGCCGAGCTACTTTCGCCTCGCGTGGAATGCACTGCGTCCTCAGATCGAAACCACCGACTATGACAAGGCCTGCGAACGCGTTCACGACTGCGCGGTCAACCTTGCCCGGACACTGCCCAACCCTGGCGGATTGACACCGGAAATCCTGCAAGCGGCGATTGCCCGGGACACCAACGCGCAGCCGGTCGGCGATGTGGTGCGGCTGTTTCAATGGTTGCTGCCGGGCCTGATCGTCAACGTCGAGGCCTTTCGCCAACAATTGATTTCGGAAAAGTCCAATTGAAAAAAAGCGGCCGGCGGGACTTGCCCGGCCGGCCGTTGGAAAGGCCCCAAACAGGAGCGCTTTGAAGGTCGATCCGGCGAGGCGGTTTCCACCGCCTTCGCCTTAACGGCTGCAGGTGCCGTCTTGGTTCTGTTAAGCGAACCACCAGCGTTCGACGGCGCGGAAACCGTCCAGAGTCCAGTTGGCGGCAACCTTTTCCGGATGCTGGACCTTTTCGTTGTGCGCCATGACATAGCTGGCGAACATCGGAATAATCACACCACCGTCGGTGCGCACCAGGTTCTGCATTTCGCGGTACATATCGGCTCGCTTGGTTTCATCAAGCTCGGAACGGGCCGTCTTCAGCAGCTGATTGAAGCGCTCGTTCTCCCAGTAGGTATCGTTCCAGGGAGCACCGGACGCATAGGCCACGGAGAACATCCAGTCTTCCGTCGGACGTCCGCCCCAGTAGACCGCGCAGAACGGCTTTTTCATCCAGACATCCGACCAGTAACCGTCATTCGGCTCGCGCACCGGCTTGATGTTGATGCCAGCCTTCTTCGCGCTGTTTGAATAAAGCACGGCCGCATCGACGGCACCACCGAAGGCCGCATCAGCCGCTGAAAGGCTGACGTCAAGGGAATCGAGACCGGCCTGCTTCAGGTAGTATTTCGACTTGTCGGGATCGTAGGTGGTCTGTTCCAGGTCGTCCGCGAAGAAGCGGTTGGACGGGCTGATCGGATGATCGTTCCCAACAGCCCCGTAGCCGAACAGGATCTTGTCGACCAGTTCCTGGCGATCGACAGCATATTTCAGCGCCATACGTACATTGTTGTCGCTAAAGGGCGCCGTGCGCGTGTCCATCGCAAACGTGTAGTGCTGCGTGCCCGTGGTCGACAGGATCGTGACGTTCGGCGACCGTTTGAACAGACCGACGGTCTTCAGGTCCACCTGATCGATGACATCGACATTGCCGGTCAGGAGTGCTGACTGACGCGCTGCCGGGTCAACGATGGTCAGCAGCTTGACATCGTCGAAATGCGCCCGGTCAGTCTTCCAGTAGTTCTCGTTCCTGGTCAGTTCGGCAATGACACCCGGCTGGTAGTTGGTCACCTTGTAGGGACCGCAACCGTCGCTGCTGGTCGGATCGATCTTGCCGTCGGAGGATTTCATGATCGGCAAGTGATAGTCGCTGACCACGAACGGGAAGTCGGCATTGCCCGCTTCCAGCGTGAACACGACACTGTCGCCGTCGACGCTGATGTCCTTGATCGGATCGACGAAAGGCTTCGCCGCCGAGGTGCTGTTTTCGCCGCGGTGATAGTTGACCGAGGCCACCACGTCTTCCGGCTTGACCGTGCCGCCGCTGTGATACTCGACACCCTGGCGGATCTTGAAGGTCCAGATCGTGGCATCGGGAGACGCTTCCCAGCTTTCCGCCACTTCGCCCACCAGGGTACCGTCCGCGGTGATCTCGATGAGGTACCCGTGACGGGACGTGGCGAACACCTGCACGAAGACATTGTCCCAGGTGCCCGGATCGTAGTTTTCACTGGTGTTGCCGGCGGCGATGCCGACCCTGAACGTGCCGCCCTTCTTGGGCTGCGCGGCCGCTGGGCCGACTCCGAACTGGCCTGCGAACGCCGTTGCGCCGATGGCTGCCGTTCCCATCAGAACGCCGCGCCGGGAGACCCCCGATTGTAAGAGTGGCTGGTTTAGAGTCTTCATATACCTGTCCCTTCTTTCTTGAGGCCAATCTGGCCCGGCTGAGCGGCATAACCTGCACACATAGGTAAAATGTGCAAGTTACGTCGCTTTAACGACATCTTGGGCTGGTGAAAGAGGATAATGAATTTGATTGATTGCTCAATCAAAAAAACGATAGGAATTTGGCAACCCGTCCTGCATTCCGTTGGAGAAGCTCTATGACCAAGCGCAAGAACATCCTGATTTTGATGGTCGACCAATTGAACGGAACGCTTTTTCCGGACGGACCGGCGGAATTTCTACATACACCCAATCTCAAACAACTGGCGGAACGGTCGGTCAGATTCGAGAATGCCTACACCGCCTCCCCGCTTTGTGCTCCGGGGCGGGCGAGCTTCATGTCGGGCCAGTTGCCGCGCCGCACAGGCGTTTACGACAATGCGGCGGAATTTGCCTCCGACATTCCGACCTATGCCCACCACCTGCGCCGCGCCGGATACACCACCTGCCTGTCGGGCAAGATGCATTTCGTCGGTCCGGACCAGATGCACGGCTTCGAGGAACGCCTGACCACCGACATCTACCCGGCCGACTTCGGCTGGACGCCGGACTACCGCAAGCCGGGCGAACGCATCGACTGGTGGTACCACAACATGGGCTCGGTGACGGGCGCAGGCGTTGCCGAGATTTCCAACCAGATGGAATATGACGACGACGTCGCCTTCCAGGCCGTGCGCAAGATCCACGATTACGGCCGCGGCAAATATGACCGCCCCTTCTGCCTGACGGTCAGCTTCACCCATCCGCATGATCCCTATGTCGCCCGCCAGAAATACTGGGACCTTTACGAAGATTGCGAGCAGCTGTTGCCGCAGGTTCCGGCGATGGACTATGACGATCACGACCCGCACGCGAAGCGCATCTTCGACGCCAACGACTGGCGCAATTTCAACATTACCGAAGAAGACATCCGCCGCTCCCGCCGGGCCTATTTTGCCAACATCACCTATCTGGACGACAAGATCGGCGAGATCCTGCATGCGCTCGACGCGATGGACCTGACCGAAGACACGACCATCCTGTTCGTCTCCGACCACGGCGACATGCTGGGCGAGCGCGGCCTGTGGTTCAAGATGAACTTCTTCGAAGGCTCCGCCCGCGTACCGCTGATGGTTGCCGATGCCGATCTCGCTCCGAAGCACATTTCAGACCCGGTCAGCACGCTCGACGTTCTGCCGACCGTCTGCGATCTCGCCGGCATCGACATGAGCGAGATCATGCCCTGGACCGACGGCACCAGCCTCGCGCCTCTGGCGAAAGGCGAGCCCCGCAGCGCACCGGTGCTGATGGAATACGCCGCCGAAGCCTCCTACGCACCGCTGGTCGGCATCCGCGAAGGCGACTGGAAATACATCCACTGCGAACTCGACCCGCCGCTGCTCTTCAACGTGACGGACGACCCGCACGAACTGACCAACCTCGCCGCCGACCCGGCCCATGCCGCAACCGCTGTACGTTTCGCCGAAATCGCCGGAAAACAATGGGACATGGCCGCCTTCGACGCCGAGGTCCGCCAGTCCCAGGCCCGCCGCTGGATCGTCTACGAAGCCCTGCGCAACGGAGCCTATTTCCCCTGGGACTACCAACCCCTGCAAAAAGCCTCCGAACGTTACATGCGCAACCACATGGACCTGAACGTGGTGGAAGAGAGCCAGAGGTATCCGAGGGGAGAGTGAGAGACGCAACGCACCAGCACCTGTCTTCAAACCCCAGAACTCACCACTCTCTCTTTGTCATCGCCGCGCAGGCGGGGATCCAGGACCCCTCTGACCTCGCGAATGTCCACTTACCGGCTCCACAGAATACTGGATCCCGGTCTTGGCTTCGCCAAACCGGGATGACAACGCGGAGCGAGGCAACCACGCTTGCCTCCAAGCCCCTTGGCCCACCACACCCTCCTTGTCATCCCCGCGCAGGCGGGGATCCAGTACGCCTCTGACCTCCCGATTTCCCAGATCCCTTCCCCATGGAAACCCCGATCCCGATCCTAGCCCCGCTGCAGCAGGGCCACACCGCGCGAGAAACCAGTTCACACAGAACTTCCCGGTCGACACACGGCGACGGGTAATGGAAGCTGCGGAGGATCGATTGCCTACGGAGGTCCCGATGCGATTGCCGATGTCCCTTGCCGCGCTCTTCTTCCTGCTCGTCGCCCTTCCCGCCGGTGCCCAGACCTACAACGTCGAGGCCGGGCCGATCTGGAACAATGGCGATGCGCAGGCGAAATGCCCGCGGGTTTGCGGTGGGCTGGGTACGCGCTGGAACGGGCAGTGGCATACGACGGTTCAAGGACAGATGTCGGTCTGCTCCTGCGAGAAGGCGAGCCCCGGGCGGGACATCGACGCCGGCCCCATCTGGAACAACGCCGATGCGCAAGGCAAATGCCCCGGCATCTGCTTCGGCAACGGCCTCAGCTGGAGCGGCCAGTGGCGCACCACTGTGCAGGGCCGCATGTCCGTGTGTGAGTGTCGCTAGTCGACACGTGACCCTGACCGGAGACTACTTGGTGCAGCCGTTGACATCGGCAGCGCAGTAGAACCCGTCCGAAGAATTGCCGCAGCAATAGAGGAAACCGGGAGAGTCGCAGTAGTATTCGGACGATCCGCAACGACCGGCGACCTGGATCAACGGCCCCTTGTCGGTTGAAGATACCGGAAGATCCACCGCACCGGACAGGCGCGGCGACATGTTGGGCATCGGCGGCACCGCGAGCTCTCTGTCCAGGCTGGCCAGAACGACTTTCGCAACCGTCAGATCCGGTTGATGCGTCAGGTCGAGCGGATCCGCACTGGCAGGGCCAGCTGCGTAAAACAGACCCGCCATCAGCGTAAATTTAACAATAGCTCTCAGTCTCATCTTTCGCCTCCTCCGCGCAAGATGCAGCATATCTGCTTGTGATATGATGGAACTGATTATAGCACGAGACCGAACCGCTGAATATTCAGCAAACTACGCAGCACGCAAAAGATTTACTGACGAAAACAACAGCCCTCCGTGGGCTGCCCAACCGGCAACGGCCTCCTGCCTCACCTGTTTGCACGACAAATTTCCGACCGCAAACGGGCACGGGAAGCAAGCCGAGCATCGCCGGAAAAAGCACAGTCGGCCCCTCCCCAATCCGCCCTTAGAATATTTTTAGCCCCCCTGTTTTCGAACAAATTTCCGCCGCAATCCGGGCGCTGAATCCGCTTCAGCAGGGTTAAGCGCGTCCCGCGTAAGCCACTCACCAGGCAGTGCTTCTGGTCTTCCCAGGCATCCGATGGATAGAGAACCCAAGCCGTCATGACACCGGCAACCAGCCGTCATGGCCGCGACACCACTGCACCTTCAAACATCTCTATCCTTGAAAGGATATCTGCAATGGCCCTTCGTGGCTTAGTCCTTGGTGCTGCCTTCCTTGCTGCCGGCCTGGTGCCCGCAGTTGCCGACAGCGTGACCGCGTCCGTCGAGACATGGAACCCGACCACCCGCACGCTCGTTCTGAGCGACAAGACCCAGTTCCAGACGATTTCCAGCTCCGTTGCGGTGCCGGACACCCTGGCTGCAGGAAAAACCGTCACCATTGTCTACGACGGCTCGGAAAGCGGCGTGGATTCAATCCTGTCCATCGAGGTCCAGCCCTAGGTCCTCCGTTCGTCAGCGAAACGCGGATGGCCCTCCGGCTGAGGACATGCCGACTGTTTCGATTCAGAACCCGCGACGCCCCCGTCACCGGGTCCTGATGCCGATGGCCAAAGGAGACGTGAATGCCCAAATGACCCATCGCGATTGCGACGACACCGTAGTTGCCACCTTTGCCCCCACACGGCCTTCGGTTCGCGCTCGCAGATGACATCGCAGGGATATCCCTGCCCTTCGATCCTTTCGATGGCCTGTTTTCCCTTGGAAACGAGCCCAGGCAGCCTCTGACCGATTGCACTCAGTCGCAAGACCCGAAGGCCGGTTGAGACAGCCTGATGAACGACACGACCACGAAGCCCGGCAGCCGCCCGAGGGCCGGCTTCATATCGTGACATGCCCTTCGACTTTCACCTCCTGCCGCTCTCACCTTCCGGGCAGGATGCAAGCCGGAGCGGTCCCGGCCAAAGCCCGATCTGCGGCCACATCCGACTGTCTATATCCAACTCTTCCATCGGCCCGCAGTCCTACCCTTCGCGGGCCGATTTTTTTCTTATCTCCGGCCAAGAAGCGCCTCTTCCCGGCGGACTTCCTGACACCCATATGTCAGGAGACTGACAGGAAGTGGCAAAAAGCGGAACAAACCCGCAACCACCCCCTTTCCTCGCGCGCGTAACCGAACCATATTGCGCCCATGAGCAAGCGCCCGACGAAATCCTCCCCCGACGACACCACCTCTGCTGACGGCTTCGGCGAAGCGCCGCAAAGCCCCTTTTCAGGGGCGCCCCTGTCCGGGTCGATCAGCGATTGGGCAGCCGAGATTTCGCAAGAGGCGGACAAGCCGGAGCCGAAAAAGGCGGCACCCCAGAGC
Organism: Roseibium aggregatum IAM 12614; assembly: GCF_000168975.1. GTDB lineage: Bacteria > Pseudomonadota > Alphaproteobacteria > Rhizobiales > Stappiaceae > Roseibium > Roseibium aggregatum. The sequence goes on from NZ_AAUW01000016.1 coordinate 29,922, forward strand.
GCTCGTGAGGGAAAAGAGGCTCGGGCCGACGGCGCGCCGTCACGCAGATCAGGCCGCAAGGCCGGTGCGACCGCGAGCGCGAAGAAGGAAAAGCCGACCAAGTCGTCACGCGGAACTTCCATCGGCAAGGCGGACAGTGCGCGCGAACGCGCGGCGGGCGGCCTTAACCCGGTGGCCGGTCTCGACATGTCGCTGGAAGAGGCGGAAAGCCTGGAAAAGCAGCTCAAGCAGCACCAGAAAGACAACAAGAAGAAGAACAAGGAAAGCAAGTTCGGCGAGCTGACCGGCAACCAGGGTGCCACCGCGACGGTCGAAGCGCTGTCCGCGCTGATTGAAAGCGGCAACCCGCTGCACAAGAACGGCGAGCTCTGGGTGCCGCACCGGCCCGAGCGCCCGGAAAAATCCGAAGGCGGCGTGCCGATCGTTCTGAAATCCGCCTATGAGCCCAAGGGCGACCAGCCGACCGCCATTGCCGATCTGGTGGAAGGCATGGAAAACGGCGAACAGACCCAGGTTCTGCTCGGCGTCACCGGCTCGGGCAAGACCTACACCATGGCGCAGGTGATTTCCCGCACCCAGCGCCCGGCGCTGATCCTGGCCCCCAACAAGACGCTGGCAGCCCAGCTCTACGGCGAGTTCAAGTCCTTCTTCCCGGACAACGCGGTCGAGTATTTCGTTTCCTACTACGACTACTACCAGCCGGAAGCCTATGTTCCGCGCACGGACACTTATATCGAGAAGGAAAGCTCGATCAACGAGCAGATCGATCGGATGCGCCACTCCGCCACCCGCTCGCTGCTGGAGCGTGACGACGTCATCATCGTCGCCTCGGTGTCCTGTATCTACGGTATCGGCTCGGTCGAGACCTACACCGCGATGACCTTCGCCATCGAGGTGGGCGAGCGCATGGACCAGCGCCAGTTGATCGCCGATCTGGTGGCCCTGCAATACAAGCGCAACGACGCTGCCTTCCAGCGCGGCACCTTCCGGGTGCGCGGCGACACCATCGAGCTGTTCCCCGCCCACTATGAGGACACGGCCTGGCGTATTTCCATGTTCGGCGACGAGATCGAGTCGATCACCGAGTTTGACCCGCTCACCGGGCAGAAGTCGGGCGAGCTGAAAAGCGTCAAGATCTACGCCAACTCGCACTATGTCACGCCCAAGCCGACGCTGAACCAGGCGATCAAGTCGATCAAGGACGAGCTCAAGCACCGGCTTGAGGAGCTGAACCAGCACGGCCGCCTTCTGGAGGCGCAGCGGCTGGAACAGCGCACCATGTTCGATCTGGAAATGCTGGAGGCAACAGGCTCCTGCGCCGGCATCGAGAACTATTCCCGCTATCTCACCGGCCGCAAGCCGGGCGAGCCGCCCCCTACCCTGTTCGAATATCTGCCGGACAACGCCATCGTCTTCGCCGACGAAAGCCACGTCACCATTCCGCAGATCGGCGCCATGTACCGGGGCGACTTCCGCCGCAAGGCGACGTTGGCCGAATACGGATTCCGCCTGCCCTCGTGCATGGACAACCGCCCGCTGCGCTTCGAGGAGTGGAACGCCATGCGGCCGCAGTCCATCGCGGTGTCGGCAACGCCCGGCTCCTGGGAGATGGAACAGGCCGGCGGGGTCTTCGCCGAACAGGTCATCCGCCCCACCGGGCTGATCGATCCGCCAGTTGAAATCCGCCCGGCCACCAGCCAGGTCGATGACCTTCTGGGCGAAGTGCGCGAGGTGGCCCAGAAAGGCTACCGCACGCTGGTGACCACGCTCACCAAGCGCATGGCCGAGGATCTGACGGAATATCTGCACGAGAACGGCGTGCGCGTGCGCTACATGCACTCCGACATCGACACGCTGGAACGCATCGAGATCCTGCGCGACCTGCGCCTGGGCGCTTTCGACGTGCTGGTCGGTATCAACCTGCTGCGCGAAGGCCTCGACATTCCCGAGTGCGCTCTGGTCGCGATCCTGGACGCGGACAAGGAAGGCTTCCTGCGCTCCGAAACCTCGCTCATCCAGACCATCGGCCGCGCGGCGCGTAACGTCGACGGCAAGGTGATCCTCTACGCCGACAACATGACCGGCTCTATGGAACGAGCAATTGCCGAAACCAACCGGCGCCGCGAAAAGCAGCTCGCCTACAACGAGGAACACGGCATCACCCCGGAAAGCGTCCGCCGCTCCATCGGCGACATTCTGGAAAGCGTCTACGAGCAGGACCACGTCACCATCGACGCCGGCTTCGCCGAAGAGGGCAACCTGGTCGGCCACAACCTCAAGGCCCATATCGAGGATCTGGAAAAGCAGATGCGCGACGCCGCCGCCGATCTCGACTTCGAGACGGCCGCTCGGCTGCGCGACGAGATCAAGCGCCTGCAGGCAACCGAACTGGCCGTCGCCGACGACGCCATGGCCCGCCAGTCCGACGTCGACGGCAAGACCGGCGGCTATCGCGGCGACCGCAAGTTTGGCGCCGGCGGCACCAAGGTAGGCGCGAGCGGCAAGAAGAAACAGACGGCCCGCGACAGGGCCCAGGCCGCCAAAGACCGAAACGCCCTGCCCGCCCCCAGCGCCAAGGTGCGCAAGAACACCCTCGACGAAATGACCGTCGGCCGCACGGAAGTCCCCCTCGGCTCGTCAGACCCGGTCAAACCGCTGGTGCGCGCAAAGATCGGCGCGGGGTCCTACGAAGACCCGGCAGAGGAGAAACGCAATCGTGGGCGGCCGAAGAAGAGTGGGAGACCGGGGCGGTAAAGAAATCCTCCTGTTGGAGGGTAATCAAAGGTTCGACAGCCCGGGATGACGAGGCTTGGATTGATCGCATCGCCCTGCTTTATCGTCCTCCCATGGCTTGACCGTGGGATCCATGTCGTTACCCAGACCACGCTGAGAGACCTCAAGTGTCGAATAGACATGGCATGGATTGCAGGGTCGAGCCCTGCAATGACGGTGGAAACATGAAGCTGTGAGGCGACCAAAGCCTCTCCTCTCTCCTCTCGCCACCGTCATTCCGGACAAGTGCAGCGAAGCTGCGCGACGATCCGGAATCCAGCGCATCAGCGCGAGCACAGCTCGCTCCTTAGTCATCTTCTCCATAGGAAATAAGCGCGCCTGTGGCGCAGATTATGTCTGGATCCCCGATCTGCATTCGGCGTTGCCTCACTTGTCCGGGATGACGAGGTGTGTGTGGCCTGGGACAGGTGTCTCCGACGATAGGGTTGGTGGCAAGACCAACGCTCCGACTGCAACGCTTTCTGGACGTGAGGCCTCGGGAAGCCGGCAAACCTCTCCTCCCCCGCTGTCATTCCGGACAAGCGCAGCGAAGCTGCGCGACGATCCGGAACCCAGCGCATCAGCGCGAGCAAAACTCGCACCTCAGTCACCTTCTCCATAGGAAATGAGCGTGCCTGTGGCGCAGATTATGTCTGGATCCCGGATCTGCGTTCGGCGTTGCCTCACTTGTCCGGGAGGACGGGTGGGTGGGACTGGGGACAGGTGTCTCCGACGAAAGGTTCCGTGGCAAGGCAAGCCCACCGACTGCAACGCCTCCTGCTAAAAAGATCTTAGGAAACTGACAAGCCTCTCCTCCCCCACTGTCATTCCGGACAAGTGCAGCAAAGCTGCGCGCCGATCCGGAAACCAGCGCATCAGCGCGAGCGCAGCTCGCTCACCTTCCACCAAAAGACGTCAAGTTCAGATGCCTTTGAACAAGACACCGGCGGCCAGCACGGCCCAGGAGCCGATCAGGAGGTGGACGGTGGAAACGCCGATGCTCGGGATGGCGACGCCGAGCATCGGGAGCACCGCGACAACGAAAAGGGCCAGGGAAACGATGAAAACGATCAAGGAGGGAGGTGTCAGGCGCATGGGGACCTTCTTAACTGGTTCTGTTTTTCGGTCCGCCTTGCCGTGATCCCCCGGAGGGCCGGCACAGCGGAGCGGGTCAATCCTGGGCCGTCCGGAGCTGTTCTGCTCGGACGGATCGGAGCGGTCACATGAGCCGTGGCGTCAGGAATTGTCAATGTCAGTCAGGACAGGGGCAATGCCTTCCCACATCTGACGTGGTGTTCCTGGCCCGTGTCCAGACCTCAGGCGAGAAACGCGGCGCCGTATAAAGCAGGCGCCGCGCCCTTTGCCTGTTACCTGCGCGCGCTCAGCAGCGGCGTGATGTTGCGGATCGTCACGCGGCGGTTACGCTCTTCCGCGCCCTGCGTGTCGACCTTCAGATAGTCTTCGCCATAGCCCTGAACGACCATGTTTTCCGGTGCCACGCCGTAGACGTCCGCGAGAATGCGGGCGACGGTTTCCGCACGGCGGTCGGAAAGCGCGAGGTTGGAGACATCCGAACCGACCGCATCCGTGTGACCTTCGATCAGCAGCACCGTTGTCGGGTCCTGTTCGATCACGGCCTGGGACGCGCGGGCGATATCTTCCAGCTGCGGCACCTGGCTCTGGCGCACCACGGCGCTGCCGGTGTCGAAGGTGATCGTGTCCAGATCCACCCGTCGCACCTTGTCGCGCAGGCGTTCGCTTTCGCGGATGTCGCGCAGGGAATAGGCCTGTTCCACCTGTTCCACCGGCGGCGCGGTGAATGTCTGGTAGATATCGTCATAATTCGCCCGGCCTGCCGGCACGATGTAACGATCACGCGGGATGCCGACCTGCAGCGGCGGCAGCTCGCGGTCGTAATTGCGGCGGCGGTGGTTGTACTCGCGATTGTCGATCAGCACATATTCGCGGCCATCCGGCAGAAGACGCGAACGGTACAGCACATAGCCGCCCTCGTCGCGGATCGTGATGATCTTCACACCGTTGCGGCGGGTGACGATCTCGCGCGTGCGGCCGCCGCGAAGACGTTCCGCATGGAATTCGTCATCGCCATAGCGCAGCAGGCTGCTTTCGTCCTTGCGCACAAAATATTCGCCGTCCCGTTCAACGATGATCCGGTCCCCCTGGTCCTCGACTACCTTGCCGCCAAGGGCGGGGATCAACATCCCGACCCCGACACCAACAGCCGCGGCGCCGAGCAGTTCCAGCCTGCGGTCGCGGGCCTTGTCGCGGCGGCGTTCTTCCTTCGCCTTGACTTCGGCCCTCTGCGCGTCCGTCGCATCGTCCGAGACGACAGCCGCCGGTTCTTCCGCCGGCGCGGTGGCCTGGGCCTTGATCGGCTCACCCGGCTCTTCGGTCACGGTTTCATCTGCCGCGGTGGCTTCGACCGGAGCAGCATCTGGCGCGGCGAGCGTTTCGGCCTGTGCGGGGTCCGAGGTTTTCTGCTCAGCGTCCGTCTGCTGCGGGGCAGCTTCTTCTGGCGCAGGCTCAGCCGAAGCGGCAGCGGGCTCCTCGGCCGCAGCGGGCTCTTCTGCGGCAGCGGCATCAGCGGGCTGCTCTTCGGTAGCCGGCTTCGGCGCATCGGCCTGCGTTTCCGGGCTTTCCGAAGTCTCTGCCTGTCCGGCTTCCGTGCTGGCCGCCGCATCGGCGGGCTGCTCTGCCGCCGGCTGTTCAGCAGCGCCGGCTTCCGGTGATGTATTCGTCTGTTCGGATGATGGCTCAACCGCAGGCTCTTCTGCCGGAGCAGCTTCCTCTACCGGCGCTTCCGGCTTTGCTTCCGGCGCCGCGGTCTCTTCAGTTGTTGTCTCTTCAGTGTTCTGGGGCTTTTCCGCAGGCGCGGTTTCCTCAACCGGAGCGGCCGGTTTCTCGGCGGGTGTGGCTTCTTCCACGGGGGCAGCGGGTTTTTCCGCTGGCTGCGCTTCCTGCGTCTCGATGGCTTCGGCAGGCTCTGCGTCCTGGCCGGCTTCAGGTGCAGCTTCTGGGGCTGCCTCCTGGGTAGCCTCTGAGGGAGCTTCTGGGGCAGCCTCTTCAGACGCCGGCTCCGCAGGCGCTTCGCTGGTGCTTGCTTCCGCGGCAGGTGCAGCCTCCTCCGTCCGGCAGGCCTCCTGGTCCGGATTTGCGGCACAATCAACCGCCGTTTCCTGGGCGCGGGACGGGCTCGGCTGCAGCGGCAGGCCGATGGCCAGGACAAGAGCCATGGCCGTTGAATTTCGAAGCAATCTAGACGTCATTCTTTCCATCCTCTCGCCCCCCGGCGAACTTTTCCGAACCGGCGTCGGCCAGGTACGCTCAATGGGAAACAAGTAACCGGCGCTTTCGTTCCAACGTCCGTTCGCTTGGTGGCGCTGAAACCGCCCTTTCGCAGCAAGCCCTCTGTTTCCGTCCTTCACACGATTGACTTCCCCCCCTGAACAGCCATGGTGGGGCGGGGACCGGCGAAAAGCCGGTACAGTCAGAGGGGGCTGACGTGACGAAAAGACTTATTTTACTTGCATCTCTTTCGCTGGTTCTTGCCACACCGGCGGCCGCCGAACTCGAGCGGACCGACTTCGGCGACTGGTCGGTACGCTGCAACGAGAAGAACTACTGCATCGCCGAAACCGGTGGCAGCGGCTCCAATGGCGAACCGTTCCGGCTGAAGGTGGAGCGTGGCGCCAAGCCCGGGGCACAGGTCTACGTGACCCTGCGTCCGAAAACGCCTCTCGAAACCGGCTTGCGTGCCCGGATCGAAATTGAGGGCGACGAGGACAACGTCGGCTTCTTCGGCAAGGCTGACAAGATCTACACCGGCAATGAGATGACCTTCGGTGGTGACGCAGACCGGGACCTGATCGAAAACCTGCGTCTTGGCCAGGAAGCGTCGGTCCAGATCGAATATGGCGGCAGCACCGGCACGATCACCTACGAGGTCTCGCTGAGCGGCATCACGCATGCGCTGTTGAAGATCGACGAGGTTCAGGGCCGCATCGGCCGGCAGGATGCCATCGTGGCCTGGGGTGGCCTGCCACCGGAAGAAACAACCGGCATTGCGGCCGCCCCTGCAACGGCTCAGCCAGCCCCGGCACCGGCACCGGCACCGGCCCCAGCCGAACCGGTGGCACAAGCACCTGCAAAGGATCTGCCGCCGCCGATCATGCCGTCGCAGGAGACCAACAACAGCGGCCTGGACAGAGGTGCACGCGGCCAAGTCTATACACTCAACGAGCTTCCGGACGAGATCCAGATGATGGGTTACCGGACGCTGAATTGCCAGCTTGCGGAAACGGTGCCTGCCTTCGGCGCGCAATACTACGCGGAAGGGGACGTTGAAACATGGGTCGTTCCCTGTCAGATGGCCGACGTCAACGTGCCCTATTACATGGCGACCCATGTTCCCTTCGACCCATCGCTTGACGAGTGGAAGGAGTTCGAAACACCACCGGGCTTCAACCAGCCCAACCATGCTCTGGTCAACAATCTGTTCTTCGACCCGGACAACGGCCAGGTCACGGGCACCACCTACTCTTCACCCAACTACGACTGCGGCACCTTCGAGCGCCATGAGATCGACGCGGAAAGCGGCAACTACACCTTGGTGGAATATCTCGAAAAATCCGACTGCGACGGCATCACCGGCCCGCCCGAAGGCTGGCCGCTGAGCTGGACGATTGACGAGATGGGGGATTAGGCCCTTCGCTGGATAGATCTTCACGGGCTGACGTTTGTGGTTTCCGGGTCTGCATGACACCTTCGACCCGAAACACCACCGTCATTCCGGACAAGCGAGGCGCGCCTATTGCTTCTCCGGAAACAGCCCATGAAACACCGCGCACTGGATCATCAGGACGCCGTTCATGGTCTGGGCGTTCATGTCGACGACAATTTCTGCGTAGGCCGAGTTTGATCCCATGATGGTTTCAAGCTGGAGCTTGCACTCTTCGATGTCGCCGTCGGTCTCGATCGCCAGACTGGTGGTTTGGCCACTGCCGATGTTGAGCGTCAGTGACAGGACGAGTGGATCTTCTTCGACGTGATCGCCTTCGCTCACCTCCAGAATGTCGCTGCCGGCAATCCTGTAGGTATAAAACACCTGATAGGCGGATGCGGGCAGTTGGAAAAACGATGCCAGGGCCAGAGCCAGAACCGGGGCCAGGCCCAGCAAAAATGCCTTTTGAAAAATGCGCATGAATATCTCCGGGAAACCGTGTTTGGTCTCCGGCATTTCGGCCAACGCCGGACGTAACGTCAAGCGTCATCCTCAAACCGCGCGAACACTGCGGCCCCCATCAACGCGGCCCCGATCAGCCCGGTACAGCCGGCAGGACGAAAAACAGGAGAATGGCAAGTGCGAAAGCCGCCAGTGCCAGAAGATAAAGCCGGGCAATCCGGCGGCGTGCCGGCTCGGCCTCATCGCCGAAGCCGCCACGCGTGAACATGCGCTTCCAAAGCCAGACGCCTTTGACAGGGGAAAGCGCTGCCTCCTCCAGAAGGTTCTGACGTCTGATGAAGAAGAGCGCGCTCACATAGCCGGCAATCATCAGCAGAAATGCCAGGGCCATGAAGGTCATGAAGATCAGATAAGCGGGTGTCATACCGTCCTTTCTTCGCGCTGTGGCCCCGGTCGGTCAGCAGCCAGCGTGGGCTATATGGTCCGTTGCACTCCGGCCCGAATGTTAACCATAGGTGCAAATCCGTTAAAATGCCGGGGATATCTGTCTTTTGAGGGTAACACTTCACACTGTATTCTGGGGCCGGCTTTCCCTGAGTCGTTGAAACCGCCAGCGCTTATGGGTTAATAAAGAGTTAAAGTTTTGCGTATCTTCCGCCGGGCGGCGCCGGTGGGACAGTCAGGAGACAGGAATGGGCATTTTCTCGAAATCCTCGCGCCCCGGCGGTGACCAGGAGCAGCGGGTCGAGACGAGGACAGAGGCAAGCGAAGTTCAGGAAACCGTACAGGTTCCTGAAAAGAGCAATATTGAGCATCTTTCCCCGTTTGCCCTGAAGATGCAGGAAAAGATGAACCATCTGGACGGGCTCAAGTCCCGGATCGGTGGTCTCAACCAGACCTTCGAACAGATGGCTGCCTTCGCGGCGGAAAGCCAGACCTCCATCCGCATGATGGCCGAATACCTTGAAGGCTCCCGGACGACCGTGGAGACCGAGGTGCGGCTGAAGTCGGAAAACGCCAAGATCTCCACCGACCTGCTCGACGCGGAACACAAGGTCCGGACGCTCACCACCCAGCTGGAAGATGCCCAGGCCGAGGTGCACTCGCTGCGCAAGCGCGCGACCGAAACCCGCACCGCGCTGGAAACCGCCCGCAACGACATCGTTTCCATCCGCGACAACAACAAGAAGGTCAACGAGGAATACCGGCTGCAGAGCGCCAAGCTGGTGGAAGCCAATTCCCAGGTGTCCGACCTCACCGGCAAGCTCAACGATCTGAAAGCCAAGTTCGAGACGCTGGAAAAACACGCCGAGAGCCTCGGCTCCGATCTGGAAGCGGTCCGTCACCGGGAAAAGGAGCTGCAGCAGAACCTGTCTGAAAGCGCCAAGCTGCTGGAAGACGAAATCCGCAAGAACAACCAGGTCACCAGCGAGCTGGAAGCGGTCAAGCGTGAAGTTGGCGAATTCCGCAACGACAACATCGACCTCAAATCCCATCTGGACGTTGCCAACCAGGAACTGGTCTACGCCAAGAACCGGCTTGAGGAAGAACAGCGCAAGCACGACAACGAGGTCTATGCGCTGAATGCGGAAATCGAGAACCTCTCGTCCCAGCGCCGCATCGGTGCCCAGTCGCTGCAGGAAATGGCGCGCGAGAACTCCACGCTGAAGGAACGCAGCCGCGATCTTCTCAAGCGCATGCAGGAAATCGAGCACCTGCTCGACAGCGCGCAGAAGAACCACGAAAAAGACCGCAACGAGCTGATGGCAACCACCGCCAAGCTGCGTGAACTGAATCTGCGCTACAACTCGGCCCTGACGGACCTGAACCACCAGCGCAACCAGAACCAGAAGTACGCCGACAACCTGGAAGACCTGATCGAAGAGAACAAGCGCCTGCAGCGCTACAAGATCCAGGTCGATACCGCCAACGAGCAGATCGTCCAGTTGAAGTCGGTCATCGTGAACTATCAGATGGCAATGGAAGGCCGCGGCCCGGCAGAAGAACTCGGGCTGACCGAAGGCTACGATCCGGCTGCCGAGCTTGGGATCACCGAACCGCTGCCGGGCAAAACTGAGCCGACGGAAATCGATGACGGCGGTTCCGACGACGACGGCCCGGACGGCAACACACCGGGCGGCGGTGACGACAAGATCGTCAAGCTGCGCGACTGACACGGGACGCTGGGTCGACGCTTTTCCCCGACCCATGCCCCGCCGCCAAAGTTTGGATAAGGCCCCGGCTTTCAAAGTCCGGGGCCTCGTCGTTCCAGGTTAGGTATTGTGCAGCGTTTCCCGCCGGACCGGAGCGTTGCCCCTCAGCTTTCCCCGCATGTCGATGAATTGATGACCAAGGTAATTGCCGCAGTTTTGCTGATCCTGCTGTCGCCGCTCTTTGCCGGCATTACCTTTCTTGTCTGGCTTACCGACCGTCAGTCACCGTTCTACATCGCGCAGAGAACCGGCCTGCGGGGCAGCACGTTTGCCATGGTGAAGTTCAGAACCATGCGCGCCGGAACAAGCAAGGACGGCGCAATCACCGCCGTCGGCGACAGTCGCATCACGCCCGTCGGCAGGTTTTTGAGAAACACCAAGCTGGACGAACTGCCCCAGCTTTTGAACATCCTTTGGGGGGACATGGCGTTTTTCGGACCGAGGCCGGAAGACCCGAGCATAGTCGCCCGCTACTACGATGACGAGATGCGGAAGTCGCTTCTCTTCCTGCCGGGCCTGCTCAGCCCGGGCACCCTGTGGGCCTTGAGAAACCTTCACTGGATCGACGGCGCCGCCGATACCGAGGCGGTTTATGCAAGTAAGATCCTGCCAGAAAGGCTTTCCCGCGACACCGCCTATTTCGAACGGGCTGGCGTCATCTCTCACTTTCGGCTTGCGATGACCACACTCGCCGTTCTGCTGCACCGGACAGTGTCGGCCAAACACCGGGAATAGTCAGCCGCTTCAGCCCAGGTCCGCTTGCAGGAAGTCGCAGATCCTGGACGCTTCGCCGGTGTTCAGGTCCATGTGGACCGGCAGACGCACCAGCCGGTCCCAGGTGCGTTCCGCACCGGGACAACTGCCTGCCAGATTTTGCCCGGCGAACCGGGAAAGATGCAGCGGCTTGTAATGGGACTGCATGCCGAGCCCCAACATGGCTGAGCCCTGCAGCAGCCGTTCCGCGGTTTCCCGGTCCTGCGCGAGAAACGCAAAGGAATAGCCGTTGGCCTGCGTCCCTTTTTCCGGCCGCAGGATCTCGACCGGCAAATTCCGAAGCGCTCTTTCGTAATAAGCCCAGATCGCACGGCTTTTGAAAAGGATCTCCTTTGCATGCTCCAGTTGGCTGTAGAGCAAGGCCGCATTCAGATCCGGCATCTCGAAGCTGGAAGAGACGGAGGTCCATTCATAATGGTTCACCTCCCGCCGGGCGAATGCGGGAAAATTCGTGCCGCGCGCCAGCAGTTCCTCAACGCGCTCACGCAGACGGGGATTGCCGCTGTTCAAAACCAGCGCCCCACCGTGACCAGCGCTGATGATCTTGGTTTCGTGGAAGGAATAAGCAGCAAACAGACCGCATGTACCAACCGCCCTGCCATCCTGTTTCGTGCCGAAAGCCTGCGCAGCATCCTCGATAATGACGATGTTGTGCCGATCGCACAGATCCTTGATTGCCGCCATGGGAGCGGCGGCCCCGCCATAGTGCACCACCACGACAGCACGCGTCCGGCTCGTCAGTCGCGCCTCCAGCGTCTCGGCTGTTACCATCATCGTTGCCGGATCGATGTCGGCCAGCACGATCCGGGTGCCCTTGCGGGCGAAGGCGGTCGCCGTTGCACAGAAAGTGAACGTGGGAACGATAACCTCGTCGTCCGGACCAAGATCCAGCGCCAGCGCCGCGACCTCCAGTGCGGACGTGCAGGAATTGGTCAGGAACACACGGTCATGGCCCACATGCCGGCTCACCAGCGCCTTCGCCTTGCGGCTATAGCTGCCACCGGCACGCAGATGTTTGCTGCTGAGCGCCGTTGCGACCGCGTCATAGGTGGCGGGCGGAATGTGGGTCGTATGAAAACGGATCGGCTGAGATGCCACCGCGACCGGCAGGTCCAGCATCAGAAGCGGTCCTCATCGGCAAAGCGGCGGACGCGGGAGCGCATGTCCCGACAGATCGCACGCAGTTCCTGATCGACCGAGCTCTTCTGGCGGTATCCAAGCGAGCGCAACCGGCTGTCGTCGATCCGATAGGCCAGGTCGTTGGTCTCACGGTCCGGAATGAAATGCAGGCCGGTGGAAACACCCGTTACGTCGGACACCCGGCGGGCAACCTCAAGCACCGACAGATCTTCCTCCCCGGAGATGTTGAAGATCTCGAGCGGCTGTTCGTCCTGTGTGTTGAGCAGGAGGCCGATCGCGGCGGCAAGATCGCCTGCGGGCAGGAAACTGCGCTCCTGGGCTCCGGTGCCTTCGATCGTCAACCGCTGCCCCTTCAACGCCTGCATGACGAACCGCGGAAACAGTTTTTCCGGGTTCTGCCCGGTGCCGACGGCATTGGTCGGCCGCAGGATGGTCGACCGCAACCCGCTCTGCGCCGCCATCATGACGGCTTCCTCGGCCATGGCCTTGGAAGTCGCGTAAGGGGTCGTCGGCCGCAAGGGAGCCGTTTCGCGCACCTCGTCCAGCGCAGGACCGTAGACCTCGTCCGTGCTGATGTGAATAAAATGCTTCACACCGGCGTCCAGGGCCGCATTCAAGAGCACCTCAGTGCCGGTCACATTGACGTCGAAAAAGAGTTCCGGAGCGGTAAAAGACCGGGGCACATGGGTTTCCGCCGCCAGATGGATCACGGCATCGCAATCATGCAGCGCCGCTGCCACGTCGATCGGCGAGCGGATATCGCCGCGTATGACCGGCAAGTCGCCCGCGTCTCCGACGGGCGCCAGACGCCGAAAATCGGCCGCGTATGATACGCGGTCGAGGATCACCGTCTCGGCGACATTTGCCATCCGGGCGACACGCTTGAAAACCTTCGACCCGATAAAACCCAGGCCTCCGGTGACAACGATCTTGCGAAAGGAAATGTTCTGTTTCGGAGCAATTGTTCTTGCGCAACGTTCCATATTGGCACGAATCCTGATGTCTGCAGCACTTGAGTGCATCATCAGCAGAATTCATGCCAGCCGCTGTCGGCAAGATGGTGTGCAAAAGTTGGAAACAGCCAGGCAAGTGCCGCTTGGCAGGCGACAATCTTGCCCGTAACAGTCAGGCTCGTAGCAGTCTGGCCGGTAAAAGAGCATCACCAGCCTGCGACGTCACTCCGGCTCTACGGTGAACTGCAGCGGATAACCCAGTCGAACCGCAGCATCGATGGCGCGTGTGGCTTTGGTCTCTGCGACGTCCCTTGGATAAACGGAGACGACGCAGACGCCCTTCTGGTGCGCGGTCATCATCACGACTTCCGCCTGAGACTCGTCCAGACGGAATTCCGCCTTCAGGATCAGGACGACAAATTCCCGCGGCGTGTAATCGTCGTTCAGCAGCATGACCTTGTAGAGCTTCGGCCGCTGTACTTTCGTCTTTTGCTTCAGTTTCGGTTTGAAATCGATCTCACTCATGACAATCGTCCAAGCTGACGCTTTAGGGTCCGCACGATGCGGTCTCACCTGATAAATGGAAAATGTGCCGGTTATTCCTCCGGCGACGTGCTTGCGGACCTGTTCAGCTCCCGATGCAATCATCTGACATGACGCAGCGTCCACAGTCGGCCCTTGCTTTACCCCACTATACTGCATCGCGAAATCGAAGAAAACATGACAGCCGGAAATCTTGCGATCACAAAGCGGAAATAAGCGCCAGCAAGACGCCCGACGACGATCGTCTGCCGGCGGCGCTCCAGATCTCTCCGTGAAGCCAAGGTGACCAGGAGCGCCTGCCGACCGCAACCATCAACGAAGGCGGGGGCCACTAATCCGGCAGCAATGTTCCCTCGTAGAGAGTTTGTGGCTGGGCCCCATGAGATGGTTTTCGGAGGATGGTTCGATGGTTCTTCAATTGACGACACACAGGTTTCGGTGGCACGGATTTGCCGCCGCGCTGCTCCTGGCTTTGACCGTGACCCTACCGGCTGGCCCCGCTCTTGCCGATCTCGGCTCGGCAGCCAGGCTGATGCCCTCGCCAGAGCTGGTCGGCAAGGGAAGAATGACCTTCCTCGGGTTCAAGGTGTTCGACGCCGAACTTTACGCCCCAGAGGGCAACTACAGCCCTGCGGCGCCTTTCGCCCTGAAGCTGACCTATCTGCGAAGCTTCAAGGGCAAGCAGATTGCCGAAAGCTCGGTCAAGGAAATCCGGCGATTGGGGGGCGTTTCGAACGCGCAACTGGCAAAGTGGCAAGCTCAGATGGAAGCCATCTTCCCGAGTGTGACGCCCGGCCAGTCCATCACGGGTGTCCGCACCGGCAGCGGTCATGCCGAGTTCTACCTCGGCAACAGGAAGCTTGGCACCATCACCGATCCGGCCTTCACAAAGAAGTTCTTCTCGATCTGGCTGGGCGGCAACACGCGTAATCCGCAGCTACGTGCAAAGCTGGTCGGGTCCGGTTCGTGACGCCACGCTCGTCGGGCATCGAAACGACACATCGGCAAGAGGAAGACGACGCCGGAAGCGTGACGCTTTCCAGCCTGGCTACCTATGGGGCGATGGCATTTCCCCTCGCCTTTGCCGGTTTGCCGATCTACCTCCACGCCCCGGACTTTTATGCCGTCACATTGCAGCAGCCGGTTGCGACGCTCGGCGCCATTCTTCTTTTCCTGCGCCTGTTCGATGCTGTTCAGGATCCCTTCATCGGCAGCCTCAGTGACCGGTTTCACCATGTGCGCGGCGCGGTGCTCGCATTCGGAGCGATGATGCTCGGTGCAGGCTTCTGGATGCTGTTTCATCCCCTGGAAGCTGCCCCCCTGGTCTGGTTCGCCGCTTCCGTGCTCATCTGCACCACCGGATTTTCGATCGTCACGATCAACTATCAGACCCTTGGCGGCCTCTGGAAAATCAGCGCTTCCAACAGAACCCCGGTGACGGCAGCGCGCGAAGGCTTCGGGCTTGCCGGCCTTCTGGTCGCATCCGTCTTGCCTGCCGCCCTGGCAACCCTGACCGGCCTTGAAACAGCCTTTCTCTATGTCACGCTCGGCTACCTGCCACTCTTGGCGGTCTCACTATGGTTGCTGCTGCGCTGGATGCGATCGGTGTCGCTTGAAACGCCGCAAACGGACACTCCGGTGATGGGGTGGTGGGCCCTTCTTCGGAACCGCTGGCGGCGTCTGTTCTTCGGTCTTCTGTTTCTCAATATTTTCGCCAGCGCCATTCCCGCCGTCCTGGTGATGGTCTTCATCCGCGACCGGCTCGGCGCTGAAAGTTACACAGGCCTGTTTTTGCTTGTTTACTTTCTCTCCGGCGTGATCTCCATGCCGCTCTGGACCCGGCTTGCCCGCAGCTTCGGGAAGGTTCGGGCATGGCAGATATCGCTTGCCGTCGCCATCCTCACCTTCTGCTGGGCAGCGCTGCTTCAAGAGGGCGACCTGATAGCCTATGGCCTTGTGTGCGCGCTCTCCGGCCTGGCACTTGGCGCCGACCTGGCCCTGCCCCCCGCCATTCTGGCCGACCACATCGATGAAGACCGGCGTCAGGGGGAAGCCTCACGCCTGTTTGCGGTCATGGCGTTTCTGTCCAAATCCGCCCTGGCGCTGGCAACAGGCATTGCCCTGCCGCTGCTCGGCCTGTTCGGATACCAGCCCGGCATCGAAATGACGGCGGAGCTGAATTTCATGCTCAGCGTCACTTATGCAGCCTTGCCATGCGTGCTGAAGCTGTTCGCCCTGTGCGGACTTTTACTGTACGAAAAAGACCTTGCTCTCAACCGATCCGCCGTGTGACGCTGAGCTTGTCATTACCCTTGCCGGAACGATGCAGCACCTTCTGAAGACATGACCCTACGCCCGCCTCAGTTGATCAGCCCTGCCGACAAGGACCCGCTCGCGGCAGCGCTCGAGAACGAAGTCCTCAACGAGAAGGCCTCCACACTTTCCCGGCTTACCAAAAAGCTGGAAAAGGCTCTCGCCGATCTGAAGTCGGCGGAAGAAGCTCCTGACACGGACACCGAAACGCTTCAAAACCGGCTTGCCGAGGCCGGTGAAGCGCTCTGGCATGTCACCATCCAGCGGGAATTGTGCGGCTTGCGGCAACACAGGGCCTTCTATGATTTCCTGGCCGTTCCGAAGGCGGTTCGCCTACGCATGGGACCTGCTGCGGCCTTCCGTCCGAAGCCGGTCTCCTGACAATCCGCAGGCCTGTGACCCGCATCACTTCTTTGTTGATGTCCCTGCCCTAGAGACAGGAACCGGTTGCATCTTCGATGCTGCAGTGGTTTTTTCTGGGGGCTTTTTGCAAGATGAGTTATTTACAGTCACATCCGGCGAGCTATGTGAAACAGCTAAAGTTCGCAGGAATGACCGCATTTGGTCGGCAAGAAACACAAGATAAAGCCAGGCGCAGAAAAATTATGGTGTGCAGGAAGACCCGTCATCTCGGCCAAATTTCCAGACTGATGACTGGATACCTGATTTTTGGTCTGCTTCTGGCACCCCTGGCGCTGCCGCTTGCGACAAGCACGACCGTGCAAGCGCAGTCGGTGCGGGTGGTTCCGGAAGGAAACCGGCTCAAGAACCAGCCGAAGATCCCCTACGCGTCCTCGCGCCGCACTGCCGCCTCGAAGTCATCCTATGATGCCAAGTTCGACAAGGTTCTGGCTGTTCTGAGACGTGACCGCCGTCTGATGGGGTCCATCAAGCGTGTGTCCGCGCGCTACGGCATCGACCCGATCCACATCATCGGCGCTATCGTCGGCGAGCATACCTACAATTATGACACGCTCGACAGTGCGCAATCCTATTATGTGAAGGCTCTGTCCTATGCAGGCATCCGCTTCGACTTCGAACTGAACGGAGAGCATGTCGACACCTTTGTCGAACGTCCGCAGTTCGAGCGCTGCCGCAAGGACCACATCCAGAAAAGTTCGGACCGCATGTGGTCCTGCTACGAGAACGTCTGGAACAGCAAGTTTCGCGGTCGGGCGGTCGACGGCGTGCGCTATCCGAGAAAGAACTTCAACGAAGCCTTCTTTCAGCCGCTCTATTCCGGCCAGAGTTTCGGCCTTGGCCAGTTGAGCCCCCTCACCGTGCTCAAGATGACGGACAAGGTTGCCAGAACAAGCAACTTCCGCAAGCTGACCGCCGCAGATTCAGAAGCTGTCTACAAGGCGACCATGGACCCCAATATCTCGCTGCACTACATGGCCGCCATCATTCAGGACTCCATCGCCGCCTACAAATCCGTCGGCAAGGTGGACATTTCGAAGAACCCCGGCCTGACCGCAACGCTCTACAATCTCGGAGACCCCTGGGACCGGGCCGCGAAGTTCCGCCGCAGCGGCCAGAGCTGGCCGCAGGAAAACTACTACGGCTGGCTGGTCAACGACCGCATCGACGACCTGAGAGCCCTGCTCTGACGGCTCTGGTCGCCTGAGCGGACGTTCCGTCAGCGCAGTTCCGGCCGCCTGTCTCCGCCTCAAGTCAGGAACGGGTTTGTTTCGCGCTCGTGGCCGATGGTCGAGGCCTGGCCGTGGCCCGGAAGAAACGCGACGTCGTCCCCGAGCGGCAGCAGCTTTTCCCGGATCGACTTGATCAGGGTCGCATGATCGCCCCCCGGCAGATCCGTGCGGCCGATGGAGCCGGCGAACAGCACATCCCCGGAAATCGCGAAACGCAGTTCCTTGTCGAAAAACACCAGGTGACCGGGCGAATGACCGGGGCAATGCAGCACGTCGAACATGCGGCCTGCGATCTCCACCTGATCGCCCTCAACCATCCAGCGGTCCGGCGTGACGGGCTTTACGCCCTCAACACCGAATTGCACCGCCTGGTCGGCCACCCTGTCGATCAGCATCTGATCGGCCTCATGCGGGCCTTCCACCGGCACCTTGAGTGCTTCGGCAAGATCTGCCGCACCGCCGACATGGTCGATATGGCCGTGCGTAAGAACGATCTTCTCAACCTTGACGCCCTGCTTTTTGACGGCCGCCAGGATCTTGTCGACGTCGCCGCCCGGGTCGACCACCGTCCCGCGCATGGTCGAGGGGTCCCAGATAAGCGAACAGTTCTGCTGAAAAGGCGTCACGGCAAGCACCATGACCTGGATCGGCGGCATACCGTCTTCGTGATTTTCGCCGCCGCCGGAATTCGTAGTGTCTTGCGCCATGGCAGCCTCCTTTAACAGCGGCCTTGCACGGCCCAATGTAACAAATACGGGACAACACCGTCCGGCGTCGTCTTTCTGATCAATCGCGGCTTCACCTGGCCGCGTGCATTTCGTACAAGATGTATGGACCTGTTGGAAGATGCCAAGCACATTCGGATAGCCGGAGCTGATGACGCCACGACTGTTAACACTGCTGATGACTGTTGCCGCAGCGCTTATGGGCGCTTCGAGCACAATGGCGCAGCCCGGCCGGACAACCCCCAGCTTCGAAAGCTGGACGGTCGATTGCGGCAATACGGGCGTGTGCTTCGCCTCATCCTTCACCCGCAGCCAGTCGGTCTGGGTCGATGTGCGCATCGTCCGCGACTGGCAGGCCGAGGCACAGCCGCTTGTCCGCGTGACCACAAACACCGAGTTGCCGCAGGACGGCACGCTCAAGTTCGAGGTGGACGGCGCTCCCATCGAAGCCCTGCCGATCGAACAGCTTCGCGAAATGCAGCCGGCGGTCAATCCACCGGCCGGCTTCCGCCCGCTGGGTGGAGAAGGCTTCTGGTATCCGACAGGACCGGCAACAACGACACTGCTTGATGCCATGCGCATGGGCAAGGAACTGACCATCCGCCTGCCCGCTGCTACCGCCACCGGCACCGAACCTGTCGCCGTACCTGTCTCTCTGCTTGGCCTCAAATCCAGCCTGCTCTGGCTCGACAACCGCCAGGACCGTACCGGCACGGTTGCTGCCATTGTCGCCCCCGGCACCGACCCGGCCAGGGACGCACCCCATGCCATTCCGCTGATGAGCGCCGACCAGCTCCCGCCGGAAGTCGCCGCCGTGTGGTCTGCCAACCGTCTTTGCTCGGAGATCGACCCGACCATCTTCGCCAGCCTGAATGCGGTCCGTGTGCCGCTCGCCGACAGCGCCGCTCTCTATATCATCCCCTGCGGCGCTCCGACCGCCTACAACAGTCCCTATGTGGCGGTGCTTTCCGGCAAGGACGGCGCGGCCCGTCAGGTTCATGTTGCCCGCATGTCGGAAAAGGGTCCGATAGCAACGGATCTCATCTACAATGCCAGATGGATTCCGGCCGACCAGCAGCTCGTCAGTTACTTCAAGGGGTCGGGCGTTGGCGAATGCGGCCTGTGGAACCGCTGGGTGTGGAATGGCACCGGTCTGGTCCTGCTTGAAGAAGCGGCCAGGAAGACATGTGACGGTACGGAACCTGACTTGTCCAATTGGTCAAACACCTGGCCGCTGAAAAACGCCTCCAATTAAGGCTTCCACCAAGGATTTTCTTGCGATTTTCCCTGTCCCGCCCTTATGATGATAACGCAGCGGCTGGAGAGGGATGCGGCAGGTTTGCTCAAGCCCTATCCCAGAATGTTGATCGGGCGCACGGAGTGCGCCTGAGTGTGGTGACTCGACTGTGAAGGCGGGTGAGGTTGGTCGTTATGTGCCGAAAGGGCGCAACAATTAAGGTGATTCGGTAATGCACGATGGTGATTCGGACCGGCGGTCGCGTGGTCGGCGCGGCGGCAAGCGCGAGTTTGGCGGTCCGCAAGACTTCGGCAGTGATTTTGGCGGAAACGAGTTCGGTGGAGACTTCTATGGCGGCGGCCGGGATGGTGGCTACCGCGGTGGACGCGACAATGATTTTGGTGGCGGCTACGGCCGCGACGACAATAAAGAAGGTGGCTATGGCGGCGGCCGGGGCGGTTACGGCGGCGGTGGCGGCCGTGGTGGCTACGGCGGCGGTGGCGACCGTGAAGGCGGTGGCGGTTACGGCGGCGGCGGTGGCCGTGGTGGCTACGGCGGCGGCGGACGTGAAGGCGGCGGCTATGGCGGCGGCGGACGCGAAGGCGGCGGACGCGAAGGCGGCGGTTATGGCGGCGGCGGCAGCCGTGGCGGATATGGCGGCGCCCCGCGTGAAGGTGGCGGCTATGGCGGCGGCGGACGCGAAGGTGGTGGTTATGGCGGCGGCGGCGGCCGTGGCGGCTATGGCGGCGCCCCGCGCGAAGGTGGCAGCGAAGGCGACAGTGGCTTCCGTCAGCAGCGTCCTCGGCGGGACATGCCGCCGGTCGAGCGCGGCCCGCGTCAGTCTGGCACTGTGAAGTTCTTCAAGAACGACAAGGGCTTCGGCTTCATTACGCCGGACGAAGGCGATGCGGATGTGTTCGTGCACATCTCCGCAGTCGAGCGTTCCGGTTTTGCCGGCCTGGACAGCGGCCAGCGTGTGTCTTTCGAGACCGAACCGGATCGCCGGGGCAAGGGACCGAAAGCGGTCAACCTGCAGGCACTCGAAGACGGCGACGCACCGCAGGAAGACGACGGCGGAGCGGCCGAAGAATAAACTCCGATACTCCCTGCGGTGCAGGAGTTCGAGAGTATGACGCCAGTGGGCGCAGCCATGCTGCGCCCACTGTCTTTTCACCGATAATACCGGCACTGCCTCCCCCCACACGTTTTCGAGCTGCGCCCGGTAGCCCGATCATCCGCTCTTCCGGCGACCAACGGATCCAGCGGACGCCTTTTCACATCCCGCCGAAGTGCCTATAAGGCCTGTCCGAATTCCATATAGGTGCCCCATGCTTGCCGTTTCATCCGATACCCTGACCATTCGACCATTCCTACCAGGCGATCTCGGCGCGTTGCTTCCGCTGAACAATGCTGCCGTACCGGCCGTGAACGAGCTGACCGCCGAAGAATTGCTCGACCTCGTCAATTCGGCCCTGGTCTGCCTTGTGGCCGTCGTGGACGACGCGCCAGTCGGTTTCCTGCTGTGCCTGGGAGACGGCACCGGCTATGACAGCCGCAATTATCAATGGCTGAGCAAACGCCTGTCCAACTTCGCTTATACCGACCGGATCTGCGTCGACGAGACCCTTCGCGGCAGGAAGATCGGCGATGCGCTTTACGGTGCCCTGTTTGAACGGTTCGCCGGCACTGGCCGCGTGTTTGTTTGCGAAGTCAATGAACGGCCCGCCAACCCGGGGTCGATGCGCTTCCACAGCCGGCTCGGTTTCACGGAAATCGGCAAGGCCGATCATGGCGACAAGGCCGTCGTTTTCTTCAAGCGCGAAGCCGAACCGGCTTCGGGAACCAGGACAGAATGAACTACCGCCACGCCTACCACGCAGGAAACATCGGCGACGTTCTGAAACACGTCGTTCTGGCCCGCCTGATCGCCTATTTCCAGCGCAAGGACAAAGCCTTCCGCATCCTGGACACCCACGCGGGCATAGGTCTCTACGATCTCAATTCGCAGGAGATGCAGAAGACCGGCGAATGGCAACTTGGCATCGGCAAAGTGCTTGAGGCGGAAATTCCGCCGCAGGTGGCGGATCTGCTCGCCCCCTGGCTGGCAGCGGTACGGGCGCTCAATGAGGGTGACGCACTGACGGTCTATCCCGGCTCGCCCATGGTTGCCCGGCAATTGATGCGCAAGCAGGACCGGCTCACCCTGACGGAACTGCACCCGGCGGACTTCAAGACGCTGGCAGAGCGGTTCGCGGGCGACCACCAGGTCAAGACGATCCACCTGGACGGCTGGCTTGCCATGGGCAGCTTTCTGCCACCCAAGGAAAAGCGCGGCCTCGTGCTGATCGATCCCGCTTTCGAGGTGACGGACGAATTCTTCCGCATGACCGATGCTGTGGTGAAGGCCTACAAGAAATGGCCGGGTGGTACCTATGCGCTCTGGTTTCCGATGAAGGATGCAAGAGCGATCCGCCGCATGCATGAAGACTTTGCGGAGGCAGGCCTGCGGGATGTGCTGTGTCTCGACCTCAATGTCGGCAAGAGCGGGCCGGACACCAGAATGCTCGGATCCGGGATGACACTGATCAACGCCCCCTTCACGCTGGCGGACGAAATGCGTCTGGTCCTGCCCTGGTTGTGCGACATCCTGCACCAGGGACCCGGCGCGAGCTGGAACGTGGCGCAGTTGATCGGCGAATAAAGCCCCTGTAGTGACACTTTTACCGGGATCGAACCTTGACCTTCCGATCCGGCTCCCCCATCGTCTCCCTCACAGTTTGCTTTCCGGAGTTTATGCCGTGCGTATTGCCCGAACCGTCTGTTTGACCCTGTCAGCCTTGGTCTTTTGCGCAAGCTTGGCTGCACCGGCGGCCGCGAATGACGACCGTGTCTATTTCTCCTTTGGCAGCGACAGTAGTAAGCGCCTGCCGGATTGCACGGCTGCATCCGTTCAGAGCGCCGTTGCCGGTACCGTCGCCCGCGCCCGCAAGGACTATTACGGCGGCCGCACCATCTTGAGCATCGACGGAATCAGCGAAGTCAACGCCCGCGGCGGCGATGTCAGCCCGATCGAGCGCCGCTACTGCAAGGGCACGGCCAGCCTGTCCGATGGCACCCTCCAGGCGGTCCACTACATGGTGGAAGAGGACGCCGGCTTTGTCGGGCTGAGCTGGAATGTTGAGGCCTGCCTGGCCCCTCTCGACCAGTGGCGGGTCTATGGCGACCATTGCAGCACGGCACGCCCGCACTGAGGCTCCAGCCTTGCCCCTAGAAGGTTGATCCATGGCGCTGCTCCGCCGCATCGGAAGACTGTCCGCCTGCCTCCTGGCGGGGCTTTTGGGCCTGCCCGCCTGGGCCGATGAACCCGGCAGGTTCGATTTCTACGTCCTCGCCCTGTCCTGGTCGCCGACCTATTGCAAGCAGGAAGGCGCGGACGCCAACCCGCATCAATGCGACGTCTCCAAACCGTTTCGCTTCGTCGTGCACGGCCTGTGGCCACAATATGAGCGCGGATTTCCGGAAAGCTGCCATGGCGCACCACAGCGCATCGACCGGCAGATCGCGGTTTCGATGGAAGACATCATGCCGAGCCACAATCTCGTTTTTCACGAGTGGCGCAAGCATGGTACCTGCTCCGGCCTGACGCCGGAAAACTATTTCGCTCTTACCCGCGAGGCGTACGACAAGATCACCATTCCGGGGGCCTTCCGCACGCTCGACAAACGCGGCAAGGCCGCGCCCGACACCGTTGAAAAAGCCTTCCGGCTTGCCAATCCGGGCCTCACGGAAGAGGGGCTTGCAGTCACCTGCGACCGGGGCGAGCTTGAGGAAGTGCGTATCTGCCTCACGCGGGATCTGGAATTCAGGTCCTGCCGCGAGGTCGACAGGTCCGGCTGCCGCGCCGGCAGCATGTCTGTGCCGCCACCCGGCGCTCGCTGAACGTTTTCGACACCCCAACCGCCCAAGTCTTTCAGGAGTTCGGCCCCATGATGAAACTTCGCTCGTCTGCCCCTTCGCCTTTCGGCCGCAAGGTCAAACTCGCCCTGTCCATTCTCGGTCTCAAGGGCAAGGTCGAAGTTGAAGACGCCAATACCGCCGACCCCTCCGACAGCCTGCGCAGGCAGAACCCCCTCGGCAAGATCCCGGCACTGGTTCTGGAAAACGGCGACGTTCTCTACGACAGCTCCGTCATTCTGGAATATCTCGATTTCCTGGCCGGCGGCGGCAAGCTGTTTCCCGAAGGCGAAGCCCGGTTTCCGGTCCTGCGCGACCAGACGCTGGCTGACGGCATTATGGATGCGGCCATTCTCCGGGTCTACGAGAAGCGTTTCAAGGAACAGAAGTACCGTGACCCGGCGTGGGACGCCTATCAGGCAGGCAAGATGGAACGCGGCCTGAAGCACTTCGAAGACAACACACCGCCCACGCCGGCCACCGCCGCAGGCGTCAACGCAGGCTCCCTGACGCTGGCCTGCGCGCTCGGGTATCTGGACCTCCGCTTTGCCGGTAAATGGCGCGAGACCCATCCGAAGCTGGTGGCCTGGCTGGACGCCTTCGAAGCTGCCGTGCCCGCCTTCACCGACACCAGGGTTGCGCCAACTCCCGTGCCGGAAAACGACCCGGCCCCGCTGCGGTAATCACCTGAGCGCAGTCGCCCCAATCAGCCAGCCCGCATGACGCCGGGCTGGCTTTTTTCGACCGCAGGCCATTCCCCTCCAGAACGAGGTGTGGCCCCATTGGCGACGCCGATTAACGTAAGGGCAACTAGGTGATACAGTTCTAATGCCAGCGGAATGAGCGCACGGGGCATGCATCTTGGTCGACTTGATCTACATACCGGGTTCACCGGCTGAACTCATCGACAGGATCACCATCCTTGAAATCAAGGCGTCCCGCATATCCGCACCGGACAAACTGACCCATGTCCACTTCGAATTGTCGTCACTCACCGACGTTTTCGACCGCCACCTGCCTAAGTCCGCCGAGCTCCAGGCCAGGAAGGCCCAGCTAAAGAGCCTAAACGAAACCCTCTGGGGCCTGGAAGACGACATCCGGAACTACGAACGCGCGCAGGATTTCGGAGAGGGCTTCGTCAATGTGGCAAGGCGCATCTATCAGACCAACGACAAACGCACAGCGCTGAAACGGGAGATCAATACCAAACTCGGCTCCCGCATTGTCGAGGTAAGATCCTATTCGGACGGCTGCAGTCTTCCGGACAACCCATCTGCGTCTCAGAACAAAACCGAAGTTTGAAAACTGGTAGACGTTCGAAAGCGGATCTCTTGGATCCCGCTGCACCCAGCCATCTGGAAGCAACTGATAGACGTCATACCCCGGCAGCATCTCGGCGAAATCGTTCAGCGTCTTGCTGCGAAACATCTGATGCCAGTTGAATTCCATCTGGATGAGTCGCGGCCTGATCTCGGAAATCACCCGTGCCGCGCCCTCGAACACCTCGGCTTGAAAGCCTTGCGTGTCGATCTTGATCAGGTCAACCGCCGCCACGCTCTTGTCCTGGCGTCGGCTATCGAGTGACTCACCTCGGCTTCTTCACCTATTCTACAAAGAGCCAGGACAGAGGCGGACCGGTTGATTGAACACCTTGATCTTCGGCTGCTTACCGATCTAACCTAAGGTAAGTTAAGGCTAGACTTGAAGCATTCAGTTACGCGCCATTGTCAAATAACTGAGGACCCCACCGCCTCATGACCACGACGGAAATCTACAGCACGTATCCCCAGGAAACCTTGACCGACTTGCGGGAAACGCTTGCCGGTCAGCTCGAACATGTGTTCGGCCCGGTCCGGGGTAGCCTGCGGCACGAGCTTTGGGTGGTGGAAAAGGCTCTGGGGATGCACGGAGCGTATTTCAGCAATTCCGGCCAGGACAAGTTTCTGAACGATGCCGTTCTGAAGAACCGCGAGGGCGGCATTTTTCTGGAACTGGGCGGCTATGACGGCATCACCGGATCGAACACGCTCTTCTTTGAAAAGGAACTTGGCTGGACCGGGCTTCTGATAGAGCCCGTACCTTCCAACTATGCGCAGGCAGCTTCTGTGCGCCGCTGCGCCTGTCTCAACGCCGCAGTAGGCGCGCCGGTGCCGGTGGCGGACTTTCTCGAAATCCGGTCAGGCTACACACAAAGCGGTGGGCTTATAGACAGCATCGCGCCGGATCTTCTGGACAGGATCCGTCTGCACCCCGAGCACGACGAGCGTATTGCCAGGATTCCCGTGCGCTCGATCCGGGACATTCTCGAAGACATGGGCATCGACAGGATCGACTATCTCTCCCTGGATGTCGAAGGCGGCGAAATGGCCGTCCTGCGGGAGTTTCCCTTCGAGACTGTCCCGGTCGACACCTGGAGCATCGAGAACATTTCCGACAGTCCCGAGATCCCCTCCTTCATGGCCGGGAAAGGATACGAGGTGATCGAATTCATTGGCATCGACGAAATCTACAGAGCCACGTGAGCGAGAGACGGCGGCAAGAACCACATGACCAGGGATCCCGGCCATCTGACGGCAGACGACTTATACGCCCTGGCTCTACGAAGCTTCGGCCGCGAGCAATGCGCGGCGGCAATTGCCTACGCAGATGCCTGTCTGGAGCTTTGCCCGGATCATCTGGACGCCTGGCTGCTCCAGGCTGAAGTTCATAGTCTGGAGGAGCGGCCGACGGCAGCCCTTGCGTGCCTTACCCGGGCCGTTGCCACACAGCCGGCGAGCGCCACCGCCCTCCACCGCCTTATCGCGCACTATCTGCGCCTCGGGCGCTCGGGCGACGCTTTGCGCGTGGCGGAACAGCTCAAAAACCGGCAGCCGGATGATCCGGAGATCGACTATGTCCTCGCCGTTGCCCGCTCCAGGAGAGGCCAGCGCGACGAAGCCCTGGCCACCTTCAGGGAGCTGTTGTGCCACAATCCGCATGATGCCGGATCAGCCATCGAAGCTTCCTGGCTGGCTTTGGGACAACGGGACTATCAGGCTGGTTGGCCACTTTGGGAACACCGCTTCGGCTTAAACGTCAGCCCGGCGGCATCACAGCACCTGCCCTTCTGGGACGGGTCTCCGCTTTTGGGGAAGAAAATCCTGGTCCTGCCCGAGGGCGGCTATGGCGACATTATCTGGGCGGTACGTTTCCTGCCCGCGCTCAAGGCCACGGGTGCCAAGGTCCATTTTCTGTGTCCGCCTGCCCTTTTGCGCCTCCTGCAGTCCCTCGAAGGTGTCGACGAATGGGTCGATGAAGCAGATGGCCCGCATGGTTGCGCGCTTCAGGTGTCCCTGCTGTCGCTGCCCTCACTCTTGAACGTCAATGACCCGTCTCTTCATCCACCGGCGCGCCTGCAGGGCGACTCGTCGTTTGCCGAAAAGCGCGACAGTTTGTTGGCAAGGGCAAGAGCGCCGCTGCGGGTCGGCATCATCTGGTCGGGAAACGTGGACTATGGCGGCAACGCGGACAGGGCAGCACAGCTCCAGGATTTTCTGCCGCTTGCCGAACTCCCCTTCGTCCAGCTCTTCAGTCTGCAGAAAGGCCCTCCGCAACGCCAGCTGATCGAGGGCGGGCTCGGGGATCTCGTGATCGACTGCGACGATTTCGATTTTGCCGAAACCGCCCTCCTGATCCAGGCGCTGGATATCATCGTGATGACCGACAGCGCGGCCGCCCACATCGCGGGCGCGGTCGGCACGCCGGTCTGGGTACTGCTCGACACTTTTCCCCATTGGTACCATTGCTTTGAAGGGGAGAGATCGGACTGGTATCCGGGCATGCGCTATTTCCGGCAAGAGAAATCGCGCAACTGGACCGATGTTGTCGGCAATATAAGGGAAGCTCTGAAAAGAGTTGCGAAAAGCAGAGGTATTTTGTAACTTTATGTCAGTTTTAGAATTAAATCTTCAACATTATTAGGATATTGAGGGAAAAGCTTTGGTCGACCGTAAGAAGCCGGGAATCGATCAAGATCTCGCAAAGTTGGGTGCTGGTCG
The DNA here is from genome assembly GCF_000168975.1 of Roseibium aggregatum IAM 12614. Classification (GTDB taxonomy): domain Bacteria; phylum Pseudomonadota; class Alphaproteobacteria; order Rhizobiales; family Stappiaceae; genus Roseibium; species Roseibium aggregatum. The sequence continues at coordinate 57,438 of NZ_AAUW01000016.1, forward strand.
AAAGCCATCCGCCGACAGCTCCATGGGCAGCCGGCCGGGGCAAATGCATTCTGAAACGCTCACCGCCGGCCCGGCTGGATATGCTCCCTTCTCCAAACGGCCGGCGATGAACACGATCTATGCAGGGCATCCGGGCGCGCGGCGACCGGTGATGGACACCATCTACGCAGGGCACCCAGGCGCACGCCGCCCCGTCATGGACACCATCTACGCGGGGCACCCAGGCGCACGGCGCTCCGCCATGCACACGATCTACGCCGGCCATCCCGGCTCGCGGTTGCCGGTGATGGAAACGATCTATGCGGGCCACCCCGGCTCCCGGGCACCATCGGCAAATACCGTCTTTGCACCGGGCTATCGCGGTTCGCAAATTCTGACGCGGCAGGTCACCAACCCCTTTACCCGCCAGCCGGAGACTGTCTCCTACAACATCGTCACCGGCCTTTATCTGGACAAGAGCCTCAACCGCTGGCTCCCAGCCCCGCCCTGGATCAGTGCACAGTTCCGGCGGTAACAGGGGCGGCCCGCCCGTGCTGAGTTTCAACGTCAGCGTTGACGTGCACGGCGGAGACGGCGAAGAAAGCGGCCCGGCGACAATCGGGTGGCTTCTGGCGGAAAACGAATCCCGATTGATCTACAAGCCGCCGCAAAGGCTGAAACAGCCTTCGCCCTCACGCCCGCGAACCCATGCAAAATCGGTGACTGCGTGCCCGGCGGTTCTGGGGCTCGAAAGCCGGTTGTTCGAGGTGCAATGTCCCTGCGACCTGACACTTCGCATGGCAGAAACCGACTTTGGCGAACCTGCCGTTGTAAATGCCGACGGCCCCATGTCCACGGTTCGTGACGATGTCTTTGCCAATCTCATCATCCTTCATCCGCGTGAGGAATGGCGCGACCCCGGCAGGCCGATCCTGCAGATGCGCCTGCCATATATCTTCATAGCGGACGAGCCCACCTACATGTCGCAGCTTCCGCCCTTTCAGCATCTCAGAAAAACGCCCCTGCCCGGTCTGATGATCCCTGGACGGTTTCCGATCAACGTCTGGCCGCGAACGCTGACCTGGGCTTTCGAGTGGCACGATATCTCGGCACCTCTTGAACTGCGGCGCGGCGACCCACTGTTCTATGTCCTGTTTGAAGTCTTGCCCCAGTCACGGGCAATCCAGCTGGTCGAGGCGGAGCGCACACCGGAGCTGGAGGCCTATCTGCAGCAGATCAACGGTGTTGTCGGCTTTGTGAACCAGACATTTTCACTCTTCAGGGCGGCGGAAGAGCTGCGGCCGGCACACCTCGTTCAACCGAAAAAGAAACCCTAGAAAACCGGTGCCCCTCGCGGCTGCCCGAGGCGGCGGTTCGAGCCAACCGCTTTCCGAAGAAGGAATAGGAAATGGCGAACGAGGCTGGCGAAGCAACTCCACTCGTCATCATGATCGCGATGCCGACCCGCGGACAGGTCGAACTGCCGACCGTTCGCTCGCTCATCGCGCTGACACAGGAGTTTCAGCGTCACGGACTGCCCTTTGCCTTCGAAACCTACGGCGCGGCCAACCTCGTCATCAACCGCAATCACCTGATGAGCAGGTTTCTCGCTCACAAGGACTTCAGCCATATGCTGATGCTTGATTCCGACATGGAGTTTTCGCCCGAGGCCGTCTGGCGGCTGATCGCCTTCGGCGATGATTTCGTCAGCGCGTCCTACCCGCAGAAATATTACAACTGGGACCTGCTCCGGCACCTCATTGAAGCCGAAGCCGCTCTGCCGAAAACCGAGCGAACCCCGATGGAACAGCTCATCTCCCGCAGCACGACCTACAACCACCAGCTTCGCGACTACGACAACACGGACTGGCAGCCTGAGCACCGTGATGGCTTCATCTCCATCCCGGCAGGGGGCCAGGGCCTGACACTGCTGAGCCGCAAGGTGCCCGAAACAATGGTGGCACGCGGCGTCGTCACCCACTATCCCGACATGTCCCTGATCCCGGCCCATGCCGGCATGGAGTATTACGACTTCTTCGGCCATCTGCCGACGCCGGACGGACGGCTGTTCCTGCACGAAGATCAGAGCTTCAGCCTGCGCTGGGTCCGTGGTTGCAGCGGCACAATCTGGCTCGACTGCCAAACCACCATCCGCCACGCAGGGCAACACACGTTCGAAGGCAGATATGCCGACAAATTGCGCGACGACTTTCCCTCGCTTGAGGTTTGACCGCTGGCGGCCTGTTCAGCTGAAGCGGAAGGGTCTCAACCAACCAGCGTTCGCCCCTGAGGAGCTGTCTGCAACTGCCTGCCCAAACGCGAAAGGCCGCGCCCGAAGGCACGGCCCTTGTTGCAACAGTTTTTCGCTCGGGTCAGGCGACTTTCTTGCCCGACATGGCGTGAACGTCCGCAGCTCCCAGGCGCTGGCCGCCAATCGCCCAATCACCCTGCTCGACTTCCATAACGCGGACCCAGGTAACCGGGCGCATGGCTTCGCCTTCCACGGCGACCATGGCTTCGGTCACTTTTTCGATCAGCTGGTGCTTCTGTTCGGGGGTGAAAACGTTCTTGATGACATCAATCGTTACCAACGGCATTTCATATCTCCTGGTTCATGTTTCAGTGTTTCAAAACTATCGGCTGTTCCCGATGAACAAGAGATACGCCTTACCCAGCGGCAATGCTTGACGAGGACATGAATATAACTGACCTTTTCATGAAGACTTTCGGGAAAGGGGGATGTGTGCCGCAAGCTGACGCCCTGGTATATACCTTCGACGGCTTTGAACTGGACGGCGCACGTTTCGAATTGCGCCGTGGTGGCGAACGCGTGGCGATCGAGCCGCAGGTCCTTTCTCTCCTCTTGCTGCTGGTGGAAAACCGCGACCGGTTGGTCAGCAAAGACGAATTGATCGAGCATGTCTGGGATGGACGGATCGTCTCCGAAACCGCTGTAGCGGCACGCATCAAGGCGGCGCGCAAGGCGGTGGGGGACAAAGGTAGCGCACAGAAAGTCATCCGGACAATCCACGGCAAGGGCTTCCGGTTTATCGCAGAGACCGAGGTTACCAGTGCCCAGGTAACGGCCCATCCCAGACCTTCAGATCTGATCACCGAGGAGCAAGCCGCCCCGGCAATTGAAAACCTGCTGAAGAACGCCCTCGACGGGCGGCCTTCCATCGCCGTCCTGCCTTTCCAGTATTTCGGCGAACCGGGTCAGCATGAGATCGTGGCCGATGCCCTGCCCGCCGACATCATTGCGGATCTGTCGCGCCTGCACTGGCTGTTCGTCATCGCACGCGGATCGAGCTTCCGCTTTCGCGGGCCCGATGTGGATCCGCTGTCCGCCGGCCGGCAACTCGGTGTTTGCTATGGTCTCACCGGCACGGTGGAATGTACGGGCGGGAGCCTCACGATCGGCGTATCGCTGATCGACATGACCAGCAGCGGCACGATCTGGGCGGAACATTATCGTGCCGGCCTCACCGAATTGCAGCAGCTCAGACCGGAAATCGAAAGCCACGTGGTTGCCAGCCTGGCGGTGCAGATCCCGCAGAACGAAGCGCGGATCGCGCGTAGGCGCGCGCCGGGAGAACTCGATGCCTGGGCCTGTTTCCACCTTGGCCTGGATCACATGTACCGCTTCAACCGGCAGGACAACGCCCGTGCGGCGGCACTGTTCACGCAATCGCTGGAGCGCGATCCCTATTTCTCCAGCGCGATGGGCGGGCTGTCCTTCACGCATTTCCAGTCCGCTTTCATGCGTTTTTCAGACGATCCCGCAGCGGAGGTGGAAGAGGCACGCGCGCTGGCCCAGCAGGCGGTGGAGACCGACAGGTTCGATCCCTTTGCCCATTTCAACGCCGGGCGCTGTTCCTGGCTCGATGGCCGGCTTGAAGATGCCATCGCCTGGTTCGACCGGGCGACCAGCCTCAGCCCCAGTTTCGCGCAAGGCGTCTACACACGCGGGCTGGTGAGCGTGATGGCAGGACAGGCAGCGCAGGCCGATGTTGACCTTGCGCTGGCGCTGGACCTCAGCCCGCTCGACCCGCTCGCCTATGGCATGACATCGGCACGGGCGCTGGTGCAACTTCAACTGGGCAACATATCAAAGGCGCAAGAGCTTGGCGTAAAGGCGGCGCAGATGATCGGGGCGCACAAGCATATCTCGCTGATCGCAGCGCTGACGTCGCATCTGGCCGGCAAGGATGCCGAAGCCCGGCAATGGCTGGCACGGGCAAAACAGGCGGATCCGGCCATCAGCTCGGAAGTTTTCTTTGCGTCCTTCCCCTTTGCCGAGAATGGCGCTCGCGAAACCATAGAAAAAGCCCTGCGGGACCTCGGGGTGTGAAAAGGCTTCACGGCCCCAACACTGCCGGAAACCTGTCCCTCATCAAGGCTGGAATTGTGTGACGGCCGCTATCTGCTTGGGGCCGAACTCCGATTTCAGAAGTTATACACGCCCTCATTTGCAAACCTCCAAGTTCTTCTCTGCATCTTACCGATTGTTTCAAGTCTCCCTGCGCTGACACTTCGGCGCCACCAAGGTTCCGGATGTATCGCCTTCCACCACAGAGATGCGACACAAAGCACTTTCTGAAATTTCAATCGATTAGTCTTCAAACAGCTTATGGACATTGCGTTTGCACAAGAGCTAAACACCCTGCGCAGGCTAAAGACTTGCCACTCATTGCGCTGGAAAGACCAAAAGGGAGTTTTGTGTATGGCGGCTATGGATAATCACTTCGAGAACTGGAAGGAAAAACAGTCCGCCGCCGAGCAGATGATCCCGCTCGTTGGTCACCTCTACCGTGATTTCGGCATCAACATCCGCATTTTCGGGCGTCGCCTGCTGAACAACTCCGCCATCGAGATCATCAAGGCACACCGCTATGCCTTGCAGATCACCGGGCAGGAGCTGGAAGTCTCCAGGAGCCTTGAAATCGTCAAGGCGATGCTCGAGATGGATCTCGCCGCCTCCCGCGTCGACCTCGGCAAGCTCTGCCACCGCTACATGGAAGAAGGCGGTGACGTTAAGAGTTTCCTTGAGACGCAGCTTGCCAGCATCAACACCGGCAAAACCTCCATCCTGCAGGAACCGCAGGACGTCGTTCTTTACGGTTTCGGCCGCATTGGCCGTCTTCTCGCCCGCATGCTGATCGAACGCGTCGGCGCCGGCAACAAGATGCGCCTTCGTGCAATTGTCGTGCGCGGCGGCAAGGAGGGCGATCTCAAGAAACGCTCCAGCCTGCTGCGACGGGACTCCGTCCACGGCGCATTCAGTGGCTCCATCACCATCGATGAAGAGCAGAACGCGATCATCGCCAACGGCAATTACATCCAGGTGATCTACGCCAACTCGCCCGCCGAGGTCGACTACACCAAATACGGCATCCGCAATGCGCTGGTGGTCGACAACACGGGCATCTGGCGCGACGAGGAGAGCCTTGGCCAACATCTGAAATGTCCGGGTGCATCGAAGGTCATCCTCACCGCGCCAGGCAAAGGCAACATAAAGAATGTCGTCTATGGCGTGAACCACGGCGACATCACGGAAGACGACAAGATCCTGAGTGCCGCCTCCTGCACCACCAACGCGATCACGCCGGTACTCAAGGTGATCAACGATGAGTTCGGCATCGAGAACGGCCACGTGGAAACCATCCACGCCTTTACCAACGACCAGAACCTGATCGACAACTACCACAAGGGCGATCGCCGCGGCCGGGCCGCACCCTTGAACATGGTCCTGACGAGCACTGGCGCGGCAAGCGCCGTCGCAAAGTGCCTGCCGGAAATGAAGGGCAAGCTGACCGGCAACGCGGTTCGCGTGCCGATCCCCAATGTCTCCATGGCCATCCTGAACCTGAACCTCAAGCGCGAGACGACGGCCGAGGAAATGAACGATTACCTGCGGGGCGTTTCCGTACAGTCGCTGATGCAGGACCAGATCGACTACACAGCCTCGACCGAACTGGTCTCCTCCGACCTCGTCGGCTCCACCCACGCCGGCGTGGTCGACAGCCAGGCCACCATCGTCGACGGCAACCGCCTGGTCCTCTACGTCTGGTACGACAACGAGGCAGGCTACAGCACCCAGGTTATCCGCCTGATGCAAGAAGTAGCGGGCATGAAATACCCGACAGTCCCGGCGTAACACCGGCCTCAACAAACTGCACGGGGCCAAGCCATGCCTTGGCCCCTGCCTTTGCCTCCCCGATTGGTAGCGGGTTGCTCTGACATGGAAATGGCGCAGCGCATTTGGCAGATCGAGCGCAACAAGCTAGTCAGCAAAGCGCTCCCACTCCAGTCGTTCGAAAGACATTTGCGACTTCCTGGAAGCTGGCCTTGCCGATAGCGCCGGTCGATCACTTCGAAGAAGTGGTTCGAATCCCATTCGGCCCGCGATTCACCACCGATATCCGCCTAAAACAGCTTATGTACAGCCGATCACAGTAACGCGGGCTCGCGGGATAGGTGACCCGAAAAGACCACAGTCCCGGCTGACGTTCTATTGGTTTCGCCCAATGTTAACTGCTCGACGACGCTAATTCTGGTTACGTTATTTTGTTTCCGCTGTGCCGAATTTCGTCGACAGCAACTCCTCGCAACCATGCTCCTTGAGTGCGGCAGTCAGGGCTGCCTCGTAGTCGGGCTGTGCGCTTTCAAGACGTGACCGGCCCTTGTCGGTCAGGACCGTATAGACACCGCGCTTGTCGTCCGGGCAAAGATCGCGAATAGTCAGGCCGTGACGCTCCAGACGCTCGACCATTCGGGAAACCGAGCTTTGGTTCAGGCGCAGATACGAGGCCAGTTCCTGCATCCGGAGCTCGGAATCGGGTGACCGCGACAATATCTGGAGCGCACGATAGTCCGACAGGCCAACGCCATGCTGTTCCTGCAAGGTCCTGCCCAGCTCGGCTTCGATATTGGCCACGACCTGGATCAGCTTGAGCCATAATTCGCTTTTTTCTGCCATTACACGCGCGTTCCTCATGAGCGATTAGCGGGACATTTATCATATGTATGTCCATGCAATCACTGTCTCAAGGGAATTCGGGCTGGTTTAACCCCCGCGGCCCTGAGCGAAATGCCAGGAATGGGCGCAGCCTTTCCGCAACAGCCAATTTGCACACAACCGGCGACCGCCAGCTTTGAGGATCATCGCTGAAGAGGCGATAACTGCCGCGATAGTCGAAACCATATGCGGTAGCCTCGTCCCGATCGGCTGCGAACAATATCCGCGAAACACCTGCATCGAGCGCGCTCATGTAACACATCGCGCATGGTTCCCCCGATGCCAGAAGCGTTGCCCCGTGCAGATGCACTGTGCCGTGGGTGCGGCAAGCATCGCGTATTGCCTCGACCTCGGCATGGGCGGTGGGATCGTGATACTCCCGGACGCGGTTGACACCGCGTCCGAGGATCTCGCCATTGCGATCGACGACGAAGGCCGTGAACGGGATGCCGCCATCACGAACATGATCCACGGAGAAAGAGACGGCTTCCTCCATGAGCTGCGTGATGCGGGTCGGCGAATGAGCGGCCACCACTAGGCTTCCGCCTGCAGCGCCGGGCTGTCAGCGAGCTTCAACCAAACCACGCCGGCAATGATGACCGCCAGCCAGATTGCCTGGACCAGCGTGAGGGGCTGATCGAGCAGGACGCTGCCGAAGACTGCCGCACCGACAGAGCCGATGCCTGCCCACACCGCGTAACCGATTCCCACGTCGATCGTTCGCAAGGCGGCGCTGAGGAAGTAAAGCGTGAGCAGGAAGAACACCAGGGCGGCGGCCGACCAACTCAGGACCGTGAACGCCTGGCTACCGCCAACGCTGAGCGCATAGCCGATCTCGAAGGCGCTCGCCAGCATCAACATGCTCCATGCTCGCCCGCTGCTTTGGGTCTTTTCATCCGTGGTCGTCATTTCAGTTTCCTTTCAGGTCGGATGGGAATTGTGTGAGGGAAGGCTGTTCGTTACGCCGCGCCACTGAGGCGCAGTCCGACGACGCCTCCGATCACGAGGGCGATGCCGAGAGACTTTTTCAGGTTGAGTTTCTGGCCGAAGAACAGGGCACCAAGGATAACGATCCCGACGCCTGCAACGGAGGTCCAGATGGCGTAGCCTACGCCGACATCGAAGGTGAGAAGGGCAAGGCTGAGGAAGAAGGTGGCGATTGCACCGCTGGCAAGGGTGGTGATGGTCCACCCGAGGCGCGTGAATCCCTTCGCATTGCCTGCGCTGATTGCGACCGCGATCTCAAAGATCACGGCGGTTCCAAGATAGAGCCAGCTCATAGTGTTTTCCTTTCGTCACTGGTTGCGTTCGAAGCCTGTGCCTGGCGGCTTGATTGCTTCGTCTGGTCGAGACGGCGAACGACGCCGTCATCGAGTTGGGCGATTGCCTTGTCGCAGCGTGGTCCCGAGGCGGGCCCGCACTCGCAATATTGTTTGCATGCGCATACAAATAATTGGGATATACAAGAAGTCAATTTATTTGCTTGCGCATGCAAATAAAAATCCTGTGATGTCGGAAGCGCTGCAAGGCCCTTGGCTGTTGATGCCCAGGTGCGGGGGTGGAACTGGACCTTGTGGTTGTTCTCACGAGCGGAAGATTTGATGTGCCCGGTTGCCGCATATTCCAGGTGGACTTGCCCTTGTGCCCTCAAGCTCCAGCTGGTGCGGCGCGATATGTCCTCACCTCCACGACGTGCGTCGAAAAAGGCTGCATGCCGGTCGCGCAAGGCGACCAGAGGTCCTGCGACACTTGGAACCTTCAATCGTTTTAGAAACTTAGAGCGGAGACGTCGTTCTCGGTTTGATTGGCTTCGTCCAACCACGGGCCATTGGTTGCCACCACAACTGGACAAATGCTCGCCGATCACCGCACGCCGAAATGGCTATTCGTGCTGGTGAGCATTGCCTTCAGCCACTGCTAAACAGACAAAGGCCACCGACACAGGAGACGGCGGCTGAGCAGCGCGAAGAGGGCTTTCATCGCAGTTGGCTGGAAGGCCCGTTTCGGTTGGGTTTATTCGCGAAGCAGTTCAGGAGTGGTCACTTCGTCCGGCCAGTCCTCCTAACCGTCGCCCGAAGATCTGACGGCGCATGACTGCCTTTTTTACACTGCCGCACTTTCACCGGACTGGGTCTTCCAGTCCGACAACAGAAAGATCTCGGTGCGCCCGTCCGGACGTTCGCCTGGGCGGTTGCGGCGCTGGGAATTGCTCAAGCGCCCCTGCTTCTCGTCAACGAAGCGGTTGAACGCGGTGACCTGGTTCCCTTGTTGCTTGACTACCCGGCATCGGCAGTCGGTCTTTACGTGCTTCCCCCCCGGGCGCGAACACGCCCAGGAAAATCAGAGTTCTGATCGATGCCCTTGTCGGGAATGTCTCCGGGAAACCCAACTGGCGGATCGGGCTCGTGAAACCGATTGAAAGACCAACGAACGATGTCGGTCGCAGGCCGGAACGCGACACTCACCGGGTGCTCATGAATCGCGAACTGCTGCAAGGTGTTGATGGGCGATTACCGGCAATAGCTGAAGGTAAGTCTGCCTTTACGTCGCAGCTCTCAACAGCGGGCAGTCCGCTCCCCGCCCCTGGACTGCCTGGCTGGTTCCGGCTTGACCTGCCAGTCAGCAAATCGCTCCCGTGCACGAACCCGCTGCGCGGGAAGGTACGCTTGGCGAGGCTTAGAAGAATCGTCTGAAGCTCTGGGCAGGTAGAGGAAGTAGTCCGAGCATGGAGTTCCTTTCAACAGGAGGAACTCGCCATGACCACCTTTCAGACCGATACCCCGATCACACCGCTGCGTCAGCGCATGCAGCAAGACATGGTGATGCGGGGCCTGGGCTCCCATACACAGAATGATTACGTTCGCCACGTCAGGAACTTCTCCGCGTTCCTCGGGCGCCCTCCCGACACAGCGACCGCCGAGGACATCCGGCACTACCAGTTGCACCAGCACGAGACCGGCGTGGGCACGGCGACGATCAACAGCACGGTTTCGGCGCTGCGCTTCCTGTTCACGGTAACGCTGAACCGGCGGGATTTGTCGCGAACTCTTGTGATCACCCGCAACCCGCGCAAGCTGCCCGAGGTGTTGAGCGTGGAGGAAGCCGCACGTTTGCTCGAGGCGGTGCCTGGAATCAAATACAAGGCGGCACTCGGTGCCGCCTATGGCGCGGGCCTGCGTGTCTCCGAGGTCGCGCATCTCAAGGTCGACGATATCGACTCGACCCGCATGCTGAGCCGCGTCGAACAGGGCAAGGGACGCAAGGACCGCAACGCCATGCTTTCACCGCAACTTCTGGAGCTCTTGCGTGTGTGGTGGCGCGAAGGCAGGCGGCGCGGCGTGATGCTGCCCCATGGCTGGCTGTTTCCGGGACGCAGCTGCACCGATCCGATCTCGTCGCGGCAATTGCATCGTGCCGTCCAGGAAGCGGCCGAGGTCCCGGTCTTCGCAAGCGCGTCAGTCCGCATACATTGCGGCACAGCTTTGCAACCCACCTCCTGGAGGACGGTACCGATATCAGGGTCATCCAGGTTCTGCTCGGACACAGCAAGCTGGAGACGACGGCGCTCTACGCCAAGGTCTCGCCCCGGACGATCCACGCGGTCGCAGGGCCTCTCGACCGGCTGATGGCGCAGATGGAAGGCAAGACGTCGCCCGAGTGAACAAGTGCGAACCTCAATCGAGGTCGCTGACATCTTCCGCGCTGCCGGGCCGGCCTACCGGGCGACCCATGAGGGACACCTGAGCCTTGCCCAGCTCAAGGTGATGTCGGCGGTCGAACAGTGCCGCACAGCTGCATTGGGCGGACACGTCGAGGCCTGCGAGGACTGCGGGCACTGGCGCATCGCCTATAACAGCTGCCGCAACCGGCACTGCCCCAAGTGTCAGGGCGCCGCCGCGCGCGCCTGGCTTGCCGAGCGGGAGGCTGACCTCCTGCCGGTCGGCTACTTCCATGTCGTCTTCACGCTGCCCGCCGAGATCGCCGCCATCGCCTTCCAGAACAAGGCGTTGGTCTACGACCTGTTGTTCCGGGCAGCCTCAGAGACGATGCTGACGATCGCCGCCGACCCGAAGCATCTCGGGGCAAGGATCGGCATCACCGCGGTGCTGCACACCTGGGGATCGGCGATGACCCACCATCCCCATGTGCACATGATCGTGCCGGGCGGCGGCATCTCGCTCAATGGAACGCGCTGGATATCGTCGCGCCCCGCATTCCTGCTGCCGGTGCGTGTGCTGGGCAAGCTGTTCCGCCGCCTGTTCCTGAGCCGGTTGATCGCCCTCCACGATACAGGACAGCTCGCCTTCTTCGGATCAATGACCCAACTGGCGAACCGCAGGGTCTTTCTGCGTCATCTGAAGCCTGTCCGCAGCAAACGCTGGATCGTCTACGCCAAGCCGCCCTTTGCCGGACCGGAAGCGGTGCTCGCCTATCTGGCCCGCTACACCCACAGGGTCGCCATCTCGAACCGCCGTCTCATCCGCTTCGACGAGAACGGGGTCACCTTCCGCTACAAGGACTACCGCCGCAACGGCACCGACCGGCAGCAGGTCATGACGCTCACCCCGGACGAGTTCATCCGACGCTTCCTGCTCCACGTCCTGCCGCGCGGCTTCCATCGCATCCGCCACTATGGCTTGCTTGCCGGCACCTCTCGCAAGGCCAGTCTCAATCACGCTCGCGAGTTGCTGAGCGTCGCCACGGAGCTCAAAAAGGATGCGCCAGAGCCTGCCGAGACGCGCCCGACATGCCCTTGCTGCGGTGGCCACATGATCATCATCGAGACCTTCGCCCGCTGGCAACAGCCCCGTGCACCGCCATGCTGCACCGCTTCAACCCGGGAGACCGCGCCATGACCCGGCATGGACTATTCGCTCGAACGGCCGCCCTGCAACGGCACCGGCCAATAGATCCGCTTGCGCACTGTGAAAAGACGACGGCTCACAACCGCGAAAACCCGCCCAAGGTCACTGCGATAAGCGTTGAGCCAACGCTACTATGCCGCTTGCTCGCCTGGCTCAATCCACCATTTGCTGCTGTTTGGATCTGTCCAAGACCTGCCGCGAAAAACAAATCCCCATAGCCTGGAGTGTGCCGACCGCGGGTTCCTGCATGGGAGGCTTTCGTACGCCTGACGGCACCCGAAAACCTTAGCCAAAATCGGACATCAGCAACCCCAGGCAAGGTTCTCGAAAGCTGTCGTTCTGGAACTGGGAAGTCGAAGTCAGAACGGAACAAATCCGACCGCTCTTCGGGGGAGGCATCAGAGCACTCCCGGAAAAACCTAAATTTCAAAAGTTGGGTTATTCGCCATCAGGCCTTTCACTGCGGACGATCAGGAAATCGTCTCCCACGCGTTGCGCGGTATTCGCTGGTTCTTCAAGCATCAGATGCTGGGAGAAGGCGTTGGCGTGGCAAGCGCCCCGCTGACCCCGGTCGAGCAGCAGGTATTGCAAGGCCTGTTGCTTGGCCTGACGGAAAAACAGATCGCCGAGCAGAACAACCAGAGCCCGCATACCACCCACGACCACGTGAAGCGGATCTTCCGCAAATACGGTGTGTCCAGCCGTTCGGTGCTGATGGCGCTCTGGCTTGGCAAGGGATTGATTTGAAACAATAACCCCTAAACAGGGGATAGCGCCTCACCTCAAGCAGCGGCAAAAAGCTGTCTCGGACCATGCCTCGCGAAATATTTCAATCGCGGGGCCGGCGCGCACAGCAACGGCCTCCTTGCATCCGCATGGTTCCACCTGAAACCACCAGGGAGGTCCCATGCCCCGATTTGACGCCCTCTCAGCTCCCGCGAGCCTGAAGCGCCACTCCGTGTGTGCCTCTTTGTCGTTGTCTGCCTGCTTTTGTCGCTGAGACTTTCATGAAAACCATTTCCGCTCATTGCATTCTGCCGCGGCTGTCGGCCCGGCTCCGCCTGTCCACCGCCCTTTGCGCCGCCACCCTGCTTGTCGCGCTGCCTCACGTTGCCAGCGCCGCGACCTTTACCGTTACAGCAGCAACCGATGACGGCAGCGGCACTGTCGCGGGGTCTCTGAGCTGGGCCATTGCCAGCGCAGGCGCCAGCGGGGACGTGATCGAGATCGATCCCGCGGTCTCGACCATTACCGTGTCCGGAACATTGCCGGCCTTTGCGCAGGACGTTACGGTTCGGGCGAACGCTGCGGTTGAGATCACCGGTTCGCCACTCGCGGCGAGTGGCACATCGCTTGTCCTGTCTGGCGTGTCCTCCACGAACGCGCTTGCTTCCGCCTTGTTGGGCACGCTGGCCGGCGAGGCAGGGGCGAGCGGTGTCAGCGGCCCGGCTAGCGTCAGCGGTACGGCAGGGGACGCGGGCGCGAGCGCGCTCTCCGGAAGCGGGTTTTCCCTCACCCTGTCCGGCTCGGTAACCGGCGGTAATGGCGGTGCGGGCGGCAAAGGCGGCGACGTCGACCCCTTCGCTCCCCTCCTCGAATCGCCGGGCAACGGTGGCGACGGCGGCAACGGTGCGGCGGCGTTTTCAGGCAGCGATTTCAAACTCGAAAACCAAGGCGCAATAACGGGTGGAAGCGGCAGCAACGGCGGGGGTGGCGGCTTCGCAATTTATGAAGATGGCGGCAGAGGTGGCAACGGCGGCGCGGGTGGCGCGGGGATTGCGGGCACGGGTCTCGTCATTGAAAACAGCGGAATGATCGCCGGTGGTGCGGGCGGCCACGGGGGCGGAGGAGGTCGCTCCTTTAATCACAGTACCGGGTCTGCCGGAAGCGTAGGTGTTGGCGCAGCCGGCATCACGGGCTCAGACCTGACCATCGTCAACAAAGGGACGATTTCCGGAGGGCTCTCCGGCGGCGGCGTTCGCGCCAATGCCATCGAATTCTCCTCAGGCACCAACATTCTGGAGCTGAGAGCGGGTTCGACGATCATCGGCAATGTCGTCGCGGGCGGCACCAGCGACACGCTTGTTCTGGGAGGCGATACCAGCCCGGCCGCAAGTTTCGATGCCGGAGAAATCGGCACCAAATACACCGGCTTCGAAGTCCTGTCGAAGACAGGCAACTCCACATGGACCCTCACCGGTACGAGCACCCATACCGTCAACACGACGGTCGAGGCCGGCACCTTGCAGGCTGGCTCGGCTGGCGCATTCGCCGCAAACACGGTCTACACGGTCAATGGCGGCACACTCGACCTCAACGGGTACGATCTCGCGATGTCGGCGCTTTCCGGTACCGGTGGAACCGTTTCGTTGGGCAGTGCGGGGCTCACGGTGAACCAGTCGGGCACCACAACATATGGCGGGGCGATCAGCGGCACCGGTTCGCTGATCAAATCCGGCGCGGGTACGTTGACACTGACCGGGGCGAACACGCACACCGGGGGTACCACGGTTTCCGGCGGCAGGCTGGTGGTCAACGGGCGCATCGGCGCGACGACCCTGAACGGCGGCACCGTGGGCGGGTCTGGCACACTTGGTAATGTGACCGCCAATTCCGGCAGCACGATCGCGCCTGGCAATTCCATCGGCACTCTCAATGTCGCCGGCAACGTTTCCTTTGCCGCAGGCTCGACCTATGACGTGGAAGTCGACAGCGCCGGGAACTCCGACAAGATCGCCGCCACCGGGACCGTGACCATCGACAGTGGCGCCGCAGTCAAAATTCTGGCGGAAAACGGTACAGACGATGGCTCCAGCTATGCTCCGTCCACCACATACACAATCATAACCGCAGGCACGGCTGTTACCGGCACGTTTGGCACGGTCAACGAGAACTTTGCTTTCCTCGATGCCGAGCTGTCCTATGGCGCCACCTCGGTGACCCTGGATCTGATCCGCAACGACATAAGCTTTGCCGATGTGGCGCGCACCGCCAACCAGCGGGCGGTGGCAGGCTCCCTCAGCGGGCTTGCCTCCACCAGCGATCTCTACCGGGCTGTTGCGGGCCTGAACGAGACCCAGGCACGGCGCGCCTATGACAGCCTGTCAGGCGAGATCCATGCCTCGCTGCCGTCACTGTTCCTCAACGACAGTGCCCGGCTGCGCGACACGGTGACCAGCCGCATTCACGATGCCTTCGCCGGCTTTTCGGAGGTGCCCGAGATCGCCTTCAACGGTCCGGTCGGCCCGCGGGGTCCAGGTCTGGGCACCGGTTCAGGCTTCAACCTCACCACCTGGGGCAGCGCCTACGGCGCCTATGGCAAGCTCGACGGCGATGGCAATGCAGCCACGCTCTCGCGCAGCACCGGCGGCGCCCTCGTCGGGCTTGAGGCAACCGCCTGGCCCCAGGCCCGCTTCGGGCTGCTGGCCGGTCTCGGCCAGAGCCAGGCCAGCGTTTCCGCGCGGGCTTCCTCAGCGGATGCGAACAGCTACACCCTTGGCGCCTATGGCGGGGTACGGCTTTCCGACCTCGGTCTCACCTTCGGCGCTGCCTACAGCTGGCACGATGTGACAAGCGAGCGCGCCGTTGCCGTAGGCAGCCTGAAGGACACGCTCTCGGCGGACTACTGGTCCCGGACCGCGCAAGTGTTCGGCGAAGCCTCCTATGCCCTGGAAACACCCTGGCTGCTGGTCTCTCCCTTCGCCGGACTAGCGCTCCTGCATCAGCAGACAGACGCCTTCCAGGAGCAGGGCTCCGCCGCCCTGGCGCTCACCGGAGATGGCTCCAGCCAGCTTCTGGGCTCAAGCACGCTCGGCCTTCGCATGTCGAAAACGCTTGCGACCACCGACGGTGTCTCGGTGGCGCTCACCGGCGCCTTTGGCTGGCGCCACGCCATAGGTGATCTGACGCCCGATCAGCGCATGGCCCTGTCCGGTCTTGATCCCTTCACGGTCCAGGGTGTGCCCCTCGACCGGGACACAGCCCTTGTCGAGGCAGGACTTGCCCTCACCATCACCGACCGCACCACGCTCGGCCTTTCCTACCAGGGAGCCTTCGGGGAGAACGCAAGCGACCAGGGAGCAAACGCAAGGGTCAATATCAGCTTCTGATGAGGGCTCCTCGAGCAGTTTGACCTTTGCCAGCATCCTGGCCGCGTCCCCTGTTCCCGGCAAGGCGGGGGTCAGGGGAGAGCCAGGAGCGGGTCGGTCATGATCCTGCCAGCAGCAAGCGCGGCGCCTTCGGCATTCAGATGCGCATCCGGCGCGTAAAGCCCCAGTGGCGAGGGACGGTCGCGAAAGGTCGGGGTCAGATCGATCAGGCCCACCCCTGCGTCCTCGGCCGCGCGAGCCACGTTCCGGCGTAGCGGGGCGCTGACGAAGCCATGCGGAAACAGCCCTCCGAACTGGTCGAGCGCGGGGATATAGACCACCACTACCTGCCCCTGCCAGCCATCCGCGATCTGCTTCATACGATGCAGGATCTGCTCGAATTCCGGGTTGTCGCCGGCTGCCTTGGGGTAGTGCAGGCCCAGTATGCTGGCGGTTTCCTGCAGGGCGAGGAAATTGCGCATATAGGACCGGCGGCGCAAATATTCCTCCAGACTGGCGGCGGTGCCCTGCCACCAGTCGGTGATGATCCGGGCCGCGCCCGCGCGCTGCGCCGCGTCCATCTCAATCGGACCGAAATCTGCTCCCGGCGTCAGAGCCTCGTGCAGCCATGGCTGTTCGAGCTCTACGGTCAGGTTTTCCCAGTCATTCCCCTCGAAAAAGGCGACAACGGTGATACGGGGTCGGAAATGCGGGCCATAACGGCCAAGGACCGCCAGTTCATACAAGGGGCCCGCGCCCCTTGTGGCAGTGTTCAGGATCGAAGCCCCGCCCGCGCGCATCTGGTCGACGAGATGCTGGCCATCTTCAAGGCAGATGCCCTCGGCAAAGGAATCGCCAAGGATCATCACATCGACCGGCGCAGAGGTATCCGGCTGCGGGTTGCGAAAACCGTAACGGTCGGTGCGTGTCGTGACCGGCACGCCCATGCGGCTGCACAGCAGCATCTCGGTTCCGGGTATCCCGGAAAGCACCGCATCGGCCAGAGTTTCGGTCCCTAATTTGGCATTAAGCGCCTTGATCGTATAGGCCGGGGGCATGGCGCCGCCGTAGCGGTCCTGATCGGCGCCGCCATCGACGATCCCGGCCAGGCCCACCCGCTGCGGCAGGTTTTGCCAGCGCATATAGCCCTCGAAGAGGAACATTGCGACAAGGATCGAGCAGGCAGTGATCCCCGTTGTCAGCGCATGGTCGCGCGGCAACAGCATGGCGCAACCGCCCAGCATGCCTGCAATCGCCAGCGGTCCCACCACATAGCGCAGCAGCCGGGGCAGGCCCGACGCGTAGTCGTCGTAATGCGCCAGAGCGAAGATCGCGGTCAGCACGAAATAACTCGCCGGGATCAGGCACAGGATGATGGCAGTCCGCCGATGGCGGCCAGCGATTGGCAAGGGCTTCTCCGATCAGTCCAGTTCGTACCTGTTTTCGTAATTCTCGTGCAGCGAGGCGTCCTGCGCCTCTTTCTCCAGCAGGCAATTGCCGGCGACCAGCACCTCGATCCCGGTGCCCATGAAGCAGCGGAAGGCGTCGGTCGGAGTGCAGACGATCGGCTCTCCGCGCACGTTGAACGAGGTATTGACCAGCAGCGGGCAGCCGGTCAGGTCGTTAAAAGCGGAGATCAGCGCGTGATATTTCGGGTTGGTGTCGCGATGCACGGTCTGCACGCGGGCCGAATAGTCGACATGGGTCACGGCGGGAATGGCCGAGCGGCGGATGTTCAGCTTGTCGATGCCGAACAGGGCTTCTTCCTCGGACGTCATCTGGCGCCGGATATGTTCGCAGACATAGGCGACCAGCAGCATATAGGGGCTGTCGACGTCCAGATCGAACCACTCGCTGACATGCTCGCGCAGCACAGAGGGCGCGAAGGGCCGGAAGCTCTCGCGGTATTTCACCCTGAGGTTCAGAAGCTTCTGCATGGAGTCCGAGCGCGGATCGCCTAGGATCGAACGGTTGCCAAGCGCGCGCGGCCCGAATTCCATCCGCCCCTGAAACCAGCCCACGGCCTTGCCATCCGCCAGCGCCTGTGCACTGCGGGTCAGGATCTCACCCTCGTCCAGCCGGGTAAAGCTGGCCCCCGCCGCCGTCAATTCCGCCGCGATCCGGTCGTCGTCGAAGGCTGGCCCCAGATAGGCGCCCCGCATGGCATCGCCGGGCTGCGCCTGTCGGGGTTGGCCCAGTTCCATATGCCAGGCCGCCTGCGCCGCCCCGAGCGCGCCCCCGGCATCGCCCGCCGCCGGCTGCACCCAGATGTCGCGAAAGGCGCCGTCGCGCAAGATCTTGCCGTTGGCCACGCAGTTCAGCGCCACCCCGCCGGCAAGGCACAGCGAGGGGATACCGTATTCCTGAGCCAGCGCGCGGGTCATGCGCAGCAGGATCTCCTCGGTCACGGCCTGGACAGATGCAGCGATATCCATGTGGAACTGTGTCAGCGGCTCTGTCTCGGGCTTGCGCACAGGATGGCCGAAAAGATCCTCCATGGCCTTGCTGGTCATGGTAAGCCCGGTCGCATAGTTGAAATAGCGCTGATCCAGCCGGAACGAGCCGTCCGGCTTTACATCGACGATCCGCTCCAGCATCAGGTCGCGAAAGCGTGGCTGCCCATAGGGGGCAAGCCCCATCACCTTGTATTCGCCGGAATTTACCTTGAAGCCGGTGTAATAGGTGAAGGCGGAATAGAGCAGGCCCAGCGAATGTGGGAAGTGCAACTCGCGCTGGATTTCCAGATCCTTGCCGCGCCCGATGGCGACCGTGGTCGTCGCCCATTCCCCGACCCCGTCGATGGTCAGCACCACAGCCTCTTCGAAGGGGGAGGAGTAGAAGGCGCTGGCGGCATGGCTGACGTGATGTTCGCCGAACAGCAGCTTGTCCGCTGAGAAACGCGGGTCGAAAAGGCTCAGTTCTCGCTTCAGCAGGTCCTTCAGGAACAGCTTCTCACGCAGCCAGACCGGCATCGCCATCCGGAACGAGGCGAAGCCGCGCGGGACATTGGCCAGATAGGTCTCCAGCAGGCGCTCGAACTTCAGGAAGGGCTTGTCGTAGAAGGCAACGTGATCGACACCTGCCAGGTCCAGCCCGGCTTCCTCCAGCACATAGGCGATGGCATGGGCCGGAAACCCGGCATCGTGCTTGCGCCGGGTAAATCGCTCCTCCTGCACGGCGGCCACGATCCGGCCATCGACCAGCAACGCCGCCGCGCTGTCGTGATACAGCGCCGAAATACCAAGGATAGCCGTCACAGGCCTAGAACAGCGTATAGATGAAGGGAGCGACCGCCGAGCCCTGGCTGAGAACGATCAGCGCGCCGAAAATCGCCAGCACTATGAAGACGGGCAAAAGCCAGAATTTCCGCCTTTCGAGCAAAAAACCCCACAGTTCTGCGATCATCGACATAGAGCCTACTCCTTGCTTTGTTTTGAAACCGTGCCGGTATTTCGTCTTAATATTGCAGTTTCATGGGCTTCGGCTGTTCGGTTCTGGGAATCCAATATGATTTTTCAGTCGGATCCATTTTCCTTGAAAGCGGATCCTTTCCGCTGGCCCGCATCGCCAGCCCGATTGGAACCAATACGAGAAGATAGACAATCGCCATCACGATCGGCGCCACCACGGCACCAAGCAGCAGGCCCAGCTTGAACCACAACCTGTTGGGCACACGCAGGATCTGCGGCGCAAACATGGCGAAGGCGATGAAAACCGCCGAAAGGCCAAGCAAAACCCAGCGCGGCGCGGCGCCGCCCGTGATCGGCCACAGCCCGATCAGTGCAAAAACCGCCGCGAAGACCAGCCCGAAATTCCGTTCGGAGCCCATCCTGACCGATGTATTGAACTGATTATCACTCATTTGGAAACACACTAATAAAAAGAAGCATTACCCATATCAAAATCAAACGGCATAGTCGCCAATAAAAGTACCCGAAAAAATAACTTCATGAAATGGTGATGTTGCACCAATCGAGTGGGGAATTCTCTGCGTCAATCCAGTTTCTCCCCCTAGGGGGCGTAAGCCATTGAACCTAGAGGAAGTACGCACGCCAGCTCCGGTGTGCGCATCGATGACTACATCCTTCTTCCGATGGGCCTGATTGAACTCATCAATCAGGCTTCGAGCTTCCGAGATCACCCGTTCTCGGCCAACCTTGCCTTTTGCCGCGGTGACCTGTAGCCGCGACAACGCCGCAACGAATGACAGCTTCGGCGAACTGCATTGCAGCACCCTATCGGCGGGTGAATGTCGGCATCAGCCGTGCGGCGGCTGCAATCAGCCAGTCCGCAAGCGCTCCCAACTTGGTTGTTCAGACCTGCAATAGTATCACCTGAAACCTGCCGTTCACAAACATACAGTCATTCATTCGGCTAAGCCCAGAACTTCGATTCATATCCGGATGCAGAACTGCTCAAAAAACTTGACTATGTGCTCTGGATTGCAGCCCGTCCGTGATCTCTTGCCATATCGATGAATGCACGGAACGCCGCTGATGGGTTCTTGCGACCCGGGTAGTAGAGGCACAGCGGCGTTGTCGGCGGGGTCCATTCCTTCAGGACGCGTGTTAGCTTGCCGGCAGCGATCTCGTCGCGTACGTCGGCTTCCATGAAGAAGCCGATTCCGATCCCGTCGAGAACGGCGATCCGTGCAAGGGTCGCATCGTCAAGAGTGATCGGGCCCGCGACTTCGATCTGGAGGGGCCTTCCCCCCTTCTCGAAGTGCCAGCGATAGGGGGCACCGTTCGGTAGCCGGATGCAAATACACTGGTGGGCGAGAAGATCGGGGGGCGCGCAAGGGCTTCCGTGCTCCTCGAAGTAGGAAGGAGTGGCGACCACGGCGAAACTACGAGGCGCACCAAGCGGAACCGCGATCATGTCACTCGGCACCAGGTCGGCAGTCCGAACACCCAGATCGAACCCTTCGGCGACAATGTCGACGACACGCCCTTCGGTGACTAAGTCGACGTGCACCTGTGGGTAGCGCCGCAGGAAGGCCAGCACGAGTGGCGCTAAGATTTCGCGGGCACCGGTGGCAAAGGCATTGATACGCAACGTCCCGCAGGGGGTATCTTGCTGTGATCGCGCGACTGCCGTCGCTTCCCGTATTTCGCGAAGCGCAGGCGCCACCTGTTCGACGAAGGTTCGCCCGGCATCCGTCAATGAAACGCTACGCGTGGTGCGATTGAACAGGCGGACGCCGAGTTGGCGCTCGACTTTGCCGATTAGGTTGCTGAGCGCAGTTGTCGACAGGCCGAGCTCGAGCGCTGCTGCACGAAAAGACCTTTGAGCGGAGATGGCAAGCACCGCTTCAAGTTCGATTAGGAGCTGTCGCGACATTGTTTCGCTTTTCGAAATGTTACATCCAGATTTATCCCAATTATCGCAACTAATGTACAGCCTTATATCCATAGCATCGACGCCGGGGCAGCCAATTGATCCGGCGGGTACGGTCACCAGAGACGGAGGTGCGACATGGACATGCAGTTGCCAGGACCAATAGCGGCCTATTTTGAAGCCGACGGGAGCAGGAACGCTGAAGCAGTGGCAGAGTGTTTCAACGAGGACGCGGCGGTGAAAGACGAACAACAGGTATACGCCGGACGAGAGGCGATCCGTCGCTGGAAGGCGGCAGCGTCGAGCAAGTTCTCCTATACGGTCGAGCCATTTGCGATCGGGAAAGAAGAGGGCCGCACGGTGGTGACGGGCCATGTTGTCGGAGACTTCCCCGGCAGCCCGGTTGACCTGCGGTATTTCTTCGTCCTGAGAGAAGGCAGGATCTCTGAGTTGGAGATCGTCCCATGACCCCGTTTATCAGTCTTGCCGGTAAGCGGGCGCTCATCACGTCCGGTACTCGCGGCGCCGGAGCTGCGACGGTCAGGCAATTCCGCGAACTCGGCGCCGTGGTGATGACCAGTGCGCGCACCAGGCCAGAAACGCCTGAGGAAGGCGTTCACTTCGTTGCGGCAGACCTGACATCAGTTGAAGGCTGCGACACCCTGGGAACCGCCGTCCGGGAGCGCCTTGGAAGCGTGGACATCATTGTGCATATGCTTGGAGGGTCCTCCGCTCCGGCTGGCGGGTTCAAGGCGCTGACCGACGCCGAATGGCATAACGAACTCTATCTCAACCTCTTTCCTGCGGTGCGGTTGGATCGCCATCTTGTCCCGGACATGGTCGATAGAGGCAGCGGCGTCGTTATCCATGTGTCGTCGATCCAAAGGGAGTTGCCGTTGCCTGAGTCAACAACCGCCTACGCAGCGGCAAAGGCTGCGCTTTCGACCTACAGCAAGGCCTTGTCTAAAGAGGTCTCGCCCAAAGGCGTGCGGGTCTTGAGTGTATCACCAAGCTGGATCGAGACCGAAGCTTCGGTACGCCTCGCGGAGCGTCTTGCAGAGCAAGCCGGCACCGACTACGAAGGCGGCAAGAAGATCATTATGGATTCGCTAGGTGGCATTCCGATCGGTCGCCCAACAAAACCGGAAGAAGTCGCGAACCTTATAGCCTTCCTGGCTTCCGACCGCGCCGCGACAATAACCGGTACCGAATATGTCATTGACGGCGGAACCGTGCCGACAACGTAGGTTCATCGCAACACGGGATCAGGCGGGTGTGCTCCCCCCCCGCCAATCTGGGAATAGGGAACATGTCTGCCTTTTCACCGCAACTCTCAACAGCGGGCGCTCTCCTCACCGCCCCCGTTGCAGTCTATCGTTGCAAACCCCATGCTCGCCAAGACCACACTCCGCAAGACCACCCCCAACCTCACACCCGCCCACCCGAAAGCGGTGCCCGGCCGCGGGCCTTGAGCAGGCGTTTGCCGCTGGTGATGGATTGGCCGAAGTCTTTCTGCACCGCCAGCAGGGCTGGTACCAGCAGGATGACCAGGAACAGGCCGACGCCCAGGCCGTAGGCCAGCGTGATGACCGTTGGCAGCAGGAACTGGGCCTGGCGGCTGGTTTCAAACAGGAGCGGAGCCAGGCCGAACACCGTGGTGGCCGTGGTCAGCACGACCGCGCGCAGCCGGTCGCAGACGCCGTTGACCACTGCCTGCCGGAAGGGGTGGTCCCTGGCGTATTCGTCGATGGTGGTCACCAGCACGATGCTATCGTTAATGATGATGCCCGCCATGCCAATGAAGCCGACGACGGAGAACATCGACAGCGGTACGCCGTGCAGATAGTGCCCCCAGATCATGCCGACGCAGCCGAAGGGAATGATGATCATGATCATCAGCGGCCGGGTCCAGGATTCGAAGATCCAGCACAGCACCAGATAGATACCGGCGAGGCACAGGGCAAAGCCGATCAGGGCATCGGAGAGGAACGAGCGTTCCTGTTCCGCCAGCCCGCTCATTTCGCTTTCAACGTCGTAATCGGCGGCAAGTTGGGGCAGAAGCTCGGTCTGCAGCACCTCTGTCACCCTTGCGGCAGCTTCCGGGTTGTCCTCCGACACATCGCCGTAGACACGCAACGTGCGCAGGCCGTCGCTGCGGCGGACCGAGGCAAAGCCGTAGGTGCTCTCGACATTGACGATCTCGCTCAGGGAAACATAGGTTCCGGCATCGGTGCGCACCCGCGTGGTGTAGAGAAAAGCGGCATCCGTCTCCTCGTCCGGCAGCAGCACCTTTACGGTGGCCGTGCGCCGGCCGATCGGGAACTCGGCAACCTTGATACCCTCCAGCCGGTTGCGCAGGACACGGGCGATTTCGTCCGTGGTGAAGCCAAGCGCTTCGCCGCGCGGTGTCAGCGTCAGGTTCAGTTCCGGCTTGTCATAGGCCAGCGTATCTTCCAGCGCGCTGACACCCTCCATGGCACCCAGCGACTGTTTCAGGCTTTCGGCGGCGGCCTTCAGGTTTTCCGTGGAGTTGCCATAGAGCTTGACGTCGATGGCATCGCCGCCCGGGCCCGAGCGCTCGCCGCGCAGGGCCAGCGTTTCCAGAAGCGGCGGCTTCTTGATTTCTTCGCGCCAGTCGCCAATGAACTGAAAGGCTGAATAGGGCCGAAGGTCCGGGTCGAGCAGTTCGATGGAAATGCCGCCGAGCTGGTCTGCGTCCTTGGTGTCTGCGCCGCTCAGGCCGCGCCCGGCGGTCGCGCCAACGGTGGAAAGCGCGAAGATGACAGGATCCGCGCCGTATTTTTCACCATAGCGCCGGCTAACCACGTCAAGCGCCCGTTCCATCTCCGCGATCATCGCCTTGGTGTCATCGCGCTTTGCTCCCGGCATCATGGCAATGCTGGCGGAAACCACCGCCTGCTCCGGCGCGTTGAAAAAGCGCCAGCGCACGGATTTGTCCAGTACCAGCGTCAGCGACAGCGCCAGGATCATCAGCGCAAAGCCGATTGCCGGATAGCGCACGGCAATAACCCAGGTGACGAACCGGCGGAACAGCTTTTCCCGGAACCAGACGAAGCCCCGGTTGAACAGGCGGTTGGGCAGATCGAACCAGTGCTTTTTCTTGCTGGCCTTCAAAGCGTGGTTCATGTGCGCCGGCAGGATGAGGAAGGATTCCACCAGACTGGCGATCAGCACCACCGACACCGTGAAGGGAATATCGGCCACAAGACTGCCGAAGCGCCCGCCGATGGCCACCAGCCCGACAAAGGCAATCAGCGTGGTAATGGAAGCGCAGAACACTGGCGCCGTCATGCGCCTGGCGGCCAGACTGGCGGCTTCCGCCGGCGAATAGCCGCGCCGATGCAGGAAGTCGGCATGCTCGCCCACCACGATGGCATCATCCACGACGATGCCGAGACAGATGATCAGCGCGAACACGGAAATCATGTTCAGCGTGATCCCGAAGAGATACATCAGCCCGACAGTGGCGGCCATCGCCACCGGAATGCCGGCCGCCACCCAGAAGGCCGTTCTGGCCGACAGGAACAGGAACAGGAACAGCAGCACCAGAGCCAGCCCGAAGATGCCGTTTTCGACCAGGATATCCAGCCGGTCGATGATCGCCTGCGAGCGGGTGTTGGTGAGCTGGACGACGACCCCTTCGGGAAGCGTGTGCTGGAACTCCGCCGTGATGCGTTCCACCGCCCGCTGAACCTCGATGGTATCGCCCTGGGCGCTGCGGCTGACCCTGAGAACCACTGCCGGCTGGCCCTTGTGATAATAGGCCCGGCCGCTCTCCACCCCTTCGGTGACGATATCGGCGACGGACCGGAGCTGCAGCTTTTCCCCTTGCGAGGGCGCCTTGAGAACGATCTCGCCCAGCTCCTGCTCGCTGCGCCGGGTCTGCCCGGTGCGCAGCCGGGCGGAACTGCCGGCGACATCGCCGGCGGGCGTCGTTTCCATTTCGGCCGACACCACATCGGCAATCTCCGCAAGCGTCAGCCCGTGCCGCACCAGCATGTTCTCGCCGACATTCACCCGGATGATCGGATCTTCCAGCCCGCGAATGGAAACCCGTGTCACGCCCTGGCGGAAAAAGACGGTCTGAAGATCCTCGGCAAATCGGGCAAGCTGGTCGATATCGACCGGCCCATACATGACGACATCGGTCACCCGGTCGGAATAGACGCTTCTGGTGACGACCGGCTCGTCGATGCCTTCGGGCAGGCTGGAGCGAGCCTGGTCCACGGCGGCCTTCACCTCGTCGGTCGCCTGGCTCATATCCCAGCCGTCCTCGAACTCCAGTTCGATGCTGGCCTTGCCCTCGCGCGCGACGGATGTGGCTTCGTCGACACCATTGATGGCAAGAAGCTGTGGACCCAGAATTTCGACCACGGCGCGGTCAAGATCCTCAGGCCCGGCGCCCGACCAGTTGACGACGACTTCCACTTCCTCGCGGACAAAATCGGGAAAGAACTGCGTCCGGATCTGCGTCGAGGCGGCGAAACCGCTGATCAGCATCATCGCCAGCAGCAGGTTCGCCGCTGTGCGGTGCCGGACCATATAATCCAGCAGCGAGGCAAATTGCGATCCGCCAGGAGAACGCATGTCGGGACACTCCAATCAGGATATCGGGCGGGACGGGACGAAAGACGTCAGCTCTGGTCAGCCGCTGTTTCCGCCCCCGTGCTCCAGCCGTTCGATCAGCTCTTTCGGCACCATCGGCTTGTTCAGAAGGGCAAGCAGCCTCGCCTTGCGGTTTTCCGGCATGTCGGACCTGTTCAACTGATCGATCAGGGCTGCGCGCCGCTCCGGCTCCAGCGCCACCAGATCGCCGGAAAGGCGCGTTTCGCCAGCTTCCGGCACTTGCACAGTCGCCGGTTCGTCCGTCTGCGGGATATCCTGCCCGCCAGTGTTGCGCCTTGGCGAAACCTTGAGCCCGGTGCCGAGCTGCGGCAGGCGTTCGCGCACATAATCGGCCCCGAAGGGCACATTGGCCACAATCACGTCATCGCCCATCCGGCGCAGGATCGTCGCCTTGATTTCCTCGATCCGCTCGCCGTCGCCGACAATCAGCATGCGGCCGTCTTCCGTTACGGCCGACGAAGGAACCAGGGCAACACGGGTAAGCTCCGGCTCGCGCACTTCAACCTTCACGAAATCGCCCGGCCGCAGAACCGTACCGGGCTCCAGATCGAGCGTCGCAAACAGCATCCGTCCGGCCTCACCTTCGGAAACGACGGCCGCGGCCCTGTCGATGGAGCCCGGAACCTCGATGGAACGGCTGCCCAGTTGCAGGATCGCGGTCACGGGCGCCTTCACCAGATTGCCACTGGCATCCAGCAACCGCGAGAACTCGTCGGTCGACAGGGAAAAGCGGACTTCAAGCGCCGCCGGATCGATCAGAAGAGCAAGGGTTTCGGAGGAGCCGACGCGTCGCCCCAGCGTGGCGTTGACTTCCGACAGGTAACCGCTGAAGGGAGCCGTCAGAGTGATTTCTTCCAGGGTGCGCCTGGCATCGTCCAGCGCAAGCCGGGCGCGCTTGACCGTCAGGTCCATGCGCTCGATACGCTTGCGCGCTGTGATGACCGATTGCAGACGGTTGCTGAGCGATTGTTCCAGTGAGGCGACGGCCAGTTCCTCGGTCTCAACCTGCACGGCCGTGGAATAGCCCTTGTCCCTCAGTTGCTGCTGGCGTTCGAGCGCCTGTTTGCGCAGATCAAGCTGGCGGCGAGCTGCTTCCAGCTCCTGCTCCGCCCCGACAATGGCTTCCTCGGCCTCCGCTTTCTGAGCTTCGGCATCAGCCAGGGCCGCCTCCGCGTCCAGCATCTGAAATTCCGCATTGGCCGGATCGATCCTGAGCAGCAGTTCGCCCTTGGCGACAGCGGCCCCATCGCGAAACTTGGAGGCAACCTCCACAAGTCGGCCTTCGGAACTCGCCCTCAGTTCCAGCGTGCGCCAGCTTTCCACTTGGCCGTAGGCGGTCGTGACCGGCGTCACCGTTTGCGGTGTCAGCTCGGCGACATTCACCGAATAGCTGCGCTCCCGGGCGGGCCGGCTCTGCGTGGTCTCTTCCGTCGTCATCGCATCGTAAAGACGATACCCCCCGAAACCGGCAAAGCCGATCATGATCGCCATCAATGCCAGACCGGCAAGTCCGCGCATCAGAAACCGCATTCGCCTCTCCACCTGAAGGCCGGGCAGCGGGCAGAACGGAACGCCCAAAGCACCGGCACTTTACGTCAGATGCCATCCCTAGCACGGTACTGGGGCGAAATTCGGAAAAGCTTGTAACGACTTGTATCGTGCCGAACCGCCATCAGCAGAAAGCGGACATGCCCGGCTTTCAGCAGCTTCGCTTTGCCGCAGCCCCAAAAGCCCCACACCAAAGACTGCTCATCAAAGTCCACTCATGAAAGTCCAGTCACAAGGCAGGCATGAAAAAACCCGGCACCTTTCGGTACCGGGTTTTTCCGCATCGGATGAGGGCTGGCTTAGAACTTGTAGCCGATACCCATACGAACCTGAGAGTTGTTGAAATCCGAGCTCACGCCGGTTCCGTTCAGGTTGAAATCCTGTTCGCCGAAGTCCTGGTAGACGTATTCCAGCTTGGCGGTAACGTTGTTGGTGATGGCCGCTTCGCCACCTGCACCCAGCGTCCAGCCGAGGGCCGTTTTGCTGTCGGTATCGCCATTGCCGGAAACTTCCAGGTCGGCAATCGCCAGACCGCCGGCGCCATAGACCAGGTAACGGTCGAAGGCGTAACCGACACGGCCACGGAAATTGGAGTTCCAGTCAGACTTGGACCGAAGGGTCAAGCCGCCGTTGGACTTGGATTTTTCCAGGTCGGTCAGGCTGAAGTCGGCTTCCGCGCCGACGACAATGTTCGGCGTTACCTGGAAATTGTAACCGGTATAAAGACCGCCGGCGATGCCGTTGGCATCCACTCCAAGCCCGGTGTTGTTGCCGGCCTTGTTGTCGAATTGGCCGAACGCCCAGCCGAGATTGCCGCCGACATAAAGGCCGGTCCAATCGATGCTTTGCTGCGGAGCCGGAACCGCCTCATAGGCCGGTGCCGGCGACTGCGGCAGATCCGCAGCCAGAACAGGCGCCGATGCGGTTGCCGCAGCTGTCAGGGCCATGCCAGCAAGTGCAAGACGTTTCATTTGAGTACTCCAGATCCACTTTATCCATTAGTGCTTAGGCCGGTAATCAGCCGGCCATGTGCGAGTTGGACGGGACAATAGCCGCGCCCTCACTCTCCCCCATCACAAAGATATGGAGATCGTTTGTGGCGGATCAGGATTGAGAATGGGGAGTTTTGATGACGAATGGAGGCAACATTCTGACAGGATGAAAGACCCGTAAAGACAATTGCAATTTGCATTCACAAACCCCATTTGGCCGGTAGAAAGATCCTTGTCCGCGGCTTTCCCCTCACCGATCTATTGCGTATAAGGCGCCAAGTTGAACTTTGGCGCTGCCACATTGAAGCCGCCTTTGACGACTGAACCTGACCCGAACCGGAATTTCGTAAATGCTCTTTGACTACATAAGCCTCGCAGGCGGACTTGTTGTTCTGATTATCGCCGGCGATGTCTTGGTCAGGGGTTCTGTCGGAATTGCCCAGCGTCTCGGTATTCCCAATCTGGTCATCGGCCTGACCATCGTCGCCTTCGGCACATCGGCTCCCGAACTCGTCATTTCCCTGAAAGCGGCCTTGGAAGGTGCCGGCGGCATCGCCATCGGCAACGTGGTCGGCTCCAACATCGCCAATGTGCTTCTGGTTCTGGGCATGCCCGCGCTGATCGCGGCAACGCCATGCGGTGAAACCGGGGCAACGCGCAACGCACTGTTCATGGTGGCCGTCACCGTCGTTTTCATGGCGCTTTGTTTCTTCATCCCTATCGGCCTCACGGCCGGGGTCATTCTTCTGGCACTGCTCGGTGTCTTCCTCGCAGCCTCAACGATGATGGCGCGCAAGCACAGAAAAGAGCAAAAGGCGATTGCCGCGGCCTCCGCAGGTGCTGCGGCCGCTGAAATCGAGGTGGAAGACGACGACGGCCTGGACGATGTCGAGGACGTTCCGGACTCCATCTGGATCGCGCTGGCCTATATCGTGCTCGGCCTGGTTGGCCTGCCGCTCGGTGCACATTTCACCATCAGCGGGGCAACGTCGATCGCAACCTCCTGGGGCGTCAGTGAAGCCGTGATCGGCCTGACGGTCATCGCGCTCGGCACGTCCCTGCCGGAGCTGGCCACCACCGTCATGGCGGCCATCCGTCAGCATGGCGCCGTCGCCATCGGCAACGTCATCGGCTCCAACGTCTTCAATCTTCTTGCGATCATCGGCATCACCGCGGTCATCGTTCCCATCGACGTGCCACAGGAAGTTCTCAAGCTGGATATCTGGGTGATGCTGGCCTGTGCGATCCTGCTGACAATCCTGGCCGGAATGCGCATCTGCCTTGGTCGCGTCTCCGGCGCTGTCATGACGACGGCCTATTGCGCCTATATCGCCACCGTTTATGTGCTGGGGCACACCTCCTGAAAGCCCTTTTTGCAGCCTGGTTGGCAGCAGAGCCCCGCTTCGCTGCGCCCGCCTCTTTCCCTATGGCCTTGCGCGGCTTAAATGTCTGGCATGCAGGACGATACTGATTCTGAAAAAAGCGCCGTAGCAGCGCCGGAGACCGGCAAAGCCCCCGCACGCAAGGGCGTCGAGGTCATTGCCGACGAGGTCAAGCGCCTGCCCAATGGGCCGGGCGTCTACCGGATGCTGGACGAGAACGGCGAGGTTCTCTACGTCGGCAAGGCGCGCAGCCTCAAGAAGCGGGTTACCAGCTACACGCGCCTGCAGGGCCAGTCCAACCGGATCATGCGCATGATCCTGGCGACGGCGGCGATGGAATTCGTCGTCACGCAGACAGAGCCGGAAGCCCTGCTTCTGGAAGCCAACCTGATCAAGCGTCTGCGGCCACGGTTCAACGTGCTGCTGCGCGACGACAAGTCCTTTCCCTATATTCTGGTGACCGGCGACCATGAATCGCCCGCGATCGTCAAGCACCGCGGCGCGCGCAAGCGCAAGGGCGACTACTTCGGCCCCTTTGCCTCCGCAGGCGCTGTCGACCGCACCATCAACGCGCTCCAGAAAGCCTTCCTGATCCGCACCTGTTCGGACAGCTACTACGAGAACCGTTCCCGCCCCTGCCTGCAGTATCAGATCAAGCGCTGTGCAGGCCCCTGCACCGGAGAAATCGATCCGGCGGATTATGCCGGCCTGGTGTCGGAAGCCAAGGCCTTCCTGTCCGGCCGCAGTCAGTTGATCAAGACCCAGCTTGCAAAGCAGATGGAAGCCGCCTCCGCCGATCTGGAGTTCGAGCGCGCCGCCATCTACCGCGACCGCCTGTCGGCACTGTCGCACATTCAGGCGCATCAGGGCATCAACCCGCAATCGGTCGAGGAAGCCGATGTCTTCGCCATCCACCAGGAAGGCGGCCAGACCTGCGTGCAGGTGTTCTTCTTCCGCACCGGCCAGAACTGGGGCAACCGGGCCTATTTCCCCAAGGCCGACAAGTCCTTTGAGGAAGCCGATATTCTGGAAAGCTTTCTGGCGCAGTTCTATGACGACAAGCCCGCGCCGCGGCAGATCCTGCTGTCCCACGAACTGAGCGAACAGGACCTGCTCGCACAGGCTCTCACCGAAAGGACGGGCCGCAAGGTCGATGTCGCCTGCCCCAAACGCGGGGAAAAGAAAGAACTGGTCGACCACGCGCTCACCAATGCACGCGAAGCGCTTGGCCGCAGGCTGGCGGAAACCTCCAGCCAGGCGCGTCTGCTGAAAGGCGTCGCGGAAGCATTCGACCTCGCTCAACCGCCGCGACGGATCGAGGTTTACGACAACTCCCACATCATGGGCACCAATGCTGTCGGCGGCATGATCGTCGCCGGCCTGGAAGGCTTCGCCAAGGGTCAGTACCGCAAGTTCAACATCAAGTCGGAAGATCTTGTCCCCGGAGACGACTACGGCATGATGCGCGAAGTGCTGACCCGGCGGTTCTCGAGGCTGTTGAAGGAACACGCCCGCGAAGACAGCAAGCCACAGGCGGATGACCCCACCCTCGAAGACGCCGATGCAAGCGATCTGGAAGCCGTTCCCACCGATACCGGCGTACCGGCCTGGCCGGAACTGGTGCTCATCGACGGTGGTCAGGGCCAGTTGACCGCGGCGCGCGAAACGCTGGAAAGCCTGGGCATCACGGATGTGCCGCTCGTCGGCATCGCCAAGGGGCCCGACCGGGATGCCGGACGGGAGAAATTCTTCATCCCCGGCCGGCAGTCCTTCATGCTGCCCGAGCGCGACCCGGTTCTCTATTTCGTGCAACGCCTGCGCGACGAAGCGCACCGCTTTGCCATCGGCAGCCACCGGGCCCGCCGCAAGAAGGACATCACCAGGAACCCGCTGGATGAGATCGCAGGTGTGGGCCCGACACGCAAAAAGGCCTTGCTGCGCCACTTCGGCACGGCCAAGGCCGTCTCCAAGGCGGGGGTCGACGATCTGGCCGCCGTGCCCGGCATTTCCGAAGCGATTGCCAAACTGGTCTATGACCATTTTCATGAATAGGACGCCGCGCCGGCCTTTCCGCCCGGCCAAAGATTTCGCCAAAGCCAAGGAAGCCTGAGAGTGTCAAACCCGTTGGAAGCCGCGCTTCGGTGCATCGACGCGAAGGATTACGGCATGGCGCTGGAGATCCTGACCGATCTCAATGCAGCCAATCCGCGCGATCCGCAGGTCAACCACTGGCTAGGTGTCATCTATCTGACCCACGGACACGCAGCCCGGGCAATCGATCATCTTCAGGCCGCCGCGAAAGTCGCCAAGAAAGAAGCCGTGATTTTCGCGACACTGGCGGATGCACTCACCCTCGACAACCGTTTCGAGGAAGCCCTCCCCCATGCGCGCAAGGCGGTCGCCCTCGACGGCAAGTCCGAATTCGCCCACCGCACACTGGGCGAGATCTACGCCAGGCTGCGGCGGCCCGTCATGGCCGAGCATGCCTTCCAAAACGCACTTGCCATCAACGAAGCATCGGCCATCGCGCATCTGGCGCTCTCGCGGCTGAAGGTTTCGCTGGGCAAGATGGACGAGGCCGAAACCCATTTCCGGCGCGCGCTGGAGCTTGCCCCCGAAGAACCTTCCGTTCTCATCAGCGCAAGGGACCTCTCCGACATTGGCTTGAAACAGGAAGCGTTGGAAAAGATCGAGCCCCTTCTGGACGATGCAGACCGGCCGATGGCCAAGGTCGAGCGGGCAAGGCTTGCCTTCACCGCCGGCAAGATCTGCGACGACAGCGGCGACATTCCCAAGGCCTTTCACTATCTCGGCCTGCATCGGAGCGAGCTTTACGGCCACTATGATGCCGGCCGGCAGGAACGCCATGTCGAAACCTGCCAGAAGGTCTTTTCAAAACAGTTCTTCGAGGACCGCAAGGACTTCGCCCTTACCAGCGACAGACCTGTCTTTGTCTTCGGCATGCCACGCTCGGGCACATCGCTGGTGGAGGCCATCCTGTCCGCCCACCCGAAGGCAACGGCTGCGGGTGAACTGAGCTTCTTTGACGAGCAGATCGGCGATCTGACGACGGGCCACACCGGCGACACCGCCCTCTTTGACGCCGCCATGGCACTGGATCGCAAGACCGCCCAGCGCATCGGCCGCAAGTACCTGACATTGCTCGAGGGTTTCAGCAAGAAGAGTGCCCGTGTGATCGACAAGATGCCTCAGAATTTCGAGCATCTCTGGTTGATCGCTCTCCTGTTTCCGAACGCGCATTTCTGCCATGTCAGCCGCAACCCGGCCGATACCTGCGTCTCGATCTACATGACGCCTCTGCCCGGCAAGCACGGTTACTGTGAAAGCCAGCAATCGCTCGCCCACTACTTCGGGCAGTACAGGAAACTGATGACGCACTGGAGGGATGTTCTGCCGGTCACGATCCGCGACCAGTCCTACGAAGCCCTGGTAAACGACCCGGACCAGGAACGCCCGGCCCTGATCGCCCACACCGGGTTGGCCTGGGACGATGCCTGCCGCCATCACGAAGCGAACGAGGCGCAGGTCTTTACCTTCTCCATGGCTCAGGTCAGGCAACCCATTCACACCGGGGCCGTGAACCGCTTCGAAAAATACCGGGACCATATCGGTCCGCTTCTGGAGGGACTTGCAGGGATCGAAACCTGACACCGAAGGGTTGCATCTTCTGGCTGGTTTATCACAAGCTGTAGCGACAAACCGGCACCCGGCACGCCTTTTGCGTCGTTCAGGAAACGGGTGCGTTCGCGATTCCAGCCGCCTGCGCGGTGCAAACCACCGGACCAAGATGCACGCAGATCCCACCGATCAAGCTTTTGCTCTTCTTCAAGCCGGACAGTTCAGCCGTGCGCAGGCGCTGCTTCAGGCTTTGCTTGCGAAAGAGCCGCACAACGCCCGCGCACGCTATGGCCTGGGCGTCGCCTGCCTTTCCTTCGGCGAGACAGCGGCGGCGATCCCTCATCTGGAAAAAGCCGCAAAATTCGCGAAAAAGGATGCGGTGGTGCACACCACGCTTGCAAGTGCGCTCAACATCGAGAGGCGCAGCGAGGAAGCCTTGCCGCACGCTCGAAAAGGAGCGTCCCTCGCCCCGGGATCGGAATACGCGCATCGCGTCCTGGGCGAGGTCTATGCCGACCTTCGACGCTCCGGACCTGCCCGACAGGCCTTCGCGCAGGCGCTCAAGGCCGATCCGAAGTCGCCGCGCGCCCACCTCGGCCTGTTCGAACTGGAAATGACGCTTGGCAATCGGGAGCTCGCCGAAAGCCATATTCGCACCGCCCTTTCCCAGGCACCGTCCGATCCTGCAATCCTGACCGCGGCCGCCGAGGTTCAGGACGAAACCCTGAGAGCGAAGGTCCTTGACGGGATTGAACGGCATCTTTCGGAATTACCTGAAGGCACAGCCTCCCCTGAGGTCACCCGTCTTGCCTTTGCCGCAGGCAAGATCTGCGATGCGGCAGCGGACATCGACAAGGCATTCTCCTTCTTCGACAATTACCGGACAGGCCTTTATCCCGCTCACGACCCGGAGGTCCAAAAAACCTTCGTGGAAACGTGTAAAACCGTCTTTAACCGGGACTTCTTCAAGCAGCGGGAGGACTGGGCGCTTTCAAGCGACAGACCGGTTTTCGTGTTCGGCATGCCCCGCTCGGGCACGACCCTTGTCGAGCGGATCATCGGCCGGCATCCGGCAGCCCGGGCCGCAGGCGAGCTTCAGTTCATCCCGGATCGGATCCACAAACTGACGTCCGGCCAAATACACGGCCCGCACCTTTTCGAGGCAGCCCGTCAGATGAAACGGCAGGAGG
Organism: Roseibium aggregatum IAM 12614; assembly: GCF_000168975.1. Lineage (GTDB taxonomy): Bacteria > Pseudomonadota > Alphaproteobacteria > Rhizobiales > Stappiaceae > Roseibium > Roseibium aggregatum. The sequence continues at coordinate 92,123 of NZ_AAUW01000016.1, forward strand.
CTCAGCGCATCGGCCGCCATTATCTCACCCATCTGGAGGATATCGACAAGAGAGCGCACCGCGTGATCGACAAGATGCCCCACAACTTCGAAAACCTCTGGCTTCTCGCCCTTCTTTTCCCGAAGGCCAGCTTCGTGCATGTGACGCGGAGTGCGGAAGACACCTGTCTTTCGATCTACATGACACCGCTTCCGCCGCACCATTCCTACAATGAAAGCCAGACCTCGCTTGGCGGTTATTTCAATCACTACTTCGCTCTGATGGCCCATTGGTCAGAGGTTCTGCCGGTTGCCTTGAGGCATCAGTCCTATGAAAGCCTGGTGAGCGACACGGAAGCGGAAAGCCGGGCATTGATAACCCACACCGGCCTGGACTGGGACGACGACTGCCTGACACCCCCTGACGAGACCACCCAGATCTTCACCTTCAGCCGCGAGCAGGCACGCCGTCCGGTCTATGGCTCTTCCGTCGACCGCTGGAAGGCTTATCAAGCGCATATCCGGCCGCTTCTGGCAGTGCTCGAGGCCAAGGGAACCTGACTTTGCGGCAAAACAGGTCGCACCTATTGCGCAGTCCGTGCTAAGCACAGCCGCCTACTCAAGAAATCGGACCCAGGCTGCCATGTTTCGAAAGCCCCAGGCTAAACCGCGTTCCCGGATCCACAGCGCATTGTCCCTGATCGGGTGGTGCGGCAGCCTAGGCGCCATTGCGGTCAGCGTGCTGGGTCTGCTGGCGTTTCTGGCGCCTGACGTCTGGTTTGCAGACAACATGAGCTTCTTCCTGCGGCAGTTTCTGGCCGCCGGCTTCGCAGGCTGTCTGGCCGGTGCGGCCGGTTTCCTGGTCCGGCACCGTCTCCGTCTGATCTACCGGGTAACCTGGGTCTTGGCTCTGGCCGCCTTTCTCAGCCTTGCCGGGCTGACAGGCGCGCGCACCCTTGCCAACACCAAGCCCCTCGGGCCGGCAGCACCGGGGGACCGCCCGCTCAAGGTCGTCTCGATCAATCTCGAACATCTGTTTCTGGGTGACAAGGTCTTGCAGGCCTTTCTGGAAAAGGAGCAGCCGGACGTCGTCGTCTTCCAGGAAGTGCTGTGGTGGCTGCAGGAACGCCGCTGGCAGCGCCTCGGCCTGCCGGTCGGCGGGGCGGGCAAGAACGGATTCCCAGACTATCGGAAGGTGGGCGATCTCGGCGGTCTTGCCGTCTACTCCCGCTTTCCGCTGTCGGAAGAAGAGACCCGCGTCATCTCCGGCGATGTGCCTTCCGGCGCCAACGTCTATTATGACGGCGACAGGGAGCTTCTGTCTCTCTCCCTCGACACGGGGGCTGCGCCTTTGCATCTGCTGGTCATCCATCCCGACAGCCCGCGCTCGGAGATCCGCTGGGAAAACAAGCGCCGCTATTTCGATGAGGCCGACGCTGTCATCGACACCCTGAAGGCCGGCAACGGCAGCAACATTCTGGCGATTGGCGACTGGAACAGTTCGCCCTGGTCTGCACGGTTTCAGCAGACACTGGAACGCAACGGGCTGAAGACCGCCTATCCGGATGGCTGGCCGCAGACGACACGCTTCTTCTTCGACTACAGCCTGCACTGGATACTGGGTGCGCCTGTGGACCAGTTTGCCGTCTCCAGGGACATTCAGATCGTCAACGTTTCTCTTGGCCCCGATATCGGTTCCGATCATCTGCCGCTGATCGTTGAGATCGCCCAGACGCCAGTCAACTGAATTCGGCAAACGGATCCCGGCACCTGAAATTGAGTCATTGGCTGTGACTTCAACCGGAAAGTGTTTGAGGCTTCGGGTGGTTTCCTGAAAACTGCCCACAACTTCAAGACCGATTCCCAAAGTTCCGCATGGCCAAGCTCTATTTCAACTACTCCTCGATGAACGCCGGCAAGTCGACTGTGCTGTTGCAGGCTGCCTATAACTACGAGGAGCGCGGGATGAACACCCTGCTCCTGATCGCCGCGTTTGACGACCGGGCCGGCAAGGGGCGGATTGCCTCTCGCATCGGGCTGGGAGCGGATGCCGATGTCTTCAACTCGTCCGACAATGTCTTCGAACACATCCTGCGTGCCAACGAAGCGCAGAAGGTCGATGCGGTCTTCGTAGACGAAGCCCAGTTTCTGACGGAAGACCAGGTCTGGCAGCTCGCCCGCGTGGCCGACATGCTGCGTATTCCGGTGATGTGCTTCGGTCTCAGAACGGATTTTCAGGGAAAGCTGTTTCCCGGCAGCGCCGCTTTGCTGGCACTTGCCGATAATCTGAAGGAAATCAAGACTATCTGCTGGTGCGGGCGCAAGGCCACCATGGTTGCGCGTCTGGATGCGGACGGCAAGATCGTTGAGGAAGGCGACCAGGTCGTCATCGGCGGCAACGACAAATACGTCTCGCTCTGCCGCCGTCACTGGACGGATAGGAAGCTGGGCTGAACGCCGACGTCTGGCCTGACGCTCCTCCACGCACGCACTTTGTGATGGACAAAGCCCCTCAGAGCAGGATTATCAGATTTTCTGACAAGATACCCGGTCACCCTCAATTCGATGAAGGTGTTGCCGCGTACACTCTGGTCAGTGATCTGAAGACTTTTGGGGTTTGGACATGATCAAGGAATTTCGGGACTTTATCGCCAAGGGCAACGTCATGGACCTTGCCGTCGGTATCATCATCGGCGCCGCCTTCACCGCCATCGTCACGAGCCTGGTCAACGATCTGATCAACCCGATAGTCGGGCTCATCATCGGCGGTATCGATTTCACGTCGATGTATGTCGTTCTGTCCGGCGACGTTCCTGCGGGAACCGGCCTTGCCGCCGCTCGCGAAAGCGGTGCGGCCGTGTTTGCCTACGGCGCGTTCCTCACTTCCTGCATCAACTTCCTGATCATCGCGTTTGTCGTCTTCATGCTTGTGAAGTCGGTCAACCGGATCAGATCCATGGCGGAAAAGCCGGACGACGTCGAGCCGGAGGTCAAGAGCGGTCCGTCGGAAATCGACGTCCTGATCGAGATCCGCGACGAGCTGAAGTCGGCCAAGTCTCAGGCCTGAGAGCGGACGTACCAGGCACCTGTTCGCGATTGACCGTGCCTTCGACCCCAGGCGGTCGGTTCTATTCCATGAAGGGACAATCCGGCGTAACCGCAATTTACGCCTTGTCCCGGCGCGGTCGGCAAGGTCAATATCGGCGCATGAAAGACGAAGACAGCAGTCCCCTGTTCCGCATTCGCCTCGTATTCGGACCTGACGAGATGATGGGCCCCGGCAAGGCGGAGCTGCTGGAACGCATCCAGCGCACCGGATCGATAGCCGCAGCGGGCCGCGAGATGGGCATGAGCTACAAACGGGCCTGGCAGCTTGTAGAGACCCTGAACGCCATGTTCCGCTCCCCTCTGGTGGAACGCAGCCGCGGCGGAGCGAAAGGCGGAGGGGCACAGGTAACCGAGACAGGACTGGCCGTTCTCGAGGAGTATCGCGCGATCGAACTGAAGGCGCGTGCCGCAGGAGATCCGCATATCGAAAAACTGAAGACGCTGCTGAGCGATATATCCAGCGGAAAATAACGCTTGCCTTTTGGAGTGTTTGACGGCGATATTTCCGAGGAAACATATCGCACGCTCGAGGACCCTGCTGCATGTTCAAGTTCTGTCTCAACGCCCGCCTTCGTTCCCTGACCGCCGCGGCCTTCCTTGCAAACCTTCCGGTCCTGCCGACTGAAGCGGCGGCAGACGAGATCACGGTTTTCGCAGCAGCAAGTCTGGCCGACGCGCTCAATGAAATCGAACAGCATTTCGAAGCCGCCACTGGACACGATCTGGTGATTTCACTGGCCGGTTCCTCGGCGCTGGCACGGCAGATCCAGCAGGGTGCACCGGCGGATATCTTCATTTCGGCCAACCCGGACTGGATGGATGTGCTTGAGAAGGACGGCCTTCTGGAGCCCGGCAGCCGGTTCGACCTTCTGAACAATGCCCTCGTCCTGATCGCCCATGGCCGGGAGGCTCAACCGCTCGATATGACTGACCTGGACCTCGCAGGCCTTCTCGGCGACAACCGCCTTGCCATGGCGCTGGTCGATGCGGTCCCCGCAGGCATTTACGGCAAGGCGGCGCTGCAAAGCCTCGGGCTGTGGGACGCAGCGGAGCCCCGGATCGCACAATCCGACAATGTTCGCTCCGCACTCGCGCTGGTCGCCACGGGCGAAGCCCCCTACGGCATCGTCTATGCCACGGACGCCGTAGCCGAGGACAACGTGACTGTCGTCGGAACCTTCCCGGCAGACAGCCATCCGCCCATCGTCTATCCCGTGGCAGATCTCGCCAATCGCGATGTTCCTGCCGAAGCGGAGTTTCTCGCCTATCTCCAGGGACCGGACGCGCGCGAAGCCTTCGAACGTCAGGGGTTCGTGGTACTCGCTCGCTAATCTTTCCTGAAGATCACTGCCGGAAATTGCAGCCACCACCCGCCACTTGATGGGCTTTCGGGTTGCCCCTGCACTGCTCCCTCGCCCCGGAGAATGCAATTTCCCGCAAGCTTCAGCTGCCTCTCCCCTTGAAGCGCTCCCCCGCCCCTCGTAAAAGGGGGCAAATGAAACGGATTGAGGCCTCAGATGCTCGGCAAGATGTTCAAATCCCTTTTCGGCTCTTCCGGAGACGGTGGCAAAAGCGCGTCGAAGGCAACGACGGTAGACTACGACGGCTATCTGATCGTCGCGGAGCCTCAGCAGGCGAACGGCCAGTGGCAGGTCTGCGGGCGCATTGAAAAACAGGTCGGTGACACGACCAAGGTTCACACCTTCATCCGCGCCGATACGCTGCCGGATGAGGAAGGCGCGAAGAACGAGATGATCCGTAAAGCGAAAATGATGATTGACCAGGTAGGCGATAGCATATTCGATTGACCTGAAAACCGGACCATCTTTGGGGACAGACGTTCCAGGTGCTGCCGCTCGGTGTCTTGCGGAGCCTTGTCGCCGGGATCTCCCCGAAATCTGAAAGCCGACATGAAACGAAATATTGTCCTGAGCCTGCCCAATCTCCTGACCTATGGGCGCATATTGGCGGTTCCTGCGGTTGCGGTCTGTTTCTATTTCGAAGGCAACACAGCCCGCTGGGTCGCGCTTGCCATTTTCGTTCTGGCGGCAATCACCGACTTCTTCGACGGTTATCTGGCGCGGGCCTGGCAACAGCAATCCGCACTCGGGCGCATGCTCGATCCGATTGCCGACAAGCTGCTGGTGTCCGTCAGCCTGCTGATGCTCGCGGGCGACGGAACCATCTACGGCTGGACCATGATCGCGGCTATCATCATCCTGTGCCGGGAAATTCTGGTGTCGGGCCTGCGCGAGTTCCTGGCCGAACTGCAGGTCAGCGTTCCGGTGACCAAGCTTGCCAAGTGGAAGACAACCGTTCAGTTGATCGCGGTCGCCTTTCTGCTGGCCGGCCCTGCGGGAGACACCGTATTTGCCTATACGACGGAAACCGGCCTCGTCGCACTTTGGCTCGCCGCACTCCTCACCCTATATACGGGCTACGATTATTTCCGCGCCGGCATCGGCCACCTGATAACGGAATAGGGGCCTTCGGTCCGGCCCTGACAGCACACCACCTGGAGGTTTCATGAACATCCGCTATTTCGCCTGGGTCCGTGAACGGGTCGGCGTGGAAGAGGAAACCATCGAGCTTCCGGCATCGGTCGCGACCGTGGCCGATCTGATCACGCATCTGAAGACGCTCGACGACAACCACGCCGCCGCTTTCGAGGAAGAGGACGCCATCCGTGTCGCCCTCGACCAGATGCACGTTGAAACGGACGCCGTGCTCGGCAATGCCCGGGAAGTTGCTTTCTTTCCGCCCATGACAGGCGGCTGAACGATGGCCGTTACGCCGCTTGTCCGCGTCCAGGCGGAAGACTTCGACCTTCAGGCGGAAAGCCTGCGCCTGACGGAAGGCCGCAAGGATGTTGGCGCACTGGTGACCTTCACCGGCCTGTGCCGGGACGAAGCCGGAACCCTGGCAGCGCTGGAACTGGAACATTACCCCGGGATGGCTGAAGCCGAACTGACCCGGATAGCCGGGGAAGCCGCCGCACGCTGGCCGCTGACAGGCCTGACCGTGATCCATCGTTTTGGCAAGATCGCGCCGGGTCACAATATCGTGCTGGTGATCGCGGCCTCATCCCACCGCAGGGCTGCGTTCGAGGCCGCAGATTTTCTGATGGATTACCTGAAGACCCGCGCTCCCTTCTGGAAGAAGGAACACCCTGCGGAAGGTGGCAGTGGGGCCTGGGTCGAAGCGAAAACCGAAGACGACACGGACGCCGCACGCTGGACCTGAGCCGCCCAAGCGAATAGTCTGCTATTGATTCAAAGGCCGCTCCGCCGCCCCTTTCCCATTCTCAAGCTTTGCGGTTGCCCCGGCAGCCCCGTTATTTGTATTGGTCCCGACCCCGTGAAACACGACAGTGAATCCTCTGGCAAAGCCGCTGCGACGCCGGCGGCAGAAAAGGGCGCTTCCGGCTCTTCCTCCGAAGTTCTTCGGGATCCGGGCATTCCCTTTGCCGAGTTTGTGGCCATCATCGCCATGATCATGGCGCTGAATGCCATGGCAATCGATGTCATGCTGCCCGCCCTGCCCGCCATCGGCGATGCGCTCAACATCGTTGAGGAAAACAACCGCCAACTGGTGCTCCTGTCCTATCTGATCGGCTTCGGTGGCGCGCAGCTCTTCTTCGGCCCGGTGACCGACGCCCTCGGACGGCGCGGCGTCCTTGTCGGCGGTCTCGCACTTTACAGCCTTGCCAGTATCGGTGCGATCTTCGCCATGGATCTCGACACGCTTCTGATTGCCCGCGTGCTTCAGGGCATCGGCTGCGCGGCCGCCCGTGTCACCGTGCTGTCGGTCGTCCGCGATTGCTACACCGGCAGGCGCATGGGCAAGGTCATGTCACTGGTGATGATGGTGTTCATGGCCGTTCCGGTGGTCGCACCATCCATCGGCCAGGCAGTTCTCCTGATTGCCGGCTGGCACTGGATCTTCGCGCTTTTGCTGATTTCCGGTGTCACGATGATGATCTGGTCTGCGCTCAGAATGCCGGAAACCCTTGCGGTCGAAAACCGCCGGCCGATGGAGGTCGCCACCATCGTAAGCGCCTATATGACGGCGCTGACCACGCGGGTGAGCCTTGGGTACACCGTGGGCACGGCCTTCATTTTTGGCGGCCTGTTCTCGTTCCTGGCCATGTCGCAGCAGATCTTCGTCGACATATTCGATCTCGGCACCCTGTTTCCGATCGTCTTTGCCGCCATTGCCATCACCATGGCCGGAGCCTCCTTCACCAACGCCCAACTTGTGGAAGCCATCGGCATGCGCCGACTGTCCCATGGCGCGGCGGTGGTCTACACCGCGCTCGGATTTGCCGTCTGGCTTCTGGCGGCGCTCGGCCTTGAGAATTTCTGGGCCTTCATGATCCTGGCCACGCTGATCATGACCAGCTTCGGCTTCCTGGGAGCGAATTTCAACGCCATGGCGATGGAACCGCTTGGTGCCATTGCCGGTACTGCCTCGTCCGTCATCGGCACCATTTCGACACTTGGCGGCGCGATCCTGGGCTACATCATGGGCCAGCTTTTCGACGGCACCACCCAGCCGCTCGGCCTCGCCTACACCATCTATGGCCTGTGCGCCATCGGCTGCATTCTCTACGCTGAACGCGGGCGGATGTTCCATGCCATGCACGAAAAGCATGCGCAGCCGTAACAAGGACCTGCCGGCGCTTCACGCGCCGACATCTATCTCAATCTTCCCCACGAAGGATTTTTCCAGAAACTTTTCCGCGCGGCCTGCAGCTCGCGCAAGGGACAGGTTTCCGCGCTGACGGGACGGATCTCGCCCGCCACGATCTAACGCACCCGATCCTTGAAAGACGGGGGCCCGCTCATAGATGCTTCCGATAAGCGTCAGGTCACGCAGCCACGTCGCTACAAACAAAAAAGGCGAGCCTAAGCCCGCCTTTCCGATCGTTTCCATGAGTAAGGCTCTATCAGCCCGCTGCCGCCTGCAGAGCCGGCGACTGCGGACGCACGGCGGCGTCATAGTCCTGCATCAGGGTCTTGATGATGTCGCCGACCACAAAGGTATTGCCGGCGATCTCGGAGACCGGGGTGACTTCCGCGGCCGTTCCGGTGACAAAGCACTGTTCGAACTCCGACAGCTCTTCCGGCATGATCACGCGCTCGACAACCTCGATACCACGATCCTTCGCCAGGCCGATCACCGTCTGACGGGTGATGCCGTTCAGGAAGCAGTCCGGCGTCGGCGTATGGATCTTGCCGTCCTTGACGAAGAACACGTTGGCACCGGTGGCCTCGGCAACCTGGCCGCGCCAGTCCAGCATCAGCGCATCGGTGTAGCCCTTGGCTTCCGCGGCGTGTTTGGAAATGGTGCAGATCATGTAGAGACCGGCGGCCTTTGCCTTGTAGGGCGCCGTGGCCGGTGCCGGACGGCGGTATTCGGCCATGTCCAGGCGAATGCCCTTCAGCCGCTCTTCCGGCTTGAAATAGCTCGGCCATTCCCAGGTGGCAATTGCCAGGTGAATGGTGTTGTGCTGAGCCGAGATACCCATCATCTCGCTGCCGCGCCAGGCGACTGGGCGGATATAGGCATCGGTCAGGTTCATGCGCGCCAGGGTTTCTTCCTTGGCGGCATTGATCTGTTCAGCAGTGTACGGGATCTCGAAACCGAGCATGCGCGCCGAGGCAAGCAGGCGCTCCGTATGCTCTTCGGACTTGAAGATCCGGCCGCCGTAGGCACGTTCGCCTTCGAACACGCTGCTGCCGTAATGCAGTCCGTGGCTGAGAACATGCAGTTTGGCTTCCGACCAGGGCACAAAGGTGCCGTCGTACCAGATATCACCACTGAGCTGATCAAAAGGCGTTCCAGCCATCTTTCATCTCCCGCTCGCTCTATGAGCGTCTTTTTGTTTTCTGTTCAACAGAGGCAAATGACACCAAAGACTTGCGCCTTTTTTACCGCTGTATTTTTTGCACAGCACGCCAACTATCGGTATCCTGATGGCCGCGGCGACGATGATAGGATTCGTTTATCATCTGATGCGTAAAAAAGCATCAGAAAGACCGATCATTTCGTACGCGACCGGATAGAAGTAACAATCGATCAGAATTAAGTCAATATGACTGACGTAAATTTCAAACCGGACCAGCCGCCCCTCGGACGCGGTGCGGACAAATCCCGGACGCAGCAGCCCGAAGGGTCCGATACGGATGGCGCCGACACGCTGTCCTACGACCTGATCGAGCTTCTGTTTTTTGCCTATCGCGACTTCACCGGTGATCCGGATGACGTGCTTGCCAAATATGAGTTCGGCCGCGCCCACCACCGTGTCCTGCATTTCGTGGATCGCAATCCCGGGATCATGGTCACCGACCTTCTCGGCATCCTGCGCATCACCAAGCAGAGCCTTGGCCGGGTGCTGAAGCAACTGGTGGACGCAGGCATCATCGAACAGCGCGAAGGCCATCACGATCGGCGGCAGAGACTGCTCTATACCACCGAACGTGGACATGCCCTGGCTGTGGACCTGACGAGCCTGCAACAAAAGCGCCTTGAACGTGCCCTAATTGGATTGCCAGATGGCAGCGACGAGATTATCCGCAGGTTTCTGCTGCAAATGATCGATCCCGAGGCGCGGCCGCAGATCCTGCAGTTGATACGCAGTCTTTACGACCTGAAGGATTGACCGGCAAACGGTCACAGAAGGACAACAAAGCCGACATGAATGCCCAGGTGCCTGACGACAACGCCAATCACATTCTCCTGGTAGACGACGACAAGCGTATCAGGGACCTCCTGTCGAGGTTGCTCAAGGAGAACGGCTACCGTGTGACGACCGCCGCCCATGCGGCCGAGGCGCGCACGTGTCTCACCGGCCTGGAATTCGACCTGATCATTCTCGATGTGATGATGCCGGGCGAAACCGGTCTGGAGCTGGCCGTTTCGCTTCGCGAGGAGTCGTCCGTCCCGATCCTGATGCTCACCGCGCGGTCAGAAACACCCGACAGGATCGCCGGGCTCGAGGCCGGCGTCGACGATTATCTGTCAAAGCCGTTCGAACCGCGCGAACTGATGTTGCGCATTGCCGCCATCCTGCGCCGCGGCAACCAGCAGCCGGTCATCGTCAGCGAAGAGATCCACTTCGGTCCCTTCTCGTTCAACTCCGCGCGCGGAGAACTCAAGAATGGCGAAGCCATGGTGCGCCTCACCGACCGGGAAAAACAGATCCTGTCGATTTTCGCCGAACAGCCGGGCGCGACCGTTCCCCGCCACAAGATCGTCGGCGACGATAGCGGCCTGGGCGAGCGCACGGTGGACGTTCAGATCAATCGGCTGCGCCGCAAGATCGAAACCGATCCCGGGAACCCGATCTACCTGCAGACGGTGCGCGGCATCGGCTACAGGCTTGCGTGCGACTGAACCGGACCGCAATGGCCAAACTTGACAGCTTCCTCCGGCGCTTTCCCCTGACGGTGCCCCTGAAACCGCTGATGGCGGTCTATCGCCAGGTGTCCCGGCTGATGTACCGGGTCATGCCGAAGGGCCTGTTCACCCGGACGTTCCTGATTATCGTGACCCCGATTGTGATCCTTCAGTCGGTGCTCGTTTTCGTGTTCATGGAGCGGCACTACCAACTGGTCTCGCGCAGGATGTCGGAGGCGGTGGTGCGCGAGATTGCAGCCGTCGTCTATGTGCTGGAGAACTATCCGCAGGACCCGGATTACGCCAACATCGAGGAACTCGCCTCGCGGGCGCTTGGCATGTCCATGACGGTAACGCCGCTGGAACCCCTGCCGCCGCCCACGCCCAAGCCGTTCTTCGACGTTATCGACCAGGAACTGAGCCAGGCCATCGGGCAGCGCATCGGCAAACCGTTCTGGATCGACACGGTTGGCAGATCCCGCTTCGTCGAGATCCGTATCCAATTGAAAGACTCGATCCTGCGCGTCTTCACGCGGCGCAGCCAGACCTACGCCTCCAATTCGCACATCTTCCTGGTCTGGATGTTTTCGACCTCTCTGGTTCTGGTGATCATCGCACTGTTGTTCCTGCGCAACCAGATCCGCCCGATCATCCGGCTGGCGAATGCGGCGGAAGCCTTTGGTCGGGGCCGGCCGGTTGAGAACTTTCGGGCCAGCGGCGCCCGTGAAGTCCGCCGCGCGAGCCTTGCCTTCATCGACATGCGGCGGCGCATCGAACGGCAGATCGAGCAACGCACCACCATGCTTGCAGGTGTCAGCCACGATCTCAGAACCATTCTGACGCGCCTCAGGCTGCAGCTTGCGTTCCTTGGCGGCACGCCGGAAAGCGAGGCGATGCGCAAGGATGTCGACGAGATGAGCCATATGCTGGAGGACTATCTCGCCTTTGCCAGCGGCTATGGCGACGAGGACATCCAGAAGACCGACATCTCCCTGCTGCTGGAAGAACTGGAAGAAGAAGCGGAGATCTCCGGCCACGACGTGACGACGCGCTTCGAGGGGCCATCGGACGTGGAGATACGCCGCCTGTCCATGAAGCGGAGCCTTTCCAACCTCGTCACCAACGGCTGCAAATACGGCAACCGGGTCGAAGTGCTCGGCCGCATCGAGAACGGCTGGCTGACGATAACGGTCGATGACGACGGCCCGGGCATTCCAGAAGACCAGCGCGAGATTGCCTTCCGGGCCTTCCACCGCCTGGACCTTGCCCGCAACATGGACGAAACCGGCAGCGGTCTCGGCCTGGCCATCGCCCGCGACATTGCCCGCGCCCACGGCGGCGACCTCTACCTGGAGGACAGTCCGATGGGCGGATTGAGAGCAAGGTTGCGCATCCCGGCATAGGAACACGCTGTCTTTCCGAAAATGGGAAACATCAATCGATCCAGCCGAAAAGCTTGTCCTAACGGCTGGCCATCTGCTTCAATTGAAAGTCTTTCAAGTCAACGCAAGACAATCGCAACCCAATTTCCGGTTGACTGACCAAGCATCAATTTTCTACCAATTTGCCGGCTGGTTCTTACCCCCGTTTTCCACCAGCCGAACGCATTCCGATGAGACGGGGACACAAGGAATGCACGATGTCTGAGTTTCTTCTGAAAAACGCCGATACCGTCCTGACGATGGATGACGACCGCCGGGAACTGTCAGGCGTCGACATTCGCCTGCGTGATGGCGTGATCACGGAAATCGGCACGGATCTGGAAACCTCCGGCGCAACGCTGTCCGCCCGCGGCTGCGTCGTGACACCGGGCCTGGTGAATACCCACCATCATCTTTACCAGAGCCTGACCAGAGCCGTCCCCGGCGGACAGGACGCGTTGCTTTTCGGCTGGCTGCAAACCCTTTATCCGATCTGGTCCCGCTTCGGTCCGGAAGAAATGTTCGTGTCCGCCCAGACCGGACTTGCCGAACTGGCACTTTCCGGATGCACGCTCAGTTCCGATCATCTCTACCTCTATCCCAACGGATCGCGGCTCGATGACACCATCGCCGCCGCAAGAGAAATCGGCCTTCGCTTCCACCCGACCCGCGGCTCCATGAGCATCGGCGAGAGCGACGGCGGACTGCCGCCGGACAGTCTAGTGGAACGGGAAGCCAGTATTCTGGAAGATTGCATCCGCGTCGTTGATGCCTTTCACGACCCATCCGAAGGCGCGATGGTCCGTGTCGGCATTGCCCCCTGCTCTCCGTTTTCCGTCAGCCGGGAGCTGATGCGGGACGCAGCTCTGCTGGCGCGCGACAAGAAGGTTATGTTGCATACTCATCTTGCGGAGAACGATGAGGACATTCGCTATTCGCAGGAAAAATTCGGCTGCCGCCCGGGACAATATGCCGAGGATCTCGGCTGGACCGGGCCGGATGTCTGGCACGCCCATTGCGTCAAGCTGGACGATCGTGAGATCAGGCTGTTCGCCGGCAGCAGCACCGGTGTTGCCCATTGCCCCTGTTCCAACTGCCGCCTCGGCAGCGGTATCGCCCCTGTCCGTTCAATGCGCGACGCCGGGGTGAAGGTGGGGCTTGGCGTCGACGGGTCGGCCAGCAACGACGCCGGCAATCTGGTTCTGGAAGCGCGCCAGTCGATGCTGCTGCAGCGGGTCGCCTACGGCGCGGATGCGATGTCCGCCCGCGAAGCCCTGGAAATTGCCACCCGTGGCGGAGCCGACGTGCTGAACCGCCCCGATTGCGGCCGGCTTGCCGTCGGCAATCGCGCCGATATCGCGCTTTGGGATGTTTCCGGTGTCGAGAGCGCCGGAAGCTGGGACCCGGCAGCCCTGCTGCTCGCCGGGCCGACGCGCGTCAAACATCTGTTCGTGGAAGGCCGTCAGGTCGTTAACGACGGCCAGATCACCACGATCGATCTGCCAAAGGTCATAGAACGCCAGAACCGGCTCGCGCGAAAGCTGCAGTCCTGAAAATAAGGCGCACGCAGTGAACAGGATCAGTAGAGCCGACCACCGATCGGAACGTCCTTGGTCGGCGACAGCAGCACAACCTCACCATCACCATCGGGAACGCCCAGCGTCAGCACTTCGGACATGACCGGGCCGATCTGGCGCGGCGGGAAATTCACCACGGCCATCACCAGCTTTCCAACCAGGGTCTCCGGTGTGTAGTGCCTGGTGATCTGTGCGGAGGTTTTCTTGATGCCGATTTCAGGACCGAAATCGATCTGCATCTTGTAGGCGGGCTTGCGCGCTTCAGGGAACTCCTCGGCCTGGATAACCCGGCCGACACGAACATCCACTTTCAGGAAATCGTCAAAACTGATCTGGTCGCTCACGGAAACAATCCTCTTGTTCTGCGAGCGACCATGGACGGTCAAATGACTGTTCGCAAGGGCCTGAAGTCCCTCAGGCGCTTGCCGGGGCCTCTCCGCCAAGATCTGTGTCTTCCCGGCCACTTTGCTGCCGGTCACGGCGGCGGCTGGATTGCTCGGACGCGTTGCGGAAGAACGACCGCACGCCTTTCACTACGCTATCCAGCTTGTTCAGCCGCTTCATGAAGGACGTGCCCTTGTCCAGTTCCTTGTCGAGGCGTGCCATGGTGCGCGGCATGCCCTCGTCTTCCTCGTCCAGCCAGACGTCGACCACACGGGCAAAGGCGATGGACAGCCCCTGGGCAACCACGGTTGCCTTGACGCCGGAGACATCGATCCCCGCAGCGATCAGCATCCATTTCTGCGACCGCACCTCAAGCGCGTTTAAGTCAAGCGCAAGGGCGGGATCCTTCCGCGCTGCCTTGTGCAGTGCCCGCACGGCCTCCTTGTGTTCGGCCAACGCGTCGATGCGGCTCATCAGGATGTCGAACAGGCGGTCGCGCGGCGGCTGGTCGCCCATGTCCTCGTCGCGTTCGTCCAGAACAGTGGTATCGATCTGCTCCAGAAAGGCGGCAACCAGCTTCAGCTTCGACGCATAGGCGCCGCGCATTTCGGAAAGCTTGACCTTCGCCGTCTCGGCGATCAGCGGCAGCGAGATGTCTTCATAAGGATGTTCCGACAACAGATCGAGAAAGGTCTTCAGGATCTTCTGCTTGGTCTTGACGGTCGCCATTGCTGGCCCTCCTGTGTCATTGCATCTCTCAAGATAGGATCGCCCGGGCTTGCAGAAAAGGGCGGCCCGCTGCCGCAGGCGGGCGAAACATTCTGGCAGTGGGCCCAACTTACGGCAAAAGCGACTTACAGGCAGGAACCAAACGGACAGGGACAGCGTTTGCCGGAGTGACGGGTGTGAGACCGTGAGCGGACTGGCCACAAGGTCACCCGAACCAGGTTTTCATGACCTGTCCCACCCAGGCGACCGGTTCCCCCACGCGAAGTTCCGTTCAGTCGGAGGTTCGTGCCGGTTGGCTTCGGGTGGCTTTCAATGCCCCTTGCCGAGCCCTGCCCCCGGGCGCACCGCATCTTGTGAAAGGACGACCCCATGAAAACGCTTGCCGATGCTTTCGAGCACACGCTTCAGGACATCTACTACGCGGAAAAAACCATGGCCAAGACCATGCCGAAATTGCAGGAAGCTGCAAACGGCAAGAAACTGAAGGATGCTATTGGTGAGCATCTGGAAGAAACAAAGGGCCAGGTCAAGGTTCTCGAACAGGTCTTCAAGTCGCTCGGCAAGAAGCCGGAAGGCGAGAAATGCGATGCGATCGAAGGTCTCATCAAGGAAACCGACGGCATCATCAGCGAAGCAAGCGGCGCTGCAAAAAACGCCGCTCTCCTGGCCGCCTGTCAGGCTGTCGAGCACTATGAGATCGCCCGTTACGGCACGCTGCGCGAATGGGCCAAGGTGCTCGGACATGACGAGGCCCACGATCTTCTGACCGGCATTCTGGACCAGGAAAAGGCTGCAAACAGCAAGCTGACCAATCTTGCCGTGTCGACGATCAACGAGCAGTAATCGCCCGGCATATGCCGCAGGAAAACTCTCGGACTTTCAGTCGAAAAAACAAAGGCCGCCGGATGTCCCGCGGCCTTTGATCTGTTTGAAAGTCACTGACGGGACCGGCCTCAGCCGGCCAGTTCCCGCGCCCGTTTGACCGCGGCGGCAACAGCCTCGGTCATCACCGGCTGCAGGCCGTCGGCATGCATCAGCACGTCAAGCGCGGCAGCCGTCGTACCGTTCGGGCTGGTGACGTTCTTTCTGAGAACGGAAGGATGTTCGCCGGACTGGTGCATCAGTTCACCTGCGCCACAGACCGTGGCAATCGCCAGCTCCTGGGCGATCTCTTCCGGAAGTCCTGCCTGCCGTCCGGCCTCGCTCAAGGCTTCGGCAAGGAAGAACACATAGGCAGGCCCTGATCCGCTGACCCCTGTCACGAGATCGATCTGGTCTTCGCTGTCCAGCCAGACCACCTTGCCAACCGACGACAGAAGTCTAGTGACATCGTCCTTCGCTTGAGCAGAGACGGCCGGGGTCGGATAGACCGCCGTAATGCCGCGTTTGACCATTGCCGGCGTATTGGGCATGCAGCGGCAGATCGGCACATGGCCGAAAAATTCCTCGAATTTGGAAACTGGCGTGCCGGCGGCAACCGACAACACCAGCGTGTCGGACGCAACCGCGGATTTGAGACCGGGCAGAACCTGATCCATCATCTGCGGTTTGACGGCGACCAGCACGATCCCGGCCGTCAGATCCTCCGGCACGGAGGTCACATGACGGATGCCGTGTTTCTTGAGAAGGGCATCCATCTCTTCGGACAGATGCGGATCATTGACCACGATGGCAGCGGGGTCGATCCCCTCCGCCATCCAGCCCGATAACATTGCCCCACCCATCTTGCCGGCTCCGACAAGAAGGAAAGGCCGTTCCTTTGAAAAGCTCATGCTTCTCCTGCGGTTTCAAACAAGGCCGTGTTCAACGCCTCGGCTGCCGAGTGACCGGCCCAGACGACGAATTGAAAGGCTTGATAGAAACGTTCGCAGTTTTCAAGGGCATTTGTCAGCATTCCCTCGATCTGAGCCGAGGATGCCTCCGCACCGCCCGCCAGAAGCAGCGACTGCCGGAACATCACCACGTTCTCCTTGTTCCAGAGATCGAAGTGGCCCATCCAGAGCTGTTCATTGACGAGTGCCAGCAGACGGACAACTTCCGTCTTGCGCAATTCGGTGACCTTGAGGTCGAAAGCACAGGCAAGATGAAGGGCTTCGACTTCCTCCATCCACGAGAAGGAGACGTGGTAATCACACCAGCTCCCCTCCAGGGAAATGGTGATCTCGTCCTCGTCCGACCTTTCGAACGTCCAGTCGTTTAACGCTGCGAACGTCTCTATGGTGTCAACGGGATTACCAGGTCGCTCGAGTTCAATCTCGATGAGGCTCATGTGCCTACTCCCCTTCTGAGCCGGGGGCCGGTAACCCGATCACGATAACCGGGCGGGCCGCCGGGAAAAGTCCCATGCCGGAGGAGCAAAACGCGTCCTTTTACGGCCCTTTAGAAGGGAACCGGTTCCGTCTTGCTCCGACGAATCCCTGTTATCTTTCAGTATAGGAGCAGGAATGATTTAAACGATACATACCAGTTGAGCGAAAAAAGCCGAAACTTGTGGACGACTCAGCGGTATTTTTCATCACACTGCCCAAAATCAACGCAAAACCGCCATGTTCAAGCGTCGTAATTCTGTCATCACCTTTTCACAGAAAACGCTCACATCGACGTCAACAAATCGGCTTAAGCGTCTCCAGAAGCGGTGGATTCCGGATTTTCGAGTTTGGCGAGCCGCGATTCGAGTTCATCTATCCGGTCCAGAGCGCGCACTGCCATCTCTTTGACCGCTTCATGCTCCTCGCGCGAAACCACGTCCATGTCGGACAGAAAACGCTCGGCCTGAGCACGGAAAGCGGTCTCGACCTCGCGGCGGGCGCCCTGGGCAACACCGGCGGCATCGGTCATCAACTTGGCAAAATCATCGAGAAGACGGTTCGGGCCTTGGGTCATCGGACCCTCCTTGATCGGAAACACATGTGATGACAGACAGGTATGAGGGAATGGCGGCAACTTCAAGGACCAATTCCGCCGCAGCCGCATTCACACGCATTCCGCCCCGCCCTGCCATCCCCTCTTTCGGCAGGCGGCTCCCGTCCCCCTGCGAACCCGCATCGGCTTGACGGGGCGGACAAGATAGCGCAAGCGTTCAGCCCGAATTCGCCCGCGCACCATTGGAAGGTTCTGCCGTGCCGCCAGTTCTGGTTATGCCCTTTCCCGCAATCGACCCTGTTCTCATCGAATTCGGACCCTTTGCCCTGCGCTGGTACGCGCTCGCCTATATCGTCGGAATTCTGCTGGCCTGGCGTTACATGCGCCTGCTGGTGGCCAACGACCGCCTGTGGAGCGGCGTCCCCCGCCCTGCCCCGCTTGAGATCGATGACTTCGTGCTCTGGGGCACGCTCGGCATCATCATCGGCGGACGTCTTGGCTACGTGCTGTTCTACAATCCGGCATATTACTTCGCCCACCCGGCCGAGGCGATCGCGATCTGGACCGGTGGCATGTCCTTTCATGGCGGCTTTGCCGGCACGGTCATCGCGATGATCCTGTTTGCCTGGAAGCGTGGCCTGTCGATCTGGACCCTGTTCGACCTTGCCGGTTGCGCGGCCCCCATCGGTCTCTTCTTCGGCCGGATCGCCAACTTCATCAATTCCGAGCTGTGGGGCCGGCCGACGGATGTGCCCTGGGCGGTGGTGTTTCCAAATGGCGGACCGGAGCCCCGTCACCCGAGCCAGCTCTATGAAGCCGCGCTTGAAGGCGTCGTGCTGTTTCTGGTGCTGATGGTGCTCAGCCGGCGCTTCAAGCTCCTGCAAAAACCCGGCTTCCTTGCCGGCGCCTTTGCCTTCGGTTACGGCGTTGCCCGGTCGATTTCAGAACTCTACCGCGTTCCCGATGCCCATATCGGTTATCTGAGCGGCTTTCTCACCATGGGCATCCTGCTGTCCCTTCCGATGATCCTGGTCGGACTGGCCACCATGATCTGGGCAGCGAGGCGCAGCTCCGGAGCAAACGCGGCGTGACGGGACTGAAGGACAGGATCAAGGCCCGGATTGCAACCGAAGGTCCGCTGTCGGTCGCGCAATATATGTCCGTTTGCCTCGGCGACCCGGACGCCGGCTATTACATGACGCGCGAACCGTTCGGCAGCGAGGGCGATTTCATCACCGCGCCCGAAGTCAGCCAGATGTTCGGCGAACTCATCGGCGCTGCCTGCCTGTCTGCCTGGCAGGCGCTGGGGGAACCGGCTGAGTTTCAGCTTGTAGAACTCGGGCCTGGGCGCGGCACGCTGATGGCCGACCTGTTGCGCATGGCGTCCCTGCGCCCGGCCTTCATCAAGGCGGCCCGCCTGAATATGGTCGAGACCAGTCCGAGACTGCGGGAAATTCAGACTGCGACGCTGTCGCGCGGTCCGTTGACGCCGCACTTCCGCAACCGGTTCCAGGATGTTCCCGGCGGTCCGCTGATCCTGGTCGCCAACGAGTTTTTTGACGCCCTGCCGATCCACCAGTTCGTCAAGACCGCTCGTGGCTGGCAGGAACGCCAGATCGGCCTGTCGCAGGACGGAGAACTGATGTTCGGCGTCGGCACCGCTCGCCTGCCCGATGACGCCATCCCCGCGGATCTTTCATCCGCCCCTGAAGGCGCGATCTTCGAAACCCAGCCCGCCGCCAATGCGATTGCCGAGGAGATAGGCCACCGGATTGCCGGAAACGGCGGCGCTGCGATCCTTATCGACTATGGCTACCTGAACACCGCCGCAGGCGACACGCTGCAGGCCCTTTACAAACACGCCTATGACGATGTCCTGGCTCATCCGGGCGAAGCGGATCTGACCGCGCATGTCAATTTCGAAGCCCTGGCGGCCGCCACAGTCCGGGCAGGTGCCCAAGCCCTTGCGCCCCTGACCCAGGGCGAGTTTCTGCTGCGCTCTGGCCTTCTGGAGCGGGCCGGAGCCCTTGGCGCTGGCAAGTCCCACAGCGAACAGGAAGCGATCCGCGATGCCGTCGAGCGGCTGGCCGCGCCAGGTCAGATGGGCGATCTTTTCAAGGTGCTGGCCGTGACGAACTCTGGAATATCCTTTCCCCCGTTTGACAGCGCGTCCTGAACACCCCAAGGATCAGACGCTGGCGTGACGAATCCCCTCCCCTTCAGGAGCCTTGAATGAAAATTGAAGCAGACGTCTTGAAGCTGGATGGCATCCGGCACGGCTTCTTCACCCGCCAGGGCGGCGTCTCCGGCGGCATTTACGCCAGTCTCAATATTGGCCTCGGTTCGGACGATGATCGCGGCAGCGTTCTGGAAAACCGCGAGCGCGTTGCCGGCCAGCTCGGCATCAGCACTGGCCGCCTGGTCTCCCCCTATCAAATCCACTCCCCCAACGTGATCACCGTCAGCGCACCCTTCCCGCCGGATGCGGACCGCAAGGCGGATGCACTGGTCACCGCCACACCGGGCCTTGCCATCGGCATTGCGACGGCCGATTGCGGCCCGCTGCTGTTTGCGGATCCCAAGGCGGGCGTCATCGGCGCGGCCCACTCTGGCTGGAAAGGCGCCGTTACCGGTATCTTGCAGAACACGGTTGCGGCGATGGAGGCCCTCGGCGCGACCAAGGGCAACATAACGGCGGTGCTCGGACCGACGATTTCCCAGGCCGCTTACGAGGTCGGCCCCGAGTTCAAGGACCGCTTCCTTCAGGAGCACCCGGACAACACCCGCTATTTCAGACCTTCCGAACGCGCGCAGCATTTCATGTTCGATCTGCCCGCTTTCATTACCGACAAGCTTGAGGCTCTTGGGCTGGGCGACGTCGCCGATCTGGCGCTGTGCACCTATGCCGACGAGGACCGTTTCTTCTCCTACCGCCGGACAACCCATCGCAAGGAGCCGGATTACGGCCGCCAGATCAGCGCGATTGCACTTTTGTGAGGACCACACATGGCACTTCATTTTTCCGATGCCGAGTTTGAAAGCCGCTTCGACAAGCTGAAGGCCGCCATGGAGGCGCAGAAGCTGGATGCGATGCTGCTCTTTGCCCAGGAGAGCATGTACTGGCTGACCGGCTACGACACGTTCGGCTTCTGCTTTTTCCAGTGCCTCGTCGTGACGAAGGACGGCCGCAAGGTGCTCCTGACGCGCTCCGCCGACGAACGCCAGGCCAAGCACACCTCGAACATCGAGGACATCCGCATCTGGATCGACCGCGGCTCCGCCAGTCCTGTGCTGCAGCTCAAGGAGATGCTGTTCGACATGGACCTGCTCGGCAGCAGGCTGGGTGTCGAATACGACACGCAAGGCATGACCGGTAAAATCGCCCTGAAGCTGAATGAGGAACTCACAAGTTTCGCCGACGTCAGCGATGCCTCGCCCTTGATTCCCGAGCTTCGCGCGGTGAAAAGCGCCGAGGAAATCGTCTATGTGCGCAAGGCCTCGGAGCTGGCCGACAAGGCCTTTTATGCCGCGATGGATGAAATCCGCCCTGGAGCCGACGAGGGCCGCATACTGGCTGCGATGCAGGGAGCCATTTTCGAAGGTGGCGGCGATTATCCCGGCAACGAGTTCATCATCGGCTCCGACCGCGATGCGCTCCTGTGCCGTTACAAGGCAGGCCGCAGGAACCTGTCCGACCAGGACCAGCTCACGCTGGAATGGGCCGGTGCCTACCGCCACTACCACGCTGCGCTGATGCGCACGGTGGTGATCGGCACACCGACGGACCGGCACATGGAAATGTACACCGCCGCACGCGAGGCACTTGCGGCTGTTGAAACACAGCTCGTTCCTGGCAGGACCTTCGGCGATGTCTTCGACGCCCATGCAGAACGTGTCGACGCCCATGGCCTCATGCCGCACCGGCTGAATGCCTGCGGTTATTCCCTGGGCGCCCGGTTCACGCCAAGCTGGATGGACATGCCCATGGCCTACCGGGCCAACCCGGCCGAGGTGAAGCCCGACATGGTCATCTTCATGCACATGATCCTGATGGATTCCATCTCCGGAACCGCCATGACCCTCGGCCAGACCTATCTGACCACGACCGGGGCGCCCGAGTGCTTGTCCAAGCTGCCTCTCGACCTGCCGGTCAAGTCAGGCTAAACCAGTTTCAACCTTGCGGCCCGGTTCGCGTTTCGCGTTTCCGGCAGGGGCCGCTGCCACGACGATATCGACCGCGAGAGCCAAGCGTCTCCATGACAGACATGACCACCCAACGATCCTCTTCCTCCCGGCGCCTGCTGGCGGTTCTTCTGCTTGGAGCCGGGCTTGCTGCCTGCCAGGCAGCTCCTCAGCCCCCCACTCCGATCTCGACCACCGTCACCGCGCCGACGATCGCCGGTCAGGCCGACCAGCAAGAGGGCGTCACCTTCGCGTTTGAACCGTTCACCGGTGCACCGGGAAATATTGCCGACGAGCTGTCCGAGATGATCGGTGCCGAAGCCCGCAAGCAGGGCATCACGCTTGTGCGCCGCATCGGCGCGTCGGCCACCTACCGGGTCAACGGTTATCTGTCGGCAACCGGACAGCCCTCCAACGGCACCGTGTTCTACGTTTTCGACATTGTCGACAACTCCGGCCGCCGCGTGAAGCGAATCTCCGGAACGGAAGATACGGGCGGAGCCTCCGGCGACCCGTGGCAGGCGGTCAGCTCCGGTACGCTGTCGCGCATTGCCAATCGCTCGATGGTGGAAATCAAGGCCTGGCTCAACCGATAATGAAACGCTTTGCCGGGTAATTCCGGCGTGGCGTCACAAAAAATAAAAAAAAGCGGGCGTCAGGCGACAACGCCTGTTGTGGTCCGGTTGCTTGGTTGTTACAACGCCGCCGCCTGCCGAGGGTTTCCGAGCGAGGCTCCCGGCACCCGGCACATGACTTAAGACCTAGGCCTTTCCGCGTGTTTGCAAGGCACAACCTGTCTGTAAACCCGCCGTCGCACCAGAAGGACTTGCGGCTCATGAAGATCGTCGCGGGCAATTCCAACCGAGCCCTGGCTGAGGAAATCTCCAAATACCTGGATGCCCCTCTCGCCAAATGCCAGGTCCGGCGGTTTGCCGACCAGGAAATCTTCGTAGAAATCCAGGAAAACGTACGCGGCGAAGATGTTTTCGTCGTCCAGCCGACCAGCTACCCGGCAAACGACCACCTGATGGAACTGCTCATCATCATCGATGCGCTCCGCCGGTCCTCTGCCCGCCGCATCACCGCGGTCATTCCCTATTTCGGCTACGCCCGGCAGGACCGCCGTGCCTCCGGCCGAACCCCGATCTCGGCAAAGCTGGTGGCCAATCTGATCACCGAAGCCGGTGCAGACCGCATTCTAACCCTGGATCTCCACGCCGGACAGATCCAGGGTTTTTTCGATATCCCGACGGACAACCTGTTCGCCGCTCCCGTCATGACCCGCGACATCAAGGAACGCTATGCGACCGACAATGTCATGGTCGTGTCTCCGGACGTCGGCGGCGTGGTGCGCGCCCGTGCCCTTGCCAAGCGCATCGAGGCGCCGCTCTCCATCGTCGACAAGCGCCGCGACAAGCCTGGGGAATCGGAAGTCATGAACATCATCGGTGATGTCAAAGGCTACGACTGCATCCTCGTCGATGACATCGTCGACAGTGGCGGCACGCTCTGCAACGCCGCTGAAGCCCTTTTGGCCAAGGGCGCGCAGTCGGTGACGGCCTATATCACCCACGGCGTTCTGTCCGGTGGTGCGGTTGCCCGCGTGACCTCTTCCAAGCTGAAGGAACTGGTCATCACCAACTCCATCGAACCGACCGCCGCCATCACGGCCGCTGCCAACATCCGTGCAATCTCGATTGCTCCGCTGATCGGCGAAGCAATCAACCGCACGGCTCTGGAAAAATCCGTTTCCAGCCTGTTCAGCTAAACCGGCTGACGGCAGACACATCAAAAACGCCCGGCCGAAAGACCAGGCGTTTTTCATTGAACCAGGCGCTGGATCAGGCGGCTGCGACCGCAGCCAGGAAACGATCGACCGTTTCCCTAAGCGCATTGGTATGGTTGTTGACATCCGTCGATGCAGACAGCACCTGTCCCGCGGAGGAGCTCGTCACCAGCGTCTTTTGAGAAATGGTCTCGACCGTGCGCGCAACCTCCTGCGTGCCCTTCGCCGCTTCCTGAACGTTGCCGGAAATCTCGTTGGTCGCCGCACCTTGCTGCTCGACAGCGGAGGCGATCGATCCTGTGTATTCGTCGACTTGGCTCATCGTTTGGGTAATCCCGGCGATTGCCGACACGGCGTCCCTCGTTGCGGCCTGCACTTCGGCAATCTGCCCCTCGATTTCTTCCGTTGCCTTTGCGGTCTGCGTTGCCAGCTCCTTCACTTCAGAAGCAACGACCGCAAATCCACGTCCCGCTTCCCCCGCCCGCGCGGCTTCAATGGTCGCATTCAGCGCCAGAAGATTGGTCTGTTCGGCGATGGCGGAAATGAGGTTCACGACATCCCCGATCCGCTGCGCGGCTTCGGCAAGGCCTTCGATCTTGGTGTTGGTCTCGACGGCTGCTTGAGAAGCATCGCGAACGATCTCGGTCGTCGACAACACCTGTCGGCGGATTTCCTGAATGGAGGCCGACAGTTCCTCGGCAGCAGACGCAACCGTCTGCACGTTCGTGGAGGCCTCTTCCGAAGTCGACGATGCACTCGAGGCGTCGCTGGCGGTCTCGTCGGCAACGCCGTTCAACTCTTCCGCGGCCAGCCTCATCTGTTCGCTGTTGCTGTGAACCGCATCCAGCATGCCGGTAACTTCGGATCGGAAGGCCGAAATAAGCCGGGTCGTTGCCTCTGCCTGCCGCTCCCGGGCAGCAGCAGAATCATGCTGCTCGGCTTCGAGCCTGGCACGGGAAATTGCGTTTTCACGGAAGACAGAGACCGTTTCTGCCATATCGGAGATTTCGTCAGAGGCAGTCTGTGGCGGCACCTCCACGGCCGTATCTCCGCCGGCGAGCCTGCTCATCACGGCCCCCAGCCGGGTAATGCGGCCGGAGAGACTTCTTGCCATCAGAAGACCGATCACGCCGGCGACGAATGCACAGGCGAGGGAAATACCGAAGATCCAGAACTTTAGCGACGTCAGGGGCGCCAGGACTTCGTCAGCGTCCTGAACCACGACGAGCGTGTAATTGTTGCCGAGCGCCATGATGGGCATCATCGCCGCGAATACGTCCCGGCCGTTATAGTCCGGCAGACGCTCGAAGGTCGCCTCGCCGCTCATCACCGACATCACTTCGGGTGCCGCGAAAGCGTCGCTGAGCATTTCATTCGTATCAGCCGTGCGCTGGCTGTCGTTGACGACCAGTCCGGTTTCGTTGACGAGATAAATATTGCCGGTCTCCCCGAGGCCGGCGTAGTTGCCAAGCAGGGCATCGATCTTGCTTAACGGAGTCTCGTAGGCAACCGCGCCGATCGTCTTGGACCCCACCTTCACCGGTGCGACCCAGAACCCCGTCGCTGCGCCGTCCTTGCCGGCATAATGGACCGGATCGAATCCCAGAAGCGTCTCCTCGTTGCCGGAGACAATCCGCTCGAAGGCATTCGCCAGAGGTGTCTGGGACCAGGCTTCGTCCTTGAGATTGACGCCGAAATCCGATTGCTTGCGGGCTGTGTAGATCACATCGCCAGCAAGGTTGATCAGCAAAATGTCCGGATGGTCGTTGGCGTCGGCATAGTCCCTGAGCGAGGTGTGATGTTTCGCATGGACCTTGTCATAGGGTTTGCGGCCTGCCTTGACGAGCTGATCCCTTTCCTCAAGCGGATGCGGGTTGTCGGTGATGTAGATCTTGGTCAGGGTTTCAGCCGCCTTGTCTTCGTATTTTGCCCAGGCGGCATTGAAATCACTATATGCGGATCGGAGGGCCTGACCGTTGAGGTGCCCGCCGATCGTCAGTTCCTTGCTGCGGTAAAACTCCAGCAGGCTGTCCCGGCGACTCTCGACCAGCGCCATGAGACGCTGCTCCGCCTGACCGCGCACGGTGTTGGCTCCGGAGACATAACTTGCGATACCGACGCCTCCAGAACAAAGAAGTGCGATACCGAGAACGAGTGCTGGAAGCTTTACGGATACTTTCAAGGTTTCCCCCCGGAAGACGCGGGAAGGTTCAACCTTCCCGCCAGTTCTCAAGTTTTAGTGCCAGTACCTCACCGTCAAAGCCGGTACTTGCCTGTTAGAGGCTGTCGACGTTCACGCCAAAGGTCACTGCGCCGATGACTGCGCCGCTGTCGGGATCGAGAACGGGAACGCTCACCTGGCTCTGCAGTGTTTGCGTGCTGTCGTCCTGCTCCAGCTCGCTGATGTGAACGGCCCCCTTGCCGGCAAGAAATGTCTCCTGCCACTTTGCTTCGTCACCTTGCCAGTAATCTGAGGTGACATCGCTCTGGCCTACATTGAGCCCCTTGGCGTCCATGACGAAAATTTCTGTGAAAAGCCCGCCGCTCGCTTCCTGAACGTTCGAAAGATAGACGGAGAGCGGCTTGTCCAGCACTTCGTCGATCATCGGTTGATCAACGGCCTCGGCTTCCTCACGCCATTTGGTGTCCAGTTCATCGATTTTCGGCTGATCGTAGGAGCCGGTAACACCGTTTTGCTCCTTCACCGCCGAAACGACTTCCGCTGCTGCGGCAATTTCAGCGATCTTTCCGGCAGCCAGGCCCTTCAGCTCGCTCTCGAATTCATTAGCGATGGCACTGCCGGTGAGCAGAAAGAAGACTGCAGCGGTTCGAACAAGATATTTCATCATTCACTCCCATTAAATTTACTAAGAGGAATGATCGAGTACTGAAATTAAAATATGATTTATTGCGCTGAATAATCTCTTTGAAATCCTCTTTCAGCAAATACTGCGAAATTTATAGTGTTATTTATTACAATATATATTCGGAATTACTCACGAATCGGGTTAATTTTTACTACCTGAGATAACATGAATTCAAAAAACGCCAGAAAGTAGAGTGTTTACGTGATAGCATTCAGGGCCGAACCACAACGCCCAGCTGCAATTCAGGCCAAGGCAAATGGGATCAACGGGAGTCGCCTCCAGAAATTTTCCCAATTGTTCAAAAAATTTGCCGCCAACAATCCTGCTCAGCTTGTGAGCACGCATATTTTGTGGTCATCTAAGCCTGCACAAGGTCTTTTCCAGGGGATTCCAGATGCTCACATCCAAACCATTTTCCAGGGCCCGCAGGGCCATGCTGACGGCCGCCCTGGCTGTCACAGTTTCGGCGGGACTGTCCATTCCTTCCGCCAATGCCGCCGACCCGGTCAAGGTCGCTGCAATCTACACCGTTCCGGTCGAACAACAGTGGGTCAGCCGTATCGACAAGGCGCTGAAAGCTGCACAGGAACGCGGCGAGATCACCTACACCTTCTCCGAAAACGTCGCCAATACCGACTATGAGCGCGTCATGCGCGAATATGCCGAACAGGGCATGGATCTGGTGGTTGGCGAAGCTTTCGCCGTCGAGCGCGCCGCTCGCAAGGTGGCTGCCGAATATCCGGACACCGCGTTCCTGATGGGATCGTCCTTCGGACCGGCTCAGCCGAACTTCGGTGTTTTCGACAACTGGATCCACGAGCCGAGCTATCTCTCCGGCATGATCGCCGGCGCTACCACCAAGTCGAACGTCATTGGCATGGTCGGCGGCTACGCCATTCCGGAAGTGAACCGGTTGATGAATGCCTTCATGGAAGGTGCGACCGCCGTCAATCCGGACGTGAAGTTCCTCGTGACCTTCATCAACTCCTGGTACGATCCGCCCAAGGCCAAGGAAGCTGCCTTCGCGATGATCGAAAAGGGTGCGGACATTCTCTACGCCGAGCGCTTCGGCGTGTCGGATGCAGCCAAGGAAAAGGGCATTCTGGCCATCGGCAACGTGATCGACACCGCGGGTGATTATCCAGGCACGATCCTGTCCTCCGCGCTGTGGCACATGGAGCCGACCATCGACAAGGCCATCGAGCTGGTTGCCAGCGACAGCTTTGAACCGGCCGATTTCGGTCCCTACAGCTTCATGTCCTATGGCGGCGGCAGCTTCGTCGTCGATGAAAGCCTTGCCCCGGCCGACGCGGTTGCGGCGGCAAAGGCCAAGGAACAGGAAATCCTCGACGGTCTGTTCCGCGTCAATGTGAACGACACTGAACCGAAATCCACCATGTAGGCTTTCGCCTGCCACGTCCGGCGGTCACAATGGCCGCCGGCGATTCCCTGCCGCGGGGAAAAAGCGCGGCACTCATTCTTTCCGGGGGTATCCTATGGCAGGTCTGGCACAGGACGCTGGCGTCGTGCTGCGATTGGACGGCATCACCAAGCGCTTCGGCGCTCTGACTGCCAATGGCGACGTATCGCTCGACTTGAAGCGCGGCGAGATCCTTGCCCTTCTGGGCGAAAACGGCGCCGGCAAGACCACCTTGATGAACATCCTCTTCGGGCATTACGTCGCCGATGAGGGCCGGGTCATGGTGTCGCCGGACGGAACCGGCCTGAGCGAACTGGAACCAGGCTCCCCGCATGCCGCACTTCAGGCCGGCATCGGCATGGTGCATCAGCATTTCACGCTTGCAGAGAACCTGAGCGCCCTCGACAACATCCTGCTGGGCACGGAACGGCTGGCCGCGCTTTCCTCCTCCCGCGCACCCGCCCGCCGCAAGCTGGAAGAGCTGATGGCCCGATCCGGCCTGACGGTTTCGCTCGACGCCCGCATTTCCCAGCTTTCCGTCGGCGAAAAGCAGCGGGTGGAGATCCTGAAAGCGCTCTACCGCGATGCCCGGGTGCTGGTGCTGGACGAACCGACCGCGGTGCTGACGCCCCAGGAATCCGACACGCTGTTCGCCACCTTGAAAAAGCTGGCGGACGATGGTCTCGGCATCATCTTCATCTCGCACAAGCTTGCGGAAGTTCTGGCCTCCTCTCACCGGGTCGCGGTGCTGCGCGGCGGCCGCAAGGTGGCCGATCTGCCGACAGCCGAATGCGACCGGCGCAAGCTGGCCGAGTTGATGGTGGGCCATGCCATTGTCGAGACCATGCGGTCCCCCGGCTCGCCGGGCGCACCGCTGTTCGTCTTGAACAAGGCGTCCGCCGGGCATGGCCGCGACGCCCTGCGCGATGTCGACCTGACGCTCAGATCCGGTGAAATCCTCGGCATTGCCGGCGTTTCCGGCAACGGCCAGACAACCCTTGCCCGTGTCATTTCCGGTCTGGAACCGCTCACCCACGGATCCATGACACTGGAAGGCAAGGCCATCGGCCAGGCCAGCGCAAGGGCGATGATCGACAACGGCCTTGCCCGCATTCCCGAAGACCGCCATCACGACGGCATTGTCGGAGCGATGAGCGTTTCGGAAAACCTGGCGATCGAATCCATCCGCAAGCCGGAAAACCAGCGCCTCGGCCTGCTGCGGTTTTCCGCCATGCGGGAGCGGGCCCGCAATCTGATCAAGGCCTACGACATCCGCTGTCAGAGCGAGGACAGCCCGGCCCGGCTTCTGTCCGGCGGCAATATCCAGAAGATCGTGCTGGCCAGAACCCTTGAAACCGTTCCGAAGGTCGTGCTCGCCGCCCAGCCCTCGCGCGGGCTCGATGTCGGCGCGACGTCCGACGTTCACAAGCGGCTGCTCGCCGCCCGCGACCGCGGCGCCGGTGTCATCCTGATTTCAGAGGATCTCGACGAACTCATGCGCCTTTCCGACAGGATCGCCGTGATCCACCGCGGGCATCTGTCCGAAGCAGACCCCAGCGACACGCTGGACCGTGGCTCTCTCGGCCTCAGAATGGCCGGTCACAACGCGGAGGACGCAGCGTGATCCGCTTCGAGCCGCGTGGCCCCTCCTCCGTTTCCCGAATGCTGGGTGTTTCGATTGCCGCTGCCGTCGCCGCCCTGCTGCTTGCCGCCATCCCCATGGCCTTTGCCGGCCTGTCGGTTTTCGAAGGCTACAGCCTGATGGTGAAGGGCGCCTTCGGCTCGCTGTTCGCCTTCACCGAAATGCTGACAAGGGCGACACCGCTGATCCTCACCGGTCTGGCGGTTGCCGTCGCCTTCCGTGCCAAGCTGTGGAACATCGGCGCGGAAGGTCAGCTTTATGCGGGCGCTCTTGCAGCGGTTGCCGTCGGCACCGGCGTCATTTCCGCGCCGCCTTACGTTCTCATCCCGATAGTGATTGTTGCCGGAGCATTGGCCGGCGGCCTTGTCATGCTTGGCCCGACCCTTCTAAAAACCCGTCTGGGCGTTGATGAAGTGGTCACGACCTTGCTGCTGAACTTCATCATCCTGCTTTTCGTGCAGATGATGCTGGAAGGCCCGATGAAGGACCCGATGGGCATGGGCTGGCCGCAGTCCGAACCCATTCTCGACGCAGCCGCCCTGCCCAAGCTGATGGACCGGATGCGCATTCACTGGGGTCTTGTCATCGCCCTTGTCGCGTCGCTTGGCGTCTATTTCCTCTTGAAACGCACCGTCTGGGGCTTCGAAATCCGTGCCGTCGGCGAAAATGCCGCCGCAGCCCGCCACGCCGGCATCCCGGTCACCGCAACCTTCATTCGCGTCGGTCTTCTGTCCGGTGCGCTGGCAGGGCTTGCGGGCGTCGGAGAAGTTGCCGGTCTGAAAGGTTATCTGACCGCCGATCTCTCGCCCGGCTTCGGCTATTCCGGCATCGTCGTGGCCATGCTCGCCGGGCTTTCCCCGGCCGGCGTCGTTCTGGCAGCTCTCTTCATCGCCAGCATCTTCGTCGGGGCCGATTCCATGTCCCGTGCCACCGGCGTTTCCAACTATCTGGCAGACCTGATCGTCGCCATGGCCCTGCTGTGCGTGCTCGTCTCCGGTCTGTTCCTGCGCTTCAAGATCCGCTTCGTCGGCAGCCAGACCAACCAGGAGGCGGCAGAATGACCGATATCCTCGACATTCTCATCTCCGCCAACTTCTGGGCGGCCGCGCTCCGCATCGCGACCCCTCTGATCTTCGGCGTCATCGGTGCGCTTGTGTGCGAACGCGCCGGTGTCCTCAATCTCGGCATCGAAGGCATCTTCACGGCCGGTGCCATGGCCGGCTGGATGGCGGTCTGGCTCGGCGCAGGTCTGTGGGGCGGCGTTCTGGTCGCCGCGATGGCTGGCGCCTTCTTCGGGCTGATCCACGCGATCCTGACCGTGCCGCTCGGTCTTTCCCAGCACGTCTCGGGTATTGGCGTGACGCTGTTTGCCACGTCGCTCAGTTATTTCATCTACCGAACCGCCCTGCCGGATGTCTCTTCCCCACCCCGGATCGAGGCCTTCAAGCCGCTCGACATTCCAGGCCTGAGCGACCTGCCGTTCCTCGGGCCAGCCCTGTTCCAGCAAACGCCTCTGACCTTCCTCGCCCTGCTGTTGGTCGCGGTCACAGCCTATGTGCTCTACCGAACCCCGCTCGGCCTTGCAATTCAGGCGGTTGGCGACAATCCGGCTGCCGTGGAATCGCAAGGGCTCTCCGTCTATGCGATCCGCATCGGTACGGTGGTTGCGGGCTCCGCCATCATGGCGCTCGGCGGCGCATTCCTGACCATGTCAGCCTTCGACGCCTTCTTCTTCGGCATGGTCAACGGCCGTGGCTGGATCTGTATCGCGCTGACGGTGTTCGCCTCCTGGCGCCCCGGCAAGGCGCTGATCGGCGCTCTGCTCTTCGGGGCATTTGATGCCTTCCAGGTGCGTCTCCAGACCGAAGTCGGCAGTTTCATTCCCGGCCAGGTGTTCCTGATGATGCCGTATCTGCTTTCCATCGCCGCGCTGATTGTCGTTGCCCGCCGGGCAGACTATCCAAGGGCTCTTCTTGTGCCCTACTTCCGTGGTCAACGCTGAGACAGTCCCATGAGTTTCGATCTCCTCGTCAAGAACGCCAACCTGCCCGACGGCCGTCATGGCATCGACATTGCCTGCCGGAACGGCCGCATCGAGGCTGTGGAAGCCGGCATCACGGCGGATGCCGGCCAGGTGATCGATGCTGGCGGGCACCTCGTGTCGCCGCCATTTGTCGACAGTCACTTCCACATGGATGCGACGCTGTCGCTCGGCCTGCCGCGCATGAACCGCAGCGGCACGCTGCTGGAAGGCATCGCGCTGTGGGGGGAACTGAAGGAGATCCTGACGGTAGAGGCCGTTGTCGAGCGGGCGCTGAGATATTGCGACCTGGCCGTCTCGCAGGGGCTGCTGGCAATCCGCACCCATGTGGACGTCTGCGACGACAGGCTGACCGGCGTCAAAGGCCTCCTGGAAGTGCGCGAGAAGGTGAAGGATTACATTGACCTGCAACTGGTCGCCTTCCCCCAGGACGGGCTCTTCCGCTCTGCCACTGCCGAGAAGAACCTTCTGACGGCTCTGGACATGGGCGTCGACATTGTCGGCGGCATTCCGCATTTCGAACGCACCATGGACGACGGCGCCCGGTCTGTCGCGCGGCTCTGCGAGATCGCGGCCGAACGCGGGCTCATGGTCGACATGCACTGCGACGAGACCGACGATCCGATGTCACGCCATATCGAGACGCTCGCCTATGAGACCCAGCGCCTCGGGCTGCAGGGCCGCGTTGCCGGATCGCATCTGACGTCCATGCATTCAATGGACAATTACTACGTCTCCAAGCTGTTGCCGCTGATCGCCGAAGCAGAGGTTCATGCGATTGCGAACCCGCTGATCAACATCACGCTTCAGGGCCGCCACGACACTTATCCCAAGCGCCGCGGCCAGACCCGTGTTCCGGAAATGCGGTCCTACGGCATCAATGTCGCCTTCGGCCACGACTGCGTGATGGACCCCTGGTACTCGATGGGCTCCGGCGACATGCTGGAAGTGGCTTCCATGGGGCTTCACGTTGCCCAGATGACCAGCCGCGACGCCATCCGCTACTGCTACGACTGCGTCACCGCGCACCCGGCCAAGGCCATGAACCTGGAAGGCTACGGCCTCGAGAAAGGCTGCAAGGCCGACTTCGTGCTGTTGCAGGCCCGCGACACGATCGAGGCGATCCGCCTGAAGGCGACCCGTCTTGCCGTCATCAAATCCGGCCATGTCATCGCAACGACACCCGCCCGGCAGGCCCAGCTCACCCTCCCCGGACGCCCGGCACAGGTCGACCCGGCCTCCTACGCCCCGCACGAGGGCTGACGGTCTTTCCGGCGTCAGACAAATCCACTGCCCCGTCATGCCATGGCCCGACCATGGCATCCATGCCGCTCCCCGTCCCAGTCACGTCCTTGGGATCAGGCCCCGTCACGGCATGGATTGCCGGGTCAAGCCCGGCAATGACGATGGGGAGGATTGAGTGCAGGGAGAAGGCGCCAGCAAGAGAAGCATAGTCCGCGAGTCATTCGCGACACAGCCGTCTACGTCGCTTTAAGCCCCTTCCCCCGTCATGCCATGGCCGACCATGGCATCCATGCCGCTCCCCCGCCTCAGTCACGTCCTTGGAAACCGGCCCGGTCACGCCATGGATTGCCGGGTCAAGCCCGGCAATGACGATGGGGAGGATTGAGTGCAGGGAGAAGGTGACTGCAAGAGAAGGGATGGCACGCGGGTCATTCGTGGCATTGCCGTCGCCGTCGCATCAAGCCCCTTCCCCCGTCATGCCATGGCTCGACCTTGGCATCCATGCCGCTCCCCCGCCTCAGTCACATCCTTGGAAACCGGCCCGGTCACGCCATGGATTGCCGGGTCAAGCCCGGCAATGACGATGGGGAGGATTGAGTGCAGGGAGAAGGTGACTGCAAGAGAAGGGATGGCACGCGGGTCATTCGTGGCATTGCCGTCGCCGTCGCATCAAGCCCCTTCCCCCGTCATGCCATGGCTCGACCATGGCATCCATGCCGTTCCCCCGCCCCAGTCACGTCCTTGGGATCAAGGCCCCGTCACGGCATGGATTGCCGGGTCAAGCCCGGCAATGACGGAGGAGTAGCTGTTGCAGGGAAGGACACCAACGCATCCTTTCTCCGGATGCTGCTCAGTTCTCGGCCACCTTGCCCGGCAGACTGAGATCGCCGGAGGCGACGTCGAAGACGTCGACGACGCACAACAGCGGGGCGTGGACGTTCTGGTTCACCCGCAGCGCCGATGTGACGCCGTCATACGAGAGGCCATCAATGGCGCTTTCATCGGCAAAGGCCACGTTGAGGGTGATTTCCTCGGCCTCCAGCACGGGCGAATATCCTGGGCTGTCGATGTAGATCGGCAGGCCCGGCCAGGTGGCCGGCATTTTCGGGTTGGCCCCGTCCGGGATGTCCTGCACGGAGAGAGCGCCGGCACCGCAGGCTTCGTTCGGTGTCAGCACCACCCAGTGCGAATGCCATCTCGCGCCGTCGTTCAAAAGATCACCGTCGCTATCTTCATCGAAAAGCGGCGTGTCATCGAAATCCGGATGACTGGTCGCCACCAGCGCCAGGATCCCGTTTCCCCCTTCAAAACCGACCGTTTCCGGCTTCAGCGACGTTGGCCAGACGTAGGACTGAACCGGTGCGCCTGCGAGTGCACCATTTGCCTCCGGCACCGTCTCACCGGCTGTTCCTTTCGTCGTCATATGGAAGGTCACGACACGCCCCTTGCGGTGCACATGGGCGGCGAGAATGTCGTAGTTCGGATCGATCTCCTGATTTTCCGGCGACAGGACGGCGCCCGGCTGATGGAGTGCATGACTGCTGTCTGCCAAAGCGGCGGCGGGCAGGACAATCGCGGAAACACCGGCGATCAGCAGGGAACGGGACATGGATTTCAACATCGGCTTTCTCCTTGTTTGAGGATGCAGCCTTATTAGTAGCGAGTCGAAACTATTGCAAGTTTAATTTCGACTCGCTACATAGTGATCATGTTTGCTCCGACTGACACACAGACCATCCGCGACCTGATCGACCGGTTGACGCGCCTTGCTGCTGCCGAGGAGTGGAACGGGCCGTTGAACCCGTCGCAGTTTGCCGCGCTCGGCTATCTGGCGCGGGCAAACCGGTTTTCGCGCGCGCCCTCTCATGTGGCCGATTTTCTGGCAACGACGCGCGGCACGGCCTCGCAAACCCTGAAGGCGCTTGCCCGCAAGGACCTGATCGCCGAAACCCGTTCAGACGAAGACAAACGCAGCATCCGCTATGACGTCACCCCGGCCGGCCTGGAGATGCTGGAAGGCCCCTCGTCTCTGGAAAAAGTCATCGACACCCTGTCGCCGGAGGTCGCCGCGTCCCTGGCGTCCTCGCTGAAGGCGCTTGTCCTGACGATGCTGCATCAGCGCGGCGGCCGTTCGTTCGGCATGTGCCGCACCTGCTGTCATCATGAGGTGACGGAAACCGGTGGCCATTGCCGCCTGCTGAATGTCCCCCTCTCGCCTGCAGATGCCGCGCAGCTCTGCCACGAACACACACCAGCCGAAAGCCTTCAGCCATGACCGCCAAAGCCCGCATTCTCTCTCTTTTTACCGGAGAACCCGAACACCGTTGGGACGGCAAGGAACCGTCGGCGATTCGAAAAAGCCGCGCAGACGGCGTCCTGCAGGTCACCTCCACCGGCATCACCGGCGACCAGCAGGCGGACCTCTCCGTTCATGGCGGACCGGAGAAGGCACTTCATATCTATCCATCGGAGCATTACGCCCATTGGCGTGACGCCTTTCCGCAGATGGCGGAGATCTACAAGCCCGGCGGCTTCGGCGAGAACATCGCTTCCGAAGGCTTTACCGAGGAAGACCTTTGCATTGGCGACATCCTGTCAGCCGGTACCGTCCGCCTGCAGATTTCCCAGGGCCGCCAGCCCTGCTGGAAGCTGAACATGCACACGGGCAACCCGGCCCAGGCAGCCCATTTCCAGAAAACGGGCCGCACCGGCTGGTATTTCCGGGTGCTGCAGGAAGGGTCCTTCCAGGCCGGCGATGAATTGACGCTGGTCGAACGCCCTTGCCCGGACTGGAACCTGCGCGAGGTGATCCTGGCACGGTTCAATCCGCGGCTTGACCCGGCCGTGGCAAAGGCCTTGTCGGAACTTCAGGAACTGGCCGAACCCTGGCGTGTCTCCTTCGCCAAGAAAGCCGATCCGGCGTTTCGCGAAGATACATCGAAAAGGCTCAACGGATAGGTCAGGCGCCTTTAGGAGGCAAAGTCAACGCATTGGTGATGGCCAGATCCAGCCAGGTTTGAAGCAATTCGTCCGTGCAATCGTCCTCGCCGACGAAGAACAGGCCGCTTAACGTGCGCTCCCCCTGCACCATCGGCTCGGCGCCAGGCAGTGCCAGGCCGGTGGTATGGTTGGGCTTGCCAATGCGGAAGATGAACCGCCGCTCTCCGTCCCGGGTGCGGTCCGCCCCCGCGATCATATGGCCATGCAGCAGAAAGCACATGGCGCCCATCATCCGTTTTTCGCTGACGCCTGCCCTATAGCCGAGCGCCTCGCGCAAGCGGTCGTTGAGGTCTTCATCAATGGCCATGACGTCGGTTCTTCTCGGCTTGAGGTCGGCAGGAAAAGGGCTGTTTCAGGCTCGGAATGACATTCCGGACGCGACCTGCAGCGTCCGCTGGAACAGCCAGACAATCAACCAAAAGGTTCAGCAACTTTGCGTGAGAGACAGGGTTGCAAGTCGTCAGCTTGAAATTTCCGCGGTTCCCTGCGACAAACGAGCGACTGTGGACTTGCACTTTCCTTGCGCTTTGGGTATATCCGCGCACGCGCCTGCACCCCTGGAGGAGGCGCTTCTGGACCGATCCCGGACAACATGAGTCTTCTGGCACGGTGGTTCGCCGGTCCGTTACCTATACACTCGAAGGAGTTTTGCCATGGCTGCCAGCTATGAGCTGAAGGCGTCGGCACGGAACCGGGTGGGCAAGGGGGCCGCACGGGCACTGCGTCGCGAAGGCCTTCTCCCCGCCGTAATCTACGGCGACAAGAAACCGGCACTGCCGATCACCATTCCGGTGAAAGAAACCACCATTACCCTGCACAAGGGCGGTTTCCTGACGCACATCGGCATGATCGATGTCGACGGCGAAAAGCACCAGGTTATTGCCAAGGATTTTCAGCTGCACCCGGTGCGCGACGACGTCATGCACGTCGACTTCCTGCGCGTCTCCAAGGGCTCCACGCTGACCGTTGAAGTTCCGGTGCACTTCCTGAACGAAGAAACCTGCCCGGGCATCAAGAAGGGCGGCGTCCTGAACATCGTTCGCCACACCGTCGAAATGAACGTTCCGGCCGACAACATTCCGGAAGCTCTCGAAATCGACCTGGCCAAGGCACAGCCGGGCGACAGCCTGCACATTTCCGCAGTCAAACTGCCGGAAGGCTGCCAGCCGACCATCACCGATCGCGATTTCACCATCGCCACGATCGCTGCTCCGGCCGGTATGAAAGAGACCGACGACGAAGCTGATGAAGAAGCAGG
Source organism: Roseibium aggregatum IAM 12614 (assembly GCF_000168975.1). Classification (GTDB taxonomy): domain Bacteria; phylum Pseudomonadota; class Alphaproteobacteria; order Rhizobiales; family Stappiaceae; genus Roseibium; species Roseibium aggregatum. The sequence continues at coordinate 129,024 of NZ_AAUW01000016.1, forward strand.
TGAAGGCGAAGCTGAATAAGCTGAAGCCTTGCTTTAAAAATCGGGAGGCGGTCTCCGCCTCCCTTCCCCCCGCGGGGAAACTTGCAGAGCAGCCGCAATCGGCTGCTTTTTCGTTTCAGGATTAGCCAGCCGGCCTGCAGTCCGCTTCATGCAGGTTGCTGTACCTTGAAAGGCGCACCATGAAATTGATCGTCGGCCTGGGCAATCCGGGCGCCAGATACGAAGGCAACCGGCACAACATCGGTTTCATGGCCGTCGATGAAATCCATCGCCGCCATTCCGGCTTCCAGCCCTGGAAAGCCCGCTTTCAGGGACAGGTGTCCGAAGGCCGTCTCGGTTCGGAAAAGGTGCTGCTGCTGAAACCCAGTACCTACATGAACGAATCCGGCCGCTCCGTCGGTGAAGCCATGCGCTTTTACAAGATCGAGCCGGAAGACATTGTCGTCATCTATGACGAACTCGATCTGCCGCCTGCGAAATTCCGCATGAAAGTCGGCGGCGGTCATGGTGGCCACAATGGCCTCAGATCGATCACCGCCCATATCGGCGAAAGCTACCGCCGCCTGCGCCTTGGCATTGGCCACCCGGGCGACAAGAAGCTGGTGTCGAACTATGTGCTGGGCGATTTTGCCAAGGCCGACCGGGACTGGCTCGAGCCGCTTCTGATGGAAGTCGCCGATCAGGCCGGACTGCTGGCCGAAGGCAAGGACAGCCAGTTCGCCAACAAACTGACCCTCGCTCTGGAGCCGGAAAAGGCACAGCGCAAGGGCAAAACCCAGGACGGCAAGACCCAGGACGGCAAGACAGGGGACGGCACGCCCGGAGCCGCCAAGGCCACTGCCTCAAAAGACAGCACCTCCGCGCCCGCCAAACCCAAGGGCCAGAGCCACATCCGCCAGGCGCGGCAAGGCAAGCAGGTCAACCTGCCAAAGTCGGGCCCAATGGCCGACATGCTGAAGAAACTGCTCGGCGGCGGCGACTGAGGTCGGTTCCTCCAAGAACACCATCGCAACCGGGCTGCCCGCCTTTGGCGGTCAAGACAGCGGCTGAACATTGATGATCTCCACTCGCCTGTTACGGCCGCTCGACGGATTGCCCGGGTCGACGGGCCGGCTCTCGCCATAGCCTACGGGCACGAGCTGTCCGCGCGGGATCGTGTAGAAAGCCGCCAGAAACTCCGCCACCATGAAAGCCCTTCGTTTCGACAGGTCCAGATTGTAGTCCGCCGTTCCGCGCAGATCCGTGTGCCCGGCGATCTGGAAGCGCATGTTTTTCAGGCGCGGATCCTGCAAGGCCTGGCCGAGCGCCTGCAACGTCAGAATGCCGTCGTTGGTCAGCGAGGCGGAATCGAACTCGAAGTTGACCGTCAGATTGATGCGCGGCAGCACGACCTCCGGCGGCAATTGACCTTCGATGCTGATCCCGCGAAACGGATGCGGCTCCTGCTTGCGCATGGACCGGGATTTCGGCGCCCCGCCGTCTGGCAAAAGCGCCTTGATGATCTGATCCGGCGTAACGGTCTGGGCGGAAACACCGACGGGCAGCATCAGTCCCACCATCAGGGCCAGAACGGTTGCCAGGGTCAGGCGGGCAGTCGCAAATTCAGCAAGAAATCGCATATCGAAACCTTTGAGTGTCACTGTTCCCGGATCGTGATGTGAAGGACGGCCGCCGATATCTCGCGCGGCAGGCTCATTTCATCCGGCCGGTCCGCCAGCCCGGCCCGCAACGCCGTCAGGAAATATCTGTCGTCTGCGGTACCGGCGCTGCCCTCAGCACTCACCGGCATGGAGAACTGCCCTGAGCCGCCATTTTCCAGCTCTTCGAGCTGGATGATGGGGCTGCGGGCTGCAATCACGATGATGGCTTCAGACCCGGCCGGCGGCTGCACCGTGAACTTCTGGCGCCCCTGCCGCCCATCACCAAAGACGAACCGGTCACCGAACTGAACCTGCTGGCGCACGGGTCCACGGCGCGGCAAGAGGTTCACCACTGTGCCGTCCGCCTGCAGATAGACGATATAGAGAAACGAGGCGAAGTCCGGTGCGGTCACCTCGAACGCCAGCGAGTCGCCATAGCGCAGATCCGCACTGCCTCCCAAAAGGCGTATGCGGGGACGCGAGGGTTCCGCCAAGGGCCTGGCAAGGGTCTTCAACGCCTCGCACACAGGCCAGGGCCTGACATCGACCTTCCGCAACTGCTCGGGTGGAAACTCCGCTTCCAGTTTCCGAAGCGCTTCCTGCGTACTCACGAACCCGGCCAGCAGCGGCGTGCCGTCCGGCGTGTCTTCGCTGACATAAAGGCTGCTGCAGCTATCCCCTGCAATGGCCACCACGTTGTCGCGGTCGGTCCTGCTCATCCCCGGCACGGGCCGTGGCGGCACGATGGCCGTGCGCATGACAGACGCATTATGCATGTCGGCTTTCGTTGCCTCGTAGCTGATCCAGCCATAGCCGTCGCCCGACCAGTAAGGACCCCAGGAGTTCTGGACGAGAAAGGCCTGCCGGCGCTCGTCGTAGCCGACGAACACCATTTGATGCCCTCCGGCCGCCCCGCTGTGGCGCCCGAGCGATCCCTGGTAGATCTCGCCCGACTTCAGGTATTGCAGTGTCACGCCGTCCGGCGTCTGTGCGGACGGCACCACCCCGACCATCAGAAACCCGGTTGCGACGGGATTGCCTGCCGCAAGCTGCTGCTTGATGGCGTCCAGGTCCCTGTCCGTCGCGTTGCGGCGCTGACGGCCCTTGTCGAAAACGAACATGAAGTCGCGTATCCGGAACCTGTCAGGGGCGGTCGTTGCATATTCCACCCGTTCCGAGCACATGGCGGCGTCCGGGATGTCGTCCTGATCGGGAGAGCCGTTGCCCTTGAAGTAGGCCATGGCCAGAAGCGCATGGCTTCCGGCGGTTTCGCAGGCTTCGTTCCGGTTGCGGATCTGCGAATGGAGAAACGCCGGACTGGGCGTAAAGGTGCGGCTGCCCGGTTCGACGTTGTTTTCCAGCGCGGCGTAATAGCCGCGCATGGCGTAGCCGATGGCATAGGAAACGCAGCTTCCATATGTCTGCAGCAAGGGTGGCGGCATCATCGGCGACAGGTCGATGGCATCGGGAATATAGGCCCGCGTAACGCCCACCTGCCCGACCCCGTCCAGCAGCGCCGGATCGATGGGTGTATCGCCGAGTAGGCCTGTCAGGTCACTCGGATTGAAGCCTTGAGCCGCCGCCGGCCCCGACTGCAGGACAGTGGCACTGACAGTCAGTGCTGCCAGAGCGGCAAACAGGGGGCCAGATAATCCCGGCAAAAAGCCGTGTTTCTTGCGACTGAATATCATCGCATCACAATTCCCAAAACAATCGCCCAAAACAACAGGCCGACTATAGCCGATAAACAACCGGAGGGAAGCTTTCAGCCCGATTACATCGCCAGGCACTCTCCTTTTGGCGCTTCATCCTGACACGCTCTTGACAAACAACCCCCTGTCCCCCGCCAAAGCCTTGACCTCGTGACCCGGCTCGGGCATTTAGCGCTGCAAAGTCTCAAGACCAACCGAAAGCGAACTCCCATGGGTTTCCAGTGCGGCATTGTCGGACTGCCGAATGTCGGCAAGTCCACACTCTTCAACGCGCTCACCAAGACGGCGGCGGCACAGGCTGCCAACTATCCGTTCTGCACCATCGAACCGAACACGGGCGAAGTGGCCGTTCCCGATCCGCGCCTTTATGAAATCCGCAAGGTTGCCGGATCCAAGGAAGTCATTCCGACGCGCATCACCTTTGTCGACATTGCCGGTCTCGTGCGCGGCGCGTCCAAGGGGGAAGGCCTCGGCAACCAGTTTCTGGCCAACATCCGTGAAGTCGACGCCATCGCCCACGTGCTGCGCTGCTTTGAAGACGATGACATCACCCATGTGGAAGGCACCGTCGACCCGATCGCCGATGCGGAAACGGTCGAAACCGAACTCATGGTCGCCGACATGGAAAGCCTTGAGCGCCGCATCGCACCGCTGAAGAAGAAAGCCACCGGCGGCGACAAGGAAGCCAAGGCGGTTCTGCCGGTGATGGAAGCCGCGCTTGCGCTCCTGCAGGACGGCAAACCGGCCCGTGTACTGGAAGTCTCCGGTCCGGATGAGGAAAAGATCCTCAAGGGCCTGAACCTGCTCACAGCAAAGCCGGTGCTCTACGTCTGCAACGTCGATGAAGCCTCTGCGGGAGAAGGCAATGCCCTTTCCGCCAAGGTCGCCGAAAAGGCGAAGGCGGAAGGCGCTGCCGCTGTTGTCATTTCCGCAGCCATCGAGGCCGAAATCTCCCAGCTCGACAAGGAAGAGCAGGAAGAATTCCTGGAGACCATCGGCCTTGAAGAACCGGGCCTCGACCGGCTGATCCGCGCAGGCTACGGCCTGCTGGGTCTGATCACCTATTTCACCGCAGGCCCGAAGGAAACCCGCGCCTGGACCATTACCGAAGGCACCAAGGCTCCGGGCGCTGCCGGCGTCATCCATACGGATTTCGAACGCGGCTTCATCCGGGCGCAGACCATCGCCTATGACGATTACGTCGGCCTTGGCGGCGAAACCGCAGCCAAGGAAGCCGGCAAGGCCCGCGACGAAGGCAAGGAATATGTCGTCAAGGATGGCGACGTTCTGCTGTTCAAGTTCAACACCTGACGAACACAGCGCGCAGGCAGCGTGAAGCTGCCTGCGCGATCCCACGCCAACTTCCCACCTGCCCCAGCCATCACTTTCCGCCGCGGAATCGCAACGGAAGTTAAAGACATGCCCTCTAGGTTTACCCGGTCAAACGGGAATTCGACCTGCAGGAGGGGCCAATATGGCGGGACGAAGCGACACCAGAATCCGCAAGATTATTGCCGGAACGGTGGGGAATACGCTAGAATGGTACGATTTTGCCGTCTACGGCTATCTCGCCCCCATCCTTGCGCAACAGTTTTTCCCAAGTGACGATCCGACCGTCAGCCTGATCAGCACCTTTGGTGTCTTTGCGGCAGGCTTCCTGATGCGTCCCATCGGCAGTCTGCTTCTCGGCCATATTGCCGACAAGACAGGCCGCAGCCGGGCTCTTCTGTTGTCCGTCGCCCTGATGGCCATTCCAACGACGCTGATCGCCTTCTTGCCAACCTATGACCAGATTGGTGTTGCCGCGCCCGTGCTCCTGACGCTGCTCCGGCTGCTGCAGGGGCTTTCCGTCGGCGGCGAATACACCGGATCGACGGTCTATCTCTACGAAATCGCCCCGCCTCAGCGCCGGTGTTTCACCGTTTCCTGGGCCCTGGTCGGGGCAACCTTCGGCATTCTGCTCGGATCCGGCGTGGCGGCACTGGCGACAGGCCTGCTGCCGGCGGACGACCTGGGAAGCTGGGGATGGCGCATTCCCTTCGGCTTCGGCCTGCTGGTCGGCCTCACCGGTTTCATGATCCGCAGCGGCAACAAGGCGGAAGAAAGGGACCAGCCCCCGTCCCCGCACGATCCCGTCAGTGCTCCGGTGGGCGAAGTGCTTCGCAATCACCGGCCTGCCCTGCTGCGAACCATTGCCTGCAACGTCCTCAACGGTGTCGGCTTCTACCTGACCTTCGTCTATCTCACCTCCTACCTGGTCGACTACGTCAAGTTCACCGAAAGCCAGGCCCTGACGATCAACACCAGCGTCATGGTCGTCTTCATGCTGCTGCTGCCGCTTGTCGGCTATCTGGCCGACAAGATCGACCGAAGAACCGTACTGCTGGTTGGCTCAGGCGGTGTTGCAGTCTTCGCCCTTCCGATGTTCTGGCTGGTGCATCATCCGGATCCCGTCATGGTGGTTCTCGGCCAGCTTGGCATGGCCGTCATTCTGTCTACCTTTTTTGCCCCGCTCATGGCCGCCATGGTCGGCCAGTTCCCCGTGTCCGTACGCGTGACAGGCTATTCCATCGGCTACAACATCCCGCTGGCCCTCTTTGGCGGCACCGCGCCGCTTGTTGCCACTTATCTGATCGACAAGACCCACCTGCAGCTTGCTCCGGCGTTCTACATGATCGCTGCCGGACTGCTTGCCTTCGTGGTGATCTGGTTCATGCCCTCGAACGACACAAACAACGGTCAGGAAGCTTAGCTGGCAACCGCGCCCAAACAGCTCAAGGCCTGAGGGCCATCCTCGGGGTAGACGTGTTGCCATCGAAGCACCAGAAAAAACAGGGGGACCGGCGGCGAGAAGGCCGGTCTTGCAGCTCCCGCTCGACAGGTTGCTCCCGAACCCTGTACAAGCAGGTTTTCGTCAACCCTCGAAAGTTTCAGCAATGTCGACCGTGTTTCCGGCTCCCTTGCCGACCATCCTGCCCATCAGCGAAAGCCAGAACGGATTTCCTGTCCGCAGGGTTTACTGCGTCGGGCGGAACTATGCGGCCCATGCCGTGGAGATGGGCCACGATCCCGACAGGGAAGCACCATTCTTCTTTCAAAAGAACCCGGACAACCTCGACCCGTCTGGCGAATTTCCCTATCCGCCCCTGTCCAGCGATGTGCATCACGAAGTCGAACTCGCGGTCGTTCTGAAATCCGGCACGCGCGACATTCCGGCCGCCAGTGCGCTGGAACATGTCTACGGCTACGCGGTCGCCCTCGACATGACCCGCCGCGATTTGCAGGCGGAAGCCAAGAAAGCCGGCCGCCCGTGGGAAGCCGCCAAGGCGTTTGAACGCTCCGCCCCCATCGGCCCCATTATGCCGGTGGCAGACAGCGGGTTCCTCGACCAGGGCCGAATTGCCCTGACCGTCAATGGCGAAGTCCGGCAGGAAGGCGACCTCAATCAGTTGATCTGGAAAATCCCCGAAGTCATCGCCAAGCTGTCCGAGCTGTTCCAACTTGGCGCGGGTGACGTCATCCTGACAGGAACTCCGGCAGGGGTCGGCGCCGTCGAGCGCGGCGATCTTCTGGTGGCGACGATTGACGGTCTGCCGGAACTGACCGTCAAGGTCGCCTGAGCGATCTGACCGGCCTGATCGTCCTTTCTGCCGGCGCTCATCCTGCATCCCGAATGCCGCGGAACCTTTTGGCATCCTCCCGTGTTTAGAAGCTGTGGTCCCGGTTACTCCCGCAAAAAAGGTCTCCAGCACCACTGCCGGAATGCCGAAGGAAACTGGGCCCAAGTCCTTTAAGCGGTCTTGAGATTGCAGGGCGGCCATGTTCAGGTCGAACCCGCATTTGCAAGTCTTTGCCGGAGCCTGTTCGTGACATTTGACCAGATTGCCCTGTTCGTCCTCTTCGGCGCAGTTTTCGCCTTGCTGGTCTGGGGCCGCATCCGCTTCGACCTTGTTGCCTTCGGTGCGCTTATCCTGGGCGCATTTCTGGGGTTGATCCCGTCCGAAGAAATCTTTTCCGGCTTCGGCCATTCCGCCGTCATGATCATTGCCCTCGTGCTGATCGTCTCGCGCGGACTGACGAACTCGGGCGCCGTGGAACTGATTGCACGCTTCGTGATCTCCGCATCGAGGGGCCTGTCCCGCCACATCGGCCTCATGGCCGTGGTCGGCGCCAGCCTGTCGGCGATCATCAACAACGTCGCCGCGCTGGCATTGCTCATGCCGCTCGATATGGAGGCAGCCAAGAAAGCGGAACGGTCTCCCGGCCTCTCTCTTATGCCGCTGTCTTTTGCGACCATTCTCGGCGGCATGATCACCCTGATCGGCACCCCGCCGAACATCGTCATCGCGCAATACCGCTCGGACGCGTTCGGTGCGCCCTTTTCCATGTTCGACTTTGCACCCGTCGGCCTCGTGGTCGCGGTCACCGGCATTGCCTTTGTCACCCTGTTCGGCTGGCGCCTGCTGCCGCGCCATTTCCGCGACAAGCCGAATGAAGAAGAATTTGCCGAAAGCCTCTATGTGGCGGAACTGAAGGTCGGGGAGATTTCGGAAGAAAAGCCACTGATTGTTGGCGACCTCTACCCTGTCGCCGACGAGAAGGATGTCGCCATCATCGGCCTTATCCGCAACGGCCGGCGCGTGCGCGGCTTTGCCCGCCGCGAAGCGATCAAGTCCGGTGACTATCTGTTCGTTGAAGGCGATCCCAAGGCCATCGAGGCTTTCATGGGCGCTGCCAAACTGGAATTCGCAGGCTCGGAACAGCACAAGGGCGGCCTCAACAGTGACGCCCTGTCGCTGGTCGAGGCCATCGCACCGGACAACGCCCGTATCATCGGCCGGTCCAGTTTCGACATGCGTCTCCTCTATGGCCACGGCGTCACGTTGCTCGGTATTTCCAGGCAGGGCCGCCGCGTGCAAAAGCGCGTCCGACACGAACAGATACGCCCGGGTGACGTGCTTCTGCTGCTGGGCACCCCGGAACGGCTCGAAAATGCCTTTACATGGCTTGGCGTCCTGCCGCTTGAAGGGCGCAAGACCGGTGTCATCCAGCGCAACAAGGCGTGGCTGGCGATTGCCGGCTTTGCCGTTGCGATTGCCGCTGCCGTTGCCGGGCTCGCCTATCTGCCGGTCGCGCTGGCGGCTTGCGTCATTTTCTATGCCGCTGCGGGCCTGATCAGCGGGGCGGAGGTTTACCAGTCCGTTGAGTGGAAGGTGATCGTGCTGCTCGGCTCGCTGATCCCGCTCGGCCAGGCTTTCGAGGAGGCCGGCAACGCGCAGCTTATCGCCGATGGAATTCTCGCCCTCACGTCAACGGCCCCTGCCTGGGTCACCCTCGCCATCCTGATGGTGGTGACGATGACCCTTTCGGACTTTCTGAACAACGTCGCGACCTGCCTGATCGCGGCGCCGATCTCTGTTCAGATCGCCAACTCGCTCGACGTGAACTCCGATCCCTTCCTGATGGCGGTGGCCGTCGCATCGTCCTGTGCTTTCCTGACGCCGATCGGCCACAAGAACAATACCATCATCATGGGACCGGGCGGCTATCGGTTCGGCGATTACTGGCGAATGGGCCTGCCGCTGGAACTGCTTGTACTGGCGGTCAGCATCCCGGCCATCCTGGTGTTCTGGCCGCTTTGAGGTGACACTCAGGCAGCCGGTTTCAAGGGCAGGCAGATGTCGGTCAGGAGATCAGCCGGCGCGGTGTCGCGCGGGTTGTTGAGATAGACCTCCAGACAGGGCGCATCGTCCGGCTCGCGGCCCGACTGCGTCAGCCATTCGCCGTAAAGCCATTCATAGGCCCATTTCATGTCTGCATAGGGCCCCTTGTAACGCAGCACCGCATAATCGCCCCCGCGCGTTTCCCGCGTCTCCAGCGGAGCCTCAACCGGAAAGCCGTCGCCGATAACCGCTCCGGCAGCCGATTGCAGATCGTCTTCAGCGACATGGGTCGGATCGGAATAATAGAGCGCCTTCATCGCACCGATCTGACCGATGACCTGGCGGCTCACCAGAATGCCGAAAAGCTTTTCGAAGGCCTTGCCGATTTCCATGTAGGCCCCTCGATGAGGCAGCACGGCCAGGGTTTCGGACGGCAGGGTTTTGATGGCAACGTCATGCATTAGGGCAGGTCCTTTCTGCTTGGGAAGAGGCGCACCGCCATTGGCCGGCTGGAAGCGGTGCGATGTCAGGGAAGTGCGATAAGTGCCCGGCGCCTGGCCGTAAGCCTGTTTGAAGCTGCGCGAAAAGGCCTCCAGGCTGCCGTAACCGGCCCGCTTTGCGACAACGGGCAGCGCCAGGTCGGTATAGGTGAGATCTCCCGCAGCCCTGTGAAGACGCAGGCGTTTGACCGTCGCGAAGATGGATTCGCCATAGGTCGCCTGCCAGATCCTGTGCCAGTGTGAGGGAGAAAGGGCGGCAACCTCGGCAAGTGTTGCAAGGTCAGGATCCTCATCGAGATTGGCGTAGATATATTCAATCACCCTTGTGAAGCGACGGATATAGCCGTTGTCCCGCGGCGAAAGTCTGAGCTTTTCGTGATTGGTCATGTCCGGGCCCCGTTCGATTGAAGGGACCCTAGCACCATGGTTTCTGATAAATCTTGCTGACTTGACCTCGCCTCACCGGTCCGCTTGAAACGAAAAAGGTCTTTATTTCAGAAAAACAAAACCGGCACTGGTTTCCCGTGCCGGTTTGGCCATGATGTACGCAACTCAAGAACAGGGGAATCGAACCATGAGCACCAAAAAGCGCATTCTGTTCACCGGCGGTTCCGGCAAGGCCGGGCGGCATGTCATTCCATACCTGCTGGCGCAGGGGCATCGTGTCGTGAACGTCGACCTGAAGCCGCTTGACCACCCCGGCGTCGACAACCTCATTGCCGACATCACCTCGTCGGGTGAGATGTTCAACGTCATGACCAGTTACGCCAACTTCGATGAACTGGAGCCGGGCAACGGCATACCGTCCTTCGATGCCGTGGTGCATTTCGCGGCGGTACCGCGCATTCTCATTCATCCGGACAACAGGACGTTCGAAGTCAATACGATGGGCACATACAACGTCGTGGAAGCTGCCGTGAAGCTCGGCATCCGCAAGATCGTGATTGCCTCGTCGGAAACCACTTACGGCGTCTGTTTCGCCGATGGGGTGGTCGACCCGAAGGTGCTGCCCGTGGAAGAGGACTACGACGTCGACCCGATGGACAGCTACGGTCTTTCCAAGGTTGTCAACGAGAAGACCGCCCGCGCCTTCCAGCGCCGCTCCGGCTTCGACATTTATGCACTCAGGATCGGCAACGTCATCGAGCCGCACGAATATGACCGGTTCCCGGATTTCTTTGCAAATCCGGCACAGCGCCGCAGAAACATCTTCTGCTATATCGACGCCCGTGACCTTGGACAGATCGTCGACCGCTGCCTGGAAAAGGATGGCCTCGGCTTCCAGATCTTCAACGCCGGCAACGGCACGAATTCCGTCGATATTCCGAACGCGGAAATCCTCAGGCGCTTCTTCCCCGATGTGCCGTTGAGCCGGGAACTCGGAGAGCATGAAGCCCTCTTTTCCAACCGCAAGATCCGCGAGGTTCTGGGCTTTGAAGAAGAGCACAACTGGCGCAAATACGTGAAGGTCTGACCGGCTTTCCGGACAAGGCCGAAGACCGGCGGATTTAGTTTTACTTCCGAACCGGCTGAGACTAGCTTCGGGTCGCAACACTGTCGGGCAGCAGCGCTGCCCTCCTGGGAAACGTGCTATGAAGCTACTGAAATCTGCCGCTTTCGGCCTTGCCGTTCTGGCGTCTGCGACTGCAGCCGCCGCGCAGGGCACCGGCTCGCAAGGGTACTTCCAGATCTACAACAACACCGAAGAGAACGTTGTTGTCGGTTTCTACACCAACGACGGCAACGGCTGGTCGGACAACTGGCTGTCCGGACCGCTCGGTCCCGGCGAAAGCGCAAGGGCCGAGTTCGAGGCAGATACCGGCCACTGCGCGCAGACCTTCCAGGTCGGATGGCTGGCCGACGACGACACCGAAGTGATGGACGATCCCATCGACATCGATATCTGCGAAGCCAGCAACGTCTATATGGACGATAACGAGATCTATTACGACTGATCTCAGCCTTCCTTCTCGAGGCGGAAACGCGGCGCATCGCGTTTCCGCGAAGTGCCAACCCCACCGGAATTCATGACCGATCTCCTTTATTTTGAAGACTTCGAACCTGGTCAGGTCTTCGAGCTAGGCTCCCTGACTGTCAGCAGGGACGAAATCATCGATTTCGCCGCCGAGTTTGACCCGCAACCGTTCCACCTCGACGAAGAGGCCGGCAAGGCGTCCATCCTGGGTGGTCTTGCCGCTTCCGGCTGGCACACCGGCGCAATGGTGATGCGCCTGCTAGCTGAAAACCTCCTGAACAAGACAAGCGGCCGCGGCTCGCCGGGCATCACCAGGCTGCAGTGGAAGCGCCCCGTTCATCCAGGTGATTGCCTGACGGCCAGGGTCGAAATACTCGACACAAGAGACTTGCGCTCGAAACCGGACCTTGGCCTCGTCAACATTCGCGTGACAGCCAGAAACCAGAAGGGCATTGAAGTGCTCGTCTGGGAAAACCCGAACCTGTTCGCAAGACGGGAGGTTGCCCGGTGAGTGCCTTTTTTGAAGATATTGAAGTTGGCGACACGCTTGAACTGGGCGAATACACCTTCGCCCGGGAAGATATCGTGCGTTTTGCGGAAAAATACGACCCGCAGGCTTTCCACCTCAGCGAAGAAGCTGCCGCGCAGACCCATTTCGGCCGCCTGTGCGCCTCCGGCTGGCATACCGCGGCCGTGTTCATGAAGCTCTGGGTCACGCGTCACCAGGCTCTTCAGGAAGAAGCGCTTGCCGCCGGACAGACACCGGCCAAACTCGGCCCCTCGCCCGGGTTCGAAGACCTCAAGTGGATCAGACCGGTCTTCGTCGGCGATACGTTGCGCTACCGGCGTGTCGTGACCGGCAAAACCGAAAGCCGCACCCGCCCGGACTGGGGCCTCGTTCATTCCGACATGCAAGCCTTCAATCAGGATGGCACGCTGGTGTTCTCGTTCAAGGGCACGGTGTTTGTCGAACGCCGCAAGGGCTGATCGCGGCAGTCGGCCAGTGCGTACAAAAGCAAAAAGCGCGCTGCCTTCCTGAAGACCGCAGCACGCTTTTCATATGGCTGCCCTGCGCTCCCGGGCCCACTCGCTCATCCGCCTCAGCGGCAGACGTCGAGGATCCACAGGAAGGCCATCGGCACCATGGTCAGCGCGGGCACGATAATGGCCGGGTACCCGAAGGCATAGATCGACACCGCCCAGATCATCGCCAGATTGGCGATGAACCAGTATTTGGCGTCTTCCGCGCCATAAAGCGCTTCCTTGAGAAACAGGTTCAAGATCGGCACGACCAGAAGCAGCCGTAGCACCAGAACTTCCTTGGGGGCAGATGAAGCAGACATCTTTTCTCCGGATCTTAGGGAAAATACGTAGACCGTCTCCCTAATCCGTTTGCCTGCTGCAGACACTGCGGCAAACGGACATCATGCCCATTTGCCGCAGTCTGCCGATGTTTGCCGAAGAACGTCAGTCCGGCTTGCGGCCATGCACCAGCATCGTCATTCCCGGGATCATCACCTCAACCGCGATATCGATGAAGCCGGCAGCTTCCATCAAACCGGCAACATAGGAACTCGTGATCGAGCGGGCTTCCGGATTGAAGGCGGTATGCTGCAATTGCCACAGTGCAGCCAGCTTCGGCCCGTCGCGATTTTCGTCGACCATGAAGTCATGGACCATCAAATCGCCGCCCGGTGTCAGAACCTCGAACGCCTTGCGCACAAGCCCCGGAATGGCCGTGCCCGGCACACCGGAAAAGAGGTAAGACATCAGCACCGCGTCCGCGCTATCCGGCCAAGGGTCCTTCAGGGCATTGCCCGGCGCATACTGGATGCGATCCTGCAAGCCTTCCTCGGCAATGAACTCCTCGCCCACCTTGGCAACATTGGGGAAGTCCAGAACGGTTGACCGCAATCCGGGATAAGCCTTGCAGAGCGAAATCGAGAACGCCCCGGTGCCGCCGCCGACGTCCAGCAACTGCTTGGCAGCGGACAGATCCACAAGCTTGGCGAGCCCCCGCCCGGGCCCGAGCGAGCCAGCGTGCTGGGACCTTGAATAAAGCCGCGCTTCCTCCGGGTCGCTGAACCAGTCCTCATAGGAGGCTACCTGTCCATCCTCCAGGCTGTCGGTCAGCGCATCGTTGAGCTGCGTCATGAAGGGATACATCTGCTTGTCGATCTGGAACCGCAGATAGTCGCCGAAATCATATTTCCGGCCCTTCACCAGAAATGCTTCCGCCGCAGGAGAATTGGTAAAGCCGGTTCCCTCCCGGCGCACCAGCCCAAGGCTGGCGAGAGCAGTCAGCAAGGTTGTCGCGCGATCAAGATCAAGTTCGCTTTTCCGAGAAACTTCGTCTGGAGACAAGGTCTTTTCGGAAAGAAGTGAAAACAAATCCACATGAAGTGCAGAAAAAAGGGCTTTCGAGCCCATGAACCCAAAAGCAATATCTGAAATTTCCTCAGCCGTTTCCAAGGACCTGGCGACAGGCATTAATTATCCTCCTCAGGATTTCTGAGCACGAATGTGCGAAATTTTTCCGATCAGGAAAAATGAACTTGGGAATGAGCAATTATAACTATTGTGCGACGCAATGCAAATTCCGGCCCTACGACCCGAAACCGCCTGCCGGCACCCGTATTTTTTCCAGGAGCTTTGGCAGAAACCGGTCTTCAGGTATGGTGGAGCCGGCGCCGCCAGGCACCCGAGAAGCTTTCCCAGACAGGCCGAAAGCATCCCTTTCCGCCTGCTGCCATTCCCCGAAAGAAACCGAACAGGACCGACCGAGTGCCTTTTCTCGACTTTCCCGCAAACCTTCCGGAAAACCGGACGCCACGTGCGGTCATCTTCGGTGCCGGGCACGGCAGCACCTATCCCGGCAGGGACAGCAACGGATACACCGGGGCAGCCGATGCCATCCGCGCGGCCAGTCAGGAGGACGCCGACCTCGTCGACAATTGGGACTTCGATCTTGGCGGCCCACTTTTCGATAGCAAGCCCGCGTGTTGCACTGACATCGGCAATGTCGTCACGCTGATGCATGACAACGCCGGCAACCGCGCCCGGATCGAGGCACAAACGCGGTCGATCCTGGCTCTGCCTTCCGTACCGATCCTGCTTGGCGGGGATGATTCTCTTCCAATCCCCTTCCTCGCCGCCTTTTCGGATCAGGCCCCCGTCTGGTTGCTTCAGATCGATGCCCATATTGACTGGCGCGACGAGGTCGACGGCGAGCGCTACGGCTATTCCAGCCCGATGCGCCGCGTCAGCGAAATGCCGCATGTCGCAGGCATGGTGCAGGTCGGCCTGCGCGCCGTCGGCAGTGCCGGCAACAGCGAAATCGAGGCTGCGCGCCGCTATGGCAGCCACTTCGTCACGGCACGCGACATCCACTCCAAAGGAGCCTCAGCCGCGCTGAAGCATATCCCGGAAGGCGCGCGCTGCGTCGTCACACTGGACTGCGACGGGATCGACCCGGCTGTCATGCCGGGCGTAGCCGCACGCACACCCGGCGGGCTCACCTACACACAGGTGATCGATCTGATTGCGGGCGTGGGCAGGCGGGCGACAATTGCAGGGTTCGACCTGGTCGAATTCTATCCGCCGAACGACATCAACGGCCTGACCGCGCTGACCGCCTCACGGCTCGTAGTCAATGCCATCGGCGCGATCGTCCGGCAATAGCCAGACACGGATCATCCCCCGTTCCGCTGATCGGAGCTGATAAGGCGTTGAAAGAAAGGGATTGGCACCCACAGCTCAAAGGCTGCGGGCAAACAGGACTTCGTCGCGAATTTCGATACCGTAATCGCCGCGCAGCGGAATCTCCGGCTTCTTCTCGCGCTCCAGATCGATGACACCTTGTGCGACCCGTTCCAGGCGGAATCCGCGGCGCTGATAGAAGCGGAAGGCATCAAGGTTGTCGTTGGAAGTGCGCACCGTCAGACGGTGGATACCGCTGGCCCTTGCCTCATCGACCACTGCGTTCAGTAGAAGCGTTCCGGTGCCGCTCCAGCGGCTCAGCGAGTCGAGTGTCAGGATTTCCCATTCACTGTCCCGCTTGATCAGCGTGACGAGCCCCACCAGTTCGTTGCCCGCATAGGCCACATAGCCAGGCAGGCTCGATGCATCGACGATCTCGCCGTCCAGCAGCATTTCGGGGCCGGCCCATCTGTCTGCCAGAAGCTGGAACACAGCTTCCTTGTCTTCCTCGTTGATCCGTCGGATGATCACGCTCATGGTTTGCCCTGCCTCCAGATCAGCGGCTTTTCTATCGAACCCGATTGAACAGCCTGTCGCTGATCGATTCCATACTTTGCGGGCCTCTTGTCTGCGCCCCGGGGAGCGCAGAATGCCCTATCGGTGAATGATGCGGGTAGCCAGTGGCGTGCGCGCCTGCCAACGCGCTCGCTCCAGCTCCGGATCGACATGCTCTTCTTCCGGATAACCGACGCATAGATAAGCCACGAGGCGCCAGCCAGCGTCAACCTGAAGGGCCGTGGCGACCGCGTCGGGATCGAGGATCGACACCCAGCCGACACCGATACCTTCGGCGCGCGCAGCAAGCCAGAAGGTGTGGATCATGCTGACCGTGGAATAGGCCAGCGTCTCCGGCATCGTCAGCCGGCCGAGCCCATGTCCCTGCTCGGGGTCATCGTCACAGAAAATCGCCAGATGGACGGGCGCTTCCTTCAGCCCTGCCAGCTTGAGCTGGCGGTAGATAAGCGCCTTGTCGTCGCTGTAGGTCCGGGCGGCCTCTTCATTCTCGGCCTCGAAGCTTTCAATGATGCCGGCGCGCGCCTCGGCGCTGTCAACGACAACGATCCGCCAGGGCTGGCTGTTGCCGACGGACGGCGCGAGATCCGCCAGGTGCAGCAGATGATCGAGAGCGCCTTCCGGAAGAGGCGCCTGTTTGAAACGGCGCACATCGCGGCGCCATTTCAGAAGCGTTTCGAAATCCTTCTGAAACTTTTCCGAAAATTCCGGTTTCACGTTGCTGCCCTCGGCTCCTCCCGCCATGACAGACCTAGTGACCCGGAAATTCCACAAGAGTGCGCACTGGAACGTTCATCGCTTCCAGTTTCTTGCGCCCGCCGAGATCCGGGAGATCGACGATGAAACACGCAGACTCGATATTCGCCCCCATGGACCGCAACAGCTTGCAGGCAGCCTCGGCCGTGCCCCCGGTGGCAATCAGGTCGTCGACCAGGATGACACGGTCGCCCGGCTTGATCGCATCCTTGTGCATTTCCATCTCATCGAGGCCGTATTCCAGAGAATAGGCGACCCGCACGGTTTCATGCGGCAGCTTGCCCTTCTTGCGGATCGGCACGAAGCCGGCGGACAACTGATGGGCAACCGCGCCTCCCAGGATGAATCCACGTGCCTCGATGCCGGCAATCTGGTCGACCTTCGACCCCGCCCAGGGCTGCACCAGAGCATCGACCGCCCGGCGGAACGCACGGGCGTCGCCGAGCAACGTCGTGATATCCCGGAACAGGATCCCCTCTTTCGGATAGTCCTTGATCGTGCGGATGGCACCGACAAGTTCATCCTGAATGGTCTGTGCGGTCATCGGGATATCTCTCTGTTGAAACGGATCCGGGTATCTGCCCCGGCCGGTGGTTATAGCAAGTTTGGTCTGCCGGTCGAAGCAATTTCGCTTTGTCTCAAGGGGTTATGCGGGCCACACCCTAGCTCCGGTTCAGGATCCGCCCTGCGACGGCATCCAGCTTGGCAACCAGCGCCGGATCGCGTTTATCAGGCGCCGTCATCATCGCAAATTCCAGAGCGGTGTCGGACCCGGCCGGGCATGACTGATGTTCGCGCGGCAGATCCCGCGCCACACGGGCAACCAGCCGCTGAGCGTTTTCCGCGTTCTCGTGCAGAACCTTGATGATCGCCTGAATGTCGACTTCGCCATGGTCCGGATGCCAGCTGTCATAGTCGGTGACCATCGCGATGGTCGCATAGGAAATCTCGGCTTCCCGGGCCAGTTTGGCTTCCGGCATGTTGGTCATGCCGATGACATCGCACCCCCAGGAGCGATAGAGCTGGCTTTCCGCCAGCGACGAGAACTGCGGACCTTCCATGGCGAGATAAGTGCCGCCCTTGGCATACGAAAGTCCTTCCGCTTCCGCGGCCGCTGCCACCGCATCGACCAGCTTCGGGCTGACCGGGGTCGCCATCGATACATGGGCAACGCAGCCCGTGCCGAAGAAACTCTTTTCCCGCGCAAAGGTTCTGTCGATGAACTGGTCCACCAGCACGAAAGTGCCGGGTGCGTGCTCTTCCTTCAGCGATCCGCAGGCAGAGACGGACAGAAGATCGGTGACACCGCACCGCTTCATCACGTCGATGTTGGCGCGGTAGTTGATCGTGGTCGGCGAATAGACGTGTCCGCGCCCATGGCGCGGCAGGAACACCACCTTGAGACCGTCGATGGTGCCAATGCGCACCTCGTCGGACGGCGTGCCCCAGGGGCTGTTGACGGCAATCCATTCGGAGTTTTCCAGCCCCGGAAGATCGTAAATGCCGGACCCGCCGATAATGCCCAATACTGCGTCTGCCATAACCGCTCCAAACAGGTGCAAAACAATAATCTGCGGGACAAGAGCCCGCGTCATCGATGGTTTATTTCAATTGATCTGCGATGGCGTCAAGCCCGGCCTTGGCGCATTTGGCCTCATTCTCTCCGCCGCCACCTCCGGCAACGCCGATGCCGCCCAGCAACATGCCCGACCTCGAGACGATCGGCAGACCACCGCCGAGCGGCAATGCCCCCGGAATGGCAGCAAGATTTCCCTCTCCCCCTTCATCGGTGAGCGGGCCAAGGTCGGAACTCGGCAGATTGAACGAAGCGGCGGTCCAGGCCTTGCGGCGGGCGGTTTCAGCGACATGCGCACCGCCCATGTTGCTGCGCAGGGTCACCTGCTCGACACCGAAGCGGTCGACCACGGACGCCCCGGCCTGAAAGCCTGCCTCGTTGCAGACCTCTACCGCACGCAGCGCTGCGCGCATGGCTAGATGCATGTCCAGAACCTCGACCACGTGGGTTGCGGCCGATTGGGAAATTGCGGGGACCGGAAGCAGAAGAATTGCCAGAAACATCAATGCACGGCGCATTGCATTACCCCTCAAAGAAAAAGCCGCCGGAAGAACCGGCGGCTTTCATCATGCACTTAGGCGGCAATCAATCAATGCTCAACGTTGCGCCAGAGTTTCTTCTTGGTGAAGTAGAGCAAACCAGCGAAGACGATCAGGAAGACCATGACCCGGAAGCCGATCTTCTTGCGCTCTTCCAGGTGCGGCTCAGCGGCCCACATCATGAAAGCAGCAACGTCATGCGCGTACTGGTCGACCGTCATCGGCGTGCCGTCGGTGTATTCCACCAGTTCGTCGGACAGCGGCGGAGCCATGCCGATCGGGCCACCGGTCAGGTTCTCATGTGCACAGGCTTCAGCCGTAACCGAACCACCCAGGAATGCCGGGTTGAAGTAGCCGGAGAAGTCCTCGCCCAGACATTGCGGGTTTTCTTCCGGATAGCTGGTGAGAAGCGCATAGATGTAATCCGGGCCCTGCTCCTGATACTGGGTGAAGGCATCGAAGACGAACCACGGGAAACCGCGGTGCCCCGCACGGGCCTTTGCCAGTAGCGAGAAGTCCGGAGGATAGGCGCCACCGTTCGATGCGCGCGCTGCCTGCTCGTTCGGGAACGGAGACGGGAACTTGTCCGCCAGGATACCCGGACGCTCATACATGTCGCCGTCATCGTTCGGACCGTCTTCGACGGTGTACTCGGACGCAATCTGCTTCGCCTGTTCTTCGGTGAAGCTCGGACCACCCTCATCGGCGAGGTTGCGGAAAGCAACCTGCTTCAGGCCATGACAGGAAGAACAGACTTCCCGGTAGACCTTGAAGCCGCGCTGCAACTGGCCACGGTCATAGAAACCGAAGGGACCCGAGAAGGACCACTGCTGCCGCTCGATGTGCGGAGCGTTGCCTGCCGCGAAGGCCGGGGTCGCGATGGCGACAGCCGCCACCGCAGCGAAGGAACGAACCATTTTGATCATGGTGCTCATTGTCTCAATTAACTCCTGATCCGGGCCGCGTTACTTCGTGTCCGGTGCTGCAGTGGCACCAGCCGGTTTGCCGGCTCCGCCCTTCAGAACCGCTTCGGAAATCGAGGCCGGCAAAGGCCGCGGTTTTTCCAGGAACCCGAGCATCGGCAGGATGATCAGGAAGTGGGCGAAGTAGTAGGCGGTGCAGACCCGGGCGAGCAGAACGTAGGTGCCTTCGGCCGGCATGGCGCCAAGGTAGCCAAGCGCAACGGCGTTGGCAGCGAAGATCCAGAAGAACTGCTTGAACAGCGGGCGATAGGCGCCGGAGCGAACCTTGGACGTGTCCAGCCAGGGCAGAACGAACAGCACTGCAATGGCACCGAACATGGCGACAACACCGCCGAGCTTGTCCGGGATGGCACGCAGGATCGCGTAGAACGGCAGGAAGTACCATTCCGGAACGATGTGCGCCGGGGTCACGAGCGGGTTTGCCTCGATGTAGTTGTCCGGGTGACCCATGTAGTTGGGCACGTAGAAGACGAACCAGGCGAACAGGATCATGAACACGATGATCGCGAACAGGTCCTTGATCGTGTAGTACGGGTGGAACGGAACCGTGTCCTGCTTGGTCTTCGGCTGAACGCCCGTCGGGTTGTTGTTGCCCGTGGTGTGGAAGGCCCACACGTGCAGTATAACGACACCGAAGATCATGAACGGCAGCAGGTAGTGCAGCGAGAAGAAGCGGTTCAGGGTCGGGTTGTCGACCGCAAAACCACCCCACAGCCAGGTGCGGATTTCCTCGCCGACCAGCGGAATGGCCGAGAACAGGTTGGTGATAACCGTTGCGCCCCAGAAGGACATCTGGCCCCACGGCAGCACGTAGCCCATGAAGGCAGTGCCCATCATGATCAGGAAGATGATCACGCCGAGGATCCAGGAGATCTCGCGCGGCGCCTTGTAGGAGCCGTAATAGAGACCACGGAAGATGTGGATGTACACGGCGATGAAGAACATCGACGCGCCGTTTGCGTGCAGGTAACGCAGCATCCAGCCGAAGTTCACGTCGCGCATGATGTGCTCGACGCTGTTGAAGGCTGCCGTGGTGCTCGGCGTGTAGTGCATCACCAGCACGATGCCGGTGATGATCTGCGCGATCAGCACGAAGAACAGGATGCCGCCGAAGGTCCACCAGTAGTTCAGGTTCTTCGGCGTCGGGAAATCAACGAAAGAGCCGCGTACGAGCGAGATGACCGGCAGGCGGCTTTCCAGCCACTTCGCCGGAGCGCTCTGCGGTACATAGTTTGAATGTCCAGCCATGGCTGTCTCCTAAAAATCTATGCCGTTAGCCGATCTTGATCGTCGAGTCGCTGACGAACTCGAGCGGCGGAATCAGCAAATTCTCGGGAGCCGGGCCCTTACGGATACGGCCGGCGGTGTCGTAGTGAGAGCCATGGCACGGGCAGAACCAGCCGCCAAAGTCGCCGGAGCTGCCGATCGGCACGCAGCCGAGGTGGGTACAGATACCAACCTGGACAAGCCACTTCTCGTTGCCTTCGACGCCGCGGTTGGCGTCAGACGCTTCCGCGTCCGCCGGCAGGTTTGAATTTCGTGCAAGCGGGTCGGGAAGATCAGCCACAGGAACAGCCTTGGCTTCTTCCACTTCCGTTTCGGTACGGTTGCGGATGAATACCGGCTTACCGCGCCATTTGACTGTAATCGACTGCCCCTCTTCCACAGCAGAGATATCAACCTCGATGGAAGCCAGAGCCAATGCGGAGGCATCCGGGTTCATCTGGTCGATGAACGGCCATGCCAGCGCGCCAGCGCCAACGACGCCCATGGCGCCGGTCGCAATATAGAGGAAATCGCGGCGGGTCGGTTCCGCCTGATCCGTATGTGCCAAGGTCGCGTCCTCTCGAAACCTGTTCAACCTGTACCGAAAGCCCGCATCACGTCCGAGGCCCCTACTTTTGGCCAAGAAGGGAACGGAACCATGCCGGGCTTATCGGGGGCCGGGTACGGGCTATTCCGCACCGGCCAAGCGGCTTGTCTTTTTGCACCCTTCGAAACGCTTGTCCAGTTCAACAAACGCCTCAAAACGCATATGTCGCAGGCAAATCCACTGCCGCGCCGCTTTTCTGCCCTTTTTTGGGGAACGAGCGCAAGAGCGGAAATCGATTGAATCCCGCTCTTGCCATTGGTCTTTGGATTTAGGCGGCCTCAACCGAAGAAAGAAAGCCGCCCGACTGGTGATCCCAGAGCTGTGCGTAAAGTCCGCCGCTCTCCAGAAGCTCCTGGTGGGAGCCTTCCTCGATGATTCGACCCTTGTCCATCACGATCAGCCTGTCCATGGCCGCGATGGTGGACAGGCGGTGGGCAATCGCAATCACCGTCTTGCCCCTCATCAGGTCGAACAGGCTCTCCTGAATGGCGACCTCCACCTCACTGTCGAGAGCGGATGTTGCCTCGTCCAGAGCCAGGATCGGCGCATCCTTGAGCAGGGTCCGCGCGATGGCCACGCGCTGACGCTGCCCGCCGGACAACTTCACACCCCGCTCGCCGACATGGGCATCGAGACCCTTGCGGCCCTCCATGTCCTCCAGGTCGTAGACGAAGGACAGTGCGTGCGCCTTTTCGAGAGCGGCCAGCACCTGTTCACGCGTTGCATCCGGACGGCCATAGGCCACGTTTTCGAAGATCGAACGGTGCAGCAGCGACGTATCCTGCGTCACCACACCGACCTTCGCCCGGATGTCGTCCTGGCGGACATGGGCAATGTCCTGCCCGTCGATCAGTATCCGCCCGCCCTCCAGGTCGTAGAAACGCAGCAGCAGGTTGACCAGGGTCGACTTGCCTGCACCCGAACGACCGATCAGACCGATCTTCTCGCCCGGCTGGATCGTCAGGCTCAGATCCTCGATGACCCCGGCCTCCTTGCCATAATGGAAGCAGATGCCTTCGAAACGGATCTCGCCCTGATTGACCGCAAGCGCCTTGGCGTCCTTGACATCCACCACCTCGCGTTCCCGCGAAATGGTCGAGATACCGTCCTGCACGGTACCGATGTTCTCGAACAGACCCGCAAGCTCCCACAGGATCCAGTGGGACATCCCCTGAAGACGCAGCACGAAGGCAACGGCAATGGTGACTTCGCCGATGGTAACCGTGCCGGCCTGCCACAGAACGATTGCAAGACCGCCGACGGACGTCAACAGCAGCATGTTGATGAACACCAGGACAATATTCAGCCCTGTCACCAACCGCATCTGCAGGAAGACCGTCTTGAGGAAGCCAAGCATGGAGTTGCGTGCATAGGCTTCTTCACGCTCCGCATGGGAGAACAGCTTCACCGTGGTGATGTTGGTATAGGCATCAACCACGTGCCCGGTCATCAGCGAACGCGCATCGGCCTGCTGCTTCGAAACATCCCGCAGTTTGGGAATGAAGAAGCGGATCGTGATCAGATACGCGCAGATCCAGACAAGGAACGGCAGGCTCAGCCAGACATTGGCGCCCGCCACCACGAACACGGCGGCGGTGAAATAGACCGCGACATAGACCATGATATCGGCCATACGCGAGACGACTTCGCGCACGCCAAGTGCGGTCTGCATCAGCTTGGTCGCGATCCGGCCCGCGAAATCGTTCTGATAGAACGACACGCTCTGGCGCAGCAGGTAGCGATGGACACGCCAGCGGATGGACATCGGATAGTTGCCCATCAGTCCCTGGTGAAACAGCAACTGCCAGACGACCTCCAGCAGCGGACGCAACACCAGAAGAACCACCAGCATGAGCAAAAGCGTATGCCAGTTCTCACTGACGAAAGTCTGCGGATCGGATTTTTCCAGCCAGGTGACCAGATCGCCCAGGAAGGTGAAGATATACACTTCCACGATGGCGACCAGCGTCCCCAGAAGCGAGACGCCGGCCAGGATCGGCCACACGGGTTTGGTGAAATACCAACAGAAGGCCCAAAAGCCCTTCGGGGGCACTTCGAGAACTGTCTTCTCGAAGGGATCCACGAGTTTTTCGAAACGCTCGAACATGATTACCTCTCGGCCCCGCTCAACCGTAGCACGTTGAGATGCACCAGGGCATCGTCTGTGTGCACAGGCTTGCTATGCGGGCGAATGATGCTGCCAGTCGCAAACAGCAGCAGACTGGCGATGAAACTTGTAAAGGCGAGAGCCACGATGAGGGTGCCCCAGAAAAGCGCGCCGAGTTCATCGGCGAACTGTGTCACCGGCATATGACGCCCGGCGATTTCCAGAGCCTCGACCCGGCTCACATTGAAGACAATCACCGGAATGAAGAACACAACGGCAACCGCGAAGGTGGCTCCCAGAAAGACGCCGGCAACCACAGCGGCGCGCATCGCACGACTGAAAAAGGTCTGCCGCGGCTCTTCCGGTAAAGACACTTCTATGTCCGGACGCCCCGTCGCTGGGGACAAGTCCGGCGTGAAATGAAATGACATCGGATCATCTCCGAAATGGGATCATGAACGTGGTGACGGCAGACATGCGCGGCAACGCATGCAGCTCAAAGGGAACGGCTTCAGCCGGTCACCGCATAAGCTAAGGAAATTGAAGAAGGGGGATGTGGCTTCCTAGCGGAAGCGGACACCAACGCCTTGGCAACTCCGGAGAGCGGCATATGGGTGGATCATGCAGCGATCTGTCATTTGGTGCCCTCCTGGTTGCGCAGCCGGGCGGCTGCTGGGGAAACAATGCCAACCACCATGAGTTGACTGGTCGTTTTGGTACCTGCTTTCGTCGAACTTGAAAAGCAGAAATGCACCGAATTGGAGCACGAAATGCCCATCTGTTGCCCATTGGCCACAGACAGGCCTCGCTGCGCCGCGCTGCGAAAGTTACGCCTGATGTTCCAGAAGCTCGAATTCGCGCATATGAATTTCCGCCTCATGCGCAGATAGCGGATCGGCGATAACCTTGCCCTGGACCATGGTGCAGCCGAATTGCCTGAGCATATCGACCTGCCTTGCCGTATCCACCCCCGCCGCCGAAATCGTGAGCCCCAGATTGCCGGCAAGTCTGATGATCGACTGAACCAGTTGCCGTTTTTCGTTGCTCTCTTCCAGGCCGGCGACGAGCATCGGGCACAGCTTCAGTTGATCCGCGTTGAGATAGATGAGCTGACCGGCACCGCCATGTCCGCTGCCGAACTTGTCCAGCGCAACCCGGCAACCGATCTCCTTCAAGAGGTCGACCGATCCGGCAAGACCGTCCGGCTCGTCGAAACGAATGATCTTTTCGTCCAGCTCGACAACGATGTCGCTGGTTTTGAACCCCGCTTCGCAGGCAGCTTGCCGAAGTTGCACCAAAAAACCGGCCTCCTTCAGGCTGGCCCCGCTCAGGTTCACTGATACGAAGTAAGCCGAATTCGACACTTCCCGGAGTCGCTTGACCTCGCAAAGACCTTCACGCAGCGCAAAGCGCTCGATCTGCGTGATCCTTCTCGCATCATCCTGCGCCGACAGCAGGCTCACCGGATCGACAAGCCCTTCCGACGGATGAAGCCAGCAGGCGGCCGCCTCGTAACCGATGATCCGCCGGCTCTCCAGGTCGTATTGCGGTATCAGCATCAGCGACAGGCCGTCGTTTTCAAGATCCTCATCGAGCTGGGCCAGGATCATGCGGCGGTGGCGATGGGCTGCGCCAAGCGCATCCGTGTACCAGGAAATCTGGCTGCGGCCTGAACGCTTGGCGGCATAAAGTGCGATATCCGCGCAATTTATCAGTTCGGATGCGCTTGCAGTCGCGGCATCAGCCAGCACGAGCCCGACGCTGCCCGCAACCCGCACCTCGTGACGATCCACCCGGACGGGCTTGGCCAGCCCCTCGAGAATTCGCGTGCCCAGATCTTCCATTTCCTCCGGCCCTTGCGGGTCGGAAACCACTGCGACGAACTCGTCGCCACCGATGCGCGCGACCAGTCCCCTGTTGCCCAGAACACGGCTCATCACCATGGCCACATGGCGCAGCACGGTGTCGCCGGCACTATGGCCGTGGCTGTCGTTGATGTCCTTGAAGTGATCCAGATCGAAATGAATGATGCCGATCCGGGCACTTCCGTCCACCCCTTCAGCGATCCGCTCCATCAGATAGGAATTCAGCTTGGACCGGTTGGCAACGCCGGTCAGGTCGTCGTGCTCCGCCTGCTGCTTCAAGCGCGTCCGCGCGTTTTCCAGTTCCTTCACATGCTCGACCTGGCTGGTCACATCGCGGCAGATGAGAATGATCTTGGTGTCTTCCAGCGTCTTTCCCTCGACCACCGCAAACGTGAGCTGGTTCCAGAAAAGCTCTCCGTCCTTCCGGCGGTTGAGGATCAGTTCTTCCGTGCCCGACCGGAACCTCGTCAGATCATAACGGAAGGTCTCAACCTCCTCCGCCGAAAGCTGGTTGGCCGGTGGCAAGATGAATTCCTGAGGTCGGCGGCCGCGAACTTCCTCGGCGCTGTATCCGGTAATGCGGGAATAGGCAGGATTGGTCCATTCGATGCGCCCATAGATATCCTGCATGACCAGGCCTTCATGGGCGTGTTCCACGACAAGCTGAAGGATTGCAGCATCGTTTCCGAAGCCGGAAACGCCGGACGAAACCGAATTCGAGACCCGCCGCCGCCCGCAAAAATAGCTCGCGGCAATGAGAGCCGAGGCGATTCCCAGAACGAACAGTAGATGTTGACCCGGCACATTCCCTAAGAATTCTGCCATATTCCGTCTTCAGCTCAGAGATTTGATTTTACTTACTCTACGAGAGTAAAGCTGAATCAATCTCTAAACCGCAATATAATTTAGCAATATACTGGCATTTATACCAATAGCTGCAATCAGCCGGCTTTCCCGGTCAGGCAGCCCGCACGCTTTGAAGGAATTGCCTGACCTGTTCCTGAAGGCTGTTCGACAATTGTCCGAGTTCATCGGCCGCACCAGTCATTTCCTCGGTTGCCGTCCGGCTGGTCTCCATCACGTCACTCAAGGTATCGACGTTTCCGGCCACCTGATCGGAACTTGCACGCGCCGTCAGGGCATTGCTGCTGATTTCCTGTGTGGCCGTTGTCTGCTCTTCGACCGCTTCGCGGATTTTTCCGGAAATCTCGCTGACACGGCCGATTGTTTCCGCAATCGAGCGGATGGCCGTTTCGGAGAGTTCGGCAACTTCCTGAACGGCCGACACCTGTGCCGAGATATCCTCGGTGGCCCGTGTCGTCTGCTCCGCCAGAGCCTTGACCTCGTTGGCGACAACGGCAAATCCGCGGCCCGCTTCACCGGCACGGGCGGCCTCTATGGTCGCATTCAGCGCAAGCAGGTTTGTCTGGCTCGCGATCTGGCTGATCAATTCGACGATTTCTCCGATGGCGCGGCCCGTCTCGGCAAGCCTGCCGACGATCTCGTCGGTTTTCCGGGCCTCCGCAACCGCGGTGCTGGCAATGTCCGTTGCCTGGTCGACATCTTCGCGCACACGGCTCAACGAACCGGACAGGCGGTCCGCCGAATTGGTTACGATAGCAACGGAACTGCTGGCTTCCGACGTCGCCTGATGGACTTGCTGGACGGCCTGAATGGAAGAATTCACCGCCCTGTTGAGATCGGCAGAATTGCCTGCAACGCTATTGGCGGCTGTCGAAAGCGCGGACACCACACCGATAACGGACTTTTCGAAGTCGTCCGCTACGTCCTGCATCAACGCCTTGCGTTCTTCGCTGAGCGCCTCCTGGTGCGCCAGTTCCTGTCTTGCCTGCTCTTTCGCACGTTCGGCAAGATTGGCACGGAAAGCGGTCACGGACCGGGCGATGGCGCCGATCTCGTCACTTCGCTGGGCGCCGTCGATCTGGATATCGAGATTGCCCTGCGACAACATGTCGAGGCCGGCCTGCAGCCGGTTCATGGGCCGCGCGAGACCGACGGCCAGAATGACCGCAAACGCCAGAAAGGCGAGCCCGACAGGCAGAACAACAAGGCCGATGGTGATCATCTGATCCAGGATCAGGCCATCGATCTTGTCAGCGATATTTCCGGTCAGAAAGTCCTGCGCTCCAGCGGGCGTGCCGAGCTTTTCCATGAAGGCCTGGCGGAAGGTATAGAAAGCAAATGCGGTACCGGCCATCATGATGGCGGCAGCCGTCAGAACCATGGCGACAAACCGGCCCTTGATTGAAAGCGTCACGTTGAAACCCCGACAGTATTTTCATCCCGCTTACCGCCGCCTTCCATCAGCGCCGTTCTCGCAAGCGGCAATACTATCGCTCTGCACGTAAAAATTCAGTAACGGCCAGTCTTCGGGGAAATACGTAGTATTGACATTTCTTACAATGCGACCACCTGCCTGAGTCCGCTTGCGGCGGATCAGGACATCAACCGTGTGATGGTATAGCCCGCGGTCGCAGAAACCGCCGAAAGCACTGTGCCCCAGGCAACGTCGACCACAACAACGGATACCGGCCAGTCCCGGAGGGTCGCATAGTTGGTCACGTCATAAGTGCCGTAGGTGAACAGTCCGAACAGCCCGCCCAGGATGATGGCCGTCGACAGACTGTCGGCCTTCAGCGCGGGCGCAACCGCAAAGATCACGATGCCTGCGACATAAAACAGATAGAAAACACCGGCTGCGGCTATATTGGGCCGTTCCATCATCAGGTGGCCGATGCGGTCGACATAAAACCGGGTGGACACCTGGGTTAGCCAGACATAGTCCACGGCAAGAAAGACGAGAACTGTTGCGATATATGCCGTGACGTATTTCAAGATGGCCCCCTGTCTTTGCCATTGATTTGCCTGACTGATCTACGACGCCGCTCTCGCCATGGATCATCCCTAAAATATTGGCTGCGCCTTGTGGCGCCCCCGCTCAGGCAAATGCGTCTTCCGCCTCCAGGAAACCGCCGGACTGACGGTGCCAGAGCTGCGCATAAAGGCCGTCAGCATCTTCCAGCAGCGTCTCATGCGTGCCCTGCTGAACAATCCGGCCCCTGTCCATCACGATCAGCCGGTCCATGGCCGCGATGGTCGACAGGCGGTGGGCGATGGCGATCACCGTCTTTCCTGTCATCAACCCTTGCAGGTTCTCCTGGATGGCTGCCTCGACTTCCGAATCGAGCGCGGAGGTTGCTTCGTCCAGC
This sequence comes from Roseibium aggregatum IAM 12614, assembly GCF_000168975.1. Classification (GTDB taxonomy): domain Bacteria; phylum Pseudomonadota; class Alphaproteobacteria; order Rhizobiales; family Stappiaceae; genus Roseibium; species Roseibium aggregatum. Next base: position 157,715 of record NZ_AAUW01000016.1, read on the forward strand.
ACAAGGATCGGCGCATCCTTCAGCAGCACCCTTGCAATGGCGATACGCTGGCGCTGGCCACCGGAGAGTTTGACGCCGCGTTCGCCGACAAAGGCGTCGAACCCCTTGCGGCCGCGCCTGTCTTCCAGCTTCCTGATGAAGCCGGACGCATGGGCCTTGCGGGTTGCTTCCAGCAGTTCCTCTTCGCTGGCCGAGGTCCGCCCATAGAGGATGTTCTCTCGGATCGACCGGTGCAGCAACGAGGGGTCCTGGGTTACCATCCCGACCGACCGGCGCAGGGATTCCTGGTTCACATCCCTGACATCCTGTCCATCGATGAGAACGCGTCCCGCCTCCACGTCGAAGAACCGCAGCAGGAGACTTGTCAGAGTTGTCTTGCCCGCCCCTGACGGGCCCACGATACCGACACGCTCACCGGGGCGGATCGTCAGATCGAGATGATCGATTACCCCTCCTGCCTTCCCGTAGTGGAACCGGATATGCTCGAACCGGACCTCCCCGGCGGTCACCTTCAGCGCCGGCGCGTCCGGCTTGTCCGTGAGGGTCACCGGTTTGACGATGGTTTCCATGCTGTCCTGAAGAGAACCGAAGTTGCGGAACAGGCCGTTGAGCTGGTTGAACAGGCGGTTCAGCAGGATATTCAGGCGCAGAATCAGGCTGAGCGTGAAGGCAACATGACCAGCACTGATGCCGCCATCCTGCCAGATTGACAGTGCCAAGCCAGAGATGGTGACGATCATCACGCCGTTGACCATCGTCATGATCATGCGAATGCTGGTCAGAAGCCTCGTGAAGACATGCAGCTTGGCGATCATCGTCTCTACCGAAGCCCGCGCCCCCCGGCTCTCTTCCTCCGACGAGCCGAACAGCTTGACCGACTGGATATTGGTGTAGGTATCCACCAGACGTCCCGTCACACCGGAATAGGCATTGGCGGTGTCCTTGGCCGCGGCGCGAACCCTTGGCACGAAGACAACGGCCGTTACGGTAAAAAAGAGCAGCCAGACGGCGACGAGTGCCCCCAGCCAGAGATCCAGATCCGCGATCAGCACCAGGGTCGTCATGGCGTAGACGACGATAAACCAGACCACCTGCAAGAGGTTGGTCATGAAATCGCCCGCCGACATGCCCGATTGCATCACCTTCTGCGAAAGGCGCCCGGCCAGGTCGTCCTGAAAATAGGAAAGGCTTTGCTGCATCACCCGCTGGTGGCACTGCCAGCGCACGAGATTGAAGAACCCGGGGACGATTGCCTGCTCTTCCACCAGCGCCATCAGCGAGTTTGTTAGCGTGCGCACGACCAGCACCACGAAGGCCATGGTCATGAGGGTCCAGAAATGGTCGGAGAAGAAAGTTGCTCGATTGCCTTCTTCCAGTAGGTCCACAATCCGGCCGAGAAAGTTGAAGATCGTCACTTCGACAAAGGCGGCCGCACCGCCGAGCGCGAGCATGGCAAAAAACGGCCAACGCACCTGGGTGACAAAATACATCAGGAAGGCAAACCCGCCACGGGGCATGTCGGATCTGGGCGGCTCCCGGAAAGGATCTATCCAGGTTTCAAAAACGCGAAAGAGCGGGGACACGGTGCGTCTCCATGGAGCTGGAGCGAATCTTCATGGCATCCTACGCGCCAGGCGTGAAATTGGCCCAGTAAAAATATCTGACGATTTTGCAGTCGGCCCGCGCCTTCAGGGTTCCAGCCGGGCCCAAGACTGCGCCATCCTGTGACAAAAGCCGCACCTGCTGCTATTGAGCCGCTGCTTCGAAACAAACGTGGACACACATGCCAGACATCGCCCTTTACCAGCCGGACATCCCGCAAAACACCGGCACGATCCTGCGTCTTGCTGCCTGCATGGGCGTAACCGTGCATCTGATCGAGCCTGCGGGATTTCCAATCTCAGACTCGGCGCTGAAGCGGGCGGGCATGGACTATCTGGAACGGGCTGCGATGGTGCGTCATATCTCGTTTGCCGCTTTCGATGACTGGCGGCGGTCCGAGCGGCGCAGGCTGGTCCTTCTGACGACGAAATCGGACCTGCCTTATGCGGATTTCACTTTCGAAACCGACGATATTCTCATGATGGGCCGGGAAAGTTCGGGCGTGCCGGAAGACGTGCACGCGCTTGCAGATGCCCGGCTGACCATCCCCATGGCCGACGGCATGCGCTCACTCAATGTTGCCGTTTCAACTGGCATGGTGCTGGGTGAAGCCTTGCGGCAATCAGGCACATTTCCTAAAAGCCTAGGGTGTTGACCCATAGGGTATACCCAAAGATAGAAGTCAGTTACGTGCCCGCCGGTCCGGCAGGCTCCAACCAGTCCAGGCAGTCACATGAACGCACCCAAACCCGAAAACCGCGGCGGTCCCATTCCGGACGGCATCGAGGACAAGAAGGCAACGGCACCTGCCTGGTTCAAGGAGCTGCGAGACCGGATCTGCAAGTCTTTCGAGGATCTGGAAGACGAGATCGGCGAACTGTCCGGCCCTCTGGCGGACCAACCGGCCGGCCGGTTCGAGCGCACCCCCTGGGAGCGCACCGACAGCACGGGCGCAAAAGGTGGCGGCGGCGTCATGTCGATGATGCATGGCCGTGTCTTCGAGAAGGCCGGCGTGCACATCTCGACCGTTCATGGCGAATTCTCACCCGAGTTTCGCGGCCAGATTCCCGGTGCCAGCGAAGATCCCCGCTTCTGGGCGTCGGGCATCAGTCTGATTGTTCATCCGCAGAACCCGCATGTTCCCGCCGTACACATGAACACCCGCATGGTGGTCACCACCCGCCAGTGGTTCGGCGGCGGCGCAGACCTGACGCCTGTGCTTGATGCACGGCGGACACAGGACGACCCCGACACCATTGCCTTTCACGAGGCCATGCGGTCTGCCTGCGACGCACACGCCATTGCCGACTATGACGCCTACAAGGCCTGGTGTGACGACTACTTCTTCCTGAAGCATCGCAACGAAGCGCGCGGCATCGGCGGCATTTTCTACGATTACCTGAACAGCGGAACCTGGGAAGACGATTTTGCCTTCACCAAGGACGTCGGCCTGGCTTTTCTCAATATTTATCCGGAACTGGTCCGGCGCAACTTCCAGAAGTCCTGGAGCGACGCGGAGCGTGAGGAACAGCTCATTCGCCGGGGCCGATATGTTGAATACAATCTGCTTTATGACCGTGGCACGATTTTCGGCCTGAAGACCGGCGGCAACGTCGCCTCGATCCTCTCGTCCATGCCGCCTGTGGTAAAGTGGCCTTAGGAGGCGGGCTCAAACGGCCTGTGTGCCGGTCGCTTTCTGCGGCCGGCTGACTTCTCCCATATCCCGGTCCAGAACCATGTGCGCGAATTGTTTCAGCATGGCCTGGTCCAGTTTCCGGCCCATGTCCAGCATCACGCCAATGGCGACACGAACCGGCATGCCTTCCTTGTAGGCCCGTTTCTCGGTAAGCGCGGTGAAAATGTCGCAAATGGTCATCAGCCGGACTTTGGGCGAGATCCTCTCCCCCTTTAGTCCGTCCGGATATCCCGAGCCATCCAGAAGCTCGTGATGCTGGATGGCCATCTTCTTGATGTCGACAGACACCTCGAGCCGCGGCTTCAGGATCTCGCGGCCGAAATTGGGATGTTTGTCGATGATCGCGCGCTCGGTGTCCGTCAGCTTGTCGGCTTTGTCGAGGATGGTCAGCGGGATCCGCATCTTGCCGACGTCATGCAGCAATCCGCCGGCAATCGCTTCCTGACAGTCCTGCTTGCTCCAGCCGAGATACTGCGCAAAAGACCCGGCAATGCCGGCCACCATCAGGGAATGACAATAAGTGCCGCTGTGGTGTGACTGCACGGCGTCCAGCCACGGCGAGAGACCATCGAGCGCCAGAGCCGACAGAATTTCTGCCGCCCCTTCGTTCATCAGGCTGATCTGAATGTTAGAGCCTTCCGTTGCAGACAGCGCAAGGCTTTCCAGAAAGGCATTGCCTTTCTTGTAGGCCTCCAGCGTCTTTGCCGGAAGTCCGCTAGGTACGTTGGCAATGGGATCGTCGTGCAGGATCAGCTTGAGCTTGCGCACCAGCAGCGCGAGCGGCGTGTCGCGGTCCATGATTTCGGTCTTGCCGAGTGCGGATGCCTGAATGACTTCGCGGCGGTTTTTCTTGGACGCCAGGCAGATGACGGGAATCTCGGCAATGCTGGCCCATGATGTCTTGAGAGCCGTCAACCCGGCGTCGGTCGCATCCAGCAACTCCACCACGGCGGCCCGGCCATCCCCGACCGTCCTTGCAGACACCTTGGACATGTCGATCAGGCGCGCCGGAAAGAAAAACGGAAGTTTTCTGACTGGTGAATCAAGCGGAAGCGGTCCGTCTGATATCAGAACAATTTCCATTCACCGCCTCGCAGTCTTCCGCACACGCTTTCTCACGGCAGATTAGCCGTAAGACCTTTCCAAAAGGAAATCACGATGACGATGTGACGGAGTGCCTCCTAAAATTTCCTTAAATCACCTGCTCGGCACGCACAAGCAACTCATCTCTCGTGAGGGAAAAACCGCTATCGCGCCAATCTGCTTCCAGGGCCTTGAGGCTGTCGCCAAGCGCCCGGCCGGGGGCATGACCGGCCGCAATGAGGTCGGCCCCCTTGATGGGAAATTGCGGCACCGGCACCTCCCTCAACCTGTCCAGCAAACCGGCAAACGCATCGCCAGGATCCTTGCCCTGTGCCCGCAAGCCCGCCCAGCGCCCCAGTAGGCCGTCGATCGCACCCTGGCGGCCAAACTGATAGACCATGTCCTCGGCTTCCGGCAGCTTGTCCGCCTGGCGAAGACATCTCATTGCTGCCCAGGCAGTGCGCATTCGATCGCGTTCTGCATTCGACAGCCGCAGCCTGTCACAAACGCGCTCCACGTCTTCGCGCACAAAACCGGTCAGCACCACCAGTCCCAGCTCCGGATCGGTCACCTCGCTGGCGGAGCCTTCCAGGCTGCGCAGGGCGAGGTAATCTTCTATCCGGGCCAGCCCGCCGGTCGCGATTTCCCAAAGACCGCAATCGTTCAACAGTTTCAGCGCCGTCGCAGCCAGGGGCGCCCGCAACAACCGCCGCATCTCGTGGCCGATACGTTCGGCGGAGAGATGCCGCAGGCCGTCGCGCTGACGCAGACACGCTCCGAGCCCGTCCGCGTCCATGTCTCCAGCGCCATAGGCCGCATAAATCCGGAAGAACCGCAGGATGCGCAAATAGTCTTCGCGAATGCGCGTATCCGGATCGCCGATGAAACGCACATGCCTGTTGAGGCAATCATCCAATCCGCCAAGCGGATCGTGCAACCGGCCATGACGGTCCACATAGAGTGCGTTGAGCGTGAAATCCCGGCGTTCGGCGTCGCGCGTCCAGTTTCTCCCGAAGACAACCCGTGCCTGACGCCCGAAGGTTTCCACGTCCTCCCGCAGCGTCGTAACCTCATAAGGATAGCCGCTGCTGACAACGGTGATCGTGCCGTGATCGATACCGGTTCCGATCGGCTTCAGACCAGCCGCCCGCGCACGCTTCATCACCATTTCGGGCGATGCGGTGGTCGCGATATCGACATCCGGTACAGGATGACCGAGCAGGGTGTTGCGCACGGCGCCGCCGACGACCCGGGCTTCGTCGCCATCTTGCTCAATGGCCGCGAACACCGCCTGAATGCCCGGCGATTTCAACCAATCGGCCTGTTGAAGGATCTGATCCGCAGTCGCGCTCATGACGTTTATTCGTACCGGCCGGGAACAAACACGCCGTCCCGCATTTCCGACGGCCGCCAGTTGGCCCCTTCCGGGGCATGGTCGAAGGATGCCATGCCAACCAGGCCGACAATCACCAGCAACAGGCCGGCAAGCGTGAGCCATGCCAACGGCTTGGCGGACCAACGGCCGGGGTCGGTGTTACGTTTGCTCAGCCACAGCCATAAACCGTAGGTGATGAACGGCAGAAGGAAAAGCAGAAGATGTAGAATGAACACACGAACCATCAGCGGTAAACCGTTTCATATAAGGAGCGAATAATGCCCGCGGTGACGCCCCAGATATAACGTTCTCCAAAGGGCATTGCGTAGAAGTATCGGCGTTTCCCCTGCCACTCGCGGCTGAGTTTCTGATGGTTCGCGGGATCCATCAAAAAACCCAACGGCACTTCGAAAACACTTTCAACCTCGCCGGGATTGGGACGGAAGACCGCCCCCTCCTGAATGGTGCCGACCACCGGCACCACCCGATATCCCGACCCCGTAAGATAGGGTGCCAGATTGCCGATAAGCTCGACGCGCTCAGGTGCAAGGCCGATTTCCTCATCCGCCTCGCGCAGCGCCGCCTCGACCGGCCCGTTGTCCGTCGGATCGATCTTGCCACCGGGAAGAGCCACCTGTCCGGCATGCGACTTCAGATGCCCGGTACGCTGTGTCAGCACCACATTGGGGCCATCGCCACGCTCCACGATCCCGATAAGAACCGCGGCATCGCGTGGCGGCCCCTCCCATTTTGCATATGGGCCCAGATCGGGGTTGAGGATGTGGTCGCCTGTTTCGCGCTCGAAACCTCGGATCGCCGCATCGTCCAGCCGCGTCCTGAACAGGGTTGGCCAGTCCGCGGGATCGACAAGGGATTTCGTCGGGAAGGCAGTCATGCAATCGGGGTGTCCAGTCGTGCGCAACAGATCATTCGGTCAGTCCTGAACGCTCAGGAAGGCAGGATCGACCGGAAAGAACCGGCCACCACTCCAGACCCCTATCCGGGTACCGTCATCTGTTTCCCGTTCTTCCATAAGATCCGCCAGTTGATACATAAGCGCTCTGGTAAACAAGGCCTCCAGGCGCCCTCTCACGTGAACATAGGGTTTCAGGCCGCCGCTGTCCGGTTCTTTTTCAAATCGCAGCAAATGATCTGGTCCAACGGCAACCAGATCACCGAGATTTGTCCGCAGCGTGAGCTGCTGCTCCTGCGCTACGCCTTCGACGGCCATTTCGACAGCCAGAAGCGGTGCATCTTCAACGGTGATACCGATCTTTTCGACCGGCGTGACCAGATAATGCCTGCCGTCCTCGTCTTTGCGCAGCACCGAGGCAAACAGCTTCACCAATGGCATGCGGCCAATGGGCGATCCGAGATAATACCAGGTGCCATCGCGGGCGATGCGAATGTCCAGATCCCCGCAAAACGGCGGATTCCACTTCTCCACCGGCGGCGGTCCCTTGCCGCCTGTGTCCGCCCGGCTGATCAGGGCCTTCAGACCTTCCGGTAATGTCGCGTCTGTTTTTGCGGTTGTCTCCGCCATGGATATTTCGCCCTTGCTTTCTTCATCAAGGCACCGGAACTTTTGACAATTCCGGCACTGCACGGAAATCGATCGCCCGGCCAAAGGTGTCTGTGGACCCGGCCTTTTCCCCAAAGGTTGGAAAGAATCTTGGACCTTTCCACTGTATGGCGCACAATTGCGCCTTATCTACTGATTTATATGGTGTCAGACTGCTTGAGTCGCAGCAACAAAGGTCAGGGGCGCAGTTTGCCCGAGGGCCGGACAGGCAGTCGAAACGCAGATTGCGGGAAAGGTGATCCATGAGCGTTATTTCTCCCTCCAGCCCAAGCGAAGAAGATCTCGCCGCCGTCGCCGAGCAAGCAGAACGTGCCGTCAGCCGCATCAGCGATGCCAAGGTCGATATCGCCCGGATCATCTTCGGTCAGGAAAATGTGGTGGAGCAATCGCTGGTCACCATTCTGGCGGGCGGTCACGGCCTTCTGGTCGGCGTGCCCGGCCTTGCCAAAACCAAGCTGGTGGAAACGCTCGGCACCGTTCTGGGCCTCGACGCCCGCCGCATCCAGTTCACGCCGGACCTGATGCCGTCCGACATTCTGGGCGCCGAAGTGATGGAACAAGGCGCTGATGGCAGCCGCTCTTTCCGCTTCATTCCGGGTCCCGTGTTCTCACAGCTTCTGATGGCCGACGAAATCAACCGCGCCAGCCCTCGCACCCAGTCGGCGCTCCTGCAGGCCATGCAGGAATACCATGTGACCGTTGCCGGCCACCCGCACGATCTGCCGCGCCCCTTCCACGTGCTCGCCACCCAGAACCCGCTTGAGCAGGAAGGCACCTACCCGCTGCCGGAAGCCCAGCTCGACCGGTTCCTGATGCAGATTGACGTCCACTATCCGGATCTTGAAGCCGAACGCCGGATTCTGCTGGAGACCACCGGCGCCGATCAGGCCACGGCCCAGGTTGCCATGCGTGCCGAAGAACTGATGGAATATCAGCAACTGGTCCGGCGCATGCCGGTTGGCGAATCCGTGGTGGAAGCCATCCTCAAGCTTGTGCGGTCCGCCCGCCCCGACAACAGCTCGGCGCCGTCCGATGTGACCAGCCTGATCGCTTGGGGACCCGGGCCGCGCGCCAGTCAGGCGCTCATGCTGACGGTCAGGGCTCGCGCGCTGGTCGACGGCCGTCTCGCACCTTCCGTGGATGACGTGCTGGCTCTTGCCGAACCCGTCCTGCAGCACCGCATGGCGCTGACGTTTGCAGCAAGGGCGGACGGACACACCGTTCGCGACGTCATTCGCCGGGTCAAGGACCTGATCGCCTGACCCCCTCCCCCTAACCAGCCAGGAAGCCGGCCGCATGGATTCAAGCAGCACTCAGGGCAGCAACCAGACAGGCATCGATGCCGACAACTGGCCGAATGTCATCGGCGAGGCACGGTCGGTCGCGGATGCCCTGCCGGACCTGCTGGTCGAGGCGAGCCATGTCGCCAGTTCCGTCATCGCCGGCTGGCATGGCAGACGCCGCGCGGGCCCGGGCGAAAGCTTCTGGCAGTTCCGCCCGTTCAACATGGGCGAACCTGCAAAGCGCATCGACTGGCGCCGCTCCGCGCGCGATGACCATCTTTATGTCCGCGAACGTGAATGGGAGGCCGCACACACGGTCTGGCTCTGGGCGGATCTGTCGCCGTCCATGGTGTTCCGCTCCCGCCTTGCAGGTGTTTCCAAGCGTGACCGGGCCATCGTCGTGATGCTGGCCCTTGCAGACATGCTGGCGGAAACCGGCGAGCGGATCGGACTGCCCGGCCTGACACGGCCCTTTTCCGACCGCCGCGCCGCCGAGCGACTGGCAGATGCGCTCACCCATCTTTCCAAGCCCATCGCCTATCCGGACACCATCGCCGTGCAGCGTTTTGCCGATATTGTGCTGGTTTCCGACTTTCTCGATCCGATCGAGGAAATCGCGACATGGGTTGCCCGTGTTGCCGGTACAGGTGCGCGCGGTCACCTGGTGCAGGTGCTTGACCCCATCGAAGAAACCTTCCCGTTCGACGGCAGGGTGGAGTTTACGGATCCGGAACAGGGTGTCAGGCTGACGGCCGGGCGTGCGGAAAAGTGGCGAGAGGATTACCGCAACCGACTGGAAGCTCACCGGGCGGAAATTCGCGACATCGCCAGGCGGGCCGGCTGGACCTATGTCCTGCACCACACGGACCGCCCGGCGTCCGAACCCTTGCTCGTGCTTCACAGCGCCCTGTCCGGCGCGCTGGATGTGTTACCCAAAGGAGGCTTCTGACCCGTGTTCGCAGGATTGCCTCTGACCTTCACCGCTCCCTGGATCCTGGCCGCGCTGGTGCTGCTTCCGGTTATCTGGTGGCTGCTGCGACTGACGCCGCCACGCCCGCGCGAAATCCGGTTTCCACCGACCCGGCTTCTGATCGGCATCGATCAGCATGAGGAAACGCCGCAGCGCAGCCCGTGGTGGCTGACACTGCTCCGCCTGCTGATGGCGGCGATCCTGATCATCGCGCTGGCCGGACCGATCTGGCGCTCCAGCGAACCGCTCGATACCGGCGAAGGCGTTCTTTGGGTTCTGGTCGACAACGGCTGGACATCCGCCAAAGGGTGGGGCGCACAGGTCAACACCGCCGAGCAGATCCTGACGGAAGCCGAGCAGAGCGGTCAGCCAATCCTGTTTGCAGCTTCTGCGGAAGGCCCCGGTCAGAGTTTTACACCCGAGGCCGCAACCACCGCCCTTGAGAAACTGCGCGCTCTGGAACCACGCCCCTATCCGCCGCAGCGCTCCGAACTCAGCATCGGCCTGCGCAAGGCCGCCCAGGCCAACCCGCCCGGCGCCGTGATCTGGCTGTCGGACAACACCAGCACCAACGGACCGTTCCTGACCGATCTTGCCCAGATTACCGGCACCGCACCCATAACCGTGCTGACCGGGCTGGACACACCCATGGGATTGAAAGACCTGAACAACGACACCGAAGCCCTGTCGTTGACCGTTGTCCGGCATCCGAACCAGCGGCTGACCTCGGCAACACTTCAGGCCCTGGATCTGAAGGGCCTCGTTCTGGGCGAGGTACAGACGAATTTCAACGCCGGCGAGACCGAAACCCAGGCGCGTTTCGAGCTGCCGAGCGAATTGCGCAACGACATTGCCCGGGTCGAAATCGCAGGCGAAGCTGCGGCAGGTGCGGTCCAACTGGTAGATGACAGTTGGCGCCGGCGCACGGTCGGCCTGATTTCCGGTCAGTCGGGCGATCTGGATCAACCGCTGCTCTCGCCGCTTTATTATCTGGAACGCGCACTTGCGCCCTTCTCCGACATTCGCCGCCCGCGCGATGCCGACATCGCCGAAGCGGTGCCATCGCTGATCGAACAGGGCATTTCCGTGCTGGTGCTGGCCGATGTCGGACGGCTGCCGGAAACGACCACCGCAACACTTCGCGACTGGATCGAAAATGGCGGCACGCTGGTGCGCTTTGCCGGTCCGCGAACGGCAGGCGGCAGTGACGATCTCATTCCCGTGCGCCTGCGCGCCGGTGACCGCTCCCTTGGCGGATCTCTGAGCTGGAAACAGCCGCAACATCTGGCGGACTTTCCGGAAGGCTCGCCCTTCTCCGGCCTCAGGGTGCCTGAGGAAGTCACCGTGACACGGCAGGTGCTGGCCGAACCGACGTCGGATCTGCCTGAACGGACCTGGGCCATGCTCGAAGACGGCACGCCCCTCGTTACCGCGGCTCCTCTTGGCGCCGGGTCGATGGTGCTGTTCCACGTCACGGCGGATTCTTCCTGGTCCAACCTGCCGCTGTCCGGCGTCTTCCTGAACATGCTGCGCCGGATCCTGTCGGTTTCCAATGTAGCCGCTGCCTCGGAAACCGCAGAAGACGGCACACCGGCCAAGAGCGTGCTTCCCCCCTTGCGCCTGCTTGATGGCTACGGCCGTTTCGGTCCGCCACCGGTGGAAGTCACGCCTGTCAGCGCGGCTGTTTTCCGGGACGCGGAAGCCAGCCGCAGAACACCCCCCGGTCTTTACGGCACCGAGGACGGCTTCCGTGCGCTCAATCTCATGCAGAAGGATGACGAGCTTCTACCGCTCGACCTTTCGGCGCTGGGCGAGCGGATGGTGCGAACCGCCTATCCGACCTCCGATCCCTTCGATCTGAGGGCCATGTTCTTCACGCTGGCATTCCTGCTGATGATCCTCGACACGATTGCTGTCTTCCTGCTGGCCGGAGGCCTTGGCCGGCTGGGACTGCGCGGGCGAACCGCAGCCACGGCGCTTGCATTTGCCTTCGGCGCAAGCCTCCTCGCGACGGCCGGCCTCGATCCGGCACGGGCACAATCGGTCTCCGACGATCTTCTGGCGCTGGAATCGACCTTAGACACCCGCCTGGCCTATGTGCTGACGGGCAATCCGGAAATTGACGACGCCAGCGCCGCCGGTCTGTCGGGCCTGACCCAATTCCTGTCCGAGCGGACCGCCCTTGAGCCCGGAGCACCGATTGCCATCGACATGGAACGCGACGAACTGGCGTTCTACTCGCTGCTCTACTGGCCGATCGATCCGGCGGCGGACAAGCCGAACGACCAGACGATTGCCCGCATAGACACCTTCATGCGCAATGGCGGCACGATCCTGTTCGATACCCGCGACCACATCAATGCGTCAGCCAACGGCTTTAGCTCCACACCGGCAACGCTGAAGCTTCGTGAGATCCTGGAGGATCTGGACGTTCCGCCGCTCGAGCCGGTGCCGCCCGATCACGTCCTGACGAAAGCTTTCTACCTGCTGGATTCCTTCCCCGGCCGTTACGCGACCAGCCCCCTGTGGGTGGAAAGTCTGGAAGAAGTTGCCGCGCGCGGCGACCGTCCGGTGCGGGCGGGGGACGGCGTCTCGCCGATCCTGATCACCGGCAACGATTTTGCCGCGGCATGGGCAATCACGGAGGCCGGCGAGTTCATGTATCCAACGGTGCCCAACAGCCCCATGCAGCGCGACTATGCCTTCCGCTCCGGAGTCAACATCGTCATGTACAGCCTGACAGGCAACTACAAGGCCGACCAGGTGCACATTCCCGCTCTGCTTGAGCGTTTGGGACAATAGGAGACTAGATGGTCTGGTCACTCGCCTTCGATCCCCTCGTTCCGCTCTGGGCCCTTGTGGCAGGCGGCGTCATTGCCGTTTTTCTCACCGCCTTTTCCGGTTTCCTCAACCTGCGAGGCTGGGTGCTGCGCACCCTGACGATGGCCTTGCTGCTGCTGGCGCTCGCCAATCCCGCGGTTGAACGGGAAGACAGGGAACCGCTTTCAAGCGTGGTCGCCCTCGTCGTCGACAAAAGCCAGAGCCAACGCCTCTCCGACCGCCAGTCGACGACCGATGAGGCCGTGGAAGAACTGAAACGCCGCATCGGCTCGCTGAACGGGTTCGACCTGCGCGTTCTGGAAGCGCGCAACTCCGGCTCGGGCGATGGAACGGAAGCTTTCCGGACGCTTGCCAACGGCCTTGCAGACGTGCCGCCGGACCGGGTGGGCGGAGCGATCATCGTAACCGATGGCCAGATCCACGACATTCCCGCCAATGCCGGTGCGCTGGGTTTCGACGCCCCGGTTCATGGCCTCATCACGGGCACGGTGGACGAACGCGACCGCCGCATCGTTCTCGACAAGGCGCCCCGATTTGGCCTTGTCGACTCGGAGCAGATCGTCAGCCTGACTGTCGTCGATCAGGGCCGTGGCACCGGCCCGGGCGACCAGGTGCGCCTGACCGTTAAACGCGATGGCGATGTCGTCACCGAACGGACGGCACGAACAGGTGAAAAGATCGACATTCCGGTCGAGATCGCCCACGGCGGCAACAACATCTTCGAATTCGACGCCGAACAGCTGACGGACGAACTCACCACGATCAACAACCGGGCGGTCGTGACTATTGACGGCATCCGTGAAAACCTGCGCGTGCTGCTTGTTTCGGGCTCACCGCACGCCGGGGAGCGCACCTGGCGCAATCTTCTGAAATCCGATGCCTCGGTCGATCTGGTTCACTTCACCATCTTGCGCCCGCCGGAAAAGCAGGACGGCACGCCGATCAATCAGCTTTCCCTGATCGCCTTTCCGACGCGGGAACTGTTCTCGGTGAAGATCGACGAGTTCGATCTGATCATCTTCGACCGCTACGTGCGCCGTGGTGTGTTGCCGATGCTCTATTTCGACAACATCGCCCGTTATGTCCGCGACGGCGGCGCAATGCTGCTGGCCGGTGGCCCGGATTATGCCGAAAGCGGCAGTCTCTACCGCACGCCGCTGGCACCGATCCTTCCGGCCCGTCCGACCGGCACCATTCTCGAACAGCCCTACCATGCCACCCTCGCTGATCTGGGCAAGCGCCATCCGGTCACACGCGGTCTTCCCGGCTCCGAGCAGGACCCACCGGCCTGGAGCCGCTGGTTCCGGGTGGTCGACACCGAACTCGACGCCGGTCAGACGCTGATGTCCGGCCCCAGCGACACGCCTCTGCTGGTTCTCAACCGGGAGGGCGAAGGCCGTGTGGCCATGCTGCTGTCCGACCACGTCTGGCTCTGGGCGCGCGGATATGAAGGCGGCGGCCCGCATGTTCCGCTGTTGCGCCGCCTCGCCCACTGGCTGATGAAGGAACCGGATCTGGAAGAAGAAGCGCTGAATGTCTCCATGCGCGGACCGGAACTGGTCATTGAACGCCAGACCCTGGGCGAGACCATCGGGGAAGTCACCGTCGAGACCCCGACGGGAGACCGCACGCAGGTTGTCCTGACCGAACAGGAGCCGGGCTTGTGGCGGGGCGGCATGCCCGCTGGCGAAACCGGCCTCTTCTCCGTGACCGAAGGCGACATGAGCGCTCTCATTCACGTCGGCCCCCAGAACCCGCGTGAATACACCGACGTCCTGTCCACCACAGAACCGCTGGCACCGCTCAGCGAAGCAACGGGCGGCGCGTCTGAACGCTTGCGGGATGTCGGCGGCGATCTGACGGTGCCTCGCATCGTATCCATGCGTCCGTCAGCAAGCTACGCCGGCAACGGCTGGCTGGGGCTGAAGGCCACCGAGGCAAGCGTCCTCAACGGCGTCGACCGCTATCCGCTGATGATCGGACTGCTTGGCCTCGCACTTCTGCTCGGCGCTCTGTCCCTGACCTGGTATCGCGAAGGGCGGTAGATTTTGTGCGACCGCCCTTGCGGCGGTCGGCACTCTGTTTAAGCTGACCACGAACCGATC
>NZ_AAUW01000015.1 GCF_000168975.1 Roseibium aggregatum IAM 12614
CACTGTCACTGCTTGGTCTGCCCAAATTACCCAAGGAGACATGACATGAAGGATTCCAACTTCCTGAAGGAAAACAACGCCCGCCATGTCTGGCATCCGATGGCGCATCCGGCCGACAGCCAGACCAACCTGCCGACGATCGTGACCGGTGGCCGTGACGTTTTCATCACCGATGTCGACGGCCACGAAGTGCTCGACGCCGTCGGCGGCCTCTGGAACGTCAACCTGGGCTATTCCTGCGAACCGGTGAAACAGGCCATTGCCGACCAGTTGAACGCCCTGCCCTATTATTCGATCTTCCGCGGCACTTCGAACGACAAGGTGATTGAGCTTTCATACGAACTGGCCGACTTTTTCGCGCCGGACGGACTGTCCCGTGCGTTCTTCACCTCCGGCGGATCCGACTCGGTCGAAGTCGCTCTGAAGCTCGCCCGCCAGTATCACCGCATACGCGGCGAAGCCGGCCGCACCAAGTTCCTCAGCCTGAAGAAAGGCTATCACGGCACCCACTTCGGCGGCGCCAGCGTCAACGGCAACGGAAAGTTCCGCAATGCCTATGAGCCGTTGCTGCCGGGCTGCTTCCACATTCCCGCGCCTTACACCTACCGCAATCCGTTCAACGAGAGCGATCCGGCCAGGCTCGCCCAGCTTTGCGCCTCCGCGCTTGAAGACGAGATCGCCTTCCAGGGCGCGGGCACCATTGCTGCCTTCATCATGGAACCCGTCCTCGGCGCCGGTGGCGTCATGCCGCCGCACCCGAGCTTCATGCCGATGGTGCGCGAAATCTGCGACCGCAACGGCATCCTGCTGATCTCCGACGAGGTCATCACCGCCTTCGGTCGCACCGGCAGCGAAAGCGGCGCACGTCACTGGGGCGTGCAGCCGGACTTCATGTGCACGGCAAAAGCCATCACCAACGGTTACTTTCCGTTCGGCGCGGTGATGATCGCCGGTCATGTTGCTGAAGTTTTTGAAAAGGACACCAGCGGCATCGCCTCCATCGACACCGGCTACACCTATTCCGGCCACCCTGTCGGCGCTGCCGCCGCCCTGGCCGCCCTTGCTGAAATCCGCCGTCTGAAAGTGCATGAAAATGCCGCCGCGCGCGGCAAGGAACTGCTTGGCGGCCTGAAGGGCCTGCAGGAACGCTTCGAGGTGATCGGCGATGTGCGCGGCGAAGGTCTGATGTGCGCCATCGAACTCGTCTCCGACCGTGCAAGCAAGAAACCCTGCGCCAAAGACTTGCCAATGAAACTCCAGCAGGCCGCCTATGAGGACGGCGTCATGATCCGCGTCTCCGGCAACAACGCCATCTTCTCGCCGCCGCTGATTGTAACCGCGGATGATGTGAAGAAGATTCTTTCGGGTGTCGAAACCGGCCTGAAGGCGGTTTCCGGCTAAATCCCAAGGCTACGTCCCCAACCACGCTCTCCCGCCGGCTGGTCAACACCAGCCGGCTTCTTTCCCAGAAGCCCTATACGCCCAGGTGCCAGGCAGCGATGCGCCTGGCTTTCAGAGCTTCTGGAAATCCTCCAGGATGTCGAGAAGTTGGGCCAGCTTTTCCTTGCCGATGACCTCTTCGATACGCGCTGCGATCGCCTTGGCGTCCTGAAGCTTGTCATTGATGATCGCCTGCCCGGCTGGCGTAATCGCCACTGTCTGCTTGCGCCGGTCCTTCTCGTCCGCCTGACGGGTCACCAGCCCCTTTTCCAGAAGCGTCTGAACGATCCTCGTCTGACTGGGAAGCAGCAGACAGGCCCGCTCTGCCAGGGTCGAGGCGTCCTGGGGGCCGTATTCTTCCAGCACCCGCAGGATGCGCCACTGCTGCTCGGTGATGCCGCAGTCGGAAAGCATCTCCCGGATCGGCCCCATGACCTTTTCACGCGCCCGGATGAGGGCAATCGGGATGGAGCGTCTGGTTGACGGCAGCACGGAGCCGCCAGCGGGTTTGGTGTCGTCGATCATCCAAGGTCCATAGCGAATTGGCAGATTATTAGACACAAAAAGTTTGACAGTTTCGATCTCATATATTTAACATAGCAAATATTGCACTGTTAAGGAAATCCCATGCCGCACATATCGCTGGAATATTCCGCCAATCTGGAACAGCGGGCCGACATTCAGGCCCTGTGCGAGCATCTGCGTGCCCATGCCGCAACCATCGATGCCCTTCCCATGCCCGGTCTGCGCGTGCGGGCCATCCGGTGCGACCACTATGCAATCGCCGACGGCGACCCGAAACACGCCTTCATCGACATTTCCGTGCGCCTCCGCGCCGGACGTTCGGACGACGTCAAGCGCGACGCCGCCGAGCGCCTGTTCGCTGCCGCAAAGACTTTCCTGGAACCGGTTCTGGACACCAGCTCGCTCGCGCTATCGCTTGAGCTGCGTGACATCGACCCGGACCTTTCGCCCAAGACGGGCACCATACGCGACCATTTGGGGACTGTCTGACCCATGTCTGACCTTCAGAACAACATCGAAAAACTTGAGACCTATCTCGCCCACTTCCGCGAAACAGGCGTCCTGAACCAGATCGGCGGCAAGGCCTGCCCCGCCGCCTCTGGCGCCACGTTCGAAACCACCTCACCTGTCGACGACAGCCTCATCTGCCAGGTGGCCCGGGGCGATGCCGCCGATATCGATGCCGCCGCCAGGGCCGCCAAAGACGCCTTTCCCGCCTGGCGCGACATGGCCGCGACGGATCGCAAGAAGATCCTGCACAAGATCGCCGACGGCATCGTTGCCCGCGCGGAAGAAATCGCCTTCTGCGAATGCTGGGACACAGGCCAGGCTTTGCGGTTCATGTCGAAAGCCGCCTTGCGCGGCGCAGAGAACTTCCGCTTCTTCGCCGACAAGGCCCCAAGTGCCCGCGACGGCCAGGCCCTGCCCTCACCGACACTCATGAACATCACGACGCGCCTTCCGATCGGTCCGGTCGGCGTGATCACGCCGTGGAACACCCCCTTCATGCTGTCGACCTGGAAGATCGCGCCGGCGCTCGCTGCAGGCTGCACCGTGGTCCACAAGCCGGCGGAATTTTCTCCAGTCACTGCACGCATCCTGATGGAAATTGCAGAAGAAGCCGGCCTGCCGAAAGGTGTCTGGAACCTTGTCAACGGCCTCGGCGAAGAAGCCGGCAAGGCCCTGACCGAACATCCGGACATCAAGGCCATCGCCTTTGTCGGCGAAAGCCGCACCGGGTCCATGATCATGCGCCAGGGCGCCCAAACCCTGAAGCGGGTCCATTTCGAGCTTGGCGGCAAGAACCCGGTGATCGTCTTCGACGACGCCGATCTCGACCGGGCACTGGATGCGGCAATCTTCATGATCTATTCGCTCAACGGAGAACGCTGCACATCCTCTTCGCGCCTTCTGGTGCAGGACACGATTGCCGATGAATTCGAGACAAAGCTGGTGGAGCGCGTCAACAACATCAGGGTCGGTCATCCGCTCGACCCCAAGACCGAAATCGGTCCGCTGATCCACAAGACTCATTTCGACAAGGTGACCGGCTACTTCGAAACCGCCCGCCAGGATGGCGCGACGATTGCCGCAGGTGGAACCCGCGTCGGGACGGAAGGCTGCTTCGTGCGTCCTACCCTCTTCACCGGCGCGAACAACGCCATGAAGATCGCCCAGGAAGAAATCTTCGGCCCGGTCCTGACCTCCATCCGCTTCGGCTCGGAAGAAGAAGCACTTCAGATCGCCAATGACATTCCCTACGGCCTGACCGGTTATGTCTGGACCAACGACCTGACGCGGGCGCTGAGGTTCACCAACGGTCTGGAAGCGGGCATGATCTGGGTGAACTCGGAAAACGTCCGCCACCTGCCCACCCCCTTCGGCGGCGTCAAGGCCAGCGGCATCGGCCGCGACGGCGGTGACTGGTCGTTTGAATTCTACATGGAACAGAAACACATAGGCTTTGCGACCGGCCAGCACGCCATCCCGCGCCTTGGTGCGTGAGGAATGTGAACGACATAAGATCGCAGTAACGGGAGGAGACTATGGGAGAAATCGTTCTCGCGGCCAAGGTCACGCATGTGCCGACCATGCTGATGTCGGAACAGCCCGGACCTGTGGAGGGCAAGCGTCAGCCGGCTATCAACGGTCATTACGAAATCGCGCGCCGGGCAAAAGCGCTCGGCGCGACGACGGCGATCGTCTGCGACACGCATTGGGTGATCAACGCAGGCTTTCACATCAATGCCAACAATCGGTTCGAAGGCCTGTTCACCTCGAACGAATTTCCGCATTTCATCCAGAACCTGCCTTACGCCTACGAGGGCAACCCGGAGATGGGCGACGCCATCGCAAGAGAGGCAACCGAGCGCGGCGCTTTCACGCTCGCCCATCATCTCGACAGCCTGGAACTTGAATACGGCACGCTGGTGCCGATGCGGTTCATGAGCCGGGAACACGACATGAAGGTCGTCTCGGTCGCTGCCTGGTGCACGGTGCACGGCCATGACGAGAGCCGTATCGTCGGCGAAGCGATCCGGGCGGCAGTCGAAGCCAGTGACGAGAAGGTGCTGCTGCTTGCCTCGGGCTCCCTGTCTCACAAGATATGGGCCAACAAGGACTACGCCGCCAACAACGGTACTTTCACCATCTCGTCCGAGTTCAACCGGCAGGTCGATCTGCATGTCCTCGACATGTGGCAAAGGGGCGATCATGCCACCTTCCTGAAGATGTTGCCGGAATATGCCGACCATTGCTGCGGCGAAGGCTCCATGCACGACACCGCCATGCTCTATGGCGCGCTCGGCTGGGACAGCTACACCGCCGAATGCGAGGTCGTGACCGACTATTTCCCCAGTTCCGGTACCGGACAGACCAACGTCATCTTCCCGGTCCAATAGGTTTATCGCAGGAGCCTTCCATGCCCATTCCGGCCCCCAATCTCTATCCGCCCTTCAACATCATCCGGCTCAGCCATGTGGAACTGGGCGTCACGGATCTGGCCAAGAGCCGGGCCTTCTATGTCGACACGCTCGGGCTTCAGGTCACGGACGAATCCGATGAGGCGATCTATCTGCGCGCCATGGAAGAACGCGGCCACCATTGCCTTGTCCTGCGCAAATCTGCAGATGCCGCTGCCCGTGATCTCGGCTTCAAGGTGTTCGACGAGGAAAACCTCGACAAGGCCGCGCACTTCTTCAAGGGCAAGGGGCTTCCGGTCGACTGGGTCGAGCGGCCCTATCAGTCGCGCACATTCCGGACCCGCGATCCGCACGGCATTCCGCTGGAGTTCTACGCCAGGATGGACCGTCTGCCGCCGATCCATCAGAAATACGCACTCTACAAGGGCGTGAAGCCGCTCAGGATTGACCACTTCAACTGCTTCTCGCCGGACGTCGATGCCTCAGTCGCCTTCTACAACGAGCTCGGCTTCCGGGTGACCGAATACACGGAAGACGAGGCAACCGGCCGTCTGTGGGCCGCCTGGACGCACCGCAAGGGCGGTGTCCACGACATTGCCTTCACCAACGGCAGGGGGCCGCGCCTGCATCACACCGCCTTCTGGGTGCCCACCCCGCTCAACATCATCGATCTTCTGGACCTGATGGCAACCACTGGCTGGGTGTCGAATATCGAACGCGGCCCGGGCAGACACGGCATTTCCAACGCCTTTTTCCTCTACATTCGAGACCCGGACGGCCACCGGATCGAGATCTACTGTTCGGACTACCAGACGGTCGATCCGGATCTGGAACCAATCAAATGGGATCTGAAGGATCCGCAGCGCCAGACACTCTGGGGCGCCCCTGCCCCAAGGAGCTGGTTCGAGGAAGGATCCCTGTTCGAGGGAACGGAAGTTCAGCCTCCCAGCCTTGCCGCACAACCGATTGTTGCGCCATAGGTGAAACAGACAACGGTTGGACGACAGCAATGAACTGGACTGATTTTGCCGGCTGGGGCCGGCGGGTGGCCGACTGGGCCGCAGACTATCATCAAACCCTGCGGCTGCGGCCTGTCCGCGCGCAGGTGAAACCCGGTGCGATCTTCAACGCTCTGCCCGAGGCACCGCCAGAACTTGCCGAGGAGATGGAGACGATCTTCGCGGATTTCGAGAAGATCGTGCTGCCGGGCATGACCCACTGGCAGCACCCGCGCTTCTTTGCCTATTTCCCGGCCAATGCCTCGCCCCCGTCGATGCTGGCGGAATATCTCGTCACCGCCATGGCGGCCCAATGCATGCTGTGGCAGACCTCTCCTGCCGCCACCGAGATGGAAACCAGAATGATGGACTGGCTGCGCCAGGCCGTCGGACTGCCCGAAACCTTCACCGGGGTGATCCAGGACAGCGCGTCCACCGCAACGCTTGCCGCCGTGCTGACCATGCGCGAGCGCGCCCTTTCCTGGGACGGCAACAAGGCCGGCCTCAGCGGTCAGCCGCGCCTGCGCGTCTATTCCTCCAACGAGGTCCATACCTCCATCGACAGGGCCATTTGGATCTCCGGCATCGGCCAGGACAACCTGGTCCGGATCCCGGTTCAGGGCCCGCGCCGGTCGATGGATCCAAACGCCCTGCGTGCGGCCATTGAAGCGGATCTTGAAGCCGGGTACCGGCCCGCGGGCATCATCGCCTGTACTGGTGGAACCGGTGTCGGCGCGTCCGATAACGTTGCCTCTGTGGTTGCTGTCGCGAAGGACTTCGGCCTCTATGTGCATCTTGATGCAGCCTGGGCAGGCGCGGCCATGATTGTGCCCGAGTACCGCGACCTCTGGGCCGGTGTCGAAGGCGTTGATTCCATGGTCTTCAACCCGCACAAATGGCTCGGTGCCCAGTTCGACTGTTCCGCCCATTTCGTCCGCAATCCGGAAGACCTCGTGCGAACGCTGGCGATCCGGCCGGAATATCTGAAGACCCACGGCCACGACGGCATCATCAACTATTCCGAATGGTCCGTTCCACTCGGCCGCCGCTTCCGGGCTTTGAAACTCTGGTTCCTGCTGCGCTCCTATGGCCTTGAAGACCTGCGGCAGCGGCTGCGCAACCATGTCGACTGGTCGGTCGCGCTCGCCGAACGCCTGCGCGCCGAACCGGATTTCGAGATCACCTCCGAACCTGTCCTGTCCCTGTTCAGCTTTCGCTATGCCCCCTCAGGCGGGCAGGATCTAGACACGCTCAACCAGACGCTTGTCGACGCCATCAATGACGATGGCCGGATCTACCTGACCCAGACACTGCTCGACGGCGCCAAGGTGATCCGCTTCCAGGTCGGACAGTTCGACTGCACCCAGGAAGATGTCGACGTCGCCTTCGACGTCATCCTTGAAATTGCCAGAAACATGGAGCCCGCATGACCCGGCTCGCGACCTACAGCGCCGATGACAGACAATACTATGGCGCCGTCACCGACAACGGCATGATCGCCCTGTCGCCGGATTTTCCGCAGTGGCCGACGCTTTACGACGCCATCCACGCCGGCGGCTTGCAGGACCTTGTCCTGGCCGCCAGGGACAAGCCGGTGACGCATACAAACTTCACCTATGACATGGTGCTGCCGAATGCTCCGCGGATCCTGTGTGTCGGCGTCAATTTTCCTGACCGCAACGCGGAGTACAAGGACGGCAGCGCGCAGCCGAAATACATGTCGCTGTTCCCGCGGTTTGCCAGCGGGTTCACCGGTCATGAGCAGCCGCTGATCCGGCCGCCGGAAAACCACACGCTCGATTACGAGGGCGAAGTGGCCATCGTCATCGGCAAGACCGGCCGGCGGATCAAGGCGGAAGACGCCTACGACCATATCTGCGCCCTGACACTGTGCAACGAAGGCACCATCCGCGACTGGGTTCGCCACGCAAAATTCAATGTCACCCAAGGCAAGAACTGGGACCGGTCGGGCTCGATCGGCCCCTGGCTCGTGCCTTTCGAAAACGCTGAGCAACTTGACGAGGCCCGCATTCAGACCCGCGTCAACGGAGAGCTGCGCCAGGATGATTACCTCAAGCGCATGACCTTCCCGATCCGCGAGGAAATCGCCTACATCTCGACCTTCATGACACTTCAGCCCGGTGACATCATCGTCACCGGCACGCCGACGGGTGCAGGAGCCCGGTTCGACCCGCCCCGCTATCTGAAACCCGGCGACGTGGTCGAGATCGAAGTCGAAGGCATCGGGCTGCTGCGAAACGGAGTTGAGGACGAAACATGAGTCTGAGCGAAGCAGAGATTTCCAAAGCTGCAAACGATCTCCTGAACGCGGAAAAGACGCTCAAGCAGGTCGGCCTTCTCACCCTGCGCCATCCGGACCTCGATATGGACGGGGCCTATGCAATCCAGAAGGAACTTGCCAGGGCGAAGCTCGCCGAGGGCCGCAAGACCATCGGCTGGAAAATCGGCCTGACGTCGAAAGCCATGCAGGATGCGCTCAAGATCGACACGCCGGACAGCGGCGTCCTCTTCGACGACATGCTTTTCGAAACCGGAGCCACCGTCCCGAAGGGCCGGTTCATTCAGCCGCGCATCGAACCGGAAATCGCCTTTGTCATGAAGGCGTCCCTCGGCGGTGCCAATGTCACGCGCGAGGACGTTCTGGCCGCAACGGATTACGTCTGCCCGAGCCTGGAAATCCTCGACACACGCATCCAGCGCGTCGACCCGGCAACGGGAGAGGCCCGCAAGATCTTCGACACCATCGCCGACAACGCCGCCAATGCCGGTCTGGTTCTGGGCACCGAAAGGCACGATCCCGCCACCACCGACCTGCGCTGGATCGGCGCCATTGTCAGCCGCAACGAAGAGGTTGAGGAGACCGGTCTTGGTGCGGGCGTCCTCAACGATCCGGTCGAGGCCGTCGTCTGGCTGGCGCGGCGCATGGCCGATTACGGACAGACAATCGAAGCCGGACAGATTATTCTCTCCGGATCCTTCATCCGGCCGGTTGAATGCCCGCCCGGTTCGAAGGTTCACGCCGACTTCGGCCCGTTCGGGTCCGTTTCCTGCTCTTTCGCGTAATTAGGAATACCATGCCAGCGCCTCAAAACGCCTTCAAAGCCGCCATGAAGTCCGGTCAGCCGCAAATGGGCTGCTGGGTGGGCCTTGCCGATGCCTATACGGCGGAGATCACCGCAAGTGCCGGCTTCGACTGGCTGCTGATCGACTGCGAACATGCGCCCAACGATCTCAGATCCATGATGGCGCAATTGACCGTGGTCGAGGCTTCCGGCAGCAAGCCGGTGGTCCGGGTGCCCATCGGCGAGACCTGGATGATCAAGCAGTTCCTCGATGCCGGCGCGCAAACGCTGCTCGTCCCCATGGTGGAAAGCAAGGCCCAGGCGGAAGACCTTGTCAGCGCCGTGCGCTATCCGCCGGTTGGCGTACGCGGCGTCGGATCAGCCCTCGCCCGTGCGTCGCATTTTTCCGCGATCTCCGATTACCTGACAACCGCCGACAGCGAAATCTGCCTGCTGGTTCAGGTGGAAAACCGCGCCGGCCTGGTTGAACTCGATGCGATCCTGTCGGTCGAGGGCGTCGACGGCGTCTTCATCGGCCCGTCGGATCTGGCCGCCGATATGGGCCACCTTGGCGACCCGATGCACCCGGAAGTCGTGGCCGTGATCCTGGACGCCCTGAAGCGCATCAAGGCCGCCGGCAAGGCCCCGGGCATCCTGACCACCAATTTCGATTTCGCCCGCGCCTGTCTGGAGCTCGGCGCAACCTTTGTCGCCACGTCCATCGACGTGACCCTCTATGCCGCCGCCATCCGCGGTGCGGCACGGCAGGCAAAGGAGCTTCTTGGATCGGTCGAAGGGTGACACCAGAGGGCACTGCCTCCCGGTCTGGTCCCGTCCATATGCATAGCGAGGCGGGACCGGAAAGCAGGCAACTCCGGAACAAGGTGCCCATCTTTCGAAACGGGCCTGACGGCCCTTCTCAGGATGAGGCTATTGGGCTGCGGTTCGAAATGTTCTTGGTCGGCCGGATAACAGACGTCTGCCTGCCCAGTATCCAGGTCACCACGCCAGACAGCTCACGCTATCGGACTGACCAACCCGGAAAGCTGCTTTACCCAAACTGCCCACACCCACTCCCCTCATCCTGAGGAGCGAGCCTGCTCGCGTCTCGAAGCAACCATGTTTTTAGGTGCTCATCGGCTGCCATTCCTTATTGTCCCTGACCATTGCGTTGAGGATGGTCAGGAGTTTCCTGGAGCAGGCGATGATTGCCTGTTTCTTGCCTGTTCCACCTTTGATGAGGCGTTCGTAGAAGGTTTTGATGATGGGGTTGTGGCGTGCCGCTGACAGGCTTGCCATGAACAGCATCTTGCGCACCTTGGCCCTGCCGCCGGCGATCCTGCGTTGCCCCCGCATCATGCCACTGTCTCTGGCGAAGGGCGCGACGCCAACCAGGGCAGCAATGGCCCGCCGCGAGACCTGCCCCAGTTCGGGCAGGAACGCCAGGAGGCTGACGGCGGCGACCGGCCCGATGCCCGGAACGGCCCTGAGCTGGTCATAGCGCTGGCTCAACTCGGCCTTTTCGCGAATGCAGCTCTGGATCATGCGGTCCAATTCCGCAAGCTTGGCCTCTATCGTCTCCAGTATATCCCGGTGCATGCGCTCCAGATCAGCATCGTCATTGAGGCCGAGCTGATTGCGCAGCCGGGTCTTCTCGGCAACAAAGCTGTCCCGAGCAGAGGCATAGCGCGCAAGCTTCGCCTCGACGTCGCCCGGACGAGGAGCCGACGGCGGATCAAACACCTGCGCATAGTGGGCCAGAACGGCTGCATCCAGCCGGTCGGTCTTGGCCAACCGACTACCGGCCTTGGCAAAGTCCCGGGGGCGGGCCGGATTGACCACACAAACATGGTATCCCTGCTGCTGCAGCGCCTGCACCGCCTTGCGTTCATAGCCACCCGTCGCCTCAAGGACCACGCTCTCGACTGGATGGGATGACAACCATCCCTCAAGAGCCGCATGGCCGTCACCATCATTGGGAAACCGCTGGCTTTTGCCGACTGGCAGAACATGCACATCCAGCGCTGCCTTCGACACGTCAATTCCGACAAAGTGCTTGGTCTCGTCCATCTGTCCCTGCCTTATCTACGCACTCTTGCGCGAGCAACCATTCGGGATAAGTTGGAAAGTGGACCGGGAACCTGGCTTCGAACGGACTTGCCGAGTACCCAGGATGGTACGGTCTCCGGCCCACTTGGGAGGGCAGCAACCGGCCCTCCCAAGACCAATCTAATCAAATCTCAACAGATAAGGATGGGCCGCGTGAACGAAAAAGAGCCGCCGGTCCACGTGAACGGACCTGGCGGCTCTTAGATAACATGGCCGGAATGAATCACGCCTTCCTCACGAATGGCGCAACGGGGACCTAGCCCAGTACGACCACCTTGGTGCCGACATCGACACGGTTATAGAGGTCGATGATGTCCTGATGCCACATGCGGATGCAGCCGCTGGAGGCATTGGTGCCGATGCTGGACGGCTGGTTGGTGCTGTGAATGCGGTAGAGCGTGTCCTTGTTGCCCTGCCACAGGTACAGGCCGCGCGCGCCGATCGGGTTGCTGGGGCCACCTTCCTGCCCATCGCGATATTTTTCCAGCTTCGGATCGCGTTCGATCATTTCGTCCGGCGGGAACCATTTCGGCCATTCACGCTTGAAGCGGATTTCCGCTTCGCCATTCCAGGCAAAGCCGGCACGGCCAACACCGATGCCATACCGGATGGCCCGGCCGCCAGGCTGGATCAGGTAGAGAAACTTGTTTGCCGGATCGACGACGATTGTGCCCGAGGGATACTTGCTCGGATAGAACACCACCTGACGCAGATATTTCGGGTCGAACTTCTGGTACTGGATGGCAGGGATTGCAAATCCGCCGTCGGTTCTTGCGGCATAGGCCGTCGCATAATCCGGCGTGCCATCGGCCAGCGGGTTCAATCCCGCCTGCACGGTAGAGCTTTGCTGGCTTTGGCAGGCGGCCAACAGCAGGGGTATTGCGGCAACAAATGTGCGTCGGCTCATCTTGGAAGCCATATTCGCGTCCTTTCAGCGGCATTCTCGAACCGTCAGCACTTGCAATAATACGGTTCTGACCGGATCAGAAAATTTTAAAGACACATCACGCGATCCGAAACCGAAAGCAACATAATTATGGTAAACAGTTGATTAAAATCGGGACGTTTCTGCCGTTAGGCCACACAAGAGGTCAGGCGCTCAGCCTGTTGCGGCAGGCGATCAGATCGATTCCCGTCACCGGTACGAGCGCGCCTCGGCTGCCGATCACATGAGCAGCAAGGGCACAGCCGGCCCGCACGGCTTCGCGTATTTTTGCCCGTATCATGTATTCGACCAGGAAGGCGGCGTTGAAGCTGTCGCCCGCCGCTGTCGTGTCGACGACCGCGGCGACCGGCTCCGGCTGATACTGAAAGCTGTCGCCATCCGCCCCACGCACAAGAACGGGTCCGGCTCCGTTTTTCACCACGACCAGCCGGGCGCCGTTGGCAAGATAACGTGCCGCGGTCGCCTCTTCATCAACGTCACTGAAATAGCTGGCTTCATCCTCGAAGGACGGAAGAACGATGCCGGCGGTGCTCGCGGCCTTCATCGTCCAGTGGCACATCTCATCGATGGATGGCCAAAGGCGCGGCCGCAGGTTCGGATCGAAGACGATCTCCGCCCCGCGTCCGGCAGCCGCCTGCAAGGCAGCTAGCAGCCGGTTCCGGGCGTCTTCGGCCAGGATCGCTATGGTAATGCCGGAAAAATAGAGTAGATCCCCTTCCCCGGCCGTCTCCAGTGCGGAGAGATCGTCGGCAAGATGCCTGGCTGCGGACTGCGAGCGCCAGTACTGGAAGCTCCGCTCGCCCTCGCTCAGAAAGATCATGTACATGCCGGGCGCCGCGCCTGGCACCCGGGCCATGAGGGTGCGGATACCGGCTGCCTCGATGAAATCCGTCAGTTGCCCGGAGAGCCCGTCATCGCCGACAGCGCTCAGATACGAGACCTCAAGCGTCGCGGGTTCTGCCAGTTGCCGGGTGTACCAGGCAGTGTTGAACGTATCCCCGGCAAATCCAACCGCATAGGTTCCGGATGGTGTCGGTGAGAATTCGACCATGCATTCGCCGATGGCGATAAACCGCTTCGGCATGCTCATTCCTCGAAATGATCCTGGTTCTCGGCGCGAATGCGGCCGAGAATGGTGGCAATCCGGCCAAGGTGGTCGGTCAGCATGGACTCGGCCAGTTTGCCGTCCCGCCTGCGAACGGCCGACATGATACGGTAATGGTCATCGAGCGCAGTCTGGGCGCCGGAGGCCAGGGACAGGAACCGCACCCGGTCCATATGCGCCTTTTGTTCGCGGATCAGCGCCCAGACGTAGTCATGACCCGAGATTTCGCAGATCCGGCGATGAAACGTGTCGTCGAGCGAGTGAAACAACTGGCGTTCATTGGCATCCACGGCCGCCTGCTGCTGTGCGAGAAGCTCTTCCAGATCGTCGATCTGTTCGTCTGTGATCACGTCGATGGCCGCCCGCATGCAGGCGACCTCCAGGGCGGTGCGCACGAATTTCGCTTTCAGCACCGCCGCTTCCGAGATCTTGGAGATGACCGTTGCCCGTTGCGGGCGGATGAGCAGAAAGCCGAGCTGCGACAGACGGTAGAACGCATCGCGGACCGGCTGGCGGGACACGCCGAAGGCCTTGGCCACTTCCGCTTCGGACATGCGTGTTCCCGGCGCCAGGTCCAGAGACAGGATCTGCTGGTGCAATTCCTCGAACACCGTGTCTGCCACGGTCGGGATCTTGATCGGCTCGAGCACCTTCAGGGCGCTACTTTCTGACATCAGCGTTTGTCTCCGTTGACTCGACTAATCAACTAGCATATCAGTTTACTAGTCGCAACATCGGCCTGTTCGCAGGCAGCCTTTGGAGAAACGAATGTCATTGGAAAGAGCGGATGCACCGGATATCTCGGGACAGGGCCTGGACCCGCACCGCCTGTTTCCCGCCGATGCAGCCTCGCGCAAGATCGCCGCAGAGCTTTACGCATCCGTCAAGGATCTGCCGATCGTCAGCCCGCACGGCCACACGGACCCGCGCTGGTACGCTGAAAACGAGGCTTTCCCCGATCCGGCACAACTGTTCATCGTTCCCGACCATTACGTCTTCCGCATGCTGTTCTCGCAGGGTATCGACCTCAGCGACCTGGGTGTGCCGCGCATCGACGGCGGCCTGAGCGAGACCGACAGCCGCAAGATCTGGCGCATCTTTGCCGAGAACTTCCACCTTTTCCGCGCAACGCCCTCACGCATGTGGCTGGAACACGCCTTCCAGGAAGTCTTCGGCTGGACCAGACGCATCTCCGCCGACACCGCGGATGAAGCCTACGACCACATTGCCGATTGCCTCACCCGTCCGGAATTCTGCCCGCGTGCCCTCTTCGAGCGCTTCAACATCGAGGTGATCGCGACCACGGAATCGCCGCTGGACGACCTGAAATGGCACCGCCAGATCCGTGACAGCGGCTGGAACGGCCGCGTTGTCACGGCCTACCGCCCCGATCCGGTGGTCGACCCGGAATTCGAGGGGTTTGCCGCCAACATCGAAAAATTCGGCGAACTCGCCGGCGAGAACGCCACCACCTGGCAGGGCTACCTCAATGCCCACCGGGAACGCCGGGCCTACTTCAAGTCCTTCGGCGCAACCTCGTCCGATCACGGCCACGCCACCGCGCGCACCGAGAACCTTTCGGCTTCGGAAGCCGAGGCCCTGTTCCAAAAGGCCCTCAAGGGTGGCTGTTCACCGGAAGAAGCCGACGCCTTCCGGGGCCATATGCTGACGGAAATGGCGCGCATGAGCCTCGAAGACGGGCTGGTGCTGCAGATCCACCCGGGCAGCTACCGCAATCACTCGGCCGGCATCATGGCAGCTCATGGCCGCGACAAGGGTTTCGATATCCCGACCCAGACCAGCTACGTCAAGGCGCTCAAGCCGCTGCTGGACGCGGTCGGCCTGGAAAAGAACCTGTCGATCATTCTTTTCACCCTGGACGAGACAGCCCTTGCACGGGAACTGGCACCGCTGGCCGGTGTCTACCCGACACTCAAGCTCGGTCCGGCATGGTGGTTCTACGACAGTCCGGAAGGTATGCGCCGCTTCCGGGAACTGACCACGGAAACTGCGGGCTTCTATAACACAGTCGGTTTCAACGACGACACCCGCGCCTTCTGCTCGATCCCGGCCCGCCACGACGTGGCGCGTCGGGTCGACTGCGCATACCTCGCATCGCTCGTGACATCCGGGAGGCTGGACGAGGACGAGGCATATGAGGTCGCTCACGACCTCACTTACAGGCTTGCGAAGCAGGCCTACCGGCTCTGACGAGCCAATTTCGGGAGGAGAGTATGAAAGTATTGAAGACACTTGCGGCGTCGCTTCTGGCGACGGCCGCCCTCACAACCGCATCGTTCGCATGCGAAGTGACCCTGAAGTCGTCCGACACCCATCCGGACGGCTATCCGACGGTGGAGGCCGTCAAGCAGATGGGCAAGCTGCTCGAAGAGCGTACGGACGGCCGCATCTGCGTTGAAGTGTTCCATTCCGCGCAGCTCGGCGAGGAAAAGGACACCATCGAGCAGACCAAGTTCGGCGTCATCGACCTGAACCGCGTGTCCATGGGCCCGTTCAACAACCTTGTGGAGGAAACCAAGGTCGTCTCGCTGCCCTACATCTTCAAAGGCGTCGATCACATGCACACCGTCATGGACGGCCCGATCGGCGAAGAGATCCTGGCGGCGTTCGAGCCGCACGGCTATGTCGGTCTTGCCTTTTACGACGGCGGCTCCCGCAGCTTCTACAACAAGGTCAAGCCGATTAAATCGATTGAAGACCTTGAGGGCATGAAGGTTCGCGTCATGCAGTCCGATATCTTCGTCGACATGATGTCGGCCCTCGGCGCCAACGCGACGCCGATGCCCTACGGCGAAGTCTATTCGTCCATCCAGACCGGCGTTATCGACGGTGCGGAAAACAACTGGCCGTCCTACGAGTCGTCCGGTCACTTCGAAGTTGCCGGCTACTACACCCTGGACGAACACCTGATCGTGCCGGAAGTGCTGGTCATGTCGAAGAAGTCCTGGGACAAGCTGTCTCCGGAAGACCAGGCTGCCGTCCGCCAGGCCGCAAAGGACTCCGTGCCCTTCATGCGCGAACAGTGGCAGGCCCGTGAAAAGGCGTCTGAGGAAAAGGTCCGCGCGGCCGGTGTCGAAGTCGTCACAGAAATCGACAAGGAGCCGTTCATGGCAGCCATGGACAGCGTCTACGAAAAGCACGTGACGTCCGAAAAACTGAAGGATCTCGTCGCCCGCATCCGCGCGACCGACTGATCTTTGCATGCCCGC
Organism: Roseibium aggregatum IAM 12614; assembly: GCF_000168975.1. Taxonomy (GTDB): domain Bacteria; phylum Pseudomonadota; class Alphaproteobacteria; order Rhizobiales; family Stappiaceae; genus Roseibium; species Roseibium aggregatum. The sequence goes on from NZ_AAUW01000015.1 coordinate 16,358, forward strand.
AGCCGGAAGTGCTGTTTCGCGGTCCGTCGACTGCGGAACGGCCCGGCTGGCTGCGGGCCGTTTTTCAGGATCCGCCTCGCCCCGGTTCCCCGCTTCAGGATATCGACGTGCAGCCTCATCTCAAGTTCGCCGCGCAGATGTTGCGCCTTGTCTCCACGGCAGCGCTCTGGCTCGCCGGAGGCGGCCTTATTCTCATGACCGTTTTCATCACCGCGCAGGTGTTCATGCGCTACGTAATGAACGACAGTCTCGTGTGGTCGGAACCCGCGTCCGTCATCCTGATGGGCTGGTTCATCTTCCTAGGCGCCGCCGTCGGCATCCGGGAAGGTTACCACCTCAGTTTCGACGTCCTGCTCTACTTCCTGCCGCAAGGGGCCAAACTGGTTCTCTACAGCATCTCCGACACTGTGGTCGCCGCCTTTGGCGCCGGCATGGCCTGGTACGGCGCGGAACTGGCGCTGTCGGCCTGGGACGTGAAACTGCCCTCGCTCGGGGTTTCGGGCGCGGTCGATTTCCTGCCGCTGGTCGGCGGCGGCTGCCTGGTTTTTCTCTTTTCCATCGAACGCCTGATGCGCCGTGCAGCCGGTCTGCCGACCGCACGTTTCGGCGAAGACCCTATCGAAGAGGCAGCATGACATGGAACCCGTAATCCTCTTCGGCACCTTCACGATCCTGCTGCTGATCGGCACCCCTGTTGCCTTCTGCCTGGGTGCGGCCTCTCTGGCCACAGTGCTCTACATGGACCTGCCGCCCGTCGTCGTCTTCCAGCGCTTGAACTCAGGCGTTTCCGTCTTCGCGCTGATGGCGATCCCCTTCTTCATTTTCGCCGGCGAGTTGATGGTGCGCGGCGACATCGCGCGACGACTGGTGGCGCTCGCCGGGGCCGTGGTCGGGCACATGCGCGGCGGCCTCGGCCAGGTGAACATTGCCGCCTCCGTCCTCTTCGGCGGCATCTCCGGCTCGGCTGCGGCGGATGCGACCGCAATCGGCGGACTGATGATCCCGCAGATGAAGGAAAAGGGCTATTCGGTCGAATACGGCGTCAACGTCACCGTTGTCTCATCGATCATCGCGCTGATGCTGCCGCCCTCGCACAACATGATCATCTATTCGATCTCCGCCGGAGGGCGGCTTTCCATCGCGGATCTCTTCACCGCCGGCATCCTGCCCGGCCTGCTGCTCGCCGTTTCGCTCATGGTCACCGCCTGGTTCGTCGCCCGGCGCGCCGGTTATCCGACGGAGCGCTTTCCCGGCCTTTCAGCTCTGGGTTCACTGTTCATCAATGCCATTCCGGGGCTCCTGCTGATCGGCATCATCTTCGGCGGCGTGCGTTCCGGCGTGTTCACAGCGTCTGAAAGCTCCTGCATCGCGGCTGTCTATGCGCTGCTGGTGACAACACTTGCCTATCGCACCATGCACTGGCCGGAATTCGTCGCTGCCACCAAGGCCGCCGTGCGGACCACCGCCATGGTCCTTCTGGTCATCGGCTGTGCCGCTTCCTTCGGCTGGCTGCTGGCCTTCCTGCACATCCCGGCGCAACTGGTGTCATTCCTGAAAGGCATTTCGGACAACCCGCTGCTCATTCTCTTGATGATCAACATCGTTCTGCTCTTTCTCGGCACCTTCATGGACATGTCGCCGCTGATCGTCATCACCACACCGATCTTCCTGCCGGTCGCCACCGCCTTTGGCGTCGACCCGGTCCATTTCGGCGTCATCCTGGTACTCAACCTCGGTATCGGCCTGTGCACGCCGCCGGTCGGCACCGTGCTCTTTGTCGGTTGCGCCGTCGGCCGGATATCGGTCTGGGATGCGATCAGGACGATCTGGCCCTTCTATGGTGCCGCCGTCTTCACCTTGCTCCTGGTGACCTACATCCCGTCCCTGTCGCTGTGGCTGCCATCCCTGTTCCATTGAGGCATATCGAATGTTCGTGAAATCCTATCCCGAAGTGACCGCTGATCCGGGCGTCCGCCGGCAGGTCCTGTCCGACAGTCCGGATCTGATGGTCGTCGCCTTCCGCTTTCTTGAAGAAGGCACGGAAGGCAAGCTGCACAATCATCCGCACATACAATCGACCTACGTCGAAAGCGGTCGCTTCCGCTTCACGATTGACGACGACGACTTCGACGTCGGCCCCGGCGACAGTTTCATCATTCCCTCCAATGCGGTGCACGGGTGCCTCTGCCTGGAGCCGGGAACGCTGATCGACACCTTCACGCCCCGCCGCGACGACTTTCTTTAAAGACTGCCTGCTTCCAAGGATTTTGCCATGCTGACCGTTGAAACCCGCTACGCCATCGACCCGGACACCGCCAAGACGCTCGACACCGCAGGTCTGCGCCAACACTTCCATGCCTCGGGCCTGTTCGAGGAGGGCAGGATCAACCTGATCTACACCCACTACGACCGGCTGATCCTGGGTGGTGCCGTGCCTGGCTCCGGCGAACTTGTGCTGGACGAAGTCAAGGAAGCGGGCACCTCGTCGCTTCTCGACCGGCGCGAACTAGGCATTCTCAACATCGGCGAGGCCGGCACAGTGAAGGCGGGCGGCGAAACCTATCAGGTCGGCAAGGGCGACGTGCTTTACATCGGCATGGGTTCCGGCCCCGTCACCTTCTCCGGACCGGGCCGTTTCTACATCCTTTCCGCTCCCGCGCACCGCACTTGCCCAAGCCGGCTGATCACCGTCAAGGACGCCCGCCGGGTGGAACTCGGGTCGGCGGAAACCTCCAATGAACGCGTCATCCTGCAGTTCCTGCATCCGGAAGTCGCCGAAAGCTGCCAGCTGCTGATGGGCTACACCCAGTTCGCCCCCGGTTCGGTCTGGAACACCATGCCGGCTCATGTGCATGATCGCCGTATGGAGGCCTACCTCTATTTCGAGCTCGGCCCGGACCAGCGCGTGTTCCACTTCATGGGCAAGCCGGAGGAGACCCGGCACCTCGTGATGGCCAACGAGGACGCGGTGGTCTCCCCGCCGTGGTCGATCCACTGCGGCGCAGGCACGGGCGCCTACACCTTCTGCTGGGCCATGGCCGGCGATAATGTCGACTTCACCGACATGGACATGGTGGCAATGGGAGACCTCAGATGAACCCCTTTTCTCTTGAAGGCAAACGCGCTCTGGTGACAGGAGCCAACACCGGCATCGGCCAGGCCATCGCCATTGCCATGAGCAACGCGGGCGCCGAAGTTCTGTGCGCCGCCCGTCGCGACTGCGACGAAACGCTGGCCCACATCGCCAAGGGCCGCCATGTGCCGCTCGACCTGTCCGACCCGATGGCCGCCGCGCCGCTGTTCGAAGCGGAACAGATCGACATCCTGGTCAACAACGCAGGCATCATCCGCCGCGAGCCGGCAACGAGCTTCAGCGAGACCGACTGGGACGACGTCATGGACGTGAACCTGAAGGCGGTCTTCTTCTCCTGTCAGGCCTTCGGCAAGGCGGCGTTGAACGCCGGCCGCACCGGAGCGATCGTCAACATTGCGTCTCTGCTGTCCTTCCAGGGCGGCATCAAGGTGGCGTCCTACACCGCCGCCAAACACGGTGTTGCCGGCCTCACAAGGTTGCTCGCGAACGAATGGGCGGCCGAGGGCATCAATGTCAACGCCATTGCCCCCGGCTATATCGCCACCAACAACACCGAAGCCCTGCGTGAGGACCCCGAGCGCAGCCGGCAGATCCTGGAACGCATTCCGGCCGGACGCTGGGGCGAAGCCAGCGACATCGGCGAGGCGGCGGTCTTTCTCGCCTCGCCTGCTGCCAAATACATTCACGGTGCCATCCTGAGCGTTGATGGAGGCTGGCTTGCACGCTGACTTGCCGCGCCTTTCCAGAACGAACCCGGCGCCGAAAGCCGGCATCGTGCACCTGGGTCTCGGCGCTTTTTTCCGGGCCTTCGGCGCCATCTACATCGAAGACGCCATCAAAGCCTCCGGCAATACCCGAGGGGATGACTGGGGCATCATCGGCGTCAGCCTGCAAAGCCCGCGTATGCACGACCAGCTGGCTCCGCAGGACTTTGTCTACACCGCGCAGGAACTTGGCCCGGAGGGCGAAAGCCTGCGCCAGGTGGAGATCATCCGGGATGTGCTGGTCGCCCGGGAGAACCCGGAGGCGGTGCTGGCGGCGATGGCCGATCCCGCCATCAGGATCGTCACCCTGACCGTCACGGAAAAAGGCTATTGCCACGACCCGGCAACCGGCAGGCTGAACACTGACCACCCGGACATCGTTCACGACCTCAAGACCGCGCTCCCCGTCTCCGCCCCGGGATATCTGGTGCGAGCGCTGGCACGACGCAGGGCAGCCGGCCAGCCCCCCTTCACCGTTCTCACCTGCGACAACCTGCCGGACAATGGCCGGCTGGTCCGCCGGATCGTGTTGGACCTAGCCGAAAGGCTCGATCCGGAACTGGCTGCCTGGATTGAAGCCGAGGGCCGTTTTCCGGCAACCATGGTCGACCGGATCGTGCCGGCCACGAAACCGGAAGATGTCGACGCGCTCGCCCGGAAAACAGGCTGCTACGACGCGGCGCTGGTGCTGCATGAACCGTTCCGGCAATGGGTGGTGGAAGACGATTTTGTCCCAGCCTACGGCGCGGACGCCAGACCGGACCTGGGGGCCGCAGGCGTCGAGCTCGTGGACAGTGTCACCGCCTTTGAACACATGAAGCTGCGCATGCTCAACGGCACGCATTCCGCGCTCGCCTATCTCGGCTATCTCGCCGGACACGAGACCGTTGCCGAAACCGTCGCCGATCCGCTCTTCGCACGTTTCGTGAAGGACCTTTGGCTTCGGGAAATCATTCCCTCGCTCGAAGCGCCCCCGGGAACGGACCTGGAAGACTACGCGGATGCGCTGTTCGCCCGCTACGTCAATCCCGGCATCCGGCACCGCACCTGGCAGATTGCCATGGACGGAAGCCAGAAACTGCCTCAGCGCATTCTGGGAACCGTGCACGACAACCTGACAAACGGGCGAAACTGCCCGGGGCTCTGCCTCGCCATTGCCGCCTGGATGATCTACGTCGGCGGCACCGATCTTGAGGGCAAGCCGATTGACGTGCGCGATCCGTTGAGCGAACGCCTGCAGTCTCTTGTCCGCGAGGCCGATGGCGACGCCGGCGAAGTGGCCGCGCTTCTGGGCGTTACCGAAATATTCGGCCCCAAGCTGGCCGCTGCCCTGGAGCCGTCCGTGACCTCCGCCTACGCCGCCTTGAAGGCCGATGGCGTCCGCAACACAATCGGGGCTTTGTCATGATCGAAGGCTGGCGCTGGTATGGCGGTTATGACCGCATCTCGCTTCCCGAAATCGCCCAGACCGGTGCTGTCAGCATCGTCACGGCGCTGCACGAAATTCCCTACGGCCAGATCTGGCCTAGAGAAACCATCGCGAACACCCGCGCGCAGCTTCAAGGTGCCGGGTTTGACTGGACCGTCGTGGAAAGCCTGCCGGTTCATGAAGCCATCAAGCGCGGCGAAGGCGACCTTGCCGAGCTCTTCGCCAACTACCGGCAATCGATGGCAAACCTTGCTGCCGAAGGCATCAAGGTCATCTGCTACAACTTCATGCCGCTGCTCGACTGGACGCGGACAGACCTGACCGCCCCTGTTGCACGCGGAGGCACCTGCCTGCGGTTTTCCGCCGCCAAGATGGCCGCCTTCGAGCTCTACATGGTCCAGCGGCCCAACGCAGAAGAAGACTATTGCGAGCAAGTGCTGGCCGAAGCGAAACGCTGGTTCGAAGCCGCGACACAGCCGGACCTCGACCGGTTGACGCAGTCCATCATGGCAGGCCTGCCCGGCGCCTATGACCGCTACGACCCCAATGGCCTGCGCGAGGCCCTGCTCCCCTATCAGGGGCTCGACCGCGCTGCGCTCAGGCAGAACCACAAGCGCTTTCTGGAGGAAGTCGTTCCAACTGCGGAAGAACTTGGTCTGAAGCTGGCCGTCCACCCGGACGATCCGCCCCGGGATCTGCTCGGCCTGCCGCGTATCGTCTCGGATGCGGACGATATCAACTGGATACTGTCAGCCGTGGAAAGCCCTTCCAACGGACTGACACTCTGCTCCGGCTCCCTTGGCGCCAACCCGAAAAACGATGTGACTGCAATCGCGGAACGCTTTGCCGGCAAGGTCCATTTCGCCCACCTGCGCAATGTCGCAAAAGACCCGGACGGCTCGTTCGAGGAAGCTGCCCACCTTGGCGGCGACACCGACATGCCCGCATTGCTCGGCGTGCTTCTTCGCGAAGAAGCCAGGCGCCGGCGTGAAGGCCGGGCGGATGACGAAATTGTCTTCCGGCCCGATCATGGTCACGAGCTTCTGACCGACGCCGATCGCGGTGCCCATCCGGGCTATCCCCTTATCGGGCGGATGCGCGGCCTTGCCGAGCTGCGCGGCGTCATTGCAGGCCTGACGGCGGCAGGGGCCGTCCCGGCCTAGCCACCACACAGGACGTGCCCGCGGACCTCGTCTTCGGGCACGCCCAGCGCTTTCAGCAGTGGCACGTCGATGACACTATCGGCGCGGTTCAGCAGTTGCTTGCTGGCCCGCCCGATGGCCTTGCGCGTGTTGGGGCCAAGCGACCCGTCCGGTGTGCCGACGTCAATGCCGCTGTAATTGAGCGCTTCCTGCACCAGCCGCACCAGACCGGCGTCATATTCATCGACCTGGCCGCAGAAATCCTGCGGGACTTTTGCAAAGGCAAGGCTTGCCGGAATGCGTTTGAAGGAGGTTTCGAACGTCGGCATGTTTTCAGCAAACAGCTCGACAAAATAAAGCAGCGCCACCCGGTGATTGTATTCCTTCAAAGCCAGCCCGATCTCCGTGTTGTCAATGCCGGTGGCAATGTTCATCAAGGTCTCGGCGTCGCGCGCACGAAAGGCTGAAAGCTTGCCCTTGGCTTCCAGTTCGAACAGCGCCACTTGCCCGAATTCGCCGAGCAGACATTTCGAACTGCCGTCGCAGACATAGGAGCGCCAACTGTTTCCATCCTGGCTCTTGACCCCGAGACAGACAAAATTCTGCCCGGTGACATAGGTCAGAAAGGTGCGTTCGTTCGATTGCAGATTGGCCAGCAGCTCTGGAGACAGAGCGTTAAAACGCCCCTGATAGACGCCGGAGCAATAGGACAGCATCTGGCTGCGGCCAAGATTGGACAGATCCTGCGGACGTCCGACGACAAAAATGCCTTCGCCCGCCATTTCCGCCAGGGACAAGTGATACATGGACCCGGGCTTTGTGCCGTACATATTGCGCATGAAGCCGATACCGATACCGGTGCTGAGGAAATAGTCCGTGACCTCGTTGACGCCCTGGTTCATCAGCCGGACGACATGCTCCACCTGATCCGCGCTGTAGTTGCCTTCAGGAAGCTGGAGGAAGGGCTGGTGGATACCAAGACGGGCCGTTTCATGCGCAAAACGCCGCGGAAAGAAAAAGCCCTCATAGCGCGTATAGCCTGCCAGAAAGATCAGTGAACAGGCGGATTCGCAGATGGCGTTTTCCGGAAGCAAGGTGATGAAATTCTGCCCGGCGATATATTTGCCAATCTCCAGCGCCTCGCGCAGGTTGCCGCCTGGGCTGTTGAGGGAAATCACGTTGTTGTAGGGGCAGTAACCCGGTTTCAGGCAATCCGAAAACCCGGTGCGTTCAACGAGTTCCTTCAGGCGATCGAGATCTCCTTTCTCGATCTGGCCCTCGATGAAAATGACCTTGCCCGTTTTCAGCCCACCCCAGGCTGGCACGATATGCAGCGTCTCATAGGTATGCGCGCCGTCGCCAGAAATGCCGTTTTCGAAATAGGGCAGTGACCCGTCTTTCACGGCCCCCTTCGACGTAAAGCCATCCTGAAGGCCTCTGGCATGGCTGATGGCTTCCTCGCTTACGGTGCCTAGGTCCAGAAGCTGATATCCCGCCGACCTTGCGGGATTGTCATCAAGCAAGCGGATGTCGGCGGCATGGGAGCGGGAATATGCGGTGGCACAAACCACCAGCATTGCAAGCGTCCGTATTACGCCCGGACAAAAGCCCTTTCCCGACACCGCCGCTACAGCGTTTCGCAACATGATCAGCCCCTTGTTTAATCCGTTTGTCAGTAACTTGAGTTGGTAAGGTCTCAAGTCTGGCAGGGATAGTGGGACAGCGTCAAATACACATCTGACGCAGTGCCCACTTCCATTTTTTGGCAACCCTATGGTAGAACCGGATCAATCCTTGGGTACAGTCCTTAAACGGTTCGGTTTATTGCCATGAAGCCTTTTGCTTTTCTTTTGATTTTTATGTCCCTGGTTCTGCCCGCGGCGGCGCAAAGCACGATCACGCTTGAAGATTTCGATCTCGGCGGCGACAGCAAACCGGCAACATCCGCCTCGCGTGGCGCAAGCGCCTCGGCGGAAACCGAAATGGAAAAATGCCTGCTTGATCAGGCTGGCTGCAGCAATTCGGAATTCAAGTCCAACACCACCTTCTCGCTGGACGATGTCGTCAATCTCGGCATCGTCGACCGCGAGGAAGTTGCCGCCACCCCGCCTTCAGGCGACGGCGCGCCGGTCACCGCTGCAACCGACCCTCTGCCGACCATCGATATGGAAATCCTGTTCGATTACAACTCGGCCTCGCTTCGCCACGACCAAGCCGCGAAACTCGCCGAACTGTCGCGCATGCTCAGTCAGGAAAAGTTCAAGAACTATCGCTTCCTGCTGCTTGGCCACACGGATGCAAAGGGCAGCGCGCAATATAATCTCACCCTCTCGCAGCAGCGCGCTCAGACGATCGCCGGGTTTGTGACCGCCTGGGGCAGCCTTTCGGAAGAGCGCGTCCTGGCAAGCGGCATGGGCGCTTCCAAGCTTAAGGATCAGGGCGACCCTTACGGCGAACAGAACCGCCGGGTTCAACTGGTCCTGCTGCCGGTCAACTGATCCTCCCAAGAGGACCTACCGACACGGTAACCCCTCCATCGTCATCCCGGTCAAGCGCAGCGCGAGCCGGGATCGAGGCGGCACAAGCCTTCGCGAAAAGTCAGGAGCCCGTCGCAAACACCCAGGCTCCCCGATCCCGGATCTCCGTTTCACTGCGTCCGGGATGACAAATTGCGAAGGCAGGAGACATCCAAAGACCGGAAAACACTCAAACAAGCCCGCCCGCGAACCACCCCCTCCATCGTCATCCCGGCCAAGCGCAGCGCGAGCCGGGATCGGGGCGGCACAAGCCTCTCGAAAAGTCAGGAGCCGTCTCAAACGCCCTCGGCACCGCGATTCAGGATCTCCGTTTCACTGCGTCCGGGATGACAAATTGCGATGGCAGTAGAAAACCTAAAGTCTCGAAAAGGCTCAAACAAAGCCCGCCGACCCAAACCACCCCACATTTGTCATCCCGGTCAAGCGCAGCGCGAGCCGGGATCGGGGCGGCACAAGCCTATCGAATCTTCGAGTATCCGTCTCCCGTCAACCTCTCCGTCTGAAACCTCCGCTAAATGCCGTCCGGATCAGTTGATCTTGAACTCGGCAAAGTGAAAGGCAACCAGTTCCGGGTCAGAGCCGATGGTTCCGGACATCTCGTTTTGCGCAAGCTGTCCGTTGATGCGCCGGAGAACTTCCTTCTTCTGCTGATCGGACAAGGCAGCGCCCATGGAGCAGAAGAAGCCGATGCGGTTGGCACCCTTTTCATCCTGCTCCTGCACGATCAGGCCATAGCGGGATCCGGGCGAGATTTCGTAGCGGATCTTGCCGCCGCCGAGGTCGACCGTCTTGAAGAACTTGGTCGGGATCGGTGTCACGCGGCTGGACGGCGTTATGTTGAAGAAATCCGGTGCGCATTGCTGTGGCACATCCGCCAGAACAGACACTTCTTCGCCGACACTGACCGAGCCGGGGTAAACAGCCAGCAGGGTCTGCTGATCGTCAGTCTCCGGGGCGGATGCGTTGGTGCGCTTGAAATAGAATTCCGTCTGCATCTGCGACAACTGCTGCGGGCGCTGCTCGCCATCGGTCTCGGCCATCACGTCGCGCGTCACCCGCTTCATCAGCACGGAGACTTCCGCATCCGGCGTATTGACATGGCGGGCCAGCGCCTTGGCGAAAGGCGAATTCTGTCCGGCACCGTCCTTGGCGACCGAATTCGGCAGCGTGGCGAAGGTCACCAGCATGTCGCCAACGGTGCGGATCGGAGCAAGCCCGCGAGTGATCCCGGCAGACCGCCCGTCGGAAGAGGACTGCGACAGAAGCTGTTCGGCAAAGGGATTGTTGCGGCAGGCATCGAGGAACAGGAGGCTGATCGGCACCTCTTCCATCACTTCCATGAACGAGCGCAGGCTGACCGTTTCCCGTTCGATCGACGTCGGCGATTTAAGCTGCGCATCCACGGGGATCAGATAGTTCTCGCCATCCTTCTGGATACCGTGACCGGCGAAATAGAGCACAGCCACATCCAGCTCCGGGGCGCGGTCGGCCAGATCGTCCAGAACCTTGCCGAGGCCATCCTCATCGAGATCAAAATGAACCGCCACTTCGAACCCGACCGCCTCCAGGGATTTGGCGACGAGATCCGCATCCCGCGCCGGGTTTCCAAGCCGTCCGATCTTTTCATAGGCCGAATTCCCGATAACGAGCGCAAACCGATTTTCCTCCGCCTGCGCCAGACCAGCCGCCATCAGAACAAGACAGCAGATCCCTGCCAGCAGCCTGGCACTTTTCGACAATTTACCGCGCAGCAACACTGCAACCTCATCCCTTGAAACCATCAATTTGAAATACCCCATGACGCCCTGACAATTGACTCAAGCGACCCTGCATGATGTTGTCTTGAGACCCGATTGAAACGCAATAAGGAACGGAGAAGCAACCGGGATTTTACTCCGGCAGGGCGCTTGCAACGTCAACGAGCCGTGAAACAACCGGCGCTCAACCCTTCGCTGCAATTACCCGCCAGACCGGCCTATTTTATTATCTTTCATGCAAGAGTTGGAGAGACTTTCCAGCATGCCACTTGTCCGAACTGTTTTATCTGCCCGCAAATTGCATCTGGCGGGTCTTGCCATCACCGCCGTCTTGGCCCTGCCCCTTCTGACAACGGACGCTTTCGCACAGCTTGTTTCCTGTGACAGCATTCAGAAAGATTGGCTCGCGATGCCGCTGAGCGCTAGTCACGAAGACCGCGTCAAGATCTACGACAGGGCTTTCAACGACAGTGACTGCGACGGCAGGATAGTCGAAGGCTTCGGCAAGGAAATCATCGATGCCCAGCTCGACATCATCGCACCCTTTCAGGATCTCGACGGCTATGACGGCAACCTTGAAACCCTGAAACAGGACCTTGCCGACCTTCAGGAATTCGGCAGCCACTGGCGCATTTCCTATCTCCTCGGCGAGATCCTCCGCAGGCAGCAACAGACCCTGCCAGCGTTCCGCGCCTATCAGGAAGCCCTTGGCCTGGTGGACGACACCGAGCTGACACCCGCCGAACCGGCACATGCCATGATCGCCCGGCTGCGCGACCGACTGGACGAACTGGCGGTGGTCGTTGCCCAGATTTCCGAGGAACCGCAAGACATCAAGATCCCGGTCACCCGCAGTGGCCAGTCGATCTCGCAATACAGCTTTTCCACGCGCGGCTACAAACGCAAGAAGACGCTGGTTCCGATCCAGTTCGTCTACGATCAGGACGTCATGACCAAGGCCGGCAAGACGAGCTTCGAGGACGTGCAGGAGGCTCTGGAAAAACAGGGGGCGCCGGACATCCAGGTCATAGGCCACACTGACCCGGTCGGCTCGGACGCCTATAATCTGCAACTGTCCCTGAAGCGTGCCGAAGCCGTTCGCAGCGCTTTGCTGGCAGCCGGATATTCCGGTTCCATAGAGGTGCTCGGCATGGGTGAAAGCCAGCCCTTCCAGTTCGACGATCCATCGCTCTACACCGAGGAGGTGCGCAATCAGGCGCACCGGCGTGTCGAATTCGTCCGGAAATAGGCGGCCCTCATGATCAGATCCATGCTGCCGGGCTTTGCCTCTGCTCTCGTTCTTGCAGCAGGTCTTGCTGCCCCGCTTCCCGCCTTTGCCGGAAACCTCTACGGCCTCGTCATCGGTATTGACGACTATCAGCACATCACCGACCTCAAGGGTGCCGTCAATGACGCACGGGATGTGGCCGGAACGCTGGAGAAGCTGGAGGCCAGCAAGGTCATCCTGCTGACCGATGCCGACGCCACGCGGGACAAGGTCTTTGCCGCCTGGCGTGAGCTGACGGAGCTTGCCGGCCCGGGCGACACGCTGGTGTTTCACTATGCCGGTCACGGTGCCCGGCAGGAAGCGATCCTTCCCGGACATGAAGAGCTGGACAACATGTTCCTGCTGGCCGGCTTTGATGAGACCGGCCCCGGCGTCAACGAGCGCATCATCGACAATGAGGTCGGCCATCTGCTGGCCGAAGAAAAAGAAGCAACCGTCGTCTTCGCAGCCGATAGCTGTTTTGCCGGCGACATGGCGCGGGCGGCGGATCTAAGCGCCGAAGTGCATGTGCGCGTCGCCGATATTCAGATCGACAAGTCTTCGGACCGGATTGCCGACCGGGTCAGGCAGCTCGGCGAAGTGCAGGAAGACGCCCTGCGCAACGTCATCTGGCTTTATGCCCAGGATCGCAACAAGGTCACCCAGGAAGTGCGCATCGGCGACGAGTTGCGCGGGGCGCTGTCCTATGCCTTTTCCCGCGCCCTTGAAGGCGAGGCGGATGCTGACGACAACGGTGTCCTGAACACGGCCGAGCTGAAGCGTTACGTCAACACGTCGGTGAAACGCCACACCGAGCGGCGGCAGCGGCCGGAAGTCAATTCCGGATCGCGGGACCTGGAAATCCTGCTGCAGGATGCAGCCGGCGCCCCTGCCCCTGCCCCTACCCCTGCCCCTGCCCCTGCCCCTGCCCCTGCCCCTGCCGCAGACACCGGATTGCCGGAGCTGACGCTCTACACTGAGCCCGGCACAAATCTTCCTTCCCTGTCCGGCATCCGCAAGGTCGACAGCAAGGAAGAGGCTGATCTGATCTATGACGGCGACGGCTCTTCGCTGGTCTACAAGACCGGTGACGTGATCGCTTCGTTTCCCGCGCCGCCTTCCGCTGAGGCCCTGCAGGCAACCGTCGACAAATGGCGTTTCCTCGCCTTTCTGATCGGCTTTGCCGAAGCTGAAGGACCGGATCTGGACCTTTCCGACGGCAACCGGACCTATGCCGAAGGGGAAGAGGTGACGTTCTCGATCCGCTCGCCCGACCATGAAAATGCCGTCCTCTTCAACCTTGCCTCCAACGGCACCGTGCAACTGGTCGGCCCGGTTCGCAGAGGCAAGCGCGGTCTGGCGGCCGGCAAGCTCCGCCCCGGACGGACGGACAGTTTCCGCTCCGCGGTGATCCCGCCTTTCGGCGCCGACCACCTCGTTGCCATCACGACACCGTCCCCCCTGCCCGATCTCGTGGATGCGGTTCAGGACGCACAAGAGAACAACGATCTTGCCACCCTGGCGAAAGAACTCCAGCACACCCTCAACGGCCAGCCCTTCGGTCTCGACTGGGTCGGACTTTATACGCGCGAAAAGGGAGACCTTCAGTGAAAACCGGATACCTCAAGGCCTTCGCCGCAACCATTTGCCTGTGTCTTTCCGCCGGCACGGGTCAGGCCGCGCAAAAGGCATTGCTGATCGGCGCTGGCGTCTACCCCTATCAGCCACCCGACGCACAACTTTCCGGCCCGGCCAACGATGTGCGCCAGATGGCCTCCTTCCTTCAAGAAGACTGGGGTTTCACCAAATCGGACATCCGGATCCTGGTGGAGGAAGGCGCTGCAAAGAACAGCATTCTTGGCTCGATCACCGGTTGGCTCGTCAATGAGACCCGCCCCGGCGACCGCGTCATCATCTATTATTCCGGTCACGGCTCCCAGGTTCCCGACCGCAACGGCGACGAGGAAGACGGCCTCGATGAAACCTTCGTTCCGACCGACTACGGCCACAGGGGCGCGCGGGCAGAGGATATGCTCAGCGATGATGAAATCGCCTCTGCACTGGCGACTTTGAAGGGCCGCGAAGTGATTCTGATCGCCGATTCCTGCCATTCCGGCACGGTCAACCGCGATGTCGTGCCGGATCTTTCCTCAAAGGGTGTCGACGCGAAGGCGCGTTACCTGCCGTTCACGGGCGTTTCCAGATCCCTGCCGGTGGTTCGCGACGAGGAGCCTTTGGCGCGCGAAACCAACGTTCACCTGACCCTGTCCGCTGCCCTGCCGCATCAGCTTGCCTGGGAAACCAACGGCTCGGGCATCTTCACCCAGAACCTGATCCGGGGCCTGCGCACACGTGAGGCCGACCTCAACGGCAATGGCCGTATTACCACCGCCGAACTTTTGAACTATCTGCGGCCACGCACGGAACAATGGTGCCAGCGCGTGGAAGACTGCCGCGATCTGCAGTTCACGCCGAACATGTCACCGCGCAACGAAGCCTTCATTTTGCAGCCAACCTCGGTCGAAGGGCCTGTCCAGACGGTGACCGGGACGACCGCCGACGATGTTTCCGACGTATTGCCGGAACAATCCTCGCAGGACATCAAGGTCTCCATTCTGCCCGGTGCCGTGCATGAGATCGGTGACGAGGTCCAGTTCCAGCTCACCAGCGCGGTCGACGGCTACCTGACCCTTTTCGACCTGACCGTGGAAAACGATCTGGTGCTGCTGTTCCCCACCGATGAGGACCGCTCCGCCGGCAAGACCGGCCGCATCCGGGCGAACTCCGCCCTCACGGTCCCGGACCCCTCTTATGGTTTCAGCTTCGAGGCAGAAGCACCGGCCGGCAAGGGCAAGCTGCTGGCGATCGTGACCGAGGATTCGGTGGATCTGGAAAACCTTCTTGCCGCCAACGGTGAATTCGAGCCAATCGGCGACAAGATCGATTTCATGAAGGAACTCTCCGGCCGCCTCAATAAGGTCTGGACCTCGGACACTACCAATCGCAGCGCCCGTTGGGCCGCCGGCTACAAGGACTATGAAATCCGGCAGTAGCCGGCGGCGACCAGATCAGGAAGTCTTCCTGAAACAGAACACGTTGCCTGAAGAAGTGTTCTTCAGGCAGCTTGTCTCCCAATCCTCGGCAACAGGTTTCGGCTTGGTTTTCTGCCACAGGGTTTCTGCCAGTGCGCCATTGACCAGTACCTTGCCACCCTGACGTTCAATCACGGTAATGCTTCCGGACGGCCACTGATAGGACTCGAGCGTGTAACTCTCCAGACCCGCATTCAGCGATGTGAGCGACGTCATTTCGCAAGGTTCGTCGTCGATATTCGTGTCGCCCTTGAACACCAGACAACTGCCTTTCTGCGGGGCCCCCAGCTTTTTGGCGACGATCTGATCCAGACTGACCGTTTCAGCCCCCTCGGCCAGCGACATGATCTCGGAAAATGTCATGTCACCCGGATACATGAAGAAGTTCGGGACAGCGACGTACCAGCCGTTGCTTGCCTCAACCTGTGCGCTCATTTCCATGCGACCGATGTCGAAACGGCCTGAACAGCCGATATCACCCAGTTCCGTGCCGCCATCGGTAACGAATTCGATGATGCCATCCGTCTCGTTGATCTTGAAGCTCTGGAAACTGTCTGGTGTGACGTCAACGGTCGACCAGCGCGAATGCGGAAGAATGGCGTCCGGGTTGTCTTCGTTTTGTTCGGCCGAATAGTTTGCCGGCGTCGCACCGTCTTCGGGCGTATATTGCCGGGACAGCTTCGAACAGGCTTCCGCGATGTTGGAAGAGGTAGGCCTGGCGATCTTTGGCAGCCCGGCCACCTGGATGTTCCAGTGGGCTGCATCGCCGATTTTTTCCACGAAGTACATGTCGTCCGGCGGCGTCGCCAGCATGGTCTGCAGAAGCGACAATCTCAGGCGCAGGGCCTCCATGCGCGCGGCAACAGCGCCCATGCTTTTCAACGCAAGCCCGAAAGCCTTGCCAACGTCGTCCCGGCTGTAGGTCCCTTCCCGCAAGGTCAGCGAAATGGAATGAAAGCCGAGTTTGCCGTTCACATGCAGAACCCGGTCGGCGATCCGTCCGATATCACTTTCCGTATTCTCGCCCCCCGCCATGAAGAAGACCGCGCAGGCAGACTCGCACCTTGCCCCTGCCGGTACTGCAGTCCCCAGACCGTGCACCCAGTAGCTGCTGCCATATCCCTTGAGCAGATAATCGGCCATACGGATAGCCTCGGACAAGGATCCGCCAGGACTGTCCAGACACAGTCTGCCGTGTGACCTGTTACCCGTGTCGTCTCCCAGTACAACACCGTTGATCGGCGTATCGCGCCTCTCCCACAGCCCGGCCAAAAAAGTTTTCAACTTTTCGGTGTCGCCAGGCGCAATCTGCCCGCTGATGGTGGCAACACATTTCAATTCCGCATCGCCGCCTTCGGCGAAATCAGCTGCATTGGCAGAAAAAGTCACGCTGGCAAAACATGCCAGCCAGCAGAACAACAGACGAAAAACCTTCATGAAATCCCCCAGCGTTTTCTCCCGCACAAAAGCGTGACGTTGGGCCATCCGTCAAGAACGTCAACAGGCATATCAGTCCGGAACCAGTCGAAAGCCCACCCTCACCAGGCACTTTTTGCAACCGCCCCACAACCACTTTTGGCTTGCGAAAGTAACGCAGCTGGATTTGTCTGTCTCAAGGCATCCCGACATCAGGATGCCGTTTCAATCAGGACCCATGGCACCCATGTTTTTCAGATTAAGTCTTTTCTGCCTTTCACTCGTTTTCTCGGTTTCGCAGCTTTCTGCCGCCGAGATTACACAGCGTCCCGATCTCGCCCCGCGGCTGGCCCAACTGAAGCCGTTGTATCCGGGCAAGCGCTCCGCCGGCAGCAGCGTGGTCAATGACCAGCAGGGGACCATTTTCTTGATTTCCGGTGTCATCGAAAAAGGCGATCTGGAAAAGCTGAAAGCGGCTCTCGAAGGCACCTGGGGCAAATACATCGTCTTCGACAGCCCCGGCGGAAGCTTTCTGGAAGGGATCCGCATCGGCCAGTATCTGCAATACAACGTGGGCTCGCAGGACCCGGATCTCTACGGCGTTTTTGTGCTCAACGGCAATCGGTGCCTGTCCGCCTGCGCCCTCGCCTTCACTCTGGCCGCAACCCCGCGCAATGCCGTTTACGGTGACGACATCCGCTTTCTGGAAGCGGGAGCGGCCCTTGGCTTCCACATGGCCTTCCTGCCCGATGACAAGGCCAACCAGCTTGTTGCGGTGAAGGAAGCCATGAACCTGGCCTATGAAGTGACGCAGACCTACGTCAAGCTGATCAAGGGCGGGATAGCCCCGTCTATTCTGTTGCAGGAGGCGCTGTCCCACCGCACCGCCGACAGCTTCTTTTATCTGGCTGGCGGCATCCGGTCCTTTGCCATGGGCCTGACGCCGGTATCTGTTGGCGCCATTGCGGACCCGATCAACAAGAGCGCTCTCTACATGGACACGGTCGGAGCCATGTGCACGCAGCTTTTTCTCGCCGACAACACTATCAAGAAATCGGAAGTTGAATACGAATTCGGCGCAATAGAAGGCTTTGCTCCGGACCCCAAGCAAACCCGGCTGGAAGATCTGACCCAGCAGTTGGGCTCACGCCGCATTGCCGCCAGCCACAACGGTGCTGCCTATTGCACGGTCGAACTGTCCGACGACGGCACCGTTGGCATGCGGCTGACCGCCGGGCCCCTGCCCTGCTCCGACGGCCGATCCGATGCCCCGACGTGGTGTGCAATCCAGGGACCGTTTGAAGACACCCTGCCGAAAGTGACCAACGCGCTTCTTGCCGACGCCGCAAGCTGCAACGGCGGCACCCTGACGAACGAATACGCCTACTGGACGAGCGATGTCATCGATTATGACCTGGGCGAAGAAGCCCCGACAGTTATCGCTGACCCGTATGATTGGATGCGCACCATCGCGCGGGACGTCAACGTTCGCCAGCAACCGTCTCTGGACTCGGAGGCTGTTGGCCGGGTGCAGATTGGCGACAAGGTCAGAATCTCCGGCTGCCGCATTGTCTCGGGGCCGCAAGGTGTCTGGTATCAACTGTCGACCGGAGGCTGGATCAGCGCCCGCTTTGTTGCCGAATTCGATCAGTTCACGCGTCCGGCAACGGAAGAAATCATGATCGGCCGATAAGGCGGATGTCCACACCACTGCGGCAGGCAAACCCGCGCCTTGCTTGGCCTCACGTTGCCGCTTTCACAGGCTCCACGACAGGTGCCACCCCGGCCGACTGGGCCCGGGCGTCATAGTTTGTCAGCAAGCGGTCGGCGACACCGGCGGAGAGCCAGATGGCAGTCAGGGTGATCCACGCTGTCAGCGCAAAGATGGACGCCCCGGTGATGCCCGCCCCGACGGCACAGCCACCGGCCAGCATACCGCCAAAGCCCATGAGCGTTGCACCGGTGAGATAACGCGCCATCGATTTGCCGCCCTCAAAGCCCTGAAGAGCCAGTTCCCGCGTCACGAAAGCCGCCAGGAATGAGCCAAGAAAAACGCCCGGCACCAGGCCGACATCGAAATCGAGCAGATCGCCCGGCGGCGACAGCACCAGCATAAGGGCGTCGGCGGATGGACCGGTGAAGGTCACCCCCTCCACCTGCACGGGATCGAACGCCTGCCGCGCCATGGCCGATGTGAACCACCAGGCCAGCGGGATTGCCAGCCCCGCGCCCGCCGCCGCCACAAGCTGCCAGAGCTTCACCCGCGAGCGCCATGCAAACACGAGCCCTGCGGCCAGCCACAGTGCCGTGAACCCGAAGGTCACGGATGTGCTCAGTCCCAGCATCTCGGTCAGATCGTTGCCGCCGATGTCCCCTGTCGTCCAGAGGCCGGCTAACCATTCGCGCACCGGCTTCAACAGACCGCGCAGGCTGGCCTGGGCGACAACGGCAAAGACGAGGCCGGACAGTAGCGCCCGCAGATTGCCCGTGGCCGACAGCACCAGCAGGCGGCTGGCGCAACCGCGGGCCAGCACCATGCCGGTGCCGAACATCAAGCCGCCCAGAAGGGCTCCGGAAAGGCTCTGCGGTGAGGCAAGCTGCCGGGCTTCGTTCGCCTGGATCTCGCCCAGATGGATCAGAAGCTGCGTGCACAGCACCGCGGCGGAAAAGGTCAACAACCAGACCGGCAGCCGGTCCTTCGGCGCACCGCGCGAGAATTCCAGGCTGGCGGCGCGCAGGCAGAAGCGGCTTTGCTGGGCAAAGGCGCCGAACAGTATCCCGACAACGAGACCGCCGATTGCCAGCGACCAGGGCTCGGAAAATTCATCCAGAAGAAATGTCAGATCCATGAGCCTCTCCCGGCCACATTGCGTCCTCACGTTTCGTCAGCTTGAGGCCGTTTCACTGCGACAGGCATTGACCTCTCTCAATGAAACATAGATAAATTCAAAAGTTTGAATGTGTGGAGGATGCCATGTCCAGGCAATTTCGGAAAGATCTGACGAGACGCAACGTTCTTGCCGGAGGCCTCGCGCTTGCGGCCACAGGACTGGCCGGGCGGATTACGCCCGCCTTCGCCACCGCGAACATGACCCTGGGCCCACTTGAGGTCACCGTCTTTTCCGATGGCCACCTGACCTTGCCGATGAGCTTCATCCTGCCCGAACAAAGCGAAGAAGAGATCGCAGCGCTGCTGAAACCCCATGGCCTTGCCACGGACGCGCTGACGCCGGACTGCAACATCACATTGCTGCGGACCGGTGACCGCACAGTCCTGTTCGATGTCGGCTCGGGCGCCAACTTCCAGTCGACAGCAGGTGAGTTGCCGGGCCACCTGGCAGAAGCCGGCATCGATCCGTCGGACATCACCGACATCATCTTCACCCATGCCCATCCCGACCACCTGTGGGGCGTTCTGGACGATTTTGACGACCCGCTTTATCCGGAAGCCCAGATCTGGATGCCGCAGGCCGAATGGGATTACTGGCGCGCCGACGACACGCTGGCCAAGACGCCAGAGGAGCGCAAGAGCTTCGTGGTCGGGGCGCAATCTCGTTTCGACGTGATCGAGGATCGGGTGACCATGATCAAACCTGGCCAGGAAGTGCTGCCGGGCGTTGAGGCCGTCGATACGGCGGGCCACACCCCCGGCCACATGTCCTATATGCTGCACGGCGGCTCCGAGAGCCTGCTGGTGGTGGGCGACGCGATTTCCAATACGGTGATTTCGTTCGAAAAACCCGGCTGGGCCTCCGGCTCCGATCAGGACCGCGACATGGGCATTGCCACACGCAAGGCGCTGCTCGACCGGTTGGCGCAGGACGGTTCCCGCGTCATCGGCTACCACTTCCCACACCCCGGCGGCGGGCACGTCGAACGCTCCGGAGAGGCCTACAGCTTCGTTGCGGTCTGAAGAACTGGATCACCGGCGGCGGGATTACTCCGCCGCTGAGTGATGCGCGGCGCCCTGGTTGCGCTGGAAGGCGGCAAAAACGTTGCCTTCCACAAGCCAGGCAAGGCCGACCCGCGCCCCAAGTGCCATGGACACCATGACGACCGGCGCGGAAATCGCCAGCGTGGAGAAGCCGGTGATGCCCTGCCCCACCGTGCAGCCCATGGAAAACACCCCACCGACGCCCATCAGCGTGCCGCCCAGAAGATGTCGGCCGAGTTCGCGGGCATCGTCGCAGGCTTCCCAGCGGATATCCCGCTTCCACAGGGCGGCGATGACGGCTCCGAAAAGCGTGCCGACAATCAGACCGACGCCGTAATCCGGCAAGGTTCCCGTGTAGGTGATGAGCTGCATGATAGTATCGCCCACCGGCACCACGAAGGAACCGGCTTCGATCTGGATCGGATCGAAGGAGCGCGCGGCCAGGAAGGTTGTCGCCCACCAGCCGAAGGCAATCACGCTGCCGATCACGACACCGGTTCCGATCTTGCTCCATTGACGGCGGTAGGACGCCGATTTGAAGATCCAGACCAGCCCCGCAAGCGCGATCACGATGGCGACCACACCCTGCAGCTTCATGCCGAACAGGGTCGAGACAATGTCGCCCATGGACTGACTGCCACTTGCAGTGAAGGAAACGGCAAGATCATCGACAAGCGGCACCCGCAGGATGCCGACGATGCCCCGTTGGGCGGCGAGCGCCGACAGGCCGATCACCGTCAGCACCACCAGTGCCCGCAGGCTTCCGCCGCCCAGACGCAGAACGGCACCGAAGCCGCAGGTGCCGACAAGCGCCATGCCGATGCCGAACATGAAGCCGCCCAGGATGGCGCCCGTCCAGGCAAATTCCGGTGACAGATAGAAGGAGGCGGACGTATCGGCCAAGCCGAAGGCAACAAGCACTTGCGTGCCGATGAGCGCGGAGACTGACGCAAGCACCCAGGTTCTGAGGGCGCTGCTGTCGCCCGCATACCAGAGCCGTTCCAGTGCGGACAGGGTGCAGAAATGGTTCGACCGGGCGACGAAACCCAATACGCATCCCGCAAGCACACCGAGAAGTGGTGTCAGCATCACCGGATCAAGATTGACCATGCGCGTCCTACCCTCCGCCGGATTGTCCGGCCGCGTTTCCCGTCTCCGCTCTGTCGGCGATTTTCATGAACCGTAGCAGGCGGCGTATACGGCAGCAATCGAACTCGTTGCTGCAACGCACGCATGCCGGCGCGCTGCCTGCGCCTATTTCTCCGGGGCGCGAACGTCCTTGCAGAACAGGTCGTAGAGGCTCGAGATGATCGAGCTCACTTCATCGTTCATCAGGCTGTAGTAGATCATGCGCCCGTCGCGCCGCGACTGCACCAGGCCCTCCAGGCGAAGGCGGGCAAGCTGCTGGGAGACTGCCGCCTGCGGCATGGTCAGGATTTCCTCGAGCTCGGAAACCGACTTTTCGCCTTCCGACAGCAGACACAGGATCACGAGGCGCACTTCATGGGAAAGGGCCTTGAGCAGATCGCTCGCCTTCCGCGCCTGCTCCATCAGCAGGTCGAGGTCCTTTGCATCCAGATTCTTGTCCAAGGCCGGCAGTATCATCCGGAACCCACACCTTCTTCAAGCAATCGCCATTGCAGCGCACAAATCCAATTTACAGAGTCATGCCTTAACTTCCGCAGCGGATCAACAACCTCACTCGGTGGTGTCAGGAAGCTTTCCCAGCATATCGGTCAGCATGGGCCAGAAAAAGTGCTCTCCCGGGTAGCCCCGCAGCCGGTCGATTTCAACGCCGTCGGCCACCAGAATGAAGGTTGGCGTCATGCGTTCTTTGGGAATTCCGGCCAGATCCTGCGGCCAGGCGTCGGTGATGTCGACGCGGCGCAGCGGTGCCTGCCGGCCTTCCGCCGTTTTCGGGTAGGCAATGCCGATTTCCTCGTTCCAGCGCTTGCACCAGACACACCCAGGCTGTTCCAGCATGACCAGTTCGGCACTCCACACCGGCATGGCCTGAAACAGGGCGGACAACAACACTCCGGCAAGGATCATCGCTCGGGTCGCAACGGACATTTTGCAATCTCCACATTTCTTCCATTGCAATATATAGGAACTTTTGAATATTTTAAAGCAACCGAAGATCGAGTTTCTCTGGGAGGAAATGAATGCTCGATGTTTCTCTGGGCGCTGCCTTTCTGGCAGGTCTGCTCTCATTCATTTCACCCTGTGTATTGCCGATTGTGCCGCCCTATCTGTGTTACCTGGCCGGTGTCAGCGTCGATGAACTGAAGGGCGAAACCGCAACCGCAGAAACGGGCCGCCGGGTGATTCTGGCCGCCATCGCTTTCGTGCTCGGCTTTTCGCTGGTGTTTGTTGCCCTTGGCGCAACGGCCAGCGTTATCGGCCAGTCGATCGCCCGCTACTATGATATCCTGTCGTATGTCGCAGGGGCGATCATCATCGTCATGGGCCTGCATTTTCTAGGCGTCTTTCGCATCGGACTTCTGTTTCGCGAAGCGCGCATTCATGTGGAACGCAAGCCCGCGGGCCTGGTCGGCGCCTTCGTCATGGGCCTGGCTTTCGCCTTCGGCTGGACACCCTGCGTCGGCCCGGTTCTGGCTGCGATCCTGTTCGTGGCCGGGTCATCGGACACAACCTGGCACGGCGCAGGCCTGCTCGCGGTCTATGCGCTCGGCATCGGCCTGCCGTTCATCCTGGCGGCAGCATTTGCCAGCCGGTTCCTGAAATTGGCCGGCCGTTTCCGCAAACACATGGGCACGGTGGAAAAGATCATGGGTGGCCTGCTGGTCCTCACCGGCCTGCTGTTCATCACCGGGCAAATGTCGGCCATCGCCTTCTGGTTGCTCGAAACATTCCCGATTTTCTCGCAAATCGGCTGACCGGCCGGTATCCGGTCCAGGGAGGACAATGACATGCGTATCTGGAAACATATGGTTCTGGCGGTCGAACTCTTGGTGGCCCTGACCACGACCGCGCTCGCCGCAACGCTCGGCGACGACGGCCTGCACAAGCAGCCCTGGTTCACCGTGACGTTTCGCGACATCGGCGAAGACATTGAAACCGCTGCCGGTGAAGGCAAGCGCCTGGCGATCATCTTCGAGCAGCGCGGCTGCATCTATTGCCGCCAGATGCACGAGAAGATCCTCTCCGATCCGGAGGTGACCGACTACATCAAAGAGAATTTCATGGTCGTGCAATACAACATGTTCGGCGATGAGGAAGTGATCGATCTGGACGGCGAAGAGCTGACCGAGAAGACCGCCGCCCGCAAGTGGGGCTATGTCTTCACACCCACAATCGTGTTCCTGCCGGAGGAGGTTCCGAGCGAGGGAACCGTGTCTGAAGTGGCTGTTGCAACGATGCCTGGCGCCTTCGGCAAGTGGACATTCCTGAACATGTTCCGCTGGGTCCGGGAAAAAGGCTACGAGGGCGACGAACATTTCCAGAAGTATCATGCCCGCATAATCAACGAGTTACGCGAAAAAGGCCGGCTCGACGCGGAATAGGAAGCATGGAAAAAACAGGTTTATGCCTCATAAGGCAAAAGGCCTATTGCATAACATATGCAAAAAATCATATCTTTTAATATGAGGAGGACAGGCAGGCCGGGGGATCGGACCTGCCGAAGGAACGCAAGCGGCACCACAGCCGGCCGTTCCGCACTGAGGAGGAAAGCCGACACAATGTTCAAGGGCGCGACACAATTCAGCCTGCCGGCGGCCTTTGCCGGCCTGGCCGTCCTGGCCGCTTCGGCAGCGGCCGCCGGGACGGTTGCTCCGGACAGCGTTCCCATCGAGGATATGGAACTGTCCCAATCCCTGACGGGCGTTCCGGGGGACCCGCTTGCCGGACGCGAAGCCTTCGCCGACCGCAAGAAGGGCAATTGCCTGGCCTGTCATGCCAATGCCGATCTCAGCGACCAGCTGTTCCACGGCGAAGTCGGACCCGTCCTAGACGGCGCAGCCGACCGCTGGAGCGAGGCGCAACTGCGCGCCATCGTGGTCAACAGCAAGGACGTTTTCGGCGACCAGACCATCATGCCCGGTTTCTACACCCTGAAGGTGGGCATCAACGTCGACGAGGAATTCGCCGGCAAAACCATCCTGTCAGCGCAAGAGGTAGAGGACGTCGTCGCCTATCTCCTGACGCTGAAAGAGAATTGATCTCGGGTTTCAAGGAGCAAGAGATGAGCTTTACAAGACGCCAGGTGTTTGGCCTCACGATCGGAGCCGCCGCTTTTGTGGCAGCCGGATCGCGGGTTTCCTTCGCCGCAACCGACCAGACCGAAGAAGCAATCAAGGCCTTTACCGGCGGAGCCGAGCCCAAGGAGGGAACGGTGTCTCTCGACACGCCGGAAATCGCCGAAAACGGCAACACGGTGCCGGTCGGCGTGTCCGTCGACAGCCCGATGACGACAGACAGCTTTGTTGAATCCGTCCTGATCCTGGCCGACGGCAACCCCAATCCGGCCGTCGCGACATTCCACTTCACCGCCATGAGCGGGGTTGCGGAAGCCAAGACGCGCATCCGGCTGGCCAAGACGCAGAACGTCATTGCCGTGGCCAAGATGAACGACGGTTCCACCTTCATCGACCGCAAGGAAGTGAAAGTCACCATCGGCGGCTGTGGCGGCTAATCCGCAAGAGCACAAGCGGCTTGTCCGCAGGACCGGCCCCGGCTTTTAGCCGAACGGCCGCCCGGCAAGCAGATCAGGGATACGAAGGAACGAAATCATGGCAGATCCGAAACCGCGCGTGAAAGTGCCCAAGAAGGCAGCAGCGGGCGAAGTCATCACCATCAAGACGCTTATCAGCCACCCGATGGAATCCGGTCAGCGCAAGGACAAGCAGGGCAACCTCATTCCGCGCCAGATCATCAACAAGTTCACCTGCGAGTTCAACGGACAGGTGGTGTTTTCCTGCGACATGGACCCGGCCGTCTCGGCGAACCCCTACATGGAGTTCAATGCCAAGGTGAACGAGTCCGGCACGTTCAAGTTCACCTGGGTCGACGATGACGGCAGCGTCTACGCGTCCGAGAACAAGATCACTGTTGAATAGGCAGCGGCCCAGCATCTGCGGCTGTGACATCGCAGCCGGTTGAACAGCCGGAAGCAGATTGCATCGAGAGTGTCGGAACATCGTATCTGCAGTCAGTCGAAGGCAGGGTGTTCCAGGGATCGCTCAAATCGGGAGGAGACGATTTGGCCAATAGAACGAAACGCATAGCCACCATGCTCGCAGCATTGATGGTCAGCACAAGCGCTAGCCTGGCCGGGGGGCCGGTTGACGAAAAGCTCGTTATCGACGGTGAACTGGAAATCGACACCCGCGTACCGGCACCGGAAGGTCACCCTTTCGATGAACTGATCTCCGGTTGGCATTACCGTACGGACGAGACCCGTGATCTTGAAGCCGACAGCTTCCAGAACCCGGGCATGCTCTATGTCGAACGCGGCGAGGAAATCTGGAACACGGTGGATGGCGCAGCAGGAAAATCCTGTGCATCCTGCCACGAGGACGCCGAAAGCTTCCTCAAGGGCCTTGGTGCAAGCTATCCCAAGTGGAATGAGGATGCCGGCAAGCCGTTCAACATCGAGCTGCAGATCAACCAGTGCCGCGAACAGAACATGCAGGCAGAGCCCTACAAGTTCGACGCGCCCGATCAGAAAGCCCTGACGACCTACATCAAGCACCAGTCACTCGGCATGCCGATGCACGTCGACCTGAGCGAAGGCGAGATGCAGGCCTGGTGGGAAAAAGGCAAGGACCTCTACTACACCCGAACGGGTCAGTTGAACCTGTCCTGCGCCACCTGCCACGAGAACTACAACGGCAGCTATATCCGGGCTGATCACCTCAGCCAGGGCAACGTCAACGGCTTCCCGACGTACCGTCTGAAGCAGAGCGAGATGGTATCGCTGCACAACCGCTTCCGCGGATGTATTCGCGATACACGCGCAGCCTTCCCGCCAGCCTTCTCCGACGAGCTTATGGCTCTGGAGGTTTATGTGACCTGGCGCGGGTCCGGGCTCGACATCGAAACCCCGGCGGTCCGCCAGTAGGCTGACCGTTCAACCTCCGGCGCGGTCACAGCCGCCGCGCCGGTTTCTTTCCCGGTGTTGCAACAGGCGGAAAGAGCAGGCTGACAACATCACCGTCCCGCACGTGGGATAACCGGGGTGCACGGCATTGCCGCGCATCAACGGGAAAATTATGCAACCGGCCCGGCAACGGCCGTTGGTTTGGAGAAACCGAGAATGTTCTCAAGACGTGAGTTCCTGATGGCGGCAACCGCGACAAGCGCCTTGCTCGGATCGGGCATGGCGGGTTCGTGGTCCCGGCTGATGGCGCAACAGGCCCTGACAGAGGACCAGCTCCTGGGCATGGAAGCCAAGGGCACGCTCACGCTGGTGCATATCACCGATATCCACGCCCAGCTAAAGCCGATCTACTTCCGCGAACCGTCCATCAACCTGGGCATCGGAGACGTCAAGGGCAAACCGCCCCATGTCACCGGGGCGGATTTCCTGAAGCTCTACAACATCGAGGCCGGGTCACCGGATGCCTATGCGCTCACGTCTGAAGACTTTGTCGCCCTGGCCAGGACCTACGGCAAGATGGGCGGCATGGACCGGGTCGCGACCGTCATAAAACGCATTCGCGCAGAACGCGGCGCCGATAACGTTCTTCTCCTGGATGGCGGCGACACCTGGCAGGGCAGCTACACGTCGAATGTGACCCAGGGCGAAGACATGATCACGATCATGAATTCGCTGGAACCGGACGCGATGACCGGGCACTGGGAATTCACCTATGGCACCGACCGGGTGCAGGAAGTCATCGACAGCCTGCCCTTCGCCTTCCTCGGCTCAAACATCTACGACAACGAATGGGACGAGCCGGCGTTCGAATCCTGGAAGATGTTCGAGCGCGGCGGGTCCAAGGTCGCCGTCATCGGCCAGGCCTTCCCCTATACCCCGATTGCCAATCCGCGCTGGATGATCCCCGGCTGGTCCTTCGGCATCCGCGAGGAAGACATTGCCAAGCATGTGGCCGAGGCCCACGACGAAGGCGCTGAAATCGTCGTGCTGCTGTCCCACAACGGCTTCGACGTCGACCGCAAGCTGGCGTCCCGTGTCGATGGCATCGACGTCATCCTCACGGGCCACACGCACGACGCCCTGCCGGAACCGGTCATCGTCAACGACACGCTGGTGATCGCCTCCGGCTCCAACGGCAAATTCGTCTCCCGGGTGGATCTCGATGTCCAGGACGGCAAGCTGGCGGGCTATGCCTATCGCCTGATCCCGATCTTCTCAGACGTCATCACACCCGATGCGGATATGGCAGCGCTGATCGATGAGGTCCGCGCACCCTACGAAGCGGATCTCGCCCGCGTTCTCGGCAAGACCGAGAACCTGCTCTACCGGCGCGGCAACTTCAACGGCACCTTCGACGATCTGATCTGTCAGGCGCTTCTGAGCGAACGTGACGCCGAAATTGCCCTGTCGCCCGGCTTCCGCTGGGGGACGTCGCTTCTACCGGGCCAGGACATCACCTTCGAGGACGTCCACAATGCCTGCGCCATGACCTATCCGGCGGCCTACCGCTCGCCGATGACCGGTCAGATGCTGAAGGACATTCTGGAGGATGTCGGCGACAACCTCTTCAACAAGGACCCTTACTACCAGCAGGGCGGCGACATGGTCCGCGTTGGTGGCATGGGCTACACCATCGACCCCGGCAAGGAGATCGGCGAGCGCATTTCGGGCATGACCCTGCTCGCCACCGGCGAAGCCATCGATCCAGCCCGGGAATACATCGTTGCCGGCTGGGCCTCGGTCAACGAGGGCACGGAAGGCCCGCCCATCTCCGAAGTTGTCGAAGCCTATCTCACAAGCAATCCCGTGGTCAGCCTGCCGGACAACCAGTCCGTCAAGCTGGCAGGATGATGCCTTTTCTTCAGAGACCCTGAGGACACGATCATGACTGACAAAACCATTTCAAAGACGCCGGGCCTGTCCAGGCGCTCCCTTCTGAAAGCAGGGTTCGCAGCGGGAGCCGTTGCAGGCACCGCAGGCGCTGCGCGCGCGGCAGGCGATCCGCTGATCACCGAGATACAGGACTGGAACCGCTATCTCGGCGACGGTGTCCAGGCGCGCCCGTATGGCGTGCCGTCGGAATTCGAGGCCCATGTGGTTCGCCGCGACGTGGAGTGGCTGACGGCCTCCACCGAAAGTTCGGTGAACTTCACTCCGCTGCACGAGCTGGACGGCATCATCACGCCCAACGGCCTGTGTTTCGAGCGCCACCACGGCGGCATCGCCGACATCAACCCGGCCGATCACCGGCTGATGATCAACGGCCTTGTCGACACGCCGCTGGTCTTCACAATGGAAGACCTGAAGCGCTTCCCGCGGGAGAACCGGGTCTACTTCCTGGAATGCGCCGCCAACTCCGGCATGGAGTGGCGCGGCTCCCAGCTCAACGGCTGTCAGTACACCCACGGCATGGTCCATTGCGTGATGTATACCGGCGTGCCGCTGAAGCTGATCCTGGAAGAGGCAGGTCTGAAAACCAACGGCAAATGGGTGATGCCTGAAGGCGCCGATGCTTCGGCCATGACCCGCTCCATCCCGATAGAAAAGGCCCTCGACGACTGTCTGGTCGCCTTCAAGATGAACGGTGAGGCCCTGCGCCCCGAACAGGGCTATCCGCTGCGCCTGGTCGTGCCCGGCTGGGAAGGCAACATGTGGGTGAAATGGCTGCGCCGGATCGAAGTGGGGGACGAACCCTGGCACCAGCGCGAGGAGACGTCAAAATACACGGACCTTCTGGAGAACGGCAAGGCCCGCCGCTTCACCTGGGTGATGGATCCGAAATCCGTCATCACCTCGCCGAGCCCGCAGGCCCCGATCAGCCATGGCAAGGGGCCGATGGTCATCTCTGGCGTCGCCTGGTCCGGTAACGGACGGATCAAACGGGTCGATGTATCGCTTGATGGTGGCCGTAACTGGAAGACAGCCCGTCTGGACGGCCCGAGCCTGTCCAAGGCCATGCACCGCTTCTACCTCGACATCGACTGGGACGGTTCGGACATGCTGCTCCAGTCCCGCGCGATGGACGAGCACGGCTTCTTCCAGCCGACCAAGAACGAGCTGCGTGCCGCCCGCGGCGAAAACTCGATCTACCACAACAACGGCATCCAGACGTGGCATGTCAAAGCAGACGGAATGGTGGAAAATGTCGAAGTTTCTTAAAGCCCTCAGCCTTGGAACCCTGATCGCCACCCTGCCCCTGCTTGCCGCGACGGCCCATGCGGGTGATGCCGAAAAGGGCGAAAAGGTCTTCAAGAAATGCACTGCCTGCCACGCTGTGGGAGAAGGCGCAAAGAACAAGGTCGGTCCGGAACTCAACGAGGTTTTCGGCCGCACCGCTGGATCGCTCGAGGACTACAAATATTCCAAGGCGATGATCGATGCCGGCAGCGGCGGTCTCGTCTGGGACGAGACGACGCTGACGACCTATCTGACCAAGCCCAAGGACATGGTCAAGGGCACCAAGATGGCCTTTGCCGGTTTGAAGAAGCAGGAAGATCTGGAAAATGTGATCGCCTATCTGGCCACCTTCTCCAGCGCTGCGGCTCCAGCCGACCAGCAAAGCGCCGCAGAACCGGCTGCCGAAGAGACCGAAACCGCCAGCGCCGACACAGCGGTGGAAGCCCCGGCCGTACCCGTGTCCGAAACCCGTGATGGCGGTGTCTTCGGTCTGGGCCGCGCTGCGACGGAAGACGAGGTCGCGGCCTGGGACATCGACATCCGCCCCGACGGCACCGGCCTGCCGGAAGGCTCCGGTACGGTCGCCGATGGCGAAGTGCTGTTCACCGAGAACTGCGCGGTCTGTCACGGCGACTTCGGTGAAGGCGTCGGCCGCTGGCCGGTTCTGGCGGGCGGTCAGGACACCTTGACCGAGGAACGCCCGGAAAAGACCATCGGCTCCTACTGGCCGTATCTCTCCACGGTTTACGACTATGTCCGCCGCGCCATGCCATACGGCAACGCCCGGTCCCTGTCGGATGACGACGTCTATGCGTTGACCGCCTACCTTCTCTATCTGAACGACCTCGTCGAGGACGAGGACTTCGAATTGTCGAAAGACAATTTCCAGGAGATCCGTCTTCCCAACGAGGAAAATTTCATAGCCGATGATCGTGCCGAGGAGCCGCATTATGCGGCCAAGGCCGAACCCTGCATGAGCGACTGCAAGGACAGCGCGGTCGAGATCACCATGCGCGCCCGTATTCTCGACGTGACCCCGGGTTCCGTCGACGACGACGAGGCCTCGGGCATGGGAGGCGTCGACTGACATCGTTTTGCGGCAGCGGCCCATAAAAGAAAGGCCGCCCGCGCAAGGCCGCCGCAGGGTATCCTGCGGCGTTAGGAGGAGGAAACGATGGGAATGTTTTCAAGACTGGCAGTGGCCGCTTCGGCCCTGCTGATGCTTGGCTCTGCCGTTTGGGCGGACGACGGCGTCCACAAGCTTGCCCTGCAAGTCAGCGATAATGATCCGCAGAAGATGAACACCGTTTTGAACGTCGCGTCCAATGTGGCCCGCCACTACTCTGAAATCGGCGAGGAAGCCGACATCAAGATCGTTGCCTTCAATGCGGGCCTGCACATGTTCCGGGCCGACACGTCTCCCGTTTCGGACCGCATGAAATCCTTTGTGCAAAGCATGCCGAATGTCTCCTTCGAGGCTTGCGACAACACCCGACAGGGCATGGCCAAGAAGGAAGGCAAGGACATTCCGCTGCTGGAAGGTGTCGAAATCGTCCCCGCCGGAGCTGTCACGCTGATGGAGCTGGACGAAGACGGCTACACCATTTTGCGTCCCTGAGCCTTGATAGGTTGCCGCGCGGACGGGTTCAGCGCCCGCGCGGCCTCATTCTATCCGGCACAAGGCCGCCGGACTGTCCAACCTCTCTCTCCGACGCGGCCGATTGTCTGTAGTGGCAAATCATGCGGCGCCAGGTGAGCCTGCGTCCGGTACCGGACGGACGTGCCTTCCCCTACCTTACAGCCTCGAGTGGGAACTTGCGGCTGTCCAAAGCGTTTTGATCAATTGCAATGGAGAAGCCATTTCAATGACCGAAACTGCCGCGTTTCAAACCAATTGCCGAACATGCCCCCTGCGACAGAAAACTGCGTTCCGGCCTCTGGAAGGGAAGGAACTGGACTTCATTTCGAATTTCAAAAGCGGTGAACTGACGGTCGAGGCCGGGGCGACGATCGTTCAGGAAGAAAACAAGAGCCCTCATCTCTACACCATTCTGGAAGGCTGGGCCTTTCGTCACAAGACGCTAAACGACGGCCGTCGGCAGGTGTTGAATTTCGCCCTGCCGGGCGACCTCGTCGGCATCCAGCTTGCTGTTCTGAAAGACATGCAGCACTCCGTCACGGCCCTCACCGACACCACCTTGTGTGTCTTTCAACGCGACAAGGTCTGGTCGATATTCAAGGACCATCCAGGCCTCGCCTTTGCGATGACATGGATTGCCGCGCGCGAGGAACAGATACTGGACGGGCACATCATCAGCCTCGGCCAACGCACCGCGCTGGAGCGGCTCTCCTATCTCATCCTGCACCTTTACGACCGGGCGCAGGACGTTGGCTATGCCAGCAATCAGATGCTTGATGCGCCCTTTTCCCAAAGCCATCTGTCAGATGCACTCGGCATCACCCCGGTGCATACAAGCCGGACACTGCGGAAACTTTTTGAAAGAGAGCTGATCAGCTGGGAGAAAGACCGCATCCGCGTGCTGGACAGGGACGCCCTTGCGAAGCTCGCTTCTTACGAAGCCGTATTGGATGAACCGCGTCCGCTCATCTGAGCAGCCCGCCATATTCCCCACACCCTTGGCTCAGATCAGGGCATCGATCTGAGCCTTGGTATAAGGCTTGCTCAGGATGACGTGGCCTTCGAAATCTGTCGGCAGAGGGCCAAGATCGCTGTAGCCGCTGGCAAAGATGAACTTGGTCCCCTTTTCCAGAAGCTGCCTGGCGAAAGCCAGACTCGTATCGTCGCCGATCTTCACATCCAGAATGACGAAGCTGAACAGGTGTGCTGCCAGTACCTCCGCCGCTTCCGCAAGACTTGCGAGCGTCTCGACCGGCGAGAACCCGAGCTCTTCCAGCATCATCTGCGTATCGAGCGCGATGATCGGATTGTCTTCGACAACCAGCGCAGCGCCGCGCTTTTCCGGCACGGTTTGATAAGTTTCCGTTGTCACGAGGGTTCTCATTGTCAGTTTGTTGACTGCCCGCAAGATGGCACGAAACAAGCCCCCCTGCATTAACATAAGTTATAAGTGCGCTTTATTTTCTACTTCGATCCCTGTCCATCTGGAAATTAATGGGCAGCGTGAAACCTTTTCTTA
The DNA here is from genome assembly GCF_000168975.1 of Roseibium aggregatum IAM 12614. Classification (GTDB taxonomy): domain Bacteria; phylum Pseudomonadota; class Alphaproteobacteria; order Rhizobiales; family Stappiaceae; genus Roseibium; species Roseibium aggregatum. Next base: position 49,249 of record NZ_AAUW01000015.1, read on the forward strand.
ACTTGGGCGTTTACGGGGTGGAGGTAGACATTATGTTCACGCTACGCAAACGAATTCCGACCAACGCCCCTGCTGCAATCGCCGTTGCTGCGCTTCTGGCATCTAGCCTGATTGTTGCAGAGCCGTTTTTCTCCAAACAGGCTGACGCGGAAACCGCTCACAAGAGCGACACCGCCGTAGCAGCAGAAGTTGAACAGAAGGCTGCTCCCAAGGGCGACCTGAAGGTTGAACTGGCCGACGTCCACGGGCGCCCGACGCGCTGTGTGTCCGGCAACGGCGTAACCACCTGCACAGGTTGGCCCATTGCGCACGGAATGCTCGCGTACAATGAAAAGTAAAGAGTTCTTGAGACAAGAGAATTGAAAAGCCGCCTCTTCCAGGCGGCTTTTGTTTTGTCTGCCTGCATTTCCGCGACAGAACAACTTGGTCTGGCATAGCCCTGGGTTTTGTCCCATTGAGAACCGACTAGCGAAGATCGAAGTTGCCTGCTTGGTAATCCCTGGACGCAGGCTTGAACCCCTCTCCGGAACTCGGCCCGGAGCGACACGATGCTTCACGCTGGGGCGTACCCCGGCGGGCAGCGGACTGGTTTCAGCCTTCTGCCGACAGGCAGAACACAGCCTTGCTTGTCAGGATTTGGATACGGTGTCGGAATGGGCGACCACGGACTGGCTCGCGTGTGCGGGGTCGTTCATAATCTCAAGCACCGTTCCCACGACAAGAAGCAAGGGGACGGCGACAAATCCGCCGATCGGTCCCCACAACCAGATCCAGAAGGCGATCGCAAGAAAAACCAGGAAGGGGTTTAACGTCATCGTTCGCCCAAGAACGGTCGGGGTGACGAATTGCGCTTCGATCAGGTTGAGCGCCAGATACGTCAGCGGCGGCGTCAGGATCGCCAAGGGCGTGTTCCCGGTTGCCAGACCGACGGCGCTCATCAACAGCACCATGATCGCAGGCCCGAGATAGACCACGTAATTCAATACACAGGCCATCATGCCCCACAACAAGGGGGATGGAACACCGAGAAGCCACATGGACAGGGCCACGGCTGCGCCGAGCCCGGCATTGATGAGGCTAATGGAGATGAGATAGGTGGACAAACGGGTTTCGATGGTGCGAAACGCGGTCACGATGCTCCGCCTCCCTTCACCGTCGGACGAAAGCTGGAGCGCGGCCCGGCGTAAATGCGGGCCTGTGAGCAGGAAGAAATAGAAACTGGCCAGGAACAGGATGACCTGCGCCACGAAGGCCGGAGCAAAGTAGAAGACGCTTTCGACTGCGGAATTGTCTTCGACACTGACCTGCATGCCGCCTTTCTGGCCGACAGCATTGCGAAGGTCCTCCTGCAGGCTGGCGACTGAGGAAAAGAACCCCTGCCAACTGATCAACTGCGCCTGAAGCCGCGACCAGATGAGTGGCAGCCTGTCCAGCCAGTCGGAAAGCGGCACCACGAAAGCGGCCCCGGCGGTCAGAATGAAGACAATAAAGAGCAACACCATCCCGCCTGCGGACAACCAGCCGGGAACGCCAAGGCGCGAGAGCCTTTCCACCGGCGGCGCGAATATCGTGCCGACGACGATCGAAAGGCAAACGGGTGCGAAAATCACCTGGCCGATGTCCAGGGCAGCGGTCACCGCAATCACGCACAGGATAACAGCCGACACACGGACGATCGGATCCGATCCGAGGGTCTCGGATACTGTCGCGGCGGCACCCGTCTTGGTGGCGCTGTGCGACTCTGGCTGCGCTGTCATCACTGTTAGCTCCAAAGGCCGGCGAGACGCGCGGCAGAGTGTTAGGGTGTGGGCCCATAAACGAAGATAAAATTGTTTGAGGCGGATTGCTCCTCGTCAAGGCGCGGAAGCGCAGGAAATGCGGCTCATTTCCAAGCTTTCGCAACGCTAATGAGAACCAATCCGGTCAAATCCGAAGAACATGAAAATCGCTTTTCAGCGTGTCGTCAGCGTGCCTGACCGGGCAGAAAACCCGCTCCGCGCACATTTCCTGACTCTGCTTCGCCATTTCTCACGCCATTTCGTCTTCTTTTATGGGCCACGCCCTAGTCGCGATCTTCGCCACCCAACGCCTGAGCTGCCAGCAAGGCCAGGCCACCCAGGGCGACGGTAACCATCAGGCCTTTGGATTTTGTGAGCTGTGGCAGAATGGAAACGGCAGCAGCCAGCGTAAGCCGTTGAGCGACCTGTGAATGCGCCTTGCGTTTGCGGTCCCTGTGCTTCAGGAAGCTCAGCACCGCGACAAAAACCAATCCGGTAACCGCCATGATGACGGCAATCAGCAATGCCGCCACCGCAGGGCCGAATATCGGTGCAAGATAAGCGCCGACTGCCACCACTCCGGCCACGTAAGCCGTTGCGAAACACACAGCCGCAATGCCACTCAACACGGCATTGCGCTTGGCACGGCGAACCATGCCGTTAAAGTCCCGCGAAACGGCTCCGAAAGCCATTGGAATGGCACGCAGGAACATCAGCGACGCACCAGCGCGGCGATCAGAAAGCCGATACCGGCGGCAATTCCGATGGACTGCAACGGACGTTTGCGAACTTCCGCAACGAAGGCCCGTTCGTACTTCTGCAATTCGGCCGAAAGATCACTCAGGGCGTCCTGAGACATCTTGGTCAGATCCTCGCCGGCAGCAGCGGCCTTGGACTTGTACTCGTCCGTCTTGCCGGAGCCATACTTCTTCAGCGACCCGGCCAGAGCGGCGATATCACCACGAATGCGTTCGATGTTTTCTTCGATTTCGCGGGCGCTCACGGTGTCATTGGCAGGATTGGAGGTCGTTGCCGTGGCAGTCTTAGCGGTTGCCATCATATCGCTCCTGTTCTCGATTGCGGGCAGTCCTGACGATGGACGGCGCGCATTGCGTAAATGGGATGAAGCCCGGAACCCGGGCGTATGATTACCGCGCCATTCAATTGCGCGGTCTGGGCTGTAAACGGCCCGGCAGTGATTTGGTTCCAGACAAATCACAAGGAATTAATGCCTGGCCAGGGCGCGATCTCACCCGCAGACAGCGTCTATGAACAAAAAGACCGGTCGAGATGAAAAAGGCCTCGTTTTCAGGCACTGAACCTGCCCGCCCCTACCCTCGCAGGGCTTCGATCAGCTCTGATTTGGACATCCTGGAGCGGCCATCAATTTCCAGCTCCTGCGCCCGTTCATAGAGCTCTTCCTTGGTCCAGGATTCGTAAGGCGAGGCCTTACCACCCTTGACGGAAGGAGACTGGCTGTCGTTGGCCTGGGCATTCGCAATTCTCGCCGACTTTTCCTTGCTGTAACCCTTGTCGCGCAAGGCGTCGTATGTGTCTTCATTCTTGATGCTGGAACTGGATTTCGACGCCATCTCCGTCTCCTTTCAATAGCTTCCGGCACCACTCTGGTAATCCGTCTCCGTAGAGCGCGACCGGAAAAATTCGAGGTTCACCTGGATGCCTGCGACAGCGGGGCGGACATGTCGGATAGGTCCGAAGCGCGTAAAGGCCCCGCGCCGCCTGTCTTTTCACAATGTCGGCGCACCCTTCCTAACGCGGTTTCGCCATTTCTCATGCCATTTCGTCTTCATTTATCAGCCCACACCCTAGACGTAACGCTGTTGTACGCGAGCAGGTTCCAACATTGCTTTTCGATAGGACAGACATTGGAAACGCAAGAAAGGCATAAGGCGCAAGAAACGCAGCCCCGCATCCACGAGACCGAGAAACGAATACAATTGCTTTTCTTGAAAGGATTTCAAAACATATTTTCCATCCGCGCAAAAAAAGGAATTTTTGTCAGAAACATGGAACCGACAGATGGTTGAAGACTTTTCTTACCGAAGACCGCGAGGCGCGCTCGTCAGCCAGAGAGCTCGACGAAGCAGCGCCAACAGACAGCAAGAAAGGAAGAACAATGTCGACGCCCAAGGTACTGAACATCGAAACTCCCAAGGTCGACCAGATCAAGACAGGCGTTTCCGACGAAGTGCGCGAGCAGCTTGCCAAGCATCTGTCGGTCATTCTGGCCGAAACCTACATGCTGACGATCAAATCGCACCTTTATCATTGGAACGTCGTTGGCCCGCTCTTCAAATCGATCCATGATCTGACCGAAGAGCATTACGAAAACCTCTTCGCCGCAACCGACGACCTGGCAGAGCGTATCCGTGCGCTTGGTCACCGGGCTCCGGTCAATGTCGACGAAGGCAAGCTCAATCTGAGCGTCAGCCTTCCGGCGGGCGGCATGCCCAACGCCTTCGAAATGATCGAAGACCTAGTGCACAGCCACGAGATGATTGCCGCGGAGATGCGCGACATGGCGGCCTATGCCGGTGAGAACAGCGACCCGGTGACGGAAGACCTCCTGACCCAGCGCATCACCTTCCACGACAAGGCTGCGTGGATGCTGAGGGCTGTTATCACCGAGTGAACGGCCCAGCCTGAAACTTGAGGCTATTTGATGAAAATGAGGGGCCGTGTGCCGTTATACGGTAGGCGGCCCTTTGCGTGCTTTGAGCCCCATCATTCCAAATTGTAAGAAGCCATGATCAGCGTACCGAAACGATTTGCCGGGTTCCGAACCGCAGCAAGCGTTCTGGAAGACCGTTCCCTCTCGGACAAACAAAAACGGACGGCATTGCTGTCCTGGCGGGCAAGTCTGCGCAAGGCCCCGCAGGCCAGATCCGAACAAGGCGGCCGTACACCACAAGAGCTGATTGCGGAAATCGATGACGCGCTGAAGGCTCTTCGCCGCGAGTAGACCCCGCACATAAACGCCCCCTGAAAGCCGGCGCCACTGCGGGACGTTTCTCCTCACCTGGCATCAGCCCAACCCTGACGTCTCAGACAGATCAGCTATTGGCCTGCCGAACCGGAAACTCGATAACGCACCGTACGCCTTCCGGCGCGAACTCTATTGTGACATCGCCATCGAGCGCCGGTCCGACGAGCCGTTCCAGCAGCATCTTTCCGAAACCATTGCGCTTTGGCGGCACAACTTCCGGACCGCCACTTTCTTTCCAGACCAGCTTGATCTTGCCGTCTTCCGTCGTCCAGGAGACCGACAATTTCCCGCCGAGCACTGATAGAGCGCCATATTTGGCGGCATTGGTCGTCAGCTCATGCAGGGCAAGGCCAAGGTTCTGCGCGGCATCCGCCGTGATCGAATGCGAGTCGCCCTTGATCTCGATCTGCGGACTTCCCGGATCGATGGATTGCGCCAGATGCGCCAGCACCAGCTCCTTCAGATCCGCACCGTACCAGGACTGTGACACCAGCAGATCGTGGCTGGCGGCCATGGCCTGAAGCCTTGCGGCAAAGCTCTCGACGAAATCTTCCGTGTTGTCCGAGCGCGCCGCGGTCTGCCGGGCCATGGCCTGAATAACCGCAAGCAGGTTCTTGGAGCGGTGTGTCAGCTCCCGCATCACGAGATGCATCTGGCGTTCGTTTTCGCGCTTGTGCGTCAGGTCGATGGAAATACCGATCAGGCCGGTAATCCGGCCCTCCTTGTCTCTCGCCGGTTCGATGCGCATGTTGTAGCTGCGATTGACGCCGTTCATGTCCATGTCGAATTCGATGACCGCGCTTTCACCTGTTTCCAGCACTTTCTTTTTTGCCGGAATGAGCTTGAGCTGGCTTTCTTCCGGAAACAGCTCCGCATCGCTCTTGCCGATGAAGAAATCCGGTTTGAAACCTGGCGACGGATTGACGACGTGGACATATTTCAGGTCGAGATCCTGCTCGAAAACGGTTGTCAGCGAGCCGTCGAGCGCCTTCTCGAAACGCCGGTTGGCCTCTGCAAGCTGTCTTGCGAGGGAGGAGAGCCGGATTTCATAAAGGCTCTTCTCGGTCATATCGATTGCCGTACACAAGACGCCGTCGATATCGCCGCTGCTGTTGCGCGTCGGATGCACGATCAGATCCAGGGAGATCGTTCCCGTCTCCTCGCTGTCCAGCGCAAAATACGTCGAGGCGGTCTCGCCGGTTTCCAGAACCTGGCGCTTCACCTCATCCATTTCCGCTGCGGTCTCTTCCGGCATGAGGTCGTGGTCCGTGCAGCCGAGGATCTCTTCCGGCTTCTTGCCGAACCGCGGATTGTGGATCCAGGTGTAGCGCAGATCCTTGTCCTGGGTGAAAACGGAAATGTTGGAACCGGTCAGAGCGGTTTCAAAGCGCTCGTTGATCTGCTTGACCTCCCGACGGGTTCTGCCGACCTTGTCGGAAAGCTCGACATTTTCAGCTTTCAGCATATCGTTGGCCCGCTCCAGATCCTGCAGCGAGGGAATGGCAAGCAGCATCGGCCGTACCCGCCAGACGACGACTGCGGTTGCCACCGAGACTGCGGCAGTGACCAGCTTGATCAGGCCTTGCGCGCCGTAAATCGGCCACCAGAGCGTTGCCAGGGCCGTCAGATGGGTCAGCGCACACGCCAGAATGAAGGCGATGAACAGATACCCGATCCTGCGGGAATTCCCCTGAATGTCCGGACGCTTGCGCAGGAAGTCGAAAATCATCAGGGGAATGATAATATAAGCCAGCGCGATCAAACCGTCGGAAATAGCATGGATTGCCACGAGATCCGGGCGCCAGAGCAGGCAGTATCCATGCGGCATGAACGCCGCCGCGCCAAAAAGATAAGTAACGATATCAGACATTTCGGTCTTGCTCCGTTGTCCGGGCATATGGCCTTGCGCAAAAGTCCCGCAAAAAGAAAGCCGCTTCCGCACCTGGGTGCCAGTCCATGTTCGGCGCCGGTGCCGACCGCAGTTCATTTGGAACCATTGACCACAGGAACCGTTTTCCATGTGTCATCAAGACAAGGAGAAAACGACCGATGAATTGGGACCGGATTGAAGAAAACTGGAAAGAATTCAAAGGAAAGGCCATCGCCCAATGGGGCAAGCTGACCGACGACGAAGTCGATCGGGTCGACGGCCGCCGAACCGAACTTGCTGGCCTCATCCAACAAAAATATGGCAAGACCCGCGAAGAAGCCGAGAAGGACATTGAGGACTGGCTCTCACGGCACTGAAGGAAAAGGGCGGGCCTTGGTGCCCGCCTCTTCCCTTCCGGATTGAATTTGCAGCGTTCTGACACGGTAGACAAGCGACCCGGACTTCCATCTTGCTCGCGTCCCGAGGAACGCACGCAAGACAAAGGTCCCGTTTCGCTCATCCCGTCACCACTTGCCTCAGGCAGCGACGACTTCTTCCGTGCCTTTGAAAAACAGGGCCTGGCTGATGCCAGCCTTGACCGTGTTCGGGTTGAACGGCTTGGTGATGAGGAACGTTGGCTCCGGCCGCTCGCCCGTCAGGAGGCGCTCTGGGAAGGACGTGATGAAGATGACCGGAACGGACATTTCCGCAAGGATTTCCTTCACCGCATCGATGCCCGATGAACCGTCGGCGAGCTGGATATCAGCAAGAACCAGCCCGGGTTTCTGTGCCTTGGCGGCAGCAATGGCGTCGCTTGCCGTCCGGGCCACGCTGGTAACACCATGACCGAGGGATTCCACGATCTGGATGAGATCCATGGAAATAAGCGGTTCATCCTCGATGATCAGCACATCGGTCTTGGTCTGCCGGTCGATTTCAGCAATCGCATCCTGAACCAGGCCGGTCACATCCTCTTCATTGCGCTGAATGATGAGCGCGGTTTCGGGAAGCGAGAAACCTTCCAGCGTCGACAGCAACAGGGTTTGCCGGCTTTCTGGTGCCATGGTTGCCAGACGTTGCTGAGCAGTCTGCTCGAAAATGGAAACGGTCCCGTCGTGTGTCGTTGGCGGAACGACACTTGCGTTCCACAAAACATGGAAAAGACGATACAGACCGATCTTCACGCCATGAGTCGTGTCGATGATGGTCTGATCTGCCACCAGCGCCTGCAAGCAGGCCCTGACGTAGGCATCGCCACTTTTCTGACTTCCCGCCAAAGCTCTTGCATATCTGCGCAGATATGGCAGCAGCGGCGCGATTTCTTCCGAAAGGCTCACGGACATAAATAAGTTCCTTAATATGGTGCCGCTCGATAGCGGCCGAACGGCCCGCTTTTTAGCGCGCCCGTAACTCGAAAATGCATTCGGCAAAAAAAAGTTCCCTGCGCAAGGAACTTTTTTTTTGCGGCTGCGTTTATGTCTCAATTAAGCCTATCTTCGAAGACGCGAAAATCGGAAACCGCAATGGCAAGCAAGCTCAAACCCGAAGTACCCAACGCTGGGTTCGGTGTCATCACACCCTCGGCGGGATCCAAGTCCAAAGAGGACTGGATCGGTAACCAGCTCAAGAAAGTTTATGACGAGGCCCTGTCGGAAGACATACCCGACGACATGATGGATCTGTTGTCTGCATTGGATGTTAGAGGCTCTGACGAGGAGGCCGCAGAATGAACGTCGCACAGTTCAAACAGGATCTAGTCGACGCAATACCGCGATTGCGCGCCTTCGCCAGATCCATCAGCGGCGACCGTGACCGCGCGGACGACCTGGTACAGGAAACACTGGCGAAGGCGATAGCCAACAAGGACAAGTTCACCGAGGGCACCAATCTCACCGCCTGGCTGATCACCATTCTCCGCAACCAGTATTATTCCGTCGGCAGAAAGATGCAGCGCGAAGTCGCAGATCCCGACGGGGAACATGCCGCCAGCCTGGAAAGCAAGCCGCAACAGTCAGGTCATCTGGAACTGAAGGATTTTCTGAGCGCCCTTCAGGTTCTCGCCGATGACCAGCGCGAAGCCCTCATTCTGATCGGTGCCAGTGGCTTCTCTTATGAGGAAGCTGCCGAAATCCTCGGTGTGAAGGTTGGCACCGTCAAAAGCCGCGTCTCCCGCGCACGACTGCGCCTGGAAGATCTCATGAACGGCAACGAACAGTTCGAACGGTCCGAACTTGCTGCCGCCGCATCCGCATCCCTGATCAGGGACGCTCTGACCGTCTGATCATTCTCGAAAAACCAGATTGTATCCGCTTCTGCGCCTGTAACAGACGGGCGTATGGTTTCGGGTGCGGATTCGCGAGTTTGATTGGAGCGTCTAATAGCAACAGCGGCTAGCAGGGTTTCATCCTGGATGACGCCCTGCCGGTCTGAGGGGGAACTGTGATGCATCTGATCTATCAGGAGAATGCCCGCGAACACGCGCTTGTCCGTCTGACCAAGGGTTTTCTGTTCATCCCCATTTGCATCACCCTCATGGGAGCCCTGCTCGCTTTCGCGGCCTTCGTGATAGATGATCTGGGTCTGCTGAACAGAGCTTTCGACTTTTTCGCCTACAGCACCATAAGTGTGGATGGTGCCCGCTCGGTCCTGTCGACCATTGCCGGCGCCATGATGTCCGTCATCAGCCTGGTCTATTCGTTGACGCTGGTTGTCTTTACCCTCGCCGCGGGCAATATTTCGGCGCGTCTTCTGGAGACCTTCGCCAGCAACCGGACAACGCAGATCACCATCGGCCTTCTGGGCGCGACCTTCCTTTACTCGATGATTGCCTTGTTCGGTGTCGACGAAAACGAAGACCTGCGATTTTCCGTCATCCTCTGCATTCTGCTGGCCTGCGCGAGCTTTTTCTGGCTGGTCTATTTTGTGAACGACGTGGCCGGACGGATCCGCGTTGATGCCGAAATCGGCCGGATCCATTCCTCGCTCCGGTTCTCGATCGACGAGCTACTGGCCAACGAGCCGCGTGAACAGCCCAATGACTGTGACGAGATCCCTGATCTGCCGGTCCGGGTCTACAAATCAACCTACAGCGGCTACATCACCTTCATCGACAGCAACCAGCTCATCGAAATCGCGAAGTCTCTCGACGGCTTCATCGAGGTGACGGTCAGCCCCGGAACCTACGTCATCGAAGGCATGCCGATTGCAAAAGTCCGCACTGCCGAATCCGAGCCGGATCTGAAACAACTCGAGAAAACTTTCCAGATCGAAAAGGCGCGGGCTCCTGAAGGGGACATCCAGTTTTCGGTCCACCTGATGGTGGAGATCGCCCTGCGCGCCCTCTCGCCCGGCGTCAACGACAGCTACACCGCCATCAGCGCAATCGATCACCTGTCTGCCTCCGTCGCTCGGATCCTTCAGCGCGGCGCTCCAAGCTCGCTGATCACCGATGACGAAGACACCCCTCGCCTCTGGCTGACCATTCTGGAAATGCACGATCTGCTGGACACGGCAGTCAGCCCGCTGCGGCAGGCCTCCAGAGGCAACATCCTTGTGCTGGATCACTTCATCTCCGCCCTGGAAAAGGCATCCCTGGTGTGCCGCAAGGAGCATTTGCCACTGGTTTCCAAGCAATTGTACAACATCGCACAGGACGCGGTCTTCTCCATTGAAAGCAGACCGGACAGACAGCAGATCGCGCACAGGCTCTGGACCGCCCGCAATACGGTGCGCGAACAGGCGAGAGCCGGCTAGAACATAGCGTGGAAAGCAGGTTCTGTTTTTTCTGGAAAAGCTTCACGCTCAGAAAGTAAAAAAGCGTGCCCCGCTTAAACGGACAGAACACGCTTTGGACGAGGCGCCGAGCAGACCATTGAAAATGGAAGCGATGGAGGGGGCCAAGTGCCGCCTGAGCATCTGTTCCGCCCGTTCCCTCTACTTCATCCAGGCCATGTAGAAGGCAAAAAAAGGGGCGCCGTAGCGCCCGTTTTTCTCGTATCAAACCCTGCGGCCTCTGATCGCGTGCGCGACTGCCGAAATCAGGAACAGCGCGATAGCGACGAAGAAGATCAGCTTGGCGATGCCGACCGCAGTACCGGCGATACCACCAAAACCAAGAACGGCTGCAACGATAGCAACCACCAAGAACAACAGTGCCCAGGAAAGCATATCAACCTCCGATATTTGAGATATGGAGATTTAACGCAGCGACCCGAAATTGGTTCCGAATATTTTTTCAGTTTTATTTCACCCCATTAAAAGAAGAGCAGGGAACCTTCTGCACGCCTGACCGTTTCCGAAACAGCTACACAACCCGGAGATCTGTCATGGAATATGGAATCGTTGGCCTCTTAATCCTCATCGTGGATGTCTACGCGATCATCCAGGTTCTCGGGAGCGGATCCTCCACAGGCGCCAAGCTGCTGTGGGTCCTCGGCATCCTGATTTTCCCGGTTGTCGGCTTCATCGTCTGGCTGCTGGCCGGACCGAAAAGCTCCGGCAAACTGGCCTGAATTCCCGCGCCGCGATTACGCCTGCAGATAGCTGTGCATCGTGGCGCGACTTCGGAATTTCCTGAAAATTCAATCATTTACCAGGCAAACCCCAAATTTCTAACCCCAAAGGGAGATGCTCAAATGCTTCGCCATCTACTCGCCACCACCGCACTCGTTGCAGGCCTTTCGACGGCCGCCATCGCCGGTGACACCGCTGCGATGAAGGACGGCGGTCAGACCGGTGCAAAAAATGACACCGGCGTCTATGAATTCGAACTCCACACCCTTGCGCCGGACGCAACCACCGGCATCCTTGCCACCAACATGGTCGGCAAGCCGGTCCTGACCAGCAGGAACGCTGACGGCGAAGAAATCGGCGACATCAATGACGTCGTCTTCGGCCGTGACGGAACCGTGCGTGCGGTCATCGTCGGCGTCGGCGGGTTCCTCGGCATGGGTGAAAAGGAAGTCGCCCTCGACTTTACCCGCCTCAGCTTCGTGTCCGGTCAGGAAAACCAGCTCATCGTCGTCACCGACGTCTCTCGCCAGGAACTGGAAGGTGCGACCCCTTACGAGCGTCCGGACTATATTCCGCACTGGATGACGGCAGAAGGTGCACGCGAGCAGATGGACAAGGTCACTGCAAGCGCCAAGGACACCTATGAAACCGTGCGCAAGGAAGCAATCGACCCGGCAAAACAGCGTCTGGACGAAGCCATGGCCGACCCCTGGACCGCTGAAAAAACAGAGGTCGACGCGGCCAGCGTCTCCACCGATGAGCTGATCGATTCCACGGTCTACACCAACCAGGACACTGACATTGGCGACGTCGCCGAGGTTCTGATCGGCAAGGATGGCAAGGCACAGGCAGTCGTCATCGATGTAGGGGGTTTCCTTGGCTTCAACGCGAAGCCGGTTGCCGTGTCCTACTCCAGCCTCAAGATGTTCGAAACGGAAAATGGCGACCTTCTGGTGACAGCCCCCTTCACCAAGGAGCAGCTTGAAAACGCGCCGACCTATGAGCCGGCCGCTTACAAGTCCAATCCGGATGCGGTTCTGCTGAAAGGCTGAATGGTAAGATCGGACATGTGAGCAGAACGGGTCGCCTCGGCGGCCCGTTTTTTTTGCCCTCGTTTCAGGCGGCAGCACCGGCAACAAGGATGAACTGTCCAGAAGGTGTCTGGCTGAGCGCTCTGCAGCTCAGAAAAGCCACACAACTCTTGCACCTTCCGGAGCCGGTAGCGGTTGCCAGGGCGGCTACCCCGCCCGGTCTCCTCCTCCCCGCTGCCAGCCACGAGGAGACTTTCTCAGTTCCAGAGAGTTTCAGACAGTCTCAGACGAGCCAGTAAACGACGGTCGCGACCGCTGCCAGAGCCACGATCAGGCCCACCATCGTAACGACGCCATCGCGCACCAGCAGCCCAAGGCTCAGCAACAAAATGGCCGAACCCGGCAGGGCGACGGCAAAGGGCAGCAGGGTGGCGGGATAAACGAGAAGCGACAGAAAGATGCAAAACGCCGCGACGATCCGGCTTGCCGTCTCGCCGGCCAAGAGGGACAGGCGCTGTCCGAGGTAACGGTCGGCGCGCTCCGCATAAGGGGTCAGCTTGTCGATGGTCGACGTCACCTTCTTTTTGGGCAGACCTCGATTGCGCACGAACGACGGCAGCCAGATGGCGGATCTGCCGACAACGAGCTGGCCTGCCACCAGAAACGTCAACGTGGTGAGAACGATAGGAACGCCCGGAATGGCTCCGATGGGAGAAATCATCACCAGAGCCGGCAGAAACAGCAAAGGGCCCGCCGCACGGCTGCCGGACGCCTTCAGCAGCGAGCCGACGTCGGCCTTGCCTTCCTCTTCGATTTCGTCTTCCCAGTTGGTGAGAACGCCTTTGATTGTCTTTGCCTGATCGGATGCCATTTCGGAACTCCTTCAGTTGGACCTGACTTTCAGCCTGCAGGCACTTGTCCGGCGGCAACAGGCGCAGAAAACGCAAAAAGGGCCGGCAAAGCCGACCCTTCTTGACGTCATGTCACTTGGTTCACTTGATTGCTTTCAGCGAAAGCTGGCTGATGCCAAGAGTAATGTTGGTGCCCGTCTGGCTTTCCACGCTCAGCGGGTTCAGCGCAATCGACTTGTCGAAGCCGCCGATAAGGGCATTGGCCTTCAGGCCCGCACCAAGGCTGGCACCTGCGGTCACACCGCCGTATTCGCCTTCAAGAGCACCGACTTCCAGGTCGGCAGTCGGGGCAACAACACCCCAGATCAGCGTGGCCGAGTCGGTCGTACCGATATCAAGCCCGAATTCGCTCACGGTCGCCGTGTAGTAGCCGGTAGCGCCACTGCCGGCCCGGTCGAACGTGCAGTTCATGATGGCCTTGGAACCGACGATGAAATTGGTTTCCTGCTCGACAACGCAGGTCAGTTTTCCGACCTCAACGCCCGCAGGCTTGTCCTGAGCCATGACAGGGGACGCAAGAAGCGTGGCACCGGTAAGCATCAGGGCGAGTTTCGTAAACCGTTTCATCAATGTCTCCTTCGTGTAAGAGCCTTCCGGAATACTCCGGTCCGCCTTCATCACGGTGGAAACGTCTGCCTCGTCAGTCAGTTCCAAAATAATTCTACGGATGTCCCGTCAGCGCATGGCCATCGGCAGATAAAGGGCAATCTGCGGCAGGGCAATCAGCGCCGCGACCATGGCCAGCATCGCCAGCACATAGGGAATGGCTCCCAGCATCACCTCGGCAATGGATCCGCCGCGCCGCGCACTCTGGACAACGAAGAGATTGAGCCCCACCGGCGGTGTGATCAGCGCCATCTCGATCAGCACGATCATCAGGATGCCGAACCAGACCGGATCATAGCCCAGACTGATGACGATCGGCACCACGATCGGGATGGTGATGACCATCAGCGACAGGGTCTCGATGAAAAAGCCGAGCACGATATACATCGCAACGATCACCAGCAGCGTCTGCAAGGGACCAAAACCGAGCCCTTCTAGGAAACCACGCAGCTCCTGCGACAGGCCGGCGGCCGAAAGCGTGAAGTTGAGAAACGACGCCCCGATCACCACCAGCATGATCATGGCCGTGACCCGCACGGTGCCGATGAGCGCTTCACCGATCATGCGCGTGTTCAGCCCGCCAAAGAGCGCGGCAATTGCCAGTGCCCCGGCAACCCCGACAGAGGCCGCTTCGGTCGGTGTCGCCCAGCCTTTGTAGATCGAGCCGATGATGGCACTGAACAGAAGAATGATCGGCAGAAGGTCTGCCAGCCCGAGCAGCATTTCCCGAAAGGGGAACGTCCGCCGTTCCCCGCCAAGCTTCGGATTGACCAGGCAGACCGCCGCGGTGACCGCCAGAAAGGCCAGCGCCAGCAGGATACCCGGCAGAAGCCCCGCGAGAAAAAGCTGGGGGATCGAGGTCTGAGTCAGAAAACCATAGACGATCAGGTTGATCGACGGCGGGATCATGATCCCGAGCGTTCCCCCAGCGGCAATCGCACCGGAAAAGAGCTTCGGGTCGTAGCCCAGCCTATCAGCCTGCGGCATGGCCACCGTCGCAACGGTCGCGGCTGTTGCCACCGACGAGCCGGATGTGGCCGAGAACATGGTGGCGGTCGCCACATTGGCATGCACCAGCCCTCCAGGCAGCCAGGAGACCCAGCGGTCGAGCGCCGAGTAGGTTCGTGCGGCGATGCCGGTGCGCACCAGGATCTCGCCCAGCAGCACGAAGAACGGAATGGCGATCAGCGCCGCATTTTCCGACGTCGACCAGACCATCGAGCCGAGGCCGCGCGTCAGCGGAAACGCACTGAAGAACTGGTCGATGCCGAAACCCAGCAGGAACAGCACGATGCCGACAGGAATGGAAAGGCTGAGGAGGCCGAGAAGGCCGACGGAAACGAAGGAAAGCATCAGGCCGTCTCCCCTTCCGGAAAAGCGCCGATGGCCTGTTCGGATTTGGTAAAGTCACCTCGCAGAACCAGCAGCACACCGGCAACAAAGGTCAGCCAAGCGGTGACGGCGAACCAGACCCACCCGGCGAACCAGGGCAGTTGCACCAGCGCGAGCGGCGTTTCCAGAGGCGTATTCGCCCTTGAGGAATTGCGCAGGGTCGTCTCCACCACCGGCCAGCACTTCAGCGCGACGATGGAGACGGTCGAGGACAGGGCGAAGATCGACAGAAGATCCAGCACCGCCCGCCATTTCGGCAGACCGACCGAACGGCGCAGGAAATCGATCCGGATATGCGACAGTTCGCTCAATCCGAAAGCCATGCCCCAGGCCGTGCCGATGGCCATCACATAGCCGGAGATTTCGTCGGTGCCGCCGAAGGAGGCACCGACACGGCGGAGACAGATATCAATCAGAACAAGACCTGCACAGGTGAGGAACAGAACGCCGACCGAAATCGCTATCGTCCGGTTGATCCTCGACAGGATTGACAGGAGTTTCTCCGCCACCTCGATGTCTCCCGGGTTCTAGTTGGTCTTGATCTGCACACCGACGACGGTGCCGGCACTTTCGTTCCAGCGCGCGGCCCAGTCACCACCGGCCCGCTCTGCCCATTCCGGCAGAACATCGGTTTCCAGGATCTGCCGTGCCCGCTCGATGTCGCCGTCGCTGGCTTCGACCAGAACCATGTCCCGCACCTCGCCCGAGGCGCATTCGCCCTTGCCGGTCAGGCAGGCGATGTCGTTGGTCAGCGCACCTTCTGCCGATGCCCAGGCGGGGGCTTCGAACTTCTCGGCAATTTCCTTCTGGATCAGGGCCTGGGTCTCCCCGGAAAGGGAATTCCACTTGTCGAGATTGATCGCCGTCACCACCGGATCCCAGCCGCCCAGCGGGATCGGAAGCAGATGCGTGCTGACTTCCCACCAACCGGCGCTGTAGCCCGAGCCCGCCCCGGTCACCGCACAATCGACGACGCCTTTCTGCAGCGCGCCCGGCACCTCGGAAAAGGCAACCGTAATGCCTTCCGCACCGAGCGCTTCCAGGAACTTGGCCGTCATGCGGCCGGACGCGCGGATCTTCTTGCCCTTCAGGTCGTCCAGCGAGCCGACTTCAGCGTTGCAGAACACCACCTGCGGCGGATAAGGCGCAATGGCGAGCACCTTGGAATTGAAGCGTTTCTCGAAAATCTCCTCGACCATCGGCCGGGCAGCGTCGACCGCTGCATGGGCCTTGTCGGCGGACATGGCCACCAGCGGCACATCGAGGCCTTCCAGTTCAGGCGCATCGGCAACCGCATAGTCGCCCACCGTCATGCCGACGTCGAACACACCCTGGCCAAGCAAGCGGAACACTTCGCCGACGCCGAGGTTCATCTGGTTATGAGTGGTGACGGTGGTGTTGATGGTGCCGCCGGAGGCTTCGGGCAAGGTGGTCTGCCAGAACGGCGCCTCATAGTCCTGATGCAGCGGCAGGCTGGACCAGCTACCGACGACAGACAGGTCTTCCGCGGCGGCGGCCGAGGACATGGCAGCACCGGCCATGAGGAAAGTCAGAATCTTTTTCATGTGTCCACTCCGTGAAAGTTCGAGCTTACTGCGTCTTTTTTGTTATGATTGGAATTTCAGCGTCATCCGGGATGTCCGTGATCAGCATGTGTCCCGGTTTGTGGGTAATCAGCAGCGGCAGGGCCGCTTTCTGGATGATGGCCTGGGGCGTCACTCCGCACGCCCAGAAGACGGGCGTATATCCGGCCTCCACCGGCACCGCATCGCCCCAGTCCGGCTTGCCGAGATCGGAAATGCCGATGGCGGCGGGATCACCGATATGCACGGGCGATCCGTGCGCCAGCGGAAAGCGGGCCGAAATGGCAACCGCGTCCTGCACCCGCTCATCCGGGATCATCCGCATGGAAACCACCATCGCTCCCCGGAACGGCCCGGCCGGTATCGTTTCCAGGTTCGAGCGGAACATCGGTACGGTGACATTGCTGGAAATGTGCCAGACGTCGATCCCCGCCTCGATCAGGGCATGTTCGAAAGTGAAGGAACACCCGAGCGCAAAGGCGACGAGATCGTCGGACCACAAGGCGCTTATGTCCGTCACGGAGCCTTCCAGCCGGCCATCGCGATAGATGTTGTAGGCCGGAACGTCGGTACGGATATCCAGGCAGTGTCCCAGGGTAAACAGGAGGGGATTTCCCGTGTCCGAAGCACCGATCAGAGGACAGGGTTTGGGATTGCGCTGACAGAAGCGCATGAAATCCAGCGCATAGGCCTCCGGAATGATCGCCAGATTTGCCTGAAGCAGGTTCTTGCCGAGCCCAGCCGTGTGCGAGCGATAGCTGCCGGACCTTATCTGCGCCCGAAGCGTCTCGATGCTTTCCTGCCGAAGGGTTTCATAAGATTGCAGCACTGGGGCTCTCCTCCATTGGAGAAAGGCTCCTGCATTGCGGTTATAAACTCAAATTGAATGATTTTAGCGGATCTTATAAATTATTTTTATATCCTGAGTAAGCGACCGCAACCTCCAGCGCCTTCTTCGCCGCAGCCGCCACGATGTGGCTGCGCGGGTCACCGAGATAGCTTGCGGAGAACCTCAGGGCGTCCGGCACCCATCCCGGATCGAACTCGACGATCCGTCCGCCATCGACATAGGGCCGTGCCAGCGCCTTCGGCAACGCCGCGACCCCGAGCCCTGCTTCCACCAGCCGGAAACAGGCCGAAAGCGACGACGACGGAAACATCTGCACGTCCGGAGCTACCCGTTCGAACAACAGCGTTTTCAGTTCGCGGTAGGGGCGCGTGTGCCTTGCGTAGGTGATCACCGGCTTCTCCCGCAGAAGCGCTACGGCGTCCTCTCCTTCAGCCGGGCTATCCGCCGCCACATACCAGCCGAGATCGAAGCCGGGCAACTCGATATTGTCGACCGAATATTCAGATATCGGTCCCAGCAGCAAGGCCAGATCGATTTCCCGGTCGAGCAGCCCCGCCCTCAGGTTCACCGAGATATCGACGTTGATTTCCACGATGAGGTTCGGAAAATCGGCCCGCAGCGCGGCAACCAGATCCGGCAGCCAGCACTGCGCGATGGTTTCGGACGCACCGATGCGCAGATGCCGATCTATGCCCTCACGGGAGACCACCGTCTCCTCGACCTTGTCCGACAGCCGCTCGAACTGCTCGGCGAACGTCTGCAGCAGCTCACCGCGCTTGGTCAGCTTCAGCCTGCCGGGAGAACGCTCGAACAACTCGGTGCCCAGCGCCTCTTCCAACCGCTTGATCCGCGTCGTCACCGCCGGCTGGGTCAGGTTCAAACTGCCCGCCGCCTTGTTGACGCCGCCATGGCGGACAACGGCCAGAAAGGCCCTGAGCTGTTCGAGATTGAGCGGATGCATGAAAGGTCCCGGCGTGATCGGTTTGGGCTAGTTTGCGCGAAGCTGCGGAGATTGCAAAGCTTTCGGGAAAAGACCGGGTGCGACAGACCCCAGCAACCTCACCCCCTGCGCAGCGTCCTCCCGTCTCCCCCGCATGCGGACAGCGGGGGATGCACCTCTGCAAAACATTTTTGGTGCGACTGCCGAAACTCTGTCCCTGTGTCTTGAGGAAGATCAGGCGCTCAGAGCCAGTTCGGATCGTGCCAGCACTTTCCCGGCCAGACGCCGGATCCGATCCGGCTCCGGATGGTGGTCCGCTTTCTCGGCCATCCGTGCCCACAGGACTTTCAAGAGGGTCGCGCTTGTCACTTTCATGAAGTCATGCGCCAGAGCGGTCGGATCCTCGCTCTGCAACAATTGCTCGCGCGCATGGCACCAGTGGGCAACCACCTCGCTCAATTGATGATAAGCCGTGTCGTTGCGCTGGCATTCGGCGCGCAGGAAATCCTCGAAGGCCTTGCCTTCCTTGCCCGGCAGCAGGCGCGTGACCAGCGCCCGTTCGTGAATGGCGTTGGCGCCTTCATAGATCGCGGTGATCCGCACATCCCGGTAGCACTGCTCCAGGAAATATTCCTTCAGGTAGCCATAACCACCCAGCACCTGCATGCCGAGTTCGGTTGCCTGCATCCCGGCCTGTGTGCAGAAGGTCTTGGCAATCGGGGTCAGGAATTCCGCCAGGGCCCGGTTCTCGCCCGCCTCGACCGTCACCAGCGCCAGATGCGCGATGGCCCGGCCACCGAGAGCAAGGGCGTCGATCTCGTCCAGCATGCGCCGGACATCGACATGGCCGTCCAGCGTCACAGGCTTGCCTGCAGCGTCCCGGCCCTGCTTGCGCTCTGCCGCATAGGCGCTGGCAATGTCCGCGGCGCGGGCGGCATGGGCAACCCCCTGCAAGGCCACGTCCACGCGGGCGTGGTTCATCATCGTGAACATTGCCTTCAGGCCCTCGCCTTCCCGGCCGATCAGTTCGGCCATGGCCCCGTCGAAGGCAAGCTGGCAGGTGGGGGAGGCATGGAGGCCCATCTTTTCCTCGATGCGGGTCACGGTCACCGCATTGCGGCTGCCGTCCGCACGGGTGCACGGGCATAGAAACAGCGACAGGCCCTTCACGCCCTCGTCCGACGTGCGCGCCAGCACCAGGTGATAGATCTTCTCGCTCATGTCCTGATCGCCGCCGGAAATGAAGATCTTCTCACCGCTGATCGACCAGCCATCACCAGCCTGCACAGCCCGGCAGCGGATGCGGGACAGATCGGACCCGGCGTCCGGTTCGGTCAGGCACATGGTGGCCAGCGCTTCACCGGATGCAAATTGCGGGATCACCCGTGCCTGCTGATCTTCGGTTCCGAAGGCAAGCAGGGTGCGGGCGGCTCCGGCCGCAAGGCTCGTCACCATCTGCAGACTGTGATTGGCACCGGTGAAGATCTCCGAAGTGATCGCAAGAGCGCCAGCATCGAGCCCCTGCCCGCCAAGCTGTTCCGGGATCGTCAGCCCCGGCCAGCCCTGCTCCGCATAGGCGGCATAGGCCTCGCGGAACCCGTCCGGCATCTGCACCCGCCCCTCCACCAGCCGGCAGCCCTGGCTGTCGCCCGGTTCGTTCAAGGGGGCCAGCTGCTCCTCGGCGAAGGCGGCGAAATGACCGCCGATCTCGGCGGCAAGCTCTGCATCGAAGTCCGGCAGATCCGCCGCCCCGGCAACATAGGTCAGGCAGAACAGGATATCGTCAAGCGGTGCGGCAAAGGGTTTCATGGGCTACAGGCTTTCAAAGGAACGGCGATACGGCAGTTGCTGCAAATTCCCCCTCATCCTGAGGAGGGCGCCAGCCCGTCTCGAAGGATGGGCGGCAAACTCCTGCGCAAGCGGCCCATCCTTCGAGACGGACCTGAAGGTCCTCCTCAGGATGAGGAGATCGGTGATCGAGGACTTTGTTTCGGGATGTTTGGAGAGCCCGGACATCACAACCTCACTCCCGCCCTCACCCCACCTGGAACAATGACACCAGCACGGCGGACGCCAGGCGGTGGCCGGTGCCAAGGAAAAGTGTACGGTTGACCCAGTCATAACGCGGATCTCCCGTTTCCAGCCTTGCCACCGTGCGGAAGTAATAGAGCGACGGGTCGACATCCTCGCCGCGGGCGAGCGCCTGAAGAACTTCCTGCGGGCCATGGCGCACGCCCTTGTTGATGATCTCGATCACCACGCCGTCGTCTGTCTCAAAGGCATAGCGGGTGTCGATATCGGCCGAACCGTCTGCCAGGATGGTCTGCCAGTCGGCGCCCATGTCGAGCACCGTTCCGGACACCTGACCGCTCACCCGACCACCGATGATCGGGATGATCCGCCGCGTTCCCGCCCTGCCCTGTCCCATTTCCCGGACAGGGCCCAGTTCGACTTCAAGGTCGCAGAAATGGGTGAGCTCCGGCGTGATCATGCCAGCCCCAGCAGCCTTGCCGCATTGCCCTTGATGATGTCCGGCCGCAGCTCGTCCTTGATCGCGATCTTCTCGAAATCCGCCAGCCAGCGCTCCGGCGTGATCATCGGCCAGTCGGAGCCGAACAGCACCTTCTTCTTCAGGATCGAGTTGCAGTATTTGACCAGGATTTCCGGGAAATACTTCGGCGACCAGCCGGAGAGATCAATATAGACATTCGGCTTGTGCTGGGCGACCGCCAGGGCTTCTTCCTGCCAGGGGAAGGAAGGATGCGCGAGGATGATCTTCATGTCGGGGAAATCGACCGCGACATCGTCCATATACATCGGGTTGGAGTATTTCAGCCGCATGCCGTTGCCACCGCGCATGCCACTGCCGACACCTGTCTGGCCGGTGTGAAACAGCGCAATGGAACCTTCTTCCGCAATCGCTTCATAGAGCTCGTAGGCCATGCGGTCGTTCGGGTAAAAGCCCTGCATCGTCGGATGGAACTTGAAGCCCTTGATGCCGAAATCCTTCATCAGGCGCCGCGCCTCGCGCGCACCCATCTTGCCCTTGTGCGGATCGATGGAGGCAAAGGGGATCAGCACATCGTCGTTTTCGGCGGCAAGCTCGGCCACTTCCTCGTTCTTGTAGCGACGGTAGCCGGTCTCGCGTTCCGCATCGACCGGGAAAATCACCGCCGCGATGTTCTGCTCGCGGTAGTGGGCCGCCGTTTCCGGCACAGTCGGCGGATGGCTCCAGGGTGCGCGGAAGTATTTCGCCATCGTCGCCTGCAGGTCATCATAGCCATCATCGGAATGGCAGCCGCAGGGTTCCTCGGCGTGGGTATGGATGTCGATGGCGCGAACCTTGGTGATATCGACCATTTCAAGCGCTCCTCAATCAGAGTGTGACCACAGCCGGGTCATCGTCTTTGTAAAGCCGTTCCAGCAGCCGCTCGCGGCGTGACAGAACCTTGCGGATGTTCAAATTGCCCTTGGCGGTCATTTCGCCTTCCGGCATGGAGGCCGGCACAGACAGAACGATGGCGCGGGACACCAGCGTCGAGCTGCCGCTGATTTCGCGGGCACGGGCACTGAGCCGCCGGTGGAGTTCCCCCTGCAGCAGCTTGCAACGGAACGCGCCGTCGTCATCTTGCAGGTCGAACCCTTCCCGCTTCAGTTCCCCGAGGTTGGGGAAGATCATGACGCCGATCTGCTGGCGGTCGGCGCCGGTGATGATCAGATCGGAGGCAAGCGGCGCGAGGCGGGACAGCATGTCGAGCTTCAGTTGTGCCGCCCTTACCCAGGTGCCGGACTGCAGCTTGAAGTCCTCCGATATCCGGCCATCAAAACGCATGCCCTTGTTCGGGTCTGCCGGGTCGAGGAACAGCATCGCGTCTCCGGTGATGAAGAACCCTTCTTCATCGAAGGCGGCGGCCGTCTTCTCCGGATCGTTGAAGTAGCCCGGCATGATGTTGGGGCCCTTCACCCGGACTTCGCAGCGCATGTCCGCATCCGGGATCAACTTGACGGTGACCCCGTTCACCGGAACGCCGACAATGCCGGAATGCGGTGCCGGTTCCTGCTGCATAAGGGCTGAGGGTGCAGTTTCTGTAAGCCCCCAGGAAGAGGTCATCAACGGCACCTCGCCCTTGACCTCCATCGCCATGCGCTCGAACCCGGACCAGACCTCCTGCGGCAGCGAAGCCCCGGCGTAGAAGATCAGGTCCAGATCCTCGAAGAAGCGGTGACGCAGGTCCGCATCTGCCTCCAGTGCCTTCAGCAGCATGCCGAAGCCGAGCGGCACGTTGAACACCAGCGTGCCGGTCTTGAGTGTCAGGTTCTCGATCGTGCGCTCGAACAGGCCCTTCACCGGCTTGCCGTCGTCGATATAGAAACTGCCGCCATTGGCCAGCATCATGTTGAAATTGTGCGAGCCGCCGAAGACGTGGTTCCAGGGCAGCCAGTCGACGATCACCGGCGGACGCTTGCGCAGGAACGGCAACGAGTCGGCAAGCTGGACCTGGTTAACGCACATCATCCGGTGGGTGGTCAGCACACCCTTCGGGCTGGAGGTCGAGCCCGAGGTCATCAGGATCTTGCCGACCGTATCCGGCGTGACGGCTGCAAAAGCGCTGTCGACATCGACGCTGCCATCACCTTTCAGGAGATCGGCGAAAGTGGTGACGCTTCGGCTGCCTGCCCTGCTGGCGACAATCTCGACGTGCGCCAGTTCCTCAAGGTTCAGTGCTTCTCCATATTGTTCTGCATCGACCACATAGGCCATTTTCGGCTTGATCAGGTTGATCGCCTCGCGCAGGCGGCCATGGGCACCGTGGATGAGCGAATACTGCTCGGCCACCGGTACCACCGGCACACCGACGTATTGCGCGGCAAGCGCAAGAATGCCGTGATCGACACCATTGCCGGACATGATCAGGATCGGTGTATCGGCCCCCATGCCCCTTGCCAGAAGCGCGGCGCCAACAACCCGAACCTTTTCCAGAACACCGGCATAGCGTTCCTCCCGCCAGCCTGCGCCGCTGCGCTCGGCCAGAAACACCCGCTCCGGGGCCTCTTGAGCCCATTGGTGCAGCCAGTCACCCGTCCGGTCTGCCACCGGGCCGAGCGGATAGGTCGACCGCAGCAGGATGGTGCCGTCCGGCCGGTCTTCCCGCTCGACCGAATGGCGCAAAAATTCTTTCGTGCGCTTCATGATCGTCTCCTCCCGAAACGTCTTGTCAGTCTTCCCGTTGGCGGTTGCTTTCGATCATCTGCATCACCTTCGTGGCTCCCTTCAAAGCATCCGGACTGATGCCGCTGAGCAGCCTCTTTTCGTGCGCCATGACCGCGGCCATCGCCTTTTCGCAAAGCCGCCGTCCGGCGAGCGTCGCCTTCAGCGCATAGGCCCTGCGGTCATTCGGCAGGCGGTCGCGGATGATCAGGTCGCGCCGCTCCAGTTCGTCGACGATCACGACCAAGTTGGGCCGTTCGATATCCAGGGCCTCTGCCAGTTGCGACTGGCGCAGGCCCGGATTATCGACGATCAGGACAAGGGCGGTGTAGGTCAGCATGCGCAGGTCAAGCGGCTTCAGGGTGCGGCTCAGGTCCGACTGAATGACGTTGAACGTCCGCTTCATCTGATAGCCGTAGAGCGACCGCAGGCTCCTGTCGCTGACGGTCACAATTCCAGTTTCACTCTCCGGTTCCATCGCGGTTTTCCTCATGGGGTCACCTGAAGGTCGGGTTGCGCTTTTCCAGGAAGGCGGCAAGGCCTTCCAGCGCGTCCGGGCTGGTCTGGGTGATGGCGGCGCACAGGCTCTCGGTGAACAGACCGTCCGTCTTGGACATGTCCGCGATCCGCGCCAGCGCCTGGATCATGATGTAGTTGGACAGCGGTGCGTTGGAGGCAATCCGGGCAGCCAGATCCTGTGCCTTCGCCAGCGCCTCGCCCTCCTCCACGGTGTAATGGGCAAGGCCCAGGGCCAGACCTTCGCCTGCGCTGTACTTGCGGCCGGTGAGCATCATCTCGGTCATCCGGTCCGCCCCCAGGATGCGGCCGACGCGCACCGAAGCCCCCCCGCCGACGAAGATGCCCCGGCGGCCTTCCGGCAACTGGAAGAAAGCGGAAGGCTCGGCGACACGCACATGGGTGGCGCTGGCCAGTTCAAGCCCGCCACCGATGACGGCCCCGAACATGGCGGAGACCACCGGCAAGCCGCCGAACTGGATCCGGTCCATAACCTGATGCCAGCCGCGCGAGTGGCGCATGGTGCCTTCTGCATCGCGGGCAACATGCTCGGACAGATCGAGGCCCGAGCAGAAGTGCCCGGCGGTGCCGGTGATGACCACGGCCTTCACCTCGGCGGGCGGGGCCAGGAAAAATCCGTCGATGGCTGCCAGCAGCTCGTCGCACATGGCGTTGCGCTTGTCCGGACGGTTCATGGTCAGGGTCGCGACGCTGTCGGAAATCTCGATTTTCAGGATCGGTTCTGTCATGGGTCTCTCCTCAGCGCGGCGGCAGCCGCACGGCGCCATCCAGACGGATGGTCGTGCCGTTCAGAAACGGGTTGGTCACGATGTGGCCGGCAAGCAGGGCATATTCCTCCGGCTCGCCCAGGCGTGGCGGAAACGGTATGTTGGCGGTGATCTTCGCCGCGACTTCTTCCGGCAGGCCTTCCATCATCGGTGTGCGAAACAGGCCCGGCGCTATGGTCATCACGCGGATGCCGTGCTGGGCGAATTCCCGCGCCGCCGGCAAACACATGGACGCGATGCCGCCCTTGGACGCCGAATAGGCAGCCTGGCCAAGCTGTCCGTCCTCGAAGGCGACCGATGCGGTGTTGATGATCACGCCGCGTTCGCCGTTTTCCAGCGGCTCCACATCCATCAGGCGCCGGGCGGCATGGCTCATGACGTTGAACGTGCCGAAGAGATTGACCTTCAGCGTCTTTTCAAAAGTATCGAAGGAAAGCTTGCCTTCCCGGCCGACGATGCGGGCGGCAAAGCCGACACCGGCGCAGTTGACAATGATGCGCGGCGGCATGCCGAGCAGCTCTGTCGCCTCTTCGAGCGCGGTGTTCACGGCCGCTTCGCTGCTGACATCGGCCTGGACGGCGACCCCGCCGATTTCTTCCGCGACGGTGCGGGCCCGGTCGATATCGAAATCAAGGATCGCAACCTTCGCACCCTGGCTTGCAAAATAGCGAGCGGTTGCAGCGCCAAGTCCGCTGCCGCCTCCTGTGATCAGCGCCGCTTGTCCGGATATCAGCATGGCACAGCCTCTAGATTGGTTTTAGTCATCATTGTTATATCTCATACCTATTTTGATACGCCGAAAGGGCGCACGCCTTCCGGCTGGGTTAACCAGCCAGAAGGAACAGGGTGATTGACGGAAACAGGACCAGAAGGATCACGCGGACGATGTCGGACGTCACGAACCAGAGAACCGCCTTGTAGGTCTCCTTCATCGGCGTCGACCGGTCCATCGCGTTGATGATGAACAGGTTCATGCCGACGGGTGGCGTTATCAGCCCGACCTCCACAACGATCAGGACCAGAATGCCGAACCAGATCGCGACATGTTCCGGGCTCATGCCGAAATCAAGCACGCTGATCACCGGGAAGAAGATCGGGATGGTCAATAGGATCATCGACAGGCTGTCCATCAGGCAGCCGAAGACCAGATAGAAAAGCAGGATCAGCGTCAGCACCACCAGCGGGCTGAAGCCCTGGCCGACGACCCAGCCCGAGAGTTCCTGCGGCAACTGGCTGAGCGCAAGGAAGCTGTTGTAGAACCCGGCGCCAAGCACGATGAAGAAGATCATCGCCGTGCTCATGGCCGTCTGGATCATGCTGTCGACGAAGATCTTCCAGGTCAGATTGCCGGAAATGAGCGCGATGATACCCGTTCCCGCAGCCCCGACCGCAGCCCCTTCCGTGGGTGTGAACCAGCCCAGATAGATGCCGCCGACCACGAGACCGAACACCAGCAGCACCGGCCAGACGTCCATCAGTGCGCGCATCCGCTCGGCGTAGGGAACCGGCTCACGCGTACCGGCGGAGCCGGGGTGAAGGCGCACGTAGATCGAGATCGTGATCATGTAGCCGATGGCGGCCAGGATGCCCGGAATGAAGGCAGCCAGGAACAGTTTGGCAATGTTCTGCTCGGTCAGGATGGCATAGATCACCAGGATGACCGACGGCGGAATGAGAATGCCGAGCGTCCCGCCAGCCGCCAGCGTGGCCGTCGAGAACCCGCCGGAATAGCCGTAGCGGCGCAGTTCCGGCAAGGCGACACGGCTCATGGTGGCGGCAGTTGCAAGCGACGATCCGCAGATCGCGCCGAAGCCGGCACAGGCCCCGACAGCGGCCATGGCGACACCGCCCTTGCGGTGGCCGAGCCAGCTTTCGGCGGCCTTGAACAGGGACGCCGACATGCCCGAATGGGTCGCGAACTGCCCCATCAGCAGGAACATCGGAATGATCGTCAGCGAATAGCTGGAAAAGGTCGAATAGGTTTCCGACTTCAGCTTGGCGAGAATGATGTTGGGGCTGCCGGTCGCAAGATAGAGACCGCCCAGGCCGCAGATCATCATGGCAAGACCAATGGGCGCCCGCAGGAAGATCAGGAAGAGAAGAACGGGAAACGACAGATAGCCGAGTTCAAGCAGGCTCAATGGACCCCTCCCTCGGCGTCGGGTGTGAAACGCCGGCCGGTAAACAGTTCAAGCACCTTGGCAACCGCACAATAGAGCGCCACGACGGAGGCAACCGCAGCGGCGGCAAAGCTGAGCGCGAAGGCCCACCAGATCGGGAATTGCAGCAGAAAGGTGGTTTCGTTGTAGCGCATCTTGTCTTCCATGCCGACGAACAGCCGCCAGGTGATCAGGAAGATCAGCAGGCTGAAGAGAACCTCCCAGAGCACTTCGAGACCCCGGTTCATCCAGATTGGAAAGCTGCCGGCGAAAACGTCCACGGTGGCGTGTCCGCGCTTTAGCTGGCAGATGGGCAGGAAGGCGAAAATGGTGAAGCTGATCCCCGCCTCGACCAGTTCAAAATCGCCCGAAACCGGACCGACGCCGGTCGCAATCAGCGCGTTGGCCGCGCTTTCGGACAGTGAGGTCAGAAACTCGGAATGACCGAATGTGTTCAGGCCGCGGCCGAGCACGCTGACACATGTCAGCCCGATCAGCGCCGTCAGAACCAGACCGCCGAGTATCGCCATGAAGCGCGCGAGACGCTCCACCAGAGTGAGCAGCATTTTTCTTGTATCCTGTCGAAGTACGCCCTTCGGAAACATCGTTTCCGAAGGGCTGCTTCATGACGGTCAGTTGGCCATCAACGCTTCGGCACGGGCCTGCAGCGCCTTGCCGTCGATGCCCTTGGCATCCATTTCGGCGTACCACTCGTCGATGGTGCCCTGAGCGGCGGCTTCCCATTCAGTTGCCTGCTCGTCCGTCAGCGTGATGATGTTGTTACCCATCTCCACCGCGGCGGCACGCGGGCCGGCATCGTCGGCCTGCATCTGCTTGCCGGCGAAGGCCGAGAATTCCTCACCGGAGTTCGCATCGATGATGGCCTTCAGGTCATCCGGCAGGCTGTCATACTTGTCCTTGTTCATCGCGAAGATGAAGGACGTGGTGTAGAGCGCCTTGCCCGGGAATTCCGTGTGGTTCTTGACCAGCTCGTTCACCTTCAGCGCGCCGACGACTTCCCACGGGATGACCGTGGCATCGACAACGCCCTTGCTGAGCGCTTCCGGAATGGCCGGAACCGGCATGCCGATCGGCGTTGCGCCGAGATTGGAGAACAGCTTGTTGGTGACACGGGTCGGAGCGCGAAGCTTGACGCCGTTAAGATCCGACAGGGCCACGATCGGCTTGCTGGAGTGGATGACACCCGGGCCATGAACCCAAAGGGCCAGCGGCTTGAAGCGCGCAAAGTCCTCATCCATCATGGTTTCTTCGGCAAGCTTCCAGTAGGCGCGGGACATGGTTTCCGCATCCGTCATGGTGAACGGAAGCTCGAACACTTCGGCGCGCGGAAAGCGGCCGGGGGTGTAGCCTGCAACGGTCCAGACAATATCCACGACACCATCGACGACCTGGTCGATCAGCTCCGGCGGCTTGCCGCCAAGCTGCATGGCCGGATAGCGCTCGATCTTGATGCGCCCATCAGATTCGGCTTCGATCTTGTCGGCCCAGGGGTCGAGTACGTTCTTGGGAACATTGGCCTGAGCCGGCAGGAACTGGTGCAGGCGCAGTGTGACTTCCTGCGCCAGCGTGGCTGATGCGGTGCCTGCAAGCGCAAGTGCGGATACAGTCGCAGCCACGGCCAGTTTGGCAAACTGCTTATGCAAGTTGATCATTGGTTTCCTCCCTGTTCGATCAACTTCAAAATCCAACCGGAATCCTCCCTCCGGTCAGATGATGACGTATAATAGTTATAGTTCATAACTTTTTTCAAGCTATATTTCTGACGTCAGTTCTCTCCCTCCACGCTCAGCTTTGCATGCACGCGGCCGTTCGGAAAGTTATACATTCTGGTCAGCCGCAAAAGCATCACAACATCCGGTAAAATTTGCCGGAGTTTGTGATGGATCGTCGCCGAAGGCAAGGCTTTCCGATAAGAACAATGGACAGAAAACGCCGGTATCCTCAACCCTGCAAAATCCTGCAAGGAAAAGTCAGGCAGGCGGGCTGAGGTTTCGGGTATTCCCGGGGGGAAAGGCCGAAGGCACTGAGCGGGTGCCGCGACGGTGAAAGTCCTGAGAAAACCTGAAAACCGGAGCTTCACCGGCAGGGAGAATCATCCGCGAAAAAAGCGGGGAAAGCACCGGCGGGCCTTGGCGCTGAGGCCGGGCCCGCCGGTCAGGAACCGGCCTATGCGGACTTGGAGGTAAGGGCCGGAGAAAGGGTCAATTGCTCGAACAGCCGCGCAACGGCTTCCGCGCCCGGATCGTTGTGTCCGGAGAGGCTGGCCTCGGAGACATAAGACGCCCTGCCCGCGCGTGCCCGCGTGATCCGCGACGTCGCATCCGCCCCCTGACGGGCCTCGCTCGCCGCAGCCTCGATACCGTTTTCCAGCGCATTCAGTGCCGGCAGCAGCGCGTCGATCATGGTGCGGTCGCCCGGCTGGGCGCCGCCCACCTGCATGATCCGGTCAAGACCGGCCTTCAGGGCTCCGATGGCCCCGCGCCCGCTGGACGACGCATCGCCCGCAGCGGCAAAGAAGATCGCCAGCAGCACCCCGGAAGACCCGCCCATGGTCTGGCTGAGTTCCAGCCCGATGGCCCGGTAGAGCTGGGTGAGATCCGCCAGCGGCAGCCGGTCGAGCGCCTTCACCAGCGCCCGGGCGGCGGTGGCAAGCGTGCTGCCGGTGTCGCCGTCGCCCGACTTGGCGTCGAGCGCATTGAGGTCGTCCTCGGCGGCGATCAGGATATCGCAGCAGCGCTCGATGAACTTCCGCGTCTCCGGGTTCTTGGACGGCAGCGGCTGGATCGGCGTCAGGCCGTCCGGTAGCGGCAGCACGGACACTGCGCCAAGCGCAAGGCAGCCGGGCCATGCCCAGGGCGCGACCGGGGCCTGCAGCAAGGCTTCTTCGGTCTTGCCGACCGGCAGCAGCGACACGGAGAACCCATGCATGTCGAGCGAGGTCATCATCGCCGCCGGGCCGATGACCCAGCGGATCTGGCTGCCGATGCGCGAAGCCGTGAGTTCTTCCAGAAGCACCGACATTTCCAGCGGCGTCGTGCTGCCCAGATTGTTGAGGATCGCCACATGCGGTCCGGGCGAGAGGTTCGGCGCCAGCCGGTCCACCACCATGGCCATGGCCGCGCGGGCGTTGGAATAGTCGACCTGCTCGATCCCCGCCTCGCCGTGAATGCCAAGTCCGAGTTCCGCCTTGCCGTGTGCAATGCGGTCTTCCTTGGGCGATCCCGGCACCGTGCAGGTGTCCAGCGACATGCCGATGGAAATCGCACCGCCGATGGTTTTCCTGGCGGCCTCCGTGATGGTTTCCAGATCCGCACCCTGATCGGCAAGCGCTCCGGCGATCTTGTGCACGAACAGCGTGCCGGCGACACCGCGCGCCTGCGGCAGGTCCGGCAGGGCAACGTCGTCGTCGACGATCACCATGTTGACCTTCAGTCCGAAGGAGCGGGCCCGCTCGGCGGCCAGACCGAAGTTCAGCCGGTCGCCGGTGTAGTTCTTGACGATCAGCAGGCAGCCAGCCTTGCCGGTGACGGCCAGAATGCCCGCCAGCACCGCATCCACGGAAGGCGAGGCAAACACTTCGCCGCAGACGGCCGCCGTCAGCATGCCCTGGCCGACGAAACCGGCATGGCTCGGCTCGTGGCCGGAACCGCCGCCGGACACCAGAGCCACCTTCGATTTGTCCCAGTCGGTGCGCACGACCACCTTGATATGCGGATAGCCGTCAAGCCGGGCAAGCCGCCCGCCGGCCGTGCGCAACATGCCGTCAATCGCTTCGGTGACGAGCGTTTCCTTGGTATTGATGAATTGCTTCATGTCCCGTCTCCTCAGGAAATGCGAGCGCCGCTGGCGTCGAAGAAAAGCGGATTGCGTGGTTGAATGGCGAGCGTGTCGCCAGGCTCAAGAGCGGTGTGGCTGTCTGACAGCGTTACGACGGAATGTCCATCGAGCGAAAGATGCAGCCGGGTCTGATCGCCCAGATGCTCGACGCGGCGCACTTGCGAAACCTTGCCTTCGCCCTGCGTGATATGCTCCGGGCGCAGGCCGATGGTCTTGGCGCCGCTCGGTGCTCCGGCAAAGATATCGGCCGGCAGGACGTTGATGCGCGGCTGGCCCAGCCGTCCGGCGACATAAAGATTGACCGGGTTCTCATAGATCTCGCGCGGAGACCCGAACTGCACAAGCCCACCACGATCGAGAACTCCCACATGGGTGGCCATGGTCATCGCCTCGATCTGGTCGTGGGTCACGTAAAGCAGCGTGGCCCCGAGGCTCTCCTGGATGCGCTTCAGCTCGATGCGCAGATCCGAGCGCAGCTTGGCGTCGAGCGAGGACAGCGGCTCGTCCATCAGATAGATGGACGGATCGCGTACCAGCGCGCGGCCGATGGACACGCGCTGCATCTCACCACCGGAAAGGTTGGTCGCCTTGTTGGCCAGCTTGTGCGAGATGCGAAGGACCTCGGCCACTTCGGCAACCTTGCGGTCGATCTCGTCCTCCGGTGTCTTCAGCAAGGGCGAGCGCAGCGGAAAGGCCAGGTTCTCGCGCACGCTCATGTGCGGATAGAGGGAATACTGCTGAAACACCATGGCAACGTTGCGCTGCGCGGGCGTATCTTTGACAACGGAACGCCCGGCAATGACGACATCGCCCTCATCCGGCTGTTCCAGCCCGGCGATCAGACGCAGGATGGTGGTCTTGCCGGCCCCTGTCGGCCCCAGCAGCGTGACAAAAGCGCCGTTGGGAATGTTCATGCTGACCTGATTGACGGCGAGCGTATCGCCGAACCTTTTGGTGAGGCCGGATAGCCTGACTTCAGCCATGGGCAAGCACTCCCTCGTTCAACTCCGACCGCAGCGCCCGGCCCGACTGGTTGTCGAACAGCGTGACCGTGGACCCGTTGAACTCCAGACCGGCGAATTCTCCCGCGCGAACGGGCTGGTCCGATGGAATGCGGGCTTTCAACTCGCCGGAGGGCGTCTTCATTGTCACGATCTGCGTGGTGCCGAGATATTCGGCGGCCATGACCTCGCCCCGGAAGGAACCGCTGTCGCTGAGCGTGATGTGCTCCGGGCGAATGCCGAAGACCATGTCGCCCTCGAAGGGTTCCATCAGGCGCGGCACCTCCAGTTCCTCGTGATGCATCTTCACCCTAGACGACCCGGCATGGACTTCGCCGTGGAAGCGCAGGAAGTTCATCGGCGGCGAACCGATGAAGTCGGCAACGAACATGGTCGCCGGTTTGTCGTAGATATCCTGCGGCGTGCCGAACTGCTCGATCACCCCGTGGTTCATCACCACGATCTTGTCGCCCATCTGCATGGCTTCCAGCTGGTCATGGGTGACATAGACCGTGGTGGCGCCCATGCGGTCATGCAGGGCCCGCAGTTCCTCGGCCATATGCTCCCGGAACTCCGCGTCCAGCGCCCCCAGCGGCTCGTCCATCATGAAGGCCTTGGGATCGCGGACGATGGCCCGGCCGAGAGCGACCCGCTGACGGTCGCCGCCGGAGAGCCCACCCACCGGCCGGTCGAGAATGTCGGTTATGCCGAGAATGCGGGCGACTTCCGCCACCTTCTCGGCCACCTGGCTTTTCGGCATGCCCTGGCTGACAAGAGGATAGGAGATGTTCTTGCGCACATTCATGTGCGGATAGAGCGCGAACATCTGGAAGACGAAGGCAATGTCCCGCTGGCTGGCCGGCCGCTGGCCGACCTCCTCGCCGTCGATATAGATCTCGCCCGATGTCGGCAGCTCCAGGCCGGCGATCATGCGCAAGGTGGTGGTCTTGCCGCAGCCGGACGGCCCCAGAAGCATGAAGAACTCACCGTCCTCGATCTTGAAGGAAGACGACTGCACGGCGGTGAAGTCGCCGAAATCCTTCCGAAGATTTCTGATTACGATCTCTGCCAAGACAGTCACTCCGGAAAGTGGCTGACGATGATGAACATGACTGTTCCGGTCAGCGTGACGATGAAGGAGTAGGTGTAGGCCCACAGGAAGACCGGCTGCATCAGCATGATCACCCCGATGGCGATCAGAAAAGATGCGAGCATTTCCCAGGACCCGCGGCGCAGGCGGACGAGGCCGCTCATGAAATCGCTGATCATTTGCGGACCGCTCCGAAGGTGATGCCGCGCAGCAGATGTTTGCGAAGCAGGATGGTGAACACCATGACCGGCACCAGGAACAGGGTTGCCCCCGCTGCGACCGCCGGCCAGTCCTGGCCGCCGACACCGATGATGGTTGGAATGAAGGGCGGGGCCGTCTGGGCCGTACCGGAGGTCAGCAGCACCGCGAACGCATATTCGTTCCACGAGAAGATCAGACAGAAGATCGCCGTCGACGCGATGCCCGTTGCCGCCTGTGGCAGCACCACCTTGTAGAAGGCCTGGAAGCGGGTGTAGCCGTCGATCAGCGCCGCTTCCTCATATTCTCGCGGGATCTCGTCGATGAAGCCTTTCAGCAGCCAGACCGCCAGCGAGATATTGACCGCGGTATAAAGCAGGATCATGCCCAGGTGCGTGTCCGACAGCCCGAGCGTGCGGAACATCAGGAAGATCGGGATCGCGACCGCGATCGGCGGCATCATCCTGGTCGACAGGATGAAGAACAGAAGATCGTCCTTCAGCGGCACCTTGAACCTGGAAAAGGCATAGGCGGCGAGTGTTCCCAGGAACACCGACAGGAAGGTGGAGCCGAAGCCGATGATGACCGAATTCAGGAACCTTTCACCGTAACGGGAGGGACCTGCGATCACCATGTCGCGGTTGCGCACGATCTCCTCGTACCAGGTGGCTGGCGGCGGCAGCGCCTGAAGCTGTTCCGGCGACACCCGGGTGCGGGTGGTGAAGAGATTGACATAGCCTTCCAGCGACGGCTCGAAGAGCACCTTCGGCGGATAGGCAATCGCATCGACCGGCGACTTGAAACCTGTTGTCAGGATCCAGACCAGCGGCAAGAGGGTGATGACCGCGTAGGCGATGACCAGCGTTCCGGCCACCCACTTCTGCCGCGAAGACGGTTCTGTGATGGAATAGCTGCTCATCTTTCCTTCACCTTGTTCAGGGCTTTGACGTAGATCGAGGCGAGGCCGAAGACGGTCACGAACAGGATGATCGCATAGGCAGAGGCATAGCCCGTGCGCCATTTCTCGAAGGCTTCACGCTTCAGGTTGATGGAGGTCAGCTCGGTGACCGAGCCAGGCCCGCCCCCGGTGAGCTGCACCACCAGATCGAACATCTTGAAGTTTTCGATGCCGCGGAACAGGACGGCCAGCATGAGGAACGGCAGCACCATGGGCACGGTGATGGTCCAGAACTGGCGCCACTTGCTGGCCCGGTCGATCTCCGCGGCCTCGTAGATATAGTCCGGGATCGATCGCAGGCCCGCCAGACAGATGAGCATCACGAAGGGCGTCCACATCCAGGTATCGACGATCACGATGGCCCAGGGCGCGAGTGCCACGTCGCCGATCATCTGGAAAGAGGCCGGATCGATCCCGGTGAAGAACGACACGCCGTAATTGAAGAGACCGATCTGCGGCTGATAGAGAAAGGTCCAGAAGTTGCCGACAACCGCCGGCGACAACATCATCGGCAGCACGATGAGCGTGGTCCAAAGATCGTTGCCCTTGAATTTCCGGTTGATCAGCCAGGCCAGTGT
Organism: Roseibium aggregatum IAM 12614; assembly: GCF_000168975.1. GTDB lineage: Bacteria > Pseudomonadota > Alphaproteobacteria > Rhizobiales > Stappiaceae > Roseibium > Roseibium aggregatum. Next base: position 84,084 of record NZ_AAUW01000015.1, read on the forward strand.
GAAGCCGATCAGCACCTGCAGAGCGATGGTCCAGAACAGGAAATGCGCCGTTGCCTGCATGGTCAGCCAGATGTCGCCGTCCGTCAGGATGCGCTCATAGTTGCGCAAGCCAACATATTCGACATCCCGCGTGGGCCGGTTGGCCCGGAAATTCGTGAAGCTGAGATTGATCGTCCAGATCAGCGGAAAGATGTTGACCGCCAGCAGCAGGAAGATTGTCGGGGCGACAAAAAGCCAGGCAATCGTGCGGTCGGAAAGCCCTCGGATTTTGGCGGCAACGGTGGGCGGCGTTGCCTTTGCTACTCGGTCTATCGGGGTGTCGGCCATGAGACGCTCTTTGTGAGAAACGGTTCCGGAAAGCGCCGGCCGGACCGGCCGGAGCTTTCGGGGTGTGACAGCCCGCGAGAAGGCGGGCTGTCCGCTGGAGCCGGGAGCAGGTCAAACCCTGACAACACTCCATGTGCCGGCAGGGTTTGCCTGGAGCCCTCAGAGCTTGCCTTCGTCCTCGAAGGTTTCGGTCCAGTCCTCGATCAGCTTGTCGAGCGCTTCCTGTGCGGTTCCCTGATCGGCGACCACATAGTCATGAAGTCGCTTTTGCATCGCCAACAGCAATTCGGCGTAAGCCGGCTCCTGCCAGAAATCCATGACGTTATCCATGGCCAGAAGGAAGTCGGACGCAAACGGCGCGCTGTCGGGGAAGCTCGGATCGTTGAGCACGCTGACATGGCAGGAATAGCCGCCGAGATCCCACCATTTCTTCTGAACGCTCGGCTGGGCGAACCACTTGATGTAGTCGAGCGCCGCGTCCTGCTTGTCGGAATAGGCCACCACGGAGATGCCCTGCCCGCCTAGCGTCGAGGCTTCCCGGTTCTGGCCGGGATTGACGAAGAAGCCGATCTTGTCGCCGCCCACATCCGGATCGGCATAAAGGCCGGGGAAGAAGGCAAACCAGTTCATGGCCATGGCCACCTGGCCCGACTTGAAGGCATCAAGCGACTGTTCCATGTAGCTGTCGGTGTATCCCGGAGGCGTGCCGGTCTTGTAAAGTTCCTTGTAGAACTCCAGACCTGCGACGGCTTCGGGCGAGTTGACCGCGCCTTCCATGTCGTATTTGCCCGGCGTCATTTCATACTTGAAACCGAACGGATAAAGCGCGCTGGTCGCGCCCATGGTGATGCCTTCCGAGCCGCGCTCGGTGAAGATGGACGCTCCGTAACGGGTCTGACCGTCAATCTCGCGCCCCTGGAAGAACTGGGCGATCTCAAGCAGTTCGGCCTGGGTCTTGGGCGGCGCCAGATCGCGGCCGTGCTTTTCCTTGAAGGCCGCCTGGATGTCCGGCTTCTCGAACCAGTCCTTGCGGTAGAACCAGCCGTTGGCATCGCCCATGGCCGGCAGTGCGTAGTAGTTCGGCTCACCCTTGGGCCAAGTGGAATAGGCATAGACGGTCGCCGGGGCGAAATCGTCCATGCTGATGCCTTCCTTTTCGAAGAAGTCGTTCAACTTGACGTAATGGCCGTTTTCCGCACCGCCGCCGATCCACTGGCTATCGCCGATCAGCAGATCGCACAGTTTGCCGCCGGAATTGAGCTCGTTCAGCATGCGGTCGGCGAAATTCGGCCAGGGCACGAATTCGAATTTCATGGTGTGGCCGTATTCGGCCTCGAATTCCTTCGACAGCTCGACCAGCGCGTTGGCCGGATCCCAGGCCGCCCAGCACAGGGTCAGCTCATCGGCCTGAGCATTGGAAACAGATAGTCCGCTGACCGCAACAAGAGCGGTCGCCGCGAGAAGTTTCGCAGTTTTCATGGGTGAAGTCCTCCCGAATGGTCGCGCGCCGGCGCCTGCCGGACCGCAGCACTCCTCCAAGTGCAGGCTCACGCTATGTGACATACGTATGTCACGTCAATCGAAAAACTGACATACGTCTTTCTTTTTGACATCACCAATAGGCAATTCAAGCGGCAGGAACGCCGCACTCCATTGAATTCACTTATCTTTCGGGAGTTGTCTCCTTTGACGAGGAACGAGGCCTCAATAGAGGTTTTCGCGCATGATGATCTCGATCCGGATCTTTTCCTGCGCCTCGTAGATGTCCGTGCCGTCGCATTTGGCCCGCAAGACCCGCAGGGCACTGCGCACAAGGTGCCCCACATTCTGGGCGATGACCGCATCGAGCTCGCCGTCGGCGAGAGCCTGCCGCGTCACCGGCGTCAGGTCGTGGGCAATCACCACGAAGCGTCCGGCAACACCATGTTCGCGCAGCGCGTCCAGCATGGCCGCATTGCCCGACCCCATGGAATAGATTGCCTTCAGCTCCGGATGGGCCTTGAGCGCATGGTCCAGCGTCTCGTGGATCCGGTCCGGATCATCATAGAACTCGATGGTCGGCAGGGTTTTCAGCTGCGGATAGTCCCGCGACAGCACCTCGTCCAGACCGAAGCGCCGTTCGATGCTGTCGCGCGCCACCATGGAATTGGTCACCACCAGGATGCTGCCGGTCTCGTTGCGCAGGAACTTGCCCAGAAGCGCCCCGGCCGTCTTGCCGGCGGAGAAATTGTCGACACCGGCAAAATAGTGGCATCTGGAGTTCGGCAGATCCGACACCAGCGCAACCACATAGACACCCGCACTCTTGATATGCGCAATGGCATCGCGCACCTGCGGGGTTTCCGGAACCATGATGGCAACGCCGTCCAGTTCGGACAGGTCCAGGGTCTTCAGCCGGTCGACGACCGCATGCGGGTCGGCAGCGTTGACCAGCAGCACGCTGACATCGGCCCGGTCCGCCACCTGCGCGCCGGATGCCTCCTCGACCGCCGCCACCAGCGTCTCGACAAAATGATTGGGGCCTTCGGGCAACACGAACACGAACTTATACTGGCGCTGCCTGGCAAGATTGGCCGCATGGGTATCGCGCACATAGCCGAGCTTGCGGACAGCTTCCTTGACCCGTTCCGCGTTTTTCGGGCGCACATCCGCGCGTCCGTTCAAAACCCGGTCGACAGTCGACAGGCTGACCCCGGCCTCACGGGCAATATCGTGTACGGTTGGCTTGACCATCACGTCTCCCGGACCATCCCGCGCTCTCATGACCGCAGACAAGATGTTCCAATACCTCTGGCGCCGATCAGCGCCTTTGCATCCACCCGGAACCGACCGGACGCCTTCTGACCGACAAGGAGACAATGTCGCGCAGCATTCTGACATACGTCAATCAAAAATCCGCTTCGCAGCGAATGACGGAAGAAATTTCCCCAAGGATATCAGTCAATTGGAAAACGGAACGCTGTCTGATCGGTGCACATTGGCGTTCATATACACCTTGGCCCGCAGCCAATCCGATTCCGCTCAAGCAGACAAGTGGCCGAGGCTCTTTAAGCCGTCGCCAGCTCATAGCAGCACTGCCAGACGGCGAAATTTGCAGGGTCTGCCTTATCCGCCCCGTGTGCACACAAAGGTGCGTGCCGCTGAGCATGGCCACTTGCCTCGGCAAGCAACCAGTGTCATGACGCATCGGCAGGCGCGTTGTAATTGTATTTCCACGAAGACTTGCTAAATAAGAACCACATTACAAAGATTTTATCCGGAAGGGGCACATGGCGGATTTCAGCGCTCAGATTGAAAAATCGAAAAAGGAAGTGGCCGCCGCAAGGCAGAAGATCGACGAGCTGACCTCGAAGATCGAAACTGCAAAGTCCAAACTGGACACCGGCCAGGATATTTCAATCGACATCGAGAACGCGTCCCTGGACGATGTGCACAAGCACACCGAGCTCATGGGCGCCAATATCGCCGAGCTGATCATGGGTCTTGACGATGTCACCGCAACCTTTTCCAAGGACTTCGATGCCATGCGCACGAAGACCGGATGGGAAAACTTCATCGGCATCTTTTCCAAGCAGCGCTCCGACAGCATCCGCCAGGAACGCATGCGCTCCGCCAGCATCGACGACAAGCTGCAGGACCTGATTTCCAAATCCAATGTCATCGGCCAGTTGTTGCAGGAACAGCTCAGCACGCTGAACGAACATTCCAAGCGCGTGGAAGCCAACCTCAGCGAGACGCTGGCCCAGCGCGAACAGACCGTCAGCACGCTGGAAGAGATCAAGGCCAAGCTGATCGCGATGGATCCGGACGTGATTGCACTGGAAAACAAGATTTCCATGGAAACCGACGCGGCCACGCGCACCAAGCTGGAAAGCCAGCTTGCCGCGATGAACGCCGAATACAACCGCCTTGCCCAGGAAGAACAGGTCAAGCTTGCCGAAAGCCAGACGCTGGAACGTTACATAGAAAAGGGCAAGACCTGGGTCGACAGCCTGCAGAACCAGGCAGCCACCCAGATGGTGCTGATCAACAAGCTGCAGACGGACACCAAGCAGCGCGTCGTGCTCTACGATGCGCTTGTGAAGTCGCTCAAGACGGCGCAGCAACAGGACATTGCCCACAAGATCAACGAGATCGGCGTCGCTACCGACAAGGAAGCCCAGTCCGCGATGGCGGCCATCGGCTCGGCAACCAACCAGCGCATGGCCGACATGATGGAGGCCCACGAGGATCACATGGTGTTCGCCCGCAAGGTGCTGGAAGAAAAGGCCAAGTCGGACGAGCGCTTCGCCCGACGCTTCCAGCAGATCGTCGAGAAGCACGACAAGAACACGTACGGGGCCTGAGGGTCTGAACGGTGGATCTGACCCTGGACCACAGAACCCTGGAAGAAGCGCATGAAACACGGCGCTACTTCGCCAAGTTCGAGCGGATCATCTCGCATTTGCAGGGCGTCGCGGAAAGCGTCATCAACGAGAACACGGCGCTTCCGACGGAAATTCCGATTCTGAAGGAATATCTGGAAGCGCTGTCGGGCACCTTTACGGCGCTTTCCTACAAATACCTTCTGGCGGGCCGCGTCTCGGACATGCTGCCCTCGCTCCTGAACATCGACCGGCAGGACAGCGGCTTCCCGATCTATCAGGAGCTGCTGCAGATGGCGAATGACGCCATGCAGGCGGACAAGCATTTGCGCTCGCTGCCGACGATGCGCGAGCTGAAGCTGGAAATGGTCAACCATATCCTGCGCGAGCAGTCGTCGCCGACCAACCTGCAATTTGCCGCCTCTCAGCGCCAGTATTATGAGGAACTCGCCAAGGGGGCACTGTTCTGGGCGCGGAATGACCCGCGTCTGGCCTGGATGGGCAACGTCGCAGACAACCGGCGTCTGTACCGGCTGCACTGGGCGGTTTACGACAGCCAGCAGAACATTCCGCTGATCTACATTCTCGACCTGGAAGATAGCGGCAAGTGGCCCTTGGCCAAGGACGAACGCCGCTGGCCGCGTGTCCAGAGCCACCTGACCGCGCAATCCGCTGCCTCGCTCAAGCTGGTGACGATCGCGCGTGGTTTCGACCGCGACTTCGACGACCTGCACCCAAAACGCCTGCGCCGGTTCTTTCTGGGCCCGATGTACAGCCACACGTTCACCCAGCAGTCCGGACCGTTGCGCGATGTGCTGGCCGAAGTCGCCGGCAAGCCGGGTGAGGACTGGGCTCTTGCCTGGACGACCGAGACGCTGGTGGCCTCCGGCTCAGAGTTCGAATCCGCCGGCTTTTTCTCGTCCGTCGAGCGGCAGATCTACCAGCTCGATCCGCTGTCGGCCCAAAGCCCCGCGTCGCAGGACGTGGCCGGCCATAGCCACCAGCAGCGGTCGCTCATTTTGCCCCAGCGGCCCTATCAGGTCCTGGAAGAGCGCAACCCGCCGGGCTTTGCCAACATCCGCAAATATGCCGTCAGCCCTTCGGGCAAGATCCTCAGTTACAAATAGGTTTTCCGCGTGACCCTTTCCAACGATCTCATGGAACTCAAAGAAGACAAGATCCGCGAGAAATACGTCTTTGCGGAAGCGATGCTGCAGGGGTTCGACCACACGCCCCGTATCGCCAGGAAATCCGAAGCCCCAGTTGCCCAGGAGCGCTCCCCCGGACTTGGTGCCCGCCGTCGTTTCCGCTCCACGACGCCCGGCCTCGTTACACGCTCCACCGCCCGTCCGGAAGGCGTGCAGCTTTCGGCCCGCATCCTGGATTGTGACGACGACGCCCTGACCACGCCGACCCAGGCCAGCGTCCTCCAGTCCCTGCGCCGGGCGCTGGCTGTTGCCCAGGTGACCGCCGACCAGTTTGCCGAACAGAGCGGCCTTGCCGAGCTGAAACGCGCCAATCTTTCCGGAACTCTGGACGCCTCGCAGAAGGTGCGGTTCCAGGACCTCTTGTCGGCAACGGCCATGATCGCGCTTCATGTCTTCGCCAACATGACCGATTTCCTCTTGTCCGGTCTCTCGACCGACGCCGGTGAGATCGACATCCAGAGCGGTGAGGTCGAGGAAATTCTGTTCGACAACGACCAGCTTGCGCTTCATGGCGTCCTTTGGGAGCTGGACCAGGAAATTGCCGCCGCCGCGATTGAAGCCGACGCCCAGCTCATCGGTCTGGTCACCTCCTTCTGCGAACAGCTGATGGAAAAGGTAACGCTGCGCGCGGAAGGCGTCAGCGTATTGCATCCGTTCTCGCAAAGCCGCTACCGGGTGGAAGCGGACAATTTCGAGATCACCGGCTTTACGCCCTCCGCGCGCGCGCGCTCCACGACGCTCGCCATGGCGTTCAAGAAACCGGAAGAAGTCGTCGGCAACCACATCGCCAAATACCAAGCGATGAAACTTGCCAAGATGCTGATGGCCTATGATTTCGACCGCAAGCTCAACCCGTTCGCGGAGCTCGGCGGCTTCATCTTCACCTTCATGGGTGACGGCAAGCCGGGCACCGGCAAGACCACCTTGATCCAGATGATGGCCGGTTTGGTCAACGACTATTGCCAGGTCGCCGGTTATCCGTTCCGCTACCAGAACCTCTCCACCGAGAGCATCGACAGCTACCAGGGCAAGTCGGCCCAGAACGCCAAGGCCTTCATCCGCAACGTCACCGACCCGAATGTGATCGGCTTCGGCACCATCGACGACATCGACCAGCTTGCCGGCAAGCGCGGCGACCGCCAGTCCTCCGCCGGGCAGCTGGAAATCACCGCTGTCCTGATGGAAAGCTTCGCCGGAGCCAACACCGTGGTGCGCGGCAACTGCACCTTCGGCATGTTCTCCAACTATCCGGAAAACGTCGACGATGCTCTGCGCCAGCGCGCGGGGGCCCGCTTTCTGGTCGACGGTCCGCAGACCCGCGAGGACTACATCGACATCCTGCATCTGCTGATGGGCAAGAACCACTCGATCCCGGTCGGCGACCATGACCTTTTCGAAGCACAGGCCCTGAAGAAGGCAGTTGCCGCGTCCTACGACCGCCACTCGCGGCCACAGGAAGACGCCTTGATCAAGGTGTTTGACGCAGTGCAGTCGGATATCGGGGACCTTAACACCATCGCCAAGCTCGGCACCTACCTGAAAGCCATCCAGCAGGCGGACGAACGTTTCACCGGCCGCGCGATCAAGAACATCACCGATGCGGTGAAGGTGCGGGCGATGGATTTCGAACTGCCGGACGAATGGATGGAAGATCCCGAGCTGTTCCTGTTCAAGGATTACGAGACCAAGAAGGCGATGATCGCCGACCTGGCGCAGCCGATCACCGTCAACATGGTCATTCAGGAAATCAACCGCTATGCGGACAGCGAGTTCCGCTATGCGGACAAGTCCGACGAGGTTGCCATCGAGAACGCCGTGCGCGAGATGCAGCGCATGGAAGAAGCCAAACGCCGTTACATGGAAATCACGCGCCGATGATGAGGCTCGTCAAACATGGCTTGATGTTCGGCAACCTTTACGAGGTGTCCTCACCATCCATGGTCGCCCGCTACAACCGCGCGCTGGAACATCTGACCGGCAAGCGGACGGCACTTGAGGCCTTTCACATCGACATCTCCGGCTATTCGCCCGAGATCGGCGACGAGCTGGACGACGTTCATTACCTCAACCCCCATGGCTGCAACCGGCAATTCATCCTGCTGTCGATCGAGCAGAAGACAGGACCGCTGCTGAACGCCCGGTTCTCCACCTCCCGTTCGATCCTGAAACGCTTCATCGAGGACAACGAAGAGCAGCTCTTTGCCCTGTCGATCCGCGATTGTGTGGTCGGGGAACTGGTCAACTCGATCTATTCCATCTCCTCGCCGCAGGATCTTTTCTATATCCGGGCCATCGAGGTGGAGGCCGATACCGTCGGCGGACATTCAGAGGCGGGCGAGGAACTGGCCGACAAGATCGAGGCGTTCATGAGCGAGCCGGATGGCTGGTGGGACGATGTCCTGATTGCGGAGATGATCGAACTCTCCAAGCACACCGGCGACATCATCCGCACACCCTTGTCCATCAGCTCCAAAAGCTATGAGCAGGGCAACTTCTACACGTCCCACTTCGGCGGGCTGTATATCTTCCGAGATGTCAAGGAAACCGCCTGCATTGCCTCCAAACGCATGGACGTCGTCGTCGACCTGCCGGTGAAGCATCTCTTCAGTCTGGAAGACCGCTATGAGGTCGCCGATTTCCTGAACCGCAACCAGCTAGTGGAGCCGATCCTCGACGCAGGCGGCGGCGTTGCCAGGAGCCTGTTGAAACAGAAACTCGACTTCATCGTCATCGACACCGCCGCCAGCCAGGGCGAGGACCTGTCGGATGTCTCGCGGCGCGACCTGCGCGCGCTCCGACGCAAATATCACCAGCAGCTTCCGGCCGAGTATCATGCGCTCAACGAGATCGTGCAGCGGCTGGACCTGAAACCCGAAAAACTCTGGGTGGAACCGGAAAACGCGGCTTACTTCTACCTGCTGCGCTCGCGCAATCACCGCGACATGAACCTGGTCAACATGCTGCTGGCCGAATTGACGCCGCTTGACTTCCGCCAGCTTTTCATTTGTCACAAGGACGCCTTCTACGACCATTACCGCACCTGGAGCGAGGCCAAGAAGGTCTATGCGGCCCAGTTCCTGGCGGAAGAATATATGGTCGACAAGGTCGGCACGCGGCTGGAACTGTTCGGCCCGGAGGCCGGCATGGCGGAGGAAGACCAGGCTGACTACGGCTTTGGCAGGAACATGGGTCCGTGGGGTGCTATCCCCAGAGAACGAGACGGTGAGGACGGCGCGCGATGAAGTGGATCAAATGGATAATCGGCATTCCGCTCCTGCTGATCCTTGTCGCTTTCCTCCACTACACTTTGCCCGGCCGCGACGTGGTGCGGATCGTCGGCACGGACGTCAAACGCATGGACATCGGTGCATCGTCCCTCTTCTGGGCCGCGCCTGACGCGGGCACCAACAAGAACTGGACCCGGGACGTCCGCTTCATCAACACGGTCTGGCCCAACGGCAAGCCGAGGGTCTACCGCAATGAGGACACCGACTGGGGCTGGCCGCCCTATTTCAAGTTCGACAGCAGCAACATCACCGCCCAGGCGCAGGATCTGGCCAAGAAAAGCGACGATGTCTGGATTGCGGTCACCCATTATGGGTGGCGACTGGAACTGTTCACGATCTTTCCCAACGCCATCAGCATCGAGGTCGTCTCCGGCCCGGATGTTTTCCTGATCCCCTGGTTCAATATCCTGTTCATCGTGGTGCTGGTGGTTCTGGCCTACCTGATCATCAAGACCGTCAATGCCTTCAAGAAAAGCCGGATCGACCCCATGGTCGACGGCATCGACGACTTCATGGACGATGTCGGCGACAGCGCCGAACAGGCCCGCGCCAGCGCCCACCGCCGCGCGAGCGACGTCACAAGCGGGTTCCGCCGCTGGCTGAAACGCTGGTTCGGTTGACGGGACCGCGACGGCGTGCAGGATCAGTGCACTTTCCAATGCCCCTCCTCATCCTGAGGAAGCGCGACAGCGCTGTCTCGAAGGATGGGCCGCTTGCTCCCGAGTGTGCCGCCCATCCTTTGAGACGGACCTGACGGTCCTCCTCAGGATGAGGGTGACTTGCTTCTAGACACCAAAAACAATCGTAAGGCAGGAACCTCGAGCTTGAATCAGCCAATCGACCTTGTCATCTTCGACTGCGACGGCGTGCTCATCGACAGCGAAGTCATCAGTGCGCGCATGCTGGTGGCGGAGCTTGCGACGCGCAATGTCCACATCACCATGGACTATGTCGCCCACCATTTCCTGGGCCGAAGCTATCCGGTGGTTCTGCAGCAGATCCGGCAGGAGTTCGGCGTCGACCTGCCGCCGGAGTTCGAAACCGCCTACCGGGCAAGTCTTCTCAGCGCCTTTGAAGCGGAGCTCCGGCCGGTCGAGGGTGCACGAGAGGTGATCGAGGCCCTTGCCGTGAACTATTGCCTGGCTACCAGTTCCAGCCCGCCGCGGCTTGCCAGATCGCTGGAAATCACTGGACTGACGGATCTGTTTGCCGGACGCACGACGACAGCTTCCGAAGTTGCCCACGGCAAGCCCGCCCCGGACCTGTTCCTGCTGGCAGCGGAAAAACACGGCGTTGCACCCGAGCGCTGCCTGGTGATCGAGGACAGTGAAAACGGCATCAAGGCAGGCCTTGCCGCCGGTATGGAAGTCTATCGTTTCATTGGCGGATCGCATCTCACGGGACTTGCGACCTCCAGCACTGCCGCGGCCGGTTCCACGCAAGTGTTTGCATCTTTCGGCGAATTCTTTCAGCTTAGGCCGGATCTGAAGAAAAACGGCAACTAAGATGAAACAGAAAATTCCTGCCGAGGCATCCCGTCTCGACGATGCCGCCCGCGCCGGCTGGTTATACTATGTTGCCGGCAACACCCAGGACGAGATTGCCCGCAAGCTCGGCGTCTCGCGGCAGTCGGCACAGCGACTGGTGTCGCTTGCGGTCAGCGAGCGCCTGATCAAGGTCCGGCTCGATCATCCGATTGCCCATTGCATGGAATTGAGCAGCCGCCTGACCGAACGCTTCGGCTTGCAGAGCTGTGAGATCGTGCCGAGCGACCCCGACGCGCCGTCCTCCACCGTCGGCATTGCACTGGCGGCGGCTGCCGAGATGGAGCGTCACTTCCGGTCCCAAACACCGAAGATCATCGCCTATGGCACCGGCCGAGCCCTGCGCGCCTCGGTCGATCAGTTGCCGATGATGGACTGCCCGCAGCACCGCATCGTCTCGCTCCTGGGCAACATGATGTCGGATGGCTCGGCTTCGGCCTACAACGTCATCATCCGGCTCGCGGACCGCATCAATGCCCGTCATTACCCAATGCCGCTGCCTGTCTTCGCCCGCTCCCGAGAAGAACTTCAGCTTCTGCACAACCAGGAAGCGGTGCACAATATCCTCGATCTCATCCGTCAGGCCGACGTCACCTTCGTTGGTATCGGCAACATGGGGCCAACTGCGCCATTGACGGTCGACGGATTCGTCAGCCACGACGAAATGCGCGCCCTGGAAAAAGCCGGTGCCATCGGCGAGATCACGAGCTGGGTTTACGATAGGAAAGGCGCGCTCGTCGAAGGACTTACCAACGACCTTGTTGCCAGCGCCCCCCTGCTGCCGGCGGGGGAAAAACCGGTCTACGGAATTGCAGCGGGCGACGGCAAGGTGCCGGCCATGCTGGGCGCTTTGAATGGCAAATTCATCAATTGCCTGATCACCAACGAGACCACGGCTGAGCAATTGCTCAAACTCTGAGCTATTACCCATCACATATAACTATATGTATTTAAAAGGCTTTTCGCAGTGCAGCGAGAAGCCTTTTTAGTTTTAGGCGATTCACATCTTGACTCACGCCGCGAAATCGAGCGAATATTTGCCCGCAAGAATGGCAAATGCCCAATCTCGCTTGGGAGGAAAAAATGGCATTTCATACCCGTGCGCTGCTCAGCGCATGTGCAATGGTGGCTCTGTGCGCATCCGCATCTGCAGAAACCATCACCATCGCAACCGTGAACAACGGCGACATGATCCGCATGCAGGGTCTGACGAAGGATTTCACCGACAAGAACCCCGACATCGAAGTCAAATGGCTGACCATGGAGGAGAACGTTCTCCGCCAGCGCGTCACCACTGACGTCGCCACCAAGGGCGGTCAGTTCGACGTCATGACCATCGGCACCTACGAGGTTCCGATCTGGGGCAAGCAGGGCTGGCTCGTTTCCCTGAACGACCTGCCGGAAAGCTACGATGTGGACGACATCCTGCCGGCCATTCGTGGCGGCCTGACCGTTGACGGCGAGCTCTATGCAGCACCGTTTTACGGCGAAAGCTCCATGGTCATGTACCGCAAGGACCTGATGGAAAAGGCCGGCCTGGAAATGCCGGAAGCCCCGACCTGGGACTTTATCGTCGAAGCCGCCAAGGCAATGACGGACAAGGAAAACGAAATCTACGGCATCTGCCTGCGCGGCAAGGCCGGCTGGGGTGAGAACATGGCGTTCCTGACGGCCATGGCAAACTCCTACGGTGCCCGCTGGTTCGACATGGACTGGAAACCGCAGTTCGACACGCCACAGTGGAAAGATACCCTGACCACCTATCTCGACGTGATGAACGAAGCAGGCCCTCCAGGCGCTTCGTCCAACGGCTTCAACGAAAACCTGGCTCTGTTCCAGACCGGTAAGTGCGGCATGTGGATCGACGCCACCGTGGCGGCCTCCTTCGTGACCAACCCGAAGGACAGCCAGGTTGCCGACAAGGTCGGCTTCGCTCTGGCACCGGACAACGGCCTTGGCAAGCGCGGTAACTGGCTGTGGGCATGGTCTCTGGCCATTCCGGCCGGCACCCAGAAGGAAGCTGCTGCGAAGAAGTTCATCGAGTGGGCGACTTCCAAAGAATACCTGGAGCTGGTTGCGGCCGAAGAAGGCTGGGCGAACGTCCCCCCGGGAACTCGCACGTCTCTCTATGAAAACCCGGAATACCAGAAAGTTCCGTTCGCAAAGATGACGCTGGACAGCATCAACTCAGCTGATCCGCAGAATCCGACCGTCGATCCGGTCCCGTATGTCGGTGTGCAGTTCGTCGCTATTCCGGAATTCCAGGGCATGGCAACTGTTGTCGGTCAGGCATTCTCCGCAGCTCTTGCTGGCTCGATGGATGCTGACGCCGCCCTGGCCGCAGCACAGGCTGCGACCGAACGCGAAATGAAGAAGGCCGGTTACCTCAAGTAGAAGCCTTCGCGGACCGGCGGGTGCCTGCCCGTCCCGCCGGTCTCCTCCTCTTCCGCGTGAGCTCTGACCGAGCAAAGGTCACACCATGGCTACCCAACACTCACGGGCGGCGGCCCGTTTGATGATCTCTCCGGCAGTTCTGCTGCTGCTGGGCTGGATGATCATCCCGCTGTCGATGACCCTCTATTTCTCTTTCCTGCGCTACAACCTGCTGATTCCGGGAATGGAAGAGTGGGCCGGCTGGACCAACTACGAGTTCTTCCTCACCGATCCGGCTTTCTTTGCAGCGCTGAAGAACACCCTGCTGCTTGTCGGCGGCGTCCTTCTCATCACCATCATCGGCGGCGTGTTGCTGGCCCTGCTGCTCGACCAGCCCTTCTGGGGCCAGGGGATCGTGCGCATTCTGGTGATTGCCCCGTTCTTCGTCATGCCGACCGTTTCCGCGCTGGTGTGGAAGAACATGTTCATGAACCCGGTCAACGGCCTGTTCGCCTACTTTGCGAAGTTTCTCGGGCTGGAACCGTTCGACTTTCTTTCCCACGCGCCGCTTTTCTCGATCATCCTGATCGTCGCCTGGCAGTGGCTGCCCTTTGCAACGCTCATTCTGCTCACCGCGCTTCAGTCGCTGGACAGCGAACAACTGGAAGCGGCCGAAATGGACGGCGCCAATTTCCTGAACCGCTTCGTCTTCATCATGGTGCCGCATCTGGCCCGCTCGATCACGGTCGTGATCCTGATCCAGACGATCTTCCTGCTGTCGGTCTTCGCGGAAATTCTCGTCACCACCAATGGCGGTCCGGGCTATGCCTCGACCAACCTCACCTACCTGATCTATGCCCAGTCGCTGCTGCAGTTCGACGTCGGCGGCGGATCGGCCGGCGGTGTGGTCGCCATTATCCTCGCCAACATCGTTGCGATCTTCCTGATGCGGATGATCGGCAAGAACCTGGAGGCCTGACCCATGGCGCGCGCAGTCTCCACCCGCCGCAAGGCCCTCGTCACCATCTGTGCATGGGCCGTCGGCATCGCCATCTTCTTCCCGATCCTGTGGACCGTGCTGACCAGCTTCAAGACGGAAGCAGAAGCCATTGCGTCTCCTCCCAGCTTCCTGTTTTTCGACTGGACTCTGGAAAACTACAGCACGGTCCAGGAGCGTTCGGACTATTTCCGGCACTTCTCCAACTCGGTCATCATCTCCTTCGGCTCCACCTTGCTGGGCCTCCTGATCGCGATACCGGCGGCCTGGTCCATGGCCTTCGTGCCGGGCAAGCGCACCAAGGACGTGCTGATGTGGATGCTGTCCACCAAGATGCTTCCGCCGGTCGGCGTGCTGATCCCGATCTATCTGCTGTTCCGGGACACGGGCCTTCTCGACACCCGTATCGGCCTCGTGATGGTGCTCACCCTCATCAACCTGCCGATTATCGTCTGGATGCTGTTCACCTACTTCCGCGAAATTCCGGGCGAAATCCTGGAAGCCGCGCGAATGGACGGGGCGGAGCTCTGGTCCGAGATCGTCTATGTGCTGACGCCCATGGCGGTGCCCGGCATTGCCTCGACCCTGCTGCTCAACATCATCCTGTCCTGGAACGAAGCGTTCTGGACCTTGAACCTGACGGCTGTCGACGCTGCCCCCCTCACCGCTTTCATTGCCAGCTATTCCAGCCCGGAAGGCCTGTTCTACGCAAAGCTGAGCGCTGCCTCGACGATGGCAATCGCCCCGATCCTCATCATCGGCTGGTTCAGCCAGAAGCAGCTCGTACGCGGCCTGACCTTCGGCGCGGTTAAATAGGAGACCTGAACATGGGTCAGATAACCCTCAACCAGATTACCAAGAGCTTCGGCGACGTTCAGGTCATCCCGCCGCTGGATCTGCAGATCGACGACGGTGAGTTCGTGGTGTTCGTCGGTCCGTCCGGCTGCGGCAAGTCCACACTCCTGCGGCTGATTGCAGGCCTGGAGGATGTGTCTTCCGGCGACATCACCATCGACGGCAAGAACGCCACCGAAGTGCCACCTGCAAAACGCGGCCTTGCCATGGTGTTCCAGTCCTATGCGCTTTATCCGCATATGTCGGTGCGCAAGAACATCGCCTTCCCGCTGCGCATGGCCGGTATCGACAAGGCCGCGCAGGACGCCAAGGTGGCTGCGGCCGCCAAGGTGCTGAACCTGACGGACTATCTGGACAGGCGCCCGGGCCAGCTTTCCGGCGGCCAGCGCCAGCGTGTTGCGATCGGCCGTGCCATCGTGCGCGAACCGGCTGCCTTCCTGTTCGACGAACCCCTGTCGAACCTCGATGCAGCCCTGCGCGTCAACATGCGCCTCGAGATCTCCGAGCTGCACCAGTCCCTCAAGACGACCATGATCTACGTGACCCACGACCAGGTGGAAGCCATGACCATGGCCGACAAGATCGTGGTGCTGCAGGCTGGACGGATCGAGCAGGTCGGCTCGCCGCTGGAGCTTTATCACACGCCGCGCAACAAGTTCGTGGCCGGCTTCATCGGCTCGCCCAAGATGAACTTCCTGACGGGCTCCTTCGCTGACGAATTCGATGCAGCCACCATCGGCGTGCGGCCGGAACATCTGACCGTTTCGCAAAGCGACGGCAAATGGGTCGGCAAGGTCGGCGTGTCGGAACACCTTGGCTCCGACACTTTCCTCTATGTCGACATGGACGGCGTCGATGAACCGATCACCGTGCGCTCGTCCGGCGAGATCGGTTTCCGCCACGGCGACATTGTTCACCTGACCCCGGCCCCGGACAAGATCCACCGCTTCGACAATCAGGACTTGAGAATCGCATGAGCCGACTTGCAGGAAAATCCGCGCTGATAACCGGGTCTGCCCGGGGTATCGGCAAGGCCTTTGCCGCGCGGTTTGTGGAAGAAGGGGCCAAGGTGGCGATTGCCGATATCAACCTTGAAGGCGCTGAAGCTGCGGCCAGGGAAATCGGCCCGAACGCCTATGCCCTTCGGCTGGACGTCACCGACCAATCCTCCATCGATGCGGCCATTGCGGCCGTGGAGGAGAAGACCGGCGGGCTCGACATCCTGGTCAACAATGCGGCGCTGTTCGATCTGGCACCGATCGTCGAGATCACCCGCGAAAGCTACCAGCGCCTGTTCGATATCAATGTCGCCGGAACCCTGTTCATGATGCAGGCCGCGGCGAAATCGATGATCAGGCGCGGCCAGGGTGGCAAGATCATCAACATGGCCAGCCAGGCGGGCCGGCGCGGCGAAGCGCTGGTGGGCATCTATTGCGCCACCAAGGCCGCCGTCATCAGCCTGACCCAGTCGGCCGGCCTCAACCTGATCGAACATGGCATCAACGTGAATGCCATCGCCCCCGGCGTCGTCGACGGCGAGCACTGGGACCACGTGGATTCGATGTTCGCGAAATACGAAGGCCTGCAGCCCGGCGAAAAGAAGGCTCAGGTTGGAGCCTCCGTGCCGTTCGGGCGCATGGGCACCGCGGAAGACCTCACCGGTATGGCTGTTTTCCTGGCGTCGAAGGACGCGGACTACATCGTATCGCAGACCTACAACGTCGATGGCGGCAACTGGATGAGCTGACCAATGACCCAGAAACTAGATGAAACTGTGCTCTCCTCTCTTCCTGAAACCGTCAAGGCACCGGCTTACCGCCGGTCGGACCTTTCCCCCGGCATCCTTCACATCGGCGTCGGCAATTTTCACCGCGCGCATCAGGCCATCTACCTGAGCAAGCTGTTCGATCTTGGCGAAGGCCATGACTGGGCCATCGTCGGCGCGGGTCTGAAGCCCTACGACAAGGCCATGCGCGAACGCCTGCAAGGCCAGGACTGGCTGACAACCGTGGTCGAACTCGATCCGGACGGCCTCAGCGCGCAGGTCTGCGGTGCCATGATCGACTTTGTCGATGTCGACCCGCAGGCGCTGATCGCACGCCTTGGCGACCCTGACATCCGCATCGTCTCGCTGACGATCACCGAAGGCGGCTATTTTGTCGATCCGAACACCGGCGGCTTTGACGTCAACCACCCGGAAATCCAGGCGGATCTGGCGTCTCCCGATGCCCCGCAAACGGTTTTCGGCGTGCTTGTGGCCGCTCTGCTGGCAAGGCGCGACAAGGGCCTTGCCCCCTTCACCGTGATGTCCTGCGACAACCTGCCGGAAAACGGCCACATGGCAAAACAGGCCGTTGCCGGGTTTGCCAAGGCACTGTCCCCGGAAGCGGGAAGCTGGATCGCCGACAACGTCGCCTTTCCGAACGGAATGGTCGATTGCATCACGCCGGCGACCGGCGACCGCGAACGCAGCCTGGTGCAGGAGCGTTTCGGCCTGACCGATGCCGCTCCCGTCGTCTGCGAGCCGTTCCGCCAATGGGTGCTGGAGGATCATTTCCCGGCAGGCCGCCCGGCTCTTGAAAAAGTCGGCGTCGAATTCGTCGACGATGTCGCGCCTTACGAACTGATGAAGCTGCGCATTCTCAACGGCGGCCATGCGGCCATCGCCTATCCGGGTGCGTTGCTGGGGCTTTACTTCGTTCATGACGCCATGGCCGACCCGCTGATCCGCGCCTTCTTGCGGAAGCTGGAAGAAGACGAGATCCTGCCCACCGTTCCGGAAATCCCCGGCGTCAGCTTTCAGACCTATCTCACCACGGTGATGGAGCGGTTCTCCAATCCTGCGGTGGGTGACACGATCCCCCGCCTTTGCCTCGACGGTTCCAACCGTCAGCCGAAGTTCATCCTGCCGTCGATCCAGGACCGGCTGGACAAGGGACTGCCGATTGCCGGTCTTGCTCTGGAAACGGCGCTGTGGTGCCGCTACTGCCTCGGCCAAAACGAGGCTGGGGAACCGCATGTCATCGAAGACAATAACGCCGGCCTTCTCAAGTCCTGGGCGCAAAGCGTTTATGCCAGCAAGACGGATCTGATCGAAATGCCGGAGCTCTTCGGCAACCTCGCCTTCGACGGCAACTTCCTGAGGGCGTTCAGCTATGCCGCGGAGATGATCGCTACGGAAGGTGTTGCCGAAACCCTGAAGGCCTATATCGACGGCCGGTTCCAGAGCGGCGTGGCCTCGCTTCAGGCCAGAGCCAGCTAGGGCGCGGCCTCATAAATGACAGGGGATCACGCTCGCGCCACCGTGTGCGCAATGTGATCCCTTTTGCCTTTCAATTTGCCCCGCTGCGCTTACCTTTGCCTTCACTGACAGGCGAGGTTTTGACCGTCGCCTGTACGACAGATCGCGGCAAGGCGGGATTACGGGCATGAGACACTTGAACCGACGGGACTTTCTGGCAGGCAGCGCGGCAATGGCGATGCTGCCGGGAACCGCGTTTGCGGCAGGCAACGACTTCTACCGGCTTGGCCTGGCCGAACCGGCTTTTTCCATCGAGCCAAAACTCGATCTCCCCGATCTTGGCGGCACCGTCCACACGCTCTCCGACTATTCCGGGAAGATCCTGCTGGTGTCGTTCTGGGCGACATGGTGCCCGCCCTGCCGAAAGGAAATGCCTGGGTTGGCGCGGCTCAACCGGGAACTTGGCCCCGAAGGTTTTTCGGTGCTTGCCGTCAACGTCGGCGACCGGCAGGATCGGATCGAAGGCTTTCTGGATGAGATCGACTACGACGGCCTCACCGTCCTGATGGACACGGACAAGGCGATGCCGAGCACCTGGTTCCTGCGCGGCTTGCCGGTGACCTACATTCTGGACGGCACCGGCAAGGTCGTCCTTGCCGCCATCGGTGACCGGGTATGGGATTCGGACGAAATGATCGCCGCGCTGCGCTCCCTGAAAGGCGCCTGACGGCGCAGCAGCGACCCGAGGCGACGGGCCCGTCAGCCGTTGTCCACCGGAACGATCACCGGCCGTCCCCCGCCCGTACGTGTCAGGATCTCCAGCGGAAAGTCGTAAGCCTTCGACAGCAGCCCGGCCTGCATCACCTCGTCGCGCACACCGAAGGCGAGACGACGCCCGCCCTGCATGACCAGCACACGGTCGGCGAAGGCCGCGGTCAGATTGAGATCGTGCATCACAGCAACGACCCCGCCGCCGCGTTTGGCGTAATCGGCCGCAAGCTGCATGATCTGGACCTGATGCTTGATGTCGAGACTGGACACCGGCTCGTCCAGGAACAGCCAATGCGGCAGGCCTTCTTGCGGAAGCGGCTCCCACACCTGACACAACACGCGCGCGAGCTGCACCCGTTGCTGCTCGCCGCCGGACAGGTCCTGATAGCTCCGCCCTTCGAACCCGGCAAGGCCCACCTGCGCGAGCGCCTCGGCGATGCGCCGGGCACGAAAGTGTCTGTCCCGGCGTCCGCCGGTCACGCCCAGTCCGACCACTTCGGCCACATTCAGCGGAAAGGAAATCTGGCTCGCCTGCGGCAACACTCCGCGCATGGCCGCCAGAACCTCCGGCGACAGGCCGCTGACCTCAAGCCCGGCCAGCGTAATCGCTCCGGAATAGGGCATGTCCCCGGTCATGGCTTTCATCAAGGTGGTCTTGCCGGAGCCGCTCGGCCCGATGATCGCCAGCACCTCGCCCGCCTTTGCATGAAAGGAAAGGTCCTGCACGATCCGGGTCTTGCCGGCAGAAACAGACACCTGCTCGACAAAAAGATCGGGCGTCAGTGCCGTGCCGTTTTCAATTGTCCTGTGCAACATTACGCCCCCTTAAAGACCTGTAAGGCCGCGCTTGCGCAGCAGGATCCAGAGGAAAAATGGCGCGCCCGCAAAGGCGGTGATGATGCCGATGGGCATTTCGGCCGGAGCCACGAGGGTGCGCGCCAGCGTATCGGCGGCAATCAGCAGACAGGCGCCAAGAAGCGCTGCGGCAGGCAGCATGTAGCGGTGGTCCGGACCGATTGTGAGGCGCAGCAGATGCGGCACGACAATGCCGACAAACCCGATGCCGCCACTGACTGCCACGCAGGCCCCCGTTGCGGCCGCCACCAGCAGAATACTGAGGTTCTTGAGCCGCTGCACCTTGATGCCGATGTGAGAGGCTGCGGCCTCGCCCAGAGTCAAGGCGTTGAGACCGCGCGCCAGGAACGGCACACAGACGAGCATGGCCAGGATGATGGGTGCGGCGGACGCAACCTTTTGCCAGTTGGAGCCCGCAAGCGAGCCCAGCCCCCAGAACTGCAGGTCGCGCAGTTCCTGATCATCCGCCACATAAACCAGCAGACCGGTGATTGCACCGGTGAGCGCCCCAAGCGCAATGCCCGCCAGAAGCAATGTCGCCACCGAGGTGATGCCGCCGCGTGTGCCGATCCGGTAAAGCAGCAACGTCGTCGCAAGACCACCGCCAAAGGCCGCCAGCGGGACCGCGTATATGCCAAGGAGTGCCATCACCGGGGCGAGCAGCGAATTTCCCAGAACGATGAACGCCGCCGCGCCGAGCCCCGCCCCGGCCGAGACGCCCACAATGCCTGGATCCGCCAGCGGATTGCGGAAGAGCCCCTGCATCACCGCACCGGACACCGCCAGGGCCGCGCCGATCAGCGCTCCCAGCGTGACGCGCGGCAGGCGGATATCCATGAGCACGATCCAGTCTCTGGCCGAAACGCCGTCCGGAACCTGCTCCCCTGCCCCAACGATATAGGACGGCACATGGGGAAGAAGCTCCAGAACGGGGATCGAGATCGGGCCGATGGCAAGGCTTCCCAGAACGACAAGACAGGTGAACGCCGCGAGCAGCACAATGACCGCCCGCGCGAGGGGCGCCCGGTCTCCGTGTTTGAGATCGGCAAGACCGAGCAGCGAGGATAGCCGCCCGCTTCTGCCGGCCAGCGCCGTTTCACTCATCAAGGCCATCAGCTTGCCGTGTCCGCCAGGCGGTTCGACAGTTCGCGGACAGCTTCGGCCGTGCGCGGACCGAACCCGAGGAGGAGCTGGCCGTTCATCCGGACCAGCCGCTTGTTCCGGCCTGCCGGCGTTTGTGCCAGCGCCGGATGATTGAACAGGGCATCACCGCTGGCATCGCCGTCACCGTCGCCATGCCGGTCCATCATCAGCACCACATCGGGTGCCGCGCTTATGATGGCCTCGTCGCTGAGGATCTTGTAACCGGAAAAGCCGGACGTGGCGTTTTCCGCCCCTGCCAGGGTCAGAATGCCGTTGGCCGCCGTATCGGATCCGGCCGCAAGAATACGCCCGGCTTTTGTCGACAGAACAAACAGAACGCGCACCCCTTCGGTCCTGCTTTCCGCGGCACGTTGCGCTTCGGCGAGATCCTCTTCAAGCTTGCCTGCAAGAGCTTCGGCCTTCGCCGGAACGCCGAGCACCTCGCCGACGACGCGCACCTTCCGGAGGATACCCTCTGCGGTGTAGGCCTCCGGCACATCCGCCAGCGCCACACCGGACTTGTGCAACACGTCCAGCGCTTCCTGCGGACCGCTGCCTTCCAGCATCAGGATCAGATCCGGATTGACGGACAACACGCCTTCCGGTGAAAGCGCGCGCATGTAGCCGACATCCGGCAGGCTTGAAGCTTCTGCCGGGTAGATGCTCGTGCTGTCGCGGGCAATCAGCCTGTTGTCTTCACCAAGGGCATAGACGATCTCTGTCACGGAGCCGCCGATGGCGACGATCTGGTTGCTTTCCGGACGGCTTGACCCTTCGGCGAACAAGGGATTGCCGGGCAGGACAACCGCCGCGGCGGTCAGAACGACAGCCGCAGAGACACTGCAAAACGTGAAGGGACCCGATCATGTGCTGCTCCCAGCCGGACGCACGTCGAGTTCGGCATGTTTCGGCAAGGCCGCGCCATCGGTCCGCTCCCGGTTGCCTTCACCGCGCACACCGAAGAACTGGATGATCTGCTGGCCATCGCTGTCATAGGCCTCGATGGAGGTGACATGACCGATATCCGCCGGCTTGCGCACCGCCCAGACCTCATAGATGTGATCGGTCCGCAGATGCAGATGGAAGGTCGGGTCCATGACGTTGATCCAGGGGCCCTTGTCCATCACGGTTTCCACCGGACCCGAATGGATCTGGATGCAGCCACGGTTGCCGACGAAACACATGATCGGGATCTTTTCCGAAGCGGCCAGACGCAGCAAGGCCGGGATCGCGCCGCGATCGAGCGGCCAGGCCCAGGCATCGCCCGCCAGCTCGAACGCGCTGACCCGGTCGAGGTCCAGATCCTTCAGAAGTCCGTGGAACTGATGCGGATCGGTCATCGCTTGCCAGCGGGCGCGCAGAACCGTTTCAGCACCCTCCGACGGCGACTTGCGGCGGAACGGGTCTGCCCTGGCTACCTCCGGCAGCACATCCGGCGTCTGGTCTTCCAACGCCAGTTTGTCGACCAGTGCGTTCCAGGCGTCCAGGTCCGTTTCCGCACGGGTGTGGATCTTCATCACCGCGTCGCCATGGGCATCGAAGAACTGCAGCGACCGGCGGATGTCGTTGCCGTCAGCCTTTTCGACGGCAAAACCATGCACCCAGTTGGCCGGGAACATGCGTGTATCGATCTGCTCACCCAGCATCAGGGCTGCCCGCTTGCCGTTCACGAATTTCTCGAAGGGCCCGATCTTCTCGTGCACCGCGCTCTCGTTACGCGTCAGTGCCATGACGGTGCCGACGCTCTGCAGCCCCGGAAACAGGTCATCGAACCGCGGCTCGATTCGGCGCACGCCATGCCCCACGAAGCTGGCGACAAGCTCCGCCTCCGTGATGTCGAGCATCTGTGCCAGATCGCGCTCGCGCATCTTCGGATTGTTTGCGCGTGCCGCCCGGATGCTGGCAGCGCCTTGCCTGGGTTCAGAGGAAATCTGATCGGCATTCATGAGTTTTGCCCCTAATCGCTATGGTCTTCCTGCTGCGCATCTTCAGTTTGCCGCCTCATCATCCCGTTGGGTAACATTCTGGGATCATTGGGTATTTTGGATTCATTCCAAAGAAACGGTTTTCCTCAAACGCCGCAATCTAATACTTGACTCATATATTCATATTTCATTAGGAACACAATACATGAGTCACTGACTCATGTTTATAACGCTGTGTGAGAGGCAGCGAAAAGGACGCGAACAACGCGCACTCTTGGAGAATTTTTATGGGGCTAAAGAAGACCGGCAACTCCCGCTTGATGGGGGGTGTTGCCCTTTGGGTTCTGGCTTTTAATTGCGGGGCAGCGGCACAGGATCTGGCACCGGATGCCGCATCGGCGGCACCTGCCACCGGACAGGATCAGCCGGTGTCTGTGTTGCAGCAGATCGTGGTCAGTGCAGGCGTTCCGAAAGTCGCCATCGACACACCGCAGGCGGTCACGGTGCTGGATCAGGAACGAATCGACGATCTGCAACCGCGCTCGATCGGCGACGTTTTCGAGGAAATTCCGGGCGTCACACCGATCGGCAGCAACTCGATCCTCGGCGAAAGCATCAATATCCGCGGTATCGGCGAAGCCCTTTCGGGCGACGAGACCCGGATCATCATGCAGGTCGACGGGGTCAACAAGTTCTTCGAACAGTACCGGATGGGCTCGTTCTTCTCCGATCCGGAGCTTTACAAGCAGATCGAGGTCCTGCGCGGACCGGCGTCCTCGACGCTCTATGGTTCCGGCGCCATGGGCGGTGTGATCACCTTCACCACCAAGGACGCCAGCGATTTCCTCGATTCGGGTGACCTGATCGGCGGACGGCTGAAAACGTCATGGGATTCCAATGGCAACGGTTGGCTGGGTAGTGCGATCATCGCGGCAGAACCGGTCAAGAACCTCGAGTTGCTCGGTGCCCTCAACTACCGGCAGTCTCAGGACATCACGGACGGCCAGGGCAACGAAGTCCCGGACACGGATTTCAACTCCATCAACGGCCTGATCAAGGCCCGTTACACCTTCGGGGAGAACGACGACCAGTCCGTTTTCGCAAATTACCAGAACTGGTCGAGCGACGAGGACAACCAGAACTACGATCAGATTTCCTGGGAGAACACCTTTGGAGACGTGGACCGGACGGTTACCGACCAGACCGCGATCATCGGCTACCAAAATGCCTTCACCGGCAACGATTTGCTTGATGTGAAGGCACAGGTCAGCTGGTCCGACACGCGGGTTGAGCAGAAGAACCAGGACCCGATCTGTTACGGCCCAAATAGCTGCGTCTACTCTCTCGGCATGAGCTCAGAATATTCCTATGAAACCTGGCAGGGCAAGGCTGACAACGTTGCCACGTTCCAGTTGGGTGAAGACTGGATGGCCTATGTGACGACCGGGATCGACGGCCAGTATCAGGAGCGGCTCAATCCACGCCATTTTGCGAACTATACTCAATCCGGTTCGAACTCTCACCCGGAAGGCGAAACGGTCAACGTTGGTGGATACGCGCAGGCCGAACTGGTCTGGAACGACCGCATCACCCTCATTCCCGGCATGCGGATCGACTACAGCAATGTGTCTGTCGGCAGCTATGTGAACAGCAAAGGCACGACTGTTGACCTGAACGAGGACAAGAGCGCCGTCGGCTATTCTCCGAAGCTGGCAGCCATGATCAAGATGTCCGAGTGGCTCGGCGTCTTCGGCTCCGTCGCTCATACCGAGCGCCTGCCGTCTCTCGACGAGGTGTTCTCGAATTATGTCGTCAACGATCTCGACAAGGAACTGTCGAACAACTTCGAGGCCGGTGTCACGCTGTCCTTCGACGACCTGATCATGGGTGGCGATGCCTTCCGCCTGAAGGGAACGGCGTTCCGCAACAACGTCACCAACTATTACGCCAGCTACTGGAACGGCTCGTCGGTGGTAACAGAGGTCATTCCGAAAGCCCGTTACGAAGGGCTTGAACTGGAAGCCTCCTACTGGACGGAAAGCGTTTACGGATCGCTTGGCGCCTCGCTGATCCGGGGCAACAACGTCAGCACCGGCGGCTACATGAATGCCGTCCCCGCCGACAGTGCGTTCCTGAAGATCGGATACGTCTACCGCCCCTGGAACCTCGACTTCGGCTGGAAGGGCGACTTCTACGCCGCCCAGGACCGCGTGGGGTCCGACGAACAGGAAACCGCCGGCTATGTGCTGCATAACCTTTATGCCGCCTGGAAACCGGAAGAAGGTTTCATGGCGGATAGCGAGGTCCGCTTCAACGTCGACAACGTCTTCGACAAGTCCTACCGGAACCACCTGAGCGAAGACGAAGGTGCGGGCCGCAGCTTCAAGCTGAGCTTCGCCAAGAAGTTCTGACCCATGACCCGCCGCCTGTCCCCGCGGGCGGCGGGTTTCAAGCCGGGCTCCGGCGAACGTCTGCGCCTTAAAAAAGCGCCTCCCTCCCTTTTTGGAAACGCTTTCATCAAAGTGACATCGACGCCCTGTATTCAGCCTTGGAAACGTTTCCAAGACTGAGGGAGCCAGGAGTGAGATCGCGACCACCGACGATCAAGGATGTTGCCGAGCAGGCCGGTTGCGGCATTGCAACGGTAAGCCGCGTTCTCAACGGCACCGGCTCCGCAAGCGCCGACACACGCCGGAAGGTTCTTTCGGCAGCAGACGCACTCGGTTTCGAGTTCAGCGCGCTTGGCCGGTCCCTGCAGAGCAGCTCGACCAAGACCATCGGCTGCATCGTCCCCTCCCTTGCCAATCCCGTTTTCGCCGAAGTCGTCCAGGCTGCTCAGCAGGAAGCCCACCTCGAGGGCTATCAGCTCATTCTGGCCTGTTCGGAATACGACGAGATGCAGGAGCTTCAGGCCGCGCGCACCCTGATTGCCAAACAGGTCGACGGCCTGGTTCTGACCGTCAACAACGCTTCGGACAGCGAAGCCCTGGAACTGATCCGGGACCGGCGGCTTCCCTGTTGCCTTGTCTACAATCGCGCGTCTTTCGGCCTGCCCGCATGGGCCGTCGACAACCGGGCGGCAGCGCGCGAGGTCGCACAGGCCTTCCATGACGAGGGACACGTTCAAACAGGCTTCCTCGCCCTGCGGTTCCACCGCTCCGACCGCTCGCGCGAACGCTACGAAGGCTTCGCCGCCGCGTGCCGCGAATTCGGCATGGCGGACCCGCTTCTTCTGGAAATCGAGGAGCAGGAGGGCAACCTTCTGGAATTGCTCGGCACGCTTCTGGCGGAACACCAGGCCCTGACCGGAATTTTCGCGTCGAACGACTTTCTGGCCCTTGCCGCCATGAAGGCCGCACGGGCCCTCGGCAAGCGTATTCCCGACGATCTGTCGCTGGTCGGATTCGACGGCATTTCCACCGGCCTGCTGGTCGACCCGCATCTGGCGACCGTCGAAACCGATCCGCGCACAATGGGTCAGGGCGCGGTCCAATCCGTCCTGGCAAGGCTGCTGGACCGGCCAACACCCGACCTGCCGTCCGCTGCCGCCACATTCAGTTTCCGGGCCGGAGGCAGCCTCGGCCCTCCCGTTCCCGGAAAAGCCGATGGCAGAGAAGCTGCCACTTCCCTGCCATCCCATGAGTAACCCCGAGACCTGCTTGAGATCGCTTAGGAGTCACTGACATGAAACGTACACTTTTCGCATTGGCCATGACAATGGCGGCCGTCGTGCCGGCAAAGGCCGAAGATGCCGTTTGCTACAACTGCCCGCCGCAATGGGCCGACTGGGCATCGATGCTGGAAGCCATCAACGAAAAACTCGGCATTGCCATGCCGCATGACAACAAGAATTCCGGCCAGACCCTCAGCCAGCTTCTGGCCGAGAAAGCCGCACCGGTTGCCGACGTTGCCTATTACGGCGTAACGACGGGCATCAAGGCCGGCAACGAAGGTGTCGTCACCGCCTATAAACCTGCCGGTTTCGACGATATTCCCGAAGGCCTGAAGGACCCGGAAGGCAAATGGTTCGCCGTTCACTATGGCACGCTTGGCCTGTTCGTGAACGTTGACGCCCTCGGCGATGCACCGGTGCCGCAGTGCTTTGCCGATCTGAAGAAGCCGGAATACCGCGGCATGGTCGGCTATCTCGATCCGTCATCCGCCTTCGTCGGCTATGCAGGCGCGGTTGCCGTCAATCTGGCCTTCGGCGGTGATCTGGAGAACTTCGATCCGGCCATCAGCTACTTCAAGGAACTGGCCGAAAACGACCCGATCGTTCCCAAGCAGACTTCCTTCGCACGCGTCGTTTCCGGCGAAATCCCGATCCTCTTCGACTATGACTTCAACGCCTACCGCGGCAAATACGAAGAAGACGGCAACTTCGAATTCGTGCTGCCGTGCGAAGGCTCCGTGCGCGTTCCCTACGTGATGAGCCTGGTGGCAGGTGCGCCGCATGAAGAAGCCGGCAGGAAGGTTCTGGACTTCATCCTCTCCGACGAAGGCCAGGCCATCTGGACCAACGCCTACCTGCAGCCGTCCCGCCCGGTGGAACTGCCGGCTGAAGTCGCAGCCAAGTTCCTGCCTGCAAGCGACTACGAGCGCGCGGTTGCCGTCGACTATGCCCACATGGAACGCGCCCAGGCCGGTTTCGGCGAGCGTTACCTGAACGAAGTCAAATAACGTCCTGACCTTGCGGGCCGGAGTGCATCGGCGTTCCGGCCCGTTTTCCCGAAGGCATCCTTCATGTCCGACAGAACATTCGTGACCGCCTGCCTTGTGCCGCTGGCGGTATTCACCCTCGCTTTTCTGGCACTGCCGCTGGTGCGCCTGGTTCAGGCTTCGTTTGAATCGGAAGCCGGCTGGCAGATCTACCTGCAGATCCTGCAGACACCGCGTTATCTGGAAACTCTGGTCAACACGGTGCTGGTGTCGCTGGCGGTCAGCCTTGCCGCGCTGGTGCTGGCGACCACCGCCGGTCTGTTTCTGGCGCGGAACAGGTTTATCGGACGCGGCCTGCTGCTCTCCGTCCTCACCCTGCCGCTCGCCTTTCCGGGCGTCGTCATCGGCTTCCTGATCATCCTCCTGGGAGGACGTCAGGGGCTTTTCAACCAGCTTTTGCCCGGGCACATCGTCTTCGCCTATTCGCTGACCGGCCTCTTCCTCGGCTATCTCTATTTTTCCATTCCGCGCGTCCTGCTGACGGTGATGGCGGCGGTGGAAAAACTTGACCCCGCGCTGGAAGAAGCCGCCCGCACCCTCGGCGCGTCGCCCTGGCGTATCGTCATCGACGTGATCCTGCCCGGTCTTGCGCCGTCCCTGGTTGCCGCCGGCGCCATTGCCTTCGCCACCGCCATGGGCGCCTTCGGCACCGCCTTTACGCTGGCCACCAACATCGATGTGCTGCCGATGGTGATCTACACCGAGTTCACCCTGTCGGCGAATATCGCCATGGCGTCCGCCCTCTCCGTTCTGCTGGGTATGGTGACCTGGGCCCTGCTTTATGTCGCCCGCAGTTTTGCGGGAACGACGGTTGCGGCGGGAGGCTGACATGAAAAGATCTCTCGCCTGGTGGCTGCAATGCGCGGTCACGCTTGTCATCGCCGCCTTTCTGCTGGTCCCGGCCATCCAGTCGATCCTGGCCGGGGTAACAGCCAACTATTTCCGAGGCCTCTCTTCCGGACTGACACTGAAATGGATCGGGCGGGTCTGGGAGCTTTATTCTGCCAGCATCTTCCTGTCGCTCTGGCTCGCGATTGCCTGCCTTGTCGTCACGCTGGTGATCGGCGTTCCGGCGGCCTACGCCCTTGCCAGAAATCCCGGCCGTCTGTCGCGCATGCTGGAAGAATTCATCTCGCTTCCCCTCGCCATTCCTGGCCTTGCGCTGGCGCTTGCGCTCTTGCAGCTTTACGGGACCTTGTCCGGCTTCCGCACGTCCTGGACCTTCATCCTGGTCGGCCACGTTCTCTACACGCTGCCGTTCATGGTGCGCTCTGTCCTGGCCGTTCTGATGGCCATGGATTTCCGCAGCCTGGAAGAAAGCGCGGCAACGCTCGGTGCGTCCGCCTTCACGCGGTTTCGAACGGTAATCGTGCCCAATGCCATGCCGGGCATCCTGGCAGGTGCGCTGACCGTGGTGACGCTTTCCATCGGCGAGTTCAACCTCACCTGGATGTTGCACACGCCTTATCTGAAAACCCTGCCCGTCGGCCTTGCCGACAGCTACGCCTCCATGCGGCTGGAGGTTGCCTCCGCCTATACGCTGGTCTTCTTCGCGATGATCGTGCCGCTGTTGATGGCCATGCAATGGGCCTCCGCCAGAGCGCAAAGGATCGCTCAATGACCCTGACAATCGAAACCGCCGCCAAGACGTTTGCTGACGGCACGCGGGCGCTGTGCCCGACCGACCTGACCGTCGGCCCCGGTGAAATCCTGTCCCTGCTCGGCCCCTCCGGCTGTGGCAAGACGACCCTTTTGCGCATCATTGCCGGACTGGAACGCCCAGACGCAGGCAGCCGGATCCGGTTCGACGAGACCGACGTCACCGGGCTTGCCGTGGAACACCGCAATGTCGGCATGGTGTTCCAGTCCTACGCGCTCTTTCCAAACATGAGCGTGCGCGCGAATGTCGGCTACGGCCTGAAGGTTAGAAAAGTCCCGGCGGACGAACGCCGGCAACGTGTAGACGAGGTGCTGCGCCTGTGCCGCCTCACCGACTACGCCGACCGGCCGACCCATGCCCTTTCGGGCGGCCAGCGCCAACGGGTGGCCCTGGCACGGGCCGTGGCACCGCGCCCGAAGATCCTGCTGCTGGACGAACCGCTGTCAGCCCTGGACGCTGCCTTGCGCGACAGCCTTCGCGACGAACTTGCCGCCATGCTGCGCCAGTTCCGGATCACGGCTGTTTTCGTGACCCACGACCAGAGCGAAGCCATGGCGATAGCGGATCGGATCGCGGTGATGTCGAGCGGAACAATGCTGCAGGTCGGCCGCCCTGAAGAGCTCTACCACGCACCGGCGAATACCTTCGTCGCCCGGTTCATCGGCAACGCCATGCCTCTGGCAGGACAGATGGAAAACGGTGTCCTTCACCTGCCAGGTGGACGCCTGGAGCTTCCGGCAAGCGCCGCCGGCAAAACGGCCTACATACGGTCGGAAAACATCCGGCTCGACCAGGCAGGATCACTGGAAGGAAAGGTGGAAACCGTCACCTTCTCCGGCGGTCATTTCCGTCTTGCCGTCGGTGGTGTCCTGCCGGACGGCAGCCTTCTCTATCTTCAGCACCCGGGCAGAACAGCCCCTGAAAGCGGCAGCACCGTGCGCCTCACCATCGACCCTTCCGACCTCATCTATCTCGCAGACCAGACATCGACACATTCATGACCAAGATCATTCAGATTTCCGATACCCATATCGTTCCCGAAGGGACCCTCGCCTACGACCAGGTCGACACTGCCGCAGCCCTTGCCGAGACAGTCGCCACAATCAATCGCCTGCTGCCCCGGATCGGGCCAGTCGATCTCGTGATCGTCACCGGTGATCTGACGGAACATGGAACACCGGAAGAATACGACCGCTTCAAAAACCTGATGGCGGATCTCGAACTGCCCTATCGGGTCCTGCCGGGCAACCATGATCGGCGCGAGCCGATGCGGGAAAGCTTCTCCGGCGAAAACTGGATGCCCCGGACGGGCCCCGTCAACTGGCAGATCGACCTTGAAGACTTTGCCGTAGTCGGGCTCGACAGTCTCACCGAGAATGCCGCACACGGCACCCTTGAAGCGGCAACCCTGTCGTTCCTTACGGATGCTCTGACAGACATTGGCGACAAACCGGCCCTTGTCGGATTTCATCACCCTCCCTTTGCCGTGGGCATCGAGGCGATGGACGCGCAGAACCTGCACGATGCGAACAGCCTCGGCAGCGCCCTCTCCCTGCACTCCGGGCAGGTCCGGCTTGTCTGCGGGCATCTGCACCGCTCCATCGCCGGGCTTTTTTCCGGCAGCCTGTGCCAGGTCTGTCCCGGCACTTCGCATGCGGTCACGCTGGACCAGCGTGCCAATGCCGGCAACAGCCTGACCAAGGAGCCAGGCGGCATGCTGCTTCACGAATGGCGTGACGGCGGATTTCTGACCCACCTCATTCCGGTCGGGACCTATCCGGGGCCTTATCCCTTCCTGGGTGTTTCCTGAGGGACTCCCGCAGAGATAATTCGACCTTCGCTCCGATGCCTCATGGCCCCGGAAACGTCGACCGCCAGCGGCGCAGAAACGTTTCCCGGGTCAGGGCATCGAGCGCGACCATGAGGGCGGGTGACAGCCCGATAGGTCGCAGCGCGGTCGAACTCAGCGCCTCGCCCTCGTTGCCTTCCTCCGTTTCCAGAAGCGGACTGATCAGCAAGGCCGTCCTGAGCGCAAGCGTACCTTCCGAAGACAGGAGGTAATCCAGAAACGCAGCTGCCTCTGCCTGATTTTGCGCCTGTTTCGGGATCATGAAGGTGCGTGACAGGACCAGCGTATAGTCGGACGGCAGCACGATGCCGATCCGGTCGTCGTTAAGCTGATAGCCCTGGGCGTAAGACCCCAGCACGTTGTAGGCAATCAGGTAGCGCCCCTCGGCCACCCCCCTGATAATGTCGACCGAGCAGCAGGTGGAAATCGCCTGCGACCGGCCGAAGGATTCCTGCAGCGCGCCGAATGTGGTCGCCTCCTGCGCGTCGGCGAACGCGAACAGATAGCCGAGCCCGGACTGCTCGATATCATAGGTCGCGACCCGCCCGGCATAGGGCGTGCCGGACGGTCTCAGAAGGTCGAGCAGGTCGAAGCGCGTTTGCGGAATATCCTCCACGGGCACGAGCTGGCGGTTATAGACGATCACCGCAGGTTCCCGGGTGATGCCCCACAATTCGTCGCGCCAGCGAAGGGCTTCGGGCAACTGTTCGGTCAACCGCGAGCGGTAGGACGCCGCGCAGGCTTCGTTGACGAGTTGCACCATCTGGTGAACGCCGGAGCTGATGACGATATCGGCACCGGCAACGCCGTCACGGCACTCCCGGCGTGTCAGCCGGTAAAGCTCGTTCGAGCCCCATTGTTCATAGCGTACCTGCAGCCCCGGCCGGGTGCGCAGGAAGCTTTCGACCACGGGCCCGAAGATGGCGATATCGGTAGTCGAGCGCAGCACCAGCACCCTGTTGGGGGTCTGGGGCCCGAAAACTTCCACCAGCTCCTGGGCCGAAACGGCCCGACCGGTGGTGAAGAGAACGGCCAGTGCGGCAAGGCACTTCAGGACAGGCACCAGCTTCATGTGCGTCCCTCCGGCAGGGCCGCAAAAACCAGGGCGGCGCGAAAACTGTTGCTGGTGGTTTTTTCCAATAGCAATTCACCATCGAAGGAATGGGCGACCGAATGCGCGATCGCAAGACCGAGACCGGAACTGCTTTGCCGTGACCGGGCGCCCTTGTTGAAGCGGGACCCCAGTTCGGCAAGAACACCATCCACCGGCCCGCCGCCTGCATCTTCCACCCAGATGCTGGCTCTCTCGCCTTCCAGGGAAGCCCCGATGCGCACCGGCGAGCGGCCGTATCTGAGCGCGTTGTTCAAAAGGTTCTTCAAGGCTTCCTTCAGGGACTGCGCATCGGCCAGCACTTCGACGGGGTCCTCGCCGATATCCAGGATGACGTCGAACTCCGGATTGAGAACCGCGTGATCGCCTTCCTCGAAAACATCGAGCGCAATATCGCGCAGGTCTACCCTCTCCCGCCGGGCGCTGTCACCCCGGTGGATCACCAGGGCCTGGCTGAGAAGCTGGTCAAGCAGACGGCCGAGACTGGCCGTGCGGGCCTGGATCCGCTCGACGATCTTTTCTTTGCGGGCAAGCTCCGGCTCGTCGGTAAAGAGTTCTGCCTGCGCCCTCAGGGCCGCCACCGGTGTCCTGAGCTGATGCGCGGTGTCGGAGATCAGATGC
Source organism: Roseibium aggregatum IAM 12614 (assembly GCF_000168975.1). Taxonomy (GTDB): domain Bacteria; phylum Pseudomonadota; class Alphaproteobacteria; order Rhizobiales; family Stappiaceae; genus Roseibium; species Roseibium aggregatum. The sequence continues at coordinate 116,934 of NZ_AAUW01000015.1, forward strand.
CGCATGGAATTCATCTGCCTGTCGAGCCGGGCCATGAAGCCGTTGAGGGCATTGATCATGACCGCCGTTTCCCGCGGCACCGAGGTATCGAGCGGCGTCAGGTCGTGCGGATCACGCGCGGTGAGGCCACCTGCGATCCGCTCCAGAGGCTGCAGCACCGAGCGCACGACGACCACCGACAAGAGCACCATCGCAAGCCCGGAGGCTGCCAGCACATAGAGCGCCTTGCGGGTGATGTCATAGGCCATCTCATTTCGTGCGCGCAGCGTCTGGCCGACAACCACCTTGACCGTGCCATTCAGCGTGCGTTCGGCGAACCGGCGAGAGACGACGGCAAACCGGGCCTGTTCGCCGAAGAACGCACCGTCGAAAAACCCGCCCCGGATATCCCGCCTGCCCGTGGGCAGGGTGATTTCGTCGTAGCCGGTCAGGGTTTCCCCCTCTACGCCGATGATGCGGTAGCCGATCCTGTCATCGGGAGCGAGGGCCAGCAGCTCGAACGCGGAGACCGGCAGCTCGATGACGGGCCTTCCATCCTGAACGGTGATGGATGAGGCAATGCCGGTCGCCGCGCCCAGCAGCAGCCGGTCATAAGCGCTTCGGGCAGCTTCCCGGCCATAGGCAAAGGCGGCGATGGAAACGATCACCCCGCCGGAGATCAGCAGAAAGGCGATACCGAAGGCGACACGCGCGGTGAGCGAGGAGGACGCCAGCCTGCGAATGAGATCAGTCATCGACTTCCAGCTTGTAGCCAAGCCCTCTCTGGGTCTCGATCCTGACAGACCCGCCCGAGAGTTTCTTGCGCAGCCGCGCAACATAAAGCTCCAGCGCGTTCATGCTGACATCGGTATCCTGAAAACTGAACACGCCCTCGAACAGACGTTCTTTGCTGACGGTCTTGCCGCGATTGCGGACCAGGATCTCCAGCAGCGAGAATTCACGCCGGGTCAGAGTGATCGGGCTACCGTCCTGCCGGACAACCCGCGCGGAGGCATTGAACGTCAGGCTGCCGAGCGTCAGTTCCTCCGCCTTGTCGCCCTGCTCACGGCGATAGAGCGCGCGGATGCGCGCTTCCAACTCGCGGTGGTCGAACGGTTTGACCAGATAATCGTCCGCGCCGGAATTGAGCGAGGAGACCCGGTCGTCGACGGAAAACTCGGCTGTCAGCATCAGCACCGGCGTGCGCTCGCCCCGGGCCCTGATCTCTTTCAAAAGCTCGGTGCCCAGACCATCCGGCAGATTGATATCGAGAACGATCACGTCGTAGCGCTGGACGGTGACGCAGGCCCGCGCCTCTTCCAGCGTCTTGGCCAGATCGCAGGCGACACCGGACCGGCCCAGCCGGATCATGATCGCCTCCGCCATATCAAACGTGTCTTCAACGAGCAAAAGACGCAAAGATTCTTTCCTCCCGGTCCAGTCTTGCCCCGCAATTTCGCCGCTTGCAAGCAATGTGCGCTCTGTTGACAGGTTGGTGACAGGGTTTGGCGCTAGGCTCCCTGTCACGTCCGTTGGGAGGGCCCGTACAAAGGCAGCACAACGGATATCAAGGGCTAACCAAAAGCCTTGCACATGTGGAGGAAACACAACATGGCATTCAAAACGACCCGCCTTCTGATGGCGGCCGCATTCCTTGGCGCGTCCGCGTTCGGCGCAACCGCTGCCGATTTCACACCGGAAAACCCGGAATGCATTGCACCGGCCAACCCGGGTGGTGGCTGGGACTTCACCTGCCGCCAGGTCGGCAAGTCTCTTCAGGACCTGAAGCTTCTCGACAAGACCATGCAGGTGGTGAACCTGGCTGGCGGCGGCGGCGGCGTGGCCTATGCTGAAGTGGTCAACAAGCGCGGCGACGACAACGACCTGATCGTGGCAGCTTCCTCGGCCACCGCGACCCGTCTCGCCCAGGGCGCTTACCCGGGCAACACCATGGACCAGGTCCGCTGGGTGGCTTCCGTCGGCGCTGACTACGGCGTCATCGCCGTTGCGGCCGACAGCCCGATCAACACGCTGCCGGAACTTCTCGACCAGATGAAATCCGATCCGGCCTCCATTTCCGTTGCAGGCGGCTCCGCCGTTGGCGGCTGGGACCACCTGAAGGTTCTGATCGCAGCCAACGCTTACGGTATCGAAGACGTCCGCACCGTGAAATACATCGCCTTCGATGGTGGCGGTGAAGCCGTGACCCAGCTTCTGGCCGGTTCCGTCCAGGCTTTCACCGGCGACATTTCAGAAGCCAAGGGCTTTGTCGACAGTGGCGACATCAAGGTGATCGCCGTTCTGGCGCCCGAGCGTCTGTCCGGTGAATTCGCCGACTTCCCGACCGCAAAGGAACAGGGTGTCGACGCGATCGGAGCCAACTGGCGCGGTTTCTACGCACCGGGCAACATGTCCGACGACGCCTACAACGCGTGGGTGTCCAAGATCTCCGAACTCTACGCAAGCGAAGAGTGGAAAGGCATCATGGCTGCAAACGGTCTGGCGCCGCTCGACCTGCAGGGTGAGGCATTCCAGGAATTCGTTGCCAACTCGGTTCAGCAGATCCAGGACATCTCCAAAGAAATCGGCATCATCAAATAAGAATGCCGCTTTTCCGACTGGGGGGCGCAGTCCATGTGCCCCCCTCTCTTTTACAAATTCCGACTGACCGATCCACATACACACCCTCATCCTGAGGTGCGGAGCAACGCGAAGCCTCGAAGGATGGGTCACGAGTTCGGCATCCGCCGCCCATGCTTCAAGACAGGCCTTCGGCCTTCATCAGCATGAGGGAGGTGGTGTGGCGCGTCAGAAAACCGGGTGGCACCGCAAGTGCCGTTTCCGATAGACCCCGTTTCAGGCGACCGCCGTCACCGGCAAGGACCGCCTGAAGGAAGGTATCCATGAGCGACCGTATCTTTGGCGCGGTCGGGCTTTTTCTCGCGCTGGGATATGCCTGGGCCGCTCTTGTCATCGAAGAAAGCTTTCTGTCCGACGCCGTCGGCCCGAAGGCCTTTCCCCTCATCATCGCGGCGGTTCTGGGCCTTGCCTCCGTTGCAATTTTCCTGAAGCCGGACACCGCGCCGGAATGGCCGTCGCTGCCGCGCCTTCTCGAAGTCGCCATGGCTGTGCTGGCGATGATCCTCTACGCGATCCTTCTGCCGGAAGCCGGTTTCATCCTGGCAACCGCCGTCGCCGCGGCCTACCTCACCTGGCGCCTCGGCTCATCGCCCATCGGCTCGCTTGTCACCGGCTGCCTGACGTCGGTCGGTATCTACGCCGTCTTCCATCTCGTTCTTGGCCTGTCTCTGGCCAAGGGCCCGTTCGGCTTTTAACGGAGCATCGCCATGGAAACTCTCTCTTCACTGGCCGACGGCTTCGTCATCGCGCTGACCTGGCAGAACCTGCTGCTGGCCCTGCTCGGCTGTTTTCTCGGCACCATCATGGGCGCTCTGCCGGGCCTTGGCCCGTCGAATGGCGTCGCCATCCTGATCCCGCTGGCCTTCACCCTCGGCCTTGGCGCCACGCCCTCGCTGATCCTGCTGACCTCGGTCTATTACGGCGCCATGTACGGCGGGCGTATCTCGTCGATCCTCCTGAACATTCCCGGTGACGAACCGGCGATGATGACCTGTCTCGACGGTTACCCGATGGCCCAGCAGGGCCGCGCCGGCGAGGCCTTGTCCCTGTCGGGCGTCGCCTCCTTCGTCGGTGCGTTCATCGCAACCTGGGGCCTGATCCTGCTGGCGCCTCAGCTCGTCAAGATCGCGCTTCTGTTCGGTCCGGCGGAATATTTCGCCCTGTTCACGCTGGCCTTCGCCACCCTGGGCGGCGTTGCCTCGACCAACCAGGCCAAGACCGCCTTTGCCGCGGCGCTCGGCATTGGCCTGGCCACCGTCGGTGTCGACACCCAGACCGGCGTGCCGCGCTTCACCTTCGGCGAAGTGCACCTTTACGACGGCATCGACTTTCTGGTTGCCATCGTCGGCCTGTTTGCCCTGTCCGAGGTCTTCCTGTTCCTGGAACACCGCCACGGCAATGCCGACGCCAACTCCAGCAAGATTTCCGTCGGCCGGCTGATGCCCAGCTTCGCGCTCCTGAAATACTGCACCCCGACCATGCTGCGCACCAGTCTGCTCGGTTTCGTGGCCGGTGTTCTGCCGGGTGCCGGCGCATCGCTCGGCTCGTTCATTTCCTATACGTTCGAGAAGAAACTCGTCGACAAGGAAGGCACCTTCGGCAAGGGCGACCCGCGCGGCGTTGCCGCCCCGGAAGCCGGCAACAACGCCGCCGCGGGCGGCGCACTTGTGCCGATGCTGGCGCTCGGCGTCCCCGGCTCGGGCACCACGGCCGTCTTGCTGGCGGTTCTTCTGGCGCTCAACATCACCCCGGGCCCGCTGTTGTTCACCCAGCAGCCGGATGTGGTCTGGGGCCTGATCGCGGCGCTGTTCATTGCCAACTTCATGCTGCTGGCCATGAACATTCCGATGATCGGCCTGTTCACCCGGGTGCTCCTGATCCCGCCGCGCATCCTGATGCCCATCGTTGCCATGGTCAGCTTCGTCGGCATCTACGGCATCTCCGGCTCCTCCTTCGACCTTATGGTCATGGTCGGCTTCGGCGTGCTCGGCTGGGTGCTGCGCAAGCTCGACGTGCCGCTGGTCCCCATCATCCTCGGCACGCTGCTCGGCAACGCCATGGAAAACAACCTGCGCCGCGCCATCAGCATCAGCAACGGCGACTGGTTCACCCTGATCGACAGCCCGCTCTCCATCGCGCTGTGGAGCCTGGCGGCCATCGGCTTCGTCCTGCCGATCCTCTTCGGCAAGGTCCTGAAAGCCCGCATGCGTCACATGAAAAAGGACGAAGAAGGCTCAACCATCGACTGATTGCTGCCAGTACTGCAAACAACCGAAAACGCCCTCTCCTGCCGGACGAGGGCGTTTTTGGTTTGCTCTTCTGCCTCTGACACTCCGTGCAACTGGAGAGCCAGACCCGCCCCCCGTACATCTGCTCGCACCGCAGGCGCATTCATTCTCAAAAACTTAGATCGCGAACCGCCTTTTCCCCTACCGCTAATTTCGACAGTTTTGCGGTGGCCCGAGTGAGACGTCAGGCGGCCACAGGCCTTCAGCTTGACTATCAACGGGTCTTCGGCCAGTGATGGCGCGAATACCAATGACAAGCCTTTATAATAACATCGGAATTTTTGAACCTGCTTCAGCAGCAGGCGGTAGATCAAGAGACGTGACGTGTTGAATTTCGAGAGTTTGACCGAGAATATGGTCGCTCTTCCCAGCGGCAGCCTCCTGTTGCGGGATGATCGGCTCGGGACATCCTGGACCGTCGATATCAAGCCCTTTTCAATCTGCCGCTATCCGGTCACCCGGACCTTGTTCGCGAAGGTGACGGGTGCCTCGCCATCATCGAAAGCAGCGGAAAATCATCCCGTCGACACGATCTCCTGGCTGGAGGCCGCGCAATTTTGCAATCGGCTGTCGGCGCTGTTCAACGTGCCCAACCACTATGTTTTTTCTGCAGACGGCCAGGAGGCAACTGCCGAGGCGACCAGTGATGGGTTCCGGCTGCCGAGCGAAGCGGAATGGGAATTTGCCTGCCGTGCCGGCACAAAGGAACCGCGCTACGGGCCGATCGACGACATCGCATGGTACAAGGAAAACTCTGGTGGCGGCTCCAGGCCGGTAGGCACCAAGCGCCCCAATGCGTGGGGGCTCCATGACATGCTGGGCAACGTCTGGGAGTGGTGTCAGGACATCTACGATCCGGCCGTCTATGGCACGTACCGCGTCTTTCGTGGCGGAGGCTGGGCCGACCATGAGCGCGGCTGTCTGGCAACAAATCGCCGACGAAGCCACCCGACGTTTGCAATCGATGATCTCGGGTTTCGCATCGCGAGAGCTTGCTCTTAGGGCTTGTGTCACCAAGGCCCTGCAAAGGCCCCAACAAAGACCAGGCATCACAATGCGCTGCCATTTGGGTCGTTCGCAGGAATTCGGCCTAATCTGCTAAGCGGTCGTATTCGTGGTCGTTCGGTATGTCGGCAATCTCTGACCCAATGGGCAGATCCGTTTGAAATAGACACTGGCTTGGCGTCGGGCTCAATGCTGGCTCCTGTCCGGACTCGGCTTTCGCGTCGCGACGGACGATGAATCTTGACTGGCCGATCGCTCACGCTGCGGAGTAGCGCGTGAAGACCTCCGTGCTGCCATCCCCGCGGATCAGGAACACCTCAAACGCGTCTCGTTCGTTTTCCGGCCCCATGCCAGGCGAGCCGTAGGGCATGCCGGGCACGGCAAGGCCGACGGCATCAGGACGTTCATCGAGCAAGCGACGAATGTAGGCCACAGGGACGTGACCCTCAATCATGTAGCCCTCGACGCGCGCGGTGTGGCAGGAGGCCATCTCCTGCGGGATGCCACTGTCCAGCTTGTAGCGCATGAGCGCGGTCCCGGCGCTCTGCTCGGTCGTGACCGCGAAACCATCATTTTCCAGGATCTCGATCCTGGCGGAGCAGCAGCCACAATTCGGATCCTTCATCACATGAATCGCCAGTCCGGCGCCTTGCGACAGCGCCGCCACGGGCGATGCAGCCAGCATTACCACCCCACCGATCAGGAGCGTGCGGCGGAAAAAGCTGTCTTGGATCATCTGATTTTCCTTTTGAGGTTGCATGTGTGTGGCAGGTCAGAGATCGACGCGTCTGAGCCGCAAGGCGTTGGTGATCACCGAGACAGAGGATAGGCTCATCGCCGCTGCCGCGATCATCGGCGAAAGCAGCAAGCCGGTGACGGGGTAGAGCAGTCCTGCCGCGATGGGGACGCCAAGAGCGTTGTAGGCGAAGGCGAAGAACAGGTTCTGCTTGATGTTGCACAGGGTGGCGCGGGCCAGTTTCCGAGCGCGCACGATGCCCATCAGGTCACCGCCCAGCAGGGTGATGCCTGCGCTTTCCACCGCAACATCGGCCCCGGTGCCCATGGCGATGCCGACATCGGCAGCGGCAAGCGCGGGCGCGTCGTTCACCCCATCGCCCGCCATGGCGATCTTGTGGCCGTCGCGGCGCAACTGGTCGATCAGGTCCTTCTTGGCCTCGGGCAGGATGCCCGCCCGCACTTCGTCTATCCCGAGCTTGCCCGCCACCGCCTGCGCCGTGCGTTCGTTGTCGCCCGTCGCCATGATCACCCGTAGTCCCTGCTCGTGCAGTTCGCGGATAGCCTGAGCTGTCGAGTCCTTTATCGGGTCGGCCACAGCCACGATTCCGACAAGCGCGTCATCGACGGCAATGAACATGGCCGTCTTCCCTTCGGCGCGCAAAGCATCGGCCTTTGCGTCGGCCGCACCTGTGTCCAGTCCCATCTCCCGCATCATAGCCGCATTGCCAAGCGCCACCGCGCGTTCGCCAACCCTGCCGCGCACGCCCTTGCCGGTGACGGCATCGAAGTCCGCAGCCTCCTGACGCGGAGCGCCCTGCGCCTCGGCGCCCTCTACGATCGCCTCGGCGAGCGGGTGTTCGGAGCCGCGCTCCAGCGCCGCGGCCAGCGACACCAGGTCCGTCTCGGTCAGAGCTCCGAGCACGACCGTATCCGTCAGTTTCGGCTTGCCCATGGTCAGTGTGCCGGTCTTGTCGACGATCAGCGTGTCGACCCCCGCCATACGTTCCAGCGCCTCGGCGTCCTTGATCAGCACGCCCGCTTGTGCGCCGCGCCCCGCCGCCGTGGTAATGGAGATCGGCGTCGCGAGACCGAGCGCACAGGGACAGGCGATGATCAGCACCGACACAGCCGAGGCGATGGCGAATACCAGCGCGGGCTCGGGGCCAACGATCAGCCAGACGACGAAAGCGACGATTGCGATGGCCACGACGGTTGGCACGAACACCGCCGACACCCGGTCGGCCAGACCCTGGATCGGCGCGCGGGACCGCCGCGCGTTTGACACCATCGCCACGATCTGCGCCAGCACGGTATCGGACCCGACCTTGCCCGCCTCGATCACGAGGGAGCCGTTCTTGTTGATCGTGGCGCCGGTCACGTCATCGCCCGGGCCTTTTTCGACCGGCATAGACTCGCCGGTCAGCATGCTTTCATCGAGAGACGAGCGGCCTTCCATTACCGTCCCGTCGACAGGGACGGCATCGCCCGGGCGCACGCGCAGACGGTCGCCCTTCATGATGTTCTCGAGCGGCGCGTCGTATTCCGTCCCATCGGGCAGGATCCGCCGCGCGGTCTTCGGCGCCAGATCCAGAAGCGCGCGGATCGCGTCGCCGGTGCGTTCGCGGGCGCGCAGCTCGAGAACCTGGCCCACGAAGACCAGCGCCACGATCACGACCGCCGCCTCGAAGTAGGTGCCGACGCCATGGCCCATCCGGTACTGTTCCGGAAACACGCCCGGAAGGAAGGTGGCGACCAAAGAATAGAGATAGGCCGCCGCCACGCCGAGGCTGATCAGGGTCCACATGTTGGGGCTGCGGTTCACGATCGAATCCCAGCCGCGCCGGAAGAATGGCAGCGCCGCCCAGAGGATGACCGGCGTGGCCAGCACGAATTCCAGATAACTGGCCGTCTGGTGCCCGATCCAGTCGCGCACCGGCAGCGCCACCAGTTCGCCCATCGTCAGGATGATGAGCGGCACCGCCGCGGCAGCCGAGATCCACATTCGGCGGGTAAAGTCGGTCAATTCCTCGCTGGGTTCATCCGAGGGTACCATCGGCTCGAGCGCCATGCCGCAGATCGGGCAGGATCCCGGCGCGTCGCGAACGATCTCGGGGTGCATCGGACAGGTGTACTGGACGTTGGCCGGAACAGCCTTCTTTCGCCCGGCCGCGCGGCCCGAAGCATAGAACCACGGATCCGCCTTGAAATTCGTCTGGCACTTCTCCGAGCAGAAATGGAAGGTCTCGTCCTGGAACTCGGCGTTACGCCCGTCCGGCTCGACCGCGACCGTCATCCCGCAGACCGGATCCTTCGCCGTCTCCGTACCCGCCGGGATGTCAGGCCCCCCGTGATGATGATCGTGCTCCATGGTCTGCCAGCCTTTCGATCTCTTGTTTCAGCTTGCGGCTTCCACTCGCTGGAAGCTCAAGCCCATTTTTATTGATGGTCGTGAGCGCCTTCCCGAACCGGATTGCGCGCCAGAAACACCCCGACGCCGAGGATTGGCACCAGCACGCTGTCCGGATCGCCGCCAAATGCCCGCAGCGTATAGGCGCTGAACGCGGTCACGATGGCGCCCACGACGAAGGAGAGCGGGAAGAGCGGCCCTGCAAGCTCGGCGATCTGTCCGGTCAAGGCGAAGATGCCCGCGCCGATCACGACCTGCACCGGCCCCCAGAGGCCCACGCGCGCGACAAGCATCTCCAGGCGCTCGCCGTCCATCAGGCCGCGCTGATCGGCCAATACTGCAGGCGCGAACTGCCAGACACTGAGCATGGCGATCCCGAGGATCGCCATCGCCACGAGAATGATTGCGCGCGGGCCCATCTCAGATCGCCGCGACGGCCTTCGCCAGAAGGTCGCGCACCGTGCCCGCGACGGCCGTCAAATCGGTGTTCTCGATCGCCTGCATCGATGCCACCGGGTCGATTGCGCTGACCTCGACGCCGCCCTCGACCTCGCGCAGGATCACGTTGCAGGGCAGCATCGCGCCCACCCGAGGTTCGATCCCGATCGCCTGATGCGCCATCTTCGGATTGCAGGCGCCAAGGATGCGATAGGCCGGCATCTCGACATCGAGCTTCTTCTTCATCGTCGCCTTGACGTCGATTTCGGTCAGGACACCGAAGCCATGGTCCGCTAGCGCCTTGCGCGTGCGGGTGTCGACATCGTCGAAACCGGTGTCCGGGATCATGCGATTGATTGTGTAAGCCATTGAGAAGTCCTTTCTCTTACTTTTGAAGATATTTGATCAGCGCCGCTATGGCCAAAACCACCAGCACGAGGATCAGCAGGCCGAAGAGCCAGCCAAACCCCATTCCGAAACTCATTCCGGAGCCCATGTCGTTCCAGTTCATCATCTCATCCTCCTGATTTTCACCCGTAGGGTACGCCTTTTGACCGGCCCTCACGACAACATGGGGCAGGACAGCATAGGATCGGTACCGGGACGTCGGGGCGCCCTGTCCTGACGCCCCACCCGGGTCAGGCCGATGCCGTGACCGCGAACTCGGTTATCATGCCGGTCGCAAGGTGCGGCATGTGATGGCAATGCAGCATCCAGCGCGCAGCCTCGCCGGCATCAAGGGCGACATCGACCATCGACATCGGCGACACGTGAACCGTGTCGCGCAGAGCCCCGGCGACGCGCCGCCCGTTCAGGCCGACGACCTGGAACACATGCCCGTGCAGATGCATCGGGTGGGCCATCATCGACATGTTGTGCAACGACAGCACGACCCGCTCGCCGCTGCGCACGATGATCGGCTGGTGCTGGCCCTTTTCGGTCATTCGTTCCGCCAGCAGCAAATGTCAGCTTTGGGCGGGGAGCGGTCGTTTACCGCGATTAGAACGAATGTCCGAAACGGGGCTGGATGCGGCCGGTCCGGTTCCGCATCCATTTTGAGGTAGGTCGCCGTTCGAGAGAACGAGAGTTAAGGTGGCCCGCCAAAGCTTCGGATTGCTATTGCTCGGGAGCGTGGCGGTTGCGCTGACGGAGTAGATCAACAACTCTTACAGTCGATCAGGAAAATTAATCGGATTCCACTACATGTCGGTAGCAAGAGCCGCGCGCACCTAATCGTTTGGAAATGATCAATGTTGTATGTTGTCCGGTTAGTGAATGCTTATCTCGGCGGCGCAATCGCCGTGCGAGATTCCGGCGGAGTCGAGTACAAGTTGGCGGTCTTCGCCGACGCAGTCGTTGAGGACTTCGCCTTTGCGGGCGATCACCTTTGTGTTCTGATCTCGCGCAAAGGCGGTATTGCGCTGCTCGATCTGCATCGGCGGGAAGTCGTCGCGCGAGCGCGTCTTTCCTTTCAGCCTGAGGGGATCGTCGTCTCGCCGGACGGCGGCCGTGCCGTCGCATGGGCCGCAAAACCTGGCAGGATCGGGGTCGTCGATCTGCCGTCGCTGACGGAGGCGCTGACGTTTAATCTCGCCGAACGCAGCGCCGATGGTGGCTACAACCTCGTCCATCGCACGGCTGAGGAGTTGCAAAAACAGCGTCTCCGGCTAGTCGACCTGCCTTATGTAGATGCGCCCCTGTGCCAGATGCGGTTCTCAAAGCGCTTGCGCCCAGCCTTTCGTGCCGATGGCCGCGTTGTCATGCCGATCGAATACAACGAAAGGGGTCCAGACTTCGTCTGGGAACACAGCGACGGGAAACCGCTGTCGTCCAGCTTCTTCCAGTGGACAGTCGGCATCGCCGAGCTCGACCTTGATGCCGCGCGCATCGACTTTCGTCCATTCCGTAACGTCATGGAGCAGATTTCGCAATGCCATTTCGAGGTTCGTGCCATCAGCCCCGACGGTCGGCTGGCGGTGTTACATTCGGCAAGCCCAATTGCCAGTCCGGCTAAAGACCGTCCTGAAGGTGGAGCACTGGCGCGAGTCTTCGGTCGCAGGGGCACTGAGCGTTCCTGGGCCTACGGGCTCGAACTTTGGGACATTGCCGGCAAACAGCCCATCCGCAAGGGCGTCACCACCTTTCATGCATTCCGCGACGACGGCATCATGCATCCGACGAGTGCCCGGCTCACGCCGGCAGACGCGGAGACGCTCTGGCCTGAGATCGACCTCGTCATGCCCGGTTTGCTCGCGGTCCTGTCCGGGCGCCGAGCGGAATGGCAAACCAGCGCCCAAAAGCGAGCCGAGGACGCCTACTTCGTTCCGCGTGAAACCGCGGCGACGCGGCCGGCTTTTCGACCGGGATTCGGCAGGGTCGCCGATCCTCTGCTCTTCGGTCCGGTGATGCGTCAGCTGCTTGAGGTGCAGCCTGGCACGCCACAGGAGATCCCCTGGGCCGACCTGTCTAACCGCCAGAAATGGTTCCTGAGCCATTTCATCAGAGGCTGGGGTTTTCACGCCAGGACGCCCGTCATGGCAGTGGTGTGGACCTCTGATCCCGACAGGGTCGTCGTGCTTGGCCGCAACGGCATTGTGCGCGAAATCTCTTTCGCACAAGGTCCTGGTGTGGCGTTCGAGGTCAGGGATCCACCGCACCCGAGTCACGGCTTTGATTGGAGCAGGCAGGACGCCCAGTTGATCCCGCTCGGAAACCGCTCCTTCGCAGTCGATTACTATTCAGCACGGTTCGAGTTCGATCTGCCCGAAAGCACCGACTTCGGTTTCCACAATCTGGAGGGAACTCGACAACTGCCGATCCGTGTGATCACCGACCACCAACAGTACGCGAAGGAATCGGCGTCCGCGGACCGCCTCACCCGCGCCATCCGACCAGGCTACATTACCATCGATGGACGCGCGCCTGCGCAGATCGTCGTTGGCCTCGAAAAGCTCGCGCCCGAATTGCGCGCGAACTTCGATGAGATCGTCGTCGACAACCGCTGGGCCCCGGCTCTTTTTCATCGTGGCAAGCCAATCGAGGAGATGGAGTTCTGCGATATCCTTGTCCGAGACGGCTCGCAGGCCGCGCGCACGGCGCTGGAAACGCTGCTATTAGCGTGGCTAGAGCGGACGAGCGGAACCGTGCAACCGGTCTGGCACCCCGACGACGAGACGCCGACCATGGGACCCGTTGCCCTCGCACTCGTCCAGCTTTGCGATCCGGTTCCGGACGTGGTCATGACGTTTTTCTCCCGAAGGGATCCAGACCACGACAATTGGACGCCGGAAGCCTGGCAAGCACTCGCCCTTTCACCTTACCGCCTAGCCCAGCCCGAGTTGCTTGCGCTTCGCATGCGACTGGCGCTGCAGGACATCTCGACCGGCAATATCGGCCCTGACCTGTTCGCGCTCTATAACCTCGACCAGGATCGTAAGAAACTGCGCGCCGACCTCTCCCAGGTGGAGACCTATGCGCATGTGGTCGCCGCCCAAATGAGGGGGCAGTGGCCCGATCTTGCCTCGGCCGGCAATTCACGAGGCGCATTTCTACTCGAGAGGATTGTCGGCGCGATGGACCTGACGGCCCCCGCTGAAGCCGCGCTCGTCGCGGCCCTGCGCGGGCAGCTACCTCACGCTGACTCACCGGTGTAGGTACCTTCGGTTTGAATAGCGTGGCCGACTGCTTCGGGCGCGGCCGCGAAATTCATGTCTGCTTTCAGACAGAAACAAAACTGACTGCAACGACCGTCTTTAGGACGCGAAGCCGCCATTGATTGAGAGCATGACCAATGGCAGGTTCGGGCCGGATTTGCATAAGGCGTGGCTTGTGGAATTATAGTTTCCAAACTCTGATATGAGCGCAACGGTTGCCTGCTAAGCGTCCAAACTGGAGACCGGCGGTATTGTCTGCGTATTAGGGATGCTGACGAAGCCCGGTACAGACTAAAACCTTTGATGGTCCATCTTCCTGGCACCTACGAGCACCCATGTCTGATAGCCTTCGGGGAAGACAAGGCTTCTCCAGTCGTCGTATCCAGGTTGTTCGACTTCCTGTCCGGTGCGGGCAATGTCGGTTGTCAGATCGCCGACGGGACTTGACGATGCTTTGGCGAATGCCAGGCCTCCCAAAGCGAACGTTTTGCCTAAAATTTGGCCGTTCATGGTTGGTTGTTTTCAGGGTTGGTTTCGGCTTCGAAGGCGATAAAGCCAACTCTCACGCAGAGCCACGCCGTAGGCCCCGAAATCAACGCCACCAAGACAAGCAGGAGCGGGCCGGACAGCATCAGGTACCCACCTATGGCCCACACCATCAGGAAGGCGAATACGAGGATCAGAGTGTTAATGAGTATGGTGGCGCACGCCACGCTGAACAGACTGCTCGCAGTGATTACCCGGCGGCGGTCGACGAAATCTTCATCTTCGAATTTCAGGGACATGATCTTCAATCCAGATCCGGCCGCGGCCTGGGCGGGCCGGAAAGACACCGTGGCGATCGCCTGGAGCGAGCTGAGCACCAGCGCGGTCGCTGTTCGGATCGCTGCTGATCGTATGCGTTCCACAACCGCTGGCAACTAGACTAAAAATATTTATTCGGCGACAACTTTCGCCTCAAAAGCGCCGTGTTTGCTTCCTGCACCTCAGAAAAAGGAGAAAATATTCTTAAATTATCTTATATACCTGAGCGTTTCTAATGAAAAAATTTAGACCGTGCTTGAGGTCTACTTGTAATGTCAAAATTCGCGCCCTACCTGCCTTCCGCGCGATCCAGGCGCACGCTGCACGGCAAACCAGCCTTGTTCCGTGCTCGGTGTCAGACGTTGGCGCTGGCGGAACACCAATCATGAACCTGTTGCTGAGCGAGGTGATGGGTGAAGCGGTATGGATGTGGGGAGTCTTCCTCGCGCTCGTGCTCGCTTTGCTGGCCTTCGACTTGGGCGTGCTCCATCGCCGCCCCCACGAGATAGGCATACGGGAAAGCCTGCTCCTTTCAGCGTTCTACATAAGCCTCGGATTGCTCTTCAGCCTATGGATCTGGCTGATGCTCGGTGCGCGTGAAGCCGCCATGTATCTAACGGGTTTCGTCGTCGAAAAGAGCCTGTCTCTCGACAACGTCTTCGTCATCGCCGTCATCTTTTCCTTCTTCGCGATCCCCAAGCAGTACCAGCACAGGGTCCTCATTTACGGGATCCTGGGTGTCATCGTGCTGCGAGGGCTGATGATTGGCGCCGGCACGGCAATCGTTTCCAGGTTCGAATGGGTCCTCTACCTGTTTGCGGCATTCCTCGTCTTTACCGGCGTGAAAATGCTGTTCAATTGCGAGCGCGAATGTGACGTGGCCGCAAACCCGGTCCAGCGAATGCTGCGCAAATGGCTTCCTCTGACCGCAAGTCTTCATGGAGACCGGTTCTTCGTGCGGTCCGGTTCTCGGTTCCTGGCAACGCCGCTGCTCCTGGCTCTGGTGACCGTTGAATTCACCGATCTGATTTTCGCGGTCGACTCGATCCCCGCCATCTTCTCGATCACCACGGACCCCTATATCGTCTACACATCCAACATCTTCGCGATCCTTGGTCTTCGGGCTCTCTATTTCGTTCTGGCCGTGATGATGGATCGGTTCACCTATCTGAAATACGCGCTGTCCCTGGTGTTGGTCTTTATCGGCAGCAAGATTTTTGTTGCCGATCTCTTCGACTGGGAGAAATTCCCGCCGTCTCTGTCACTTGCAATCACACTCCTCCTCATCTGCGGGGGCATGTTGATATCCCTGTTTGTACCGCGAGCGAGCACGCCGCAGCCGACTGTGATCGACCTGCCACCTCATCCCACAACCGGCATCTCAAATTGCCGGACTGTTCCGAAGGTGCCGCGGCGTTCGTGATCGGCGATAAAGAGGTCAATTCCCGAGATGTCAGACTTTCTTCTCTTCGTGGCCGTTGGTTTCGCCGCGCAGCTCATCGATGGCGCCATCGGCATGGCCTACGGCCTCGCGAGCACGGCCGTGCTCCTCGGACTCGGATTTCCGCCGGTGACGGCCAGTGCCAGCGTGCACGCGGCGGAAGTGTTCACGACCGGGGCTTCAGCGCTTTCGCATTGGCGGTTTGGAAACGTGCGATGGAACATGGTCGCCCGGCTCGCCATCCCTGGTGCGATTGGCGGCTTTTGCGGCGCCATGGTCCTTTCCTTCATTGACGGCGACAAGGTGAGACCGGTCATCGCCATTTACCTCGCGATCATGGGTTTATGGATCGTGGCCAAAGCCGCGTTCCGCAAACAACGGCCTCCCGCTGAGCCACGTATGCTGCCAGCGCTCGGTCTTGCCGGCGGACTTCTTGACTCGATCGGTGGGGGAGGGTGGGGCCCGATCGTTACCTCGAGCCTGATCGGTCAGGGCGGCGCCGCGCGCACGGCGATCGGCTCGACGAACGCGAGCGAGTTTCTGGTCACGCTCGCAATCTCCGGCACCTTTGTGCTGACGGTCGGGCTGGAGCTCTGGCCGATCATCCTGGGTCTGATCGTCGGCGGTGTGCTCGCCGCGCCCCTGGCGGCGCTTGTTGTCAAGCACATGCCCGACCGCCCGATAATGCTGATGGTTGGTGCTTTGATCCTGCTCCTGTCGGTGCGCGAGCTCGCGCAAATGATCGGGCTTTGAGAGGGGCAAGTAAGCGGTAGATGGGTTGTGCTGGTTCGAACCTGGATTCGCAGAATCTGGCAGACAACTGTCTTTGCAGACGCAGCGAATGGCGACTTCAACGGGTTGCGTCGCAGCATTCTATCAGCGGGTGAATGTCGGCTAATGGGATGTACCGGCTGCTTCACCCAGCAGGTTAGGCTTGGCCTATTTCTGCATGATGGAGAAGTAGCATGGCGAAGACAGACTTTGATGAGCTGATGTCGATTGGCATCGATATTGGCAAAGACACGTTTCACGTCGTTGGTTTCGATACGGACGGGCAGCTTGTTTTGCGAAGGCAGATCAAACGCCTGGCGTTAATTGCGGTATTCGAGAAGCTGCCGCGATGTATCGTCGGGATGGAGGCGTGCCTGAGCGCCCATTTCGTGAGCCGGTCTCTGCGTAAGATGGGCTTCGAACCTCGGATCATTCCTGCGATCTACGTGAAGCCTTTCATCAAAGGGCAGAAGAACGATTACAACGATGCGGAAGCGATTGCCGAAGCAGCATTGCGTCCCAACTTGACCGTCGTTCCTGAGAAGAGTCAGGAGCAGCTCGACTTGCAGGCGCTCCATCGCGTTCGTTCGCGTCTGGTGTCGCGCCGGACGGCAACGATCAACCAGATCCGCGCCTTTTTGATCGAGCAGGGCATCACGGTGCGCAAGGGTTTGCGCGCCCTGAAAAACTCCTTCGAAGCGATCCTGAAGGAACGCGAGGACGAGATTTCACCGCGCATGCGCACGATTTTAATCGGGCTCTATGGCGATTGGCTATGGCTGGACGAGCGGATCGACACGGTTTCGAAGGAGA
Source organism: Roseibium aggregatum IAM 12614 (assembly GCF_000168975.1). GTDB lineage: Bacteria > Pseudomonadota > Alphaproteobacteria > Rhizobiales > Stappiaceae > Roseibium > Roseibium aggregatum. Next base: position 133,911 of record NZ_AAUW01000015.1, read on the forward strand.
TCGAACAAATCAGCCGAACCGAAGAGAACTGCGTCAACGTCATGACCATCCCCGGCATTGGCCCAATGATCTCGACGGCTATGGTTGCAGCTGTCGGCACAGGTGAAGCATTTGAGCGAGGTCGCGACTTTGCGGCCTGGGTTGGGCTAGTGCCTCGTCAATACAGTACCGGTGGGCGAACGGTCCTCGGACGTATCACCAAACGAGGCAGCCGATACCTTCGAATGCTCTTCGTCCAAGCCGCCAAGGTCATTCTGATGAGAACAAACAGGTGGCCGGATTTCAGTTTCGGCGGGTGGTTGACCAAAGCGGCGGAGAGGATGAACCGAAACAAGCTCGCGGTCGCTCTGGCGAATAAGCTGGCCAGAATGGCTTGGAGCATCCTGAGACACAAATCGGCGTTTGATGCGCCAAGAGACGAGGTCGCCATCGGCGTTTAGGCCGGATCGGCCCAAAGGAGTTCGCGATAGATAGAAAGCATGGAACGGAATAATTACGCCCCCAGAGTCTGACGGCCCTTTCGGTCAACTTGGACCTTGCCGCTAATTAGATCAAGGCGCGTGCGTAACCCCAACAAGGCCACGACCCGCGTGTCGATCAATAGGCCGGATACATATGAGCGACTTCCGAGAACATGCTAAAAAGATCCTATGAGAGCGGCTCTGGCTCTCGGATAGGCTGACCGCGTTAATTTGATACGGGAGGCACACTATGGATCAGTATCACGACGCAAACTCGACGGCCTACGTAGCGATTGAGCTCAGCAAGCGCAGCTGGATCGTCGGCATCGCCCATCCGGACCGCGACAAGCCGTCGATACATCGACTTTCTGGTGGTGACACGAAGGGGCTTCTTCGACGACTGGCCGCTACACACAGCAGTGGGCGTATGATCATTTGCTTTGAGGCCGGGCATGACGGTTTCTGGCTTGCCCGCTTTCTGATCGCCCAAGGCTTTGATGTTCGCGTGCTCGATCCAGCAAGCCTGCAGGTCAATCGCCGGGCGCGACGGGTCAAGACGGATCGTATCGATGCTTTGGCGATGCTCAGGGCGCTGGCAGCACTTGATCGCGGGGAACGTCATGTCTGCGCGCAAGTGCGCATATTGAGCGTCGAAGAAGAAGACGCACGCAGGTCACATCGCGAGCGGGACAGGCTCATCCATGAGCGCACAGCCCACGTCAACCGGATCAAGGGGCTGCTCTTTGCCCAGGGCATTCGTGACGTTGAACCAAGGCAGCGCCGAAACCGCATTGACTTCACCCAACTCCAGACAGCGGAGGGACACAGGCTCCCACGACGTCTTCTCGCGGAATTAAAGCGCGAATATGCCCGCCTGATCATGGTCGAAGATCAACTGCGTGAGGTCGAGAAGGAGCGCGACACAGCCGATGCGCAGTCCCCAGCAGTCGAACAGAAGCGACTGGATCTTGAGCAGCTTCATGGTATCGGCGGAACAGCCTCCGCCATTCTTGCCCGCGAAGTCTTTGCACGAACGTTCGCATCGCGCCGCCATTTGGCGTCGTATCTTGGCCTGACACCGAGCGCATACGACAGCGGAACTGTGACCAAATGCCAAGGCATTTCCAAGGCTGGCAACGCGTGGGCACGGCGCATTCTGATTGAGATCGCCTGGCTCTGGATCAAATATCAGCCAGACAGTCCCCTTTCGCGCTGGTATCTGACTCGAACACAAGGCCAGGGCGGCCGCATGCGCCGGATTATGCTGATCGCACTGGCCCGCAAGCTTGCCATTGTGCTGTGGCGCTACGTGGAAACAGGCGTTCTGCCAGAGAGGGCACGACTGTCACCAACCATGGCATAAACTGAAGAACGAAAGAGCTTCAGACCTCCGGCCAGAGGTCTGAGGGCGGGATGACGGGCGTCGTGTCAACGATTGGCGCACCCTCGGAGCGCCGGCAAAAAGTGTGAACCCGTCCCCGATCCGTCCGCGTGAATGCAAGATTGTGGTCAGCCGTCATGGAGCTACCGGATATAAGTTGATGCGGGCATATCCGCATGACCGTCGCGCAACGATCGAACCGTCCGAACTATAACGTATTAGCACTCGCGCTCTGCGGGTGATGGTGCTTTGCAACCCTATTGACAGAAACGGCCTCATATAAATCATTTGCGAACAGCAGCCGGTACATACATTGGGCCGTTAGCGATAGTGCGTCCAATTTGCGTGAACGTCTGCTTTTTTGTCGAACGAACCGAAACCCGCCAGTCCACTCCCAGCCCCTAGGCAGCTATCCCTGCCACAGTCCAGAGAGCAAGAGAACGCCCCTTCTCTCCCTCAGATCTCCGTCCGCATCCGGTAGCCGGGGGCGAAGATCAGGCGGACGTGGGTGATCGGCAGGGGGCCGGTCCAGGTGATGCGTTCCATGGCGAAGAGGGCAGCGCCCGTGGAGGCGTCCAGTTTGCGGGACAGGGTCTTGTCGGCATTGACGGCGAAGAAGGAAATGTCGCCGTGGCTGTAGGGCGCGTTGTGGACCAGCCATTCGTTGGCGCTGACGTCCTCGAACGTCATGTCGCGGGCCGCGGGGGCCGCTTCCAGGTTGATGTAGCGTTCCTCGAAGACGTAAGGCCGGTCATCGGCAAAGTGCAGCGTCTTTAGAAACAGGACGTCCGCACCGAGGCTGACCTGGAACGCGCCGTGCAGCATCGGCGGCAGGGGGCGAAAGTCCCGTTCCAGCAGGCTGTGCCGGTAGGTGCGGCCGAGGGCTTCGACTTCCTCGCGCAGGATCGGGATGGTGAGTGTTGCGCGCTGGGGCGGGTTGAGTGCGACCCGCGTTCCCGCCCGGCGCTTGCGCACCACCAGGCCGCTTTCAGCCAGATCCCTGAGGGCCCGGTTGACGGTGGTGCGGGCGCAGCCGAACTCTTCGGCAAGATCGGCCTCGTGGGGGATCTGCTCTCCCGGCTGCCAGATCCGGTCATGGATCCGGCGAAGAAGCTCTTCGCGTATCCCCGTCCAGGAATTTGTGTCCGCCAGCGTCAAGTCGTCTTACCTGTTCAAGTCGTTCTTCAAAGCCAGTCTTTAAAGCCGGGCGCGCAGCGAAGCCATGGTGGCCCGGTATTTCGCGCGGATGGCGTTGCCTTTTACATGGTTTCCGCCGGAAACAACATGCCGGCCGGCAGACCAGACGTCCGCGACCATCCGGTCGTCACCGGCAAAGATCCAGGCATCCAGAATTTCATCGCCGTCCCGACCTTCCAGGTCGATGGCGCTGCCATCCAGCGCGACGAGATCGGCGAGCGCACCTTCCGAGATGCTGCCTGCCTGACGCCCCGCGGCCTGCGCACCGCCAGCAACCACGCCATCGAACAAGACCCGGCCGGTGGATTTTTCCTTTGTCGCGACAGAAGCCCGACAGGTGTCGCGCAGGCGCTGGGAATATTCCAGCGTGCGCAGCTCTTCGGAAAGCGCGATGCGGATGTTGGAATCCGAACCGACACCGAACCGTCCGCCGGCGGCCAGATAGTCGACACCGTCGAAGATCCCGTCGCCAAGGCTGGATTCGGTGATCGGGCAAAGCCCCGCAACGGCCCCGGTCGCGGCAAGGCCGGCGGTCTCCTGCGGGGTCATCTGCGTGCAGTGGATCAGGCACCAGTTTTCGGAAACGGCGTGGTTGGCGAGCAGCCATTGCACCGGGCGCTGCCCCGTGGCCGCCAGAACCTCGTCCACCTCCGGGATCTGCTCGGCAAGATGCATGTGCAGCGGATTGCCACCGGCAAGGGCAACGGCCTTCTTCAGACTGTCTGCGTCCACGGCGCGGAGCGAATGCGGGGCAACGCCGATGACCGCGTCCTCCGGCAGGGCCTTGAGCGCATGAGACGCAAGCTCGTGCAGTTTCTGGAAACGATCGAAATCATTGCCGAAACGGATCTGCCCGGCAGCCAGCGGGCGCCCGTCGCAGCCGCCGTACTGATAATGAACCGGCAGGTGCGTAAGGCCGATGCCGGTGTCGCTTGCCGCCGCCATGATGCGTTCGGACATTTCCGCCAGATTGGCGTAGGGCGCACCGCCCGGCTGATGGTGCAGATAGTGGAACTCGCCAACGGCGGCATAACCTGCCTCCAGCATTTCCATCTGCACGAAGGCGGCAATCGCCTCCACGTCTTCCGGCGTCAGGGCGTCCAGAAAGCGGAACATGATCTGGCGCCAGGTCCAGAAGCTGTCGCGGCCTTCGCTGCCGCGCCGCTCGCTCATGCCGGCCATCGCCCGCTGAAAGGCATGGCTGTGCAGGTTGACGGGGGCCGGCAGAAGAATGCCGACGCGCGCGCCCTTCGGCTGGGCGCCGCGTTCAACGGAGCCGATCCGGCCGTCCGGCCCGATCGAGACAGCGACATTTTCCACCCAGCCATCGGCCAGAAGCGCCTTTTCCGCAAAAACCGTCGCGCCCGAAACTGTCGACATACCGTCTTTTCCTCCGTTGACACGTTAATATGTGCATGCATATTATCTTATAACGCAATCTAATCAAGCCGGAGATGGACGTGCTGAAACGCCTCCTCACGAACGCCAAGCTGGCAACGCTCACCGCCAACGGAGAGCCCTACGGCCTGATTGAGGACGGCGCTCTGGTGATTGAGGGCGGCCGGATCTCCTGGATCGGCAAGGCCGCCGACCTGCCGTCGCACTACGCCTCGCTCAACGCGGATGACCTCGACGGCCGGCTGGTGACCCCGGGGCTGATCGATTGCCATACCCACGTTGTTTTCGGCGGCGACCGGGCACGCGAATTCGAAATGCGCCTTGAGGGCGCAAGTTACGAGGAAGTCGCCCGCGCCGGTGGCGGCATCGTTTCCACGGTCAAGGCAACGCGCGCTGCCAGCGAAAAGCAGCTTCTGGAAGCCGCCCTGCCCCGCGTCGATGCGCTGATCGCAGAGGGCGTCACCGCCATTGAAATCAAGTCCGGCTACGGCCTCGACCGGGAAACCGAGCTGCGCATGCTGCGTACCGCCCGCAAGATCGGCAAACTGCGCCCGATCACCGTGAAGACCAGTTTCCTGGGCGCCCATGCCATTCCGGCCGAATACAAGGACAAGGCCGACCTCTATCTGGAAAAGGTCTGCCTGCCGGCGCTGGAAGCCGCCCACGCCGAAGGTCTGGTGGATGCGGTCGACGGGTTTTGCGAAGGCATCGCCTTTTCACCCGAACAGATCGGCAAGGTGTTCGACAAGGCCAAGCAGATCGGCCTGCCGGTGAAGCTGCATGCAGAGCAGTTGTCCAACCTGAACGGCGCGGCGCTGGCCGCTTCCTATGGCGCACTATCCGCCGACCATCTGGAGTATCTGGAAGAAGCAGGCGTCAAGGCGATGGCCGAAAGCGGGTCTGTTGCCGTGCTTTTGCCGGGCGCCTTCTACACTTTACGCGAAACGCAGTATCCGCCGCTCGATCTGCTGCGCAAGCACAAGGTGCCCGTTGCCCTTGCTACTGACTGCAATCCGGGATCCTCGCCGCTCACATCGCTGCTCCTGACCATGAACATGGGCTGCACCTTGTTCCGCATGACACCGGAGGAAGCGCTGGCCGGTGTCACCCGCGAAGCCGCCCGGGCGCTTGGTCTTGATGATCACGGCACGCTGACCCCCGGCAAGCGGGCGGATCTCGCCGTGTGGAACGTCAGCCACCCGGCTGAGCTTTCCTATCGGATCGGCTTCAACTCCCTCTTCAAACGCATATTCGGAGGCTCTGAATGAGCGCCCTCACCCTGACACCGGGCTCCGTGACCCTGGCGGATCTGGAACGCATCTACCGCGAAGAGCTGCCGGTGCGCATCGACCGTGCGGCGGAAGCTGCAATCAACCTTGCCTCCGAACGTGTCGCCAAGGCCGCGCAGGGTGGCGACGCTGTCTACGGCGTCAACACCGGCTTCGGTAAATTGGCCAGCGTCAAGATCGCCCCGGAAGACACGGCAACCCTGCAACGGAACCTGATCCTCTCCCATTGCTGCGGCGTCGGCGAACCGCTCGACAAGACCACCACCCGCCTGATGATGGTGCTGAAGCTGCTCTCGCTCGGCCGCGGCGCTTCTGGCGTGCGCTTCGAAGTGATGAAGCTGATCGAGGATTGCCTGGAAAGGAACGTCAGGCCAATGGTGCCCTCGCAAGGCTCCGTCGGCGCATCCGGCGATCTTGCCCCGCTGGCCCACATGACCGCCGTCCTGATTGGTGAAGGCGAAGCCGACTTCGATGGCACCCGCATGCCCGGCGGCGAAGCCCTTGCCAAGGCGGGATTGACCCCGGTCGTGCTTGGCCCAAAGGAAGGTCTCGGCCTGATCAACGGCACGCAGTTTTCGACCGCCTGCGCGCTCACCGGCCTGTTCGACGCCTGGCGCCTGGCCGAAGCAACCCTGATGACCGCCAGCCTTTCCACCGACGCCATCATGGGCTCGACGGCGCCGCTGTTGCCGGAAATTCATGAACTGCGCGGCCATCGCGGCCAGATCGAGGTGGCAAGCGCCATGCGCGCCATCATGGACGGCTCGGAAATTCGCGAAAGCCACCGGGAAGGCGATACCCGCGTGCAGGACCCATACTGCATCCGCTGCCAGCCGCAGGTGGCCGGCGCCTGTGTCGACCTTTTGCGCATGGCGGCCCGCACGCTTCAGATCGAGGCCAATGCGGCAACCGACAATCCGCTGGTGCTGATCGATGCCGACCGGATCGTTTCCGGCGGCAACTTCCACGCCGAGCCCGTCGCCTTTGCCGCCGACCAGATTGCACTGGCGATTGCCGAACTCGGCGCGATTTCCCAGCGCCGTGTTGCGCTGATGGTCGACCCGACGCTGTCGTTCGACCTGCCGCCGTTCCTGGCCAAGGATCCGGGCCTGAACTCCGGCATGATGATCGCGGAAGTCACCACCGCCGCCCTGATGAGCGAGAACAAGCATCTCGCCAATCCGTGCTCGACGGATTCCACCCCAACCAGCGCCAACCAGGAAGACCATGTCTCCATGGCAGCCCACGGTGCCCGCCGCCTTGCCCGCATGAACGCCAACCTCAGCCAGATCCTGGGAGTTGAACTGCTGTGTGCCACCGAAGGCATCGAGCACCGCGCCCCGCTGAAGACCAGCGCGTGCCTGCAAACGGTGATGAATGCTCTTCGTAGCGTCGTCCCCTCGCTGGAAAAGGACCGCTATATGGCACCGGACCTTGAAACGGCCGCCGGCCTGATCCGCAGCCGCAAGCTGGTCTCGGCAATTTCAGCAGGCCACATGATCACACTGGGAGACACCCATGCAGCCGGTTGACGTCATTCGCGGAGACGGCCCGGTCGTCCTCGGGGTGCCCCATGCAGGCACCTTCGTTCCGGACGACATCAGGGCCCGCTTCAACGACACCGGCCTGAAACTGGCCGATACCGACTGGCATGTGGACCGGCTTTATTCCGGCCTCCTGCCCGGCGCGACCATGGTGAAGGCCAACTTCCACCGCTACGTGATCGACGCCAATCGCGATCCGGAAGGTGTCAGCCTTTATCCTGGGCAGAACACCACGACCCTTTGCCCGACAACCGATTTCGACGGACGTCCCATCTACCACGCCGGCAAAGAACCGGAGACCGACGAGATCGAAGCGCGGCGCCTTGCCTGGCACGCCCCTTACCACGCTGCCCTTCTGGCGGAACTGGAACGGGTGCGGGCCAGACACGGCGTTGCCATTCTCTACGATTGCCACTCGATCCGTTCGGTCGTGCCGTTCCTGTTCGAAGGCACGCTGCCGGACTTCAACACCGGCTCCAACAATGGCACGACCTGCGCCAGTGCCATTGAAGCTGCCGTCGTTAGCCGGACGGAAGCAGCGGAAGGTTACACGTCGATCCTCAACGGCCGCTTCAAGGGTGGCTGGACGACACGGCATTACGGCCGGCCGGCTGAAGGCTTTCATGCCATCCAGATGGAGCTCACCCAGAAGACCCATCTCGCAACCGAAGACACGCCCTTTGCCTATGACGAGACTAAGGCCGACCGGCTTCGGGTCCATCTCAAGGACATCCTGAGCGCGCTGGAAACCCTCGCGCCCGCCTTATTCCAGAACAACACCCAGGGAGCGAACAATGACTGATCGCCGCCACAACGCCCGCGACGTTTTCCCGCCCACCGGCACAGAGCTCAACACCAAATCCTGGTTGACCGAAGCTCCGCTGCGCATGCTGATGAACAACCTTCATCCGGATGTGGCTGAGAACCCGCACGAGCTGGTCGTCTACGGCGGTATCGGCCGCGCCGCGCGCACCTGGGACGATTTTGACCGCATCGTCGCAAGCCTGAAGACCCTTGAGGAAGACGAGACGCTGCTGGTGCAGTCCGGCAAGCCTGTCGGTGTCTTCAAGACCCACAAGGACGCTCCGCGCGTTCTGATCGCCAATTCCAACCTGGTGCCGAACTGGGCCAACTGGGATCATTTCCACGAGCTGGACAAGAAGGGCCTGGCCATGTACGGCCAGATGACCGCCGGGTCCTGGATCTACATCGGCACGCAGGGCATCGTGCAGGGCACCTATGAAACCTTCATGGAAGCCGGCCGCCAGCACTACGAAGGCAACCTGAAGGGCCGCTGGATCCTGACCGGCGGTCTCGGCGGCATGGGCGGGGCCCAGCCGCTGGCAGCCGTCATGGCAGGCGCTTGCTGCCTTGCCGTCGAATGCGACGAGAAGAGCGCCGACTTCCGCCTGCGCACCCGCTATGTCGATGAAAAGACCCATTCCCTCGACGAGGCCCTCGCCCTGATCGACCGCTGGACCAAGGCAGGCGAAGCCAAGTCCGTGGCCCTCATCGGCAACGCCGCCGATGTGTTTTCCGAACTGGTGAAGCGCGGCGTGAAGCCGGACATCGTCACCGACCAGACCTCCGCCCACGACCCGCTCAACGGCTACCTGCCGCAGGGCTGGACCGTTGCAGAATGGCGCGCCAAGGCCGAGACCGATCCGAAGGCCGTTGAAAAGGCCGCGCGTGCTTCGATGAAGGTGCATGTCGCTGCCATGGTAGACTTCTGGAACATGGGTGTGCCGACGCTCGATTACGGCAACAACATCCGTCAGGTGGCCAAGGAAGAAGGCCTGGAAAACGCCTTCGCCTTCCCGGGTTTCGTTCCAGCCTACATCCGCCCGCTGTTCTGCCGCGGCATCGGCCCGTTCCGCTGGTGCGCACTCTCCGGCGATCCGGAGGATATCTACAAGACCGATGCCAAGGTGAAGGAACTGATCCCGGACGATCAGCACCTGCACAACTGGCTGGACATGGCGCGCGAGCGTATTTCCTTCCAGGGCCTGCCGGCACGCATCTGCTGGGTCGGCCTTGGCCAGCGCCACCGCCTCGGCCTTGCCTTCAACGAAATGGTCCGCAACGGCGAGCTGAAGGCCCCGATCGTGATCGGCCGCGACCATCTGGACAGCGGCTCGGTCGCTTCGCCCAACCGCGAGACCGAAGCCATGAAGGACGGCTCCGACGCCGTCTCCGACTGGCCGCTTCTGAACGCCCTGCTCAACACCGCATCCGGCGCAACCTGGGTTTCGCTCCACCATGGCGGCGGCGTCGGCATGGGCTTTTCCCAGCACTCGGGGATGGTCATCTGCTGTGACGGCACGGAAGATGCCGACCGGCGGATAGGCCGGGTGCTGTGGAACGATCCGGCAACGGGCGTGATGCGTCACGCGGATGCCGGCTACGAGATCGCGCTCGACTGCGCGAAAGAACAGGGGCTTAACCTGCCGGCTATACTGGGTCATCCTGCGTCCTGATGGACGCAGAAAGATGACCCGGCAATTATCGTGCGTTCAACTTTCTGCTTTCCTGTTCAAACATGAAAGCATGTTGATCCTGGGAGAATAACCAAGCACGGCGGGACACTCCGATCCATTCCTTTGACTGAGGGGTAATACCATGAAGAGACGTGATTTTCTGAAAGCCGGCGCCACCGGCACCGCCGCCGTTGCGGCCTCCACCCTGGCCGCGCCTGCCATCGCACAGGACGTGCACCAGTGGCGCATGGTCACCGCATGGCCGAAGAACCTGCCGGGACCGGGCGTCGCCGCCCAGATGCTGGCTGACCGCATCACCGCGCTGTCGGGTGGCCGCATCGAGGTGAAACTCTTTGCCGCCGGCGAAATCGTGCCGGGCAACGGCGTGTTCGATGCCGTCGGCCAGGGCACGGCCGAGCTTTACCACGCGGTTCCCTCCTATTGGGGTTCCAAGTCCAAGGGCATCCTGCTGTTCGGTTCGCAGCCTTTCGGTCTGACTGCTCCAGAACAGGCCGGCTGGATGATCCATGGTGGCGGCCAGGCGCTCTATGACGAAATCTATGCCCGCTTCAACCTGAAGCCATTCCTCTGCGGCAACTCCGGTCCGCAGTGGGCGGGCTGGTTCCGCAACGAGATCAACAGCGTCGACGACCTGAAGGGCATGAAGTTCCGCTCTACCGGTCTGGCTTCGGAAATGTGCTCCAAGCTCGGCATGGCGGTTCAGGCCATGAGCGGCCCGGCCATGTTCCAGGCGCTTCAGTCCGGCGCACTCGATGCCGGCGAGTTCATCGGCCCGTGGACCGACAGCGCGCTCGGCTACTACCAGATCGCCAAGAACTACTACTGGCCGGGCGTCGGCGAGCCGTCTTCCGCGGAAGAATGTGCTGTCAACCTGGAAGCCTACAACGCTCTGCCGGACGACCTGAAGGAAGCCGTGCAGCGTGCCTGCGCCAGCCTCTACAACGACGTTCTGACGGAATACAACACCAAGCATGCCCAGGCGCTGACCCAGTTGGTCAACGATCACGGCGTGATGGTGAGGAAGCTTCCGGACGACGTCATTGTCGCCATGGGCAATGCCGCCGGTGAAGTCATCGCCGACCTGCGTGCGGACGAAGACGAACTGGTGAAACGCATCACCGAGAGCTTCCTCGCCTACCGCAAGCTGATGCGCGAGTACATGCCCTACGCCGACAACGGCCAGATGAACGCGCGGATGCTCGACTACAACTACGACTGATCGGGCACTCGTCACACCCACATCGGGGAAACGTGCTTTCCCCGATGTGGCGGCGTTTTATCATCCCTTTCGTTCGCCTGAGGGGAACCAGTGGCCTGTCTGGACAGATCGTCACCTTTGTTCCGGCACGTGTGACCGATCCTTCGAGACAGCGCTTCGCGCTTCCTCAGGATGAGGCTGTGGGTGGGGATGGGGATGGGTCTTCCTCGTGACTTGGCAAATGGACAAATCACGTTGCCCCTGCTTTCGTCATCCCATGGCTCGACCATGGGATCCATTCCGTTTCCTCTCCACCCCTGAGGTCGTTTCGAGGTAACGGCATGGTTTGCAGGGTCGAGCCCTGCAATGACGAATATCCGAGAGGTTTGAAACTGTGGAGAGGCCAGGAGGTTTGAAGGTGCCCATCAATGGCACCCCTCCACTTGACATCCCGGACGGAGCGAAGCGCAGATCCGGGATCCAGTATACCGCAGCCGAGCGGTGTTCAGCATTGAGGTCAACGGTTACTGGTTCCCCGCCTTCGCGGGGATGACAATAACAGAGACTTCGACACCTACCCCGCAGGCGGCAGCGGGGCCGCAAGCGGATCGAGAAAGCAGGACAGATTGCGATGGAAAAACTGGCGGGCGCGCTGGAGCGTGTCAATTCGGTGATAGGCAACACGCTGTGCTGGGCAGCACTGTTGATGCTGCTGCTGCAATTCACCATCGTTCTGATGCGCTATGTCTTCGGCTACAGTTTCATCTTTCTGGATGAGGGCGTGCTGTATTTCCACGCGGCGATCTTCATGCTCGGCGCTGGTTATACCTTCCTCGTCAACGCCCATGTCCGGGTCGACATCTTTTATGCCAGGAACAGCGAACGCGCGCAGGCGTGGATCGATGTCTTCGGCCACCTGTTCCTGCTGACACCGGCGCTCGTCGTTCTGATCTGGTTTTCCTGGCCGTCCGTGCGCGGCAGCTGGGCCATTCTGGAAGGTCCGATTTCCGTTGGCGGTATTCCCGCCTCCTTCCTTTTGAAATCCCTCATTCCAGCCTATTGCGTGCTGCTGCTGATCCAGGGTGTGGCCGCCTTCATCCGCGATGTTCAGAAGCTGAAAGGCGTCAGTGCATGAGCCTTCCCCTCGATCTCATCATGTTCGGCGCGCTGATCGCCTTCATCCTGCTGGGCTATCCGGTTGCCTTCACCATCGCGGGCGTTGCCACGGGCTTTGCCCTGCTCGGCTGGATGATGGGTGACTTCAACATTCAGCTCATGGGCGCCATGGGTCAGCGTTTCTTCGGTGTTCTCACCAACCCGGTGCTGACCGCGATCCCGCTGTTCGTCCTGATGGGCGTCATCCTTGAAAAGAGCCGCATCGCCGAAGATCTTCTGGAAACCATGGGCCGCCTCTTCGGCCGCATGAAAGGCGGCCTCGGCGTTTCGGTGATGCTGGTCGGCGCTCTGCTGGCTGCTTCCACCGGCATTGTCGGCGCAACGGTGGTTGCCATGGGCCTGATCGCCCTGCCGACCATGCTGCGCAACGGCTACGACCCGAGACTTGCCTCCGGCATGGTTTGCACCGCTGGAACGCTCGGCCAGATCATCCCGCCGTCGACGCTGCTGATCATCCTGGCCGATGTCATGTCCAATGCCTTCCAGCAGGCGCAATACGCGCAAGGCAAGTTCACCATCGAGACGATCTCGGTCGGCCAGACCTTTGCCGCAGCCATGATCCCCGGCCTGCTGCTTGTCGCGGTCTACTGTGCCTATATCGTCGGCCGGGCCTACCTGTTCCCGAATGACGCACCGGCCATGTCGGAACATGTCGACCAGCCGTCGGGCCGTGAGATTGCTGCGGCCATCGTGCCGCCGATCCTCTTGATCATCGCCGTACTCGGCTCGATCCTCGGCGGCATCGCCTCGCCAAACGAGGCGGCTGCGGTCGGCGCTGTCGGGGCGATCCTGCTGGCAGGGCGCCGTCTCGGCGTTTCCACAAAGCTGATCGTGCTGGCAACCGCCGCACTGCTGACCCTTGCCGTCGCCGCGTCGCTCCTGCCGATACGCCTGCAGCGCTCCGATATCAGCACCGGTGGCTACATCATTGCAGCCGTCTATGCGGGTCTTGCGCTGTTTTCCATGGGCGTAGTCCTGCATATTCTGAAGAAGGCTTTCGCGGACGGACTGTTGAAAGCCTCCATGCTCTCGACGCTGACCGTGACCTCGATGATCTTCGCCACGATCCTGATGGCCAGTTTCTTCTCGCTGGTCTTTGTCGGCCTCGGCGGCGAAGACCGGGTGCACGCCATTCTTCAGGAAATGCCGGGCGGCCCAACAGGCGCGCTCATCTTTGCAATGCTTTTCGTCTTCGTCCTCGGCTTCTTCCTGGATTTCGTCGAGATCTCAGTGATTTTGCTGCCGGTCCTGATCCCGCCGCTGATCCTGATGGACATCGATCCGATCTGGCTGACGGTGCTGATCGCCATCAACCTGCAGACCTCGTTCCTGACCCCGCCATTCGGCTTCTCGCTGTTCTATCTCAGGGGCGCGGCACCGAAGGAAATCACCACCGGTCAGATCTACCGGGGTGTCGTGCCCTTCATCGTTTTGCAGATTGTTGCCGTCGCCATCCTCTGGACCTTCCCGATGTTCGCGACCTGGCTACCACGCTGGCTTTACTAGGATTTCCGCGCGCCGGTAAAAATCTCTAGCCCGCATAAAAGCCGCAGCGCAGCCCGCTGCGGCTTTTTTGTGCCTATCCATGTCGGACATGGAGTTTCATTCTCTGGCGTTTTACGTTATTTTTTCCCAAAGCGAGGGAGAAATACAAAGAATGGACAGCTTCTGGGGCGCATTTTCCGGTGCTCTTGGCCTGGTTATCGCGCTGGATCCGGATCTGATGGAGATCATCGGCCTGTCCATGCGGGTCACCCTGACGGCTGTCTTTCTGGCCTGTCTGATCGGCCTGCCCCTCGGCGCCGCGGTCGGCACTTTCAAGTTTCCCGGAAGAGCGCTTGTGGCCGTCATCCTGAACGCGCTGATGGGTCTTCCGCCCGTCGTGGTCGGGCTGCTCGTCTACCTCGTGCTGTCGGCCTCGGGCCCGCTCGGTCCGCTGCGTCTGCTTTACACACAGACGGCCATGATCATCGCCCAGATGGTGCTGGTGACGCCGATCGTCGCCGCGCTGACCCGCCAGGTGATCGAGGATCTGAACCGGGAATATGCGGAACAATTCGCCTCGCTCGGCGTCGGCGCCCTCGACCGGCTGACAGCCATGCTCTGGGACGCCCGTTACAGCCTGCTGACGGTCGCTCTGGCCGGCTTCGGCCGCGCGGTAGCCGAAGTGGGTGCGGTCATCATCGTCGGCGGCAACATCAACCACGTCACCCGCGTGATGACCACGACCATCGCGCTGGAAACCTCCAAGGGCAATCTCCAGCTTGCCCTGGCGCTTGGCGTCATCCTGCTGATGATCGCCTTTGCCGTGAATGCCGGTGTCATGGCCCTGCGTGCCTCAGCCGCGAGGGCTGCCTATGCGTGACGCTGCCTTCGACACGCCAGGCTCCGCCTCCACACTGTCCCGCAGCCCGGTAGTGAACGATCCCTTGCTGGATGTCAGAAGCCTCGGCTTTTCGGCAGGTGGCGAAAAGCTGCTGCACGGCGTCGACGTCGCCATCCGCCGTGGATCGCGCACCCTGATCATGGGCCCGAATGGAGCCGGCAAGAGCCTCTTGCTGCGGTTGATGCACGGTCTGCTTCAGCCGCTGGAAGGCGCCATCCTGTGGCAAGGTGGCCGGATGAACGCCAGCGCCCGGCGCGCTCAGGCCATGGTCTTCCAGCGCCCCGTGCTGCTGCGCCGGTCGGTGATCGCCAACCTCAAGTTCGCATTGACCGTGCGCGGCATGCGGGGCGCGAAGCGGGCCGACAAGGTCAGGAGCGCTCTGGAAACGGCAGGCCTCAGCCACCTCGCCCGGCGTCCGGCCCGCGTCCTGTCCGGCGGCGAACAGCAACGCCTGTCTCTGGTGCGCGCGCTTGCCTGCGATCCGGAACTCCTGTTTCTCGACGAACCCACCGCCAATCTCGACCCGGCCTCCACCGCCGCCATCGAAGCCCTCATTCTGGATGCCAATGCCCGCGGCGTCACCATCGTTCTGGTGACCCATGACGCCGGCCAGGCAAAACGCCTCGGTGAGGATCTGGTGTTTTTGCAGGATGGCACCGTTGTTGAAACGGGGCCTGTTGAGACGGTGCTGACCAACCCCAGAAGCGAACCCGTTCGCGCCTGGCGCGACGGCCGTCTTTACCTTGGACCCAACACCCAGTCCCTGAATAATTACCCCGGGAGAAAAAATTGATCAGAAGAGCATTTCTGGCGCTTGCCGCCGTAGTCCTGACGACCGTATTCGCCGGTCAGCCGAGCTTCGCGGAAGACAAGTTCATTGTCGTCCAGTCCACCACCTCGACCCAGAATTCGGGTCTGTTTGACTATCTCCTGCCGATCTTCAAGGAAAAGACCGGCATCGAGGTGCGCGTGGTTGCCGTCGGCACCGGCCAGGCCATCAAGAACGCCGCCAATGGCGACGGCGACGTCCTGTTCGTTCATTCCAAACCGTCTGAAGAAAAATTCGTCGCTGACGGCCTCGGCGTGTCTCGTTCCGACGTGATGTACAATGACTTCGTCATCGTCGGCCCGGCCGATGATCCGGCAGGCGTTGCCGGCTCGAAGGACGTTGTCGCCTCCCTGAAGAAAATCGCAGATGCAAAGGCCCCCTTTGCCTCTCGCGGCGATGACAGCGGCACGCACAAGGCAGAGCTTCGCCTGTGGAAGACTGCCGGTATCGACCCTGACGAAGGCTCGGGCGACTGGTACCGGGAAACCGGCTCCGGCATGGGCGCAACCCTCAACACCGGCACTGGCATGGGCGCCTATGTCATGACCGACCGCGCTACCTGGATCTCTTTCGGCAACAAGGGCGACTACAAGGTTGCGGTGGAAGGCGACCCGATCCTGTTCAACCAGTACGGCGTCATTCTGGTCAACCCGGAAGTGCATGCCCATGTGAAGGCTGAACTCGGCCAGGAATTCATCGACTGGGTCCTCTCCAAGGAAGGCCAGCAGGCTATTGCCGATTACAAGGTCGACGGCCAGCAGCTGTTTTTCCCGAATGCGGACAAGGGCTCGAGCTGAGCCAACTAAGCCGTCACCTCAACTTCGAAGTGGGCGGAGCCAGATAAATTTCTGTGTCGCATGCTCCGCTCAGACCTTCCCCCTTCTCTCACGAGGAGGGGGATTTTTTTATGGCCTGGCCAAAGGCAGATGGACCTGCCGAAGGGTTCAGCGTCACCCGGAGCGAGCGCATGCGAAGATGCGGGGCCTACTCGTATATCCAATTACGAAAAGGCTGAAGCAATCTTCGGAAGCCTTCAACGATGGCCTATCTCTGGGAATGAGTGGACCCCGGATCGGCGCTTCACTTACCGGTGCGACATCGTGGGGAGGTTTTGGAAAGTACACCTGAGGAAGGTGACGCTCATGCGCCTTAATCAACCCACTGTGCAGAGAGGCTGGCAGCGGGAGCCTCCTATACCAGTCGAAGTCGGGATTTCCGTTATTCCCCCAGCCGCACGGACGAACTCGACGTGAAGTCGGCGCTTGAGAAGCGCAGATGTTCCAGAACCTGATTGGCACCGATGGCAATCACGATGATGGCGGCAAACGCGATGAGCATGGTTTTCATTGGGTATCTCCTTCGGATGGCGCCGCCGCCGATTTCAGATAGTCTATCAGGTCGTCGCGGTCTTGCTGTTCCACAATCCGCTGCATCGGCATCTTTGAGCCAGGAATATAGTGGTCCGGTCCGTCGAGGAAAAGTTGATCGATCGTCGTTTCCGACCAGACAATATCAGATCCCGACAGGGTCGCCGAATAGGGATAGTCCGGCACCGTGCCCGCACGCCGGCCGAAGATGTTGTGAAGCGTAGGCCCGGCCTTGCGCGCGGTGTCGCCGGTCAGGGCATGACAAATGGAGCATTTGCGCGCGAACTGCCGCTCGCCGTTGGACATTTCTTCCGGCTTCTTCAGGAATTTCGGTGTCTCGGTCGCCATCGGATCGGACGTGGCAAGATCCGCCAGAGGCCAGGAATAGACGATGTTCTCGATGCCGCCCGCATGCAACACGTCGCCGTCTTTCGAAAAGGCAAGCGCCCAGATGGGCCCTTTCAAGGCGGCCCGAAAGTCCGTTTCCAGCGCCCAGGACTTTGTGTCGAACACGGTAATGTAGCCATGGCCGTCACCGGTCGCGAGGCGGGAGCCGTCCGGGCTGACGGCCATGGCCAGTATCGGGCGGCGCTCGAAGGTGAAATCGTGCAGCCGCTCGCCGGTTTCGATATCGACGACCCGCGTCACTCCGTCCTGAGAGCCATAGGCAATCCAGCTTTCCCGCTCGCCCTCGCCGCCAACGGCAATGACGTTGATGCCGAACCCGTTGCGATCGATGACCCGCTTTTCACTGCCGGTTGCCAGATCCCAGAGCTTGATAGATCCGTCGACCGAAGCAGAATAGAGCTGGTGCCCGTCCCGTGAAAAAGCAACGGCGTTCACACCGGCTGTGTGCCCGGCCAGATAGAGCGGTGCGCCGCCGTCGACGGGCCAGAGGCCCACACGCGCATCCCAGCTTGCGCTGGCAATCGTCCTCTTGTCCGGCGAAACCGCAAGACCCATGATCTTGGCCGTATGTCCTTCCAGGACTTGATGGGAACCATCGCTGGTGCTCCAGAGGATGAGGTCGTTATCGTCTCCCCCCGAAACCAGATGACCGCCGTCGAGAAACTGCACCACCTTGACCGCCGCCGCATGACCTTCCAGCCATTGCGGTGTCCGGCCTGTCCAGAGACCGACCGAATTGTCGAAGCTGGCGGTCGCTACCTGCCCGGTCTGGAGCGACACGTCGATATCCATGACCGGGCCCCCATGACCTTTCAGGGTCTGGAAGTCGGCAGCAAAACCCGTTGTTGAAAGGGCGAGCGAAACAGCCAGTGCGGACAACAGGCGATGAAGGCATCCGGGCCCCCGCTTTCGCGGGGATGACAGCCCGGAAGTTGCGCCACCGCACGGATCGTCCCCAGCCTCGCGGCCGGAGCGTCCGCGCGGCAGGTTTTGCGTTCCAGCCGACCGTTCCTTCCTGCAGACCGATCCGATCATCTCAGGCTGGGCCTATTCGGCCGGCACCGCTTTGTCACCGCCAGAATGTTTGGCGGCAGCGAGCTTTTCCGCTTCTTTCATTTCCTCCACCCACAGGCCGTGGTGTTCCTTCGCCCATTGCAGTTCGACCTCGCCGGAGCCCATGGCGTCATAGGCGCCTTCCATGCCGATGGAACCGATGTAGATATGCGCCAGGATCAACGCCATCATCACGAAGGCAACGATGGCGTGCCAAAGCTGCGCGAACTGCATTTCCTCATGCGGCGCAAGTTCGGTCGGCAACGTGCCGAGCCCGACCAGTTGGGGCAGTCCGAGGGCGTTGAGCTTTTCGAAGGTGGCCGCGAACATCGGCATTTCGAAGGGGAACAGCAGCGACAGCCCGGAAACAGAAATCGATGCACCCAGCACGATCACGCCCCAGAACACCAGCTTCTGGCCGAAGTTGAATTTCTTGGCCGGCGGATGCACGCCCTTCTTGAACAGCCCGCCACCGACCGCGATCCACTTCAGGTCCGTCTTGTTGGGAATATTATGGGCCACCCACATCACGAACACCATGATCAGGCCCAGCATGAAGGCCCAGGCGACGTTGTTGTGGATCCACTTGGAGAAATGCGCTGCAGGCGCGAAAGCCTCCTTGCCGATCAACGGGATGATCACGAAGCGTCCAAAAAGGGTCAGCAGACCGGTGATTGCAAGCAGGACGAATGAGCCCGCCAACAGCCAGTGCCCGAAGCGCTCGATGGCCTTGAATCGCGTGATGGTGCGGCCGGTTTTCTCGCCGTCTATGCGGATGCGGCCGCGAATGAGATAGAAAAGAGCCAGCAACACAATGGTTCCGCCAAGCAGCCAGGCGCCATAGGTTGCGAGCGGCCCCTTGCGCCATTCCAGCCAGCGCATGCCGCCGTCCTGCATCAGCACGGTCGCCGCGAAGCCGCCGGACGTTGTGGTCACGTCGGCAGAGCCGTATCTCAGCGCGCGCCAGAGTTCCGGATCAGAAACGCCGCCAAGCGTGCCGAGCTGCGAGGACATGGCCGCCGCATCGTTCGCATCGCCGGTGTTGTTGCGGCGGAAGTCGTAGTCGACCTTCTCGCCGCGCTGGCGTTTCATGATGTCTTCCAGGGTCTGCGCGCCGCCGGTCGCAGACCGGTCGGCGGACGTATCCTGGGCAAGCCCGGTCCCCAGACCTGCCCCGAGAAAGGCCAGAAGAACAAGCAAAGCCATAGTCACGCGTTTCATGACCGCAAACCTCTTTGTCGATTGCAACCGGAGACGAGCAGGGCGGCCTTAAAGCCGCCCCGCCTACGTTTCTTTCCGGCATGACCCGATACGTGATGGACGGTCCGGCGAACCGGACTGTCCTCACCCTTCAGGATCAGCCGCCTTTCTGGCCGTAAGCGGTGCCCCAGCCCCAGGCGCCCGAGCCGAAGCCGCGAGCCACCACACGTTCACGGTAGATGGCCGACACGACGTCCCCATCGCCCGCGAGCAGGGCCTTGGTGGAGCACATTTCCGCGCAGAGGGGCAATTTGCCTTCCGCGATACGGTTGCGGCCGTATTTCGCGAACTCTGCGGTGGAGTTGTTTTCTTCCGGACCGCCGGCGCAGAAGGTGCATTTGTCCATCTTGCCGCGCGAACCGAAATTACCCGCTTGCGGGAACTGCGGCGCACCGAACGGACAGGCGTAGAAGCAGTAGCCGCAGCCAATGCACAGGTCCTTCGAGTGAAGAACCACGCCTTCTTCGGTCTGGTAGAAACAATCCACCGGGCACACCGCCATACAGGGTGCGTCCGAGCAGTGCATGCAGGCCACGGAGATCGAC
This sequence comes from Roseibium aggregatum IAM 12614, assembly GCF_000168975.1. Taxonomy (GTDB): domain Bacteria; phylum Pseudomonadota; class Alphaproteobacteria; order Rhizobiales; family Stappiaceae; genus Roseibium; species Roseibium aggregatum. The sequence goes on from NZ_AAUW01000015.1 coordinate 153,901, forward strand.
CGTTCGCCCGGCTTGCCATCGTTGATGGTCACCACCCGGCGGCGGTTGATGCCCCACGGCACCTCGTGCTCGTTCTTGCAGGCCGTGACGCAGGCATTGCACTCAATGCAGCGTTCGGCGTCACAAAGGAACTTTGATCTTGCCATTTGTTGTCCTCCTTACGCTGCCGAGATCTTGCAGAGAGTGGCCTTGGTCTCCTGCATCTGTGTCACCGAGTCATACCCGTAGGTCTGCGCGGTGTTGGAGCTTTCCCCAAGCACGTAGGGGTCGGCACCTTTCGGATACTTGGACCTGAGGTCCTCGCCCTGGTAATGACCACCGAAGTGGAACGGCATGAAGGCAACGCCTTCGCCGACACGTTCGGTCACCATTGCCATGACTTTGACCTTGCCGCCTTCCGGGCCTTCGACCCAGACCTGTGCGCCGTCCCGCACCCCGAGATTGTTGGCATCCCGCGGATTGATTTCGACGAACATGTTCTGCTGGAGTTCGGCCAGCCACGGGTTCGACCGGCTTTCGTCCCGCCGCCCTCGTATTCGACCAGACGGCCGGACGTGAGGATGATCGGGAAGTCCTTGGAGAAGTCGTTCTTCTGGATCGACGCATAGAGCGTCGGAACGCGCCAGAACGACTTGTCGGCATAGGTCGGATAGTCCGCGACCAGATCCCGCCGGTTGGAGTAGAGCGGCTCGCGGTGCAACGGCACCGGATCCGGGAAGGTCCACACGACGGCACGGGCCTTTGCGTTGCCGAAAGGCGCGCAGCCGTGCTTGATCGCCACCCGCTGGATGCCGCCCGACAGGTCGGTCTTCCAGTTCACGGTACCGATCTTGTCTGCAGATCCGGCAACAGCCTCGATCGACTGCCGTTCTTCCGCCGTCAGGTCGCCGTCCCAGCCGAGATCCACCAGCATCTGCATGGTGAATTCCGGATAGCCGTCCTGAATTTCTGCACCCGGGTTGGAGACGCCCTCTGCCAGAAGGTTCTGGCCGTCACGCTCCACACCGAAACGGGCACGGAAGCACAGACCGCCTTCGGCGACCGGCATGGACATGTCGTAGAGGTTGGCGGTGCCCGGGTGTTTCATTTCCGGGGTGCCCCAGCACGGCCACGGCATGCCGTAGAACTCGCCGTCGTTCGGGCCGCCAACCGCCCTCAGGGTGGTGCGGTCGAAGGTGTGCTGGTTGGCCATATGCGACTTCAGCCGCTCCGGCGACTGGCCAGTATAGCCGATGGTCCACATGCCACGGTTGAACTCGCGCGTCAGGTCCTCGATGTTCGGCTCGTCGCCATCCATCGAAATGTTCCGGAAGATGCGGTCGTCGAAACCGAACTTCTTGGCGAACATGGCCAGGATGACGTGGTCGGGCTTGGATTCGAACAGCGGGGCAACCACCTGCTCGCGCCATTGCAGCGACCGGTTGGACGCGGTTACCGACCCGCGGGTCTCGAACTGGGTCGAGGCCGGCAGCAGGTAACAGCCGTCGGTGCGGTCATGCAGGATTGCCGAAACGGTCGGATAGGGATCGACCACGACCAGCAGGTCGAGCTTTTCCATAGCCTGTTTCATTTCCGGCAGACGGGTCTGGGAGTTCGGGGCATGGCCCCACAGAACCATCGCGCGGGTATTGTCCGGCTGCTCAAGGTTTTCCTTGGCTTCCAGCACACCGTCGATCCAGCGGCTGACCGGGATACCCTTCAGGTTCATCATGGCCTTGTCTTTGCCGTCGGCACCCTTGATGGTGTCGAAGCGTCCTTGCAGCCAATCCAGATCTTCTTCCCAAACGCGGGCCCAGTGTGCCCAGGAGCCGGCCGTCAGACCGTAGTAACCCGGCAGCGTGTCGGCGAGAACACCAAGGTCGGTCGCGCCCTGCACGTTGTCGTGGCCACGGAAGATGTTGGTGCCGCCACCGGCGGTACCCATGTTGCCGAGCGCAAGCTGCAGGATGCAGTAGGCACGGGTGTTGTTGTTGCCGTTGGTGTGCTGGGTACCGCCCATGCACCAGATCACGGTGCCCGGACGGTTGTTGGCCAGCGTCCGCGCCACGCGCTTCACCTGGCTTTCCGGCGCACCGGTCACACGCTCGACTTCCTCGGGCGTCCAGTTGGCGACTTCCTCGCGGATCTGGTCCATGCCCCACACGCGGGTGCGGATGAACTCCTTGTCTTCCCAGCCGTTTTCAAAGATATGCCAGAGAATGCCCCACACGAGGGCAACGTCCGAACCCGGACGGAAGCGGACATATTCGTCGGCATGGGCCGCGGTGCGGGTGAAACGCGGATCGCAGACGATCAGCGGAGCGTTGTTCTGTTCCTTGGCGCGCAACACGTGCAGCAGGGAGACGGGGTGTGCCTCCGCCGGATTGCCGCCGATGATGAAGATCGCCTTGGAATTGTGGATGTCGTTGTAGCTGTTGGTCATGGCGCCGTAGCCCCATGTGTTGGCTACGCCGGCAACCGTCGTGGAGTGGCAGATACGTGCCTGGTGGTCGACGTTGTTCGTCCCCCAGTAGCCCGCGAACTTGCGGAACAGATAAGCCTGTTCGTTGCTGTGCTTGGCAGAGCCGAGCCAGTAGACGCTGTCCGGACCGCTTTCGTCGCGGATCTGCAGCATCTTGTCGCCGATCTCGTTGATCGCCTCTTCCCAGCTGATCCGCTTCCACTCGCCGCCTTCCTTTTTCATCGGATATTTAAGGCGGCGCTCGCCATGGGCGTGTTCGCGGACGGAAGCTCCCTTGGCACAATGGGCGCCCAGGTTGAACGGGCTGTCCCAGCCGGGCTCCTGCCCGATCCAGACACCGTTGGAGACTTCGGCGATGACGGTACAGCCAACCGAGCAGTGTGTGCAGATCGATTTAACGGTCTTCACGGCGTCGCCGGTGGATTGTGCCTTGGCTTTGGTGACCGTTCCTCCGGTCACGGTAATGGCGGCCAGGCCGCCTGCGGCAAGACCGGATCCCTTAAGGAACGTACGGCGGTCAACCGACTTGTGTGCAGCGTCTTTCAGGATACTTGCACCTTGGGGGCGTCGCGCAACCCCATTGGTCTTTTTCCTAAGCATATTGCCCTACCTTGCTTGCATCAGAACCTGATACGGCTGGGTTATCTGTGAACCGGCGTCCGGGCGTTTCGCAACCATGGCCGGGTAAATCGTAACAAGGTCCAGTTAGAACCGGGCGCTGTCGTAGTAGGCACGGGTGTGAACCGTGTCCTGCATCTTGTTGGAAGCCAGGTCGGGCTCAGCCGCTTCAGCGGTCGTTCCGGCGGCTACCGTGGTCACGGCAACCGGGGCGGAAATCGCCGCCAGCTTCAGGAAGTCCCGGCGGCCTGTCCCCTCTTTCGGGTGTGCCGTTTCGGGTCGTTTCATTGTCGCATTCCTCCTCTATCAGAGAGATGGCGAAGCCACCCCGTTTCAGATGCAACCGTCAGTTCGAGATCATGTCGAAGCCCTGTGCCTCGATTTCCATGAACTGGCGCCCCAACGATCCGACAGCGCCGTAGAACACGGAGGTTCCGGCCGCTTCCAGATCGGTAAAGAAGTGTATCGCCCACGGTTCGATGTGAGCGTTGAAGAACGTTTTCTGCTCGCTGAGGGATGTCACCTTGCCGAAGCGGCCGAGGATCATGCCGGCCATCATCTCCATCAGCGAGGCGATGTTGTCTTCCGGTTCGTGCTTGTCCTCAGCCCGCTCGATCCCGCGCTCGGCCATATCCTGACGGAGCCTGGCCAGCGGCTTTTCGTTGAGAAATCCGGTCAGATAATAACTGGCGTAGGGCAGCAGTTCTCCGCGCCCAAGCCCGATGAACAGGGCATTGAACTCACGCTCGGCGGTTTCCGGCGTCGTTACCGCGGCAACTCTGGCGAGCGCGCCAAGGGCATTGCCAAGCGGCGTGTCGCCACCCTGCAATCCGGCAATCTGCTCAAGCAGCTCAGCCCCGGCCGGGCGCGCGAGCACCAGTGCCAGAAAATCGTATAATTCGGACCGGGCCTGGTCTTCCGGCTCGATAATGAATTCCCTCGCCACAACGGCCATTCTAGCCTTTATCCTCCCACACACACGGTGCTTATCTGGCGCAATATCTTCTTAGACTTTAGTATTAATCGAAGTCGAACCGCATCCGGCGCCGTTTCGGCACGCGCTCTTCTTCGGTCTCGACCAGTGCTGTTTCATCGGCCACAATAGTTCCAATTTCACTAATTTGCACCGCGTCGTCTGTTTGCGTCAATCGAATAGATGTTTTTCCATTTTCGTCATCAGTATGTTGCATTGCGTCAAGTTCTTCTTGCTGCGCCGCAGCAGAGTCACTTTGCTCGCAAAGCATTTCACTGCTCGCGGCCGATGAGGTCTCCGGATTTTCTGACGTAGCGGTTTCAGCGGCTTTTTTCAAAAATCCACGGCCGACCTGATAGGCGGTCTTCACCACCTGACCGGCGGTTGCCGCATCGGTATAATCGTCTTCGTAGTCGTTGAGGCCGTCGAGATTGGCAAGGACGGGATTGGACAGCCAGAGACGGCGCAGGGCCCGCCGGCGCAGCCGCTCCGGCACGGTCTTGGCAAGGAAGCGGGTAAAATCGTCATCCATCTGAAGACTGTCCGGATCAGGCAGGCCCAGCTCTTCCAGGATTTCCGCGTCAGTCTTTTCTTCCAGTTCGACGCGCTTTGCGGTTTCAAGCTCCGCATCGCGACGCTCGACCTCGGCAGCTTCGGCTTCGCGCACCGCAGCCTTGCGCCTCGACCAGAAATCCAGTGGCTTGTCGTCGCCGGAACTCACTGCAAGGTATCCTTCTTGCGGGCCCCCGGCGCCCGGTAAACATCGGCAAGCTGGCGGATGCGCGGATCACCGATACCCTCTTCCTCAAGATCGATACGGTGCATGTCGCGCTGGCGCTTGTAAAAGATTTCCTCTTCGTGGTGCATATCCACGAATTCCCGGATCCAGGCAATCAGTCCCGGCGGCATCGGCACCTTTTCAACGAAAACCTCGGCGGAATCCGTATAATCCAGGCCTTCATGGGCCGACGCCGTCATATGAAGCACTTCGACGGGGATCGCCGGTTCCAGTTCCGGCGCGGACCGCATGACCACATAGACCGAGGGAACCTTGTCGGACAATGCGATCAGATAGGCTTCGGTCTGGGTGTGGTGCAGTTCCAGGCTCAAGGTGACAGCATGGTATTCAACCGTGTCGCCCTCGGCCCGCAGCATTTTCCAGTCCGCTGGCGCTGCCCCCGGCAACAGGGACACAGGCAGCCAGGTCCATTTCTGCCAGCGTGTCACGCCAGGCCGCCTGCGCACCACCACGCCAACGGGCATGACGCGCGTTCTTTCCCTCGTCACGGACAACCTACCTTCCCGTCCACCGGTTCGCTCCGGCCCTCTTCTGAAGTTCCTTAAGATGCTGTAGCACGCAACATTAATTTCAAGCCCCGCGGAAGTCGAACTTGACGCACGCGCTTCAGCACCCTTGATATGTTGTTCGGATATGTCTGACAAATCACTGAAGAATCGGTTTGGGACAATCCGGGGGAGAGGACGCGCACGCTATGACGCAACCAAGGCTTCTGCTTTGCGATTGCCTGAACACACAGGCTATCGACGCCGGGCAGATCGAACAGGCGACAGGACTGTCCTGTTCAAAGATCCACACAGAACTTTGCCGCGGCGAAGCCCCGCAGGCCGCCGAGGCGCTTCAGGCGGGCAACGTGATCATCGCCTGCCAGCAGGAACGCCTGGCGTTCGAGGACCTGGCAGCCGACATCGAAGCGGAAGAACCTCTTTTTGTCGACCTGCGCGACCGCGCCGGCTGGACGTCCGATGGCCGCAGCGTCTCTCCCAAGATGGCCGCGCTGATCGCCGAGGCTATCCTGCCCTCCCCCGGCGCAAAGGTCATCGACGTCACCTCTGAAGGCACCTGCCTGATCCTGGGCGACGCGGAAGCAGCGCTCGCCGCAGCGGACCATCTGTGCGAGCTCCTGAGTGTCACCATGCTGCTGAACCCTGCCGACGAACCACCCCTTGCCGACGACCGACGTTTCGACATCGTTCGCGGCCGGGTGACAACGGCGACCGGGGCGCTTGGCAAGTTCAAGATCGGTTTCGACGCCTTGCAGGAGCGCATTCCCGGTGGTCGGGGCGCCTTCAACTGGACCGATCCCAAGAGCGGCGGACGCACGGAATGCGACATCCTTCTGGATCTTCGCCGGGCGCAGCCGCTTTTCCCCGCACCGGAAAAGCGCGAAGGCTACCTGCGGGCAGACCCGGGCAATGCAGCTGCGCTCACCAAGGCGCTGCTTGAAGCCTCCCAACTTGTCGGCACTTTCGAAAAACCACTTTACGTTCGCCTGGACGAGCAGCTTTGTGCCCATTCCAGAGCCCGGAAAACCGGCTGCACGCGCTGTCTCGATCTCTGCCCCACCGGTGCCATCACCCCGGACGGCGACCATGTGTCGGTCGATACGATGGTCTGCGCCGGATGCGGAAGCTGTTCGGCCGTCTGCCCGTCCGGCGCCATCAGCTATGACGCGCCGCCGGTCAGCAACACCTTCCAGCGACTGCAGACGCTGGCAGCCACCTGGCGGAAACTGAGCTCCGATAGCCCACGTCTTCTCGTTCACGATGCCAGCCACGGCGCGGAATTGATCCGCCTCGGCGCGCGATATGGCAAGGGCCTGCCGGCGGATGTCATTCCGCTGGAAATGGAGGCTCTCGCCAGCTTTGGCCATGCGGAAAGTCTTGCGGCACTTGCCTGCGGGTTCAGCGATGTGACCCTGTTGCTGTCACCCGCCACGGAAAAGGAAGGCATGCCCTTCCAGGCCGACCTCGCCAATAAAATCGCCGGCAATGAACGCGTCACGCTGATTTCCCCCACCGATCCGGACGAGCTGGAAGAGTTCCTCTACCGCGACCGGCAACCGGTTGCGGCGGCACAGCCGATCCTGCCGCTGGGGTCCCGCCGGCAGATCACGCGCCTTGCGGCCAAGGCCCTGAACGAGCCGGCCCAGGTCATTCCGCTTCCCACGGGTGCCCCCTATGGGACGGTCGAACTGGATCAGGACGCCTGCACGCTCTGTCTGTCCTGTGTCTCGCTCTGCCCGTCCGGGGCGTTGAAGGAAAACCCGGACGCGCCGCAGTTGCGCTTTCAGGAAGACGCCTGCCTGCAATGCGGCATCTGCACGACGATCTGTCCGGAAAAGGCCCTGTCTCTGGACCCGCGGCTGGACCTTTCGGACGACGCCTTGCGGGCCAGGATCCTGAAGGAAGAAGAGCCGTTTAACTGCGTGGAATGCGGCAAGCCCTTCGGCGTCCGCTCGACCGTGATGCGGCTGACGGAAAAGCTCGCCGGCAAACATGCCATGTTCCAGGACAACAAGGCCGTCCAGCTCATTCAGATGTGCGACGACTGCCGCGTGAACGCCGTCTATCACTCGGAAAACAACCCGTTTGCTTCCGCGGAGCGCCCGCGTGTGCGTACGACGGACGACTACATCAGCAAGCGGCGCGATCATTGAACCGGATGAGACAGGATCACTGGTACTGGATCGGCGCTCCGAGGTCCGCTGGTGGAATGCGGGAGACAAACGCCAGGATCGCATCGAGGTCTTCAAGCGTCATCTCCACCGGCACGATGGGCGATGGCCGGGAAATGTCGAAGGGTTCGGTCACACCTTCGATCACCGTGAAAGCCGGATGCGGGTTGAGAGCGAAAAACGCCTCGAACCGCATTTGCCAGTCGGTGAAGCTGCGCATCACCGCGAAGGACGGCGACGAGCCGATGGTCGACAGGCGTGTTGCCTCATTGACCATGTGGCACCGTCCGCAATGGAGCACGGCCAGCTGTTCGCCGCGAATGGCATCGCCGGAGAGCAGCACCGGTCCGGAATCATCGTCCTGCTTCAGCGCGGCGGTGAAGACCTGCTTGCCGTTCGCCTCAAAGGCATCGACCGTTCGCCGGCCGATGTCGCCGGTCAGCCAGTCCCGAAAGCGGACCGCGTGTTCGTTTGGCTCGTCAGGGGTGGTAAGAACCCAGGTCTTGCCCAGGCCGGAGAACACTGCTCGTCCCGATGCACCTTCGGAAAGGCGCAGCTCGGAGGGGGCGGTGTCACCGACGATTTCGATGCGGATACCGGTCTTGAGCGAGAAGCGCGGCAACAGATATTGGAGGAAGCCGGTTTCGGCAATCACATCCGGCACCCCCAGCCGGAAGGACCGCGACTGGGCGATCCCCGGGGTGTGGAACAGGATACCGGACAACAGGGCAATGGCGAGTACGATCAAGGCACGGCAGCCCACGCGCTCCTCCCTCACGTTGCTGGCCACATGCGCTAGGGTAGGTTTCAATCGGGCGCGCAGTCAATGCGCACCGCATTCAACAGGAGAACAAGATGAGCGACGATTTCAACATGTCCATGCGCAAGTTCCTGAAGCAGGTCGGCGTGACCTCGCAGCAGGCAATTGAAAAAGCAGTGCGCGAAGCTGGCCCCAGCGCCGGAAAAACCTACAAGGTGAAAGCCGTGGTCACGATCGAGGAACTCGGTCTGGAGCATGTTGTCACCGGTGAAATAGAAGGGCAGGACTGACGTGCCGCTGACGCGTGAAGCCGCCCTGTCGGTTCTGAAAACGATCAAGGACCCGGCCAGCGGCGAGGACATTGCCGCCTCCGGCATGATGCGCGCTCTGCAGGTAAACGGCGGTGCGGTCCGCTTCGTTCTGGAAATCGACCCGCGGCGCATGGCCGAGATGGAAGCTCTGAAGACCGAGGCGGAAACGAAGCTCGGAGCACTGGAAGGCTGCGAAAGCGTTCAGGTGATCCTGACCTCCCATTCGGACCAGCCGGCAGCACAGCCCGCACAACCCGCTGCGCCCAGGCCGAGTGAACCGCAGCCGATCCGCGTGAAACCGGCGGCCCCGGGTGCTACCGGACCGCAGAAGGTGCCAGGTATCGACCGGGTGATCGCCGTTGCGTCGGGCAAGGGCGGTGTCGGCAAATCGACCGTTGCGGCCAATCTTGCCTGCGCACTGGCCGCCGAAGGCCGCAAGGTGGGTCTGCTGGATGCCGATGTCTACGGCCCGTCGCAGCCCAAGATGCTGGGCATCTCCGGGCGGCCGACCTCACCGGACGGCCAGATGATCCTGCCGCTGCGCAACCACGGCGTCACCATGATGTCCATCGGCCTGATGACTTCGGGCGACGAGGCCGTCGCCTGGCGCGGGCCGATGCTGATGGGCGCATTGCAGCAGATGATGACCCAGGTGCAATGGGGCGCGCTCGATGTGCTGATCGTCGACCTGCCGCCCGGCACGGGCGATGTCCAGATGACGCTCTGCCAGAAGTTTGCCGTCGATGGCGCGATCATCGTTTCGACACCGCAGGACGTTGCCCTGATCGATGCACGCAAGGGCATCAGCATGTTCAACCAGATGCAGGTGCCGCTCATCGGCATGATCGAGAACATGTCGACCCATATCTGCTCCAACTGCGGCCACGAGGAACATGTCTTTGGCCACGGCGGCGTAGCCGAGGAAGCAGAAAAGCTTGGCGTTCCCCTGTTGGCCGAGGTGCCGCTGCATCTCAACATCCGCCTTGCCGGCGATGGCGGCACGCCGATTGCGATCAAGACACCCGAGGCCCCGGAAGCTTCCGTGTTCCGTCAGCTCGCCCGAAACCTGATCGCGGAGGGTAGCGCATGATCAACGTGCAATTTCCGCCGCTGTTTCAGGGGGAAGCGCTGACCGGACAGGCTGATCCGTTCGAACGTGCCCTGGCGCTTGCCATCACCGGAACGGACCCTGGCACTGTTGTCTATAACCTTGGCGGGGAACGCCTGCGGGCCGCGCTGATCTTCGCGCCGGAAGTGCCGCTGGAACAGGCCATGGCCGTCCTGCCGGTCTGCGGTCTGGGATTTCAGGCAGCCCTTGGCACGCTTGCACCGCCGGAGGTTGCCGTTCACCTGGAATGGGATGGCCGGATCCGCGTCAATGGCGCGGTGTGCGGACGCATGCGCGTGAAGACCTCATCAAAGGATCCGGGGGGCACCCCGGACTGGCTGATCCTCGGTCTCGAACTCAACATGACCAGCCGGAAATCAAGTCCCGGCAAGGATCCGGAGCGGACTTGGCTGTCCGAAGAAGGCTGCGGCGAGATCACTGCCGCCCAGCTTCTGGAGTGCTGGGTGCGCCACAGCCTCTACTGGCTCAACCGCTGGCTCGATGACGGCCCGCGCCCTGTTCACGCCGAGTGGCGCGGCCTTGTCTGGGCCATGGGCGAAACTGTGGAAGTCGACGGAACCTCCGGCACATTCGTCGGTGTCGACGAAAATTTTGGTATGCTGCTGCGAACGGATGAGGACACGGTCCTGATCCCGCTTTCCAGCCGTGTTGAGGAATAATCGGATGAAACTCGCCCGCGCCATTCACCTGGATGACAGCGACCGCAACGTCTTCTTTTCACCGGCCCGCACCGGCGAATGGTGCCTGTCCGGCGGTTTCGAGTTTTCCGACTGGACCGAAGCCGACCTGACCGGCAAGGCGCGTCAGGCCTTCGCCAACGGCTGGCTGGGGCTGGAGACTTTCGGCAGGGCAACCTTCGTCGCCGTCACGCCAATCGAGGAAAGCGAGTTTGCCACCCTTGCCGAGCGGCTCGCGCAGCATTTCGTCGATATTTACGGCGCGCCTTCCGTGGAGGCGGCACTCGGTGTTGCCCAGCAGGAACTGGCCTATATGGCGGAACTCTGCGAGGAGCATCCGGAAAACACGCTGATTGCCGTTCAGCGGGACCTGACCGAAGACGGCGTTCGGGAAGCCTTCAGAACCATTGCCGCTCCGGAAGCAAAGCTGGATATGGTCGCCGTTCACGGCGACATCGACTAGGGTGTGGCCTGCTTCCCGGAGACGGTTGCTTAACCAAGAAGTTTCAACACACACAGATTACACGTCGGTAAGTTGATCTGCCTGGTGCGTTTCGCGCATCATGCAGACGCTTGTTTTCATTTCAGTATCCCCCAAGGAATTTGCACATGTCCCGGCACACACTCTCCCGCCGCCTTTTTCTCGGCACTGCGACCGCCGCCCTGACCGCCCTGCCGCTGCGTGGGTTTGCGCAGGAGCTTTCCCCCGCACAGACACCTGGTGTCGAAGCCTCGCCCGAGCAGATCGCCAAGGCCATCGCCGAGATCGACGCAATCGTTGCCGATGTGCTGGAGCGCAGCAATATTCCGGGACTGGCCGTTGCTGCCGTTCACCGCGGCGATACGGTCTACGCCAAGGGCTTCGGTGTGCGCCGCCTTGGCGGATCTGACCCCATCACGCCGGACACGGTGTTTCAGCTTGCGTCCCTGTCGAAACCGGTGGGGTCGACCGTTGTCGCGCGCCAGGTCAGCAAGGGCGTTGTCACCTGGGACAGCCGGATGCGCGATTTGCTGCCCTGGTTTGAATTGTCCGATCCTGACCGCACCGAAAAGCTGACCATCGGCGACCTCTACAGCCATCGCTCCGGCCTACCCGACCATGCCGGCGACGATCTGGAAGATCTCGGCTACGGCCGCAAGGAAATCCTGCAGCGCTTGAGACTTCTGCCGCTGGCACCGTTCCGTATTTCCTACGCCTATACCAACTTCGGTCTGACCGCCGCCGCCGAAGCCGTTGCTGAAGCCTCCGGCACCGACTGGAGCAGCCTGTCGGAAGAAGCGCTCTACCAGCCGCTCGGCATGACCTCGACCAGCTCCCGCTTTGCCGACTACATGGCGGCCGCCAACCGCGCCATCCCTCACAGCCGCGACGGCGACGGTTTTGCCCCGCTGTTCCAGCGTGACCCGGACGCACAGTCACCGGCGGGCGGGGTCAGCTCAACTGTGAACGATCTGGCCATCTGGCTGAAGATGCTGCTGGCAAACGGCGAACATGCCGGAACGCAGGTCATCGCACCTGAAGCGCTTCTGCCGGCCATCAGCCCGCAAAGTTTTTCGGACCGCCCCCACAGCCCCGATGCAAGGTCAGGCTTCTACGGCTACGGCTTCAATGTCGGCACAGACCCGTCCGGCCGTGTCCGGATCGGCCATTCCGGTGCATTCCTTCTGGGTGCGGGCACCTGCTTTGCGATGATCCCCTCGCTCGACCTCGGCATTGTCGTCCTCACCAACGCAGCCCCGGTCGGGGCCGCCGAAGCCATCGCCGCCTCGTTCACCGATCTGGCCCAGCTCGGGTACATCACACGGGATTGGTACGATGGATATTCGAGCAGGTTCGAAGGCTTCTACACCAAGCTCGGCAGCACCGTGGGTCAGGACCGTCCGACAGATGCAGCCCCGACGCCCCCGCAAGACCGTCTCACCGGCACCTATTCCAACCCCTATTTCGGCAAGGTCGAGGTCAAGGCGGAAGGCGAAAAAATGGTGCTGACGATAGGACCGAAACAGATGCTGTTTCCCCTGCAGCCCTGGAACGGGCCGGTGATGGTGTTCGATGTCACCACCGAAAACGCGCCCGCTGGCTCCCGCTCGACGATCGTCTTCAACGATATTTCGAATGGCCCGGCCGAATCCATCGAGGTCGAACTCTTCAGCGAAACGGGGCCCGCGCTCTTCGAAAGGGTCTGACGTCACACCAAGTCAGCGGGTTTCACAGATGAAACACGCCCGTCAGCCGCAAGGCCGCGTAGCCACCGACGGAAACGCCGGTGACCTCGCCTCCTGCCGTGCTCAAGACCGTTCTGACAATGCTGGGCCGGCCCATTTCGACACCCTGCTCGGCCACCAGAACCGCCTGCCCGCCACTTCCCGGCAGAAGTTTTTGCACCCGAACCAATTCGCAGGCCAGCGCGCCATTTGTGGTCCCGCTGGCCGCCTCCTCCGGATCGCCGACACCGTGGCAGAGATCCCGCAGACGAACCTTCGCCTTGCCCAACCCGTGCCCCGTCCGGCACCAGACACCCATCGTGTCGATGGACCGTTCCTGGCTGAAACGGCGCAAACCGTCATCATCCGGGCGAAGGGCTGCCAGAGCTTCGGTGTCTGCCACTTCGATGAAAACATGGCGAAGGGCTGTTGAGGACGCCGCAACGCTGAGAACACCTTCCAGCTCAATGCCGAGCAGCGGCGCAATCTCGTCTGCGGTTGCCTCGTTCAAGCCGAACTTCGGCAAGGGCTGATGCAGGGTGACCGCACCATCCGAAGCAACATCGACGTTGATCTCGCCCGCTGGCGTTTCCTGAACGTAGCTTCCAGGCCCGATCCGTCCATCCGCCAGCATTGCCGCGAAGATCGCGACAGTCACATGGCCGCACATATCCATTTCCGCCCGCGTCGAATGAAAGCGGACTTCGATCCTCGTTTCCGATGTCTGCCGGACAAATCCCGTCGTCGGCGCACCAAGATCAGCCGCGATCCGCTGACGGGCATCCGGCCACAGCGGCGTATCCTCGAAGACAACGCCGCCGATGTTGCCACCCCGTTCGTCGGCTGCAAAAGCGGCATAGAGGCGGACGGGTAACTTATCCATTTCGGAAGTCTCACACTGCGGGTGCTGCAAGGAGGGCGCATCGGACCACGCTGGAGAAGGTGGAGCAACACCGGTGGCGTGTTATCCAAAGATAGCAAGCAGCCAATGCGAGACGTCAATTTTTCATCACGAATTCGTCACGCAAGACCCGCGCCATTTTATTTCCATGTGATCGCGTTCGGAGCCAAGTATCTGCCAGCAGAAAAGCCAGTCTCAGGAAAGTGATCCCGTCATGAATACGATTTCCGTTCAGAACCAAACCGCCGGGGCCCTGCCCGCCTTGAGCGCTCAAACGCTCGGCCTGATGTTCATCTCGGGGTTCTTTGCAACCAACGCCTTCGACCTCTGGGGCCAGATGATCAGCCCGGCTCTCGGATTTGCGACCCTGTCGCCGCATGGCCTCGCCAAGAGCCTGCTCGGCAGCTTCGGACTGCCGAACGGCGATTTCGCCGGATACTTCGTCCATTTCTACGCCGTCGGCCTGATCGGCTATCCGGTTGGCTGGATGTTCATTTTCGCACCGCTGTGGCAACGCTTTGTCGGCACCACCCATTGGCTTCTGCCGTCCGCAATTTACGGCTTCGGTCTCTGGGTCTTCGCCATCGGCGGCATCACATCGGTGGCCGGTCTGCCTTTCTTCCTGAATTTCACTGGCATCGTCTGGGTCGCCCTTGTCGGACATGTCCTGTACGGCATCGTGCTTGTCGCGGTGCTGAAACTGATTGCGGGCCGGCAAGGCGCCTGACCGCAACACAATAGACGGATCGGCAATCTCCCACGGCCACATGCGCGGGAGATTGCCGCCAAGCCTTCAGTTTGCAGTCTTCAGATCCGTCCGGAACGCTTTCAGGATCATCTCTGCCATCTCCTCGTGAAGCGCCGCACGGGGCCGGCCACCGCCGTCAGTGCACAGTCTGTCCGGTTCGCCGATGGACTTCATGAAGTCCATCGCATCGGCCTTGCACACGGGCAGGAAGCTGAAATGAACGGCATCCGCGATGTGATCCAGTTCGGCGTCCGGGGCAGCCTCAGCCAGATGTGCGGAGCGCACACCGGCATCGATCTGACCTGCTTTGCCAAGGTTGATGAAATACAGTGGAATGCCGATGCCGGCAAGGCTCTCTTCCTGAAAAGCGGCGGCAAGCGCCGGATCGACGGCGACAACCGATGTGATCCTGGCGTCCTGCCTTGCCTGTTCGAACAGCGTTTTGTCGACCGTCCTCAGATCTAACGGCTCGACCCTGATTTCCTCCCTGTCGCGAAACGCCCTGCCACCCTTGAACCATTGGCAATCCGGCATTTGCGGATTGGTGTCGCAATAGTCTGCATAAGCCTCCAGACTGGCGGTTGCACCTGCGCTTTCCAGAACGGCGGCCCCGCCAAGCGAAAATCCGAGCGCGCCGATTTTCTCCGGATCGATTGATGCCGACCAGTCCGGATCGGCAAGCAGTCGATCGATCACCGTTGCAAGATCATCCGTCCGCTGCCAGAGCTTCGGCGTGTCTTCTGGCGTGGAATCGCCGCTGGTGGTGCCAGGATGGTTGGGACCGGCCACGATGAAACCGTCGCCCGCAAGTTCGTTCGCGATCCAGGCCATCTTTTCAACCGAAGCTCCCGACCCATGCGAAAGCACGATCAGCGGAAACATCCCGTCCGCCCTTACAGCATCACCGGATGCTGGCGTACCTTGAAAGATCCTGTCGTCGCCAATGAGCACCTGCTCACCGCCCGCTTTGGCCGGGTACCACACCAGGACGGTGAGATCCTCACCCCTGGCTTTCGAACTTACCGAGATCTTTTGAACACCCACCGGCTCCTGAGCCTTGGCTGGTGTGGTGACGGCCAGCGTGAGAACCAGCGGCCAGAAAAGAGTTTGTATTTTCATGAGGGGTCTTTCAGTCAGTGGAGCAATGACCAAATTCTTGCTAAGGCCCTGATGGAAAGCGTCCTCTTTCGCGATTCAGTCATTCCGGATCGCGATAAAGGTCCCCGCCATCGCCCCATCGAGGTGCCTTGCCCGTGCTGTTTGTTCCCCTGCCCTTCGTCAACGCGTTGCTTCTGGCGCTGGTCTTCGTGTTCCTGAAGAAAAGCAACGGGGCAGCCGCGACGCGCGCCTTCCTGATGCTGATTGCCCTGTGCTGCCTGCAATCCATCGTCCTGGGCCTGCGCTGGGGGTATCACGTCGACGCTCTGCGCTTCGTGCAGCCGCTGCTGGCCGCTCTGCTTCCCCCTCTTGCCTATGAGAGCTTTCGCGGTCTCGTCGACCAGGTCGCGCCCGGACGGTTTCGCCTGGCAGCGGCACCACTGGCCGCACTTGTCATTCTCGGTCTGATGCTTGTGGCGCCTGTCTTGCTGGACAGTGCCCTGGTGTTGCTGTTCTTGGCCTATGCCGTGGCACTGGCAAGGATCGCCTGGCGCGGACCGGACGGTCTCGGCCTTGCCCGTCTGGACGAAGCTGCCGCTGCCCACCGGGCCCTGTGGCTGGCCGCCTTCTGCCTGTGCCTGTCCGCCCTGTTCGATCTTGTGATCCTGTTCGATTTCGAACGCTCGGGCGGCAGCCATGCAGCGATTCTGGTCAGCAACGCAAATATTGTCAGCCTGCTGCTGATCGGTCTTGCCGCCCGCACGGCAGGCCATGCCCAGACGGAGACAAACACCGAGCCGGAACCTACGGCCCAGACCGCTACCTCCGAAGACGCGGAAATCGTCGCACGGGTCGACGCCCTGATGACCGCACAGCACCTTCATCGCGACGACACGCTCAACCTCTCGAGGCTCGCCCGCCGCGCCGGCCTGCCCGCCCGTCAGCTCTCGCAGGCCATCAACCGGGTGCGCGGCATGAATGTCTCGCGGTATGTGAATGATTTCAGGATCAAGGACGTCTGTGCCGTGCTGCAGCAGGAAGACGTCACCGTGACCGAGGCCATGTACCGGGCAGGGTTTTCGACCAAGTCGAACTTCAACCGCGAATTCCTGCGCGTGACCGGCATGACGCCGGATCAGTGGCGGAAGGCAGATGGTGCCAATGACAAGCAAAAAGACCAATAAGCGCACCAAGCTTCAGCAGAACGCCCCCAGCATCGTCATACCGGTCAAGTTCGGTACAGCTACAGTGCAAAGTCTCTGAGTGCGTCGTGCCGGACGCAGCGAAGCGAAGATCCGGTATCAGATAGCCCCGAAACTGTCTGCGAACAGTTCAGATCCATCAGCAAACCCGAAATCCATCAGCAAACCCGGTGATTCCCCGGTCCCGGCTCGTGCTGCGCGTGGCCGGGATGACGAAAGATGGGCAGAAAAACAAAAAAGGCGCACCGGGATCCGGTGCGCCTTCGAGTTCAAGTGCGTTGCCTCAAACAGTACCCTGCTGGGCCTTGTCGAAGATTTCCAGAGCGCCTTCCTTGGTCAGCGGAACCGGATTGCCGCCTGCGGTCGGGTCGACAATGGCCATTTCCGCGATCAGGTCGCGTTTGCTGTCATCGACGTTGAGGCCCGCCAGCGTGTGCGGCACGCCAAGGTCTTCACGCAGTTTCAGGATCGCATCGAGCACACCCTGATAACCGCCCGCAATGCCGAGGAAGCCGGCAAGGCGTTCGAATTTCTGTTCGATGGCCGGTTTGTTGAACTGTAGGACATAAGGCATGAAGACTGCGTTGGTCATGCCGTGGTGGGTGTCATACAGCGCGCCGACCGGGTGGGAGAGCGAGTGGATCGCCCCAAGGCCCTTCTGGAAGGCAACAGCGCCCATGGCGGCCGCGCTCATCAGGTGACCGCGAGCCTCAAGATCGGAGCCATCTGCCGCAACCTTCGGCAGGTTTTCGAACACCAGCCGCATGCCTTCCAGCGCGATGCCTTCGGACATCGGATGATACATCGGCGCGGAATAGGCTTCCAGGCAGTGAGCCAGGGCGTCCATGCCGGTGCCCACGGTGATGAAGCGCGGCATGCCGACGGTCAGTTCCGGATCGCAGATCACGATAGCCGGCAGCATCTTCGGGTGGAAGATGACTTTCTTGGTGTGTGTCGCCTCGTTGGTGACGACACCGGCACGGCCGACTTCCGAGCCGGTTCCTGCCGTGGTCGGCACGGCGACGATCGGCGCGATGCCGGCCGGATCGGCGCGGGTCCACCAGTCGCCGATATCTTCGAAGTCCCAGATCGGCCGGGTCTGGCCGGACATGAAGGCAATCAGCTTGCCGGCATCGAGGCCCGAGCCACCGCCAAAGGCAATCACACCGTCATGGCCACCGGCCTTGTAGGCGGCGACACCGGCCGAAATGTTGCTGTCGACCGGGTTCGGCTTGACGTCGGAAAAGACCGCAGCCTTCAGGCCGGCAGCTTCCAGGCCTGCAATCGCCTCGGCGACCATCGGCAGGCCGGCAAGGCCCGGGTCGGTAACCAGCAGCGGATTGGACATGCCTGCGGATTTGACCGCTTTGGGAAGTTCCTTGATGCGCCCGGCACCGAAACGAACGGAGGTCGGATAAGACCAGTTGACGGAAGGAAGTGAGCTCATGGGGGTCTCGTTGTCTTGAAACTCGGGGTTCTGGTCGTTGCCACACCGACAAGGGAGGCAGTTACAAGTCTCGGCATTGCCTCTTGCACCCCTCTCCCCCCTTGCGGGGGAGATGTCAGCGAAGCTGACAGAGGGGGGTGACTGGGCTCTGCGTATATTCCGGTGCCTAGTTTGCCGAGGGGCTGGCACCCCCCTCTGTCTCCTTGCGGAGACATCTCCCCCTCAAGGGGGGAGAGGGGAGCAAGCTCAATCACCCTGCCCGATTTGGGACTAGGAAACTGGGCTTGCTCGGTCGTTGATCAGCCCGGCCTCAATGCTCCAGGCGGAAGTGGAAGGACTTCGGCCGGGTGAGATTGTGGAAGCCGATTTCGGAAAGGGCAGCGCCCTTGCCGGTGTCCTTGACGCCGGTCCACACCAGGGCCGGGTCGAGATAGTCGCAGCGGTTCATGAACACGGTGCCGGTCTCGATCCGGTCACCGATTTCGCCAGCAGCCTGAGCGTCCTCGGTCCAGATGGACGCCGTGAGGCCATAGGGACTGTCGTTCATGAACTGCAGCGCTTCCTCGTCGTCCTTCACCTTCATGATGCCGACGACCGGACCAAAGCTTTCCTCGCGCATCACCGACATCTGGTGGTTGACGTTCGTCAGCACCTGCGGCGCCAGATAGGGCGTGCCTTCCTTGTCGGCTTCGAACTTTGACGTGTCGATATGCGCCTTCGCACCCTTGCGCAGGGCTTCTTGCGTCTGCTCGCGGATCCAGGCGGCAAACCGCGCCTGGGCCATCGGCCCGAGGGTGGTTGCCTCGTCCAGCGGATTGCCCAGCTTGTACTGGCTGGTCAGATCGACGAAGCCTTCGACGAAACGGTCATAGAGGCTTTCATGCACATAGACGCGCTCGATGCCGCAGCAGCACTGGCCGGCGTTGTAGAATGCACCATCGACCAGGTTCTCGACCGCATAGTTCAGATCGGCATCGGCCCGCACATAAGCCGGGTCCTTGCCGCCCAGCTCCAGGCCAAGCGTTGCGAAAGTGCCTGCCAGTGCCTTTTCAATGGCACGGCCGCCGCCGACGGAACCGGTGAAATTGACGTGGTCGATCAGGCCCGAACCGAGCAGCTTTTCCGTGCCCCGGTGGGTCAGAACGATGTTCTGGAAGACGCCCTTCGGCAGACCGGCGATCTCGAAAGCCTTGGCCAGGCGTTCACCGACCAGAAGCGTCTGCGCCGCGTGTTTCAGAACGATCACATTGCCCGCCATCAGCGCCGGCATGATGGTGTTGATCGCCGTCATGAACGGATAGTTCCAGGGCGCGATCACCATGACGACGCCGAGCGGTACACGACGCAGGTAGCGCTTGAAGCCCGGCTTGTCGGTGCGCTCCACATCGGCCAGCGCTTCAGCCGCGATCTTGGCGCAATACTCGGTGCGCTCGATCGTGCCACCAAGTTCTCCGCCGAAGCGAACCGGCCGGCCCATCTGCCAGGCCAGTTCCGGCACCACTTCATCGTTCATGGCCTTCAGCGCTTCCAGCGCCTTCAGGCAGTAGGCAACCCGTTCGGCAACCGGCAGGGCTGCCCAGCCCGGCTGCGCGGTCCGCGCCGCAGAAACAACCCGATCGACCGCGGCATCGTCCAGCGCCGGGCGTTCGGCATAGACCGAACCGTCGATAGGGGAAATCAGCTTGATGACATCTGACATTTTGAACCTCTCAGAACCGCCTCTACGGACGGCTTGTTGAAGGTGGTTGGCTCCGATTTCTTGTTTTTCAGCACCCGCCTCCCTCATCCTGAGGAAGCGCGCGAGCGCTGTCTCGAAGGATGGGCCGCTTGTCCGGTGTGCCGCCCATCCTTCGAGACGGACCTGGCGGTCCTCCTCAGGATGAGGGGTAACCAAGCAGCTTGCCTTCTAGTGCTTCTTCGCCTCTTACGCCCGCTCGAAGCCGCGGGCAATCTCGTAATCGGTGACCACGCGGTCGAACTCTTCCAGCTCCCATTCGGCAGCACGGGCATAGTGGTCGATGACCGCATCGGAGAAGGCCTCACGCAGGAATTTCGACTTGCGCAGGGTCTCGCGGGCATCACGCAGGGTGTGCGGAATTTCCTTGGCCTTGCGCGCATCGTAGACATCGCCGGTGGTCGGCGCATCGAGCTCCAGCTTCTCTTCCATGCCCTTGATGCCGGCCGCAATCTGAACCGCCAAAGCCAGATAGGGGTTGAGATCGGACCCGCCGATGCGGCATTCCACACGCAGAGCCTTGGTGCCTTCGCCGCAGAGCCGGAAACCGGCAGTGCGGTTGTCGACGGACCAGACGGTCTTGGTCGGTGCGAAAGTGCCCTTCTGGAAGCGCTTGTAGCTGTTGATATAGGGCGCCAGGAAGTAGGTGTAATCCGGCGCATATTTGATCAGACCGGCCATGTAATGGCGCATGGTCTCGGACATGCCGTATTCGCCCTTGGCATCCACGAAGACGTTGTTGCCGTCCTTGTCGAACAGCGACTGGTGCACGTGGGACGAGGAACCGACGCGCGCATGATGCCACTTGGCCAGGAACGACGCGGAGCGACCCTTTGCCCAGGCAATTTCCTTCACGGCGTGCTTGGCGATGGTGTGATATTCGGCCGTGTCGAGAGCCGGTGCATATTTGATGTTGAGTTCTTCCTGCCCGGCTTCGGCCTCACCCTTGGTGTTTTCCACCGGAATGCCGGCGGCATAGAGGTGGTTGCGCACGGGGCGCATCACGTCCTCTTCCTTGGTGGTCTGCAGGATATGATAATCTTCGTTGTAGCCGGAGATCGGCTCCAGATCACGGTAGCCGCTCTTGCGCATGTCCTCAAAGCTTTTCTCGAACAGGAAGAATTCCAGTTCGGTCGCCATGATCGGGGTCAGGCCAAGCTCGCCGAGACGCGCAACCTGCGCTTTCAGCATGGCACGCGGTGAATGCGGCACTTCCTCGTGGGTGTGATGGTCGAGGACATCGCACATCACCATGGCGGTCCCCTCCAGCCACGGCACCCGCCGCAGGGTGTCGAGATCCGGCTTCATGACATAGTCGCCATATCCGCCCGACCAGCTCGTCGCTGCATAGCCTTCGACCGTGTACATCTCCAGGTCGGTTGCCAGCAGGTAGTTGCAGCAATGGGTCTCGTGATAGGCGCTGTCAACGAAATGCTGGGCGTGGAAGCGCTTGCCCATCAGCCGTCCCTGCATGTCGACGAT
>NZ_AAUW01000014.1:0-110000 GCF_000168975.1 Roseibium aggregatum IAM 12614
CCGCAGCAACGGCAGCGAAGCCGCACCGTTGTAAAGTCACCTCCTCCCGGACGGTCCCCGAAGGCCAGACCAAAAGCGGCGCCCGCAAAGGCGCCGCTTTTGTCCGTTCCGTGGCAACCAAAATTGCGGCTATCCCACCGGATGCTGGAAATTCAAAAGATCTCCGCCTTCAGAATTGCCGCAAAATCGCGCGCAAGTTCGCTAAAATCGAGACAACTGATTCGTTGGACCTTCGCCCTTGATGTTTCTCCGCGCCGGCAAGAAAACGCTGCCCGATCATATCGAGATCCAGACCGGTGCCAGCGCCGTGCGCATCCGTCTCAAGGCCAATCCGCGCGCGCAGCGGTATCTTCTGCGTCTGCCGGCAGATCGCTCCGGTCCTGTGCTGACCGTGCCTAAGGGCGGCGACCTTGCCCGTGCCGAGCGGTTCGCCCGCCAGCATATCGACTGGCTGATCGAGCGACTGCAGGACAGGCCGGACCATGTCACCTTTCTGCCCGGTGAAACCGTGCCATTGCGCGGCGAGGATCACATCATCGTACCGACCGGAAAGCTGCGCGGGCTGATCACTCTGGGTCACGACGAGATGGAACTCCCGGCGCTGTTCGTGCCGGGCGCGGACGATCACATTCCGCGCAAGGTCACCACCTGGCTGAAGGAACAGGCCCGCGCGGACCTTTCGGCCCGCACCGCCGTTCATGCAGCCACCATCGGCAAGAAGATTGCCGCTATCAGCATCCGCGACACCACCAGCCGCTGGGGTTCCTGCGCCTCCAATGGGCGGCTGTCTTTTTCCTGGCGGCTCATTCTGGCGCCACCGGAGATCCTCGACTACGTCGCAGCCCACGAAGTGGCGCATCTGAAGGAAATGAACCATTCGGCGCGGTTCTGGCGCTTGTGCGAACAACTCGCCCCGCAAACGCCGCGGGCTCGCGTCTGGCTGAAGCAGAACGGCGTCCGCCTGCACGGATACGGCTGACCCAGACCTACCCTCGCGCTCATGCCACCAGACCATCCGGAACGAATAAAGATGGTCCGGCAAAACCTGTTGCAAACACGCGAGAATATGCTTCGATCTCCCTGTGGGAGCTGGGAGAGGCGACATGATAAACTGGAAATATCCGATCCGGGCGGTCACGCTCGTCTTGCTGGGCCTTGTCTTGCCGGGTCTGGCCCTCACCGGTCAGGCGATGGCCGATAGCTGCTGGAACCACAACGGTTCGCTCATGCGCCTGCAGGCGCAGGGCAATCAGCGCTGGCTGTCTTACGAAGTGCCGAAACCCGTTCTGCGCAATGCCGGCGTCCAGCGTGGCACGCTGCTTTTCAGCGGTTCCAAGAACGGCAACTGGTATTCCGGCACCGCCCGGGTGTTTTCCAAATACTGCCCGGGATCGCCGCTGGAATATTTCGTCGAAGGCCCGGTGCGCGGCGACCAGCTTCAGGTCACGGTCACCGGAACCCGCGAAGTCTTCAACAAGTGCCGCCCAACCGGCCGCTACACCACCGACACGCTGGTGTTCACCTACAGCCATCAGTGTTGAGGCGGAACTTCCGGACATTTGCCGCAAGATTTTCTGGTGTGTGGAGCAAGTGGCCCATCCTTCGAGACAGCGCTCACGGGCTTCCTCAAGATGAGGCTGACGGGTGCTGCAAGCCGCTGCGACTGAATATATTGAACCTCACCTGTGAGTGTCTGGTTCGAAAGTGGTGCCCGGGGTGACGGCTTCAACCACATTGTCATCCCCGCGAAAGCGGGGATCCAGTGACCTCATGAGCTAGCTTTATAGACTTAATTCTTACCTGACGGAGTCCTGGGTCCCCGCTTTCGCGGGGATGACGCCTGAGAAGAGCGCAAGTTCATGACAGGAACCACGACAACTGCGTCCTTTGACACTTTCCAGCTAGACTTTCAGGATGAGGTCGATGTTTGAGGAAAGCTGCTGAAGGTCAACATATTCAACCTCATCCTGAGGAAGGCCAAAGGCCTGTCTCGAAGGAAGGGCTGCACACTCGATCAGGACCCCAAAACCACCCCAAATGACTTCGAATACGGCCATGTGAGCCGTAAACGATTTTCTTCCGACTTACCCACCACCAAACAGATTGCGCAAGAGGTTCAGCGGGCCGCGGCGTTCGCCGTTGCCTTCGCCGTTGCCTTCGCCGCCGCCAATGGGGGCTGGCGGGATCGGTTCGCTGCCGGAGCCGACGGTTTCCACCGGTCCCGGTTTGCGCGGGGCGGAGACGGTTGCCGGCACATCCGGCACGCCGGGCAGGTCCGCCACCGGCAGGCCTTCATGAGCGGCGTCCATCACCTCTTTCCAGACGGTTGCAGGCAATCCGCCCCCGGTTGCCTTGCGGGTGGGGGAGTTGTCGTCATTGCCCAGCCAGACGGCGGTGGTCAGATTGCCCGTGTAGCCGATGAACCAGGCATCGCGGAAATCCTGGCTGGTGCCGGTCTTGCCGCCAGCAGGGCGGCCGCTGTCCAGCCGTGCCTTGCGGCCTGTGCCGGTCAACAGGGTTTCCGACATCATCATGTTCATTTCCCCGACCAGCCGGCGGTCGATCACCCGGCCGCGGCCATCGCCCGCGCGGGAGTAGAGCGTCTTGCCATCCACAGTCTGGATTCGCCGGATCACATGCGGCAACACCCCGTAGCCGCCGTTGGAAAACGGCACATAAGCGCCGGCGATTTCCAGCGGCGTGACTTCTGAGGTTCCGAGCGCGATCGACAGGTTGTTCTTCATGTCCGAAGTGACACCCAGCCGTTTGGCTGTGTCGGCAACGGTTCCCGCGCCGACCTCATAGGTCAGCTGCGCGGCCACGGTGTTGAGCGACAGGCTGAGCGCCCGTGTCAGCGTCACCGGGCCGTAATAGTCCTTGGAATAGTTTTTCGGCGACCAGTTGCCGAACCGCAACGGCTGATCCTGGCGGATGGACTGGGGCGAAAGGCCGTTTTCCAATGCGGCCAGATAAACGAACGGCTTGAACGAAGAGCCCGGCTGCCGCTTGGCATAGACCGCGCGGTTGTACTGGCTCTTGGAATAATCGGCCCCGCCGACCAGCGCCTTCACGGCGCCTGCGGTATCCAGCGTAACGACAGCGCCCTGGGAAACGCCGTATTTCTCGCGATTTTCCTTCAATGCGCCGCGCAGCGCCTGTTCGGCGGCGCGCTGCATTTTGGGGTCGATGGTGGTGTCGACAACGATGTCGGTCTCAATCGAGCCAATGAAATGCGGCAGCACGTCCATCACCCAGTCGGCGGCATAGTTCTCGCTGGCGGTTGTGTAGCGGCGCACCACCTTGGCGGGCGCGGCCAGGGCATTCTTGGCTTCGTCGCCGGTGATGTAGCCTTCCTCGTTCATGGCGGCGAGCACGAGCTGCGCACGGTCCTCTGCAAGGTCCGGGTTGCGGGCGGGCGAATAGCGCGAGGGCGCCTTGAGCAGGCCTGCGATGGTAGCTGCTTCCGGTATCGTCAACAGTCGTGCGGATTTGCCGAAATAGCGGCGGGCGGCGGCATCCACGCCATAGGCGCCGGAACCGAGATAGACCCGGTTCAGATACATTTCCAGGATCTCGTCCTTGGAATATTCGGCCTCCAGCCAGAAGGCGAGCACCAGTTCCTGGATCTTGCGCTTGATCGTCCGGTCCTGTTCCAGGAACAGGTTCTTGGCAAGCTGCTGGGTCAGCGTCGAGCCACCCTGCTGCAGGCGGCCGGAGGTGAAGTTGGTGTAGACGGCGCGGGCGAGGCCGACCGGGTCGACACCAAAATGGGAACGGAAGCGCCGGTCCTCGATGGCGATGACGGCATTGGGCAGATAGGGCGGCAACTGCTCCAGGCGCACGGCTTCACCGCCGGTGTCGCCACGGTTTGCCAGCAATTCGCCATTGGCGGCGACGATCTTGACGTTGGGCGGGCGCGCCGGAACCTGCCATTCGGAGGTCGGCGGCAGAAAGGCGGCGTAATAGCCGACCAGGCAGACGACGGCGATGGTACCCCAGATACCGAGCACCATGCTCCAGTAGAAGCCACGCTTGAGAAAACGGCCGAGTGCGGTCGGCGCCTGAAACCTGTTCTTGCGCCTGGCCTTGCGCCGCTTGGCACCGGAGCGGCCACCGCCCCTTCCGTTGCCACGGCCATTGCCGTTGCCGTTCTTGGCGGTCTTGCGGGGGGAGGAAGCGGGTTTTTTCTTGGCCGGAGCCTTGCGCGTCTTGCCTTTGCCGGACGACTTGGAAGAAGGCGCGGCCGGGCGGTCCTGCGGGCTCAAGCGCAGGTCGAGCAGGCTGCTGCCTGAATTTCCGAATGTCGGTTCAACACGCGGCTGGCGTTTCGCCCGAGGCGCCATTGATCCTCCGTCCCCTAACTCCGTACCAACCAGGGTTGGCGTTATCCGGCAAGCACCGGTTTCCCCGGAGATGAGCTTAAATTGCGGCGATTTAAGGGGGCGTTAAGGCTACGGGTTTTTGCAAGGAGACGGCAGCGTCCTGTTCAGGGGACGCAATCAGGCCCTGGCTCGACGGGAACCCTGTCAGAGCGCAGTGGAAAGGATCACATCTCCCCCGATCCCGGCTCGCGCCTTGCCTGGCCGGGATAACAAGGGAAAGCTTGGCAGCTACAGCCGGATTTAGCTGGAATAGCGGCTTGCGTCGGCGCCGTAATAATTGACGTAGCGCGTGTTGAGTTCGGACACCGGCATGATGATCAGAACGTCCGTGGTGCCGAACTGGTGATCGATCACCGCCCCGTCGCCGATGAACGCGCCAAGGCGCAGATAGCCCTTCACCAGAGGCGGCAGCGCTCGCAGTGCTTCCTTGGCGTTGAGTTCCTCGGCCGGCATGCGGTTCATTTCGACATATCTGTCCTCCACCGCACACACGCGCCATTCTTCCGGGGCGCGGGCATTGTGATGCAGGAAGGCAAGCTGGCCGGCAATGGCATCCGGATTTGTGCTTTCAATCGAGGCACAGCCAAGCATGACATCGATATTGTGGCGCAGCACATAGGCCCAGATGCCGTGCCACAGCAGCTCGACGGTCTTCTTGTTGCGGTAGGGCTTCAGCACGCACGAGCGGCCGAGTTCCATGAAGCGCTTGCCGGGGTTGGCGTCGATCAGTGACTGGATGTCGTATTCGGCGGCGGTATAGAAACCGGTGTGCTGATCGGCGATTTCCTGGCGCAGGATCCGGTAGGTGCCGACGATCTCGGGCTTCAATCGGCCCAGCTTGTTGCGCTTCAGCGAATCATGGTCGACCACGAGCAGGTGATCGCAATAGGCATCGAAAGGGTCTGCATCGCGGCGCGTCGCCAGCGTATGCGCGTCGGCAATGGCCGACATTTCCTCGTAGAAAACCTCATAGCGCAGGCGCTGCGCTTTTTTCACTTCCTTGAAGTTACGGGCCATCCGCACTTCCAGAGAGCCGATCCGGCCGAGTGTTTCACCGGTCTTGACCGGTGTTTGCAGGGCAGGCCCGATGCGCGGAGTGGTGGGAAGGTTGGAGTCCGGACGCAGTGCCGGTGTGAATTTCCTGACCAGTTTCCTGGGAGAAAAAAGCCCTTGCCGCATTATGGACATTCCACCCTCGTGTATTCCTTTTGGCGCACCTTACAGGTTTCACAGGTTGTTGTCTGTTTCACCAGCCGAATTACCTTTGCCGGAACAGGAAGTCCGAACCCGGTCAGTGTGCTTCAAGCTTGCCGTAGAACATACTATTCCGACAGCTGGATGACACTCGGTTTTTTGCGCTGTGTTTTCCAGGCGCAAGCTTAGCCCACTCTTGCAGCTTTGTGAATTTTCACGAGCGCCGGTGGCAAGGCTTCCGTTTGCAGCTTGTGCTTGCCGGACCGGAAAACGTCTTCAGCTGCGGCTGACTTCGGCCAGAGCGTCGGAAATCGCTTCAACGGAAAGCGGCTTGGTCAGATAGCCGGCGGCCCCCACTTCGGTGGCCTTGTCCCGTGCGTCCTTCATCACGTCGGCGGTCACGATCAGCACCGGCACATTGGGCCGGCCGGCGGCCTGTTCGTCCGCGCGGATCTGGCGGATCGCCTGAAACCCGTCGAGACCGGGCATGTGCAGATCCATCAGGATCGCGTCATAAGCGCCGCTGGCGGCTTCCTCGACGGCCTTTTCACCGTCGATCACCATTACCGGCACATGGCCGAGCTTGCGCAGCATGGCTTCGCTCAAAAGCCGGTTGATGTCGTTGTCTTCCGCCACAAGCAGGCGCAACGGTCGGGCCGGCACCTGGTAGCGGTTCGGCAGAAAGCCGTTGCTGACAGGTTCCGCGCTCGCGTCCCAGGCATGTTCCATACCCTCGTCTTCCAGAAGGCCGGAAAAGATCTGCACAAGGGTCTCTATCCGCACCGGGCGGATGAGGTAGGCGGCGTACCCGGCTTCCCGCAGATGCTCCAGGCGCTCGCGCTCCGGCGGGGCAATCATCACGACGGCAGGGGCCTTGCAGCCGGTCAGGCGGGCGGAGGCCAGCCAGCCGCCGCTGTCGGACAGGGCGCCGTTATCGACAACCAGAAGGTCGGCTTCGGCCAATGCGGCATCGAGATCCGAACTGCCCGGCGCATGCACGCTCACATTGGCCGCATGATATCTCAGCCGTCTGGCCAGCAGCGGGCATTCGATCTGGCTGGCGCTGACGAATACGATCCTGCGGCCTTCGAGCTTCGCCAGACGCGGGTCCGTGTCGGCAACAAGGGACTCAGGGATCGGCAGGGACACGCGGAACTGCGCGCCGCCGTCCCCGGCGGGCTGCGCCGCGATTTCGCCGCCCATCAGTCCGGCAAGTCTCTGGGCGATGGCCAGGCCAAGGCCGGTTCCACCAAATTTGCGCGCCGGGCCATGGTCGACCTGTTCGAATTCCTGGAACAATCGTTCGGCTTCCTGTTCATCGAAGCCGATGCCGCTGTCGCGCACATCGATATCGAGAAAACCACCGCCGTCCGGATTGGAACGCCCGGTCAGCTCCACGGCGACACCGCCCTCATCGGTGAACTTGATGCCGTTGCCGATGAGATTGTAGAGGATCTGGCGAACGCGGGTAGCGTCCAGCGTCACCTCTTCCGGCAGGTTGGGATCGAGCATCGAGCCGATTTCGAGCGACTTGGCGTGGGCCTTCGGCGCAAGCAGTTCAACGACGCTTTCCACCAGCGCGCCGACCCGGACCGGGGCCGCCTGAATATCGAGCTTGCCGGCTTCCACCTTGGAAAAGTCGAGCACTTCATCGATCAGCAGCAGCAGCGTTTCGCCGGAAGTTTCCAGCGCCTCGATATAGGCGCTCTGTTCCTTGGTCAGCCTTGTGTCGCGCAGGAGTGCGGCCATGCCCAGCACACCGTTGAGCGGGGTGCGGATTTCGTGGCTGACAGTCGCCAGAAACCGCGACTTCGCCTCGTTTGAGCTTTCCGCCGAATGGCGGGCGGCCAGCAGTTCTTCTTCGATCAGGCGCCGTTCGGTGACATCGCGCAGAACGGTCTGCACGAGCTGGCGATCCGTTGTCGTGTCGCGCACCGGAATATCGATGCGCGAGAACCAGCGCGGGCCCTGTGCGGTGTCGATGTGGAGATCCTGGAACCCCATGCCCGGCGTCGTCTTGTCCAGCGCCTGCGTGACGGCGCTCTCAAAGCCCACTTCCTCAAGCAGCGGCAGATGCAGGGTCGCACCCGGCTGCAAGGCATGCCCGAGCCCGAACACATCGTCCGCAGCCGAATTGACATAGGTGATGATGCCGTCCTGGTCCCGTCGCACCACGACGTCGCCAAGCGTTGCCAGAATGCTGGCATGACGTTCGTCGGATTCGCCCAGTTCCCAGGCGCGGTCTTCCAGTTCCTCGCAGCGGGCCATCAGACGGCGGATCTTGTCGTCTTTCACCTGAAGCGCCTGGACAGACCGCTGCATGTCGTCTGCAAATAGACGCCAGACGGCCAATCCACCTGCAAAGAAGGTCAGGCCAAGGCCCAAAAACCGGTTCAGGCCCTCGCCGTAAACCATGACAAAACCAGCGGCAAGGCCGACAATCATGCCGGCCACGGCAAGATGCTGCAGCGATTTGGCCGGCGCTGATACGGGAGCATCGGTCACCCGGCGACCCGGTCCGACTTCTGGCCCGGTATCGGACCTGGCGTCATCGTCGCGGCGGGTTTTTACGGTGTTTAGATAATCGTCGGTAGTTAAGGTGTCCGCTGAAGAAAGCTTTTGCTCTTCGACGAAGAATTTCTCCTGCGCGTCATCGGCTTCTGGCGCGGCTTTGGCCGCGCGTTCGCTGTTTTGACTGACCAAGATAACTACTCTCTACAAGATCCTGTTGCCTTGAGAGTGCGATGTAAACTTTGAGAAACCGTTTCATCGGCCGATAAAAAAGTAATTCGGTGGTTTCGGCCGCATTCATATCCAGTCCTTCAGCACCGGATGGGTCTCGACATTGGCAATTCCGTCAAGGGCAGCAATACGGTTGCGAAGCTCGGCAAGGTTTTCCAGCGTCCGGGCCCGAACCAGCAGCACCATGTCCCGGTCGCCGGAAATCGAGCGGCACTGTTGAACCTCCTCGAATTTTGAAACCATCGGGGCAATGGCGGCGCAGGTCGCCGATCCGGTCCGTATCCAGAGATAGGCTTCGATTTCTGCCGGGTCGGGATCGCTGATCCGGATTGTATAGGCGCGGATGACGCCACTTTCTTCCAGCTTCCGGACCCGGGCCTGAACACTCGATCGGGCGAGGCCAACATGGGCGGCCAGCGTTTTCACGGGTGTCCGGCTGTCGGCTTCCAACAGTTGCAGCAAGGTCCGGTCGATAGAATCCATGGGTTTTCTGTCGTTGTTCTGAGTGGGAAGCTACCGCCGCCCGCCGGCAAATGACCGGCTGAACCGGTCAAATTGCCGGAAGAAACGGCAGCCTGCCCGCGATAGCACACTTGAGTGATTTTGCAGCGGGAGAGTTCCATGGATTTCCATCTCGATACAAGCAGCTTTACGGCGGAAAGAGCCTGGGGGTCACGCCTGATCGGCGAACTGGACGGTATCACGGTGCGTCTGCACTGGACGGACACGCCCTATAAGTGGCACGTCAACGATGGCCCGGAAGTCTTCGTCGTTCTCTCCGGCACTGTCGACATGCATTACCGCGAGGCCGGAGCCGAAAAGGTTCAGCGCCTGACCGAAGGACAGATCTTCTTCGCCAACGACGGCGATGCCCATGTGGCCCATCCGGTCGGCGAGGCAAGAGTGCTTGTTGTCGAGCGCAAGGATAGCGTTTGACGGGGCAGGTCGCGGGGCGGCTGCGGCGGATGCAGTGGCAATGTACAAACCGGCAGGTTAGCCCAGTCGGCCGGATGAAAATCCCAACCTCTCAACCCACCCCGTCATTGCAGGGCTCGACCCTGCAATCCATCCCCTGACCTTCGCCCACGGCAAAGCTTTGCCGATTTGGGGCGTGTCGGCATGGATCCCATGGTCGAGCCATGGGATGATGGAGCTGAGGAAGGGGAAAAGAGGCCTGCCTTTTCATTCCAGGCAATGCGTAGCGAAGCCTGGGATTCAGCATTTGCTGTCGTCAGTACCGGCTCCCACGCGCTGCCATGAATTGTCATCCCGGTTTGACGCAAAGCGGCAAGACCGGGATCCAGTACGCCGTGTCGTCGGAGACGAATAATCGTACATTCAGCTGGATACTGGATCCCTGCCTGTGCAGGGATGACCAGTCGCCTTGCTGTGACCTTTGCTCACGGCAAGTCCTTTTCTCTTTGGGGCGTATCGGCATGGATCCCATGGTCGAGCCATGGGATGACGGGACTGAGGAAGGGGAAAAGAGGCCTGCCTTTTAATCCCAGGCAATGCGTAGCGAAGCCTGGGATTCAGCATTTGCTGTCGTCAGTACCGGCTCCCACGCGCTGCCATGATTTGTCATCCCGGTTTGACGCAACGCGGCAAGACCGGGATCCTGTACGCCGTGTCGTCCGAGACGAATAATCGCACATTCAGCTGGATACTGGATCGCTGCCTGTCCGGGGATGACAAGTCGCCGTGCCGTGACCATTGCTCACGGCAAGGCCTTTTCTCTTTGCGGCGCAATGGCATGGTTCCCATGGTCGAGCCATGGGAAGACGGAGATGAGGCCAGGTCTGGGCCCAACGTCCAGGCATCCTGTTCGTCCGCCATCCCATCCAAACAAAAACCCGGCAGAAACCTGCCGGGTTTTCAGGCTCTGGTTGGTGCCGCAGCGTCTTAACGGACGTCGAGGAAACCGATGATCTTGCGGACATCCTTCAGGACTGGTTCGGCGATGGTGGAGGCCTTTTCGGCGCCTTCCTTCAGGATGGCGTCGATCTGGGCCTTGTCGTCTATCAGGCGACGCATTTCGTCGGTCATCGGCGAGAGTTTCGCCACCGCCAGGTCGGACAGGGCCGGCTTGAAGGTGGAGAACTGCTGGCCGCCGTATTCCTTCAGCACATCGGCCTTGGTCGCGCCACTGAGGGCGGCATAGATGCCGACAAGATTGTCCGCTTCCGGGCGGCCTTCCAAGCCGTCGGTCTCGCTCGGCAGGGCGTCCGGATCGGTCTTGGCTTTCTTGATCTTCTTGGAGATCGAGTCCGCGTCGTCCGTCAGGTTGATGCGCGACAGGTCCGACGGGTCGGACTTCGACATCTTCTTGGTGCCGTCGCGCAGCGACATGATCCGGGTGGCCGGTCCTGCGATCATCGGTTCGGTCATCGGGAAATAGAGATATTCCGGCAGTTCCGGCGACGGTGTCGGGTTCGCAATGCCGATATCCAGTTCCTTGATCCGCTCTGCAAAGTCATTGTTGAACTTGGCGGCGATGTCGCGGGTCAGTTCCAGGTGCTGCTTCTGGTCATCGCCGACCGGAACGTGGGTCGCGCGGTAGGCCAGAATGTCGGCAGCCATCAGGTTCGGATAGGCGAACAGGCCAACGGAAGCGTTTTCCTTGTTCTTGCCGGCCTTTTCCTTGAACTGGGTCATGCGGTTGAGCCAGCCCATGCGTGCCACGCAATTGAAGATCCAGGCAAGTTCGGTGTGTTCGCGAACCTGGCTCTGGTTGAAGATGATCGATTTCTTCGGATCGATGCCGGCGGCCATATAGGCAGCGGTCACTTCACGGGTTGCCTGGGCAAGCTCGTGCGGATCCGGAAACCCTGCGGTGATGGCGTGGCTGTCGACGACGCAGAAGATCGTCGGCATTTGGTCCTGCAACGGAACCCAGCGCGAAACGGCGCCCAGATAGTTGCCAAGATGCAGATTGCCTGTCGGCTGGACGCCGGAAAAGACACGGGGCTGGAACTCCGCCATTTCAGATCCCTTTGATGGTGCGGCCGGTTGGAAGGGCGCTATGAATGTTTGGGCGGGCCGGGTTTAAGCCCGGTCCGTGATCCATGCAAGCCGGAAACGGTGCGCTCCGGCGTTTCGCGTTCAGGTGTTGCGCCGTCTCAACGCTTTCAGCATGCCGATGAGGTCGGACCCGCCGCTGACCTGGGTGAAGACGGCAAAGGTGACCATGCCGACGAGCACGAGCAGAACCAGACTGCCCGCGCGCACGGCCAGCCACGGTGCCGACAGCCAGGGCGCCATGTAGACGGCGGCAAAATGCACCGCGACCCCCATCAGCAGGCTGGCCAGCACCACCAGCGACAGGCGCCGGAGCAGCTTGAAATCTGGCTGGAAATGGCCGCGACGCCACAGAACGATGATCAGAAGCCCGGTGTTCACCCAGCCTGCCAGCGTGGTGGCCAGCGCGATGCCGACATGCTGGAGCATCGGAAACAGCGCCACCGACAGTCCGACATTCACGATCATGCCGATAACGGCGAAGATCATCGGTGTCTTGGTGTCTTCCCGGGCGAAATAGCCGGGCGAAAACACCTTGTTGAGCACGAAGGCGGGTAGACCGAAGGAAAACGCCGTCAGCGCCGCGGCTGTGCCTTCCACGGCGGCGGCATCGAAGCGCACCCGCTGAAACAGCACCGAGACGATTTCCTGCGGCACCACCGCCAGCGCGACGGCAGCCGGCAGCGTCAGCACCAGCGAGAACTCCAGCGCACGGTTGAGACTGTGCTGGTAAGCGCCCATGTGACCGGCGCGTAGCTGCCGGGTGAGGCTCGGCAGCAGCACCACGCCGATGGCGATGCCGATCACCCCGAGCGGCAACTGGTAGAGACGGTCGGCGAAATAGAGCAGCGCGTTGGCACCTTCCTGCATCGAGGCGATTATCTGGCCGACGGCAATGTTGATCTGGGTGACCCCACCTGCAACCACACCCGGAATGCCGAGCATCAGCAGGCGTTTGGCCGATTTGGTGTAGCGTGGCCGGAAGACGGGGATCTTGAAGCCGAGGCGCTTCAGGTCGATGAGAACGACAGCAAGCTGCACGATACCGCCGACAGTGACGCCGACAGCCAGAATGACCCCGAGCGCGGTCTCGTCCTTGATGCCGAGATAAAGCACGGTGCCCAGTACGGCGCTCATCACCACATTCAGCATCACGGGTGCAAATGCGGCGGCGGCAAAACGCTGGTAGGTGTTGAGAATACCGCCGATGAAGGCAAGCATCGACATGAAGATCAGATAGGGAAACGCGATCCGCGACATCAGCACCGTCAGATCGTATTTGGTGGGGTCTTCCACAAAGCCGGGCGCCAGCGCCCAGACGACCAACGGCATGAAGATCTGGGCAAAGGCCGTCAGCACGAGCAGGCAGAACAGCAGGGCAGCCCCGATTTCACCGGCAAATCGCTTTGCGCCTGCATCGCCCTCCTCCTCGACCGTTCGCCCGAACAGCGGGATGAAGGCAGAGTTGAAGGCCCCTTCCGCAAACAGCCGCCGGAACAGGTTGGGCAGGCGGAAGGCCACCACGAAGGCATCGGCAACCGGCCCGGCCCCGACGACGGCGGCCAGCAGCACATCGCGGACGAAACCGAGCAGGCGACTCAACAGCGTCGCGCTGCCGACGGTTGCAAAATTGCGGACGAGACTCATGCCGGAAGGGCTCCGAAGACAGAGGAATGCACTTATGAAGCCTGCCGCTGGACCTTGCGGGCTACGGGAGCTGCCGGGTCGAGTTCCACATGGCCTTCAACCGCATCTGCCAGGCGCTCACGGATGATCTCCTGCCGTCCGATATTGGCAATTTTCTGTCCGGTGAGGTCGGTTACGTAGAATACGTCGACAACCTTCTCGCCGAAGGTCGAAATATGGGCCGAGCCGATGTTCAGGTTAAGCGTCGCAATGGACCGCGTCAGATCGTAGAGCAGGCCCGGACGGTCGAGGCCGGAAATCTCCAGCACCGTGTAATCGTCCGACAGGGCGTTGTTCACCAGAACCTCGCTGGCCACCTTGAAGGCTTTCATGCGACCCTTGACGCCGGTCTTCTTGGACACGGGCTCGGGAAGCCGTTCCTCACCGCGCAGTGTCGTCTCGATCAATGCGGTAATCCGCTCGCCCCGGCGTTTTTCGTCTTCATCGTCGGGCAGTTCCCGGCCGATGAAAATCGTGTCCAGAGCGTAGCCGTCCGTGGTGGTGTCGATCTGCGCATCGACGATATTGGCGCCGGTCGCGTAACAGGCCCCGGCAATGATCGACAGCAGGCGCGGATGGTCCGGCGCCTTGATCGTCAGTTCGGTCACGCCTTCAAAGGCGCGTGGAATGACCTGAAAGGCGAGCTGCTTCTTTTCCCTGTCGGCCTTGTGCAGAAGTTCGGCATGGGAGACCAGCCGCTCCGGCTCCGTTCGCAGCCAATAGGCGGGATAATGCCGGTTCAGATAGGCGTTCCGGTCCTTGGCGGACCAGTGCCCCAAATGGCTGGCGAGCTCTTCCTTGGCCTTGTCGATGGTCTGGCGATGCGACATTTTCGTGTGGCCGCCGGACAGATGCGGTTCGGTGGCATAGTAGAGCGTGCGCAGCAACTGGCCCTTCCAGCCGTTGAAGACACCCGGGCCGACGGCGCGGATATCGGCCACCGTCAGGATCAGGAGCAATTTCAGCCGTTCAAGCGACTGCACGGTGTTGGCGAAATCCGTGATCGTCTTGCGGTCGGACAGGTCGCGCGACTGGGCAATGGTGCTCATGTCCAGGTGACGTTCGATCAGCCAGGCAACGGTTTCGGTTTCCGCGTCGTTCAGTCCGAAACGCGGGCACAGCTTGCGGGCAACCCGGGCACCGGCAATGGAATGGTCTTCCGGCCTGCCCTTGGCGATGTCGTGCAGGAACATGGCGACAAACAGCACCTTGCGGTTCTGCAGCGTCAGGATCAGGTCGGTCGCCAGCGGATGGTCGTCGCCGGAATTGCCGCGTTCGATATCGGCCAGCACGCCAATGGAACGGATCAGATGCTCGTCGACCGTATAGTGGTGATACATGTTGAACTGCATCATCGCCACGACCTTGCCGAACTCGGGGACGAAGCGGCCGAGCACGCCGGTTTCGTTCATCTTGCGCAAGGTCTTTTCCGGCGCGTGGCGCGAGGTCAGGATCGACAGGAACAGCCGGTTCGCTTCCGGGTCGGCGCGCAGGCTGGCATCGACCAGTTTCAGCGAATGCCGGATCAGGCGGGTCAGGTGCGGATGCATGTTGTAGTCATGCTTGTCCGCGACCTGGAACACCCGCAACAGGTTGGTCGGGTCGGTTTCAAACACAGTGTCGGACACCGCATTCAGGCGGTTGTTTTCCACCACGAAACCGGCAGCCCCTTCCACGGGTTTGGCCGCGCTGGAACCTCGGCCCGCCCGCAGGCGGCGCATCATGCCGGTCAGGCCCTTGCCGCGAGGTTCCTTGACGTGTTCTTCCTCCAGCGCGGCGCAGATGATGCGGGTCAGATCGCCCACATCCTTGGCCACCAGGAAGTAGTGTTTCATGAAGCGCTCGACATCCTTCATGCCCGGATGCTGGGTGTAGCCGAGCCGGATAGCGATTTCGCGCTGGACATCGAAGGACAGGCGCTCTTCCGGCCGGCCCGTCAGGAAATGCAGGTGGCAGCGAACCGCCCACAGGAAGTCGTCCGATTTCTTGAACCTTGTATATTCCGAACGGGTCAGAACGCCCTTCTTGACCAGTTCCGATTGTCTTTTGACGCGGTAATGGTACTTGGCGATCCAGAACAGGGTGTTGAGATCGCGCAGGCCGCCCTTGCCTTCCTTGATGTTCGGTTCGACCAGATAGCGCGAAGCACCCTGGCGCTTGTGGCGGTCGTCGCGTTCCTGAAGCTTGGCGGCGATGAATTCGGAGCTGGTGCTCTCGACCACTTCCTTGTCAAAACGCTCTACGAGTTCCTCGAACAGGGCTTCATCACCCCAGATGAAGCGGGCTTCCAGAATGGCGGTGCGGATGGTCATGTCCGACTTGGACAGGCGGATACACTCGTCGATATTGCGGGTCGCGTGGCCCACCTTGAAGCCGAGATCCCACAGCATGTAGAGGATATATTCCACCACTTGCTCGCCCCAGGGGGTCTGCTTGTAGGGCAGCACGAACAGAAGATCGATATCGGATCCCGGCGCCAGCGTGCCCCGGCCATAACCGCCGACGGCGGCAACGGACATGCGCTCCGCGGCGGACGGGTTCTTGATCCGGTAGACGTGGTGCAGGGCGAAATCGTAGATCACGCGGATCAACTCGTCCTGGATATAGGACAGCCGCCCGGCACACAGCAGACCGCCGCCGTCCTCGTCCAGCATTTCCTGGGCCTTGCCACGCGCCTCTTTCACCACCTTCTTCAGCATGGAAAGCACGGCCGAACGGGTCTTCATGTCCGAACCGTCGCCATCGTTGCCGGCAG
This sequence comes from Roseibium aggregatum IAM 12614, assembly GCF_000168975.1. Lineage (GTDB taxonomy): Bacteria > Pseudomonadota > Alphaproteobacteria > Rhizobiales > Stappiaceae > Roseibium > Roseibium aggregatum. Next base: position 15,778 of record NZ_AAUW01000014.1, read on the forward strand.
TCAGCGCGGTCAGGCGATGTCTCAGGTCATCCGCATCGATCAGTCCGGCAAGGTCTTCCTGGGAGAGTTTCATACTGGTCCAGTGTTCAGTTCAGCAGGCGCGGGTTTGCTGCAGCTTATATAGGGGATGGGGTTGAAGGACACGTAAATCCTGATCTGACCCGTCTCGGGCTCTGCCACCATGCGCGTGTTTTCTCAGTGCAGGCGGTGACAAGAGAGATCTCATCGGTACCAACGTCTGCCCTGAAGCCGAGGTTCGCCGATCTCCACGGCGTTTCGGCCAGGAGGACAAATGTGGCAACAGCGGGGTTCTTACACCCCGTCCTTGGCGGCAGCGACACGGAGCTGGTGCAGGAGGGCGGCGAGAGACTCTTCGGAAAGACCTCCGATCTTCAGAGCAAGCTGGTTGGCAAGTTCGGTGGCCTTCGGGTCCATGCCGGCCGTGTCGATGGTCACGCGTGGATCGGACAGTTCGGCCAGGCGCTGGATTTCTTCCGCCTCATCCCAGATGACGTTGAAATAGGTGATGATTCGCTGGACGAGAAACCAGGTCGGCTTGCCGCGTTTGCCGTGTTCCAGCGCGGACAGATAGGCACTGGAAACCGACAAGGCCGCTGCCATTTCCTTCAGCGACACATCCCGTTTCGTCCTCAGTTCCCGGATTTTTGCGCCAAGTGGGGTCACGGCCCTACCTTCTTTTTCGAATGCGAACGTACAGGGCGCCGGCGCCGCCATGGTTCGCGTGGGCTTCCTCGTAGCCAAGCACCACGGCGCGCATGTCGGGCATCGACAACCACTGGGGTACCATTCTGCGCAAAACGCCGCGCTCGTCCATATAGGCACGCGCATCGCCGCTGCCTTTGCCCGTGATCACCAGCACCACCTTGTGGCTTCTTGCCTGGGCCTGATGAAGAAAGCCCCGCAGCCGGTCATGGGCCTGATGCTGGGTCAGTCCGTGCAGGTCGATCCGCGCATCGATGGCTTTGACACCACGCACAAGTTTGCGGCGGTAACGGTGTTCAAGCTGATGCAGCGGCAGCGGTGTGGGCGGTGCCTTGTCGGCTGCTGGGGCCTTGATCGCGGTTGCGGTTTTCGGCGGCTTTGCGGGGGCTGTCGGTTCGTCCGCAGTGATTTTCTCAAGGTCGGCCTTGAGTTCCATTGCCCTGTCAGGATGCAGCGGCGTCAGCGTTTTTGCAACCTTGCCCCACAACTCCCTGTCTTCCGGTGACAGCGACCCTTTTTTGCCCCGTCTTGCCATGGTTCAGTCCGTCGCCACGCTGGAAGGGACAAGGCGGATGGTGGGCACCAGGATGGTGAAAACCGCCTTGTGCCGAATTTCTCCGGCAATGGCGCCGGCCGTCTGTCCGGAGCCGACGAAAATGTCACCCCGCGCCGGACCCTTGATTGCCGAGCCTGTGTCGTCGGCCACCATCAGCCTCCGGAAGGGCGCGTTGCCGCTGTCATGATCTTCCAGCGTGGAGGCCACAAACACCATCGTGCCGTAGGGAATGAAATGCGGATCGACCGCAAGGCTGCGGCCCGCGACAAGCGGAAGGCCCGCAGCCCCAACCGGTCCGTCGCTCAGCCCGATTTCGTCAACTTCCCGGAAGAAGATGAAGGACCGGTTTTGCCGGAACAACTCATCGCGTTCATCGGGATGGGCTTCCAGCCAGGCACGCAGGCCTGCGGCCGTGAAATCCTCCGGCGTGCCTTCTCCCCGGGTCACCAGCAGCCGGGCAATGCCTGTGTAGGGATGGCCGGTCTTGCCGGCGTAGCCGACGCGCATCGCGGTGCCGTCCGCAAGGCGAAGGCGAGCCGAGCCCTGAACATGCACGAAATAGGCGTCGATCGGATCGGCAAGCCAGACGAGTTCGAGACTTTCCGTATCGAGCTTGCCGTCCATGATGGCGCCCCGGTCCGGCATTTCGGTCAGGCGCCCGTTGATCCGCCGTCCGTGGCTGAGCGTGCCGGGCCAGTCTTGCGGCCAGTTTTCCGGCGTGATCGCCTCCAGCCCGTCCGGTTTTTTCAACAAGGGATACCGGAATTCGTCGGTCCTGACGCGGGACGCAGCCAGCTCCGGTTCGAAATAGCCGGTGACGAAACCGCTCTGGACGATCCGCAACGGGGTGAACCGGCTTTCTAAAAATGTCCGCGGCGCGTCGCCGCCCGCTCCGGCTGCCTTCTCGGCGTCGCGACACAGCTTTTGCAGGTCCGACGCGGAAATCGGAGGAAACACTTTGTCTTGGGTGAGGATATCCGGTTTGCGGCACAGGCGCAGAAAGCCGGCAAGGGCGGCGGCATGGTCGTCGTCCTGCCACCCCGGCAGACTGGAAAAGGAGATTTCCTCGAACCGGTCCGGGATCTGTTGGCCTGGTACCATGGCGGAGGCTGCTCCTGAAAAGAAAAGCGGCGCGGCCAGAACCGCGCCCTTTAGCAGTGAGACAAGCCGGAAGCCCGGCCAGGGCCGCGTGTTCCGCTTGCCCTGCATCGTGATTACTCTGCGGATTCGGTCGCGACCAGCTTCCAGTTCGGATCGCGGGACGTGGTGTCCCGGGCAAACGTCCAGATGTCGATCACTTCGCTCACCTTGGCCGGGTCGCCGTCGACCACTTCGCCGTTCTTGTCGCGCGTGGCGGAAATAAGCTGGCTGTGGATTTTCACGGTCACCTGGGCGGTCGAGTTCTTCAGCGCGGCTTCCACGATTTCGGCCTTGTCGATGCCGACAAAGGTCGATTCGATGGTTTCACCGCGTTTTTCGCGCTCGTCGATGGCCGCAACAAAACCTTCGTAGACCTCACGCGACAGAAGGTTTTTCAGGGCCTTCTTGTCACCGTCCGCAAAGGCCATCACGATCATCTCATAGGCGGCCCGCGCACCTTCCAGGAAAGGTTCCGGCTCGAAGCTGCGGTCGACGGAGAGGATTTGCTTCAAAGCACTGTTTAAAGCGGAGCCTGCCGGAGCAACCTTGTCGATCACGACGTCGCCGCCACGGCCGGTGTCTTCGACAGTCTCGGCGTCCTGCATCGGCTGGTTCGGCAACGGGATGACATTATCCTGATCGTTGCCGTTTTTGCGATCGCGCTGCTGATCGGGTTTGGAATAGGGGTCGAATGGCGGGCGTTCATTGCCGGTGCGTTTGCCCAGCACGGATCGCAGTCTGAACAGAATGAAAACCGCAAGTCCCATCAGGAGGAGGTTCAACGGGTCAAAAATCTCGTTCATCGTAACTTCCGGTTACCCTTTTTGAGGCCCTAGAGCCGCCCGCTCTAACTGCCAGGTGAGAGCAGCCTCGTACACAAGGCCTGTCTGCTTCCTATTTAGGGGGTCCTTGAACCAGCATCCAGACCCAAGAGCAAGACTGAATCTTTCCATTCATAGGCATTTCGTGACTGCCTGCTCGCATTTTCGCGAGTGAATGTCTACCTTAGGTCAGAATAGCTTATCAGACGTTGGAGCTCCCGTGGGACTTTATATCATTGCCGCAATCCTTCTTCTGCCCCTGATCGAAATTGCGATGTTCATCTGGGTGGGAGGCATGATCGGCGTTTTTCCGACAATCCTGCTGACGGTGATCACCGCCCTGGCCGGGACATTGATGCTGCGCCAGCAGGGTCTGTCGTTGCTGATGCGCATGCAGAAGGAACTGGATGCAGGCCGCACACCCGGAAACGAAGTGATGCAGGGCGCAATGATTGTTCTGGCCAGCATTCTTCTGCTGATACCGGGCTTTGTGACCGATGCCATCGGTTTGCTGCTGTTCATTCCTCCGGTCCGCGAAGCGTTGGCGCGGTTCATTATCGCGCGCTCGAACGTGGTCATCGTCGAGGGCGGCAGCGGCATGCGCCGTCCCGATGACGGCGTCGTCGATCTGGATGAAGCCGACTGGAGCGAAAAAAGCAGCGGCACCGGCAGCGGTTCCGGCCAGCCGAAGCTCAGCCCGTGGCAGGACGGGTCGGACAACGCCAAGCCCTGATTGCGAGAAGCGGTCACTAAAACGTGACCGTTGGTGTATGCGTAAAATTTACCAGTCATGGTCAAGTCTGGCTTCAAATTTGTCGTGAAACCGGCCCTGCGCCGGCCCTAAGCCAGACTAAAGCGGAGCTCGCAGCCGAAGAATGAGCGCAAGGCGCGTAGATTGGGTGGATACCGCAAAGGGCATCTGCATCATCTTCGTCGTGATGATGCATTCGGTGCTCGGTGTCGAAGCCGCTGCCGGCCAGACCGGCTGGATGCACGTCGTCGTTGCCTTTGCGGCGCCCTTCCGCATGCCGGATTTCTTTCTGATTTCCGGTCTGTTCCTGTCCAACGTCATTACCCGTGACTGGAAACTCTATCTGGACCGCAAGGTCGTCCACTTTGCCTATTTCTACGTTTTGTGGATGACGATCCAGTTTCTGGTCAAAGCGCCTGTCTTCATCGAGGAAACCAGCCTCAGGGCTACCGTTGAGCTTTATTTCCTGAGCTTCATCGAGCCTTTCGGCACCCTGTGGTTCATCTACATGCTGCCGATCTTCTTCGTCGTGTCGAAAGCGGCGCATGACAAGGGCGTGCCCTGGCAACTGGTTCTGGCCGTAGGTGCGCTTCTGCAGATCGCCCCCATCCACACCGGCTGGCTCCTGGTGGATGAATTCGCGGCCCGCTTTGTCTTTTTCTATGCAGGCTTTGTCTTTGCACCGCAGATCTTCGCCCTGGCCGGCTGGGCACGGGAGCGAATCGGCGTCAGTCTCGGCTATCTGCTGGTCTGGGGCCTTGTGAACGGCACACTGGTTTATGTCGGCTGGTCGCATCTGCCGGGCATTGCGCTTGCTCTGGGCGCGGCCGGTGCGGGCGCCATCATCCTCACCAGCGCGTTGATCGTGAAATGGGGCCGGCTCGGGCTTCTGCAGCATTTCGGCGAGAACTCGATTGTCATCTATCTCGCCTTCTTCTTCCCCATGGCCGTGACGCGGGTGATTCTGCTGAAGCTGGGCATTTTCGACATCGGCACCACGTCGCTGATCGTGACGCTGGTGGCGTCGGTCAGCCCGATGATCCTGTTCTGGCTGATCCGCCGCACGAACATCGGCTGGTTCCTGTTCCGCAGGCCTGCCTGGGCCTATCTCAGCGGTACTTTCAGCGGGAAACGTCAGGCACAGGCGGCTGAGTGATCGGCGAGCTTGGAAATTTTAACTTTAGGACTTTTCTCCAGAACGGCCTGCGGGCATGATCCGCGCCATGTCGACGCAAAGCACCTCTCCCGCCCTCACCGCCGATGACCATCTCATCCTGGTCGACGGGTCCACGTTCATTTTTCGCGCCTATCACGCGCTGCCGCCGCTGACGCGCAAGCCGGACGGACTGCCGGTCGGGGCGGTTTCGGGCTTCTGCAACATGCTGTGGAAGCTGCTGCAGGAAGGGCTGACACCGGAAGAAGGCGACGAGCCCACCCATTTCGCGGTGATCTTCGACCATTCCGCCCAGACGTTCCGGAACGAGATCTACCCGGAGTACAAGGCCCACCGGCCGGATCCGCCGGAAGACCTGGTGCCGCAGTTCGGCCTGATCCGCGAGGCGACCCGGGCCTTTTCGGTCCATTGCATCGAGCAGGAAGGCTTCGAGGCTGACGATCTGATTGCGACCTATGCGCGCGAAGCTGCCGAACAGGGTGCGCGCGTCACCATTGTTTCGGGCGACAAGGACCTGATGCAGTTGATCGGTCCGAAGGTCGGCATGATCGACACCATGAAGAACAAGACCTTCGGCGAAGCCGAGGTGTTCGAGAAATTCGGCGTCGGCCCCGACAAGGTCATCGAGGTGCAGTCGCTGGCCGGCGACAGCGTTGACAACGTGCCTGGCGTACCGGGCATCGGCCTGAAGACCGCGGCCCTTTTGATCAACGAATTCGGCGATCTGGAAACACTGCTCGCCAAGGCAGACACGATCAAGCAGAACAAGCGCCGGGAAAACCTGATCGAATTCGCCGATCAGGCCCGGATTTCCAGGCAGCTTGTGACCCTGAAGCAGGATGTGCCGGTTGAAGTGCCGGTGGGCGAACTCTCGGTGACCGGTATCGACGGCCCCAAGGCCCTCGGTTTCCTGAAGGCCATGGGCTTTACCACCCTCACCCGGCGTGTTGCCGATGTGACGGGGGCCGACATGGACGCGGTCGACGCGGCAGACCTGAAAGTCCCGGGCTGGGACGTTCCGGACCACAAGGGCCGCATCATGGAGCGCCCGGGCGGCGGCGACAGTGTCGCTGCGGAAGCTGAAAAAAGCCCGGACGACGCGGATCCGGACACTTCCGGCCTGCTGGTGCCCCAGACGGTTGCCGATGCCCGTGCCCAATCGATCCGGGCGATCCCGGTCGACAGCAGCGCCTATGAGACAGTCACCAGCCTCGAGCGGCTGAAGGAATGGTGCGACGCGGCCTTTGAAAAGGGCTACGTCTCCTTCGATACCGAAACCACGTCACTGGACGCCATGCAGGCCGAGCTTGTCGGCGTCTCGCTGTCCACCGAACCCGGCAAGGCGTGTTATGTGCCGCTTGGCCATGTCGACGGCGAGGGCGATCTTCTGGGGGGCGGCGGCCTTGTCGAAGGCCAGATCCCGCTGAAAGATGCGCTGGACGTGCTGAAGCCGATGCTGGAGGACCGTTCGGTCCTCAAGATTGCGCAGAACCTCAAGTACGACTGGCTGGTGATGACCCGCTACGGCATCGACATCACGCCTTTCGACGACACGATGCTGCTGTCCTACACGGTCGATGCCGGCAAGGGCGGCAACGGCATGGACGAATTGTCCGAGCGCTGGCTCGACCACAAGCCGATCCCGTTCAAGGAAATCTGTGGCTCCGGCAAGTCGATGATCACCTTCGACAAGGTGGCCATCGACAAGGCGACAGCCTATGCGGCGGAAGATGCCGATGTCACGCTGCGCCTCTGGCTGATCCTGAAGCCGCGCCTGGCATCCGAGCGCATGGCGACCGTCTACGAGACGCTGGAACGGCCGATGGTGCCGGTGCTGGCGCGCATGGAAAAGCGCGGCATTTCGGTCGACCGGCAGATGCTGTCGCGCCTGTCGGGCGAATTTGCGCAAGGGATGGCAGGCAAGGAATCCGAGATTTACGAGCTGGCCGGCGAAAACTTCAATATCGGCTCGCCCAAGCAGCTTGGCGATATCCTGTTCGGCAAGATGGGGCTACCCGGCGGCAAGAAGACAAAGACCGGCGCCTGGTCGACCTCGGCGCAGGTTCTGGAGGATCTGGCCGCGGAAGGGCACGAACTGCCTTCGCGGATCGTCTCCTGGCGCCAGCTCTCCAAGCTGAAATCAACCTACACCGACGCCCTGCCCGGTTACATCAATCCGGAAACGGGCCGCGTGCACACGTCCTACGCGCTGGCAGCCACCACCACGGGGCGCCTGTCCTCGTCAGAGCCGAACCTGCAGAACATTCCGGTCCGGACCGAGGAAGGCCGCAAGATCCGCAAGGCCTTCATCGCCGAAAAGGGTCACAAGCTGATCTCGGCCGACTACAGCCAGATCGAGCTTCGTGTCCTGGCGCATATGGCTGATATTCCGCAATTGAAGAAGGCGTTCGACGACGGGCTGGACATTCACGCCATGACGGCAAGTGAAATGTTCGGCACGCCAATCGAAGGCATGGACCCGATGGTGCGCCGCCGGGCCAAGGCGATCAACTTCGGCATCATCTACGGCATTTCCGCGTTCGGCCTTGCCAATCAGCTCGGCATTTCCCGAGGTGAAGCGGGGGATTACATCAAGACCTATTTTGAGCGTTTCCCGGGCATCAAGGACTACATGGAAGCGATCAAGAAGCAGGTTCATGCGAACGGCTACGTGACCACGATCTTCGGCCGCAAGGCGCATTATCCTGAAGTGAACACCAAGAACCCGAACATGCGCGCCTTCTATGAGCGCGCCGCCATCAACGCGCCGATCCAGGGGTCTGCCGCAGATATCCTGCGCCGGGCGATGGTGCGCATGGAAAATCGGCTGGAAGGCTCAAAGCTGGATGCGCAGATGCTGCTGCAGGTGCACGACGAACTGATCTTCGAAGTGCCGGATGCCCAGGTGGAAACCACCATTCCGGTGATCAAGGACGTGATGGAAAACGCCTGCGATCCGGCGCTGAAACTCTCCGTGCCGCTTCAGGTCGACGCCCGCGCCGCCAACAATTGGGACGAGGCGCACTAGAGTGTGTCGCGTTTAACCGGAAAAATCATGCATCGCTTTTGAGTCGAAATCACTGATGTCAGACAGCGAAAAGCGCTTCCGATAAACGCGATTTGCTCCAGGCGCCTCGATCGCTTCAGGGGAGCAGGCCTCAGGCCTGCTGGGCACGGCGCCGGAACAACGGCTGGATCAGTCGGCGGTAGGCGAGTGCAAAGCCCGTGTAGAAAAGAAACACCGACGCCAGCGAGGCCAGCCCGGCGAGGGTCTGGCCGACAAAGCCGTAGACCTCGCCGGTGTGCAGGAACCTCAGAAATATCCGGGCGCGCCGGCCTGCGGGCTGGTCTTCTGCGCCGCTGACGCCCAGCACGTCTCCCGAAACCCTGGAGACCGTGTAGGTCGTCTGGCGGGAAAGCTGAATGCCGTTGCCGGTATCCACCGTCACCATCACACGCGCAGCCCGTCCGTTCGGCAACTTGATCGAAAGGGTCCGCCAGTCGGGTTCTGCCTGTTTCAGTTCGTCTGCAATTGCCTGCAGGCTGACAGGCTCGCCCTGCGCCCGGTTCTGCCCTTGCGGCGCTGCGCTTGCCGCCTGACCGGTTGCTGCGGGCGAAACCGGTCCGAAGACGGCGGCCACCATGTCGCTGGCCCAGGGATAGGAAATGACGACGCCGGAGACGACCACCGCGAACAGCGGCACCAGTGCCCAGATGCCGAAGACATGGTGCCAGTTGTAGTCGCGCGCCTTGGCTGTCGGCAGGTTCCTGCGGAAGAGGAGGTTCTGTTTGACGATCCGCCAGGTCCATTTCTTCGGCCACCACAGATAAAATCCGGAAACCAGAATGAACAGGAAGCCGAGATTGGCAGCGCCCGTCACGGCGCGGCCGATAGTGCGATTGTCGCCGGAAAGGGCAAACCAGCGGTGCAGCGCGGTCACCGTGCCGAAAAAGGACTTCGTGCCTTCGGCGGCCGTGTCGATCCGCTCGCCGGTGTAGGGATTGAGCAGGTGGTTTTCGCGGCGGCTTACCGAAAGCGTCACCGGCGCGCCTTCCTGCCTGGGCAGGACCAGCGAATTGCCGGGTTGGGCGCCATTTGCCAGCGCCGCGCTTGCCAGTTCGTCGGCCGTCATCAACTGCCCGTCGGCGGGCCGTTCGACCGCGCGGCTTTCAGCAAAGGAGATGATCTGGCGCTCGTAGGTCAGCAGCACGCCGGTTGCCGACATCAGGAGGATAATCAGACCGAAGGCGACCCCGACCACGAGATGCGCCCAGAAAACGATACGTTTGAAAGACATGGTACAACTGCCTTTTTCAGACCGGATGTGACGGTTGCCGGTCCCTCCTATCCCGGCCTTTAAAGGCGTAGGCCGAAGTGCTCGTAACGTCAAAGGCAACTGCGGGCTGTACGAACTGGAAATTGTATCCAGATGTCCCCGTTGCAGCAAAGCGGGCGGGGGGTAAAGGCAATCGGCGGCTAAAAATAAAGGAATGTCATGGGCTTGTGGTGAAAGGCGGCCGTTTGATCCGGCGGGACTTATTTCAACCTGCATACAATTTGCCGCACCTTCCAATGTCCGGAAAGGGCTGCTGAATTGGCGGCTGCTGGCTGCAGCCTACTGCATTGCCGGGCCGGTGCGAATTCAATCGAGGACGAAACTCGGTGCGCGGGCAAGAAGCGCAGCGGCTTCCCGAACGGTGTCTTCGACAATCCTTGCGGCCGGTAGAACGGTTTTTACAAGATCGAGGGATTCTCCGGCGATCAGGGCGCGGATGGAATAGTCATCCGGGTCGGCGGCCTCATAGGTTTTCCGGATCTTGTGAGCCGCGCCGGTCAATCCGGCTGGATCTTCCAGCCAGGGGCGCGAAAAGGCATTCTGGACCACGCGCCCGGTAAATTGTGATGGCCAGTCGAGCCCGCGGGCAACATCAAACACACTGGAGCGGGCTGTGTCGTCGCCACGTGCCTTCGTCAGGGCTGCCTTGGCTTTGTCTGATCCATTCGCTTCCACGCTCGCCCAGAACCTTGTGCCCATCATGATGCCGTCCGCGCCGAGCATCAGGGCAGCGGCAAGGCCGCGTCCGTCCGCCAGACCGCCGGCCGCCAGGACGATCGTCTCCTTGCCGGCGGCATCCCGCACCGCCGGAAGAAGCGCTGCCAGGCCTCGGTCCATACCGTGACCACCACCTTCCTGCCCTTGCGCGACCAGAACATCGGTTCCGGCCTTAAGGGCCTGTTCGGCCTGATCCAGGCGCTGCACCTGCCAGATGGTTGGTATTCCGCGCTCCCTGGCGGCTTTGACGATTGGTTCCGCATCTCCGAAGGAAACAAACAGGGCCGCCGGGTTGCGGTCGAGGACCTGATCCACAAGGGCCGGTTTTTTCAGAAGGCTCCAGGTGATGACACCAAGGCCGACCCGCTGACCGCCAGCGGCATCGAAGGCTGCGTCGATCCAGTCCGGGTCGCCGTATCCAGCCCCGATGATGCCGAAGCCACCGGCCCGGCTGACTTCGGCGGCCAGGCGTCCGTCTGAAATCCGGTCCATCGGCGCAAGCACCACCGGATGGGAAACGGCAAAGCGGCGGGTGAAGGGCGTGTCGAGCATCTGTTTCATGCAGGCAGGGTGACATGGAAATAAGTGCAGGAAAAACGATTGAAGAAGGAATTTGATATCTCTAATTTAGATAGTATGGATGTCGTTCTTATGAAAACACTGGTGGCAATCAAGGAAACGGGCTCCTTTTCGAGCGCCGCTCGGGCGCTGAATTGTGTGCAGTCGAATGTCACCTCCCGCATTCGGCGTCTGGAAGAACAATTCGGCCAAAAGGTCTTCCAGCGCAGCAAGGCAGGGGCCCGGCTGACGGACTTCGGTGAACAGGTTCATGCACACGCGATCGTGCTGTTGCAGCAATTCGCAGCGGCCGAGCGCGACCTACTGGAAGCCGCCGGAGCAGGCGCGCCGCTCAGGCTCGGATCCATGGAAACGACGGCAGCCGTTCGCCTGCCCGCCCTTCTCAAACGGTTGAGAGACGTGAGCGCCGCACCGCTGTCCCTGACGACCGGGCCGACCGCGGAATTGCTGTCGAAAGTGTGGGACCGGAAAATCGATGCGGCCTTCGTCGCCGGACCGGTCGACGCCAGCCGCTTTCGGGCCGTGCGTGCCTTCAGCGAGCGGCTTGTCTGTACCTATGGGGCGGCCAGTCCGCAGAGCGGGCCCCTGTTGGCCTTCCGCCAGGGCTGCAGCTACCGGGCGGCCGCACAGGCCTGGCTCGGCAGCATTGGCCAGAGCGACAGGGAAGTAACGGAAATGGGCACGCTGGAGGGGATTCTGGGCTGCGTCGAAGCCGGTCTCGGCTTCACGGTTGCCCCGGAAAGCGCCGTATTGGGGTTCCGCAATGCCGACCAGTTGACGACGACCCCACTACCGGTGCCTTTCGGCGATGCCCTGACCTATCTGGTCTGGCGCATTGATCACAAACCGGTCGCAGCGCACAGAAAACTGCTGGAAATCCTGGCGGAACCGGCCTGAACCCTCGGGCCGTCAGACCACCCGTAAATCCGGCTGTATCTTGCCGGCAAGGGCCGAGCGCGGAGCTATGGCGTTCTGCAACAGGTCGTTGAGGTGTTCTTCCAGATAATCGACGATGGGCGACTGTGTTGTCGACTGGGTGTAAATCGCGAGCTGCGTTGCCGGAAGCTTCGGAAACCCATCCTGCTCTTTCAGGATCTTGAAGCCTTCCAGAATGGCTCCCGATGGCAGGCAGCAAAGGCCCGCTCCCGAGAGCACGGCCACCTGCGCGGCGGCGACGCTGGTGGTGGTGATGCGCTCGTACCACTGCCGGCCGGCACGGGCGAGCGAACCGAAGGAGATTTCGCGGAAAGGGCAGGGTTCCGGGAACATGATCAGTGGCAGCGGATCGGTCAGCGGGCAATTGTCGCCGACGGCCCAGTGCAGCGGTTCCTCGAATATCTCGACCGGCTTCTGCTTGGTCTGCGAGACGAGGGCAATCGCCAGGTTGATTTCGTTGTTGGACAGCATTTCGTGCAGCGTGGCGCTGTCGGCCACCGTCATCTCAAGCTTCACGTTTGGGTGAATGCGCACAAAATTGCAGAAGATCGATTGCAACTGTCCGGTGGCATACCATTCGGGCAGGCCGACATGCACCGTGCCGGTCAGCTCAGGTGCGGACAGGCGCAACCTGGCTTCCTCGTGCGACCTCAGGATTTCGGTGGCATGCTGATAGAGAATCCGGCCCGCTGGCGTGAGATTCATGGTGCGCGCACTGCGTTCGATCAGTGGCTTGCCGACCCGTTCCTCCAGGCGCCGCAGTTGAGTGCTGACGCAGGGTTGCGTACGGTTCAGCCGCGAACCCGCATGAGTGACGTTGCCTGCTTCCGCGACAGCAACAAAGGCTTCCAGCAGTTCGATATTAAAACGGCCGATAGTCATGTCTCTGCCTCCGTTTTAACGCAAGACGACCAACACGGTTTTCCGCGGGTCCAGCGCCACGCAAGCATAACGTTCTATTATGGGGCGCTTCAATTATAAATTTAGGAGACAGTAAAAAATCCCGTAATCCGAGAGTCTCTTTTGTCAAAACAGGTATCCGCCATGACTTTAGCGCTTTCCTATGGCCAGCCGGAGCATGGGCCAGATCACCACTCGACCGGCCCCCTTTCGCTGCAACAAAGAGTTCACAGGGCAATTGCCTGCCATACCGAATTCAGTCTCGACACCATCCTGACCCAGGACAACCGGGTAAAATACACCAACGAAGGCAGTTCGCAGACGGCGACAGGGCCGCTGGACGAAGTGTTTCAGCTCATGCGTCAGCTCAACGAGGCGGGAATCGCGTCGGATACGCTTGGCCGGATGCACGAGAACGGCAGGTCTTTCCGGACCGCACTGGAAGAAAGCTGCAGGCGGATCGCCAGCGCATTTGCGGGTGAGCGGCTGGTGTATGTCGAACTCGGGCCAGAGCCGGTCAAGACCGGGTTCATTCTCCAGACGTTGCAGAACATGGGCGTCATTATAGATCGTTATATCGCCGTCGACATCAACCCGATGTCCGCCGCGCCGATGCGCGCGGCTCTTGCGTCGATCCTGCCGGAAACGCCGCTTGAGTTTGTCACGGCCCCCTTCGAGGCCTGCCGCCTGGAAGACATGATCGGGCACAATGCCCCGCCGGCCCTTGTGACCATGCTCGGCTTTCAGGAAGGCAATGACGATCCGGCAATCGTCAACGGCTGGCTGCGGGACATCACCCGGCCCGGAGACCTGCTCCTGTCGGAAAGCCAGCTCTACACCATCGATCAGACCGACAAGATCTCCGGGTTTTACGCCCATCCGGCGATGCAACGGTTTTCGCGGATCGCGTTTGAGCGGGCCGTTGACCGCAGTCTGCCGACACTGAACCGCTTCTTTTTGCTGCCGGTTGTGTTCGACGATGGCCAAAGCGCGCAAGTGGCCATTCTGGCCGAAGAATTCGCCCACTCAATCAGTGGAAGAAACTTGCATGTTTCCAACTTCTGCCTGAAACTCACGCGTGAACAGTATCGCGCGTACCGGCAGGAGGGTGGCCATTTCGAAATATTCGGCGAGAGCTTCACGGATGACCAAACACTTCACTTCCAGCTCTCCCGCCGGGTTTGAGATGACCTTGGCACAGACCCGCGGTCTTACTGCCGCGGGTCTGGCCATCGTTGCTGTCACCTACGGACTGGCACGCTATTGTTTCGGTCTTTTCCTGCCGGAAATCCGCCAGGAATTTGCGCTGACGCCGGAAACCGTCGGCCTGATCGCCGGTCTGTCCTATCTGGGATATCTCGCGGCGACCTTCCTCGGTTCCTGGCTATCGACGGTCTTTGAACCCCGCTTGCCGATCCTGCTCGGGGGCCTTGCCGCCACAACGGGCATGGCAACGATCGCCCTGGCACAGACGCCGTTCGTGCTGGCGCTGGGCGTGTTCGTGGCGGGAGCCAGCCCCGGTCTTTCCTACCCGCCGTTTTCCGACGTCATCGTCCGCCACACGGAACTCAGCCGGCAAAACGGTGTCTACGCCTGGATCAACTCCGGCACCGGCTTCGGCGTCGCCTTTGCCGGACCGCTTGCTCTCTTCGCCGGTGGCGACTGGCGCCTCGCCTGGCTGGTCTTTGCGGCCATTGCCCTTGCTGTGACGGTCTGGAACGCGGCCACCTTGCCAAAGCGCAGCGCGTATCTGGAACAGGCCCGCACAAGGGTTTCTCTCTGGATCCTCCTGGACAGGACGGCGCGCAGATTGTTCGTGGCCTCCTTTCTCTTCGGCACCGTCACCGCGGTCTACTGGACCTACGCGGTCGAACTTCTGACCATGCTGACAGGCAATCCGCGGGATGCGATCCTGTTCTGGATCGTCCTTGGCATTTCCGGCGTCACCGGCTGTTTCGCAGGCGGGGTCGTCAACCGCTGGGGGCTGAGAACCGCCTATCGCGGTTTGGCGCTGCTGGTCGGAACCTCGGTCGGCACTCTGCCCCTGCTGGTGGAAACCAGGCTCGGGATCTATCTGTCCGCCGCCTGTTTCGGCGTCGGTTTCATCGTGATGACGGCTCTTTTCGGCATGTGGAGCATGAAGCTCTTCCGGCAGGCGCCGTCCATCGGCTTCGGGTTCACGTTTTTCCTGATTTCCCTTGGCCAGGGAGTGGGGCCGGTGCTGAGCGGCTTCCTCATTCCGGTGGCAGGCCACTCTGTGCTGTTCTTCGCAGCCGGGCTTTTGTGCTGTACGCTGGCAGGCTTTGCGGCCGGAAAAGAGACCGAAGGCGTCAGACCATAACAGCGGGTTATGATGGGCATGGCCCGCATAACCGCTATGTGCTGGCATTTCCTGAAAATTGTAAGCATGGTGACGGCACGCTATGATTGATGAACAAAATGCGATTGGATCGATGAGACTTACCGCCGCCAACACCGCCGGGGCCAAGCTCGATATGGAGCTTTGCCGCGCCCTTTACGAAAAAGACCCTGACCGGCTTCTTAAGCTTGTGTCCGACTGGCTGGAAACCAACGGTTTGCAGCCGAGTGAGGACTTCGAGGTGCCGGACTATCTGAATGCCGTTCTTACCCGTGGCACGGTCTCCGTTCCAGGTGGCAGCAAGCTGCGCGTGCTGGTGTCCTGAACGGTCTTATTCTGTCTGTTCCATATTTGTTCTTGCGTCTTTTCACGACATATGCTTCGGTGCGCTGCATCTGTAAGTAGAGGTGAATATGGTCAGCCGGATCACGACGGTCGCGTTTCGGGGCATCGAGGCAGTTCCGGTGGACGTGCAGGTTCACGTCGGGCCGGGTATGGTTGCCTTCACCATCGTCGGCCTGCCGGACAAGGCCGTTGCCGAAAGCCGGGAACGTGTTCGCGCGGCACTTGCCGCCTCTGGTCTGGCCCTGCCCGCCAAGCGCGTCACGGTCAATCTCGCCCCTGCCGACCTTCCCAAGGAAGGCTCGCATTACGATCTGCCGATCGCGCTGGGCGTGATGGCCGCTATTGGCGCCATTCCCGCTGAATTTCTGGAAAAATACGTTGTCCTGGGCGAGCTTGGCCTCGATGGCACACTCGCGCCGGTTGCTGGTGTCCTGCCGGCCGCCATGGGCGCCAACGGCATCGGCAAGGGGCTTATCTGCCCGGATGCAAGCGGCGGCGAAGCAGCATGGGCTGATGCGGACATGGACATTCTCGCGCCCCGCTCGCTGATCCAGCTCGCCAATCACTTCAAGGGAACACAGGTTCTCTCGCGCCCGGTGGCCCGGCTGCGCGGCAATGCCGGTGTCTTGCCCGACCTTGCCGAGGTCAAGGGTCAGGAAAGCGCCCGGCGGGCGCTGGAGATCGCTGCTGCCGGCGGCCACAACCTTTTGATGACCGGGCCTCCCGGTTCGGGCAAATCCATGCTGGCGCAGCGCCTGCCGTCGATCCTGCCCGCTCTGACCCCGCGCGAGCTTCTGGAAGTGTCCATGATCGCCTCGCTTGCTGGCGAACTTGCCGAAGGCAAATTGACCGACCGCCGGCCCTTCCGCGCGCCCCATCATTCCGCCTCCATGGCGGCGCTTGTTGGTGGCGGAATGCGCGCCCGGCCGGGCGAAGTCTCGCTCGCCCATAACGGTGTGTTATTCCTCGACGAACTGCCGGAGTTCAATCCGCAGGTTCTCGACAGCCTGCGCCAGCCGCTGGAATCGGGCGAGGCGGTGATCGCCCGCGCCAATCACCGGGTCACCTATCCGGCCCGTATCCAGCTTGTGGCCGCCATGAACCCCTGCCGCTGCGGCCATGCGGGCGAGCCGGGCCACCAGTGCCGCCGGGGCGAGCGGTGCGTCACAGATTATCAGGCCCGGGTCTCCGGGCCGCTGCTGGACCGGATCGACGTCAGGATCGAGGTGCCAGCCGTTACGGCGGCCGACCTGATCGGCCCTGCGGCCAGCGAACCGTCTGCCGTCGTCGCGGCGCGTGTTGCCGAAGCGCGCAGGATCCAGGCGGAGCGCTTCCTGGAACTCGGCCTTGCCTGCCGCACCAATGCTCAGGCCCCCGCGGCAATTGTCGAAACCATGACACGGCCGGACGACAAGGGTCTGGCATTCCTGCGTGATGTTGCCGAACGTCTCGCCCTGAGCGCGCGCGGATACCACCGTGTCCTCAAGCTCGCTCGCACGCTGGCCGATCTCGACGGCCAGGACACGGTCGGCCGCATTCATCTGGCCGAAGCGCTCAGCTATCGCGGCGAAGACATGTCCCGCAAGGCGGCGTGAGGGCGTTGACTGCAAGATTCCAAGGATTTTTTTGAGAATATGACACCAGACGTCCTCATCATTGGCGGCGGCGTGGCCGGGCTGAGTGCGGCCTGCTTTCTGTCCGAATGCGCGCAGGTCACGCTTCTGGAGCGCGAACCTGCCCTGGCAACGCAGTCTTCTGCCCGCACGGCAGGTCAGTTCACGGCGGGTATTTCCGCCGGCACCATGCGCGCGATGGCGGCGGCGAGCCGCTCATTCTTCCAGGCACCACCGCCCGGCTTTTGCGAACAGATGCTTGTCGCACCCCGGGGCTGCCTGACAGTCGGGCGGGAGGAGCACCGGCCGGTTCTGGACAGGTTGATGACCCGGCTTCAGGAGGCGGGGTCGGACTGCCGGTTTGTCGACCGGCAAGAAGCTTTGGCGCTGTTTCCGGCGCTGCGGCCGGAGCGGGTTCATGCGGGTGTTTTCGAAGCAGATGCGATGGACATCGATGTCGATCTTCTGCTGGAAGCCTACCGCAAAGCGGCGTCTGCCAACGGTGCCCGATTTATCTGCAAGGCGGATGTAACTTCCATCCGGCGGATTGCCGACACATGGCAGGTGACAGCCGGAGATCTGACCGTGTCCGCCCCCGTTCTGGTCAATGCGGCTGGGGCCTGGGCAGACCGGGTTGCGGATCTTGCCGGCGTCCCGGCGCTTGGCCTCAAGGCCTTTCGCCGGTCGGCCTTCACATTTCCGCTCCACCGGCAGGAGGCAGGAGCGTGGCCGCATGTCACGACGGCCGATTACACCTGGTACGTTCATCCGCAGCCGCACGGCTTTACCGCATCCCCGGCAGAGGCCGATCCTGCTTCCCCGGGAGAGGTTTATGCGGACGACCTGCGCCTTGCGGAGGCTATCCACCACATCGGGATCGATACCGACCTTGCCGTTCCGCGCCCGTCCGCAAGCTGGGCAGGCTTGCGCACCTTTGCGCCTGACCGCAATCCGGTCTGCGGCGGAGTTCCTGGTTGTCCGGGTTATTTCGTCAGCGCCGGTCAGGGCGGATGCGGGGTTCTGACGTCTCCGGCCATGGGCCAGGCTCTGGCAGCTGTGGTTCAGGGCAGGGATCTGCACGACAATCTCTCTGCATCCGGCATTACTCTGGAGCAACTGGCACCGGCGCGCCTTCTGTCCGACTGATCTTCTTCATTTGACAAAGAACACGTTTTCCAAGAAAAAACCTCTCAAGCCAGTCGGGGTTCGGCAAGCCAGAAAACCTGTTATGCCGGAGATCCCCCTTGCGTTTTCTATCCATTCTGTGTGTCTGCGCCGCCCTGTTGCCCGGCGTCCTGCCCGGCGCTCTGTCCGCTGCCGAAATCACCCATGTCATGGGCACCACCGAGGTGCCGGACAATCCGCAGCGGATCGTCGTTCTCACCAATGAAGGCACCGAAGCGCTGCTCATGCTGGGCAAGACCCCCGTCGGCGCTGCCTCTTCCTGGTACGGCGATCCCTGGTACCCGCATCTGGGCGACCGGATGGCCGGTGCCGAGGTTGTGGGCACGGAGCTTGCGGTCAACCTGGAGCGGGTTGCCATGCTGGAGCCGGATCTGATCCTAGGCAGCAAGAAACGGCAGGAGGAAATCTATCCGCAGCTCTCCGCCATCGCGCCCACGGTGTTTGTCGTCAATGCCACGGACTTCAAGGAAAACATGAAGCTCTACGCCCGGTCGGTTGGTATGGAGGCGGAAGGCGAAGCGCTCGTTTCTGCCTATGACGCCGATGTTGCCCGGTTGCATTCGGCCCTGGGTGAAAACGCAGATGACATGGTTTCCGTGGTCCGTTTCGTGCCCGGCCAGCTTTACGTCTATCGCCATGACAGCTTTTCCGGCGTCGTCCTGGACGACATCGGCTTCAAGCGGCCAGAGGTTCAGGCGCAGGACGGTTTGTCTCTCGCAGTCGGCAAGGAAAGCATCCCGAACATGGAAGCGGACCGCATGTTCTATCTCACGTATGACACCGGCAATGGTGAGGGAACGGCCCTGGAGAGCGAAACGCTGAAAGACCCTCTGTGGGCCAATCTGGACGTCGTCAGGTCAGGCAAGGCCCACAAGGTCGATGATGGTGTGTGGGCAACGTCGCAGGGTATTCTCGCTGCCCGTGCCATGCTTCAGGATATCGCGAGGATCTACGGGGTGGATGTCGACTTCAGCTCTGAGTGATCCGTCTTGCCGATTGCGATCCGGCTCATCCCATTGAGCCGGGTCGCCTCTCCGGCGCTGTCCGCCTTGAACGAGATTGCTGAAACGTAAAAATACAACCCGGTTATTAAAACAAGTTGTATTTCAAAAGGATGCCGTCACACAATCGTCACTGGTAACGGCCGCCAACCTTTCTTTCCCTGCCAATAAGAGCTAGCCTTCCGTTGGGTAATCGTACGCGCCCGGCTGTTGAACGGCTGGTGATCGCGTTCGATCCCCCAACGCGAGAGGGCGCGCTGAATGGCCGAGAGAGAGCCGGCACAGCCGGGCAGAACGGAAAGCGGTAGCGACGCGGAGCTGATCGACAGCATTGTGCGAACCAACGTGGAGTCCATTTCCACGGTTCCCGGTCAGGCCCGCCGCCCGCAGCATCCCAAACATCATGGCTGTGTCCACGCCCGTTTCGTCGTTGGCGAGGTGCCTGAAGACCTGCGTCACGGTCTGTTTGCGCTACCGGGCACCTATGATGCCCTTGTCCGGTTTTCCAATGGCCGCAAGCTGGATGACCGTAAGCGCGACGCCCACGGCATGGCCTTCAAGGTGCTGGGCATCGACAGGGAATGGCTGTCGGCTGAAAACCCGGACGGTCAGGTGCAGGACTTCGTTCTTGTCGACCATGAAACCTTTTTCACCGGGGACCTTGGCGACTATGACGACGTCAACACCCTCGTGCTGGGGCGCGGTCTTGCGCGGCTGAAGCTCCTGCCGCGGCTACTGCTCACCGGTTTCAATCTCTACGGCAGGATGCGCGACTTTGTGTCCCAACGGCCAAAGTCTCCGCTCTTAAGCCGATACTTCAGCACCACCCCCTACCGGTTGGGGAATCGGCTGGTGAAATATACGGCAAAGCCCCGGCCTGTGCCTGTGGACCCGCCTGACACCGATCCCGGCGTTGATCAGTTGGCGGTCGCACTCAGGGAAACGCTGATCCGCTGCCCGGTCACCTTTGAATTCGGTGTCGATGTGCAGACAGATCCGGCCGCGCAGCCGGTGGAGGATCCTTCGGTTGCCTGGTCAAAGGCGCCCGGTGCGCGGCACGAAACGCTGGCAACGCTGGAGATCCTGCAGCAGGACGTCGACCAACACGCGCCGCTTGCTGAAAACATCGCCTTTTCACCCTGGAACAGCCTGCCGGCGCATGAGCCCGTGGGCGCCATCAACCTTGCGAGGCGCCGAACCTACGAGAGCGCCGCGCGCAAGCGGCACGAGGTCAATGGCGTCGTTCCGCCTGTCACCGCCGGTATTCCGGAAAGCTACAAGACGCATCAACCATCGGTCTCGCCCGGAAAAAGCGGCATGCCGCTCTGGCTGGCGGTTGTCGCCGGACTGCTGCTGTCGACCTGTCTGGTTCTGGAAGGCAAACGGCTGACTATCAAACCCGGCCCGCCGAAAACCTTCGCCAATCCGGTTGCCGAATTCAAATACGGCTCCATCGGCGCCGAATGGGACGGTTTTCCCTATATGGTCTGGCGCGAACTGCCGACGATCTTCAAGGACGAGCTGCCGCGCGGCTGGCGCACCTTCGGTTTCATCGAAGAGCCGGGACAGAAGCTGCCGGTCGGTTTCAGCGTGCGGCGGGTCGGTGTGCCGAGGGTTGGCTTCAATTGCGCTACTTGCCACAGCGCGGAAGTCACCGCCGGCGGCAACACCAGGCTTGTGCTGGGCGCGCCTGCCGAACAGCTCGATATCCAGTCCTACATCCTCTTCCTGGGGTATGTGGCCGCCAGTGACAAGCTGACCGCGGATGCGGTGATCGAAAGCGCGGCCCGGGCGGGACGGCCGCTGGGCCCAATCGACCGGCTGCTTGTGCGCACCATTCTGATGCCCGGCATCAAGGACCAGTCCGACGGTCTGGCAACGGCCTTCAACTGGATGAAGGTCAAGCCGCAGCACGGCCCCGGGCGCACGGACGCGGGCAATAGCTGGCGCGCACGCTGGGGCTACGGCCCGGAAAAGGACGATGCGGTCGGAACGGTCGATTTTCCTTCCGTGTGGAACCAGGGCATCCGCGAAGGTGGCTGGTTCCATTGGGACGGCAACAACAATTCGCTGATCGAACGCAACTATTCCGCAGCCCTTGCCGGCGGCGCCAAGGAATGGCTGCTGCAACGCGGGCTGATCGATGCCCAGGCAGACTGGCTGCGCGACCTGCCGCCGCCTGCCTATCCCTTGCCAGTCGACGCGGACATGGCGGCGGAAGGCGCCGAGATTTATCAACGGGAAGGCTGCGGCACATGTCATGACCCGGGAGGCGAAAGCTTCGGGCAGGTCACGCCGCTTTCAGAGCTTGAGACAGATCCTGAGCGCGCCGACCTCTTCGACGAAGCCTTCGTCAGCCGGTTTGGTGATGTTGGCAAGGGGTACACCTGGCGGTTTTCGCATTACCGGGCAACGGACGGCTATGCCAACACGCCGCTGGACGGCATCTGGGCGCGCGGGCCGTATCTGCACAACGGCTCCGTGCCGACCCTTCGCGCGTTGCTGTCACCGCCGGAAGACCGCCCGGCGACCTTCTATCGCGGCTGCACGAATTTCGATCCGGTGGACGTCGGCTTTGCCTGCGACAGCGGCTTCCTGTTCGACACGCAGCTCACCGGCAACGGCAACGGCGGGCATCTCTATGGCACCGGTCTGCCGGACGGCGAGAAATCCGCGCTGATCGAATATCTCAAATTCAAGCAATATCCGGGGCGGTCATGAGGCTCAGTGCATCCTTCAAGGGAACGTTTCTCGACATCATCTGCCTGCTTGTCGGGACGATCATGGCCTATCGCGGCTTTGAGGAATTCTTCCGCTACGATTTCGATCCCATACACATGGTGCTGGGGCTCGCACTCGGGGCCGGTGCCTATGCCAACTGGCTGATGTACCGGAGATTGCGCATCGGTTACTGGATCTTCATCGGCGGCAATGTGGTCGTGGCCGTCATCTTCATCTTTGTGCTGCAGGATGTCTGGCATCACCACGTCTGGCCGCACATCGCCTACGCCCTCGTGTTCGTGCCGTTTCTGGATCAGCTCGGGGCCCGCTCCGAACGCGACGTCCTGCGGGACCCGCCGCTGCACAAGCGGATCCTCGGGTTCGTCGGCGCGCAGGCTCTGAAACTGGCTGAGGCCTTTCCCGCACTCGTCCGGTTGATCAAACGCTGCGGCCCGCTCAGCCGGGCCATCAACCGGCTCGTGATCAACGGCATATCAAGCGCTCCCCCGGGCCGCCCGCTGCCGCTTTCCCTCTGGACGCCCTACGATTCCGAAACGCATGTAGAGAGTGTTGCGGGCTCAAAGGATCCGGAAAAGACCACCAGCACCTTTGCAAGCTGGCCGGGTCTGGTCGATCGCCGCTACACCGGCCGTCATCTGCCCCCGGTCGATCAGGCATTCGTCGACGCCCTGCCGGAGGTGCCGAGGGTTGCGGAGCTTTACAAGCGCACCACGATGGTCGAGAGCGACACCAGTGCGTTGTTCTGCTTCTTCGCCCAGTGGTTCACCGACAGCTTCCTGCGCACCCATCCGTTGAACAAGCGGATGAACACCTCCAACCACGAAATCGATCTCTGCCAGATCTATGGGCTGGGCGAGCAGACCACCGCTATCCTGCGGCAGGGCGCTTTTCTGAAATCGCGGCAGACGCCGGTCGGCGAGCTGCCACCGCTGCTTGCCGGCCCGGACCTGGAAGTGAAAAGCGAGTTTGCCGGAATTCACTTCATGCCCATGTGGGCGACGACCTTTCTCGGGCCGGATCCCGAATGGGGAACGGCAAAAAAACTTCGGAACCTTTTAGCCGGCATCGGTGATTGGGCCGTCGTGCCCGAGCGCTGGAAATGCCACTATGCCGCCGGTCTGGAACGCGCCAATTCCACCATCATCTACAGCGCGCTCAACACGATCTTCCTGCGCGAGCACAATCGACTTGCGCGTGAGATCGGCAAACGGAACCCGCATTTCGGCCCAGACCGGGTGTTCGAAACCGCCCGCAACATCAACATCGTCAAGCTGCTCAAGGTCATCATCGAGGACTATATCAACCACCTCGCCAATTCGCCGTTCAGGATCTTCGTGGAGCCGGGCGATGCGGACAAGCGCCTCTGGTACCGCACCAACAGGATCGCACTGGAGTTTGACCTGCTCTATCGCTGGCACCCGATGGTGCCGGACCGGTTTCTGTTTCACGGCGAGCCGCTGGAAAACGAGGACTTCCGCTTCAACAATACGATCATTGAAAAACATGGCGTCGAGCCGGTCATCGATGCGGCGGCACGCCAGCGGGCCGGCAAGCTGACCTTGCACAACACGCCGTTCTTCCTGCAGGGCGCGGACGAGCGCACGCTGGACTTTGCCCGCAGGTTCCGTCTCGCACCCTTCAACGCCTACCGCGCCTCCTGGAAACTGCGCCCCTATGACAGTTTCCTGGAACTGACGGGCGGCGACACCAGTCTGGCCGGTGAGCTGGAAGCGCTTTATCCGGACTGGAACGGTGTGCGCGGCATCGACCGGGTGGATCTGCCCATCGGGCTTCTGGCCGAGGACCAGATGCGGACGCGGCCCCTGCCGCCCCTGCTTCTGGCCATGGTCGGGTCCGACGCCTTCTCCCAGGCACTCACCAATCCGCTTCTGGCCAGGAACGTTTTCGGTCCCGGGGTCTTCACCGACTATGGCATGGCGGAAATCGCGGCGACATCCACGTTCCAGGATATCGTTGACCTCAACGTTGCCGCCAACGCCATGAAACCGAAGGCGAATTTCACCATCGACAAGGACACGCTGTTGGCCTGGCCAGACTGACGTTTCAGCAGATGCCGTTTTCACGAAAGCGCCCGGGCGCAAAGTTGAACCGGCAAAATTTGCAAAGCCGGCCCGAAAGGCTATCGTGAAGCGCTTATGTCAAGGGAGGATGGCATGCGCGACCTTGAACATGTGAGTGAAATAGACCGCGTATTGAAGGGATACGAGACCGGCAGGGATGGGCTGGTTTCGGAAAGCTGGCGGCGCTGTGTCCAGACCTACGGCATGGACCCTGCCCGGCCGGAACCGGCGCATATCGTCACCGAACAGCAATTGCGCGAACATCAGGAACAATCCGAACGGTTGATCGCGACGGCCCGCTCCGGCCTGCGCACCCTGTTCAAGCAGGTTGCCGGCCAGAATTACGTGCTGCTGCTGGCCGACGCCAAAGGCGTGTGTGTCGATTTCTTCGGCGATCCGCGGTTCGAGGACGATCTTCGGCAGGCGGGGCTTTATCTCGGCTCCGACTGGTCGGAGGACCTGGCCGGAACCTGCGGTGTTGGCTCCTGCATCGTGACGGGGGAGGCGGTGACGATCCACCAGAGCGATCACTTCGGGCTGTCGCACACGCCGCTGTCCTGCACGGCAGCGCCTATCTACGACACTTGCGGCAAGCTGGCGGCGGTTCTGGATATTTCCCTGTTGCGCTCACCAAGCCCGAAATCGAGCCAGAATCTGGCGATGAACCTTGTGAAGGCCTCCACTCGCCGGGTCGAGATGGCCAACCTGATGGCGACCACGCGCAAGGAATGGGTCTTGCGGTTTTCAACGTCACCGGAGTTTCTGGAGGTCGATCCGGAAGCCGCCATTGCCCTGGATGACAGCGGACGGATAACGGGCATGACGCACGGGGCGCTCGCGTGTCTCGCCCCTTCCGGCTCTGCCGACCTGATCGGAAGCCGGATCGACAGTTATCTGGATCTTGATGTTGATGATCTGCCGTCGCTGATGCGCGGCCGCCCGGCGGAAGACCGGGTTCTGCGCCGGCGCGACGGCGGCGGGTTATATGGCCATGCCATTGCGCCACAGGCAGCCCGCATGGCCCGCACGCCTGCTTCCGGTGCTTTGCCCACGCCGCTGCGTGGTATCTGCGGACAGGACACGGCGCTGTTGCAGGTGGTGTCGAAAGTTGCACGGCTCGCACCCACGCAGGTTCCGATCCTCTTGTCCGGTGAAACCGGGACAGGAAAGGAATATCTGGCAAGGGCCATTCACGTCCTTGGCCCCGCCGACCGTCCGTTCCACGCGCTTTGCTGCTCGGCCTTGAAGCCGGAAAAGGTCGGCGCGCTCTTTGATGCGGCCGCCGGGACTTTGTTTCTGCGCGGGATCGAAGACCTCGACAAGGCCGGCCAAGCCGCTTTGCTCGCCCTGCTGGAACATCGCAACGACCTTCGCGTGGTGGCAACGACGCGTCAGGACCCGGCGGGGTCTACAGGCATCCGCGCGTTGCGGCCCGAGCTCTATTTCAGAGTTGCCGGTTCGGTCCTCCGGATCCCGCCACTGCGGCACCGGCAGGATTTCGATTGGCTGGTCGACCGCCTGCTGCGGCGCTCGCCGCGGGATCTTCGCCTGTCGCCCGCGGCACGGGCCGAACTCGGCGGCCGGCACTGGCCCGGCAACATCCGAGAACTTGCCACCTTGCTGGATGTCGCGACCGCGCTTGCCGAAACCGATGTGATCGATCTTCCCGATCTGCCGCCGGCGACGCTGTCCGGACGCGTCGAAACCGACCCGAAACAGGATCTGGAAGCGCTTCTGGACGCCTGTGGCTGGAACATGTCCCAGGCGGCCCGAAGGCTTGGCGTCAATCGGTCGACGGTGCTGCGGCGGATGCGCTCACTCGGTCTGGAGCCGCGGCCCAAGCCGCGTGCATGATCACGTGTTGCGTTCTGTTGCGTGCGCAACAGGAAACGAAGTTTCTGCCCTGTCGCGTGCTCAATTGACGGGCGTTCCATGGAAAAATGCAGGGCCGCTCTGCATTGTTTCCTCCATAAACAGGGAGGAACTGGAATGCTCGACAAACCATTGGTTCACGAGACCGAGACTTTTCTCAACACCTTCGGCAAGGCGCTGGAAGACGGCAACATCGATGCCGCAACGGACATGTTTCTGGACGACTGCTACTGGCGCGATCTGATTGCCTTTACCTGGAACATCAAGACCGTCGAGGGCAAGGATCAGGTCCGCGACATGCTGGAGAAACAACTGGCGTCCACCGGGCCCAGCAACTGGCGGATCGCGGAAGGCGAGATCCCGACGAAGGAGGGCGATGTCGTCACCGCCTGGATCCAGTTCGATACGGAACGTGCCCGCTGCTTCGGCCTGATCCGCCTGAAGGGCGGCAAGATCTGGACCCTGCTGACCACCATGTCGGAGCTCAAAGGCCACGAGGAGCCGAAGGGGTTCAACCGGCCGCTGGGAGCCAAGCACGGTGCCAGCAAACATCGCACCAGCTGGAAGGAGGAACGTGAGCGCGAACTTGCGGAACTCGGTTACAAGACCCAGCCCTATTGCCTGATCATCGGCGGCGGCCAGGGCGGCATCGCGCTTGGCGCGCGCCTGCGGCAACTCGGCGTGCCGACCATCATCGTGGAGAAGAACGCGCGGCCCGGTGACAGCTGGCGCAACCGCTACAAGTCCCTCTGCCTGCATGATCCCGTCTGGTACGACCACCTGCCCTACATCAAGTTTCCGGAAAACTGGCCCATCTTCAGCCCCAAGGACAAGATCGGCGACTGGCTGGAGATGTACACGAAGGTGATGGAGCTGAACTACTGGACCAACACCGTCGCCAAATCCGCCACCTATGATGAGGCGAAGAAGGAGTGGACCGTCGTCGTGGATCGCGACGGCGAGGAAGTGGTGCTGAAGCCGAAACAGCTTGTCATGGCAACCGGCATGTCGGGCAAGGCGAATGTGCCGAACTTCCCGGGCATGGACACCTTCAAGGGCGATCAGCACCATTCGTCCAAACACCCGGGGCCGGACAGGTATCGCGGCAAGAAGGCTGTCGTGGTGGGGTCCAACAATTCGGCGCATGACATCTGCGCGGCGCTTTGGGAAAACGATGTCGACGTGACCATGGTGCAGCGGTCCTCCACCCATATCGTGCGCTCCGACACCTTGATGGACGTCGGCCTCGGCGCGCTTTATTCCGAAGAGGCGGTTCGCTCCGGTGTGACGACGGAAAAGGCGGATCTCATCTTCGCCTCGTTGCCCTACAGGATCCTGCACGAGTTCCAGATCCCCGCTTATGCGGAGATGAAAAAGCGTGACGCAGACTTCTATGAAGGGCTGGAGAAAGCCGGGTTCTGGCTGGACTGGGGCGACGATGAAAGCGGCCTGTTCATGAAATATCTGCGCAGGGGGTCCGGCTACTACATCGATATCGGAGCCAGCCAGTTGATCATCGACGGCGAGATCAAGCTGAAGCGCGGCCAGGTGACCGAAGTGGTTGAAGACGGCATCATTCTGGACGATGGCACGAAGCTGGAAGCGGATCTGATCGTCTATGCCACCGGCTACGGGTCGATGAACGGCTGGGTCGCCGATCTGATGGGTCAGGAGATGGCCGACAAGGTCGGCAAGGTCTGGGGGCTTGGCTCGGACACCACCAAGGACCCGGGCCCCTGGGAAGGCGAACAGCGCAACATGTGGAAGCCGACCCAGCAGGAAGCGCTCTGGTTCCACGGCGGCAACCTGCACCAGTCCCGCCACTATTCCCAATATCTGGCGCTTCAGTTGAAAGCGCGGATGGAAGGTCTGCCGACACCGGTCTACGGTCTTCAGCAGGTGCATCACCTGTCCTGACCGGCAACGCGGACAAGGACCTGACCAAATGGAAGAGCCGGGGGAAATGTCCCCCGGCTCTTTCTTTCTTCACCACACCCACACCCTCGTCATCCCGGCCAAGCGAAGCGCGAGCCGGGATCGGGGTGGCACGAACGTCTCGATATGGTGGCTAACCTATTGCGGCCACCCGTTGGTGGTTCCCCGGTCCCGGATCTTCGCTGCGCTACGTCCGGGATGACGACGGTGAGGTTGGTGAGGATGGTGATGTTGGTGAGGATGGTGACAGAATTGCTTTGAAAGCGGCCACCGTTCCCTTTGCACGGATAGCCCCGGAACAGCGCCTCCCTGCCACACCGAAGGCGTGAACCTTTCCGGCCCCGAGACGAACCGGTTTCTGCGCGTAGCAGAGCTTCTGCAACACCGGACAGGAACAATGTCAAAATCCCTTTGACCGTAGAGGACTGGCGCCTATTGTGCGAAAAATCGCAGCAATTTCCGCCAGGATACGGTTCATGAGCAGGTTCTGGAGCCCCATCGTCAGCAAACTGGTGCCCTATACGCCGGGCGAGCAGCCGAAGGACCGCAGCTTTATCAAGCTGAACACCAACGAGCACCCCTTCGGCCCCTCGCCGATTGCGCTCGGGGCCATCCGTGCGGCGACAGGAGACAGCCTGAGGCTTTATCCAGATCCCACCGCTGCTGCGTTGCGGGCAACAATCGCCTCCAGCTTCAGCCTGAGCGCGGATCATGTCTTTGCCGGGAATGGCTCGGACGAAATCCTGGCCCATGCCTTTCACGGCTTTTTCAGCGGCAAGGACGAGCTGCTGTTTCCCGATATCACCTACAGTTTCTACAAGACCTACTGCGAGCTTTTCGGCATTTCTCACCGGACTGTGCCGCTAGACGGCGATTTCCGGATCGATCCGGCCAGCCTCGTCGGCCCTTGTGGGGGCATCGTGATTGCCAATCCGAACGCTCCGACCGGCATTGCCCTCGATCTCGCGGCGGTGCGGGGCGTTCTAGACCAAAACCCGGATGTGGTCGTGCTGGTCGACGAAGCCTATGTCGATTTCGGCGCTGAGAGTGCCGCTGGTCTGGTTCCCGAATTCGACAATCTTCTGGTGGTGCAGACCTTTTCCAAATCGCGTGGCCTTGCAGGGCTGCGCGTCGGGTTCGCTCTTGGTCAGCCGCACCTGATCGAAGCCCTGCAGCGGATCAAGGACAGCTTCAATTCCTACCCGCTCGACCGTCTGGCGCTTGCCGGTGCCGAAGCGTCCTGGCAGGACACGGACTGGTTCGAGGAAACGCGGCGCCTGGTGATAGCGGAACGGCAGCGGATGGCGGAGGGCCTGCGTTCTCTCGGCTTCAAGGTGTTGCCATCGGCGGCCAACTTCCTGTTCGTGTCGCACGAACCTCGCGCCGCGCGGGAGCTTCTGACCGGGCTCAGGGACGAAGGCATTCTGGTCCGCCACTTCAACAAGGACCGCATCGACAACTGGCTGCGGATTTCCGTCGGCACGGAAGAAGAAGGCGAGGCGTTGCTGAGGGTAATGGCAAGGCTTGTTGCCGGCTAAGCTCTGCCAATTCCGCTCTTTCTTGCAAATCCACGAGGACGAACCCATGTCTCGAACATCGGTTCAAAAGGGAGACACCGCATGCTGGTCACCACCACCAACACCATTCAGGGCAGGGATCTGGACTACAAGGGTCTGGTGACGGGCGAGGCGATCCTCGGCGCGAACATTTTCAAGGATTTCTTTGCCGGCATCCGCGACATTGTCGGTGGCCGTTCCGGCGCCTACGAGGAGGAACTTGGCAAGGCACGCAAGATAGCCATCGATGAAATGTGCCAACAGGCTCAGGGTATGGGCGCCAATGCGGTGATCGGCGTCGATCTCGACTACGAAACCGTCGGTCAGAACGGCTCCATGCTGATGGTCAGCGCCACCGGGACCGCAGTCTTCATCCGCTGATCCTGCCATGTCGCCCGACATTCTCATCTCTCCCGGGTTCCCCGAAGACCAGCGACCGGCTGCTGCCAGCCTGTTCTGGGAAGCCTTTTCCGGCAAGCTTGGCAAGGTGCTGGCCCCGGAGGAAAAGGCGCTCCGGCTGATCGAGCGTATCCTCAATCCGGCCTTTTCCATCAGCGCCCTCGACCGGGAAGGCCAACTGCTGGGTCTTGCCGGCTACAAGACTGCCGACGGTTCGTTTGCCGCCGGCAATCTCGACGACATGACAGCGGTCTACGGCCAGTTCGGCGGTCTGCTGCGCGGTGTCTTTCTGGAGGTTCTGGAACGCAGTATAGAGCCGGACTGCCTGCTGATGGACGGCATCTTTGTTGCCGAAAGCGCCCGCGGCCGGGGCATCGGCGGCACCTTGCTGAACGCCATCGCCGAAGAAGCGCGCCGGCGGTCGCTCTCCCGCGTGCGACTGGACGTGATAGATACCAACCCCAGGGCGAAGGCTCTTTACGAGCGTTCAGGGTTCAAGGCCGTCGGGGAGGAAAAGACCGGGTTTCTTGAACTCCTGTTCGGCTTTTCCTCCGCGACACGCATGGAGAAACAGGTTTAGGGAGTTCAGCCAGGTTCAGAGCCAGATCCGCACGGTGTCGCCCCGGGCGGACGCAGTGAGACCCGGAGCCCACTCACTTCCAGAACGCTGATGTTCAGGTGGGCGTCTTGCCGGAAACTCCACCTCTTCTGCAAGTGGTGTTGCGAGTAGGCCCCGGATCTGCGCTCTGCTTGTCCGGGGTGACTCAGAGATAAGCCCGCCCGGTTTCTTGCAAAAAGAGGCTGATGTCTGCCCACCACACGGCGCCGGGCTCTTTCCCCTCTCCCACATTGATGCTCTAGTCGACCAGACCTCAACAGGAGCCTTTGAATGTCCTCACACGGTTATGAAAGCGGGCGGTTGAACCTGCCCTTTGTCGGTATCTGCACGTTCGGCAAGTCTCCCTATCAGCCGGATTGGGATGCCATCGATGCGGATGTCGCTGTTCTGGGGGCTCCGTTCGATTTCGGCACCCAGTGGCGGTCGGGTGCACGCATGGGACCGCGCGCGATCCGGGAGGCCTCGACGCTGTTTTCCTTCGGTCATGCGGGTGCCTATGATTTCGAGGACGACATCACCTACCTGCCGGCGGAAACGACCCGCATTGTCGACCTCGGTGATGCCGACATCGTGCATACGGATACGATCGAAAGCCATAAGCGAATCGAATACGGCGTGCGCAAGATCCTGGCGGCTGGCGCCTTGCCCGTGGTGCTGGGCGGGGATCATTCGGTCAACATTCCCTGCATCAACGCCTTTGACGGCCAGGACCCGATCCATGTCGTGCAGATCGATGCACATCTGGATTTCGTCGATGAACGTCACGGCGTTCGCTACGGCCATGGCAACCCGATGCGCCGTGCGGCGGAAAAGCCTTATGTCACCGGTCTGACCCAGATCGGCATCCGCAACGTGTCCTCAACCTCGCGCGATGGCTATGAAGACGCTCGCAGGATGGGCTCGGACATTCTTTCTGTGCGCCACGCCCGCAAGCTTGGCACCGAGGCGCTTCTGGCGCGGATACCGGCCGGCAAGCGCTACTACCTGACACTTGATATCGACGCTTTCGACCCGTCCATCGCACCTGGCACGGGCACGCCCAGTCACGGCGGATTTCTCTATTACGAGGTGCTGGAGTTGCTCGACGGCCTGGCAAAACAGGGGGACATCGTCGGCATCGATCTGGTGGAGGTTGCACCGGACTACGATCCGACGGGCTCGACGAGCATCCTCGCCGCTCAGGTCCTGATGAACACCATCGGCAGGGTTCTGCATCACCGCAAGACATGAAAAACCCCGCCGGCGGGGTTGCTCCGGCCGGCGGGGTGAAAATGCGGGACCGGGGTCTCAGAGGCCTTCGAACAGCGCCGTGGAGAGGTAGCGTTCAGCAAAGGACGGGATGATCACCACGATGTTCTTGCCTTCCATACCTTCGCGCTGACCGACGCGGATGGCGGCCGTCAGCGCGGCACCGGAGGAAATGCCCACCGGCACGCCTTCCGTCTTGGCCACTTCGCGCGCCATGGCGAAGGCGTCTTCATTGGCGACCGTCTGGACTTCATCGTAGACGGAGGTGTCGAGCACGCCCGGCACGAAACCCGCGCCAATGCCCTGGATCTTGTGCGGGCCAGGCTCTCCGCCAGACAGGATCGGGCTGTCGGCCGGTTCCACGGCAACCACATGAAGGCCCGGCTTGCGCTCTTTCAGCACCTGGGAAACACCGGTGATGGTGCCGCCGGTGCCGATGCCGGAGACGAACACGTCCACGCCGCCATCGGTGTCGTTCCAGATTTCTTCCGCGGTGGTGTTGCGGTGGATTTCCGGGTTGGCGGCGTTTTCGAACTGCTGCGGCATCACCGCACCGTCGATTTCGCCGATCAGTTCCTCGGCACGGGCGATGGCGCCCTTCATGCCCTTCGGCCCTTCGGTCAGTTCCAGTTCCGCACCCAGGATCTTGAACATCTTGCGGCGCTCCACGGACATGGTTTCCGGCATCACCAGAATAAGCCGGTAGCCCTTGGCGGCGGCGACGAACGCCAGCGCAATGCCGGTGTTGCCGGAGGTCGGCTCAACAAGCGTGGTCTTGCCCGGCACGATCTGCCCGGCCTGCTCCATCGCCTCGATCATGGCAACGCCGATCCGGTCCTTGACGCTGGAAATCGGGTTGAAGAATTCAAGCTTCGCCAGGAGATTGCCCTTGACCCCGTGCGCCTTCGCCAGCCGGTCCAGCCGGACGATCGGTGTATCGCCGATGGTCTCGGTGATGGAGGAATAGATTTTTCCGCGACCACTGGTCTTGATCGTCATGGCAGGTCTCCCAGGTTGGCCGGATCTTCTTCCGCCGGCATCGTTCGACTATCGGAGCGATAAGATAGTACGGGTTCCGGCAAGTTATAAGGGGCCGAACACGCCTTTCCGAACCTGCCGGTAAAACCTTTTTCCAGAAAAGCTTCAGCTCTTGGAAAAGAGCATGTCCGGCAGATCCGCCATTGCCTCGAACAGGATAGCCCCCGCGTCCTGCATCGCCTTGCGGTCGCAGGCCGGATCTTCGACAAAGGCATAAACGCGCATGCCGGCCGCCCGGGCCGCCAGAACGCCGGGCAGGCTGTCTTCGATCACCGTACAGGTTTCCGGTGCGTGGCCCATGGTGCGCGCCGCCAGCAGAAACACGTCCGGCGCAGGTTTGCCACGTTCGCAGTCCTGCGCGGAAAAGAGGCGTCCTTCCAGCCGGGGCAGCAGACCGGAGCTGCCCAGTGTCGTGCGCATCTTTTCGTATTTGCCGGAAGAGCCGACGCAATAGGCAACGCCGCGCCGGTCGAGGTCATCCAGCACACCGGCAACGCCTTCGATCGCCGGAACACCGGCCTTGAAGCTCTCCAGGTCGCGCAGCCGCACCTGGTCCGGCCAGTCGGCGGGCAGCACCTTGCCGGTCAGGTCCTCGATCATGGACTGGACATCTTCCAGTGTCCGGCCCATGAACCGGCGCTGGCAGTCCGGCCCGGTCATCGGAACGCCAAGCTCGGTGATGATGGCAGCCATGTTGGCATTGGCCATGCGTTCGGTGTCGACAAGCACGCCGTCGCAATCGAATATGACGAGGCTCGTCATCATGAGCGGCCCGTCGAACCGAAGCCACCGGCGCCGCGTTCGGTTTCCGAGAGAACCTCAACTTCAACGATGTCCGCCTGCAGCACGGGCGCGATCACCATCTGGGCAATACGGTCTCCGCGTGAAATCTCGAAAGGGACCTCGCCGAGGTTGATCAGGATCACCTTCACCTCACCCCGGTAGTCCGCATCGATTGTGCCGGGCGTGTTCAGAACGGTGACACCGTGTTTGGCGGCAAGGCCAGACCGGGGGCGAACCTGGGCTTCATAGCCAGCGGGCAGGGCCATGGCGAGCCCTGTCGGCACCAGGGCGCGTGCACCGGGTGCGAGGGTTATCGTGCCGTCGACGGCAGCCAGAAGATCAAGTCCGGCGGCCAGGACCGACTGATAGGCGGGCAGTGGCAGATCGCGACCATGCTCCAGTCGCTTCAGTTCCAGGGTAACAGGCATCGAAAATGTCCGGCAGTGAGTGTTGCTGGCGAGTGACGATATTCGCCGGTCCCTGTCAAGGCTGGCGGGCGGACGCGAAACTTCGCATAAAAATCAGATATCTACTTGCAGTCACAATCGGCACCTGAAACACTCTAACGCATCGTAACTTGCCAGCGATTGGGAGATTGGCAACATGAGACGATTGATTTTTGCATTTACCACCGGGCTGATGCTGATTACGGCACCGGCAACCTTCGCACAGACGGTCGGCTATGCCGACGCCATCAAGATCCTGGCTGCAAGCTGCGGCAAGGACATCGAATCCTATTGCAAGTCCGCGACACTCGCGAACAACGGCATCACCCAGTGTCTTGAAAAGAACCAGTCCAAGCTCTCGGCAAAATGCAACGCGGACCGTCTGGTCGTGATTTCGCTGATCCAGGCACGGCTGGCGGCCCAGGCGGAAGCCCCCAAACTGTGCCAGCGGGACGCTGCGCAATATTGCAAGGGCGTCAAGGCCGGGGCCGGTCACGTGCTGCGCTGCCTGCTCAAGGCCCAACCGTCCGTCAGCGAAAAATGCAACACGGCCATTGACCTGGCCGGATACCGCTAACTCGGCACCGGGAGATATTTTCATGAACAAGTTGCTTCTGGCCGGTTTATCGGCCGCTTTTCTTGCCGTGTCCGCGTCAGGCCTTACCGCCCAGACCAAGCTGAGCCGCAATGAAATCATCAACTCCCTGCAAGGGGCGCAGCAGAAGGTTGACCTGACGGCCGATGAACTGCAGCAGGCCGCCCTGGAAAACATCCAGAAATATCCGGGTGCAAATGCACCCAACACGCTGCCGCTTGCCGACAAGCTGGCCTCCCTGCGCCAGTTCAACGTCGAAATCACCTTCGATTTCGACAGCGCCCGCATTCGTCCGGAATCCTTTGAGACCGTCGGCCTGATCGCGGACGCCCTGCACACCCCTTATCTGCAGGGCCAGACCTTCTTCATCGTCGGTCATACGGATGCCAAGGGCGCGCGCGAATACAATCTGGAACTCTCGCTGAAGCGGGCACAGGCCGTGCGTGAGGCGCTGGTGACCACCTTCCGCGTTCCGGGTGAATATCTTTTCGCTGTCGGTCTGGGGGAAGAGCAACTGCGTGACCCGGCCAATCCGGATGCTGCCGTCAACCGCCGCGTCCAGCTCATCAACCTGGGTTACAGATAACCGGCCCCTCGGGCGGGTTCGGCAATGTCCACAAAGCGTGCTTGAAACCTGCCTGAAAACCGATCCGGCAAAAGACATGCCGCTTCCTTTTTCGGAAGCGGCATGTCTGAACAGTGAGAGCCGGAACGGCGGATTGTTTACCTGAGTTGAACGAGCCTTCTTTTGTTTCTGGTCTAATCCTTCTGGCCGAATGGCTTATCCTCTGAGGTACAACCAATCCTACCGAGGAGTGCTCCCATGACGGCTACGCCACGCAGCATCTCGCCTGTCTTCTTCGCCCATGGTGCGCCGACCCTGGCACTGGAAGACACGGCTGCCAGCCGGTTTTTGAAAAGTTTTGCCGCCAGCCAGCCGCGCCCGAAGGCAATCCTGATCCTCTCCGCGCATTGGGAAACCGACGGTCTGAAACTCTCGGCGCCCGGACCGCTGCGGACCTATCATGACTTCCGCGGCTTCCCGCGTCCGCTCTACGAGATCTCCTACCCCGCGAAGGCCAATGTGGACCATGTCGACGAAGCCGCACGCCTTCTGGAAGCGGCCGGATACGATGTGGAACTCGACAGCCACTGGGGGCTCGATCATGGTGCCTGGGTACCACTATCGCTCGCCTATCCGGATGCCGACATTCCGGTGGTCGCCTTGTCGCTTCCCGATGGCAGCACACCTGCATCCGTTTATGCCCTCGGTCAGGCGCTTGCGCCGCTCAAGGACAAGGGCGTGTTGCTGGCAGGCTCCGGCAGCACCACGCATAACCTGCGTGAAATCGGACCGCAGGGCTCGGGAACGCCGGATTGGGCCGTGGATTTCGACCGCTGGCTGGACACCGGACTGGAGGCCGGGTCGATCGGTTATTTCAACGATATCAGGAGCGCTCCCAATTTCCGCCGCAACCACCCGACGGACGAGCACCTTCTGCCGCTGTTCTTTGCCTTTGGAGCCGGTGGAATGGACGCAAAAGCCCAGCTTCTCCATCGAAGCTACGAGTATGGCTCCCTCAGCATGAGCTACTTCCGCTTCGCGGCCTGACAACCTCACCGACTGCCCCTGCTCTGGCAGGGGCCAAGGCTTTCCGGCCCGTTTCGGTGAAACAGGGCAGAATGTTTGCCGGGCATAAGCACCGGTCTTTCACCCTGGCTCTTTCGGAGAACTGGTTGGGTTGGATCAGTCCGAACCGAGCGCCTCGGCCGCGCGGGCAATGATCCGGCGGGCAACCTCGCCCTTGTCCATTTCCGGCCAGTCCTCGACGCCATCGCGGCTGACGACGCGGATGGTGTTGGCATCGCCGCCCATGATCCCGGTCTGCGGACTGACGTCGTTCGCGATGATCCAGTCCGCCTTCTTGCGTTCCAGCTTGCCACGGGCATTGTCGATCAGGTTCTGCGTTTCGGCGGCAAAGCCGATCAGCAACGTCGGTCTCAGCTCTGCGTGATGGCCGACGGTTGACAGAATGTCCGGGTTTTCCGTCAGCTCCAGGGCGGGCGGCTTGCCGCTGCCGTCTTTCTTGATCTTCTGGGCGCCTTCGCTGGCAACGCGCCAGTCGGCGACAGCCGCCGCCATGATGGCGATATCCGCCGGCAGGTTGCTTTCCACCGCCTTCAGCATCGCGGACGCTGACTCGACGTGGATGACGGTGACATTGGCCGGGTCCGGCAGGGTCACCGGGCCGGACACCAGCGTCACGCGCGCCCCGGCCTCATAGGCGGCCCGTGCCAGCGCATGGCCCTGCTTGCCGGAAGACCGGTTGGCGATATAGCGGACGGGGTCAATCGGCTCATGGGTCGGGCCGGAGGTGATCAGAACATGCTTTCCGGCAAGCGGCAGGCTGCCCGCCTTGATCGCCTCATCCCGCAGCAGCGCCGCGGCGGCGGCAACGATCTCCAGCGGTTCGCTCATCCGGCCGGTACCGGCTTCGCCCTTTTCCGCCATCTCGCCGGCGGCCGGGCCGCAAAAGGCAATGCCGCGCGCCTTGAGGATTGTCCGGTTGCGCTTCGTGGCCTCGTGCTGCCACATCTTCGGGTTCATGGCCGGGGCAATCAGCACGGGTTTGTCGGTTGCCAGAAGCACGGCGGTTGCCAGGTCGTCGGCAATGCCGTGGGCCATCTTGGCCATCAGATCGGCGGTGGCGGGGGCAATCAGGATCAGGTCGTGATCGCGGGCCAGGCGGATGTGGCCGACATCGTGTTCGGCCTGCCGGTCGAACAGGTCGGTGAAGACGGTTTCCGCCGCCAGGGCTCCCGCGGCCAGCGGCGTGATGAACTCCTGCGCGCCCTTGGTCATCACCGGGATCACCCTTGCGCCGCGTTCCTTCAGCCTCCGGATCAGGTCAAGAGACTTGTAGGCGGCGATGCCGCCGCTGATGATCAGGACGATCTGTTTGCCGCTCAGCATCTTAACTCAGCACTCCCAAGGGTGTGGCCCCATAAATGAGGATGAAATGGTTTGAGGCGGATTGGTCATCGTCAAGGCGCGGAAGCGCAGGAAATGTGGCTCATTTTCAAGCTTTCGCAACGCAGAGGAGGACCAATCCGGTCAAATCCGAAGGACATGAAAATGGCTTCAACGCGTGTCGTCAGCGTGCTCGACCTAGAAAACCCGCTACGCGCACACTTCCTGACGCAGTTTCGCCATTTCTCATGCCATTTCGTCTTCATTTATGGGGCCACACCCTAGGTCTGTCGATGTCGGCGGTAAAGATCAGAATCCGGTGCGGAAATCCCGCGGCGCCGGAGAAATCACCTGTGTGCCCTGCCCGGTAATCTGATAGACGGCAAGGCCCCGCTGGTTGAGGCCATTGGATTGGAAGCGGAACAATCCGTCAATGCCGATGAAGCCGTCACGATTGGTGATGATGCTCTGCTGGAACCGCTGCTGCCCGGCGGAACGGATCAGGCCGGCGGCCAGGGTGACACCGTCGTAGACCAGGCTGGCGTTGCGCGGCGGCACCGCGCCGTACGTGCTCTGGTACCGCTGGGCGAACGCCAGAAAGCCCTTGTCTTCCGGCCCGGCAAACCAGGCACCGGCAAGCACCGGGTTGTTCTTCACCTGGGGTGAGTCCCACTGTCCGGTGCCAAGCAGTTTCACATTGCCCATGTTGGCGCCCTGACTGACCAGGGTCTGCACGACCGCCGCAGGCACGGCGCCGCCCGCCGGTACGAACAGGGCGTCGGCATTGTTCAGCACAGATTTGAGTGCGGCTGTCTTGGCGACGAGATCGGACGTGTCCGATCCGTTCATGGAATAACGCTGGATCGACGCAATCCGGCCGCCGCCCCGGCCGACTTCCTGGCGGAACGCGGCCTCGACGATGGCACCGTAGGAGCCTTCGGGGATCAGCGCGGTGTAGGAATGTCTCTTCTGGCTGTTGGCATAGCCGACAACCCGTTTCACGTCGCTTTCCGGCAGGAAGCTGAGCAGGTAAACGCCCCGCGACGCAACGGACGTGTCTGTCGAAAACGCGATGACCGGAACGCCGGTGGCCCGCGCGGCCTGGGCCGCGCCGGAGACTGCGGGGGAGAACACCGGACCCAGGATCAGTTCCGCGCCTTCCGAAATGGCGGCCTGCGCTGCCGCGCGACCGCCTTCGGCCGTGCCGCCGGTATCCCTCACCAGCAACTGCACATCCGCGCTCGGGAAGTTCTGCAGGGCCAGTGCGGCGGAATTCTTGAAAACCGTGCCGATAGAGGCATTGCCGCCGGAGCTTGCCAGCGGCAGCAGCAGTCCGATGCGGACCCCGCCCGTGCCGATGATTTCGCCGGTCGGTTGCGGCTGGGGCGTGGGCTGGATCTGGTCACCCGGCAGCGAACCGAGTGTGGACCCCATGCAGCCGCCCAGCAGCATCGTGCTGGCTCCAGCCAGCGCCGTTTTCAAGAAAACACGTCTGTGCTGTTGCACGATGTCGCCCCGTCTTGCACTTGCCATATTTGTTGGTTCACCCTTTGGGAAAGACTTACGTATTCGCTGCATGCCTGTAAAGATTTAGTGGCCTTTCAATGGCATATCGGCCCGATCAACGGTGGATTTGCCTTGCATCGGTTGTACTGAAAGGCTAGCGCAAGGGCGCAAACGGGACCGAAACGGCAATTCGCGGCAGACAAGAGGGAAGGCGACATGGTCAAGGAAACAGCCGGGCCGGCTGCGGACAGGAACCGCTACAGCCTCTCCGAACACGTGTTCACCGCGCCCAATCTGGAACCCGCGCTTTATATCGTTTCCACCCCGATCGGCAATCTCGGCGATATCACTGTCCGGGCGCTGGAAACCCTAGCGGCGGCAAGCGTGATCGCCTGCGAGGATACACGGGTCACGGCAACGCTCACTCAGCGGTTCTCGTTGAAAACACCGCTTCTTCCCTATCACGAGCACAATGCCGACAAGCAGCGGCCGAAGATCCTGGAAGCCCTGGCCGATGGCCGTGCCGTGGCGCTGGTATCCGATGCAGGAACGCCGCTGGTCTCCGACCCGGGCTACCGGCTGGTGCGTGATGTGGTCGCAGAAGGCCATAAAGTCATCCCGATCCCCGGCGCTTCCGCACCGCTGGCCGGACTCGTCGCGGCAGGTCTGCCGAGCGACACGGTGCTCTTTGCGGGCTTTCTGCCGCAAAAGGGCGGGCCGAAGTCCCGGCGGCTGCAAGACCTGGCAAAGGTGCCGGCAACACTGGTTTTCTTTGAATCTCCCCACCGCACCGCCGCCACCTTGGCGCTGATGGCCGAGCTGCTCGGAGCCAGCCGGGAAGCCGTCGTCGCGCGAGAGCTGACCAAGCGTTTTGAGACCTTCGAGCGCGGCACCCTGGAAGAGCTGAGCGCACGCTTTGACGGCCAGCAGATCAAGGGCGAGATCGTCATTCTGGTCGGCCCGCCGGAAGACAAGCCCGAAGCCGAAGCGGACGATCTCGATGCCTTGTTGAGCGAGGCCCTCACCGAGATGCCGGTCAGTGCCGCCGCGAAAAAAGTGTCCAAGGCCACGGGGCTTGACCGCAACGAGGTTTACAAGCGCGCGCTCGAACTGAAAGCGGAAGAAGCCTGATGGCACGCGCCCCGGGCGGTTCCGGAAAGCTGCCTGCAGAAACGGACCGGCGCCGCCGGGCGCACGCGCTGGGTCTTTCCGCCGAAACCCTGGCCGCCTGGTACCTGCGCCTCACGGGCTGGCGCATCCTCAAGCGCCGCTACAAGACAAAGGCCGGCGAAATCGACCTCATCGCCAAACGCCGCAAGACGGTTGCCTTCATCGAGGTGAAGGCCCGCAAGTCGCGGCAGGCCGCGCTGGAAGCCGTAACGCCCGCCAGCCAGAAACGCATTACACGCGCCGCGAAGATCTTCGTTGCGGAACACCCCAAGGCTGGCTTTTACACCCTGCGCTTCGATATCATCGTCGTCCGGCCCCGCGCCTTGCCGGAGCGCATCGTAAACGCGTTTCACGCCTGGGAATAGTTTGGAGCGCCAGTTTTTCGGCTGCGTCTGAAAGGTGGCAGGGCTATCGCATACGAGAAAATTTAGCATCGGCGTCACCCCCGGACGAGCGCAGCGCAGATCCGGGGCCCACTCGCAGCCCCGCTTGCGCACGAAGTTGTCTTTGTCCCGGATATTTGCTGCGCCCTGCGAGCACACAGGAAACGAGACGGCCCCGGGTCTCCCTTCGCTCGCCCGAGGTGACGCCGAATATGGGTGAGAGACTTCACCATTTTTCTCGGTCCACGGAATGAAGGTGAAACGAACTCGGGCCCTTCTGCCCTCCCCCTCTGGACAAAGCCGACCTCGCACCGCATATCTGGACCAATCGTTCTGAAATCCCAAAGGCGCTGGAGCAGCGCCGCCCGCCGGGAGTTGCCTCATGGCTTTGAAAGTTGCGGTCCAGATGGACCATGTTTCGTCCATCAACATTGCCGGCGACAGCGCCTTCGCAATGATGCTGGAAGCGCAGTCTCGCGGACATGAACTCTATCACTATACGCCCGACCGCCTTGCAATGCGCGGCGACGAAGTATTCTGTGCGCTGGAGCCGATTGAAGTGCGCGATGTGAAGGGCGATCACTTCTCGCTGGGCGAAAAGAGCCGGTTCAACATGCGCGAGATGGACGTGGTGCTGATGCGCCAGGATCCGCCGTTCGACCTCTCCTACATTGCCGCGACCCACATTCTGGAAAAGATCCATCCCGACACGCTGGTGGTCAATGATCCGGCAGCCGTGCGCAACGCGCCGGAAAAGCTGTTCGTGACCGAATTCGCCGATCTGATGCCGCCGACCCTGATCACCAAGGACAAGTCGGAAATCGATCTGTTCCGGAAGGAGTACGGCGACATCGTCATGAAGCCGTTGTTCGGCCATGGCGGCGCGGCCGTCTTCCGCGTCACCCAGGACGACCTCAACTACGGTTCGCTGTATGATTTCTTTGCCGCGACGTTCCGCGAGCCCTGGGTCATTCAGCAGTTCCTGCCCAATGTGAAACATGGCGACAAGCGCATCCTGCTGGTCGACGGCCAGTTCGCCGGTGCGGTCAACCGTGTTCCGGCCGCTGGCGACCTGCGTTCCAACATGGTGCGCGGCGGCGCGCCGACCGACAGTGAGCTGACCGAGCGCGAACGCGAAATCTGCGCC
Organism: Roseibium aggregatum IAM 12614; assembly: GCF_000168975.1. Taxonomy (GTDB): domain Bacteria; phylum Pseudomonadota; class Alphaproteobacteria; order Rhizobiales; family Stappiaceae; genus Roseibium; species Roseibium aggregatum. The sequence goes on from NZ_AAUW01000014.1 coordinate 57,406, forward strand.
CGTCTCGGACCGTCGCTGAAGGAAAAGGGCCTGATCCTGGTCGGGATCGACGTCATTGACGGCAACCTGACGGAAATCAACGTCACCGCCCCCACCGGCATCCGCGCCATCCGCAATCTCGGCGGCCCTGACGTGGCAGGCATGGTCTGGGACGTGCTGGAAGCGAAGGTGAAGGGCTGAGCAGCCCTTGCCACAAGCTTTGTCCGAATATCCGCTTGACCTCAATTTAAGTTGAGGTTGTAGAGCTATATCTCCTTTCAGATCCCAAGGAGATACAGCATGACATCAGACACGGAATCCCGGCCCATATACCGCGTTGACCGGTTTGAAGTGCCGCTTGAGGCGCGGGACGTTCTGCTGGAACGGCTCAATGTCATTCGTGGTCTGTTGCAGAACATCGAAGGCTGCCGCCAGAACCTCGTACTTGAACAGCCTACCCGCGAGGGCACGGCAACATTCGTCACCTTTGTCGAATGGCAGAACGAAGAGGTTTTTCTGGCAGCAAAGGCCCGGATAGCGGATGAATATCGCAAGTCGGCATTCGACCCGCAGGCCTTCCTGCAGCAGATCGGTGCGAAAGCCGACATGGCGAACATGAACGCAGTCTGATGCCGGACAGGCACGAACGGGAAACCAATGGGCGGAGCACGCGCCTGTTGCCTGCGAGCGGGCAAAAAAAACCTCCGCATGGGGGTGCGGAGGTATAAAGAGTTCGTGCTTAGACAATGCAACAGAGGGCCTACTCGGCAGCCTCTGTAAGTAGAACCCGTCCCCTATAGAATCGTTCCTGCAGAAAATGCATTTTGCTTGAATATTTTTTGAGCTTCTACTTTAGGGTGTCGTTATCGCTTTGAAATAAAATAGTTAATTCCGGTTGGTGGCCTTAAAATTTTTTCGAAAAAATATTGGAAGGATCGATATTTTTCGCGAGCCAACGCCAGATTCCACGAGACGAATTTTTGAGCCCGTTCAAGGAGATATCTTTCCATAGACTGGCGACCGCGTTCAATTGCACGGCAATGGCAAGGCCGGAACCGGGCCCAAATGGGGTGGTTCAGGCAGGTGACCCAACGGCAATCGCGCAAGAAAAAGGCCGCTCTCCAGAAAGACAGCGGCCAGTCTAGTGCAACCTGAAAGGGAGGCTATTCTGCAGCTTCGGTCTTGATGACTCCGCGGCGGATCTGGTCTTCCTCAATCGACTCGAACAGGGCCCGGAAGTTGCCTTCGCCAAAGCCTTCGTCACCCTTGCGCTGGATGAATTCGAAAAAGATCGGACCGATGACGGTCTTCGAGAAAATCTGCAGCAGGATCTTGGTCATGCCGCCGTCGATGACACCTTCCCCGTCGATCAGGATACCGTGACGCTTCATCCGTTCGATCGGTTCGTCGTGGCCGTTCACCCGGTCGTAGGACATCTCGTAATAGGTCTCCGGCGGGCCGGGCATGAACTTCAGACCGTTGTCCGCCAGAAGATCCGTGCTCTCGTAGATATTGTCGGTGCCGACCGCGATGTGCTGGATGCCTTCGCCGTTGTACTTCTTCAGATATTCCTCGATCTGGCTGGTGTCGTCCTTGGACTCGTTCAGCGGAATGCGGATCTTGCCGCAGGGGCTGGTGATCGCGCGGCTGACAAGGCCGGTGATCCGACCGTCGATGTCGAAGAAGTGGATCTGCTTGAAGTTGAACAGGTCGCGGTAGAAATCCCACCACTTGTCCATGTTGCCGCGATAGACGTTGTGGGTCAGGTGGTCGAGATAATAGAACCCGACGCCCTGCGGCTTCGGATCGACCTCGCCCAGCCAGTTGAACTCGTCCGAATAGGCCGAGCCTTTGTCCCCATAGGTGTCGACGAAGTAAAGCAGCGAGCCGCCGATGCCGACGATTGCAGGAACATTCAGGGTCTTGTCGTCGCCTTCATAGGGAGTTACCCCCTTGGCAACCGCATGGTCGAACGCCTTTTGCGCGTCGACAACGCGCCAGGCCATGGCCGGAGCGCACGGGCCATGCGTATCGACGAACTTCATGCCAAAGCTGCCCGGTTCGGCATTCAGCACATAGGTGACATCGCCCTGGCGATAGAGCGTGATGTTCTTGCTCTTGTGCTTTGCGACCGGGAGGTAGCCCATTCTGCGGAACAATTCGTCCAGCTTTTCCGGCTCCGGATGGGCGAATTCGACAAATTCGAAGCCATCGGTGCCAGCGGGGTTGTCAGACGTGATCTGTGCAGGTGGCGCGTCGTGCGGGAACGGTCCCATGAATGTCCTCCTCGGTTGAACGGGTCATTGCCTTCAGAATGCCGTGGAGCTCGCGCAGTGTGTGTGCAAACCACGTGTTTTCGCGTAAGATGATGCACGAAACATGCGAGATAATTTGGAGAGGCGCATGACGAATGCACTGGATGGCTTTGATGTGAAGCTGCTCGCCGCTTTGCAGAACAACGCCGCCCTGACCAATGCCGAGCTGGGTGAGGTGATTGGCCTGTCCGCAAGCCAGGTCTCACGGCGCCGGCAGAAGCTGGAAGAAGCGGGGATCATCCGCCGCTACCGGGCGGCACTGGATCCGGAAGCTCTGGGGCTGATGGTGACGGCCTATGTCGGCGTGACGCTAGGCGCGCATTCCAGGGAAAACGCCCGCAAGTTCCGCAACATGGTGACAGCCATGCCGGAAGTGCAGGAGGCCCACACGCTGACCGGCGACGTCGATTACATGCTGAAGATCGTGGTACCGGACCTGAAAGCGCTCAGTCACATCATCAACGACGAACTGTTGCCCCAGGAGGCGGTCCATCATGTGCGCTCTTCAATCGCCATGGAAACGCTGAAGGACGACAATCTGCTGCCGCTGAAGTGACAGGCTAAAGCCCGAGCCAGCCCATGAGATCGGTCCAGAAATCCTTGCGCAGGCCTTTGAGGTCCGGTGCCGGGTTGCCGTAAGGGTCCGCCAGGCAGACGTCGGAAAACCTGGTCTTGCCGGACAACAGGCATTGTTCGGGCTCGCAGGTGATCGTGTCGGACAGGTAAATGCGCTTGCCGGCATAGGTCTTGAATGCCAGGTCCGGTTTGTCCTGACGTGTTCCGGACGTGAAGACATAGGTTGGAAACTCGTTGCCGCGCGGCTGGCCGCGGTCCTGGACGGCGTGGATATAAAGCAACGTTCCGGGAGTTTCCTCGCGCGAACAACCCTTGATGTTGAAGGCATAAAGATTGCCGGTCGTGCTTTCTCCTGCATCGCCGAGTGCGCGCGAATAAGCCTTCAGCAGATCCTCCTGCCAGATCTTGCGGTAGGTATCGGCCTCGTCATTCAGCGACAGGGCGTGCACGGCGCCGCTCCCCAGTGTCCCGGCGATGAAGCAGCATAGCAGGGAAAGACCGCGGATTGAGGTGAGGAAGTTCAAGATTTTCCTCGCTGTTGCCAGGATGAAAGGCGTTGCGGATTGGAGAAGTGTGACGGAGTGTAACGCAAACTTGCGTCCCTTGCAGAAAATCCCATTTGATAATGCGAATGTGATTTAAGCCGCTCCACGCGGCAATTTTAAGGAGCCGAAAATGTTCGATGCTAAATCCTTGCTGGATCAGTTTCTGGGCACCCAGGGCGGTGGTCAGTCCGGCCAACGCGGGGCCGCAGGGAAAGGCGGGTCCGGTGACCTACTCTCCCAGGGCAAGGATTTTCTGTCGTCCCAGGGAGGCGGACTGGCGCTCGGCAGCCTGGCCGGCCTCATGCTCGGCAGCAAGAGCGGCCGCAAACTGGGCAAGAAGGCCGTGACCTATGGTGGTCTCGCCCTGGTTGCCGGCCTTGCCTACAAGGCCTACCAGGGCCACAAGGCCAATCAGCAGAACGCGCCGCGCCCGCAGTATCCGGCCGACGAGCCGATCCCGGTGGAGGCGCCGCGCGGTACGGCTTTCGATCCGCGCGAGCAGCCGGGCGGCGAAAATCAGGCGGCTGTAACACTCCTGACGGCAATGATCTCCGCCGCAAAGGCTGACGGTCATATCGACCGGGACGAACAGGACCGGATATTCGACAAGATCGACGAGGCCGGACTGGACAGCGAGGCGAAAGCCTTTCTGATGGACGAGCTGCGCTCGCCGCTTGATCTGGACAAGGTGGTTGCCGGCGCAACCTGCCCGGAGACCGCGGCTGAAATCTATGCCGCCTCGCGCCTGGCCATCGATCCGGATCATGCGGCGGAAAAGGCCTATCTGCAGATGCTGGCGGCCCGGCTCAACCTGGAAGACGGCCTTGTTGAGGAAATCGAATATGCCGTCCGCGAAGCCCAGATGGCGGGCTGACCGGCACCACGGTGGATAATAAAATAGGGCGCCCCGTGATCTTTGGTCACGGGACGCCCTGAATAACCGGCAAATACCTTGCAGCCCTTGAGGATGCATAGACGGTACGAGCCAGAAACCACGCAGCCTTGTGGGGAGGCCGCGCGCCTCCCGGACCGGCTATTTTCCTGTATTTTCCTCGATCAGCTCGACGGCGCGATTGTAAAGGCCGGTGCCGTCCATGCCTTTTTCGTCCATCTCGGCAATCCATTTTTCAATTGTCGGCGCAGAGGCTTCCTTCCAGCGGGCCACTTCCTCCGGAGGAAGCACGATGATGTTCGCCCCCTTCTCGATGGCGTCATCACGCGGCTTGGCGTCGTCCCGCTGCATCTGACCGCCGGCAAAGCCGGAGAGTTCCAGACCGGAGTTGTTGTCGATGATCGCCTTCAGGTCGTCGGGAAGCCCGTCGTAGGCAGCTTTGTTCATGCCCAGCACGAAGGTTGCCGTGTAAAGCGAGTCATCACCGAAGTCCGTGTGGTTGTTGACCAGCTCGTTGATCTTGAGCGCGCCGGTGACTTCCCACGGCACCACGGTGGCGTCGATAACACCCTTCGACAGTGCTTCGGGAACTGCCGGAACCGGCATGCCGACAGGCGTCGCGCCGAGTGAGCTGAACATTTCGTTTGTCACGCGCGTCGGTGCCCGCAACTTCACGCCGTTCAGATCATCGAGGGAATCGATCGGATCCTTGGAATGGATCAGTCCGGGCCCATGCACCCAGAGCCCCAGAACCTTCATGTCCTTGAAGTCCTGGTCCAGCATGGTTTCTTCCGCCAGTTGCCAGAAGGCGCGCGACACGGCTTCGGCATTGGTCATGACGAAGGGAAGCTCGAAGACTTCCGTTCTCGGAAAGCGGCCCGGCGTATACCCCGGCAAGGTCCAGACGATGTCCGCAATGCCGTCGATGGCCTGATCGACCAGCTCCGGGGGCTTTCCGCCAAGCTGCATGGCCGGGAAATGCTGGAACTCGATCCGCCCGTTCGATTCTTCCTCGATCTTGGCCATCCACGGTTCGAGAATGTTCTTCGGCACGCTGGCTTGCGCCGGCAGCATCTGGTGCAGCCGCAGCGTGACCTCCGCCGCCGCGGCGGGGCCAGCACTGACAGTCAGCGACAGCGCCGTGACGGCAAGTGCCCCCACGGTGACCGCTCCTGCGGCCATCGACCTTATGGTTCGGTATTTCGACATGACTTCCTCCCTTGATCGAAATGGTTCCCTCAGGCCTGCTCGTCCGGCAGATGCACCACCAGCCCGTCGAGGGCACCGGTAAGCCTGATCTGGCAGGACAGGCGCGACGTTTCGCGCAATTCGGCCGCCGCGCATTCAAGCATGATTTCTTCGCCGTCCGCACGTTCGCCTGTCTTGTCCCGCCAATCGTCGTCCACGTAGCAATGGCAGGTGGCGCACATCATGGCGCCGCCGCACTCGGCAAAAATGCCGTCGATCCCGTTGCTGACGGCCGCTTCCATCACGCTGGCGCCTTCGTTGGCATCAATGGTCGTCCGGCTGCCGTCTGGCTGGACGAAGGTGATCTGCACCATGCGGTTCTCCCTTTCGGCGGGTTCTGTCCCGCTCGGTTTGTTTCGTTCGCTCAGGTCAATTTGACGGGCAGGTTCAGGGGGCCGCGAAAACCGAAGCCGCTCCAGACCACGTCTTCGGGCCGGTCCAGCTTGATGCCCGGAAAGCGCTCGAACAGCATCGGCAGCATGATTTCACCAACGGTCCTGCGCGAGATATGGGCACCTGCACAGTGATGCGGACCGCTGCCGAAGGCCTGGTGTGGGGCCTTCTTGCGGAACACGTTGAACGCCTCGCCGTCTTCGTACAGGTCCTCGTCGCGGTTGGCGGAGGCCTGAATGGTCATCAGCGTGACGCCTTCGGGAATGTCGATGCCGTCAATCTGCAGGTCCCGCGTTGCCCGGCGGGACGACGCCTGAATGGGCGCTACCCAGCGAACGCCCTCTTCGAAAGCATCCGCCCAGGCTTCCTGCCGCTTTACCTCTTCCAACTGGTCCGGATTGGTCAAAAGCCCATAGATGATGGTCGCCAGCGCGTCGCGCGGCTCGTTGATCCCGCCGCCGATGGCAATCTTGATGTTGGCGTAGATCTGGCTCCTGGGGATCGGATCCTTGGCGTTCAGCATGACGGAGAAGGCGGAATTGTTGGGTTCCGCCATGTGCCGGGGGATCAGGCTGTCGAAGACCGCATCCATTTCGGCATTGGCCGCATCGGACCGGGCAAAGGGCTCGTCGGCGAAGCCGAAGTTTCCGGCACCATCGATAAGCACTTGCGACCAGCGCTGCATGTCGGCGTCGCTGACTTCATCAAGGCCCAGAATATGGGCCAGGATGCGGGCCGCCACCGGTCCGCACAGGCCGGTGAAAAGGTCCACCGTTTCGCCCCTTGGCAGCCGGTCGAGATACTCGGCGGCAATCTTTCTATAAAGATCGGCCCAATCGGTCTTGATGACCTTCGGCGAGAAAGCCGGCTGCATGGCCATGCGCTCACGCCGGTGCTCCTCGCCGTCCTTGCGCATCAGCGTATGGGCAAGAAAGGCACGCCGCATCGGTGTCACAGGATCGTCCGAACTGTAAAGCTCGGGATCGTCCTTCACCATCTTGGTGTGTTTCGCCTTGGTCAGAAAAATACGGTTTGCCGCCGGAACCTGCACGATCGGCGTTTCCGCCCGCATCCGCTTGTAGATCGGATATGGATCGCGTGTCAGTTCGGCAAGCGTAAGCGTTTCGTCGACAGGTGCGACCGCCATCTGCCATCTCCTCCCAAATCCGGCAATTCCCCAAGTTAATCGGGCGGCTTAAAATCAAGCAATACGATTGACTTTATAGTTGTCATCGAATTTTTTGATTTTACTCGATTTGAAATGCCATCGCAGGACTTGGGAGACGTTGCAGATGCCGGCCGATCCGTTGGATGTCGATTTTCGGGCCCTGCAGGTTCTGGTCTGGGTGCACCAGCTCCGCTCGTTCACCCGGGCCGCGGAAGAGCTCGGCGTCAACCAGTCGGCCGTCAGCTATACCATCAACAAGCTGCGGGACGTTTTTCAGGATCCGCTGTTCGTCCGTCAGGCGCGCCGGCTGCACCCGACGCAGCGCTGCGAGGACATCGTTCTTCAGGCCAAGCGGTTGACGTCGGAGTTCCGGCAACTGGCCGCTCCGCCAGACTTCGATCCGCTGACAGCTTCGCAGACCTTCACCATTGCCTGCAATTTCTATGAACGCGTGCTGATCATTCCGGAGATCGTCCATTTTCTGAAACGCGAAGCGCCGAACCTGGATCTGGAAATCATCGACGCGTCGGGCATCGGCCATGAGCGTCTGCTGCGCAACGAGGCGGATCTCCTGATCGGTCCGTTCGAGCGCTCGGACCCGCATTTCTACAGGCGCGACCTCTATCAGGACCGCTACGTCTGCCTCCTCGATCCGGAACACCCGAAGGCCGGGTCATCGCTGAGCCTGGAGGATTATCTGGATCTCGATCACGTGCTGGTCACCTACGGCGGTCAGTGGCGGTCGCGCTACATCATCGAGCTTGAGCGCATGAACAAGGACCTGAAAGTCGCCCTGCGCGTGCCGAGCCCGGCAGGACTTGAGCGTCTGGTGGCCGGGTCGAACCTCGTCGCCACGGTGCCGGAACGGCTGTCCATGTCCGTGGCGGAAGGGCTTCGGGTGGTTCCCTGCCCGGTGCATACCTCGGTGACGATCAGCCTCGTCTGGACGACGCTCAACCACCGCGCGCCGCTGCATCTGTGGGTGCGCGAGATGGTGTATCGGCTGAATGCACGCGCCCGGAAGACAGCCGATCCGTCTTCCGGGCCCGGGGCTTCGCGATGACAGACACTCCGCCGCTGTCGATCAGGCAGGCATTGGCCCGACATAATGCGACGACGGCCGGATCAACTTGCCGGTTTCCTGCTGTTCAAGGACATGGGCACACCAGCCCGGGGTTCGGCCAACGGCAAACAGCGGCGTGAACAGGATGCGATCGATGCCGATCGCATCCAGCAGAACCGCAGTGTAGAACTCCACATTGGTTTCCAGCGGACGGTCTGGCTTGGCGGCTTTCAGAGCGGCGAGGGCCGCCTGCTCGATTTCCTCCGCAAGGCGCACCTTCGGATTGTCAGCCCCAAGCAGGCGCAGTCCCGCCTTCAGAACGTCTGCGCGCGGGTCTCGTGTCCTGTAGATCCGGTGGCCGAACCCCATCAGCCGCTCCCCGCGCGCCAGCGCCCCGCCGATCCAGGCGGCGGCGTTCTCCGGGCGTCCGATGGCATCTATCATGTCCAGGACGGGGCCAGGCGCACCGCCATGCAGCGGCCCGCTGAGGGCGCCCATCGCGCCCAGTACGGCCTGTTTCAGGTTTGCCTGCGTCGACCCGATCACGCGGGCCGTGAAGGTGGAGGCATTCAGCCCGTGATCAAGGATGGTCACCAGATAGCGGTTCAAGGCGGCGGCGTGGGCGGCAGGCGGCAATTCTCCGCTCAACATGCGCAGGAGGTCCGTTGCGGTTTCCAGCGTGCTGTCCGGTGCAATCGGGCTCTGGCCCGTGGCAATCCGGTGAGAGGCCGCCAGGAAGACGGGCAACGCACCGCTGATGGCAATTGCATCGGGCAGGCCGGTGGACAGGGGCAGAGCCGCCAGACCAAGCTGCATGCGTTCATAAACGCTGAGGCTGGACGGGGCGGCTTCCAGAACCGGCATGACGGCAAAGGCGGCCCGCCGGGCTTTGCCGAAGGCTTCACGCAGGCCAGAGGCCTCAGGCAGGTCGAAATCCTGCCACAGGTGCCGGACGGCATCTTCGAAGCTCAGCTTTCCGGCCAGATCTTCGATATGGCGGCCATAGAGGACGAGGACGCCCTCTTGGCCGTCGACATGGCTGAGCATCGTGGTGGCGGCAACAACGCCCTCCAGACCGGCAATCGGGTCCGGTGTCATCCGGGCGGGATTTGGCGCTTCTGTCATGGCTATCTCCTTATCTATGTCAGTCAGATAGAAAGAACCGATTGCATTGATCAATGTTGATAATTAAAATCAATGCATGTCCAAACCCATTTATCTGTCCGCCCGTGAAGCTGCCGCCGAACTCGGTGTTCAGCCCGCCACGCTCTACGCCTATGTCAGCCGGGGGCTGATCGCCTCCGTTGCCGGTCCGGGCAAGCAGCGCCGCTACGACGCGGCTGATGTGCGCCGCATGAAAGGCCGCAAGGCCGCAGATGACTATTCCGGCGCGAGGCCCCTGACCGGCGACCCGGTGCTGGAAACCGAATTGACACTGATTTCGGAGACCGGTCCGGTCTATCGCGGCCGACCGGCGGTCGATCTGGCGCAAACCTCGACGCTGGAAACCGTGGCAACCCTGCTCTGGGCGTCGCAGGAAGATCCGTTTGCCGAAAGCGCGCCGCTGCCCCCGCCGGATCTGCCGGAAGGTCTCGCACCGCTGGACAGGTTGATGGTTGCGCTGGCCGCCTGGCCGCTGCAGGACAAGGCCGCCTACACCCAGGCGCCCAAGCTTTTGCAGGTCAAGGGCGCGGCCCTGCTGCGCTATGCGGTCGCCGCACTTCTCAATGCAGATCCGGTCGACGTCCCGATCCACACGCAGATCGCCAATGCCTTTGGCGTATCGTCTTCGGCAAAGAACGTGATCCGGGCAGCGCTGATCCTGTGCGCCGACCACGAACTCAACACCAGTGCCTTTGCAACCCGCTGCGCCGCCTCCACCCGCGCGCCTCTTCACGCAGCCCTGATTTCGGGCCTCGGGGCCTTCGCCGGTCCGCGTCACGGCGCGGCCTCCGACAGGACAACAGCCTGGCTCTCTGATGTCGGCCCTGACACCGACATCGAAACCATGCTCTCGGACCGGTTGAGCCGGGGCGAACCCCTGCCCGGCTTCGGTCACACCATCTACCGGGGACCTGACCCGCGGGCAGCGTGCCTGCTTGACGTCCTTTATCGCAGCGAGCCCGCGCATCCCTTCGTCCAGCGGCTGCCGGGCCTGATCACGGTTGCCCATGATCTGTTCGGCGAAGCGCCGAACATCGACCTTGCCCTTGCAGCCACTCAAAAGACCTATGGCCTGCCGAAGGACGCCGGAAAGATCATTTTCTGTGCGGCCCGCATGACCGGCTGGATCGCCCATGCGCTGGAGCAATACGCAGCGCCGGAGCAGATCCGGCCACGGGCCGCCTACGTCGGCGAACGCCCGGAATAAGCCAGCTTTCTGGTGGCGGGATGCTTGTATCGACCCGCGTATGCGCTTATCTGGAAAGAGCGCCTCACAAGGCGCGACCCATGGAGATTGGATGTCAGAGATTGCGTGAGCAGGCTCTCTGAAGATCAGAGAGCCTTGAATACATGAACCGGTGCCCCAACGGGCGCCCGATGACGTGTGTTTAATTCACGAGACAATCTCATGGCACGGAACTATTCCGCCTTCTTTCCTTCGCGCCCGACGACCAGCGGGCCGGACAAAATCCCTACACGGCTGCAGTCGCTTGGCTGGCAACCCTTTTTCGCACAGCAGATAAGCTCCGACGAGCTGACGGCAACACCGCCCGTGCGAGTGGTCGAAGTTCATCGCAACGCGTTTCACGTGGTTGGAGAGGGCATCGACGAAACGATCCTGCCCGTAAGGGACGCGACGGTGGGCGACTGGCTTCTGCTGGACCAAACCCATCCGGCATCGAGCCGGGTGCAGGAACGGCTTAGCCTGCTCAAGCGCCGCGCACCTGGAACGGATCGCCAGATCCAGCTCATCGCCGCCAACATCGATACGGTTTTTGTCGTGTCCTCCTGCAATCAGGATTTCAACATCGCCCGTCTCGAGCGCTACATCGCGCTTGCCTTCGAAGCGGGCATTGCCCCGGTGATCGTCCTGACCAAATCCGATCTGGCAACCGATCCGGAAAGCTATGTCGGCCAGGCTCAGGCGATTTCGAGTGCGGTTCCGGTTGTGACCCTGGACGCGCGCGGAGAAGAGCCGGGCGAGAAACTGGCGGACTGGTGCAAACCGGGCAAGACAGTCGCCTTCCTGGGCTCGTCCGGCGTCGGAAAGTCGACGCTGACAAATGCCCTTTCCGGCTCGGAAGACATCGCCACCCAGGCGATTCGCGAAGACGACGCCAAGGGCCGTCACACGACGACCCACCGGCAGCTTCATGCCGTGCCGGGTGGCTGTCTGGTGCTGGATACACCGGGTATGCGGGAACTTCAGCTCACCGATGCGGCTGCGGGGATCGATGATCTGTTTTCCGATGTGTCCGGCCTTGCGTCCCTGTGCCGTTTTTCGGACTGCCGCCACGAAACGGAGCCCGGCTGTGCGGTTCAAGCGGCACTCGAGGAAGGCACCCTGGAGGCTGGAAGGCTGGCGAGATGGCGCAAGCTGAAGGCCGAAGAGGCTTTCAACTCCGCCAGCCTGGCTGAGCGCAGGTCAAAAGACCGGGCCTTCGGCAAGATGGTGCGCGGTGTCATGAAGCAGAAAAAGCAGAAAACCTGGGGCCCGGAATAGCCGGTCGGGAAAGCGCCGCACAGGCAACATGATGAAATTCAGGGCCGGGTCCGCCCGGCCCTGGATCAATATCTTTCTGCGCGACTGAAATGGCAGAGCGGCTCGGTCACAGCCGCCGCCGCATATGGACGATCCGCTTGTCGCCGCGCTGTTCCTCATGGGTTTCCGTGAACCCTGCCCGCTGATACCAGGCCCGGTTCTTCGTCATCAGAACGTTGGTATAGAGCCGGATTTCGCTCAGTCCGAAATCTGTTGCCCGCTGCCGCGTCCAGTCGAGCAGTTGCCTGCCTCGGCCATTGCCCTGCTCTTGCGGATCGACGGCGATGCTTTCGATCAGGAGATGGCCGGGGCGCCGGATCAGGACGAGGCTCGCGGCAAGACCAGTGCCGGAGCGGAGCACCCAAACGTCGTCATCGCGGATGTGCGCGGCATAATCGGCGGTCATCGGCACAGGCACGGCGTTGATGACCGGGATGTAATGCGCATAGGCCCGCCGAGCGAGCTCTGCCATGGCTTCCGCATCACCAGGCGTAGCCCGATCAAAAACTTCGGAAAGGCGTGGAACGTTCATGAAGGATCAGGGCCTTGCCTTCATGAAGGATTCGAAATCGGGAATTCCCTCCGGCATGGTTTCGGTCCTGTCGAAACAGCCGAACGTTCCTCCGTCTTTCATGTCCTCGGCTGCAGCAATGAAGGCGCGATAGGCACGACGCGCGAGGCCCGACCCGATGGAGACACGCGCAACGCCCATGTCGCCCAGTTCCTTGCGGGTCAGGTGAAAGTTCTTGCGGCCGGCCAGGATGTTCATCGGCGCACTGACCTTGGCCAGAACCGCGGTGATCTGTTCCTTGTCCTTCAGCTCCGGTGCATAGACGCAATCAGCGCCCGCTTGTGCAAAAGCGTTGAGCCGCTTGATCGTCTCGTCAAGCTCATATGGGGTCTGCACGGGCCCTTCGCTTCGGGCTGTCAGAACGAAATCCGGCGCCAGCCGGTTCTTCACATCCACGGCCGCCTTGATCCGCTCCACCGCCAGTTCCAGATCGTAGTAGGGATGCTTGGGATCGGTGGAGTAATCCTCGATGGAGCAACCTGCAAGGCCAACTTCGATCGCGCCCTTGACCGTTGCCACCACATCGTCCGGACTGTCGCCAAACCCGTTTTCCAGGTCACCGTTTATTGGAACGCTGGTAGCGGCAATGATATCGGCCGCATGACCGAGCGCATCGTCTCGCGTGATCAGCCCTTCGGCGTCCTTCACTCCTTGCGTCCAGGCATACCCGGCGCTGGAGGTGGCCAACGCGTCGAACCGCAAGCCATCCAGGATGCGGGCCGTGCCGATGTCGAAGGGGTTCGGCATCAGGAAGGCCCGCCCTTTTTCGTGAAGAGCTTTGAAGGCGGCACGGCGTTTGGCTGCGGTCGGCATGGCCGGATCTCCCTTAGGTAGCGAAATTGATCAGATTGCCGTTTAAGTTTAAATCGGCAATGCGATCCCTTTATGATGGGTGCTATACTTGGCAGGTAAGATCCAGTTTAGCCGGAATCGGGGCGCCAGTTTGGAAAAAGGATGATTCCAGCGAAGCGCCTTGCCTTTGCATCAGCCACGCCGTTTGATGGTGAGCACGCCAGCAGGCAGATCCAGGGAGGTTGCCATGCCGGAAGATCCCACGACACTTGCAGATTTTGACGACCTGATAACAACGGTCGGCCAGCTTGAGGCCCATGCCGGAACCGCACCCGAGAAGGTGAAGGTAAAGGAGATCACGGCACTGGACGACCTCTGCCGGCAGTTCATCGCGCGATCCCCTTTCTGCCTGATCGCGACAGTCGATCCGCAGGGCGTGATCGATGTCAGCCCCAAGGGAGATCCGGCCGGTTTTGTCACTGTCTTGAGCGACACGCTGCTGGCCATCCCCGACCGACCGGGAAATCGCCGCCTCGACAGCTACCACAATCTTCTGAAGGACCCGCGCGTCGGGCTGATTTTTCTGATCCCGGGCAAGGGCGAGACCTTGAGGGTTTCCGGGGAGGCTCGCATCGTTCGCGATGCCTGGCTCCTGGAGCGGATGAAGGTGGAGGGCAAACGACCCTCGATGGCGCTGGCAGTGCAAGTCACCCGGGCATTCATGCATTGCCCGAAGGCGATGATCCGGTCGAAGATCTGGCAATCGGAAAGCTGGCGGAATGCCGACAATCTCGGCGACATCGGCGATGCGATGATCCGGCATGGCAAGCTGAAACAAACTCCGGAAGCGCTTCTGGAAGAAGCCACCTCCGAAGGCTTGCTCAGGCTCTATTGATCAGGTCCACGCAGTGCGTGTGACCTTTGCCGCGTAACAGCCGCGGCGGGCAAAATGCAGGTGAATGTAGTCCACATCCGGATTGTCGAAGAAGGACGCGATGACACCTTCCAGCGCGCGGCCTTCGACGACTTCGGCGTCAATGATCTCGTGGGCCTGGTTGAAGGCACGCACGGAAAGCAGGCGATTTGCCACGGCATCCGGAACCGTGTCCGGCTCCGGACGGTATTCTCTTGCGCCCTCGGCAACAAAGATCGCGTGCCGGGAACGGTAGGGCGTATCACCCGGCTGATGTTCGAAATTCAGAAGATAAACCCGTGTGCCTTCAGCGGCGTCGGCAAGCGACACCCGGCAGGGAAATGCGCCGTCCGAAACGTGCACCTGAATGCCTTTCTGCGCGAGCTCTGCGTCGCTCAGGCTGCTCAAGTGTGTGAATTCGGAAGCAGGAAGCGGCTCGATCTGAAACATGGTGTTGTCTCCTCAACTGTTGTGAGAAGACCCTAGGCATCCGGAAAATCTGAAACGACCCGATTTGCGAGCGCAGAAAAATTATTGGCCACACTCTGTCAGGCGATGCCTTTACGCCCCGCCCGGCGCGCCATACCGAGGGATCGCGGTGCGGTTTCCTCAAAGCCGAACTGGGCGTAAAGCGCATTTGCCGGTACATCGGCGATCAGGCTGACATAGGTCGACGGCGGAAACGCGCTTTCGATATGGGCGGTCAAGGCTGCCATGATGCGCTTGCCGAGGCCCTGCCCCTGATAGGCCGGCAAGACGGCGATATCGGTCACCTGGACAAAACAGCCACCGTCACCGATGAGACGGCCCATGCCGATCGCTTCATCACCATCATAGAGCATCACGCAATAAAGACTGTTCTTCAGCCCGATTTCCGCGGCTTCCCGGCCGTAGCCGCTCAGTCCGGACTCGACCCGCAGGCGCAGATAGGTATCGACATCAGGGGTCTGGATCTTCAGCGTGATTGTCATGCAGGGTCCTGGAATCGGCTGCAAAAAGGCGGGAAGGTGACCCTAGCCGATCGCATCACGGCTCGCCACCTGAATGCTGATACCGAAGCCGGACGAGACGAGTGACCCCGAGTCCTCAGCTTTGCATCCATACTTGGAAACAAAGGATTTCTTGCGTTCCTGCGGTGTTCTAACCGATAACGGCAGAAGGCTGAAGACATTCGGCCGCGTACCGGAACGAACAGACTGAGCAGCCGTGGATTTTTTCAATCTTGAGCCAGCGGAATGGCAGGCCCTTCTCTTGACCCTCAAGGTCGCTTCTGCCGCTCTTGCCGTTGCGCTGCCGCTTGCCGTTCTGATGGCCTTCGTGCTTGCCCGCTACAGGTTCACCGGCCATGGGGCTGTCAACGCGCTGGTGCATTTGCCGTTGGTTTTGCCCCCGGTGGTCACGGGCTACGTGCTGCTGCTGACCTTTGGCCGCAAGGGGCCGGTCGGCTCGTTTCTGGACAGTGTCTTCGGTGTCACCTTCGCCTTCAACTGGACCGGCGCGGCGCTCGCCGCCGGTGTCATGGCCTTCCCGCTGATGGTTCGGCCGATCCGCCTTTCCTTTGAAGCCGTGGACCCGAAACTGGAAGAGGCGGCCAAATCGCTCGGTGCTCATCGCCTGACGGCCTTTCTTACGGTCACCCTGCCTCTTGCGCTGCCGGGCATTCTCGGCGGCGCCATTCTGGGCTTCGCCAAGGCCATGGGAGAATTCGGCGCGACCATCACCTTTGTTTCCAACATCCCGGGGGAAACAAGAACCCTGTCGCTGGCGCTCTACACCGCCACCCAGACCCCGGGTGGAGACCTCGCCGCTTTCCGCCTGACATTGATCGCCGCCTTCGTCGCCTTCGCAGCGCTGATTGCCTCCGAAGCGCTCGCGCGGCGGCTGCGGGCGCGTATGGGGGGCGGTCATGCTTGATGTCGACATTAAAGGCCGTGTCGGCCAGTTGGATCTTGAAGCCCGTTTCGCAAGCGGCGGCGGGGTGACATCGCTTTTCGGCCAGTCGGGCGCCGGCAAGACGACCCTGACCAACATGATCGCAGGGCTGATCAAGCCGATCAGCGGTCATATCGCCGTCAATGGGACGACGCTGTTCGACGCACAAAAGGGCATCAACCTGTCGGTTCAGGCACGCAGGATCGGTCATGTCTTTCAGGATGCCCGGCTGTTTCCGCATCTGAGCGTCGCCTCGAACCTGACCTATGCCCGCTGGGCCGGCCGCAGGCCAGGCACCCGGGACATGGCCGAAGTGGTCGACCTGCTGGGGCTCGGCAACCTTTTGGAGCGCAAACCAGGAACCCTTTCCGGGGGTGAGAAGCAGCGGGTTGCCATCGGCCGGGCGCTCCTGTCGGACCCGCGGCTGCTGATCATGGACGAGCCGCTGGCCAATCTCGATCAGGCGCGGCGGAACGACATTCTGCCCTATCTGGACCGCCTGTGCGTGGAGGCGGGGATCCCGATCCTTTATGTCAGCCATTCCATCGAGGAAGTGGCACGCCTGTCCAACACGCTCGTGATCCTGTCGGACGGCCGCACGCCCGCCTTCGGACCGGTGGCCGACATGCTCGCCAGAACCGACCTTGGCCGGGCCACCGGCCGTCATGAGGCCAGTGCGCTGCTCGAAGGCACGGTCACCAGATGCGACCCGGACTGGGGGCTGACCGATGTCGATATCGGCGGAGCCATCCTTCAGATCCCGGATATGGCCGCGGAGCCTGGCGATGCGGTGCGCCTGCGCATCCGGGCCAGGGATGTCGCCCTGGCTGTGGTGCCACCGGAAGGCCTGTCCATCCGCAATGCCTTTGGGGCGACGATCCGCAGTATCTCCAGCGAAAACGGCCCTTATGCGGAAATCCTGTGTTCCGTCAGAGGACAGGTGCTGCGTGCCCGCATTACCCGCGCCTCCGTCGCCGATCTGGATCTCCACACGGGCAAGGACGTGACGGTTCTGATCAAGAGCGTTGCCATCGACCGGCGCCAGCGTGCCCCGGCTCTGGCAGATGCCGACACTGGGGGGAACTCCGCTGGATAAGGCCCCCGCTTCACGCGGCGCACGGCTTGTTTATACTGACGCGATGTTGCGCAAGACCAAGCGCCGGACCTGGCGCAGGCTGAAGATCGGTATCGCGGCGGCGGCAATCCTGTCGACGGTCGCCTTGATGTGGCTGACAGGGCTTGCCAGCTTGCGGATCACGCTTGCGGAAGTGGAAACCGGCGCACGGGCCAATCTTGCGGTACAGACGGCCGTTCTGGAAAGACTTCTCGACAAGTTCCGCCTGCTCTCGCCGTTGTTGGCGCGAGGCCCGGACATCGGCCAGTTGCTGATGAAAACCGGCACGCCGGAAGACCCAGGTATCGCCGCGATTGCTGCCGGCATGTCGGGTGCGGAAGAGATCTGGCTGATGGACCGGCAGGGCAATGTCGTGGTCTCCAGCCAGGACGGGGTCCCGGCCGGGTCGTTCGGCGGGGCTGAACGGATCGGACAGGCTTTCGAACAGGCCCTGCAAGGCCAGCTTGGCCGGCAGCTGATCCCCGGCACGCCCGAGGCGGTCTCGAACTACGTGTTCGCGTCGCCTTTGCGCAAGAATGGCTCCATTGTCGGCGTGCTCGCGGTTCGGGTCTCTCTGGAAGACGTTGAGCAGGCCTGGGCCCTCAGCAAGGAACCGCTGGTCGCGCTGGATGGCAGCGGCCGGATCGTCGTCACCAATGTTCCGGCATGGCGCGGCAAGCGGATGAACGAACTCTCGTTCGGCCGGGATATTGCCGACATGTCGGTGGCAGAGCGCATCGAGGTGCTGCTGCCCGCCACCCACACCCCGGACTATTATCTGCAACTGACCGAGAACCTTGCCGTTCTGGGCTGGCAGGTCAGAACCCTGGTGACGGTTGAGGAGGCGCGCCTGCGATCCGGCTGGGCCATGCTTGTCGCGCTGCTGGTCTGCGTGATCGCCGCCGGCGGTCTCGCCATCCTGATCGTCCGCCGGGAAGAATTCGTGCGCCAGGAACGGCGCAACCGGGCAAGCGCGCTGCGTCTGGAACGCCGGGTGCAATCGCGGACAGCGGATCTGCGCCGCACCAATGTCCTGCTGGAACAGGAAGTGCGCGAGCGTGAGCAGGCCGAAGCCGATTTACGCCTCGCCCAGGCCGAACTCGTGCAGGCCGCCAAGCTGGCAACGCTCGGCCGGATGTCGGCGGCGCTCAGTCACGAATACAATCAGCCTCTGGCGGCCATCCGCTCCGATGCGGAAGTGGCCGGCATGCTGATCGAGCGGGGACGGGCGGACGAGGCCCTCGGCAATCTTTCGCGGATCGAAGGCATGGTCAGCCGCATGGCCGAAATCGCCAAGACGCTGAAGGGCTTCACGCGCAAATCCGGCACTGACATCAAGCCGGTCTCTCTGCGCCAGGTGATCGACGAGGCAACGCTGCTGCTCCAGCCGCACATCAAGCAGAGCAAGGTGCGCCTCGAGCTGGCTTTGCCGGCAGAGGATATCATCGTCAAGGGCGGGCGCATCCGCCTTGAGCAGGTGGTCATCAATCTCCTGTCCAACGCACTGGACGCTGTCAGCGGCAACGCTCTCTCGCTCGCCGGGCCAGAAGTTCGGCTGGAACTGCGGCAGGAGGGCGGAGAAGCGGTGCTGACGGTCAGCGACAACGGTCCGGGCATAGATGCCGAGGTCCTGCCGCAGATCTTCGACCCGTTCTTTACCACCAAGGATGTCGGCGCCGGGCTCGGGCTGGGCTTGTCGATTGCCTACAAGATCGTTCATGACTTTTCCGGATCGCTGAAGGCAGCGAATCGCGACGGTGGCGGCGCGGTTTTCACCATGCGCCTGCCGGTGGCCGACGAGCATGTTCTTGCAGCGGAATGAAACGAGATAGACGTTTATGGATCAGGCGACCGTCCTACTGATTGACGATGAAGCGGACCTGCGCGGCTCCCTGAGCCAGGGGCTGGAATTGTCCGGCCAGGCAGTGTTTGCAACCGGCGAGCCGGACGAAGCTCTGGAGCGGATCAACCGCGGCTTCTACGGCGTCCTTGTCACCGACATCCGCATGCCCGGCACGGACGGGTTCCAGGTCATGAAACGGGCGTTCGAGATCGATCCCGCCTTGCCCGTGGTCCTGATCACCGGCCATGGCGACGTGCCGCTGGCGGTCGAGGCCATGCGCGCCGGTGCTTACGATTTCATGGAAAAACCCTTCTCCGTCTCGCGCCTCGCCTCCGTGGTGGAACGCGCGCTCGACAAGCGCCGGCTGGTTCTGGAAAACCGCAAGCTGCGCGAGGAACTGGCAGACCGGACAGGCCTGGAAAGCCGTCTTGTGGGGCGCACCTCGGCCATGGAGCTGCTTCGCCGCAATGTCACGGCCCTGGCGGCAACCGATGCCGATGTGCTGATCCTGGGCGAAACCGGCTCCGGCAAGGAAGTGGTGGCCCGCGCTCTGCACGATGAAGGCCCCCGCAAGGAAAAGCCTTTCGTTGCGCTCAATTGCGGCGCACTTCCTGCCGAAATCATCGAATCGGAACTCTTCGGCCACGAGAAAGGTGCCTTTACAGGCGCCAGCGGACAGCGCATCGGCAAGCTGGAACATGCCCACGGCGGCACCGTGTTTCTGGACGAAATCGAATCCATGCCGCTGGAGCTGCAGGTCAAGCTCCTGCGCGTGATCGAGACCCGCACCATCGAGCGGCTCGGCTCCAACAAGGCGATCGAACTGGATGTGCGCTTCATAGCCGCCACCAAGGAGGATCTGGAGGCCGCTGGCAAGGAAGGCCGGTTCCGGCTGGACCTGTTCTACCGGCTCAACGTCGTCAATGTTGCCATACCGCCGCTCCGGGACCGGCTGGAGGATATCCCCCTCTTGTTCCGTCATCTGGCGGTGGAAGCCCGGGCACGCTACCGGCGTGAGATTCCGGACATCAACGAGGAGTATCTTGCCGAATTGATGGCACGGGACTGGCCGGGCAATGTCCGCGAATTGCGCAATGTCGCTGACCGGTTCGTGCTCGGTGTCGAACTGGTCAAAGCGCCCAGCAGTGGTGCCGGATCCACCTTGTTCGATCAGGTCGCGGCCTATGAGCGTGCGCTGATCGTCGCCGAACTCAAGCGCAACGACGGCGCTATCAAGCCGACTTACGAGAACCTCGGGCTTTCCCGGAAAGCGCTCTACGAGAAGATGCGCAAATACGGTCTCGGCAAGGAAGAGGCGGCTCTGGGCTGAGATTTGCAGTCTGAGAGTTTCTGGTTGCCTCGATGTCATGCCTGCGAAAGCGGGGACCCGGGAAACGGCGTGACTGCGGAAAAAAAATTCCATGCCCGTGTCACAAACCGGAGCAAACGATCGTCAACCCAGTGTCACACCCTGAAACTTGAATGGAAGACACGTCAATGACGACCTCGACTGCCATCAATCACTATGAAAATGTCCCCGGTATCGTGAAGCGTTTTGTCGCCGCCAGCGGCGAGATCGGCAAGGCGGGGCTGGAACCGAAACTGCGCCATCTGATCGACCTGCGCGCCTCGCAGATCAACCAGTGCGCTTATTGCGTCAAGATGCACACACAGGAAGCGCTCGATGCAGGCGAAACCCAGGAGCGCCTGCAGCGTCTTACGGTCTGGCGGCATGTCGATGACTATTCGCCGGCGGAAAAGGCGGCCTTTGCCTGGACGGAAGCCTTGACCAGCCTCAACGTCGACACGAACTATGAGGCCCTGCGCCGCGAATTACGCCGTCATTTCGAGGATGCCGAAATCAGCGCGATCACCGCTGCGGTCGCGATGATCAATCTGTGGAACCGGGTGCAGGTATCGAACCACTGAGATGAGTGACGCCCCAGGCATCGATGTTTTCGAGACGGTCCGCCCGAAGCTGATGGGGCTGGCCTACCGCATGCTCGGCTCCATGGCGGATGCCGAGGATGCGGTTCAGGACACATACCTGAAGTGGCAAACCACGGACCGCGCCGACATCCTGAATCCTGAGGCATTCCTCACCACGGTCTGCACCAATTGTTGCCTGGACACGCTCAAGGCCGCTCACCGCAAACGGGTCGACTATGTCGGTCCGTGGATCCCCGAGCCGCTGCAGTTCGACAGCGGCTCGGATCCGGAGACCGACCTTGACCGGGCGCAATCCCTGACGACGGCCTTCCTCCTGCTGCTGGAACGCCTGAGCCCGAAGGAGCGCGCGGCCTACCTGCTGCGCGAGATCTTCGCACAGCCGTATGACGAAGTTGCCCAGACACTGGGGGTTACCGAACAGGCCTGCCGCCAGCTCGTCTCCCGGGCGAGCCGGCACGTGCAGGGACCTGCCTCCCGTTTCGTTCCCTCGGCCGATCATCAGGACCGGATCCTGTCCGCCTTTCTGACGGCGCTTGAGACGGGCTCAACCGATCGCCTGACAGGACTTCTCGCCGAAACCGTACAGCTTCAGTCCGACGGCGGCGGCAAGGCAACGGCCATGAGCCGCATTCTGGTTGGAGCCGACGAGGTCGCCCGCTATGTCGTTCTCATTCTCGGCCGTCTTTGGGAGCCGTGCCAGATCGAGATTCTGGATCTGAACGGCACGCGCGGCCTCGTCCTGTTCCACGGCGAAGAGATCGTGACGGCTGTCATGTTCGGTTATGACGCCGATGGCCGGCTGGAGCACATCTACAACATGCGCAATCCGGACAAGCTGTCGCGCCTGAAGGTAAAGCTGCGTCATGACCGGTCCTCGGGGGCCATCTGGCACTGATTCTCGGCGCTCAAGATCTCAAAATATGATGTAGCGGGCGGAAAATGTGTCGATTTCGACACATCCGCTTCGATGCCATGTGTCTGACTCGACCCATACTCGAGTCTTTCGCTGGGTCGGTTTAATTCCTGAAAATTTGATAACCGGCAGAAACCGGCGCTTATTGAGGCGTTGGCAGCGGTTGGCACGGAGATTGCTGATAGGGAGCCGACCAGCCACCGCGCTGTCCGGCCCGAATGGCCGTCATATTGAAATGTCTGGGAGGACATCCGATGAAAAAATTCGCTCTCGCCGCAGCAACTGCGGCGTCCCTGGCCCTGTCCGCAAACGCCTATGCGGCCGATGCTTGCGATGACGGTGAAATCGTCATCAAGTTCAGCCATGTGGTTGCCGCGACCGGCCACCCGAAAGGCGACGCTGCCACGCTGCTGGCGGAACGCGTCAACGATGAGATGAACGGCAAGGCCTGCATGCAGGTGTTCCCGAACTCTCAGCTCTTTGACGACGACAAGGTCATGGAGGCTCTGCTGCTCGGCGATGTTCAGCTTGCTGCTCCGTCGCTTTCCAAGTTCGAAGCCTACACGCTGAAATTCCGCCTGTTCGACCTGCCGTTCCTGTTCCAGGACCTGGACGCTGTCGAGCGCTTCAGCACCGGTGAAAACGGCAAGATGCTGCTGAACTCCATGACCGATTACGGTTTCCAGGGCCTCGGCTACTGGAGCTCCGGCCTGAAGCAGTTCTCCGCCAACAAGCCGCTGCTGGTTCCGGACGATGCAAAGGGCTTGAAGTTCCGCGTACAGACCTCCGACGTGGCCGTTGCCATGATCGAAGCCATGGGCGCCAACGCCCAGAAGCTGGCCTTCAAGGAAGTCTACGGCGCACTGCAGACCGGTGTTGTGGACGGTCAGGAAAACTCCTGGTCCAACATCTACACCCAGAAGTTCTTCGAAGTGCAGGACGGTATCACCGAAACCAACCACCAGCTTCTGGCCTACCTGCTCGTCACCTCCGACGAGTGGCTGAACAGCCTTGATCCGGAAGTCCGTGACCAGTTCCTGACCATCGTGGAAGAAGTCACCGCAACTGCAAACGGCAACGTTGCAGCCGCAGAAGCCAAGAACCGCCAGAACATCCTGGACGCCGGTTCCACCATTCGTGAGCTGACCCCGGAACAGCGCAAGGCCTGGGTCGATGCCATGAAGCCGGTTTGGGAAAAGTTTGAAGGCGATATCGGCAAGGACCTGATCGACGCCGCCGTCGCGTCCAACAACGCCAGCTAAGGCTGACCTGACCTGACACCTGGAAGGGCCGGACTGTCCGGCCCTTCTGCCAAGGTCCTGCGACCGGCCGCGCAACCATGCCGGCGGCCACGCTGATAACCAAGAGGCCAATTCGGGGGAAACGCATGCAACGCGTCGACAATTGGGTCACGCGCTTCGAGGAAGGTGTACTCGCCTTTCTTCTGGCCGCCATGACCATCGTATCCTTCACCCAGGTGGTGGCGCGATACGGCTTTAATTCCGGCTGGACCGGTGCACTGGAATTCACACGTATCCTGTTCGCCTGGCTGATCCTGTTCGGCATGAGCTACGGCGTCAAAATCGGCTCGCATCTGGGCGTCGATGCGGTCATTCGCCTGTTTCCGAAGCCTGTGTTCCGGGCCGTTGCCGTGTTCGGCGCGCTTTGCGGCGTTGTCTATGCGCTGACCCTGCTCTGGTCGGAATGGCTGCATATCTTCGGTCTGGATACCCGGGGCGGCGCCATCGACTACTGGTCGAAGATGTACAAGATCGGCATCGGCCTCGATGACCTGCGCTATCCCGACGTCATCATAGAAACCTTCGGCACGAAAGAGCGCGTACAGCGCTGGATCGCCTATCTGATCCTGCCCATCGGCCTGTTCCTGTTCATGTTCCGCTGCATTCAGGCGGCCTGGCAGATCATCACCGGCGAGCGCGAGATGATGATCGCCGCGCATGAGGCGGAAGACCTCGTCGCTGAAAACAAAGACGTCTTGAAAGACTGAGGCCGGGGCAATGGAAGCAGCAATTCTCTTCATTCTCGTCCTCGGATTCTTGTTCCTGGGCGTTCCAATCTCCATTTCGCTTGGCCTGTCCAGCGTTCTGGCGATTGCCATCTTCTCCAACGATTCCATCTCGTCGGTGGCTTTGCAGCTGTTCACGGCGTCACAGAACTACACGCTCCTGGCGATTCCCTTCTTCATTCTGGCCTCGGCCTTCATGTCGACGGGCGGCGTTGCCAAGCGCATCATCCGTTTCTCGATCGCATCCGTCGGGGCGATCCGGGGCGGGCTGGCGATCGCGGGCGTCTTTGCCTGCATGCTGTTCGCCGCGCTGTCAGGCTCCTCGCCTGCAACCGTGGTCGCCATCGGCACCATCGCCATCGCCGGCATGCGGCAGGCAGGCTACACGAAAGAGTTTGCCGCGGGCGTCATCGCCAATGCCGGCACGCTCGGCATCCTGATCCCGCCGTCCATCGTCATGGTGGTCTATGCGGCCGCGACCAACGTTTCCGTCGGCCGCATGTTCCTGGCCGGTGTCGTGCCCGGCCTGATTGCCGGTCTGATGCTGATGATCGCCATCTACGTGATGGCGCGCGTCAAGAACCTGCCAGCACAGCCGTGGCCGGGCTTCAAGGAAATCTGGCACGCCATGATGGAAGCGGCCGTCGGCCTGTTCCTGATGGTCATCATTCTGGGCGGCATCTACGGCGGTATCTTCACCCCGACGGAAGCTGCGGCCGTTGCGGCCGTCTACGCCTGCCTTGTGGCGCTCTTCGTCTATCGCGACATGGGCCCGCTCAGCGGTATCCGCTGGGTGCAGGAAGAGGACGGTCCGCTGGGGCTGGCCGGTTTCAAGACCATCACCTACGGGTTTGCCGCAATGTTCGCCTGGTCGAGCATCGCCGGCATGGTTACGGACAGACAGGGCTTCTACGGCATCGACAGTGCCATCGTCCTGCTGGCTGCACTGATCGGCTATCCGCTTCTGCGCGGCCGTGTCAGCCCTGCCGAACTGCCGTCGATCTATGGTGTGGGTGCGAAGATCTGGGGCCGGAACATCGGATTGATCATCTGGAAGTTCCTCCCGGCCATGTTCCACAAGGACACCAAGAAGGTAATGGTGGATGCGGCGAAGACGACCATCATGCTGATGTTCATCATCGTCAACGCCCTGTTGTTTGCCCATGTCCTGACATCGGAGCGGATTCCGCAGGCGATCACCGACTGGATGGTCGGAGCCGGCTTCAACTGGTTCACCTTCCTGATCGCGGTCAACCTGCTGCTGCTGCTGGGTGGCCAGTTCATGGAACCGTCCGGCCTGCTCCTGATCGTGGCGCCGGTGGTGTTCCCCATCGGCATGGAACTGGGCGTCGATCCGGTTCACCTCGGCATCATCATGGTCGTGAACATGGAAATCGGCATGATCACGCCGCCAATCGGGCTCAATCTGTTCGTCACATCGGGGATAACGGGAATGAGTCTGGTGCAGGTGGTCAAGGCGGCAGCGCCGTTCGTGCTCATCCTGCTCCTGTTCCTCATCCTCGTCACCTACGTCCCGGCCCTGTCCACCTGGCTGCCCTACAGCCTGATGGGACCGGAAATCATCACAAACCGGTAGCGACCCGGACCATCCTGACACTCCAACGGCGGGCAGTGCCCGCCGTTTTTTTGTTTGCCGATTAGATGACCAACCCACATGTCCCTGCCCCGTCCTCCTCTTCACCACCTCATCCTGAGGAGCCCGGTTGTACCGGGCTCCTCAGGATGAGGCTGATGGGAATGGGGAGGTGGGAGTGCTAATCGCTGAATAAAAAAGCCGGCCCCGATGGGCCGGCTTGAAAGGGTCTGCTGCAAAAAACGCTTAGACGATGCTGCCGAGCTTCATGGCGACGCTCATGTCGCCTTCCACCTGCATCTTGCCGCCCATGAAGGCCGCTGTCGGGTTCAGGTCGCCCGAGAGAAGATCGCCGAGGTCTTCTGCCGACATCTTGATGGTGCAGTCTGCTTCGGCGTCTTCGTTGGAAACAGTCGAGCCCTGCAGGAAGATGATGCCGGTCTCACCGAGATCGAACTTGACCGACTCTTCAATGCCGCCATCGGCAACTTTCGCACGGACACCTTCAGTAAGCTGTTCCAAGGACATGTCGTTTTCTCCCCTATGAGGTGGGTCCTTACCCGTCTTTGACTCCTTGAAGCATGACGCTTACGTAACCGTCAAGCATAAATCTGTGTCGCAAGAGATGCGCCGCCAGGAACGTTTCGCCACACGATCCGTCATCCAATGGCTTGACCATGGGATCCATGCCGGTTCGCCTGTAGCGCGGCCGCCGTGGTCAGGTCATGGGATGGATTGCCGGATCAAGTCCGGCAAATATCTACATTTCAAGGTGCCAGGAGCAATGCACCTGACAAGATTGTCAGATCAGTGGTTGTCCCGCGGCAGGCCCCTGGTGTGCGCGACGTCCTGGTATTTGACTGCCGGTTCCAGCACCATGCCCTTGTCGAACTGCCCGATCATGGCGCGCTGGATTTCCTGCCAGGGGGTCTGGCTTTCGGCAACCTTGAAACCGCCGGCCGCTTCCAGATCCGCACGGCGCTGTGCGAGGTCTTCATCGGATATGAGAATGTCGGCGGTGCCTTTTCTCAGGTCGATCCGCACCTGGTCACCGGTTTTCAGGAGAGCAAGCCCACCCATGGCGGCAGCCTCCGGGGAAGCGTTCAGGATCGAGGGTGAGCCGGAAGTCCCCGACTGGCGGCCGTCGCCGATGCAGGGCAGGGATGTGATCCCCCTTTTGATCAGGGCTGTGGGCGGCTGCATGTTGACCACTTCCGCACCACCGGGATAGCCGATCGGGCCGGTGCCGCGGATGAACAGCATGCAGTGCTCGTCGATCTGAAGGTCCGGATTGTCGATATTGTCGTGGTAATCCTCTGGCCCTTCGAAAACGATGGCGCGGCCTTCAAACGCTTCCGGATCGTCCGGATTGGACAGATACCGGTCGCGGAACTCTTCCGAGATCACGCTGGTCTTCATAATGGCGCTGTCGAACAGATTGCCCTTCAGGTTGATGAAGCCTGCCTTTTCCTTCATCGGTGTGTTGAACGGCTTGATGACGTCCGGCAGATCGGTAACGACGCCCTCGCAATTGGCGCCGATGCCCTTGCCGTTGACAGTCAGCGCGCCGGGATGTGGCAGCTTGCCGTTTCGCATCAGCTCGGCCACGACAGCGGGCACGCCGCCGGCATGGAAGTAATCCTCGCCGAGATATTCTCCGGCCGGCTGCAGGTTCACCAGCAGCGGAACGTCATGACCGATTTCCTGCCAGTCGTCGTTGTCCAGCTCAACACCCAGATGGCGAGCGATGCCGTTCAGGTGGATCGGGGCGTTGGTCGAGCCGCCGATGGCCGAGTTGACGACAATCGCATTCTCGAAAGCTTCGCGGGTCATGATGTCGGAGGGTTTCAGGTCCTCGCGCACCATGTCGACAATACGCTTGCCGGTCTCATAGGAAATTGCACCGCGCTCCCGATAAGGCGCCGGAATGGCGGCTGCACCCGGAAGCTGCATGCCAAGGGCCTCGGCCAGCGAATTCATGGTCGTCGCCGTGCCCATGGTGTTGCAATAGCCGACAGAGGGGGCAGAGGAGGCGACAAGGTCCATGAAGCCCTTGTAGTCGATCTCGCCCGCGGCAAGCATCTGGCGGGCCTTCCAGACGATGGTGCCGGAGCCCGTGCGCTCGCCCTTGTACCAGCCGTTGAGCATCGGCCCGACGGACAGTGCAATGGCTGGAATGTTCACCGTCGCCGCGGCCATCAGGCAGGCAGGGGTGGTCTTGTCGCAGCCGGTGGTCAGCACGACGCCGTCAATGGGATAGCCGTACAGCAGTTCGACGAGACCGAGATAGGCCAGGTTCCGGTCGAGCATCGCGGTCGGTCGCTTGCCGGTTTCCTGGATCGGGTGCACCGGAAATTCAAAGGCGATGCCGCCGGCGTCGCGAATACCCTCGCGTACGCGCTTGGCAAGCTCCAGATGGTGGCGGTTGCAGGGCGAAAGGTCGGAGCCGGTCTGGGCGATGCCGATGATCGGCTTGCCGGACTGCAGTTCTTCACGTGTGAGGCCGAAGTTCAGGTAACGCTCGATATAGAGTGCCGTCATGCCCGGATTGTCGGGATTGTCGAACCAGGCGGTGGACCGCAGTTTCGGTGTTTTGGTGTCGCTCATGTCGCCTCATCCCTCAATGCACTCACAAAGTGTCAAAAGCCGATAAACACCAGCTCCAAAAGGCTGTAAAGGCGCTCAATCGCGATTTCGGTTCCACATTTCGAGAATGCCTCGGTCACTCGTTCCGGTGCAGCGTATCTGCAACGGAAAACCGGGCAAACGTCCACAGCACCAGCAGGCAGATTCCGAACAGAACGGGTGCAGCGGACAGGGGAAGAAGGGTGGATGCACCGCTGAGGCCGGCACAAAGCCAGAGGCCCGACAGCACCTGGCGGGCATGGACAGCCAGAAGGTTCCGGCGCATGGCCAGGGCCTTCAAGGCGGGAAAGGCGCCGATGTCATCCGTGTTGCTGACCGCAAGGGGCGTGTTTCCGGCATCGGGGCGGTCTGCTTCGGGCGCGACCGCCTGGCGGAGTTCCAGCGCCATGCGGTCCTGGGAGAGAGTCAGGACCAGAGGAGCCGTATCCGGAAAGCAGCGGAAGGCCGCTTCCTGGGCTGTTTCTCCCGGTTTCGGATCCTCGGTCAGCTCAAGCCCAAGCATGCCGGCCAGCGCGCTTCGAGTGTTGGGGTTGTCACCGCTGAACAGCCACGGCACGAGGCCTTCCTTGCGCAGAGCCATGCCGGCGACGCCCGCGTCCTGACGCAAAGTGCCTTCCAGACCCAGCACACCGACGACGCGCCCTCCGACGGCGACACGCAGCACCGTCTTGCCATCCGCTTCCAGCGAGCGGGCGATGGCATCTGCGGTGAAACTGTCGATCTTGAGCCGCTTCAGGAGATCGGTCGTGCCGATCACCACTGTCTGTCCGCCAAGTAACGCGACAACGCCGAGCCCCGGTGTCGGTTCGAACCTGTCCGGCATCTTCAGGGCAACCTGCCACTGGCTGGCAAGTTCACGCAATGCAAGGGCCACCGGATGGGAGGATCCGGCTTCTGCCGAGGCGGCGACCGCCAGAAGTGTTTTGGGTTCGTTGTTGAACGCCATGACATTGGTGACCATCAGGTTCGGTCCGGACATCACGGCGGCCTTGTCGATCAGGATATCGCGCGCCTGGGCGACCTTGGTGAAGGTGCCAGGTGCGATATCGCGCGCGCCTGCCGCGAGCGCGGCCTTGTGAAAGACCTTGTCGGCGAAGGCGTTGATGCCGTCGATGAGCTGGGGCCAGGAGAGCAGCAGCGCAGCGGCCAGCGCCACCGGAGCCTGAGCTCTGTCGAAGATCCACCACCATGCACCTGCTGCCAGAAGCGCCAGCAGGACAGACCAGCCCGCTTGCGGCACGCCGCTGTGATCGCCCCTGGGCGGCAGCAGAACCACACCGAACGCCCGCAGCACCATCAGGAAGGCAGCAGCGAGCGCAGGGGCATTGGTCTCGGGGGAAGCCGGGCCGGACAGGAGCAATACGGTGGAAACGGCGAGCAGTCCGGTGCCGGCCAGCGTCGTGACCAGCGACAAGGGCCGGCCAACAGATGTGTTCAGCGAAAACGAGAGGCCAAGAAGCGAAAAAATTGCAGAGAACATGCTGAAAATTAAGGCGCTGCGGGAGCCGAAAACCTTAACTGACGTAGCGGCGTCAGCCAGTTCACCGCCTGCCGTTGCCAGAGCGAGCACAAGGCACACCACCGCGAGTGCAAGAAAGAAGGACCAAAGAACTGAAATAAATGACGTTTTCGGCATCGCCGGTCGGCTCTCTTGTCTGTGATTCTTGTGCTGGAACCGGGTCGTGAGCCAACTGGAGACATTTTCGGCACGCCCTGGGGACAGTTCGAAAATGCGGGAGCAGCGGCAGACAGGCAATGCCGTGGAGGCATCGCAACAGGCCTTGTGCCTGTCCCGGACGCAGCGCACCGGCAGGGGTGCCGACCATTTGTGCAGGCTGGAACTTGAGCGAACCTGAATTGCGGGTAGTATTAGGGAGTAATTTTTTAAACGGCCTGCAAGTATTGATGGCCAGTATTTGATAGTCCTTTGGACAAAAATTATTTCGGGGTGTGGTATATTAACGGGAGGGCCGAAAGGTCCTCCCTTTTACGTTTGAGGGTCTTGGAAAAACATGGTTAATATTCGTTAACGAACGGGTCCTGGCGTTAATCAGGAAGGTTCTATTTGAGCGGCGGTAGCTATGTAGGCCGGGGCGGCAAAAACTGCCCAGTCCGCACTGGATTGTGGTTATCGCTCTGCCGCTCCCGGAGAATCGGGGAACGCCTGCGAGTCAAGTCGGCGACTCGGACGAATCTGAAAATAGACTCACCTTCAAAGGCTTGGAGAGGCCGGCGGCAGTGCCGCCGGACCCGTCAGGCCGTCGCGAGGTTGGCCCGCGACAGCAACTCCAGCGAAGGCATCAGGTTTAAGAGTTCGCGCGTATAGGGGTGCTGCGGGGCTTCAAAAAGCTGGTCGCAGTCGGCCACCTCGCACAGTTCGCCATGGCGCATGACGCCGATGCGGTTGCACATCTGCCGGATCACGGCCAGGTCGTGGCTGATGAACAGCATTGTCAGGCCAAGTTCCTGCTGAAGATCTTTCAGCAGGTTCAGGATCTGCGCCTGGATCGACACGTCGAGTGCCGAGGTCGGCTCATCGCAGATCAGGAACCGCGGCCGCGTCGCGAGCGCCCGCGCAATGGAGATGCGCTGACGCTGACCGCCGGAAAACTCATGCGGAAATTTCTTGCCGGCAGCCGCGCCAAGGCCGACATGGTCCAGCAGATCATCGACGATCTGGCGCACCTCTGCATTGCTTGAAGCCAGACGGTGGAACTTGATTGGCTCCGCGATGATGTCGCTGACGCGCATGCGGGCGTTCAGCGAGGAATAGGGATCCTGAAAGATCATCTGCATCTGGCGGCGCATCGCCAGAACGTCCTTGCGGTTCTTCAGCGACGTCAGCTCGGTCTTGCCGAACAGGATCGAGCCCCCGGTCGGCTGATAAAGGCCGGTGATCAGCCGTGCGATGGTCGACTTGCCGGACCCGCTTTCGCCGACCAGACCGAAGGTCTCGCCTTCATTGATATCGAAACTGACCTTCTTGACGGCCTTGAAATATTTGCGCTTGGACGGGAAAATCGAACCACGGGTCTCGAACTGCATGTCGAGATCCTTGATCTGGACCAGCGGGCCGGTCACTTTCTCGTAGTCCCGCGCCTTGCCGAGCCAGTGCGTGGCGATGTCGATCTGCTTTTGCGGGGTTCCGGCCTTCTCGATGTAGTTGACCACCGGAAACCGCTCCACCTTGATATCCGGGCGCGGCACGGCCGAAATCAGGCTCTGGGTATAGGGATGTTCCGGGGCACCCAGCACCTGGATGGTCTCGCCATACTCCACCAGTTCACCGTGATACATCACCGCCACATGGTCGGTAATGTCGGCAATCACGCCCATGTCGTGAGTGATCACCAGCATCGCGACGTTCCGCTCGCGGCACAGCTCCTTCATCAGTTCCAGAATCTGCGCCTGGATCGATACATCGAGCGCCGTTGTCGGCTCGTCCGCGATCACCAGTTCCGGTTCCGCGCACAGCGCAAGCGCGATCACCACCCGCTGGCGCATTCCGCCGGAGAACTGATGCGGATACTGCTTGATACGTTCCGATGCGTCGGGAATGCCCACGGCTTCGATCAGGTCGATCGCCCGCTGGCGGGCCTGCGATCTGGAAAGCGGCAGATGGGTGCGGATTGTCTCCACAAGCTGGCTTTCCACCGTTTGCAGCGGGTCGAGAGACGTCAGTGGATCCTGAAAGATCATGCCGATCTTGCGGCCACGCAAACGACGCTTTTCCTTGTAGGGCAACTGGTCGATGCGCTTGCCGTGCAGGTAGACCTCACCGCCCGCAATGTGGCCCGGCTCCTGCAACAGGCCGATCACCGCGTTGCCGACGGTCGACTTGCCGGCACCCGATTCCCCGACTACGCCAAGCACCTTGCCGGCATCGACGCTCAAAGTGACGTCGTCAACGGCGACAAAGACGGATTTGCGGCCCGGAAACTCGACCCTCAGATCCTTGATATCGAGAACGCTCATACCGGCCTCACCTGAGTTTCGGGTTGAGGGCGTCGCGCAGCCAGTCGCCCAGAAGGTTGACGTTCAGCACCAGCAGCGCCAGCGCGAGACCCGGGAAAATCGCGATCCACCATTCCCCCGAGTAGAGGAAATCGTTGCCGATGGCGATCAGCGTGCCGAGGGACGGCTGGGTAGGCGGCATGCCAACCCCCAGGAACGAGAGCGTTGCTTCCGTGACGATCGCGAGCGCCAGGTTGATGGTCGCAATCACCAGCACCGGTCCGGTGACGTTCGGCAGGATGTGGCGCACCATGATGATGACCGAGGGAATGCCGATCACGCGCGCGGCCTGCACATATTCCTTGTTCTTCTCCACCATTGTGGAGCCGCGCACCGTGCGCGCATATTGCACCCAGAAGGACAGGGCCAGGGAAACAATCAGGATGTAGAAGGCGAAGACCTCCCGGTCGATCGCACCGAAGATGCCATGGGCGATGCCGTCGATCAAAAGGGCAATCAGGATAGCCGGGAAGGTGAGTTGAACGTCGGCGATCCGCATGATGATGGCGTCCACGCGACCGCCCATATACCCCGCGACCAGCCCCAGCGAGATGCCTATGAAGGCGGCGGCGACAACGGAACAGAAGCCGACGATCAGCGAAATCCGCATACCGTAGAAGATGGCCGAGAGCATGTCGCGGCCCTGATCGTCCGTGCCCAGCAGGAAGCGGGGGTCGGCATATTCCATCCAGAACGGAGGAACGCGGGCATCCATGATCGAGATTGACGCCAGATCGAACGGATTATGCGGCGCGATCCAGGGAGCCAGGAACGCCAGCAGAAACAGGATTGCCGTACCGGTGGCAGCAACAACGGTGACCTTCGATTTCAGGAACGAGTGAAAGAGATCGCTGTCGAGGAACCGGGCCATCCGTCCCGGTTCCTTCACGGGTGCCGCGCTGTCCTGGACGGCGGATTTTGGGTCTTCGTTGGTGATGAAAGGCATGACGTCGGTCTCCCTTATGGCCGGCCGACGCGCAGGCGCGGGTCGATGAAGAAGTAAAGGATGTCGACGATGAAATTGATCGTCACGAACAGGAAGGCCGTCAGCATCAGGTAGGCGGACATGATGGGAATATCGACGTTCTGCACGGCCTGCAGGAACATCAGCCCCATTCCGGGCCACTGAAAGACGGTCTCTGTGATGGTCGCGAAAGCGATGATCGCGCCAAGCTGCAGGCCGGTGATGGTGATAACCGGAACCAGCGTGTTCTTCAGGGCGTGCCGGAAGTTCACCAGCCGGTCCGGCAGACCTCGGGCCCGCGCGAACTTGATGTAGTCGGTCCGGATCACCTCCAGCATCTCCGCGCGGATCAGGCGCATGATCAGCGTCATCTGATAGAGACCGAGCGTGATCGAAGGCAGGATCAGTGCTTTCAATCCGGAAATCGTCAGAAAGCCGGTCGTCCACCAGGAGCCGATCTGCACGGTCTCGCCGCGGCCGAAGCTGGGCAGCCATTGCAGCGTGACGGAAAACAGGAAGATCAGCAGGATGCCGATGAAGAACGTCGGCAGCGAAATACCGATCAGCGAAACCGACAGAAACAGCTTGGAAATGGGCGATTCGCGGTTGAGCCCGGCATAGATCCCCATGGGAATGCCGACAACCAGCGCAAACACGGCCGAGGCGAAACTGAGTTCCAAAGTCGCCGGTATGCGCTTGGCGAAGAGCTCGGACACCGGCTGGCGGAACTGATAGGACGTGCCGAAGTCGAACTGCGCGGCCTTGGTGATGAAGCGGAAGAACTGGACGGGCACCGGGTCGTTGAGGCCAAGGCGATCACGCAGGGCTTCCCGGTCCTCGATCGAGGTTTCAATGCCGACCATCTGGTTGATGGGATCGCCGACAAAGCGGAACATTGTAAACGCGAGGAGGGCGACCACCAGCATGACAATCATCGCCTGCACGATGCGGCGCGTTGCAAATCCAATCATTTCGGCTCTTTGAATGCTTTCGTCATGAAAATACGCCCCCGGCGGTTGCCGGGAGCGTCAATTGCGGTGCCTCAGGATCAGTTCTTGGTCACAAAACGGAACTGGAACTGGTTGTCGGCGCGCTGGACGAGGTCCAGCTTCTCGGAAACACCCCAAGCCAGGCTCTGCTGGTGCAGCGGGATGTAATAGGCGTTTTCGTGGCTGATGCGGAACGCTTCGGCGATCAGGTTGTCACGCTTTTCCGGATCGATCTCGACCAGAATTTCGTCGCTCAGCTGGTCGATCTTCTCGTCGCAGAAGCCGCCGTTGTTGAACGGCGAACCCTTGCCGGATTCATCGCGGCAGTTCATCAGGTTGTCCAGAACGTTCCAGCTGTCGAAGGAACCCGGGGTCCAGCCGAGCAGATAGAACGATGTGTCGAAACCGCCGGAAGCCAGGATCTTGGCGAAGTATTTTGCCTTCGGCTGAGCGTTGAGGTTCACCTTCACGCCGATGCGGGCCAGCATGGATGCAACGGCCTGGCAGATCGCCTCGTCGTTGACATAGCGATCGTTCGGGCAGTCCATGCCGATGGAAAATCCGTCCGCGTAGCCGGCTTCGGCCAGCAGCGCCTTGGCGGCTTCCGGGTCATAGGGGTAACGCTCGAACTCGTCCGACTTGGAAAACAGCAACGGAGAAATCATGAGGGCAGACGGGTTGGAGAGGTCGCGCATGACCTTCTTCTTGATGCCCTCGATATCGATCGCCTGGTAGAACGCCTTGCGCACACGGGCATCCTTGAGCGGGTTCTTGCCCTTGACGTCGGAATAGAGCAGCTCGTCGCGCATCTGGTCCATGCCCAGGAAGATCGTGCGCAGTTCCGGACCGGTCAGCGCGACGGTTCCCGCATTGTCGTTGATGCGTTTGATGTCCTGCACCGGGATCGGGTAAACCATGTCCATCTCGCCGGACAGAAGCGCGGCAACGCGCGTTGCATCCGAACCGATCGGCGTGAATTCCACCGTATCGAGATTGTGCTTGGCTTCATCCCACCAGCCGTCGAATTTTTCATAGACGGTCTTCACGCCGGCTTCGTGGCTGGCGATCTTGAACGGCCCGGTGCCATTGGCGTGCAAGGCGGCATAATTCGCGGAGGTATCGGAGGCGGAGGTGACTTTCACCGCGTCGTTCTCCGTCGTCCACTCCTTGTCCATGATGTAGAACGTATCCCACTCGTAATGCAGGATCGGGTTCGGACCGGTCAGAACGAAATCGACCGTGTAGTCGTCAACGATCTCGACCTTGGCATCGGCCGGGACGCGGGTGGTCAGGTCGGAGCCTTCCGAGCGGACACGGTCAACGGAAAAGGCAACGTCCTCGGCGGTGAAGTCGTTGCCGTTATGGAACTTCACGTCCTTGCGCAGGTGGAAACGCCAGCGATTCGGCTCGACGATTTCCCAGCTCTCGGCCAGGGCCGGCTCGATTGCCAGATCCGCGCCGCGCCGGGTCAGGCCTTCGTAGGTGTTGCCAAGCGACGACAAGGTGAAGGTCTCGTTGAGACTGTACGGATCAAGTGCGTTCAGCGCGCCTTGAAACGCAAATTTCAGTGTTTCTGCCTGAACAGCAGACCCCGTTCCCGCCGCAAGCATCGCTGCGGCGATGATAATTGTTCTCTTGTTCATAATCCCCTCGTTTTCCGGTTTCGGCATATGTCGTGACGCACACCCTGCCAGGACCACGCGCCAACCTTGTCTAAAACAACTATGACACTGTAAACTTCTGTGTTCAAACCTGTTTAGCTGTCAAATTGCGACATTCTATCAATCAGTTTGTCCAGGAAGGCGGCGCATCGGTCGAGTTCGGACAGGGCAATAAATTCGTCCGGCTGATGGGCCTGATCGATGGATCCGGGGCCGCAGACCACGGTGGAAAGGCCGTGGTCCTGGAAGATCCCGCCCTCGGTGGCATAGACCACGACGTTGCGGCTGTTGTCGCCTGTCAGACGTCTTGCGGTCGTCTCCGCCAGTCCGTCCGGTTCTTCGGAAAGTCCCGGCACATAGGCCAGTTCACTCACCTCGACGCGGCAGTCCGGCGAGACGGCCTGCATGCCCGGCAAAACCTCGTTTTCGATAAAGGCCCTGTAGGCTGCGACCCAGTCTTGCGCGTGTTCGCCGGGCAGCAGCCGGATGTCGGTCACGAATTCGCAGTGCTGGGCGGTGATGTTATGCGCCTGGCCACCGGAAATGGTGCCGCAATGCAAGGTGGTGTAAGGCGGCTCGAACGGACTGTCCGGATCAGCCTTGGCCCGGTTTTCCGCGGTTCTGGCATCCAGCCATCCGATCAGCCTGGCGGCGACCGAGATCGCCGACACACCCCGGTGCAACTGGCTGGAATGGACCGGGTGCCCCTGGATGCGCGTTTTCAGCACCGTGATGCCCTTGTGGCCGGTGACGACCTTCATGCTGGTCGGTTCACCGACGATCACGACCGAAGGGAGCGGGCCATTGGCCAGCATTTCAGGGATCAGCACCCTGGCCCCGTCGCAGCCGGTTTCCTCGTCATAGGAGAGCGCGATGTGGATCGGCCGTCTGAGCGGTGCCTTGACGAAGTCCGGCACCTTGGCAAGCACCGTCGCCGCAAAGCCTTTCATATCCGCCGCGCCGCGTCCGTAAAGGCGGCCGTTTTCTGCCCACGCTGAAAACGGATCGCGCGACCAGCTCTGGCCCGCGACCGGAACCACATCGGTGTGGGCGGACAGAACCGTCCCGCCATCGACCTCCGGGCCGATACGGGCATAAAGCGCGGCCTTCTGGCCTGTTTCATCCATCGCCCGCCCTGAAGCGACTCCCCACTGGCCGAGATAGTCTTCGACGAAGGCGATGAGGTCGAGGTTGCTTTGGTCCGAAACGGTGTTGAAGGAGATCAGTTTCTCCAGCATTTCCCGGGGCGTATATATCCGGCTCACGTGCTCTCCAGGGTTATGTTTGAACGGAGGAATTTGCCTCAGGCGGAAACGGCATCGCCCAGGTGAAGGCCATCTAAGCTTTTCACTGCCAGGATTTGCAAGGGGATTTCCTTGCCGCGAACCTTGATTTCGGCTTCTTCCGCGCCGTCAATCCGGGCGCCTGCCGCAGCGACTACTTCCTTGGAAACGACAAGGAAACTGCCGTGGTTCTTGTTTTCGGTTTCCAGTCGGCTGGCGGTGTTGACCACGTCGCCAAGCGCGGTCAGGCTGTCGCGCTTGCCCTGTGCGCCGGCAGCACCGATCCGGCCGAGGATGGCCGGCCCGAGATGCAGGCCGATGCCGAGGCGAATCGGATCCCGGAACTGCGGACCTTTTTCCTTGTCGAGCGTCTTCATCACCATTTCGATTCGGCGGCAGGCGGCAAGCGCCTGCCGGGCACCGATTTCCACGCTGCTCTCCATGCCGAATATGGCCATGATGCCATCGCCGATGAACTTGTCGACATAGCCGCCCTCGTCCGCGATCGCTGTTGAGGCCTGGTCCAGATAGCTGTTGAGCAGGTAGACGACGTCATAGGCGAGTTGGCTTTCGGTAATGCCGGTGAAGTTGCGCAGATCCACGAACATGACCACCACATCCTGCTCGACACCCCAGTAATAGGCGTCTTTCAGGTGCTCACTGAGAATGGCGCTGGCCTTTACCGGCACCAGAGGCTGCACTTCCACATTGTTTTCCGGCCGCACCTGACAGGCCAGGCGAATGTTTTGGCCCGCACCGATCCGTGTCAGCACGGCGGATTCGGCAGGGCCGGGTTTCGGCAAGCTTTCGCCGCCGGAAATCATCTTCACGCGGCAGGTCGAGCATCTGGCGCGCCCACCGCAGACCGATGCAACAGGTACGTCATTCATGCGGCTGATTTCCAGAAGGGTTGCCCCCGGGTGCGCCTTCACCGTCAGTCCGCCCGGATAGACAACGGTGAGGCTGCGCGCTTTCAGGCCAAGCAGATACCGGATCAAAATCGCCAGGAGACTGACGGCAATGAAGCCGAACACCACCGCACGGAACTGGACGACGACGTCGCTTGCCCACAATTGCTGCTCCGGGGTGATCCGGAGGGTGACCTCCCGGCTGAGGGCGAGCCTGCGCGCCCCTTCGATCCAGCCCCAGATCGCCAGAACGGGCATGGCGAAGGCAAACCCCGCCGCCAGTGGTTTCAGCCGCTGATACGCCGGATAAAGACGCAGGAAGAAATGCAGGCCGATCATGGCATGGGTCCACACCACCAGCAGCAGAATCGACTGGTTGACCGCCGCATTCGGCCACAGCAGCGTGAGCATCTGCTCGTAGACCGGCAGAAAGCCGAACTCCTTGGCGACGCCCATGGTCGTGGTGACATGCGGGATCAAAAGCCAGGGAATGTAGAGACCAAGGGCAAGCTGCAGAAACTCCCAGCGGGAGATCTTCAACGTCCGGCGTTTGCTTGTCCGCCACAGGGCCAGCAGCACATGGGTCAGCGCGGCAAGGATCAGCACAGTCTCTCCGAGCGGACTACGCCAGACCCAGTAGTGCCAGATCGAAGCCCGGTCCATGGCCTCAAAGGAAATGATGCCGAGAGCGTGGTTCGAAAAATGGCTGAGGCAGAATGTGAACAGGATCAGGCCGCTCCACAGCCGAAGCCGCTGACGCCAGTTGCCACGTCCAACCATGATATCGCCGGATCTTTTGCCCTTTTTGAGAGCCGGGCCGGCTCTTTCAGAAGATTTGGCGGCCGTCCCGGACGGTTGGGGCCGGACTGTGCCGGGGTCCTCTTCCTGCATTAATTTCCTGTCTCCGGTCTTGCTGCACCGGTCTGCTGCCGGTCCGCCGTTTCAAGTGTCACTTCAAGCGCGGGCGGAAGCCGAGGTCAAGAAGACAAAAGGAAAATGCGCTGAACTGCCCGTGAAGGTGGCCGCAACGTGGAAAACTCTGGATTGGAAAGCCCTTGTGCGGTCATTTTTTTCGAATTTCCGGGTTTTCTCCGACTGCGGCCTTGCATCCCCGGCTCCAGTCGGCACATTCCGGCCAAACAATCACTAATCAGCAACCGGGAAGAGGCGATGAAGGTCTACGGCATCAAGAATTGCGACACCGTCAAGAAGGCGCGGAAGTTTCTGGAGGAGGCTGGCGTGCCGTATGAGTTCCACGATTACAAGAAGGACGGTGTCGATGCCGACCGGCTGGCCGGCTTCGTCGGCGAATTCGGCTGGGAAACGATCCTGAACAAACGCGGCACCACGTGGCGGCGCCTCGACGAGGCGACCCAGGACAGTGTCGTCGACGCGAAAAGTGCGCTCGATGTGATGATCGAGAACCCGTCGGTGATCAAACGGCCGATCGTGGCAGGCGAAACCAAGAATTTTGTCGGCTTTGACCCTGTCGCCTGGGAAATGGCTCTGGAGCTGGGCGAGCTGAAATAACGCACGCCCTTGCCGGGTGAGCGGGCTCCGCCACATACGAGTGCCAGTGTTCACCAGTGCCAGCGTAGACCGGGGCCAGCGTAGACCGGGGCCAGCGTAGACCGGGGCCAGCGTAGACCGGGGCCAGTTCCTACCAGGTTCGACGCGGGCCGATGTCGATGTGGTAATGGCCGGAAGAATAGTGCTTGTATCCGCCCACTTCCGGCTGCGCCTTCAAAAAGGCGATGACCGACGACGGGTTGCCGCGAACGGAGAAATCGACCGCGCGGCAGTTGAGATGGTAGGAATCCTTCGCGCCGCCCTTCCACCAGTTTTCAAGCCACCAGCGCTTGGTGGAACTGACGGTCACCTTGCCATACCGGGACGCAACCCGGTTCAGGACCTTTTTCAGTTTACGCGGGACGCACCACGAGCTGTCGTTATAGTCGATGGAATTGTGGGACGCCGTCATCCAGCCCATGCCGGTGACACCGGCGACGGTTCCGCAGCCGGCAAGTGTGGCGGTCAATCCTAGGAATACGATCCAGGCGATGAGGCGCTGACGCATGACGGGCAGCCTTTTGGTTACTTAATTACAATCTCGTCCCCCGTGCGCAGGCTGATTGAATTTTATTAAAATTCTAATGAAAAACATGGTTAACGATCGATCGAAACAAATGTTTCAGGAATGGATATTTTCTGATACAAATGCGCCAGCCCAGTCCGGGCACAGCCGTCAGTTGCCGGAAAATCTGCCATGTCTCACGTATTTCCCCGCCACACCAAAGCCGAACTTCCCGTCGCAGTAACCGGCGACGGGTGCTACATCCTCGACCGGTCCGGAAAGAGGTATTTCGACGGGTCCGGCGGTGCCGCGGTCTCCTGTCTCGGCCACAGCGACCCGGATGTGACCGCCGCCATCAAGGCCCAGGTCGACAGGATCGCCTTTGCCCACACAGGCTTCTTCACCAGCGAACCGGCCGAGGAGCTGGCGGATCTGCTGATCGAAAAGGCACCCGGCAATCTGGACCGCGTCTATTTCGTCTCAGGCGGATCGGAAGCCATGGAAGCGGCGCTGAAGCTGGCGCGGCAGTATTTTCTGGAAAAGGGCGAAGCGTCCCGGCACAGGGTGATCGCCCGCCGGCAGAGTTATCACGGCAACACGCTGGGCGCGCTGGCGGTCGGCGGCAACCAGTGGCGGCGGGAGCCCTTCGCGCCGCTGATGATCGACACCACCCACATCGCCCCCTGTTACGAGTACCGGGACCGCCGCGAGGGGGAAACCGCCTTCGACTACGGCCAGCGGGTCGCCAACGAACTGGAAGCGGAGATCCTGCGGCTCGGGCCGGAAAATGTCATGGCTTTCGTCGCCGAACCGGTTGTCGGCGCGACGGCGGGCGCCTTGCCGCCGGTCGAGGGCTATTTCAAGCGGATCCGCGAGATCTGCGACAGCTATGGCGTGCTTCTGATCCTGGATGAGGTGATGTGCGGCATGGGCCGCACCGGAACGCTGTTCGCCTGCGAGCAGGATGGCGTCGCCCCGGATATTCTCTGCATCGCGAAAGGCCTTGGCGCTGGCTATCAGCCTGTCGGCGCCATGTTGTGTACCGCTGCCATTTATGAAGCCATCGAGACCGGCTCGGGCTTTTTTCAGCACGGCCATACCTACATCGGCCATCCCGTCGCCTGCGCCGCGGCGCTGGCCGTGTTCAAAAAGCTGACCGGCGGCGTCGCCGACCGGGTAATGCCGATGGGCGAAAAACTTAACGCTGCCCTCACCGATGCCTTCGGCCAGCATCCCCATGTCGGCGACATTCGCGGACGCGGGCTTTTCCGGGGTATCGAACTGGTGGAAGACCGGGCGTCCAAGGCCTCGTTCGATCCCAAGAGGGGCATCAGCAAGGCCTTCAAGAAAGCGGCCTTCGAGGCAGGGCTCATCTGTTACCCGATGGGCGGGACAATCGATGGCGTGCAGGGCGACCACATCCTGCTGGCGCCGCCGTTCATTCTGGAAGACAGCCACATCGGCGAGATCACCGACAAGCTCGCTAAAGCTTTCAAGGCGGTCTTCTGACCATGGCCGCCCTCTTCGCTCCTCCGCCGCTGCCACTGATCATGGCGGCCCCGAATGGCGCGCGCCGGACCAAATCCGACCACCCCTGCCTGCCGATGACCATCAGTGAGACGGTCGCGGCGGCAAAGGCCTGTTTCCATGCCGGCGCTGGCGCACTTCATGCCCATGTGCGCGATCCCTCCGGTGCCCATGTGCTCGATGCGGGGCTTTATCGGGAGCTCTTGTCGGAAATGCGTGTTGCGGTGCCGCAAATGCAGGTTCAAATCACGACAGAAGCTGTTGGAAAATACACCCCGGAACAGCAACGCGAACTGGTCTATAACGTACAGCCGGCATTGGTCTCCGTCGCGGTTCGGGAAATGGTTCCCGATGGCGGCGAGAATCAGGCAAAGGCTTTTTACGAATGGGCTTTCAGCCATGAATGTGCGGTCCAGCACATCGTCTACAGCGCAGACGATCTGGACCGGTTTTTCAATCTGGCGGCAGCCGGCACCCTGACAGGGGACAGTCATCAGTTGCTGTTCGTTCTGGGGCGCTATGCGGCCGGCCAGGAAAGCGCACCGGAAGATCTGGTGCCGTTTCTGGAGAAGCTCGCGGAACGCGGCGGCGGACAAGTGCTGGACTGGGCGGTCTGCGCCTTCGGGCACCGGGAGACGGACTGTCTGGTCGAGGCGGTCCGGCGGGGCGGCAAGACCAGGATCGGGTTTGAGAACGGCCTGTGGAACAGGTCCGGAGAACGCGCGAAAGACAATGCCGACCGGGTCCGCGATCTGGTATCGGCCCTGACGGAACACAGTCTGATGCCTGCCTGATCGTTCGGGCCGGCGTTCGGCACGAACCAAAATCAGCGGGCTGCGGCCCTCAAGGTTGGAGACTGGAATACTATGGCGGATAGCCTTTACGTTCTGACGCTGTCCTGCGCGGACAAGCCTGGCATTGTGGCGGCGGTCACGACGGAACTGGCGGATTTCGGCGCCAATATTGCCGAAAGCGACCAGTTCTGGGACCGGGTGACCAACCAGTTCTTCCTACGCATTGCCATGCTGGCCCCCGAAGGGGTGACCCTGGAAAGCGTCCAGAAGGCGCTCGACCCGGTCATCAGCCGCTTCGACATGAAGGCGAAACTGGTCGACACGGCCAAACGGCCGAAGGTCATCGTCATGGTGTCCAAGTTCGACCACGCCATGCTGCACCTTCTCTACCAGATCCGGGTTGGCTGGATGGATGCCGAAGTTGTGGCCATCGTTTCCAACCACACCGACAGCCAGCGCACGGCCGAGCATGAGGGCATTGCCTATCACCACTGGCCGGTGAACAAGGAAAACAAGGCCGAGCAGGAAGAAAAGCTGCTGAAACTGGTCAAGGAAACCGGAGCCGATCTGGTGGTGCTGGCCCGTTATATGCAAGTCCTGTCCGACAACCTTTCCAAGCGGCTTTTCGGCAAGATCATCAACATCCACCACTCCTTCCTGCCGAGCTTCAAGGGTGCAAAACCCTATCACCAGGCGCACACCCGCGGCGTCAAGATGATCGGTGCCACCGCTCACTACGTGACGCCGGATCTCGACGAAGGTCCGATCATCGAGCAGGACGCCGAACGCGTAAGCCATGCGCTTTCCGCCGACGACTTCGTCGCCCGCGGCCGCGACATCGAATCCCGCGTCCTCGCCCGCGCCGTCAAATACCACCTGGAAAACCGGGTCATGATCGTCGGCAACAAGACGATCGTGTTCACGCCGTAAGGCAAGGCTTATTGCCGGAAAAGATCTGACCCCGGTCGTCTGATGGACGGCCGGGGTTTTCGCATGGACTGTAAGGTCTGGCTGGTGCCGCGATGGCGTCAGCTCGCCACAGCCATCGGGGCGGAGATGGGCATGCCGTCGCATTTCAGTTCCGCGTGAACCCAGTCGCGGAACAGCCGGACCTTGCGGCTGGAGCGCAGGGCTGGCGGGTAGCTCAGATACCAGCTTTCGTCGTCCGCCCGGCAGGTCATTTCGAAGGGCTGGATCAGTTGGCCGCTCTCAAGAGCCGCTCTGCAGAAGTAGGGTGTCAGGATGGCAACGCCCTGGCCTGCGATGGCCCGGTTTGCCTCGAGCGCCTGTGACCCCATGCGCGAACTCGGATGGCCACTCAGGTCGACATTCGGCAGTCCTGCCGCCTCGAACCACATCTGCCACCAGGGGTCCTGCGGATCGACCAGCGGCAATTTGAGGAGGTCTTCGGGTTTGCTGATGCCGCCGATTCTTTCGGCAAGCTTCGGGCTCAGCATCGGCGTGAAGTCTGCACGCACGACTTCATGGGAGAGCCAGTTTTTTGGCGGTGCCTTGCAGGCTGAAATCACGATGTCGGACTCGTTGAAATCCGGCTCCGCATTCGGGCCATAGGGCACAATGCGAACACCGACATCCGGGTTCTTCATCTGGAATTCGAACAGGCGATAGGCCAGCCAGTTGACCGCAAAGGTGGTGTTGCTGGAGACGACAAGCTGACTGGCGTTCTTTTCGGAAATATCCTCGAAAGCGCTGCGAAGCGACGAGAACGCATCAAC
The DNA here is from genome assembly GCF_000168975.1 of Roseibium aggregatum IAM 12614. Classification (GTDB taxonomy): domain Bacteria; phylum Pseudomonadota; class Alphaproteobacteria; order Rhizobiales; family Stappiaceae; genus Roseibium; species Roseibium aggregatum. The sequence continues at coordinate 101,535 of NZ_AAUW01000014.1, forward strand.
CACCCGCGTCGCCAACTGTCCCCCGGCATCGGTCAGCTCGATCTTGCGGGTCTTGCGCGTGAACAACTGAAAGCCGAGGCGGTCTTCCAGGATCTTGATCTGATAGCTGACGGCTGCCTGGGTCATGCCCAGTTCGTCGCCGGCCTTGGTGAAACTCAGGTGCCGGCTTGCAGCTTCGAAGGCCCGGATCGCGGACAACGGTGGCAAATGTGATGACATGCATAAATCTCCCTTATGCATATCTATTGAGATTTCGTTGGTAAGACAAGGTGGACGTCTCGATATGTAGCTCTCAGATATCAGGAGTTTTCGACATGTTCAGGCGCATCCCAACGAAATCCGGTTGTGTGACTCATCAACAAGACTTGGGCTTCTCATTCAGAAATCTGATCGGTTCCCTGTTCACACGAGCGGCGATGCCTCGCCGCAAACGTATCAACGTGGCTGATCTGCCGGATGATCTGCGCCGGGACATTGGCTTTGGCTCAGACCGGCAGGAATCGTCCTTCGAAGCGCGCTGGCAGAAGGAATTGAAGGACCTGCAGCGCTAGGGTGTGAACTTATAAATGAAGGTGAAATGGTTTGAGGCGGACCAATCCGGTCAAATCCGAAGGACATGAAAATGGCTTCACCGCGTGTCGTCAGCGTGCTTGACCGGGCAGAAAGCCCGCTCCGCGCACCCTTCCTGACGCGGTTTCGCCATTTCTCATGCCATTTCGTCTTCATTTATAAGTTCACACCCTAGGGGGCTGACCGAGGCCGACCCTGTTTCCGGCTGCGGTCTCCCCTGTAGCCGGTTCGACAGATCCGGCGGATGTCTGCTGCCGGATCTGTCTCTTTCCCGAATACTGTTCCCTCAGCTCCGTTTCCTGAGGGCCGGGCGAATGGTTTCATAGTCCAGCGTGCCACCGGTAAAATGGCGCATCAGCAAGGTGCCCATCAAAAGGCACAGGGTGCTGTCGGCAGACTCGTTCCCCACAAGGCTCTCCACGTGCCGTCGAAGATGGTCATTGGCCAGTTGCATGGCCGGATCGGCGGCGATCTCCGTGGCGGTCTTTCCCCGCAGATAGTCGAACAGAAGCGACATTTCGCTGGCAAAGCCCGGTTCCAGGCTTTTGGCGAAATCGATCAGGGCCGTAGCTGGATCCTGTAACGTGGAATCCTTTGATTTGGGGGCCTGTGAACTGGGGCCCGTCTCGCCGCCCGCCGTCATCTCGCTCATCACTGTTTCCGTGCAGGCCAGGAACAGGCTCTTCTTGGTCGGGAAGTAGTGATAGAGCGCGCTTTTCGACAGGCCCAGGGCGTCGGCAATCTGCCGCATGCCGAGGCCAGAATACCCCCGTTCGGAAAATAGCGGCGCTGCCTTTCGGGCAAGTTCAAGCCGGTAGGCTGCGTGGTCGATCTGTTTCGGCATTTTTTCGTCCAGGTGGTCGATAAACACATTGACCAGTTCGCAGCGCTCCGTCTAGATCTCTTTTTCGTCCAGTCGGTCGAAAAAGAAGCTGCGGTTTGATGGGACCGGTCCCGTCATTGGGGCGAAGGAGAAGTCATGGCACAGTCCGGAGGCGTCCGCCGCCAGCACGATACGTCGCTCGGTCAGAAATTTGTCTTCGTGGCTCTTCATCTGACGAGTGTTCTCGTCAGCCTCTGGCTGCTTCTGGGCGGCGGATTGGAGTTGGTCGCGTCCTGGTTTGGCCAGGAGGTGGTTGTGACCGATCCGCAGCGCGGGTTGCTTCTGCTTGCCTGCACCCTGCTTTATTTTGCCCGTCACCTGCTGACGCTGTTCTATCTGCTCGCCCGGAGGGTGGCGTTTTCGGAAGTGTTCGGACTGGGCGCTTTCATCGCTTTCTTCGAAATCGGCTTTCTCGTGCTAGGCAGCGGCGCGTTCCGGCAGACCGCGGCTCCGTTCTCGCTCATCGACGGTGCGGCGCTGGCGATGGTGTTGGCCGGATCGTTTCTCAACAGTTGGTCGGAACTGCAGCGCAAATGGTGGAAGCGCGACCCGGCAAACCGCGGCCAGTGCTACACCGGTGGCCTGTTCTCTTATTCCATGCACATCAACTATTTCGGCGACACCGTGCTGTTCACCGGTTGGGCCCTGCTGACACACAGCCTTGTGGCGCTTTCGGTGCCCGCGTTCATGGCCGTTTCTTTCGTCGCCTTTCATATCCCGGCGCTCGATGCCTATCTTTCGCAGAAATATGGCGCGCAATTCGATGCCTACGCGGCGCGGACACGCAAATTCATCCCTTTCATTTATTAAACGGCACTCTGCCGCCCACCCTTTTCCGGCATCATATAAGCAGCGCCCAGACCGTTGCCGCGAGCATGGCAATTGCCATGGAAACCGTGATGACCCGCATTTCGGGGCCGTCCCCGATCAGGGCAAGAATGGAGACACCGGCCAGAGCCCAGAGGGAATGGAACACCATCCCGCCAAGGGTGAAGCCCGCCACAAGAATCATTGCGTTTTCGTGGATGCCGAGACCGTTGCCGGCCAGAAAGGTTGAAAAGGCGACGAGGTTCATTGCCCAGGTCTTTGGGCTGAGCGGATGTATCAGCAGCCCTTCCCAAAAACTGGGCAGGGCGACTTCGCCTTTCGGTTTGACGCTGAGGCAAACGATCCGCCAGGCAAGATACGTCATATAGGCCATGCTCAGCACCTTGAAGACGGTCACCACCGGACCGCCGCCGGCCATCACATGACCAAGGCCATAGGCAACACTCAGCTTGAGCGGCAGGGAACCGATCTGCGATGCGACAATCACGGGAAAGGCAGTGCGGTACCCGGCGGACGCGCCGATGGCCAGAAAGGTCAGATTGCCTGGGCCGGGCGTGCCGGTCATGACGATGACGAACACCGCGAAGGCCAGAAACGTTGCGTAATCCATGAGTATCTCCAGAGATGGCATCGAGTGCTTCGATACAATCGATACAAAGCAGCGGAGATACTAATTGTCTTGAGGTATTGTATCAGTCAATGATAACATTGTTCTCATGACAATGTGGATTCCGAACATTGAAGCGGCCTCCGGTCCGATCTATCTGGCGATCGCCGATGCGCTGGAAGCCGACATCAAGACCGGTGCGCTGGCCCAGGGAGACAGGCTGCCGCCGCAGCGCGAGCTCGCCTATCAGCTTGGCGTGACCCTCGGCACGATCACACGGGCCTATGGCGAAGCGGAGCGGCGCAGGCTGGTGAAGGGAGAAACCGGTCGAGGCACCTATATTGCGTCCGAAACCCAGAAGGTTTCACCTCTCATTCCAAAGGAAGACGAGCCGGAAACCTGCGACCTGGCACGCAATTTCGCCTATCCGCATCTCAACCCCAGTCTGTCCGACGGGCTGACGCGGATGGCGCATACGGTGGGGATCGACCGGCTGAACGGCTTCGTGCCCTCGGAAGGCCTCAAGGCCCATCGCGAAACCGGTGCGCTCGTCTTCAAGGACTACGGTCTGGAAGCCGACCCGGACAGGGTGGCGGTGACCTGTGGGGCGCAGCACGGAATTCAGGTCACCTGTCAGGCGCTGTTCCGCCAGGGCGACGCGGTTGCCGTCGACCGGTTCACCTATCCCTCGATCTTCAGTTCCTTCGCCAGCATCGGTCTGAAGCCGGTGCCCCTGCCCGCGCTGACGCGCGCCGACGGCGGTTTCGGCGCCATGGACCCTGCGGCCCTCGCCCAGGCCGCCAAGACGCATGGTGTCAAAGGCGTCTTTCTGATGCCGAACATGCAGAACCCGACCACCCACACAATGTCCGTCGAAGAGCGGCAGGATCTGGTTGCGGTGGCTCGGCAATACGGCCTGAAGATCGTCGAGGATGATCCCTATACGCCCTTTCTGCCAGAGGCCCTGCCCGCCTTCGGCGCACTGGCGCCCGAGCGCACGGCCTCCATCGCCAGTATCTCCAAGGTCTGCTCGCCCGGCAGCCGGATCGGCTTTGTCCATGTGCCCGGGCCTTTTGGCGACAGCATCCGCAACAAGATCGGCGAAAGCACCTGGATGGCCTCGCCCATCACGGCGGAACTGATCGCTGGTTGGGTGCGCGAGGGGCATCTCTTCAAGACCCTGCGTCTGAAACGCAAGGCAAACCGCACGAGATTCCTGGCCGCCCGTGAACTGCTCGCTCCTCATTTCCTGCAAAGCGACGTCAACAAGGTGTTCGGTTGGCTGCGTTTGCCGGAAACCGTCGATCCAGACACCCTGCAGAACGCGCTCGGCCATCAGGGCATCTCCGTGCTGTCGTCCCGATATTTCCAGGCGAAAGACCATCGGCCCGCGCCGTATCTGCGCCTGACCTTCGGGTCCGAACAGTCCGACGACCGCTTCCGCTGGGCGCTGGAGCGCATCAGATCGACCATTGGCCAATTGGCCGAATTGCCGGATCTGACACGCCCGGTAGGGTAAAGCTTTGCGGCAATGAATGATTTTGCCGGAAGACCGACAGTCTTTGACAAGGCGGCAGATCCAACCGATAAGCTGCGCGCAAACAGGGACCGGCCGTTGCAGGAAGCGCCGCCCGCGACGAGGTGACATGGCATTCTGGCCCAAAATCAGAAAACCCAGCGCGGAGCAGCGGGTCTGCAATCCCGATGCCAGTCCCTATGCTGTGTTTGACAGGGTTGGCCTGAACGCTGGCGGCACGCCTATTCTGGAAGATCTCACTTTGCAGCTTGTAGAGGACCGGATCGGGATAATCGGCCTGAACGGATCGGGAAAGAGTTCCTTTGTGCGCCTGCTGAACGGCTTGCGCGCGCCGACGAGCGGCAATCTCACCCTTTTTGAAGCTCCCTCGGACAAGGCGGAACTGGAATTGCCGCGCCATGTCGGCTTCGTGTTTCAGAACCCGGATCATCAGGCCATTTTCCCGACCGTCGAGGAAGAGATCGCCTTTGGCCTCACACAGCTTGGGGCCGGCAAGGAAGAAAGCCGCAGCCGTGCGCGTGCGTTCCTTGCCCTGCATGGCTGTGAGGGTCTGGCCGGCAAGCCGATCACCGAACTTTCCGGCGGGCAAAAACAGCTCATCTGCATCCTGGCGGTTCTGGTGATGGAGCCCCGCCTTCTGGTGCTGGATGAGCCCATGTCCAGCCTCGATGCCCTCACCACGGCTCGTATTCGTCGCAAGATCCTATCTCTGCCGCAGAAGATCGTTCTGGTCAGCCATGATCTCGGCCAGTTCGACGGCTTCGACAGACTGCTTTGGCTGGAGGATGGGCGTTTGCGCATGGATGGTGCGCCCGATGCCGTGCGCACCGCCTTTCAGGAAGACGTTCTTACGCGAAAGGGCTTAGATGTGGAGATTGCCGAGCTATGATGTCGGTCTATCTCCAGGGCAATAGCTGGGCCCACCGCCTGCCCGCCGGGCTGAAGCTTCTGGCTATCGCCGTCGCCAGCCTGCTGTTGCTGCAGTACACGTCCTTCCGGGTCCTGCTTCCCGCTCTTGCCGCTGTTCTCCTGTGTTATGCCTCCCTCGGGCGCGATGGCCTGGCGCAACTGAAGCTTTTGCGGGCAATGTCGCTTCTGCTTGCCGCGTTGCTGGCGCTGCACTGGATCTCCGGAAGTCTTCTGGAGGGCGTGACGATCATTCTGCGGCTCGCAATCATGATCCTGGCTGCAAATTTCGTTTCGGTGACCACCCGCATGGACGATATGCTGAACGCAGTTCAGCCGCTGTTCAAACCGCTTGAGATTTTCGGGTTTTCTCCACGTAAGCCGGCGCTGGGCGTTGCGCTGGTGCTGCGGTTTGCGCCCTATATGCTTGTTGTCTTCGCTCAGCTTCGCGAAGCCTGGCAGGCGCGAACCGGCACACGCAATTCGTGGCGTCTGCTGGCACCTTTCGCCATTCAGTCCTTGAGCATGTCGGACCATGTTGCCGAAGCGCTCAAGGCGCGCGGCGGGTCGCAAGGCCTGTCAAGATGACCGAAAAGAAGCCGGTGATGACTGGCTTTCGGCAGAAAACTGGGCTATCCCGCCCACAGATGACGATTTCCACCCCTCAACGGATCCGTTCGGTCCGTGGGTGAGTGGCCGTCCTGTTGTTCTTGAAAAGAAGGTCGAATTCATCATGGCTGACAGATCGCTTGTGCATGTTGCTTTCTATGCCGCGCTGATCGCGGCCCTGGGGCTCGTTCCGCCGGTTGCGATTGCGTTCCTCGGCGGCGTGCCGATCACGGCACAGACCCTCGGCGTCATGTTGGCCGGCGTCATGCTTGGTCCGATCCGGGGCGCGCTCGCTGTGCTGCTGTTCCTGTTTCTCGTCGCGCTCGGTTTGCCGTTCCTGTCCGGCGGCCGCGGTGGCCTGGGCGTCTTCATGGGCCCCTCTGTCGGCTTCCTGATCGGCTGGCCGGTCGGAGCGCTTGTGGCCGGCTGGATCATGCAGTCGACCCGAGAGCTGAACATCCTGCTTGCCGCCGCAATCTCCGCTGCGGTTGGCGGCATTCTGGTGGTCTATGCCATCGGCATTCCATGCGTTGCCATCATGGCCGGTCTGTCGCTACCGAAAGCCGCGCTCGGCAGTGCCGTTTTCGTTCCCGGAGATCTGCTCAAGGTCGCGCTGACGGCAATCATCGTTCAGACCGTCGCACGCGGTCTGCCGGGCGCCGTTCTGTCCCGGTCGTAATCGCGAATATCGAGCGAAGCCGCCTCATGGCTTTCGTCGGCGACAGTCTCGGCCGGTTTGCCAGTCAAAAAGCGTCTGCGCCCGCACTGACCTGCGGTGCGCATTCGTTTTCCTGGCAGGAACTGGCTGGGAGTGTTGGCCAAATCGAGAACGCGCTTTCAACGCGTTCCGGCCGCGGGGGATACGTGGTTTTGCGGCTCCGGGATCCGGCAGCGCTGATTGCCTGTTTCCTGGCCTGCGCCCGCACCGGCCGCATTGCCACAATCATGGATCCGGATTGGCCCGCAGCACAGGCCGCAACGGTTCTTCAAGAGATTGCACCGGATCTCGTCATCGATGATGAAGTCTTTCCGACCCTGCGTGCAGACAGCCCCGAACTCTCGGCGGAGCTGATTGCGCCGGAAACGCCGCCGGATGAAGGCGACCTTTTCTATGCAGGTTTCACGTCCGGTTCCAGCGGTGTTCCCAAGGGCTATGTCCGGTCCCATGGATCGTGGCTCGAAAGCTTCAGACTGTCCGCTCGTGCCTTCGGAATTTCGGAAGACAGCCGCGTCGTCCTGCCGGGTCAACTCACCCATTCGCTTCATCTTTATGGCGCAGTCTGCGGACTTGCCTGCGGCCAGCACGTGGTGCTTTTGCCGCGGTTCGATCCACGCGTGGTGCTGAGAGAACTTGGCAGAGCTACTGGCGGCTCGGTCCTTTATGCAACACCAACCCAGTTGCACTATCTGGCGGAAACAGCCCGGCGCAACGGGTCCGTTGCGGCGGTGAAACAGGTTCTGGCCAGCGGCGCCAAATGGCGCGAGGCGGACCGGCAGGCATTGAAGTCGGTTTTCCCCGAAGCATGCCTTTTCGAATTCTATGGGGCTTCGGAAACCAGCTTCATCACGCTGGCCTTACCTGAAGACAATATCCCCTCGGGGTCGGTCGGAAAGGCCCCTGATGGGGTGGAGATCGTGATTGGGGATCCGTCGGCACCTGCCAGCCCTGGCCAAGCTGGCCTCATCTGGGTTCGGAGTGGGCTGCTGTTTTCGCACTATATCTGCGGCACTGCTCCGGAAACGCTCTGGCAGGACGGCTGGCTCACCGTTGGCGATCACGGTTTTCTTGATGATCGGGGGTTCCTGTTTCTGACCGGCCGTGAAAACCGGATGGTCGTCACCTCCGGTCTGAATGTCTACCCGGAAGAGGTTGAGGCCGTACTGATCGAGCATCCGTCTGTCGCTCTGGCCGTCGTCGCGGGGGTGCCCGACCATGTGCGCGGTCACCGGCTGGAGGCGGTGGTTGAACTGAAGGCGCCGTTGGCAGACGCAAAACAGATATTGCTGCGCCATTGCCGTGCCCGGCTCATAGCTGGCAAGGTGCCGAAGCATATTCACATCCGGGCAAAGATGCCGCTGACGCCGGGGGGCAAGCCGGATATTCAGAAAGTCATGGCCGATTTGGCGAAAGAGGGAGGCAGCGGGTGAAACACGGATGCAAGGCAGTGATTGCAGCAGCGCGGCGCACGGCGGTTTGCCCGCGCGGCGGTGCACTTGCCAAGTTTCAGGCTGACGAGCTTGCCGCACCCGTTCTCGCGCAGCTTATTGTCGATGCCGGTATTGAACCGGGAGACGTCGATTTCGTCTTTCTGGGCAACGCCCTTTACGGTGGCGGCAATCCGGCCCGTCTCGCGGCGCTTCGGGCAGGGTTGTCGCAAACGGTCCCCGCTCTGACCATAGACACACAATGCTGCTCAGGCCTTGATGCGATCCTCATGGGCGCACGCATGATTGAAGCCGGTGCGGCCGAGATCGTTCTGGCGGGCGGCACGGAGAGCTTCAGCCGGTCACCGATCCGGATGACCA
>NZ_AAUW01000014.1:115000-185750 GCF_000168975.1 Roseibium aggregatum IAM 12614
TTAGGATGCGCGGTAGCGGAGCGTTCTGTAAGTCTGCGAAGGGGGACCCGTGAGGGCTCCTGGAGATATCAGAAGTGCGAATGCTGACATGAGTAACGATAAAGCGGGTGAGAGACCCGCTCGCCGAAAGTCCAAGGGTTCCTGCGCAACGCTAATCGGCGCAGGGTTAGCCGGCCCCTAAGGCGAGGCCGAAAGGCGTAGTCGATGGGAATGCAGTTAATATTCTGCAGCTTGGTGGTAGTGACGGATGCCGTGTGTTGTATCTCCTTATTGGATTGGGGGTGCAGCGAAGGTGTTCCAGGAAATAGCTCCACCGTATAAACCGTACCCGAAACCGACACAGGTGGACTGGTAGAGAATACCAAGGCGCTTGAGAGAACTATGCTGAAGGAACTCGGCAAAATGCTCCCGTAAGTTCGCGAGAAGGGAGACCTCACGATGGGCAACCGTTGTGGGGTGGCACAGACCAGGGGGTGGCGACTGTTTATCAAAAACACAGGGCTCTGCGAAGCCGTAAGGCGACGTATAGGGTCTGACGCCTGCCCGGTGCTGGAAGGTTAAGAGGAGGTGTGCAAGCACCGAATTGAAGCCCCAGTAAACGGCGGCCGTAACTATAACGGTCCTAAGGTAGCGAAATTCCTTGTCGGGTAAGTTCCGACCTGCACGAATGGCGTAACGACTTCCCCGCTGTCTCCAGCATAGACTCAGTGAAATTGAATTCCCCGTGAAGATGCGGGGTTCCTGCGGTCAGACGGAAAGACCCCGTGCACCTTTACTACAGCTTCACACTGGTATTCGTCACGACATGTGTAGGATAGGTGGTAGACGTTGAAGCAGGAGCGCCAGCTCTTGTGGAGTCACCCTTGAAATACCACCCTTGTCGTCATGGATATCTAACCGCGGTACAACAATATCCGGGACCGTGTGTGGCGGGTAGTTTGACTGGGGCGGTCGCCTCCCAAATGGTAACGGAGGCGCGCGAAGGTGGGCTCAGAGCGGTCGGAAATCGCTCGTTGAGTGCAATGGCATAAGCCTGCCTGACTGCGAGACTGACAAGTCGAGCAGAGTCGAAAGACGGCCATAGTGATCCGGTGGTCCCTCGTGGAAGGGCCATCGCTCAACGGATAAAAGGTACGCCGGGGATAACAGGCTGATGATGCCCAAGAGTCCATATCGACGGCATTGTTTGGCACCTCGATGTCGACTCATCACATCCTGGGGCTGGAGCAGGTCCCAAGGGTTTGGCTGTTCGCCAATTAAAGTGGTACGTGAGTTGGGTTCAGAACGTCGCGAGACAGTTCGGTCCCTATCTGCCGTGGGTGTAGGAGAATTGAGAGGATCTGTCCCTAGTACGAGAGGACCGGGATGGACGTACCTCTGGTGGACCTGTTGTGGCGCCAGCCGCATTGCAGGGTAGCTATGTACGGAAGGGATAACCGCTGAAAGCATCTAAGCGGGAAACCCACCTCAAAACCAGTTCTCCCTGAAGAGCCGTGGAAGACCACCACGTCGATAGGAAGCGTGTGGAAGTGCGGCAACGCATGAAGCTTAGCTTTACTAATAGCTCGTTCGGCTTGATCCTCTCATTAGTCAATGTTCATCTTTTGGATGCGCCCCTGGCGCATCAAAAAGATCATCTTAAGTGCGCTATCGCCCTTTGGGCTGCTTGAGCGCGTTTGAGATAATGGTTTTGTTCTCACGGACGTACCGGTCCTTTGGACCTGTCCTGCGAACCACGCGGCCTGACCGGCCGACGGCCACTTGGCCTTGCCTTCGCTGCGCTCGGAGCTCTTGTTCCTTGCAAAGCAGAAGGAAAACCAGATCAAAATCAAATAAATATATAGACCAGTTCACGCAAATTGCGCTTCGCCGGCCTGGTGGCCCTAGCGGGGAGCCCCCACCCGATCCCATCCCGAACTCGGCCGTGAAACTCCCCAGCGCCAATGGTACTGCATCTTAAGGTGTGGGAGAGTAGGTCGCCGCCAGGCCTGCTAATCGCAATTTGAAACCTCTTCAATTTGTCTGTCGCTCACGCGCGTAACGCCCTTCGGGCTGCGCTCCGCGGGGCGGCCTGCCAAATACAAAGTCTGGCCGGCGGCCACTTGGCCTTGCCTCCGCTGCGCTCCGGAACTTCTTGTCCCCTAACAGCGCAGCACTCAAGGCAACACGAAACACGCTGCCGCAGCCTTGATGCAGCAGCCCAGTTTGCCCCCAGGACCAAAGCGCCGAGGACAAACAAAACTAAAATCTCCGGGCTTACTCAAGCCCATCCGGGATACCTCGGTACCCCGAAAACAACCGAATAACGCGGGATGGAGCAGCCCGGTAGCTCGTCAGGCTCATAACCTGAAGGTCGCAGGTTCAAATCCTGCTCCCGCAACCAACAAATAACCCGGCCTCGCGCCGGGTTTTTTGTTGGTAACGGATACAGATTTTAAACTGACCAGGGGCCCGCAAGGAGGGCTATGCCCGACGCAGAAGGGCAGAAAACTCTCAAATCCTGCTCCCGCAACCAAACAAAAAAGCCGTCCGTAAGGGCGGCTTTTTTGTTTGGTAACGGACACAGGCCAGACCCTCACAGGCACCCTTCAAGCTCAGCGAAAGCTCGCCGCAGAAGCCCAGAAACAAAACCAAAGCATCAGCAAAAAAAACAAAAGCCCCATCCCCCAAGCGGGGGCCGTTCGCGTTCGTGGAGCCCAGTGATCATATGGACGGGAAACTCGCCAAAGATCTGAAAAACAAAGCACTGGCAGGTTCATTTCTAGGGCGAAGCCCGAAGACGCAGCAGTACAACGCCAACGAAAAATCAGGCACCCGATACAACTAACTACAGCCCCGACTTGCCAAAGCCGGGGCTGTTGTTGTTTGTGCCTCTCGCCGCCGCACATATCGACAGGATCTGGGTCAACGCGCCGCGACGGGTGACCCACTTCATCGGGTCAGGCTCGGATTTAAATTGGCGCAGACAGGAGGACGGTGATCTCTTCTTCCGCCAGCAGGTTTTCTCCGTTGCTACGGATATAGTCCAGAACCTTTTGCATTGCAGGATCCAGGGTCAGGTCGGCGCGGTGCAGGACGAACCAGTGCCGCACGATCGGTAGCAGTTCGGCACGGATAATCGCAAGACGGCTCGATTTCAGTTCCTCGATCACGGTATGCGCGGAAATCAGGGCGATGCCGAGACCGGCAATCACGGCCTGCTTGATTGACTCGTTCGATTCCATCTCCGTGAAAGTGAAGGCCTGGCCTTCACCCAGCTGATCCAGAAAGCGCATCGACAGGATGCGGGTCCCCGAACCGGGCTCTCGCATGATGAAGTTCTCGTTGACGATCTCTGAACTTTCGGCCGTGCCGCCTTGTGCCAGGGGATGGGCGGGATGGGCAATCAGCACATGGGGATGGTCGCCGATATTATAGGCGGTTACCTCGGGTTGACGCGGAGGACGTCCCATGATCGCAATGTCGATTTTGCCGGAATCGAGATCGGAAATTGTACGGTCGCGGTTGCCAACCTGCAGCACCACTTCAATGTCCGGATAGTCCCTTTTCAACTGGGCCACGATTGATGGTGCGAAATATTTGCCCGTACTGACCACGCCCAGGACCACGCGTCCGGCCAGACCCTTGTTCATCGCATCGATACTGCCGATAGCCCTGTTCAGGGCTGACAAGGAGGTTTCGTACGCCTCCAGCAACGCCCGGCCCGCCGTTGTCGCCTCGAAACTGCCGGCCCGGGTGCGGTTGAGAAGCGCGCAGCCGAAATTCTCTTCCAGCACCTTGAGTTGGGTATGGACGGCAGGTGGCGTCAGGCCCAGCAAGTCAGCGGAATGACTTATGCTGCCTGTTCTGACGACGGTGCTCAGAGCTCGCAACTGTTTGAAAGTGATGGCGTTAAGACGTATCATTTAATTATTCTAAAACAGAATTTCGAATTTTTAAATTTAGTTTATATTCAAAAACCTGAATATCAAGGCCATCCACGAGGACGGGAGGCCTTGATGATCGACTATCGCCTACCAGAAAAATGCAACGGTGTTCCGGCTGACTGCCAGGCTCTTGTCGACGCTCTCTGCCGCGTGGCCATTACGCTGTCGCGAAAGATCGCAAGGGGACCGCTGGAGGGGGCGTTCGCAGCCGAAGTCGGCCGGAACACCGGAGGCGACTCGCAGAAAGCACTCGATGTCGAGGCCGATCTCGCCTTCGCCGACGCGGTGATCGGCTGCGGCGTGCGCTGGCTTGCTTCCGAGGAACAGGACGGTGTCCTGGAGATCGATCCGAACGGCTCGCTGGCGCTCGCGATCGATCCGCTCGATGGTTCCTCAAACATTGACGTCAACGTATCGATCGGCACCATATTTTCCGTGTTCGATGCCAAAGCGGATGGCGAAGCCTCGTTCCTGCGGCCGGCCCGGGAACAGATTGCGGCGGGGTATTTCATCTATGGCCCGCAGACCGCGCTTATCCTGACCTTCGGCGCAGGCGTGCTGCACTATGTGCTGGACCCCATCGACCTGCAGTTCAAGCTGATCAATGACCAACTGGTCATTCCCGAAAACGCCAGGGAATTCGCCATCAACGCGTCGAACTACCGCCATTGGTCCAGGCCGGTACGAGCCTATATCGATGATTGCCTCGCAGGCGACGAAGGCCCCCGGTCGAAGAACTTCAACATGCGCTGGGTGGCCTCGCTGGTGGCTGAAACTCACCGGATCCTGAGCCGGGGAGGCATCTTCCTGTATCCGGCGGACAGCCGGCCCGGCTACGAAAAAGGCAGGCTCAGAGTTGTCTATGAATGTGCGCCTATTGCTTTCCTGGTTGAACAGGCCGGCGGCAAGGCGACCACCGGCACCGACCGCGTGCTTGACCAGACAGCTCAAACGCTACACCAGCGTACGCCCTTTGTTTTCGGATCGGCCGACAAGGTTGACCGGGTTACCGCCTATCATGACCTGCCCGACCAGGAAGTCTCTGCCTTGTTCGGCACCCGTGGCCTGTTTCGTGGCTGACACCTGTGCCCGCGTTGGCACGACAAGGATCTGAGGGATTATCATGTCCAAGAAACATCCGATTATCTCGGTGACCGGCTCCTCGGGTGCGGGTACCACGACGGTCAAGAGCACTTTCAATCAGATATTCCGTCGAGAGGGCATCAGCACGGTTTCGATCGAGGGGGATGCCTTTCACCGCTACGACCGGGCAGAGATGAAACGGGAACTCGATGTCCGCAAGAGCGCCGGCGACGAGACCTTCAGCCATTTCAGCTATGACGCAAACGAACTGGAAAAGCTTGCAGACGTCTTCCGCACCTATGGCGAAACCGGCAGGGGCGAAACCCGCCATTATATCCATGACGAGGAAGAAGCCGAACGTTACGGCGCTGAACCTGGAACCTTCACCGGCTGGGCGCCTTTTGAGGACGGTTCGGACCTGCTGTTCTACGAAGGGCTCCATGGCGCGGTCGTAAATGACAGCGTCAACCTGTCGGCGCTGGCGGATCTGAAGATCGGCGTCGTCCCGGTAATCAATCTGGAGTGGATCCAGAAGATCCACCGCGACAAGGCCCGGCGCGGCTATTCGACCGAGGCCGTGACGGACACGATCCTTCGGCGCATGCATGCCTATGTGCACTGTATCTGCCCGCAATTCACCGAAACCGACATCAATTTCCAGCGGGTTCCAGTGGTGGACACCTCCAACCCATTTATCGCGCGCTGGATTCCGACCCCGGACGAGAGCCTTGTGGTCATCCGCTTCAAGAACCCGCGCGGCATCGATTTCGCCTATCTGCGGACCATGATCCACGACAGCTGGATGACCCGCGCCAATTCCATCGTCATTCCCGGCGGCAAGATGGATCTGGCGATGCAGCTGATCTTCACCCCGATGATCCTCCGCCTCATCAACGAATCCAGACGCGCCTGAAGGAGAGCCCGATGAACATTCAGGTCAGCATGCAAGCAACGGAAACCGCGATGGCCAACGCGATTCGCGCCTTGGCGATGGATGCGGTCCAGGCGGCGAAATCGGGACATCCCGGGGCGCCGATGGGCCTTGCAGATGTCGCTACGGTGCTCTTCAACCGCTTCATCAGGATCGATCCGACGGATCCCGCCTGGCCAGACCGCGACCGCTTCGTTCTGAGCGCGGGTCACGCTTCGATGCTGCTCTACGCAATCCATCACTTGCTCGGCTATGACGACATGGACGCGGAGCAGCTTCGCCGCTTCCGCCAACTCGGCTCGCGCACGGCGGGCCACCCCGAATATGGCCATGCCAAGGGCATCGAGACGACCACGGGGCCGCTCGGCCAGGGCATCGCCACCGCGGTCGGCATGGCGTTGGGAGAACGCATGCTGAATGCCCGTTTCGGCGACGATCTTGTCGACCACTACACCTATGTTCTTGCTGGTGACGGCTGCCTGATGGAAGGCATCAGCCACGAGGCGATCGACCTCGCCGGCCACCTCGGCCTCGGACGCCTGGTCGTCTTCTGGGACGACAACCGGATCACCATCGACGGCACCACGGACCTGTCGACATCGATGGATCAAATGAAACGGTTTAACGCCGCCGGCTGGCAGGTGCAGGCCATCGACGGTCATGACATGGATGCGATTGCCGCTGCCATTGCCAATGCTTGCGAAGAAACAGACAGACCGTCGCTGATCGCCTGCAACACGGTCATCGGCAAGGGGGCCCCCAACAAGGCGGGCAGCCACAAGGTTCATGGCGAGCCCCTCGGAGACGAGGAGATCGCTGCGACCCGGAAGGCTCTGGATTGGCCGCATGCTGCTTTCGAGATTCCGCAACCGGTTCGAGATGCCTGGGAGGCTGTTTCGCGGCGCGGCCGCATTGCGAACGAGGCCTGGAAACGACGAAAGGCAGCACACCCCCGGGGGGCGGAGTTCGACGCAAGCTTCGCCGAACCGGACGCCGATACTCTTGGTAAGGCGATCAGCGATCACAAGCGGCAGCTCAGCGTGGATGCGCCGAAGATCGCAACGCGCAAGGCTTCGGAACTGGCCCTTGAGGTGGTCAATTCCGTGCTGCCGAACACGATCGGTGGCTCGGCCGACCTGACCGGGTCGAACAATACCCGGACGAGTGGCATGCGAGCGGTCTCCCGGACAAATTTCGGCGGCAACTATCTCCACTACGGCATTCGTGAACACGGCATGGCGGCGGCGATGAACGGCATCACGCTTCACGGCGGGTTCCGCGCTTATGGTGGCACGTTCCTGGCTTTTGCCGATTATTGCCGGCCGTCAATCCGCCTGTCAGCCCTGATGGGCGTGCCGGTGACCTATGTCATGACCCATGACAGCATCGGCCTGGGCGAGGACGGACCGACCCATCAGCCGGTCGAGACGCTGGCTTCTCTGAGAGCCATGCCGAACCTGATCGTCATCCGCCCTGCCGATGCGGTGGAGACCGCCGAGGCCTGGGAAATTGCCGCGACCGCGAAGAAGACGCCGACGGTGCTGTGCCTGTCCCGGCAGGGACTGCCGACTGTCCGCACGGACCACACCTGCGAGAACAGGACCCGCCGCGGCGCCTATTTGCTGAAGGAACCGTGCGGCGCCCGTCATTTGACGCTGATCGCCACCGGGTCAGAGGTCGAGATCGCGCTTGCTGCCGCAGACCTTCTGGCGATCAACGGCATCAAGGCCGCCGTTGTCTCTGCCCCCTCTTTCGAACTTTTTGCCTGTCAGGATCAGGCGTATCGCGACGCGGTACTCGGCACTGCGCCACGCGTGGGTGTGGAAGCGGCTGTCCGTCAGGGCTGGGACGTCCTGATCGGTTCCGGCGGCACCTTTGTCGGCATGACCGGCTTCGGCGCGTCGGCCCCGGCTTCCGACCTCTACGAACATTTCGGCATTACCCCGGCCGCGGTCGCCGCCGCTGCAAAAGCACTTCTGTAACCTTGAGGAGATCTCCATGGCGCTTATCACTCTCCGGCAGCTCCTGGACCACGCCGCCGAGCGCGGCTACGGCGTCCCGGCGTTCAACATCAACAACATGGAACAGGGACTGGCGATCCTGCGCGCGGCGGCAAACTGCGATGCACCGGTCATCCTGCAGGCAAGCCGCGGCGCGCGCTCCTATGCCGGCGACATCATGCTGCGCAACATGGTTGCCGCGCTCGCCGAGATGCATCCAGGCATTCCTATTGTCATGCATCAGGACCACGGCAACAACGAAGCCACGTGCCTTTCGGCGATACGCCACGGTTTCACTTCGGTGATGATGGACGGCTCACTGGAAGAAGACATGAAGACGCCGGCAAGCTACGATTACAATGTCGAGATCACCCGCAAGGTAGCACGCGCGGCCCATTCGGTCGGTGCCTCGGTGGAAGGCGAACTCGGCGTCCTGGGCTCCCTGGAAACTGGCGAGGCCGGCGAGGAAGACGGCTCGGGCGCCTCGGGCAAGCTCGACCACCACCAGCTGCTGACGGAACCGGACCAGGCGGCAGATTTTGTCCAGGCGACCAAATGCGATGCGCTCGCCATCGCCTGCGGTACCAGCCATGGGGCCTACAAGTTCAGCCGCAAGCCCGATGGCGAGATCCTGTCGATGAAGACCATCGAGGCAATCCACCGGAAACTGCCCTCGACCCATCTCGTCATGCACGGCTCGAGTTCGGTTCCGCAATATCTGCAGGATCTCATCAACGAAAATGGCGGCGCTATGCCCCAGACCTATGGTGTGCCGGTGGAAGAGATCGAGCGTGGTATCAGGATGGGCGTGCGCAAGGTCAACATCGACACCGATTGCCGCATGGCAATGACGGGTCAGTTCCGCAGGGTCGCGAAGGAGAATCCGGCCGAATTCGACCCGCGCAAATTCATGATCCCCGCGATGGCCGAACTCGAAGCACTGTGCCGCGATCGGTTCGAACGGTTCGGCACCGCCGGACAGGCCTGCAGGATCAGGCCGGTGTCGCTCGATGACATGGCCGAGCGCTACAGGTCGGGGGCTCTCGACCCGCAGACCGTGACTTCCCGGGCCGCATAACCCGCCAACCAAGGAGATGGATCATGAACCAGATCAGCACGCCCAAGGAAATCAAGGGCAAGGAACGCTACAAGGCCGGTGTCCTGAAATATGCCCAGATGGGCTATTGGGACAGCGATTACGTGCCCAAGGATACCGACATCCTGGCCCTCTTCCGTATCACGCCGCAGGATGGCGTCGATCCCATCGAGGCCGCTGCCGCCGTTGCAGGCGAAAGCTCCACGGCAACCTGGACAGTCGTCTGGACCGATCGGCTGACTGCCTGCGACAGCTACCGCGCCAAGGCCTATCGGGTCGAGCCGGTGCCGAACCAGGAAGGACAGTATTTTGCCTACGTCGCCTATGACCTGATCCTGTTCGAGGAAGGTTCGATCGCGAACCTCACCGCCTCAATCATCGGCAACGTGTTCTCGTTCAAGCCTCTCAGGGCCGCGCGCCTCGAGGATATGCGCCTGCCGGTTGCCTATGTCAAAACCTTTGCCGGACCGCCGACCGGTCTGATCGTCGAGCGCGAGCGCCTCGACAAGTTCGGCAAGCCGCTCCTGGGCGCAACCACCAAGCCGAAACTCGGCCTTTCGGGCAAGAACTACGGCCGTGTCGTCTACGAGGGCCTCAAGGGCGGTCTCGACTTCATGAAGGACGACGAGAACATCAACTCCCAGCCCTTCATGCATTGGCGTGATCGCTTCCTCTACTGCATGGAGGCCGTCAACAAGGCGAGCGCCGAAACCGGGGAGATCAAGGGACACTATCTCAACATCACCGCCGGGACCATGGAGGAAATGTACCGGCGCGCCGAGTTTGCCAAGGAACTCGGCTCCGTGATCGTCATGGTGGACCTGATCGTCGGCTGGACCGCGATTCAATCCATAAGCAACTGGTGCCGCGACAACAACATGATCCTGCACATGCACCGCGCAGGCCATGGCACCTATACGCGGCAGAAGAACCACGGCATCTCATTCCGCGTCATCGCCAAATGGCTGCGTCTTGCGGGGGTCGATCATCTGCATTGCGGCACCGCTGTCGGCAAGCTCGAGGGAGACCCGCTGACCGTCCAGGGCTACTACAATGTCTGCCGAGAAACGCACAACGAGGTCGATCTGCCGCGTGGCAACTTCTTCGAGCAGGACTGGGCCGATCTGAAAAAGGTCATGCCCGTTGCTTCGGGCGGCATCCATGCCGGCCAGATGCACCAGCTGCTGGATCTGTTCGGCGACGATGTCGTGCTGCAGTTCGGCGGGGGCACTATCGGCCACCCTATGGGCATCCAGGCGGGAGCGACCGCCAACCGTGTGGCGCTGGAGGCCATGGTGCTCGCGCGCAACGAAGGCCGCGACATCAGGAACGAGGGGCCGCAGATCCTGCGTGAGGCCGCCAGGTGGTGCAAACCGCTGGAAGCCGCCCTCGATACCTGGGGCAACATCACCTTCAACTACACCTCGACCGACACGTCGGACTTCGTTCCGACGTGTCGGTTGCAATGTGAGGAGAACGACCCATGCGCATCACTCAAGGATGTTTTTCGTTCCTGCCCGATCTAACCGATGCCCAGATCAGCGCCCAGATCGAATACTGCCTGCAGCAAGATTGGGCGATCGGTGTGGAGTTCACCAACGACCCGCATCCGCGCAACACCTATTGGGATATGTGGGGCAACCCCATGTTCGACCTGCGGGACGCCAAGGGCGTGATGATGGAACTGGAAGACTGCCGCAAGGCTCACCCGGACGCCTATATCCGCATCAATGCCTTCGACGACGAGCGGGGCATCGAGTCGGTCAAGATGTCCTTCATCGTCAACCGTCCGGTCGCAGAGCCGACGATCCATTTGCAGCGCGTCGACTTCGTCGACCGCGCCCAGAAATACAGCTGGGACATGCGCTACTGAGCCGAGACAACCAACCTTCGCGCGCTGCGGGACAGCGCGCGGCTCTTCCGCAAATGCAGGAGCGTGCACAATGACCACCGAGATGATCGATGCAACTGAAACGGGACCGCCGACCACTATCGATCTGGCTGCCGAGTATGAAACGTCCGGGGTTGCCGACGTCCTCAGGGAACTGGACGAGCACCTGATCGGCCTTGCCCCGGTCAAGCAGCGCATCCGCGAGACCGCGGCTTTGCTCCTGGTCGACCGTGCCCGGCGCGAAATGGGACTTACCCAGGAGACCCCAACCTTGCACATGTCCTTCACCGGCAATCCGGGAACGGGCAAGACAACGGTCGCGCTGATGATGGCCGGCCTGCTGCATCGCCTCGGCTATGTGCGCAAGGGCCATCTCGTATCCGTGACGCGCGACGATCTGGTCGGTCAGTACATCGGCCATACGGCGCCCAAGACCAAGGAGGTGCTGAAGAAGGCCATGGGTGGTGTCCTCTTCATCGACGAGGCCTATTACCTTTACAAGCCCGACAACGAGCGCGACTACGGCCAGGAAGCGATCGAGATCCTGTTGCAGGTGATGGAGAACAACCGCGACGACCTGGTCGTCATCATGGCGGGTTACGCCGATAAGATGGACAAGTTCTTTTCGGCCAATCCCGGCTTCCGTTCCCGCATCGCCCATCACATCGATTTTCCGGACTACACGGACCAGGAACTGCTGCGCATCGCCAGGTCCATGCTGGCGGCGCAGAATTACTTTCTCGATGGCGCCGCCGAGCGGGCTTTGGCCGACTATATCGGTCTGCGCCGGCAGCAGCCGCACTTCGCCAATGCCCGCTCGATCCGCAATGCCCTCGACCGGGCGCGCCTGCGCCAGGCCAGCCGTCTCTTCAGTGACGCCAAAGGCCCGCTGGATGCCGATGCCCTGTCGATGATCTGCGAACCGGATATCCGGGCGAGCCGTGTCTTCAGGGGGGGCCTCGATACCGACATTGCCGCCCGGTCGCAAGCGGCGGAGTAACCGGATCACTCAAGCAAAACCCCGAGGACAGACCGATGACCTTCGAACCTTCCATCAGGATCGCCCCCTCGATCCTCTCCGCCGACTTCGCCGATTTCGGCGCCGAAATCCGTGCGATCGAGCAACAGGGCTGCGATTGGGTTCATGTCGACGTGATGGACGGCCATTTCGTGCCGAACCTGACCTTCGGCCCGCAGCTCTGCAAAGCGATCCGGCCTCACATAACAACCGTGATGGACGTCCACCTGATGATCGCGCCTGTCGACCCCTATATCGAGGCCTTCGCAGAGGCGGGGGCGGACATCATCACCGCGCATCTGGAAGCCGGCCCCCACCCCCACCGGACGCTCCAGGCCATCCGCGCGACAGGGAAAAAGGCCGGCCTCGCCCTCAATCCGGGAACACCGGTAGAGGCGGCGGATCCTCTCCTGGACCTTTGTGACCTGATTTTGGTCATGACGGTCAATCCCGGCTTCGGCGGTCAGAAATTCATTCAAACGCAGGTTGACCAGATCCGTCGTCTGAAGGCACTCATCGGTGACCGGCCGATCCTGATCGAGGTCGACGGCGGCATCGATCCGGCGACCGCGCCCTTGGTGGCGGACGCCGGGGCGCGCGTTCTGGTCGCGGGCTCTGCCGTGTTCCGGGGCGGCTCCGTGCAGGTCCCTTCCGTCTACGGTGACAATATCCGCACCCTGCGCGAAGCGGCGACAGAGGCAGGTAGAAAGGCGGCATGAGACCTGCACTGATTTTTGATCTCGACGGCACACTGATAGACAGCGCTCCGGATCTGCATGCCGCTGCAAACCGGATGCTGGTTGCGGAGGAACTGCCCGGGCTTCCGCTCGCCACAATCCGCTCCTTCATCGGCAACGGCATTCCGGTACTGGTCGAACGAATCATCGCAGCGACGGCGCTTGCTCCGGAAGAGCGCGACCGCCTTGTTGCAGACTTCCTGGCGGACTACCAGACCCGTGCCACGGAGCTGACCAGGCCCTATCCGGGGGTGGAACCGGTTCTCGCCGCATTGAAACAGGCGGGCTTTGCGCTGGCCGTTTGCACCAACAAACATGAAGCGCCGGCGCAACGCATCCTGAGTGAACTCGGCCTGGCGCATCTCTTCGACGCCCTTGCCAGCGGCGACGGCCCATGGCGCCTCAAGCCCGACCCCTCGGGACTGAACAAGCTGCGCGATCAGCTCGGAGCCGGCCCGGTCCTCTATATTGGCGACAGCGAGGTCGATGCCGCAACGGCGCGGAATGCCGCTGTTCCCTTCGCGCTCTTCAGCGAGGGGTACCGGAAACGCCCTGCTTGCGAAATTCCGCATAGCTTCAGCTTTTCGCGTTACCAGGATCTCAAGGAACTTGTTGTCTCTCTTTTCGAAGCGTCAAACTGAGGACATCAGGGACATTGCGCTCGCCTGCGGCATCTTACGCATTTCCATTCTGCTGGTGGATTTCATCCAGCATTCCAGGTCGCCGCACGTACACTTCTGGAAGTCCTTCTGGATGCTGGCCAAATCCGCTTCAAACCGAACACTGTTGCTGCACTTGCCGCGATGACCGGTGCGGAGGCCGGAAACCTTCGTCGTCTCCGACTGAACACAGCCCAAAGTCGACACCATCTCGTCCATCATCTCTTCCTCAACGATCAAAGGCTGCGAAAGCGCTAGAACATCTCCGGTAACGCGCACCAGAAGTCCGGTTGATAAGGCAAGAGGCTTTCAAGAGTGATGAGCGTGCCGCATCCGTTTGAAGGGCTGCGGCACGCCTTTGCGCTACAGCATCCAGGTCGTGATGCTTGGGAAGAACAGCAGGATTGCCAGGACGAAGAGCTGCAGCACGATAAACGGAAGCAGGGCGCCGTAGATGTTGCCGAGCGTAATGTCCGGTGGTGCCACGCTTTTCAAATAGAAGGCTGCCGGGCCGAAGGGTGGCGTCAGGTAGGAGACCTGCATGTTGACGGCAAACAGGATCCCGAACCAGATCGGGTCATATCCAAGCTGAACGACGATCGGAACGAAGATCGGCAAGGTCAGCAAGGCGATCCCGATCCAGTCCAGGAACATGCCGAGCACAAGCAGGATCAGCATCATGATCAGAATGACGGCCACCGGCGACGCGTCGAGACCAAGCATGACCGCGGAAACGAAGCGGTTTCCGCCCATCAGGTTGTAGACGCCGACAAGCACGGCTGCCGCAATGCCGATCCAGATGATCATGCCGCAGGTTTCCAGCGTGTGCACCAGACTGTCCTGCAGCATGCGGGTGTTCAGTTCCCTGCGAAGCAGAGAAATGATCAGCACGGAAGAGACCCCGAGGGCCGCTGCTTCGGTGATTGAAGCAATTCCGCCGTAGATCGAGCCAAGAACCGCCACCACGATGAAGACCGGAGCGACGAGCGACCGGATCGCACTGCCAACGGTTTCTTCCGCCCGTTCTTCCACGGAGATCGGTGGTCCGAGGTCCGGATTCCGGACGCAGCGGACAAGGACATAGGCGATATAGCAGCCAAGCAGCATCAGCGCGGGCGTGACTGCGGCAACGAAGAGGTCGGCAATGGAGACGCTTGCCACAAGGCCATAGATGATCAGCACGATGGAAGGCGGCATCATGGTCCCGAGCGATCCGCCCGCGCAAACAACACCGATGGACAGGTCGCGGTCATATCCAAGCCGCAGCATCTGGGGCAATGCCAGAATTCCCAGAAGAACGATTTCACCGCCGATGACGCCGGACATGGCGGCCATCAGGGTGGCAACGATCAGGGTTTGAACGGCGACACCGCCCGGCAATCGCCCGGCAAGCACCCGCATTCCGTTGAAGAGGTCCTTCG
Source organism: Roseibium aggregatum IAM 12614 (assembly GCF_000168975.1). Taxonomy (GTDB): domain Bacteria; phylum Pseudomonadota; class Alphaproteobacteria; order Rhizobiales; family Stappiaceae; genus Roseibium; species Roseibium aggregatum. The sequence continues at coordinate 129,763 of NZ_AAUW01000014.1, forward strand.
CGATGCCCGATCTGTCGAGCAGCGCCGCCATCAGGATGAACATCGGAATGGCAACGAGGGAGTATTCGGTGATGAAGCCGAAGATGCGGGCCGTGACCAGCGGGAGCGCGTTTCCGCCGAACCAGCCGAACGTAAAGACCAGTGCAACGAGCCCTGTCACCCAGGCCAGAGGCTGACCTGTAAGCAACAAGACGAAGATGCTGCCGACGAGCAGTATTGTACCGTATTCAATTCCCAGGTCGTTCAGTCCCATCTCATTTGCCTCCGCGTTTGCTGTAGGCAGCGTCATCGCCGCGGATCGCCTTGATCAGGTGCATCAGGGTCTGAACGAACATCAGGCAAACACAGATCAGGATAATGATTTTAAGGAGTGCCGGTGTCGGCGGGTTCCACGCCGTTCCCGTGCCTTCCAGATGGAAATCTCCATTGGGTCTGTGGGTGGCTTTCCAGGCCATTGTCACGCCTGCGTATCCAAGACCTGCAAAGAAGATCATCGCGATCACCGAATTCACGATATCCAGCCATCGCCGCACCTTGGGCGAAACGGAATCGTAAATCATGCGCACGCGGATATGCTTGTCGCGGGCGAGCGCGACGGGGCCGCCGATCAGGAAGATGGCTGCGATGAGGAAGGTCGTGCTTTCGTGGGCCCAATAGGTCGGACTGTCGAAAACGTAGCGGGCGACTACCTCATATACGCTGATGGCAAAGGCCAGAAAGATGGCCCAGGAAAAGAGCTTGGCAGACCCGGCAATGAGCCGGTCGAGACCGGTCCGCAGGTTCGCTTGGCCATTGTCTTCCAGGTCACTCACGTCCGGATTGTCCGGCATGGCTTCTTCTCCCGTCGTGCGGTTGGCATACTGTTGAGGGAATTGGGGGAAGGGCCTGCCAGCCTTGGCTGAAGGCCACAATCCGGCATCTCGCTTCACCCGGCCCGGCAGAAGCCAGGTCAGGCAGAAACAAGGTCAGGCCGCTCCCGGGCCTTTGGGCCGGGAGCGGCTGCGTCAAAGGGGACGCTGGTCAGATCAGAGCTGGTTCCGGCCCTTAAGGTAAGCGACCACCGCATCGTAATAGCGTTGGGTAAGGTCGTTCTTGCCGGCCCAGTTTTCCCACTCCTGCTGCGCGATCCGGCGGAACTTCGCCCGCTCGTCGCCAGACCAGTTGACGATTTCGATCTCCGGATTTGCCTTGGCTTCCTCGACTGCTGCCGCATCGAGTTTGCGCACGGAATAAACGTGATCGAAAATGAACTGGTCGACAGAGGCGTTCAGGATGGCCTTCAGATCGTCCGGAAGTTCATCCCAGATCGACTTGGTCATCGAAATGTCGATCAGCGGCAGGGAGTGAAAGCCCGGATAGAGCGGATAATGGGCAACGTCATTCATGCCCTGTGACTGGTTGGTTGCAAAGACCGTGTAGTCGGCGGCCTGAACCACGCCCTTGTCGAGTGCCGTGAAGACTTCGGAACCGGGAAGCGCAACCGGAGAGGCGCCGGCCTTGGAGAAGATCTCGTAGACCATGCCTTCCGGCGCACGCATTTTGACGCCCTTCAGGTCTTCAACGGTGCGGATCGGAACGCTGGAAACGAAAGCTTCCGGCTCTGTCGCGGCGGCTCCGATGAAATGGACGCCATAGGGCTCGACCAGTTCGGCGTAAAGCTCATGACCGCCACCCGATTGCATGAAGCCGATCAGTTCAAACGGATCGCTCCAGGCGCCGACAAGGTTGCCCATCATCGCAAAGGCGGGGTCTTTCCCTGCGAAATAGCTTGGGTCGGTCAGGTGTCCCTGCAGAATGCCGGAGCCAACGGCATCAAGCGTATCGGTATGGGGAACGACGGCACCGATCGGCAAGATCTCGATCTCGATGCGTCCGCCGGACATTTTCTCGACGCTTTCAGCCCATTTCTGCTTGTTGATGAAGCCCGGCTCACCGGCCGTTTCCGAGGTCTGGAAGGTCCAGTTGTAGTCGGCGGCCGTTGCGGCGCCCGGTGCTGAAAGAACCGACAGGGCAAACAGGCTTGTGAGAATTCCGCTCTTCAGCGACGGCAGACGTCTCAAGGGCCCGCCGACTGCCACTGTTTGCTTGATACGTGCTGCAAGGCGTTGAAATTGCACAGCGCCGCGCGGCGCTTTCGTGTCTTCGCGATAACTATTCGATTGCATGTTTTCCTCCCACATACATCGCCACGGTGTTGGCTTGCCAACGCCAGGCACGTCACGTTACGCGGGCAGCAACCGGATGGGACAGGTCAATTCACGCAATCCATTTGCGGGAACCCGCAATTTGGGTGTTGGCATCGGCATTGCAGCCAATGGATGTGCGGTGCCTCCTCTGGACGGTAACCTTACGCAGCGGAGATATCGGGGGCCCAAGTCTCGTTTTCTATGAGAGGAGGCGGCAGGAGCGCCGGCTGGCAACCGTCGCCGGAGGATCGTTTTCGCGGAAACGGCAAAAGTCTGATCAAGGAAAAACGCCCCGGAAACGGATGTCTCCGGGGCGTTTCGCCTGTCATGTTGTCTTCATTCAGGAGGCCGCGTTCTGCGCGTCTTCCAACTCGGCGGTCTCCTCGTGTTGCACAAGCGGGCGATTGCCGGAGAGCTTGCGGACCAGGACATAGAAGACCGGTGTCATGAAGATCCCGAAGAAGGTTACGCCGATCATGCCGGAGAAGACTGCGACGCCCATGGCAGACCGCATTTCCGCGCCGGCTCCGGTCGAAAGCACCAAGGGCACGACACCCATGATGAAGGCCATGGAGGTCATCAGGATCGGCCGCAGCCGCAACCGGCTCGCCTCAACTGCCGCTTCAACGGGCGAACGGCCCTCGAACTCCAGTTCCCGGGCGAATTCCACGATCAGGATCGCGTTTTTCGCCGAGAGGCCCACCAACACCACCAATCCGATCTGGGTGAAGATGTTGTTGTCGCCCGCTGTCAGCCAGACGCCCGTCAGGGCGGCGAGGACGCCCATCGGCACGATCATCACGATCGCCACCGGCAGCATCAGGCTTTCATACTGGGCGGCAAGCACCAGGTAGACAAGAAGCAAGGCCAGCGGGAAGACGAGGAACCCGGAACTGCCGGCAAGGATCTGCTGGTAGGTCAGGTCGGTCCATTCGAAGGCGATGCCCTTGGGCAGGGTTTCTTCCGCGATCCGCTCGACCGCGGCCTGGGCCTGGCCGGAGGAATAGCCGGGCGCTGGTCCGCCGTTGATGTCAGCGGCAAGGAAACCGTTGTAGCGGGTTGCCCGTTCCGGCCCGGTGGTGGCCTCCACCTTCAAGAGCGCGGAAAGCGGGATCATCTGGCCGGTGGCGGAGCGGACCTTCAGCTTGCCGATATCGTCGGCATGTGCCCGGTACTGGGCGTCCGCCTGCACCCGCACACTGTAGGTGCGGCCAAAGGCGTTGAAGTCGTTGACATAGAGCGATCCCAGATAGATCTGCAGTGTCTCGAACACATCCGTTACCGAAACGCCGAGCTGTTCCGCCTTGGTGCGATCAAGATCCGCATAAAGCTGCGGCACATTGATCTGGAAGCTGGAGAACAGCCCCGCCAGTTCCGGGGTCTGATAGGCCTTCGCAAGGAAGGCCTTGTTGGCGGCGTCAAGAGCCTGATAGCCGAGACCGGCGCGGTCCTCGATCTGCAGTTTGAACCCGCCGGTGGTCCCCAGGCCCTGGACGGGCGGCGGCGAGAACATGGCGATGAACGCGTCCTGGATGGTGCCGAACTTCTGGTTCAGCTGCATGGCAATCGCATTGCCCGACAGCTCTGGAGACTGGCGTTCCTCGAAATCCGTCAAGGTGGCGAAGACGATGCCGGCGTTGGAAGAGTTGGTGAAGCCGTTGATCGACAGGCCCGGGAAGGCGATGGCGTGTTCGACACCTTCTTGTTCCATGGCAATCTCGCTCATCCGGCGGATGACATCTTCCGTTCTGTCCAGCGTTGCCGCGTCGGGAAGCTGGGCAAAGCCGATCAGATACTGTTTGTCCTGCGCCGGAACGAAGCCGCCGGGAACCGTGGTGAAGAGGCTGTAGGTTGCCCCTGCCAGTGCCATGTAGACCACCATGACAATGGTCTTGCGGGACAACAGGCCGCCGACGCTCTTGCCATAGGTGTTGGACCCGGCGCCGAATGCCCGGTTGAAGCCCCTGAAGAACCAGCCGAACAGGAAGTCCATCGCCCGGGTCAGCCAGTCCTTGGGCGCGTGGTGATCCTTCAGGAGAAGGGCCGCCAAAGCCGGGGACAGGGTGAGCGAGTTGATGGCCGAGATGACGGTGGAGATTGCAATTGTCAGCGCGAACTGGCGATAGAACTGCCCCGAAAGCCCCGTGATGAACGCCAGCGGCACAAACACGGCCACCAGCACCAGCGCGATGGCGATGATCGGTCCGGAAACTTCCTTCATGGCCTTGTAGGTGGCCTGGCGCGGGTTCAGCCCGTTCTCGATGTTACGCTCGACGTTTTCCACGACCACAATCGCGTCATCAACCACGATGCCGATGGCCAGAACCAAACCGAACAGGCTGAGCGCGTTGATGGAGAAGCCGAAGACATACATGACCCCGAACGTGCCGATGATCGACACGGGAACAGCGATCAGCGGAATGATCGACGCCCGCCATGTCTGCAGGAACAGGATCACGACCAGAACCACCAGCACCACGGCTTCCAGCAGCGTATCGACCACCTTCTCGATGGAGGACCGGACGAATTTTGTGGTGTCGTAGACGATCTCGTATTTGACGCCGTCGGGCATGGCGACCTGTAGGTCGTTCATGGTCTCGACGACCGCATCGGAGATCGCGATGGCGTTGGAGCCGGGCGCCTGGAACACGGGAATGGCGACGGCGGGCTTGCCGTCGAGCAGGGAGCGCAGGGAATAATCTGCCGCGCCAAGTTCGATCCGGGCAACGTCGCGCAGCCGGGTGACTTCACCGTTTTCTCCGGTGCGGACGATGATGTTGCCGAATTCTTCCGGTGTCTGAAGACGCCCCTGCGCATTGACGCTGAGCTGAACATCGACGCCTTCCAGATTGGGCGAAGCGCCGATGATGCCGGCGGCGGCCTGCACGTTCTGCTGACGGATGGCGTTGGTGATGTCGCTGGCTGCCAGATTGTGTCCGGCCGCCTTTTGCGGATCGACCCACACACGCATGGAATAATCGCCGGAACCGAACACCTGAACCTGACCGACACCCTGAAGGCGCGCCAGCCGGTCCTTGATGTTGAGAACGGCATAGTTGCGCAGGTAGGTGATGTCGTAGCGGTTGTCCGGCGATGTCAGGTTCACGACCATCATCAGGTCGGGCGAGCTCTTGACCGTGGTCACACCCAGGTTCCGGACTTCCGCCGGCAGGCGCGGTTCGGCCTGCGAAACGCGGTTCTGGACAAGCTGCTGCGCCTGGTCGGGATCGGTGCCGAGTTCGAAAGTGACCGTGAGTGTCATGACACCGTCGGAGGTCGCCTGGCTGGACATATAGAGCATGCCCTCGACACCGTTGATCTGCTCTTCCAGCGGTGTTGCCACCGTTTCGGCAATGACCTTCGGGTTCGCGCCCGGATAGGCGGCGCGCACGACGATTGATGGCGGCACCACCTCCGGGTATTCGGAAATCGGCAGTGCCCTGAGGCCGATCAGGCCGGCGATGAGGATGAGGACAGACAGCACACCGGCAAAGACCGGGCGGTCGACAAAGAATCTAGAGATATTCATATCCAGGCCCTTTCCGGTTGGAAATCGGGACAACACGTCCCCGGCCGGTGGCGGTGCCGCCGGCAATCATGACTTGAATTGTTGGAGAGGAGAGGCGGAGCGCCCGGGCTCCGCCTGTTCACTTAGTTCGAGGCGGCGGCGACGTCGTTTTCGACCTGCGGATCGACGAGCGCGCCTGAACGGATGCGTTGCAGGCCGTTGACGACGATGCGTTCACCCGGTTCGAGCCCGCTGTTGACGATGCGTGCACCTTCGGCGGTCCTGCCGAGGTCGATCGACCTGTAGGCCACCTTGTTGTCGTCGCCGACAACGTAGACGTATTTCTTGTCCTGGTCGGTGCCGATGGCGCGTTCGCTGATCAGGACTTTCTGTTCCGGCCTGGGTTCACCCATGCGGATGCGCACGAACTGGCCCGGAATCAGCTTGCCGCCGGGATTGTCAAAGACAGCCCTGACGCCGATGGTACCGCTGACGGCATCAACCTGGTTGTCGACCAGTTGAAGCTTGCCCTTCACCGGATGTCCGGCGGTTGCCGAGGTTTCGATTTCCACCGGGATCATGTCCAGCGGCGGTACCGCCGCATCTGTTTCCGGCAGCTCTGCCAGAACCCGTGAGACCAGATCTTCACTTGCGTTGAAGCTTGCATAGATCGGGTCGACGGAGACGAGGGTGGTCAGGGCCGGTGAGGCGGATCCCGCGGCAACCAGATTACCGACGGTGATCTCGATCTTGCCGACGCGGCCGGAGACGGGTGCCAGCACCTTGGTGTAACCGAGTTCCAGCTTGGCGGATCTGAGGGCTGCCTTCGCCGATCTGAGGTTGGCTTGAGCTTCGGCGTAGGCATTGTGACGCTGGTCGAGAACGCTTTGGGAGATGGTTCGGTTTTCGATCAGCTTGTTGCCGCGATCCAGTTCCAGCTTGGCGAGGTTGAGCTGGGTTTGCGCCAGTTCGACCTGACCTTCCCTTTGGGCGACGGCAGCTTCATAGGGAGCCGGATCAATGGTGAAGAGCAGGTCACCGGCTTCCACCAGCGCGCCTTCACGGAAATCGACCGACTGGATGGCACCGGCGACACGGGAGCGGATCTGCACCCGGTCGACGGCTTCCAGCCTGCCGGAAAAATCTTCCCATACGGTGATTTCGCGGGACTTGACCTCTGCCACGGTCACCGGCACCGCCGGAATGGCGACCGTACCGCCGGCGGCTGTCGCCGGGCTGCTGACAGGAAGGTTCATGACGAGGACAGCGGCTGAAACAGAGACAGCAACTGCCAGGCTGGCGCCCGTCAGGGCCCAGATCTTGCTTCTTGATGTCATTGGTCTCTCCTTGAAAGCCCTGCCGGAAACACAACTACCAGAAGGGCTTGGGTACTAATTCAATGAATGCTGACGGACTGCACGAAACTGGAAAACTGTGCGGTTACTGTCTCTTGCCAGGTCGGGGCCTGATCCGTCTTTCCGCCGTAGAGTGATGGCCAGCCAGCCCCGGCGGGGAGAACATGCTGGTGAACGTCAACGCCTGCCTTCTGCAGGCAGGAGGCAAAGCCGAGTGTTTCGTCTTTCAGCGGGTCGTCCTGCGAGCACAGAACCAACGCCGGGGCCACGCCGGTCAGGCGTGAGCACATGCAAGGGGCCGCATAGGGGTGGCACATGCCGGTGCTGAGATAGTGGCTCCAGCCGTCGGCCCAGATATCCTTCATGCCGATGCCGTCGGCAGACTGAAACGAAGTTGAGCCCATGAAGGGGTCGAGCAGGGGCGACAACAGGATCTGTCCGTCAAGTTCATCGGCGAAGTGATCCCTGGCTTTCAGGGCGACAGCCGCTGCGATGTTGCCACCGGCCTCGACGCCACCGACGAGAAGCAGGGATTTGCGGTTCCCCAGGCCGGCGCGTTTCTTCGCCAGATAGGAGAAGATCGAAAATCCCGTTTCCAGAGGTTTCGGGAAAACGCTTCCGAGCGGCACGTTGTAATCCGGCATCACGACAATGGCGCCGGTTTCGGCGATGATATGCGCGACCTCACAGTCCTGCGGTAGCGTGCCTTGAAAGGCCCCGCCGTGAAAATAAATCAGGACCGGCGGCGCCTTGCTGTATTCAGCTCCCTGGTAGACACGTGCCGCCACGGGGCCGATGGCCACCTTGTCGAGCGTCATGTCCTTGATCTGCACCGTCATTTTCAGCGCCGTTTTGTGTCCATTGATTGTGGGAAGGCAGGATATACCAGCCCTCTTGCTTGTCTGATAGGTATTGTTGTTCCAAGTCTGGAATAAGGGGTATATTATTAGTTTCACTATTCGAATTTTCGAATAATAAGCCTATTTTTTGATCAGGACGCCCAGAAATGGATCAACTCTCTGCCATGCGCGCCTTTGTCAGGGTGGTTGAAACAGGCAATTTCACCCGCGCTGCCGACTCTCTCCAGATGCCGAAGGCGACGGTTACCAACCTGATTCAGAACCTTGAAAAGCATCTGCAGACCAAATTGCTTAACCGGACAACGCGGCGGGTGATCGTGACGACGGACGGGGCGCTCTATTATGAGCGCGCTGCCCAGATCGTATCGGAGGTCGATGAACTCGATGCCAGCCTGGCCCAGGCGCAAAACAATCCCGGCGGACGGCTGCGCGTCGAAATGTCGGGCGCTTTTGCAGACTGGTTCGTCATTCCGGCGCTTGGCGGGTTTTACGAAAAATATCCGGATATCCAGATCGACATCGGGATCGGTGACAGGACGGTCGATTATCTGGCGGAAAATGTGGACTGCGCCCTGCGCGGTGGTGCCCCGGCCGATCAGTCGCTGATCGCGCGGCGGGTGGCGGAAGTCGGGCTGATGACTTGCGCGGCTGCTTCGTACCTGAAGCGGGCGGGAATTCCGGAAAGCCCGGCGGATGTGCAGGCAAACCACCATTGCGTCAGCTACTTCGTTGCCGCGAAGGGTCGCACAAATCCAATGACCTTTCGCAAGGACGGTGAGGAAATTCTGGTCGACGGCCGGTATCATTGCTCGGTCAACGATGCCCGAAGCTATGTCGCGGCCGTGCTGGCCGGGCACGGTATCGCGCAGGTGCCGGACTTCATGGTGCGGGAGGAACTGGAGCGGGGAGACCTGGTGCCAGTGCTGGCGGAATGGTCCGCCGACACCATTCCGCTATATATCGTCTACCCGCCCAACCGGCACCTTTCGAACAAGGTTCGCGTTTTCGTCGATTGGCTGGTGCGTCTGCTTGCCGATATACCGGCTCCAGGCCAGTCCTGAGTGCGGCAGACGTTCGCGAACGACAAATGGGCACGCCAGCGTCAGATCCCGAATCTGTCCCGCAGCCGGTAGACCAGCACGGAAGGGGCCAGGAACCAGGGATTACCCTGGTAAAGCGGCCGCGTCCGGAAGGGGATCTTCTCAAAGGCGGAGGGGGCTTTTTCCAGGCCGGTGGCCTTCTGGCCGATGCGCATGCCGAGATAGCTCGCCATGCCGACACCGGACCCGCAATAGCCGCCTGCATAAAACAACCCCTTGTCCTCGCCCGCGTGGGCGAGCGTGTCGAAGGTGTAGCCGACAAACCCCATCCAGGCATGGCTGATCCGCACCCTGGCCAGGTCAGGAAAGAGGGCTGTCATGTCGCGGTGGAGTTTGAGCGCGCTGTTGCGTGGATCTGTTTCGCTCAAGGAAACCCGGCCGCCAAAAAGCACGCGCTTCCGGTCGGGCGAGAGCCGGTAGTAGTAGACCAGCTTTCTGGTGTCGGACAGGACCCGGTCCGTCGGGAACAGCCGGTCGATCGTTTCGCGGGGAATTTCCTCGGTCGCGATCACATAGGAGCCGATGGGGATCAGTCGCCGTTGCAGCCACGGTGAAAGAGGGCCGGAGTATCCGTTGGTCGCCAGAATGACCTTGCCTGCCTTGAGAGGGCCGCTGCTTGTCAGCACCTTGAAGCCTGACGCATCGCGTTCAAGCGACATCACCCGGCATTTGCCGCGCACCACCGCGCCTTCCGCCAGCACCTTGCTCAGAAGCGAAGGGTGATATTGGCTGACGTCGATGCTGCAGTGATGCGGATTGACGATGCCGCCATGATAGGCCTCTGTTCCAAGCTCCTTCGCCATATCGCTTTTCGGCACCATGAAGGCGTCGGTTTTCCAGACCGGATGCCCGGCGGTACAGTCCTTGGCGAGGCTTTCGTAAAGATGCGGCTTGTGGGCGCCGTGAAAACGGCCGGTTTCCCGCAAGCCCAGCTCAAGGCCGTCTTCCTTGGAAAGCGCGTGCATATAGTCCAGTGACGCCTGCCCTTCCTGGCAGAGTTGCGTCGCGAGTTCCTTGCCGTACCTGCGCGCCAGGCTGGAGAAGGATGGCTTGAGGCTGGTCGAAAGCTGGCCGCCGTTGCGCATGCTGCACCCCCAGCCGGGGTCTTCCGCATCGAGAACCAGCGTGCCGAGGCCTTCGCGGGCTGTCTGGAGCGCTGCGTTCAGCCCGGTGTAGCCGCCACCGACCACCAGCACGTCGATTTCTTCCGGCAGGCCGGTCTCCCGCAGAGGGACCTTCGGGGCGATGTCCTGCCAATAGGGTGTTGTCTTGAAGCCGTCGGCAAAAAGAGCCTGTGTCATCTCGTGCCTCACGCTGCGCGCGTGTCCTCCAGGATCAGATCCGCGCCTTTTTCGCCAACCATGATCGCAGGTGCATTGGTGTTGCCGGACGTGACCGTCGGGAAAATCGAGGCATCAATGACCCGGAGCCCGTCGACGCCGTAAACCTTCAGACGTGTGTCGACGACATTCTCCTCCGGCGCCGGCCCCATGCGGCAGGTGCTGACGGGGTGAAAGACTGTGGAACAGCGGCTGCGGACATCCGCCAGCATGTCCTCGTCGGTCTGGACACCCGGGCCGGGGGTGATCTCCTCGTCGATGACCGATTGCATGGCAGGGCTTTCGGCGATCTTGCGCATCAGCTTGCTGCCTTCGATCATCTCGGTGAGATCGCGGTTGGTGCTGAGAGAATTGGGGTGAATCTCCGGCACGTCGAACGGGTCGGCCGAGCGCAGGCAGATGTGACCGCGGCTGGTCGGCCTTGTCGGTTGAAAGCCAAGCAGGAAGCCGGGGAAAGGGTCCGGGTTCATCAGCGGGCGCTTGCCTTTGGGGGCCTTGGTGTAGCTGACGGGCGAGAAATACAGCTGGATGTTCGGCCGTTCACAATCCGGATTGCTTTTGACGAAGCCGCCGGCCTGGTTGACGCTGAGCGACAGCGGCCCGCTACGGGTCAGGACATAGCGGATCCCCTGGGCGAGCTTGCCCCACCACGGGTAAAGCTGCTGGTTCAGCGTCGGCACCCTGGACCGGTAAAGGTAATCGAGGCCGAGATGGTCCTGCAGGTTCTTGCCGACGGCCGTGTTGTGCACGGTGGAGGTGATGCCCTTGGCCTGCAGCTCCGCGCCATCGCCGATGCCGGACAGCATCAGGATCTGCGGCGAGTTGACGGCTCCCGCACTGAGGATCACCTCTCGGCGGGCCTTGACGCTGTGTTCGGTTCCGCCTCGGCTGTAGACAACACCGGTGGCCCGTCCGTTCTCAAGGATCAGCCGGGTGGTGTGTGCCCTGGTCAGGATGGAAACGTTCTGCCGCCTTTTCGCGCGCGAAAGATAGGCGCGGGCCGTCGACATGCGGAACCCGCTTTTCGCGGTTATCTGGTAGAGGCCGACCCCTTCCTGGGTCTTGCCGTTGAAATCCGGATTGCGGCTGAAACCGGCCTCTTCGCTGGCGGCCAGGAAGTTTTCGCACAGCGGATGGACGTCCTTGTCCATGGACGAGACGTAAAGCGGGCCGTCGCCACCGCGATAGTCGTCGGCGCCGTTGCAGTTGGTTTCCGAGCGCTTGAAATAGGGCAGAACGTCCTGCCAGCCCCAGCCGGTGTTGCCAAGGGCCTTCCAGTCCTCGAAATCCGCGTGCTGGCCGCGGATATACACCATGGCGTTGATCGAGCTGGAGCCGCCCAGCACCTTGCCGCGCGGCCAGTAACCCGAACGGTCGTTCAGGCCGGGGTCGGCCTCGGTGTGGTACATCCAGTTGATGTTCCGGTTATAGAAAGCCTTGCCGTAGCCGATCGGCATCCAGATCCAGAAATTGAGATCCGAGCCGCCGGCCTCCAGCAGGCAGACCGTGTATTTGCCGTCTTCCGACAGCCGGTCGGCAAGCACTGAGCCTGCCGAGCCCGCGCCGACGATGACAAAGTCGAACTCCGTCATGAATGCTCCTATTGAGAGGTCTTGTCACGCTGGATGGCAATTGACAGCAGCGCCAGCAGTCCGGACCCGACCATGAGCACGAAGGAGACGGCGTTGAGAACCGGCGTTGAGCCGACCTTTGCCATCCGGTCATACATGGTGATCGTCAGCGGTGCTTCCGAGCCGACAAGAAAAAGCGTGGTGTTGAAGTTTTCGAAAGAGACCAGGAAGGCAACGATGCCGGCCGCGATCATCGCCGGTCGCAGGAACGGCAGCGTGACGGTGCGCAACACGCGCACCCGGCTTGCCCCCAGATTGAAGGCGGCTTCTTCCATGGTGGCGTCGAATTTCTTCAACCGGGCGGTGATCACCAGCGAGGTGATGGTCGTGATAAAGGAAAACTGCCCGAACACGACAAGCAGAAGCCCAGGCCTCAGGAACTCAAGTTCCAGGTCGAACCTGTTTTCCATGTAGTTCGCGGTGTCGCTGGCCAGGACAAGAATGGAGATGCCGAGGATAACCCCCGGGATCACCAGCGGCACCACCATCAGAATGTAGAAGAAATTCTTGCCCGGAAACTCGCCGCGCACGAACAGGAACGCGTTGGTCGTGCCGACAAAGACGGAGAGCATGGCAACGAAGATCGCGATGACGAAGGAATAATAGAGCCCCTGCAGCAAACGCCGGTCGTGAAACATGCCGAGTTTCGGCTCGGTATCGCTGAAGAACCAGTCCAGCGTGAAGCCCTGCCAGGGCAGCGCCGGGAACAGGCTGTCGTTGAAGGCAAACGCTCCGGCCGAGATCAGCGGTGCTGCCAGGAAGATGAAGAAGGCAACGACATAAAGTCGGTAGCCCATCAGGAACGGGGAGGATTTCTTTTGCGCAAGCATCGTCTGTCCTCCTCAGCTCTTGGCCACGGTGTTGGCAAGGGTCTGGCCGGACAGTTTCAGGCCGAGCCAGATCACGACAGAGGTGAACAGCAGAAGCAGCATGCCGAAGGCCGCGCCGCCCTCCCAATTGAAGCGGGTGATGAACTGGTTGTAGATCTGTTCGGTGAACCAGCTCGAGTTCTTGCCACCGAGCAGGACCGGCGTCAGGTAGGAGCCGGCCGTCAGCATGAAGGTGACGATGCAGCCTGCCACGATGCCCGGCATCGCGTAGGGAATGATGATCCGGCGCAAGACGGTGAAACCGTTGCCGCCGAGATTATACCCGGCCTCGATCATGGAATTGTCCATGCCGTCGAGCGTGGAAACCAGTGGCACGATCATGAACAGGATCACGGTGTAGACGAGGCCGATGATGACCGCGATGTCGTTGTAGAGAAACTCGACAGGCTCGCCGATCAGGCCGGTCCACAGCAGGAAGTTGGAAATCACACCGGTTTCGCGCAGGAGCAAAATCCAGCCGAAGGAGCGGATCAGGTCGCTGACCCAGAGCGGGATCAGGCAGAGCAGGAACAGACCGCCCCGCGCACGCGGCCCCGCGATCTTGGCAATGTAATAGGCGATCGGAAAGCCGATCAGCAGAGCCAGGGCTGTGACCAGCAGCGACATGGAGCCGGTGCGAAGAAGGGTATTCCAGTAGATCGGCTCGTTGATGAAATCGAGATAGTTGGCGAAGCTGTATTCATAGACGCGCGGTGCCACCTTCTCGCGGAAGGACAGGAGCACCATGCCGATATGCGGCAGGATGATCAGAAGCAGGATCCAGAGCGCGAAGGGCGAGAACAGCAGGATCAGCGACAGCCGTTTGATGTCCTTGTTCTGCATCATGCGCTCTCCGGGCGGGCAAAGCACATGGCCTGGCGCGACGACCAGACCAGACGCACGTCCTCGCCGGGCTTCAGGTCGTTGTTGCCGGTCACCGTGACATCGGATTCGATCAACTCGCCGCTGCCGGTGCGCACCAGAACACGGCTATTGGCGCCGTTGAACAGCAGGCTGTCGATGACGCCGCTCATCTGGTTGTCGCCATCCGCCGCGGCCTGATCTGTCTCGGCAGCACGCACGGTGCGAATGAATTCCGGCCTGACGAAAATGTCGACCTTGTCGCCATCACGGATTGTCTGGCCGCTACCGGCGCTGAAGCTCATGGACAGGCCCTGATCCGTTTCGACCATGCCTCCGGTGGCGTCAGCGGATTTCACCGTGCCCGACCAGCGGTTGCTGTCGCCGACAAAGCCTGCGACGAAGGCGGTCTTGGGATGGTGGTAGAGTTCCTGCGGCGTGCCGATCTGTTCGAACAGCCCCTGGTTCATGATGGCGACATTGTCGGACATCACCAGCGCTTCCGACTGGTCGTGGGTGATGTAGATAAAGGTCGTGTTGAACTGGTGTTGCAGTAGCTTCAGCTCGATCTTCATCGCTTCGCGCAGCTTCAGATCAAGCGCGCCGAGCGGTTCATCGAGCAAGAGCACATCCGGGTCGAGCACCATGCAGCGGGCAATGGCGATGCGCTGCTTCTGGCCGCCGGACAACTGGTGGATTTCGCGTTCACCGACGTCGGGCAGGGCGATCCTCTCCAGCACGTCCTGAACCTTGCGCTTGATTTCGGCATTGTTCACGCCTGCACACCTGAGGCCATAGGCGATGTTCTCGTAGACGTTCATCATCGGGAACAGCGCCAGATGCTGGAACACCATCTTGACGTTGCGCCGGTTGGGCGGCACGCCAAGTACCGACCTGCCCTTGATCTTGATGTCGCCGGAGGTCGGTTCCTCAAAGCCTGCGATCATGCGCATCAGGGTGGTCTTGCCACAGCCCGAAGGGCCAAGGATGGAGAAGAACGAGCCGCTGGGGATCTCGAAGGAGACACCTTTGACGGCACGAATTCCGCCAAAGCTCTTGGCGAGGTCGAGACATTCAAGATCGTAGGCGGGAGAGGTATGTTTCATGAATGCGGGCCAACTGGAAAGGGATCGGGGTTTGGAGCGCCGGGTGGTCCCGGCTGCTTCTCTCCGGTGTTTTGATTGTTTCGAAGGGCAAGGGCTGCCGGAAGGGTTCTGGAAGGGTTCCGGCAGCCCTGAGCCTGATCAGCCGCCGGTGGCTGCCTTGATCTTCTCAAGGGTCTTGCCTTCCATGTCTTCCACGCCGGGAGGAATGTTGGCAAAGAACTTGAGATTGTCGATATCAGCCGCGGTGAAGGCCGCATTGACGGCTGCCTTCTTGTCTTCCGGCAGCAGGTCGGTGCCACCCTTGACCGCGGCAATCGCGCCGGTGCTGCCGGACATGATGGTCACGTTTTCCGGGCGCAGCACGAAGTTGATCCACTTGTAGGCGGCATCGTCCGCCTTGCCCTTGCGCGGCAGGGCAAAGGTGTCGATCCAGGCAAGTGCGCCTTCCTTCGGCGGAACGAAGACGATGTTCTGGTTCTGGTCGTAGAGCTTGTAGGCGGTGGAATCCCAGGTCTCGGAGGCCACGATTTCGCCTGACAGCATCATGGCGGACAGGTCATCGCCGCCCTTCCAGTAGGCCTTGATGTTGTCCTTGCACTCGATCAGCTTGTCGGCGACCTTGTCCAGAATGCCCTGGTACTTCTCGAGGTCCGAATAGGCCGCGAACGGGTCTTCTCCCATCGAGAAGGCCGTGCCGAGCAGGATCGTGCGCTTCAGGCGCATCGAAGTCTTGCCCTTGTAGGCCGGGTCGCACAGATCGGCCCAGCTCGAAAGATCCGGAGCCTTGGTCTTGTCGGCCATCAGCCCGGACGTGCCCCACTGGTGGGGAACCGCATAGACTTCGCCCTCGATCGTCGTGTTCGCCTTCACGCCTTCCAGCAGCTTGGCTTCCATGACGCTGGTATCGATCTTGGAAAGATCCATCGGCTTGTAGATGTCATATTCCAGCTGGGCCGCGTAGATGCGGTCGTGGCTCGGCTGGGCCAGGTCGAAGCCCGCACCGCCGGTGGCGCGCAGCTTGGCAATCATTTCCTCGTTGTTGGAGAAGGTGACTTCAACGTCGATGTCCGGATATTCTTCTTCAAATTTTTGGACCAGTTCGTCGGGGGCGTAAGACCCCCAGGTCAACAGGCGCAGGGTCTCTGCCTGAGCAGAGCCGGCACCCGCAAGCATGGTTGCGGCCAACAGGCCGGTTAGTGTTGTTTTCAAATGCATGACGTCCTCCTGAATGCACTTAGCGTACTAACCAGGAAAAAGCCTAGGTTGGAATTGGCCTGCCAAATATATCCATTGCAGATAATTTAGCAGTCCAATTGGCGAGGGAGGTACTTTAGCTGGTGCAGCAATCCGGCAGGATTTTCCTGAGAACCTTCATGCCTTTGCGGATGTCGTCCTGCCCGGAGCTGCCAAAGCCGAGGACGATGCCGCGCTGCGGTATCCGGCCAAGCGCGTAGCGGGAGAGCGGTGCGGTGGTGATGCCGTGTTTCGCCGCTTCGCTCACGATCCTGTCTTCATCGTATCTGTCCGACACAAGGCCGACGGCATGAAAACCGCTGCTGGTCGGTTGAAGATCGATCTCTCCTGCAAGGCCTGCCGCCTCCGCCATCAGGGTGTCGTGGCGGTGTTTGTAGAGCTGTCGCATGGTGCGGATATGCGTTGCGAACATGCCCTCATCCATGAATTCGGCAACGATCGCCTGGGTGACGGTCGGAACGCCGGCAAGCCAGGTCAGGCAGACACGCTCAAAACTTTCCACCAGACCTTCCGGTACCAGCACGAAGCCGAGCCTGAGAGCCGGAAACAGGGATTTCGAGAATGTTCCGATGTAGATCACCCGTCCGTGGGTATCGATGCTTTTCAGGGTCGGCGGTGGCTGATCGCCGAAATAGAACTCGCCGTCATAGTCGTCCTCGACGATCATGGCGTCGGCTTCGTTTGCCGCCTTCAGAAGCGCCAGGCGCCGCGACAGGCTCATGACGTGACCCAGCGGTTGCTGGTGGGACGGGGTGACGAAGGCGAGCCGGAAATAAGGTGCTTTTGCCAGCCCGTCCTCGATGCAGAGCCCTTCTTCATCAACGGCAACGGGGATCGGCCTGGCACCAATGGCAACGAAAGCGTTGCGCGCGCCGATGGCGCCCGGGTTTTCGAACCAGATCGGCTCACCCGGATTGACCAGCATGCCGCCGACCAGGGAAAAGGCGCGCTGGGCGCCGTTGGTGATGAAAATCTGTTCCGGATCGCACTTGATACCGCGGGATGCATTGAGCTGGCGGGCAATCGCCCGGCGCAGCGGCATATAGCCGAAGGGTTCGCCATAGCCCGCAACGTGGTCGCGGTCCTTGCGCCAGTGCCGGGCGGAGAGCTTCGCCCATTGCGCCATGGGAAAGGCGTCGAGCGCCGGCAGGGCGGTGACAAAGGCCTGCGATTTGTGCGGCAGGCGTGAGCGGAGGGTGAAGTCCGGAATCGCGTGCCGGGTGGCGTGGGACAGGCGCGGCACGACAGGTGTGATGTCGCTGGCCTCCGGTGACGGCTTCGGCGCAAGCCTTGCGTTCAGAGCCTCGCTGACGAAGGTGCCGGCACCGACCCGTGCCTCCAGCAGGCCCTCTGCAATCAGGCGGTCGATGGCATCGATCACCGTCGTACGGGAAACGCCGATCTCCTGCGCCAGCGTGCGTGTTGCCGGCATCCGGTCGCCCGGGGTCAGGGCACCTGTCAGCAGCAGGTCGCGCAGGGCCATGTAGAGCTGAATCGAAATTTTCTTTTCGGCCGTCTTGTCGATCTTGATCGACGAGAGCACAGCGCCCGCATGGCGTTTCATCGCATTCTCCCAAATTGGTATGAGAGATTGCGCAAAACGGACCTTCTATCAAGTCCAATTCTGGATAAGGGTCGGGACCTGAGCCAACACTTATCCATCGGGACCGTCCGTTCGAGGACCTGATAAGACAATGAAAATACAATCAATAGAAACATTTACAAATGAGTTTGTCTGCTTTGTCCGCGCGACTGCCGAAAATGGCGCGACCGGATGGGGGCAGGTTGCGCCTTACTACGCGGATATCACTGCCGAAGTCGTCCATCGTCAGGTGGCGCCTTATGCGCTGGGCGAAGACGCCTTTGGCATCGAACATCTGATGGAGATCATTCCGGAGCGGGAACACAAGTTTCCCGGGTCCTATCTGCGCCGGGCAATGGGCGGTCTGGACACTGCGCTGTTCGACCTGCGCGGCAAGCTGGAAGGAAAACCGGTCTGCGAATTGCTGGGCGGAACGCCGGGCAAGGTGCGGGCCTACGGGTCGTCCATGAAACGCGACATCACGCCGAAGGACGAAGCGGACCGGCTGAAGAAGCAGCAGGACCTTTATGGCTTTGATGCCTTCAAATTCCGGATCGGTGCCGAATGTGGCCGCGATCAGGACGAATGGCCGGGTCGGACGGAAGAAATCGTGCTGACCATGCGCAAGGCCTTTGATGACGATACGGCGCTGCTGGTCGATGCAAACTCCTGCTATTCGCCGGCAAAAGCCATCGAGATCGGCCGGTTCCTGGAAGCCAACGGCATTTCCCATTACGAGGAGCCTTGCCCCTACTGGCACTATGACCAGACCAAGCAGGTGACGGATGCGCTGGACATCGACGTGACGGGCGGGGAACAGGACTGCTCGTTGGTGGACTGGCAGCGCATGATCGATGACCGGGTCGTCGATATCGTTCAGCCGGATGTCTGTTATCTCGGCGGCATGGTCCGCACCATGAAGGTGGCGCAGATGGCCCATGAAGCAGGCATCCCCTGCACGCCACATGCGGCCAACCTGTCGCTGGTGACGCTGTTCACCATGCATCTTCTGCGGGCGATCCCGAATGCCGGCAAGTATCTCGAATTCTCCATCGAGGAAGCCGATTATTATCCGTGGCAATATGGCCTCTTCACCTCATCCCCGTTCGAGATTTCAGAAGGCCATGCGACGGTGACCGATGCGCCGGGCTGGGGTGTCGAGATCAACCCCGAATGGCTTGCCAAATCCACCTACAAGATCAGCTCCCTGGAAGGCTAACGATGCCCGCAGCAAGTGAACTCATCGCCGAATATCAGGCAACGGGCACGCTGAAGGCGTTGCCGCTAGGTCATTTCATCGACGGCCGCTTCACCCAGCCATCTCACAACCGCACGATGGAAAGTTTCGATCCGGGCCGGGGCGAGGCCTTCGCACGCTTCACGGCCGGAACCGCCGAGGATGTCGATCAGGCGGTCCAATCGTCAAGGATTGCCTTCGAGACGGTCTGGCGCGACATGGCGCCGGCGGAACGGTCCCGCATTCTTCTGAAAGCCTCCCGCCTGATCCTGGAAAATCTCGATCTTCTGGCCGTTGCCGAAACGCTGGACAGCGGCAAGGCGTTGCAGGAAGCGGAAGGCGATGTGCGGGGCGCAGCCCGGGCGTTTGAGTATTACGCAGGTGCCTGCGACAAGCTGCAGGGCGACAGCTTTCCGCTCGGCCCGAACTATGTCGGCTACACCGTTCACGAGCCGGTTGGCGTGACCGCCCAGATCATTCCGTGGAACTTTCCGATCTCAACGGCCGCGCGCGGCTTCGCCCCTGCGCTGGCAGCAGGCTGCACCGTCGTGGCCAAGCCTGCCGAACAGACACCGTTTACGGCGCTGCTTCTGGCGAAGATCCTGCACGATGCCGGATTGCCGGCCGGGGTCTGCAATGTCGTGACCGGCACCGGCGTTGAAACCGGCGCTCCGCTGACAGCCCATGCAGATGTCGATCACATCACTTTCACCGGATCGGTGCAGACGGGCAAGGCGGTGATGAAGGCGGCAGCCGACGAAATCACCCGCGTGGTGCTGGAACTTGGCGGCAAATCGCCGGTGGTGGTGCTGGGCGATTGCGACCGGGAACAGGCGCTGTCCGGTGTGCTCGGCGCGATCTACGAGAATGCGGGGCAGATCTGCTCGGCAGGATCCCGCCTTGTGATCGAGAAAAGCATCCACGCGGATTTTGTTGCAGAGCTGGTCAAACGCACCAAGGCCCTGAAGCTTGGCCATGGCCTCGGCAACCCGGATGTCGGTCCGGTCAATTCGGCGGAGCATCTTGCGAAGGTTGCCGGTTTTGTCGATCGAGCCAGGGCGCGGGGAGCCGATGTCGTGACGGGCGGAGCCATTGCGGCCGATCCGGAAAGCGGCAAGGGGTGGTTCTATCAGCCGACAATCGTCGACAGCGTTGCCGCCGGTGACGAGTTGGCGCAGGAAGAAATCTTCGGACCGGTTCTGACGGTGCAGGTGGCTGATGACGCAGACCATGCGCTGGCGTTGGCCAATGACTGCCAATACGGACTGGTCGCCGGCGTCTACACCTCGAATTTTGCAAAAGCCCATCAGCTCGCCCGCAAGATCGACGCCGGGCAGATCTACATCAACGAGTATTTTGCCGGGGGCATCGAGGTGCCGTTCGGCGGCAACAAGAAGTCCGGCTTTGGCCGCGAGAAAGGTCTTGAAGGGCTCAAGAGCTACTGCAAGACGAAGAGCATCGCCGCCAGGATCGGTTAGACGAAGGCCTGGATCAGGTTGATCCGAACCTGCTCGAACATATCCTGTTACCTCCCCTGAAAGGCCGGTTCGGTTCGCCGATCCGGCCTCTTTTTTTTACCGGGAAACGGTGTGCTGCCGCAGGTTCAGACCGGGAACTTGCGCAGCTTGAAGAATTCCCACAGCGATTTGTTCAACACCTGGGTCTTCTGGATCGTCTCCCTGACCAGCGTGATTTCTCGGGCGTTGATCGGGCTGGACTTGCCGTATTCGATCTTGTGTTTCTGGTCGCTGATGCGCATCAAGATGGTGGAGGCATTGCGGCCTTCATTGTCGAACGAATAAATGCAGTGATTATATTTATTTTTTAATTTCAATATCTTGTGCATATCCCGCGTCAGATTCAGCACGCCTTCCCTCAAGTCCGGCTTCTGGTCATCCAGCTTGGCCAGTCGCTCGACAAGATCAATCCTGGCGCGCGACGTGTTGAGGGTCAGGAAGATCACCGTCGCAACTTCCTTGGTAACACCGGCGAGGCCAGCGATCATGTGGATCAGCAGGCTCTCCGTGTTGGTCCATGTGTAGTTCAGGCGGCCCATGAGGGTCAGAAACGTCTGGAACTCATCCGCCATTGGTGACATTTCGGCGGCGCTCATCTTCAAGCCTCAAGACTGGATGGATGTTTTTCCGTTTGAATGAAAATCGCCGCGGCTTCCGTTCTGTTGGAGACGCCGAGCTTTGAAATGATGTGATGAATATGAAGCTTGATGGTGTGTTCCGACAAGGACAGCTTGTTGGCAATATTCTTGTTCTGGTAGCCCTCTGAAATGAGGCACAGGACTTCGGTTTCCCGTTTGGTCAGTTTGCTGAACTGGTTCTTCGTGCGCCCGTGTGGTTTGCGCAGTTGCAAGGCGGGAGCAGCACCGGCCGGCCGTTCGAACCCCATGTATTTGATCGCATCGGCCGGCAGGTAGTGACCGCCGTTCAGCATGAGACGGATGGCGCCAAGCCACAGGTCGATCCGCAAGTTCATGGGTAAGACGCTCTTGATCAGACCTTCCTGGAAGTATTCGCTGATGATCGCGGGAAAGGAAAGGTCATCGTTGATCAACATGCAAAGGTTTGCCTCCGGAAAGTTTCGCCGCAGGCAGGCAACCGACTCCTTGCGTTCCGCGCTGAAACCTTCGTCGATCAGGAAAAGGCGCTTCGAAAATTCTCCACCTCGTTCCGAGCGGTAAAGATCGATTTTCTGACTGATGCGGACAAAACGTCCATCGTCTATTTCTCGTTCGATTACGCCTTCCAGTTCCTTCGGAAACTTTTCAGACGCGCCAACATAATAGATAGAACCCTTTTTTTCGTAATTTGCGGTAGCCATTACAGTCATCCCTACATACTAAGCTTTAATTTAAATTGGTCCCTCTTGCACTTGCATTTGCCAGAAGCAGGGTCTGGGAGAAACGTGTTTTTTAATAATAATCCGGCTTTTTCTACCGTCGGCTTTCGCCTTCAGACTTGTAAATAATAAAATTTCTTACTTTGTTATATCAGATCAAGGATAGACATGGGTCATGGCCGACGGTTTTAAAATTAACATACCGTCCAAAGCGCAGTATTAACATTGATTTGTACGATTCTTCCCCGATCCGAATTTCTCCTCACCCGTGACTTGTATATAACAAGCTTACTCTAGGTTATATTAATAATTGGATTTAGTCGCGGGTTTTGAATTGATTTAAGATACTCAAATAAAACATCTTTTCTCGTTTCGCATGGTTAACCGAACCCGCTACATCAACGCGAAAATGGAAAGGTTAATATTTAGCTAAGATTTCCAGCTTATTGAGTTTGAATTGTTCTGTCATCGTTTTAGTCGGTCAGAAAGTCATCCGTGTTTGGTAATTTTCATGTTGTTGAAATTTCTCATCCGCGGTCGACTTGTGATCGACGAGTAAGTGGAGCGGCCAATATCTATGGATTTGGCTGATATGGTTCGTTTTACCATTTTCCATTTGATCGGAAGTGGAAACACTTCTTTTAAACCATGACGGCTCTATGCAAATCGATAGAAGACGATCTGCCGAGCTGTCCGATCTGAGGACAGAACCATGAGCGAATACGTTTGGCAAAAAAACGAGCTGAACATCGATAAGTCGTATCGTCCCGATTTCTCTCGTGAGTATAATCACGAAGTAAACATCGACAACTCGAAGAGTTATGAGTGGGAATACTCTGACGACGACAACACCCAGGATGTAAATAATCAGGTGTTCAAGTATGTCGACAGTGATTTCAATCCCGTCATCAACGTTGATTTCGAAAACGGCCCTTCGGACGTCGACAACATTGACCTGGATTTGAGCGATCACGCCAGTGTCGGGGACATGCTGATTGCAAAAGGCGACATCAACTTCGATCCGGGCGACGACATCAATGTCGAAGACGTCCTGAACGACGCCTTGAACGGTGCTGGAAACGATACCGGCTTCGTCCTGAACAACAGCAACATGCTGGAAGACAATGACCAGGCCACGGATACCTACGTCGCCAACCAGGCTTCTTTCGCGCAGAACCTCACCGCAACCGGCGGCTCGGCCGTAGCGGATGATGGTCTGGCATTCGGCGGTTCTTCCATGACCGTGGATGCCCTTGATGACGCGACGGTGATTGGTGAAGTGATGGCAGCAGCCAATGCGGCCAACTCAACCGAGGCATTCGTCAACGAACTGGTGCAAGGCGCGAACATCCTCAACAACTCGGTCGATACATCGATCGTCGGTGGTGATCTCTACACCGACAGCGTTGGTGAAGACGACCTCTAAGATGTTCGCAAGGCGCGGCGGTTTCCTGTTTTCGAAAAACCGGCTGCGCCCGTCTCCAAGTCAGAATGCGGTGCGATCGTCAGCCTTATAGAGGCCTGGCTCACCGCCTTGAACAAGGACTTTTATCATGTCTGGTAAGCGTGGAACTCAATTCAATTACTCTGATTTCGATGCGGTCGATGAATCGAAGATCGTCAACATGGCCAAAGTCGACATGCACTTCGAAGAAGGCTTTGTCTATGACGACGACGATGTCGTGGACATCGACCTGGAAGATTGCGCTGAAGTTGACGAAATGCTCGTCAGCGTCAACGGCAGCATCGACTACTCTCCTGGTGATGACATCAGCGTTGAGGACATTCTGAACGAGGCCCTCAATGGTGGTGGCAACGATGCCGGTGTCGTACTCAACAACACCAACCAGCTCCAGGACAACGACTCGGCTCAGAACACGACGGCGGTCAACAGCGGTGGCTTCAACCAGACGCTGAAAGCCAAGGGTGGCGATTCGACGACCGATGACGGCATATCCGCCGGCGGTTCCAGCGGCACGGAAAGCCTCAGTGCTGAAATGAGTGCCTTTGGCGCCCATGCCGGCAACTGGTTCGGTCAGGCCGGGTTCCATGGCATGTCCCTCGACCTGGAAGGCAATCTGGAAATCGATGATCTCGGTTCCGGCAGCGTCCGTGTCATCGCCGATGACGATGCACTGGTGCAAGGCCTCAATGCTGCGGAAGCATCCGCTTCCAACGATACGTCGGCATTCACCAACACCCTGGTCCAGGGCGAGAACATCCTGAACAACTCCGTCGATATGACCATTGTCGGCGGCAACATGGACAGCCTCGTGACCGGCGAAGATCTCGGCTCCATGGGCACCTGATGCCCTTCATACCCGAATTGTTTTTCAATTCCTGACGACAGCAGGAGGCGCGGCGCCATTCGCTCCGCGCCTCCTGGATGCGGCTTCTCGGTTTTTAATTCGTGCGAGTTTGACCGCCAATAAGACCCATCACCCAGTTTTGGGGGCTGACATGTTTTTTTATGACGACCTTACGCGTGAAGCGATTTCGCATTTTGTAGGAAGCTTTTCGATGTCGCTCGAGGAGGCCCGAGCCCGCCTCGAATATCTGGAATTCCGCGCTGCGCAACTGGCTGCGGAACAGGCCGAAGAGGCCGACACGATGGAGGCGCTCTTAACGGTCTGGCCAGACTATCGCCTGCTCGATCTCAACCCGAATATTCATTACGAATTCGATGGCTACCGCACCTACGACGACATCCCGGCCGCCCTGAATTTCCACGAGTGGGACGGCATCGGCATGCGGGCAAACCTGACCCTGCCGCCGAACGAGGGGACCTATAATCCCTATACCATCGCACTGACAGGCGGCACGATCTTCATAAGCTACCATCACCAGGTGCTTCCCAACAGTTTTGCGGTGCTGTCCCGGTCGGAAAACATGCTGGAGGACAACGACTATCTGTCCAATACCGGCCTCTATTATCGCTTCGATTCCGAGGCACCTTCGCTCACCGCCTTCTTCGATGCACTGGAGGCAGCCGGGATCACCGGCAGGTTCGGTTTTTCGGAAGGCGACAATCCGGCAGGTGACCTGAGTGCAACTGTTGCCGCCTGGGCGGAAACGGCCGGGGCCATGCAGACGGGGGCTCCCGGCGCCGGGCAGCAGGTTCTGGCAACCGGCGAGGAGACCGGCCAGCTTTATCAGAACGGCGTGGTCGTCGATGAGGCTGCCCGCCTGGATGAGGTCATCAAACAGTTGAAGGGCCGCGCGCCGGACGAGGACGGCGAGCCTGAGGACGTGCTGGACGAAGGCCCGCAAAGTGCCTCCGGGCAAATCGCCTTGCTGGAGGAAACCTCGGGAAGTTCCACGTCGCTGCAAATCAGCGCTGGCAACAACACGCTGATCAACCAGGCTGTTGTTCTGGAAGTCTGGGGCAAGGCCGCGACAATCGCCGTTGCTGGCGACTATTACGATCTCGATATCATCAGCCAGACCAATGTTCTGGCGTCGCCGCATCTGGCGGGTCTTGATGCCTTCGCGTCGGATCCGACGACCGGCAGCTACAACATCGCCTCGATCATGAACACCGGATCGGATCTGCCGATGGACGCCACACCCGTCGGCAACCATGCCTTCTGGGATGTTACCTACCACGAAGGTGACATGACCTTCGTGAACTGGCTGACCCAGAAAAATTACGTGATCGATAATGACACCATCGTCTACCAGGAAGACAATTCCGGCACGATGATCTCGTCCGGCGGCAATGTTGTGACCAACGGCCTCAACCTGACGGAACTGAGCACCTTTTTCGATCTGATCCTGATCGGCGGAAATTATTATTCGGCCAACGTCATCAGCCAGACCAACATTCTGGTGAACTTCGACCAGATCATTTCCGAGGGAACGGACGGCGTGCCCTTGTCGGGGCCGGACGGGCAGATCGACAATCTGCTCTGGAACGAGGCCTACATCGTTTCCAATTTCAACAGCACCATTGTCGACCTGGATCCACTGAGCACAAGCCTTCTGGCGAACGCCGGGGAGGACGATCTTGGCGGCGACTTCCTGTCAGGGATATTCAGCGGGGAGGCCTCGCCCTTCAATCAGCTGAACGTGCTTTATGTCTCCGGCGACGTCTACGACATCAATTATCTCGAGCAGATCAATATCCTGGGCGACAGCGACAGCATCGCGACGCTCGGGGTGGATGTCGGCAGCGAAGACACCAGCATCAATGGCGATTCAAACCTGCTTTACAACGCCGCGGTGATCCAGGAAGCCAGCGTGGACACCGTCGTTCGCGTCGGCGGCGAGACCTATTCGGAAGCTTTGCTCTATCAGGCAGAAATCCTGACGGCAGATGTCTCGCAGCCGGATCAGGGCGGAGCGCATCTGGCGTCCGAAGCCGTGGTCTTTCTGGCGGACGGCATGCTGACCGATGCCGACAGCAACATTGAAACAGTCAATCTGAACCAGATGCCGGACGAGGTTTGTGTCGATCCGATGGCGACAATGGTTGCTTAGGGGAGGCAGCACATGACCATTTCTTACGATGTTGCCGATGGGCAGCAGGCGAGCCGTGCCAGCGAACCGCAAGTTCTGGGTCCGGATGCCAAAACCGGCAATGAGCGGCTGGTGGGAGCGAAAACCGCAGCCGCAGGCGCGCCGACCCTGAAAGCGGGAGACGTGAAGGCAAAACCGGCAGACGGGCGAAAGTCCGGCTGGACCGGTTCAGGCAAAGCCAAGGGTGAGAAGCCCGAATTTCACCGCCGCACCACACCCCCCG
The DNA here is from genome assembly GCF_000168975.1 of Roseibium aggregatum IAM 12614. Taxonomy (GTDB): domain Bacteria; phylum Pseudomonadota; class Alphaproteobacteria; order Rhizobiales; family Stappiaceae; genus Roseibium; species Roseibium aggregatum. The sequence goes on from NZ_AAUW01000014.1 coordinate 156,246, forward strand.
ATCTCTCCAAGGCACTTGATAACGGCGTTGCCGCCGTCAGGCGCAATCTTCTCATCGTGCTCTTGTTTTCCTGCGTCATCAATGTGCTGGTGCTGTCGATCCCGGTCTATCTGTTCCAGATCTCCGACCGGGTCCTGACCAGCCGTTCGCTTGACACCCTGGTCATGCTGACCGGGGTCATCATCGGGGCGGTTCTGTTGCAGGCCGCCTTCGATGCCATCCGCCGGTTCATCCTGATGCGCACGGCGGTCGAGCTGGCATCGCAACTGGGCTCGCCCATCCTTGCCGCCGCCGCGCGCGCGTCGCTCAACAGCAATGGCAAGGAATACCAGATCCTGAATGACCTGCAGCAACTGCGGGGTTTCCTGGTGTCCGGCACCATGATGGCGTTTCTGGACGGCCCCTTTGCACCGCTTTTCCTGGTGGCGATCTACCTCATTCATCCGCATCTGGGCATGATCGTGGGGGGCACCTGCGTGCTCCTGCTCGTGATTGCGGTGATCAACCAGAAGATCACGTCCCGCCATTTCAGCGATGCCAACCAGAACCAGAGCAAGGCAAATCTGCATCTGGATGCCATGTCCAGAAATTCGCAGATCATCAATGCCCTGGCCATGATCCCGGAAGCCGTCCACCTGTGGGGGCGTGACACGGCTGCTTCGCTGCGGGCGCAGGTAAGTGCTCAGGACAGAAACATCGTCTCAGCCTCCATCACCAAGGCCGTCCGGCTGCTGACACAGGTGGCAATGCTCGGGTGGGGATCTTTCCTCGCCATCCAGGGCGAACTGACCGGCGGCATGGTGATTGCCGCCTCCATTATCGGCGGCCGGGCTCTGGCACCCATCGAAGGGGCGATCGAAGGCTGGAACCAGTATCTGCTGTCGCGCAATTCCTATGGCCGGATCTCGACATTGCTGAAGTCCTCGCCGCTCAATTCCGAGCGCCTCGTCCTGCCGAAACCGCAGGGCCGGCTTGATGTCGAGCGTCTGCTTTACGTGCCACAGGGCACCAAGCGGGTCGTGCTCAACAGCATCACCTTTTCGCTCAAGGCCGGCGATTCCCTTGCCATCATCGGCAACTCGGGCGCGGGCAAGACGACGCTCGGCAAGATGCTGGTGGGGTCGATCCTGCCGACGTCGGGCGCGGTGCGTCTGGACCTGATGGATCTGCGCAACTGGAACCAGCGGCAGCTTGGTGAAAACATCGGTTATCTGCCGCAGGACGTTCAGCTCTTTCCCGGAACAATCAAGCAGAACATCGGCCGCATGCGGGAAGATGCCTCGGACGAGCAGATTTACGAAGCGGCCTGCCTTGCCGATGTGCACGCCATGATTTCCGAGCTCGCCCACGGCTATGAAACCGTCGTTGCGGCGGACGGTGCGCCGCTGTCCGGCGGCCAGAAGCAGCGCATCGCGCTTGCCCGGGCCTTCTTCGGCAATCCGCGGTTCGTCGTTCTGGACGAGCCCAACTCAAATCTGGACACCAATGGCGACGAGGCTCTTGCCCGGGCGATGGCACATGCCAAGGCCGAAGGCATCACCGTTGTCGCCATCACCCAGAAGCCGTCCCTCTTGAAGTGCGTCGACCGGATCCTTGTCCTGGCGGACGGCTCCATCAGCATGTTCGGTGCACGCAACGAGGTGCTTGAGCTCCTGGCCGACCGGAAGAAGCAGAAGGCAGTACAGCAACAAGGATAAGCGCTGGCAGCCGTCTGGGACGGCTCAAGCCTTGGGGGGAAAGATGAGCAACGCTCTGACACATTACGAACCGATGGACTGGTATTCGGCCGTGCCGCGGTCCATCTTCTGGCACACTCTGATCGGGGTTCTTCTGCTGGTGGTCTTCATCGGAGGTTTTGCCGCATGGTCCTTTACCGCACCGCTGGCCGCCGCCGTGATTTCAAGCGGCACCTTCGTCGCGACCGGACAGAACAAGCAGGTTCAGCACTATGAAGGCGGGATCGTTAAGGAGATCCTGGTGCAGGAAGGCGAGCGCGTTCAGCAGGGTGATCCGATCGTTCTCCTCGACGAAACCGTCGCCTCGGCCAACGAGCGTCAACTCGGGCTCAAGCTGGCCCGACTTGAAGCGATCAACGCCCGTCTGCGCGCTGAATATCTGTGGCTGGATGAAGTTGAGTTTCCAAAAACCTTGCTCGACCAGAAGAACAACAAGGAAATTGCCACCATCATCGCAGGCCAGAAACTCAGCTTTCTGGGGTCCCGAACGAAGCTGATGAGCGATATTCGCATCCTGGAAAGCACGATCGAATCCCTTCAGCACCGCCACGACGGTTATCGCGAACAGCATGATTCCATGATCAAGCAGCTTTCGATCCTGAAGGAAGAGCACAAGGGCAAGAAACATCTTTTCGAAAAGGGCCTTCTGCTCAAACCGACCCTGAACGCGCTCGAAAGAGCGATTGCCGAAGCAGAAGGGCAGATCGGACGGCTGGCCTCGGCCATGCAGGAGGCCAACGCCCAGGTGTTGCAGCATCAGGAGCAGGTCAAGCAGACCCGGGCCGCCTATAATGAAAAGGTGCTCGACGACCTGCAATCCATCGAGGCCGAGCTGGATGCGGCGAGAGAACAGTCCCGCAAGGCGCGCAACGTGCTGGAGCGGGCTGTCATCCAGGCTCCGGTATCGGGCACCATCGTTCGCATGCATTACCACACGGCTGGCGGCGTCATCGAAAGCGGCAAGACGATTGTCGAGATCCTGCCGTCCGACGCGCCTCTCATCATCGAGGCCCTGATTTCGCGCACCGATATCGACAGCGTGCACATCGGTCAGCAGGCCACCATCCGTCTGTCTGCCCTGAACCAGCGGACCACGCCGGTGCTGCAGGGCCAGGTGCAATATGTGTCGGCAGATGCGATCACCGACAACACCACAGGCATGATGCGCGAGGTCTATGTGACCCGCATCGACATTGCTCCCGGTGAGCTTACGCGGGTGTTGAACTTCGTTCCGACGCCCGGCATGCCTGCAGAAATCATGATCCAGACCGCCGAGCGGACCTTCATGCAGTATCTGACGAAACCGATCGTCGACAGCATGTCACGCGCTTTCCGCGAGGAGTAAGCGGCAGGGCCACGCCCTTTCCCGCAAGGGCGCGGTTCCTGGAAAGGGTCTGCAGCTCCGCTTATGAGGGGCTGCCAATCCGGATTGTCTGATGTGGTCTTCAGGCAATGTCCGCCTTGGGCCGGTTCGTTTGACGCGAACCGGCCCTTTTTTCGTAAACGCAGGCCACCAGGAGACGGAAGCCCTGGACAGGTGACGCAACGAAAAGAAGGGCTTGTCTTCGCAGGGCATTCCCTCAATTATGAAAGCAGTGTTTCCGGCATTGGGCTGAATGCGGAAACTGGTGTTTCATGCGATTGCGCCAAATGCGAAACCGGGTCGAACTGCTGTTGAAGATTTTTAATATCAACGGATTGGCTGTCTGGTGCCTGGCGACCTTGTTGCTTGCCACGAGTGTAACCGCGCGTGCGGCAACGGATCCGTTTGCGGAACGGCGCATGGCGCTGGTGGTCGGGATCGCCAGTTATGAGAACGCGCCCGACCTGAGCAACACCACCAATGACGGCAAGCTCATTTCGGACACCTTGAACGAGCTGAATTTCGAAGTGTCCGAGCATTTCAACATCGGCCTCTCGGAGTTTCGTGACCTTCTGAACCGGTTTGCTTTCGAGGCGGAGACGGCCGACGTTGCCCTTGTCTATTTTGCCGGGCACGGGATCGAAGTGGGCGGGCGCAACTTCCTGGTTCCGTCGGACGCCAAGGCCGGCAGCCGGCAGCAGGTTGCCGATACCTCCGTTTCTCTCGACGATATTCTGGAAGCGGTCGACAAGGCGCGCCAGCTCAGGATCGTGATCCTGGATTCCTGCCGGAACGACCCGTTTGCAGATGTCGGCGGAGAGGAAACGCTGACCCTCACGCAAGGCGTCCAGGGTCGCGGGCTGGCGGCGCCATCTCCCGAACGCGGAACCCTTGTGGCCTATGCTGCCGAAGCCGGTGCTGTCGCGTTGGACGGGGCTGGCGACAACAGCCCGTTTGCATCGGCGCTGGCCCGGACCTTGAAGATCAGGGATCTGGAAATCGGTCTCGCCTTCCGCCAGGTGCGCGATTCCGTGCTGAAAGCCACCGCCAACGCGCAGGAGCCACACACCTACGGCTCGCTGTCCGGCAAACCCTATTTTCTGGCCGGCGGCAGTCAGGAGGTCAATGTGCTTGCGGCGGTTGACCGGCGCAATGCCTGGGGGCGTCTCGAAGTCAGCCAGGAAGAGCAGTTACAGGTGGCGGCAAGGGAAGGCGACAGCAGGGCGCTGAAAGGCCTGGCCTATATGCGCCTCAACCCGAGCGAGGACCGCTACGATCCGTCGCGCGCGGCTGCCTTTCTGGAAAAGGCCTCCGAGGCTGGCGACCCTGAAGCCATGTTCGAGCTTGCCCGCATGTATGAACGCGGCATCGGTGTCGAGCAGGATGTCGACAAGGCGCTCGCCCTGTTCCGCAAGTCCGCGGATGAGGGCTTTGCCGATGCCATCAATGACCTCGGGTTTCTTTACTATCAGGGTGGCCTGGGGATCGCGCGTGATCCCAAAAAGGCAATCGAGCTGTTCGGTCAGGCCGCCGATCAGCGGCATCCGGAAGCCATGTTCAATTATGCGGCCCTGATCGATGATGGCGTTGTCGACGGCAAGGAGCCGGACGATGCGGCGGAATATCTTTATCGGGCCTTGCGATCGGGAAACGAGGAAGTTCTGAACCAGCTTTCGGAAAACCCGAAGATGTTCAAGGCCACGACACGCCGGTCCCTGCAACGCAAGTTGTCGGAACGCGCGTTCTATACGGGCACGATCGACGGCCAGTTCGGCCCGCAAACTCAAAGAGGTTTGCGGAAGGCTTACGGGCTTTCGGAGTAGGCGCCTCCGTTCTGGCCGACGCAGGGCCAACATGCGATTATCTCCCTTGTTAACGCTAGGTACCTTTTGTCTTGTTCTTTTCTTTCAAAGGTCTAAAATTAAAGAAGAACAATCAAAAGAAACATATCGGGAAATATCAATCCCTGATTTCAATGAAGACAATGCAGACTTATTTCAAATATTATTTATGAGTCTTTCTGCTTTTGATTTGCGGTCATGGCGTCAAACGCGATGTCTGCGTGCTCCGATGTGGTGTCTCTGGCGATTTGTTCGAAATGTTTGAGTATTTGATTGAGGGATATGATGTTTAGAAACAGAATTTTCGCCGGTGTGGCCGTTGCTGCCCTTGCAGGGCAAACCATGACTGCTGCGATCGCGCCGGCATATGCGGTCGCGGTGCCGGGAGGTCCAGTTCTTGCGCAGAACGATCCGCTGGAGCCCGTTCTGGAGGAGCTGTTGCTAGCCCAATATAACGATTCCTATTCCGAACCGGTCGGGCCTTCCTATGATCTCGATCGTCAGGAACGTGATCCGAGCCTGAGTTCGGCCTACGATCTGGACGACAGGATTACTCGCGGCGTGGTCTGGATCATCCAGAACGGCACCAACGAATGCCGGAATTCCATTCGTCCCGAATACCGCTTCGACTGTCTGAGAAATGTTCTGGGGCGCGCTGCCTCGACAATCGAGAACCGTCCCAACTACCGGGACGCGGCGCGGGAGCTCAGAAACCTGTCCCGCAAGCTCGATGGCATCGTCTCGAAATATCAGGATCGCAGCGCACCGCGGGCGTCCGTAGGCCAGCGCAGCTACCGGGCTGTTTCCAAGGCCAATCTCGCCAAGGCCCGCAGCGAAGCGTCGGCAGTCATCGACGAGAGCGTCACCATCCTGTTGCGCTCGGCCGGAAACTCCGAAAAACGCAAGACGCATTATTCCCAGATCGCAACGGCTGTCGGATCGACCAAGCGTCTGCTGCGCTCATAAAATTCCCTTTGGCCGGTGGATCTTCAATCCGCCGGCTGCTGGTCCGGAATCTCTTCCGGCGAGAGGATCGGCGTTTCGCCGGCTTTGGGAGCAGGTTCGACCAGCTCACGGTCTCCGACAGGGGCCGGTTTCAAGATGCCATTGCAGTCTGCAAGGCTGACGCTTTCTTCCGTTTCCGTGGGAACCCTGTCTTGCGACTTCATGCCGGTATCGACCTGGCAGTCCTCAGGTTTTTCCTCTGCAAGCGCTGAGCCGCATACCATGAGCATTGCGGCAGCCAAAGTCGCGGTTGCCCGGGCATTTTTATGTGCGTGCATTTTGTCCTCCAATGGAAAGCTCTCCTTTGAGAACGCCTGAGCTGCCATAGGGTTCAATTCGCGCGCTGTCGCCGGTTTTGCCACGGCAGAACCGGCGCACGGTTTTTATTGCACCCAGGTACCGCCAGGCTGATACCGGGTGGCCATTTGCCCGTCCTTCAGTGCGAAAAGGTGCAGCCAGCCGTTGTCGAACAGCATCCGAACGTCCGGGTGCGCCTCCAGAACGCCGGAGATTGCCGCTTCGGGGGCTTCGATCAGAACCGACAGCCGCAGCGGAGTGTGCACTCCTTTTTCGCCGTCATGCAGGGCCTGCGCCGGAAGGCCGGGCCGCAGGCGGCCGCCATTGCCCTCAACGACGCCAATACCGCCAACAACGTTGTGAATCAGCTTGTTGCCGCCGCCAAAAACATCCGGGGCGACTGTGGAGCCATAATATTGAAGGCTGATCCAGCTCGCGACGACCACAGGGGCAGTCAGGATAAGTTCGAGCGTCTTGAAGTCCTTGTCCGACTGCCAGTCGTAGCTGTGCAGGAAGGCCCGGCCTTCCAGGTTCGCTCTCGAGGTTACCTTCCTGGGAGCGGCGATGAACGCCGCGCAGCCTGCCAAACCCCATTCGGGCCTGATCTCGGCCCAGTTGAACGCCCTTGTGGCAATGGAAGCGGCTTTGGCGCCCGGCAGGCGCAGGGCACGTTCCGCCCGGGCTTCAACACCGGCCCGTTTCAGCCACGTCTTCAGAAGGTCGTGCCTGTCGATCTGGCCGGGATGGTCCGTGTCGAACAGGGTGATGTCGTCGGTCGTGGTGTCGTGGAGAGCTGCGACGAACCTTGTGTCCTCCGGCAGGTCGATGCCGTGCGTGGCAAGACCTGCGCGGGTTTCCGCGTCGTTCAGCAGACTTGCAAGCAGCCGCGCCGAGACTTCTCCCGAATAACCGCCGCACGCGCCGCAGTGATAGGCGCTCTCATGCGGGTTGTTTTTGACATTGGCTCCGTGGCCAACCAGCAGCACCACCTGCGCATGATCTTTGGTCAGGCTCATCGCCTTCAGAACAGCGGCGGCGGTTGCCGCCTTTGTCTCGGCATCTAGCGCAGGATCGAGCCTGGGGGCAGGGCGGTTTCTGGCTGTTTTGGCGTGAAAGCCGAGAGAATCCTTCATCAGCTTTGTCACATACAGCGGACCTGCAGCCTCCACATAGGCAAAGGACGAGACAGCCGCCTGGCGGAACCGGTCCAGTGCCCGTATGGCCCGCGCGCCAATGCGTGCCGTCCTTTCCGCACGCGCGGAGCCGTGGCTGGTTGAAGTCAGCGCCGGTTTCAGCAACACCGGCAGGTGCTTTTCCTCAACGTCCGAGCCATGGTCCCGGTGAGCGGCCGGAAGACCGAAGAAACCGGCAAAGCCGAGTGTTTCAATCGAAGGGCTCTGGTTCTCCAGTGCCCGCCGGAAGACTTCCGAACGCACGTCGATGCAGAACGCCGCCTGAAGCGCCGGCCGCGCACCGGTGTTTACCGCCGTGTTGATCAGGCTTTGGGCGAGAGACCGCTGGTAGGCCCGCTCGGCCGCGTCCTGCAAAATCGCATCGGCAACCTGGTCCTCGGTCGGAACAAGGGGCGCCTCGTGCAGTTGCAGGGTGGCTTGCCATTGTTCGGCGACAGAAGGGAACCGGTTGAAAAGCGCTTCTTCCCAGATCAGCCGAACGGCCAGAAGGTCGCCGAGCGTCCCATCCGTCTTGCCGTCCTGCTCAGCCTGCCACAGCAGCCAACGGGCATGCTGCGCCCAGCCACCCAGATCGATCAGCAACCGGTGAAACACGGTCTCTGCCGCCGGAACGTTGATTGCCAGCCTGCCGGTCACCTGCAGGATGGCCTGTTCGGAAGTGTCCGGCGATGCGGTGACATGGGAGCAGAAGCCCGAAAGACCGGCGATTTCCGGTGTCAGGTCGCGGCTCGCCCACGCCCGCCAGGCAGCATAGGCGCCTTCACCCGGTGCCGGAGACCAAAGCGCCTGCCCGCGGTCGAAATAACCGGCTGCCCAGAGGCCGACCGACTTTTCGATGACCGATGGCCAGTCGATCCCGGAAACCGAAGCTGCGAGATCGGCAATCGTCGGCGCAGACGCAGGCACTGGGCCTTCCTGCTGAAGAAGCGCCTTGAGCTGCAACAGATCTGCAGGTTTGGTCTCGGATTGGCAGGCGCTCAGAGCTGCCATCAGGTCTTCGTCGGTGATGCGGCCGCTGGCGATGTCGGCGCTATAGCTGCTTCTGGGCCGTGTCAGCTTGATGCCTGCTGTTCTGGCCAGGCGGACGGAGGCTTCCGCGAGATTTTCCCGGACCTGTCCGAGGAACGGATTGACGGCAACGGTTGCGTCCAGCGGAAAGGCGGGCGGGATCGCCCGAATGGCTTCCGTTCCTGCCGCCAGGATGCCTGAAACCCGCGCCGAAGCGAATTGCGTGTGTTTGATAAACATCTTGATTGCCTCGTCTTATTTGGATTTCGCCACCCGGTAGCCGCCGATGAAGCGGTCGAGGAGCGCGTTGAGGTAGATCCCGTTGGCGATGTGAACGCGCAAGCCGGACGTGGACGGGTGATGTGACCAGAGGGGGAAAAGGGTCTGCGCCACGGCAACGATGCCGAAGGACAGGACCGCCAGGACGATCAGCACCCATTCAAGCGGACCGGCGACCGGGGCCTGCGGCAGGGCTGTGCCCCATAGCAAGTTGGCGACCTGCTGAAAGCCGAAATAGGCGAGGGCGACGACAACCGCTGCCAGTGAGGTGCGGTACGTCAGATCGACAGGGGCTGCATCTGCCAGGCCCTGCGCCACCAGATAGGCCACGCCGAAGATCAGCATCGCTCCGATAGCGAGCGCCTGAGGCGTTTTCGGTCCGGCGATCATCGAGAAGACGAAGGACACAATCGCGTAGAGAAAAAGGGCGATTGCAAAGGACCGCAGCACGTTGGCAACACTCGGAACGGCGATGGGGCCGGGCCGCCGCAACTTGGCAACCGCCAGGACAGCGCCTCCGGAGGAGAGAAAAGCGTGCGCCTTGTAGAGGGAGTGCGCCACCACATGCAGGAGGGCCAGCGGCCACAGGCCGAGACCGCATTGCAGCAGCATGAAACCCATCTGGGAAATCGTCGACCAGGTAAGCGCGGTCTTGACTGCGCTTTGGGTCAGCATCACCACCGCCCCGAAGAGCGCGGTGAGACCGCCAAGAGCGACGAGCGCACCCATGGCGCCCGGGCTGGCCTGAACCAGGTCGGCGGTTCTGATCAGCAGGAACCCGCCGGCGTTGATGATGCCCGCATGAAGCAGGGCGGAAACCGGGGTTGGTGCCTCCATGACCTCTGTCAGCCAGCCGTGCAGCGGGAAGGCGGCGGTTTTCAGAACGGCTGCCAGCACCAGAAACGTGACGGCCAGGTGCTCGGTCAGAGACAGGCTCGTCCCGACGGTTTCGGAGAGCTGCGAGATTTGTGTCGAGCCGGCGCTGACCATGAACAGCAAGGCGGCCAGCAGCAGGGAAAGATCGCCCGCATGCCAGACAAGCGCGAATTTGGTCGCCGCCCGTTGAGCAGCAGCGCGCTGCGGGTAGAACAGCAAAAGCTTGCGCAGGCACAGGCCGATTGCGGCAAAGCCGGTCACCAGCACCAGCAGGCTGCCCGACTGGACAACCAGAAGGACGGCCGCCAGGGCGCTGAGCATCAAGCCGTGGAAGGTCCCCTCGCGTGCTTCGCCGTCAAGGTAGGTCCGGGAATAGCGCATCACCACCCAGCCGATGAAAGCCACCAGCAGTGTCATCGTCATGCTGATCGCATCGAGCTTGATGGCAAGCGCAAACGGGCCTCCAAACAGCACCGCCTCCGAAGTTCCGAAAACCAGAAGCTGCGCAAGGCCTGCAAGGGCAATCAGAAAGGCGATGAAAGCGCTTGCTTCCGAGACGAGGGGATAGGAACCCGGGCGGCGGCCGGGGCGCACTGTCGACAAGGCGGCAGATGCCAGCAGAAGCATCGGGGCCAGAAGGGGCAGTGGAAACAGGTGCGACATGGGAACCTCACGGACGCTGAAAGTCGCCGTGGGTATACCGTCTCGATTTCTTGCAAAAAATTACATATTATCGTCAAAACCGTTCTATAATTTAGAAGTATTGCCGTGCTGAACCTTCATCATCTTCGACTTTTTCGGGCGGTCGCACGGGATGGAACGCTGACGGGCGCAGCCCGGGTGCTGAACCTCTCGCAATCGGCGCTTTCCTCCCAGATCAAGACCCTGGAAGCCGCCCTTGGTCACGACCTGTTCGAACGGCGCGGCAGAGGTCTCGTGCTGACGGAGGCCGGCCGGATCGCCCTTGATCACGCCGAAGCGATCTTCCGCACAGCGGACGACCTCACGGCGACACTCCGCAACGCAGGCACGGAGCGCAGGGCTTTGCGGGTCGGCTCCCTTGCGACGCTTTCACGAAATTTCCAGATCGGCTTCATTGAACCCTTGATTGGGCGCTCGGATGTCGAGTTGGTGCTTCGCTCCGGAGCGCAGGCAGAGCTTCTGAGGGCACTGGAAGCGCTCGCGATTGATGTCGTTCTGACAAACCTTGTGCCGGCGCGCGATGCATCCAGTCCCTATCTGGCGCATGGGCTTTCTGAACAGCCGGTCAGCCTGATTGGGCCCGCGACCGCTGCTGATCTGGCGGGGCGATCCTTGCCCGAGCTTCTGTCTTCCCAGCCCTTGATCCTGCCGACACCGGAATCGGCCCTGCGGGCCTCCTTCGACGCGATGGTGGAGCAACTGGGCCTTGTCACGAAAGTTGCCGCGGAAGCCGACGACATGGCGATGATCCGCCTGCTTGCCCGAGCGCACGCGGGCCTTGCCGTCATTCCGCCGATCGTCGTCAGAGACGAGCTTGCCTCCGGGCGGCTTATCGAACTGGGCAGGCTGGAAGGGCTCAAGGAAGAGTTCTTCGCCGTCACCCTGCATCGGCGCTTCCCCAACCCGCTGGTCGCCGACCTGCTGAAGGCTTTCAAAAGCAAAAAGGACTGAGCAGGGCCGTGAAGCCTCTGCTCAGTCCGGACTTTTCAGAACGCAGTCGAAGGGCCGGAGCAAGTCGTCAGGTCCAATTCCGACAGTAGTCCTGAGATGCTCTCAGTATGCTACCGACAAATGCGGGCCGGTGTTCTTGTCGACCACTTCCGGCTTGTCGGTTTCCACTGTGCCGGTCCAGCCGCCGCCGAGTGCCTTTTGCAGGGCGATGTAATAGGTCGTCAGGCGGACACGGCTCTGGATGAGCGTGTCTTGAGCGGAGTAGGTCGAGCGTTCCGCGTCGAGGGCATCGAGGAAGCTGGCCGCACCGGTCTGGTAGAGCGATCTGGAAAGCTCTGCAGCTGATTTGTAGCTTTCCGCCGAACGCCGCTGACTGGCGACGCGCTTGCGTTCCTGGGTGAAGCCGACAAGGGCGTTCTCGACATCTTCCAGAGCCGTCAGCACCGAGGCCTGATAGGCAAGGAAATACTGGTCGCGCTGGGCTTCGGCAATCTCCACGCCTGCCGCCAGCTTGCCGGCATTGAAGATCGGCACGGAAAGCGACGGGCCGAAAGCCCAGCTGATCGAGGAATTCTTGCCGAGATCGCCGAAATCGGCCGCCGCCGTACCGATGGAGCCTGTCAGGCTGACGGAGGGATAGCGCGCTGCCGTCGCCTGTCCGATCTTGGCGGTTGCCTGGGCCAGTTGGCGTTCGGCCAGGCGGACGTCCGGGCGGGTCAGCAGGATGCTTGCCGGAATGCCGACAGGGATCGGCAACTTCGGTGTCGGAATGCGGTTGCTTGCCAACAATTGGTCGGTGAGCGCGGTCGGCTGCTGGCCGGTCAGAACGCTCAAGCGGTGCATGGAGGCGGCAAGAGCCGTCTTCAGGGCCGGAATATTGGCCTCTGTCGATGCCGCCTGACCTTCCGCGTTGGCAACGTCGAGACCGGAGGACGAACCGGCCTGGAACCGCTTGCGAATGAGGTCAGCCGAGGACTGTTGCGACCTTGCGGTGTCCTGCGCCAGTTTCAGCCGCTGCTGGAGGCCGCGTGCCTCGACATAGTTGGTGGCAAGGTCGCCGATCAGGGTCAGCAGGCTTGCCCTGAGATCTTCCTCGGCAGCGTCGAGACCGTATTTGGCAGCTTCCCGCGCCCGGCGGTTGGCGCCGAAGATGTCGATCTCCCAGGCTGCATCGAAGCCACCGTTCCACAGCGTGCCGACGCTGTCGGATCCGCTCGATTTGGAGCGGGTCACACCGGCCGCGCCGTCAAGGCTTGGAAAGAGCGACGAGGAAGCCTGCTTGTAGCTGGCCCGCGCTTCGCGCACCTTGGCCTTGGCGGTGCGGACATCCAGGTTGTTCTGAACCGCAAGCGCGATCAGGCTGTTGAGCTGTGCGTCGCCCAACTGGGTCCACCAGTTGGCAAGCTGAGGCACGGATGCAGGCGTTTCGCCGGTTGCATTGCGCCATTTGCCGGGAACGGAGATGTCTGGCCGCTGGTAATCTGGGCCGACGGAACATGCGCTCAGCAGGGTTGCCGCCATCAGGCCCGCCCCCAGGCGCAGCCAGGTCTTGCGGCGTGGAGAGGGGGCGGCGCAGGCAGGGCCGGTATCAGATTTGAAAAGGGTCATCGAAACTCTCTCAATGGGCTTTGCTGCCTGTCGTGTCGGGAGCTGCTTCGTTCGTCTGCTTGCGGCTGAAGATGCGCCGCACGGTGACGAACAGAAGCGGCACGAAGAAAATGCCGAGCAAGGTGGAGGCAATCATGCCGCCCATGACGCCGATACCGATGGAGTTCTGCGCACCCGAGCCTGCGCCGGTGGCGATCGCCAGCGGTGTCACGCCCAGTATGAAGGCGAAGGACGTCATCAGGATCGGCCGGAGCCGCTGACGGGCGGCATCAAGCGTTGCCTGCAGCAGGTCCTTGCCCTGGCGCTGCCGTTCGATGGCGAACTCCACGATCAGGATGGCGTTCTTCGCCGCCAGCCCGATGGTCGTCAGCAGGCCCACCTTGAAGTAGACGTCGTTGGTCTGCCCGAAGATGAGCGCTGCCGCCAATGCGCCGAAGACGCCGATGGGCACCGACAGCATCACCGCGAAGGGGATCGACCAGCTTTCGTAAAGCGCGGCAAGGCACAGGAACACGATCAGGATCGAGATCGCGTAAAGCGATGCTGCCTGATCGCCCGACAGCCTTTCCTGATAGGACAGGCCGGTCCACTGGTGAACGAATCCTGTCGGAAGCTGGGAAACGAGCGCATCGATTTCCGCCATGGCATCGCCCGAGCTGACGCCGGGCGCCGCCTGGCCCTGCAGTTCCACCGCTGAGGCACCGTTGAAACGCTCAAGCCTTGGCGAGCCATAGGTCCAGCGCGAGGATGCAAACGCGCTGAAGGGCACCATGTCGCCGTTGGAATTGCGAACGTGCCACAGGTCCAGGTCGGACGGCTGCATCCGGAACGGGGCATCGGACTGAACGTAGACAGGCTTGATGCGGCCGCGGTCCATAAAGTCGTTGACGTAGTCGGAGCCCCAGGCAATCGACAAGGTGTCGTTGATGTCCGGAATGCCGAGGTCGAGCAGGCGCGCCTTCTGCGTGTCGATGTCGACCTTGAACTGCGGCTGGTCTTCCTGGCCGTTGGGCCGTGTCGCCGCCAGTTTGCCGGACTGGGCGGCCATGCCCAGAAGCTGGTTGCGCACTTCCATCAGCCGCTCGTGACCGGCGCCGTTGATGTCCTGCAAGTAGAAGGAAAAACCGTTGGTGTTGCCCATGCCCTGAATGGCAGGCGGAGCAAGCGCGAACACACGGGCGTCCTTGAGCTGCGAGAACGCTCCCATGGCGCGCCCGGCCACCGCCTGCGCGGCAAGCCTCGGGTCCTCACGTTCGGTGAAATCCTTCATGCGGACGAAGGCGAGGCCGACGTTCTGGCCCTGGCCGCCGAAACCGAAGCCGGCAACGGTGAAGACGCTGTCGACCGCATCCGGTTCGTTTTCCATGAAGTGGGTGCGCACCTTGTCGAGCACGGTCAGTGTCCGGCCCTGGGTGGCGCCCACGGGCAGGTTGACCATGGCAATCAGAATGCCCTGGTCTTCCTGCGGCAGGAAGGAGCTCGGCAGACGGCTGAACATCCAGCCCATGGCAACGCCGATGGCGATGAACAGCACGAGAAAGCGCTTGCCGCGTTTCAGGATGCCGCCATTGGCCGCCCGGTAACCGTTTGCACTGGCATCGAAGCCCTTGTTGAACCAGGCGAAGGGGCCGCGGCTATGGCCGTGATCGCCCTTTTTCAGGATGGTCGCGCAGAGCGCCGGGGTCAGGATGAGTGCAACGAACACCGACAGCACCATGGCCGAAACGATGGTGATCGAGAATTGCCGGTAGATGATACCGACCGACCCGCCGAAAAACGCCATCGGCACGAACACGGCCGACAGCACCACCGCAATGCCGATCAGCGCGCCGGTAATTTCCTTCATGGATTTGCGGGTGGCCTCCTTGGGGGGCAAGCCCTCTTCGGCCATCACGCGTTCGACGTTTTCAACCACCACGATGGCGTCGTCCACGAGCAACCCGATGGCGAGCACCATGGCGAACATGGTCAATGTGTTGATCGAATAGCCGAACAGGGCGAGCACCCCGAAGGTGCCGAGCAGAACCACAGGTACGGCGAGCGTCGGAATGATGGTTGCGCGCAGGTTCTGGAGGAAGAGATACATCACCAGGAACACCAGCACGACCGCTTCCAGCAGCGTGTGGACCACCTTTTCGATGGAAAGCTTCACGAAGGGGGTGGTGTCGTAGGGGTAAACCACGTCGACCCCGGCCGGCAGCGTCGAGGACAGCCTGTCGATGGTCTCGCGCACCCGCTGTGCGGTGTCGATGGCGTTGGCACCAGTTGCGAGCGAGACCGCAAGGCCGGATGCCGGCTTGCCGTTGTAGAAGGCCGAGGTGCTGTAGCTTTCGTTGGAGACTTCCACCCGGGCTACATCGTTGAGGCGGACCACCGACCCGTCTTCGGAGCTCTTCAGAATGATGTCGCGGAACTGCTGGGCAGTCTGCAGGCGGCTGGAGGCGGTAATGGTGGCGTTGAGCTGCTGACCTTCGACCTGCGGCAGACCGCCGAGCTGGCCGGCGGAAACCTGGGTGTTCTGGGCCTGAATGGCGGAGCTGACATCGCTCGGCATCAGGTTGTATTTCAGCAGTTTCTTCGGGTCGAGCCAGATGCGCATGGCATAGCCGGAGCCGAAAAGCCGGGTTTCACCGACACCCTCGACGCGCTTCAGCGTGTCGTTGAGCGTGTTGTCGACATAGTCGGCAATGTCGGTGGAGGTCAGGCGTCCGTCGGTCGAAACGAAGCCAAGCACCATCAGAAAGCCGGAAGTCGATTTGGTGACGGTGATGCCGGTGTTCTGCACGATCTGCGGGAGCTGGCTGGAGACAAGCTGCAGCTTGTTCTGCACCTGCATCTGGGCAACGTCCGGGTCGGCCTTGGACGAGAATGTCAGCGAGATCTGGGCCGAACCGGTGTTCGATGAGGTCGCGGTCATGTAGTCCAGGTGATCGATCCCGGACATGCCCTGCTCGATCACCTTGGTAATCGAGTTTTCAACCGTTGCCGCATCGGCGCCGGGATAGTTGGCGCTGATGTTGACCGTGGTCGGCGCGATCTGCGGATATTGTGAAACGGAAAGTGTTGTGATGGCCAGAGCGCCTGCCAGCATCGTGACAATGGCGATAACCCAGGCGAAGATCGGCCTGTCGATGAAGAAAGCTGACATCAGTCGGAAGTCTCACCCGTGTTCATCACCGCCTCACCGCGGCTTTCCACCTCCCCCGTCGCTTCGTCAATGGTCACAAGAGTACCATTGGCTTCCTGGCCGGCCCGCACGAACAGCGTTCCTTCAACGATGACCTTGTCTCCTTGCGAAATGCCTTCGTTGACCAGCCAGTTGTTGCCAATGTCACCTTCCACCCGGAGGACACGCTCTTCCACCTTGCCGTCCTGGGTAAGAAACAGCGCCGTCGGCTCGCCTCTGGCATTGCGCGACACTGCGCGCTGCGGCACCAGGAAGGAGTTCTGGGCGATGCCCTCCTCGACAATCGCCTGAACGTACATGCCCGGCAGGAGAAGCCTGTCGGGGTTCGGGAACTCGGCGCGCAGTGTGTAGGTGCCCGTGGTCGGGTCCACGTGGGCTTCCGAAAATTCCAGCTTGCCGGTTTCCGAGTATTCCTCACCCGTTTCCAGCAGCAGCCGCACCTGAACGTTGTCACCGGACAGCTTGATCCGGCCTTCGCGCACGGCCTTGCGCAACTTCAACAGGTTGGTGCTCGACTGGGTGACGTCGACATTGATCGGATCAAGCTGACGGATGATGGTCAGCGGCGCAGCCTGGCTGGCGGTCACCAGTGCGCCGACATTCAGCGTCGAGGCTTCGACGCGTCCCGAAATCGGGGCCTTGATCACGGTGTTGTCGAGATTGATCCTTGCAGTTTGCACGTTGGCCTTCGCCGCGGCGATGTCCGCCTTCGCCTGGGCCAGGGCTGCCTTGGCGTCATCCAGCTCCTGCTTGGCGACCGCGTTCTGCGTGATCAGTTCCTCGTAACGCTCGACCTTGGTCTGGGCGCTCGGCAGGGCGGCTTCCGCTTTTTGAAGGGCGGCCAGGGCGCTATTATGCGCTGCCTTGTAAAGATCGTCCTCGATCCGGTAGAGCACGTCCCCGGCGTTGACCTCGGTACCTTCCTTGAACAGCCGCTCCTTGATGATGCCGCCAACCTCCGGCCGGACTTCCGCATCCAGGGACGCTGCGATCCTGCCCGACAGCTTGGCGGTGATTGCCACCGACTCCGGTTGCAGCTCAACGACGCCGACTTCCGGCTTGGGTGCCGCACCGCCCATCTGCTGGGCATGGGCACTGCCGGACGCCAGGCTGGAGGACATCAGAAGGGCAAAAAGAAAAGCACGGAACGGCTTCTTCGTTGAGCACGGGGACGCAGTGCTCGAACCGAGAGAGATACACGTCATTTCCGGGAGGAACCTCTTTGGTCGCAAATGCTGTGGAGTATTAGAAAACTCCTGGGTACCAATATTCTCTCAAAGGTTCCCTCGTCAATCGAAATTCGGTAATTGTTTGTATCGGGGGGAGGGACATGATGAGCTCTTCAGGAAATACAATCGTGCCACTGAAAACCTGTCCGGCGGGTCAGGGCGATGGCACAGAACAGCGGCAGCGTGGACGCCAGAAGGTCCATGACGAGGCAACGCTGAAAGCGCGCGTCGTGGAGACGGCTTTCAGCACGTTCCAGAAACACTCCTACAACGGCACCACCATGGCGCTGGTCGCCAAGAATGCCGGTATCTCCAAGCGAACGCTGTACGAGCTGTTTCCCTCGAAAATCGAACTTTTCGCGGAACTTGCCATTCGCCACCGCGCCAACCTCCTCGATGTTCCGGCGGCGCGGCACGCCGCGACGCTTGAGGACGCCCTCAAGGCGGTTTTCAAGGTTGACCAGAGCGACGAGAAACATCTTCAGCAAGCTGCCGAGATGCGCCTGTTCTATGTGGAGGCCGTCGCTAACGAGGAGTTGGGCGTGCTTTTGAGAAGGCACTGCGGCAGCGAACTGCATGACGTCGTGACGGCTTGGGTGGAAGAGGAGGTCGCGAAGGGCAGGATTGTCACCCAATCTTCCCGGGATACGGCGAAATATCTGCTGGATGTCCTCATCGCAGCCCGGCTGTTTCGCCCCAAGACACCCGACGTGATCACCGGCCTGTCGGATATCCGCACCTATCTCAACCACACGATCCAGCTCATCCTGAACGGTCTGCTGCCACGCTGACCGTTCAGGGTTGATGCGTCAGGAGGCCTTTGCCTTCCGCACAGGGGCAGCGTCCGATCTTTGCAGCCATTGGCTGAGATCCAGGGTGGACCGCCGCCCGAGGTGCGCGCCGTTTTTTTGCAGAAACTCGTCCGCAGCGCTGCGGCCTTCCTCGCGCAATTGTTCCAGAAAAGGCCAGGTGGAGTTGAGCTTCGACTGACCGCTGTGGCCATTCATGGCGGCGCCGGCAATGCGGTGGACCCGCAACGTTGCAAAACCGTCGGCGGTGCGGCTGGCATCCCCATTGGAACCGGACCGTCCAGAACCGGCGGCACGTCCGGTCAGGCTCGGCAGGAACCCCGACCGGGTCACCGGAGCGTTTATGCCGGCCTGGTGCTGCAGTTCAGCCAGCAGCCGCAGGTCCTTGATCAAGGGCGCGTTGAAGGAAATCTCCTTTTCGCGTGCGGCGATCTGCCGGGCGTCCTGCGGCAGGGCGGCCCGTTCGGTCGGGCTGGTCTGCACCAGCAGCAGGTCCGCATCCCCCGGTTCCAGAACGAGAGGCATCAGACTGGGATTGCCGGTATAGCCGCCGTCCCAATAGTGCTCGCCGTCGATCTCGACCGCGTGGAAGAGGGAGGGAAGACAGGCGGATGCCAGCAGAACGTCGGTGCTGATGGCGCTGTTGGAAAAGATTCGCGCTTCGCCCGAGCCGACATGGGTCGCCGTGACATGCAGCGCAATGGCGGAGTGGGCGATGGCGTCGATGTCGATGGTTTCTTCGATGATTTCCCGCAAGGGGTTGAAGCCTGCCGGGTTGAGATCATAGGGCGACAGGAAGTCCATTCCCGCACCGAACAGAAACGGCAGTTTTTCGAAGTCTATGCCCAATCCGCCGAGCACCGCCCTGGATGTGGTCATGTTGAAGGGGGTAAACCGGCTGCGCTTGGAAACCGTCTTCCAGAAACCTGCCAGCGAAGCGCGCGCCTCCTCACGTCCGCCTTTCACAAGGCCGGTCAGCAGCGCCGCCGCGTTCATTGCGCCGGCCGATGTGCCCGAGAGGGCGTTGATATGAAGTGTCTCTTCCTCCAGGAGACGATCCAGGACGCCCCAGGTGAAGGCGCCATGGGCACCGCCACCTTGAAGCGCCAGGTTTACGGGTATCCTGGGCGCTCCTGAAGCGCTGTGTGAAACGGTCTGTTTCAAGGTCCGGGTTCCTTTCCACGAAGTTTTGTCCCACCCCGAAACGCTTCCTCATGTCTTTTTTTGCTTGGGTTTGATGCCCGGCCGATAGGGCGCGGTGTTCGGCGGACCCGGCGTCAGGCCTGCCACGGCATCGTCAGAACAACATATGGTGCAATGCAGCATTTTTCAATGCGAGCGCTCGTTTCTGCAGTCATTTCCGGCAGAAACCGGCCGTCCTCAGTGGAGAAAACGGCTGTAAAAACGATATCTCGCGGGTGACGTGACAAAAGGGAGACTTGCGCAAGGTGCTGATTTCATGCCTGCTTCCCGGACTATGGGGGCAGGCGATGCCCTTGAACCTGAAATCTTGTGCACACAATCGGGAGGATGCAGCTCAATGAGCGTGAAACTGACTTTTCTCGGGGGCGTCGGCACGGTTACAGGCTCGAAGTACCTGCTCGAAAAAGACGGCACGCGGGTGCTGGTCGATTGCGGCCTCTTCCAGGGCTACAAGCAGTTGCGGCTCAAGAACTGGGCACCGCTGCCTGTCGATCCGAAAACCATCGATGCGGTTATTCTGACGCACGCCCATCTGGATCACTCCGGTTATCTGCCGCTGCTGGTGCGCAACGGCTTCAGGGGACCGGTCGTGTGCACCAAGGCGACAAGGGACTTATGTGCGATCCTGCTGCCCGACAGTGGCTTTCTGCAGGAAAAGGACGCGGAATTTGCCAACAGGCACGGGTTCTCCAAGCATCGTCCGGCCCTGCCGCTCTATACGAAAAAGGATGCGGAAGTGTCGCTCGACCGGTTCCGGCCGGTCGCGTTCGATGAAGCACACGACATGCTGGACGCCTTCAGCGTCTGCTTCCGCAGGGCCGGTCACATTCTCGGTGCGGCCATCGTCGAATTGACCTGGGGTGGAACGCGAATTGTCTTTTCCGGGGACCTTGGGCGCTATGGCGATGCGACGATGTTCGATCCGTCGCCTATCCGCGAGGCGGATTATCTGCTGGTCGAATCCACCTATGGCAACCGCCGGCACGAGAAGCTGGATGCTGACGATATTCTGGCCGAGGCCATTACCAAGACGGCGCGGCGCGGCGGCACCGTCGTCATTCCGTCCTTCGCCGTTGGCCGGGCACAGTCGCTGCTCTTCCACATCGAGAGCCTGAAGAAGACGGGGCGAATTCCGGATCTGCCCATTTTTCTCGACAGTCCGATGGCGGTCAGCGCCTCCAACATCTATGGAAAACACCCGGACGATCACCGGCTGACGCCGGAGGAATGCGACTGGTCGAACGGAGCGGCGCATTACGTCGCCGATGTCGAGGAATCCAAGGATCTCGACCGGAACCGCATGCCCAAGGTAATCGTCTCGGCCAGCGGCATGGCAACTGGTGGCCGGGTGCTGCACCACCTGAAACATTATGCTCCCGACCATCGCAACATGATCCTGTTCGCGGGTTTTCAGGCAGGCGGCACGCGCGGCGCGACCATGACGTCCGGTGCGACAAGCGTCAGGATCCACGGGGCTGATGTGCCGATCCGGGCGGAAGTTGGTAATCTGCACATGCTCTCGGCACATGCGGATGCGGACGAGATCATGCAATGGCTCGGCAATTTCGAGCGGCCACCGAAAATGACTTTCATCACGCATGGCGAGCCGGATGCCGCCGATGTCCTTCGCTACCGGATCGAGAGCGAGCTGGATTGGCCATGCTGGCTGCCGGATTATAGGGAAGACGTTTTGCTGGACTGAGGCAGGAGCTGCGCCCCCTGACGTGGCTGTGAACTTTCGGGAATAAATTGCTTTTGCTATTTGCCGTTGCGTAAATTTTGCCTCGGTGTTTATGGTAGACGCCCAGGTGCGCAGGGAGTGATGGCTGTGTGGCGTTCTATTCTCATGTCCTCGTTTCTGGCGGCTGCTGCCGCCAACCCCGTCAGGGCCGATGCCGTTGTCATCGGCGTGCCGGCCTGGCCGTCGGCGCAGGTTACCGCCCACATCATCCATGATGTTCTGAACGAGCGTCTCGGTGTTGAAACGGAACTGCGTGAGCGCGGCACGCTGACAATTCTTTCCGATATCGGCAGGGGCGATATCCAGGTTCACCCGGAAGTCTGGTTTCCCAACCTGTCGGCGATGGCGACACGGCTGAGCGAGGAAAAGCAAGTCCTGTCGCTCAGTCCAATCAGTGTCGCTGCTACCCAGAACATCTGCGCAACGCGCGCGACGGTCGAACAAACCGGCATCAAGGCGGTTGCCGACCTGGTCAAGCCGGAGATGGCCGCGCAATTCGACAGCGACGGTGACGGCAGAGGTGAGATCTGGATCGGTGCACCGAGCTGGTCGTCAACGGAGATCGAAAAGATCAGGGCCCATTCCTACGGCTACGACCAGACAATGACACTCCTGGAAATGCCGGAAGATGTCGCCATGGCGGCCGTCGACGCAGCGGTTTCCTTCGGCAAACCGGTGGTCTTCTACTGTTACGGGCCGCATCACGTTTTTGAACTTCATGACATCGTGAAGCTGGAAGAACCGGCGTATGACCCTGCGCGCTGGACAATCGTCACCCGTGCCCAGGACAACGACTGGCTGGCAAAGTCTCACGCCGATACCGCCTGGGACGCCTCCAGTTTCAAGATTGCCTTTGCAACCTCGCTCGAAACCGGCATGCCGGAGGTGGCCTCGTTCCTGTCGAAAATGGAACTGACACCGGAGGATGTGACCGCGATGAGCTATGCCGTCGTCGTGGAGGGCAAACCGGCTGAAGATGTTGCAAAAGACTGGATAGCCGCCAATGCGGACAGGATCGGGGAGTGGACCAAATGATCAAGCTGCCGAGCGCATTTCGCACCTTGCTGGGCTGGCTGCCGGCCCTTGCCGTGCTGGTCTTTGCCGGCATGGCATTGGCGCAATCGTTCCAGACGCAGATCTACGATCCGACGACACGCAAGTGGGTGGATTACACGCCGCGCGCGGCGGCGAAATTCTATAACCGGCACGGCCAGTCGCCTGAGGAATTCCGCAGGCAGGTGGTCCCGTTCCGTACGGCGGAAAAGCCCGGCACGATCATCATCGATGGCGACCGGCATTTCCTCTATCTGGTTCAGCCCAACTTCCAGGCGATCCGCTATGGCATTGGCGTCGGGCGCGACGGCTTCGGCTGGGCCGGCATCGTCAAGATCGGCCGCATGCAGGAATGGCCGACATGGACGCCGCCGCCAGAAATGATCGCCCGTGATCCGGAATCCGCCAAATGGGCGAACGGGATGCCTGGCGGGCCGGACAATCCGCTGGGCGCCCGTGCAATGTATCTTTATGTCGGCAACAAGGATTCCATCTATCGCATCCACGGCACCAATCAGCCCTGGACGATCGGTCTCAACATTTCCTCCGGCTGTATCCGCCTGAACAATGAGGATGTCTCGGATCTCTACAGCCGCGTGGAAGTTGGCGCGAAGGTGATTGTGCTGATGCAGGGGGCCGCTCTTTACAAGGGTGTATGAGATCTGCCGGTGATGGGTGGGGAGACGATTGAAATGAACATGATTGTATCAAGGAAATTTACGGCGCTTCTTGCTGCGGGGCTTGGTCTTTCCGTGGTTGCGGGATGCAATACCAGCAGCTCCAATCAGACCCCGTCGGCCGGGGCCGTGCGCTCGTCGGGCGAAACAGCTCCGACGGATCTGCAGCTTCTGTGTGCCGCGAAAACCGCGGAAGAGCTGAAGGTCACCGGCGGCAATGTCCTGCCCGTCAGTTCCATGCCTTCCGGCGAAAGCGCCTATCAGGTGAACCTGACCTTCGACGGCGGGCAGGCGGTTTGCATTATCGATGAAACCGGCACCGTTCAGTCGATCAGTCCCGCATAAAGGACAGTATTTCCGGCTCAGGCCCCTGGCAGGTGTTTCAGGAGCGAAGCCTTGGCGCCCTGGATATGCTCCCGGGTGAGCCTTGAGGCGAGGTCAGCGTCGCCTTTTTCGCAGGCTTCCAGGATGGCGAAATGTTCGCGTCCCGCCCGTTCCATGCCGTTGGACATGACAAGCTGGGCCCGGATCTGCCGTTCCACCCGGTCAATCGCGTTGTCGGCAATCTCCTGAAAGAACTTCAAGTCACTGGCGCTGTAGAGCGTTTCATGAAAATCGCGGTTGAGGTCGCCATAGGTCATAGGGTCGGTGGCCGAGGAGAACGCCGCGCATTTTTCCCGCGCTTCCGCCAAAAGCTCGCTCGACATCAGAGGCACGGCGTTGCGGATGATTTCCGGTTCCACCAGGGCCCGGAGATCGAAGATTTCCGCTGTCTCCTTCGGTGAAAGACCCGCGACCACCGCGCCCTTGTAGCGCTGTGTCTTGACGAGCCCCTGTTCCTCCAGTCGCGAAATCGCCTCGCGCACGGGAATGCGGCTGGTGTTGAACAGGCGGGCGATCTCATCTTGCCGCAGAGGTTCTCCTTCTTCGAGCTGGCCCTCGATAATGGCTTTCCGCAGGGCGTCGAACACGATCGACGACGCCGAGGCGGTCGCGGAAATATCCATCGTTTTCAGTTTCATAGGACCAGGTCTCCTTGAGGCCACTTTTTACGGGATGGGCCCTGATTGGTGAAGCGAAAATGATTTCCGATATTATATATTGAATATTGGATCCAATTTGGATTATCAATCGCTGAGAGTGCCGATATTGTTTGGTTCGGGTGCGGAAGGAAACGCCGGGAGCTGGAATGTGAAAGCGGCCGGATTGTATCGGCCGCCGGCCGGGATCTTCGCCTCGCCTGAACCGGGAACCGCCGAAAATGTCTTGCGAACAGCCGCTGTTAAAGCGCAACTAGATTTGACCGTCAGACCTCATGGCGCGGGAGTTCGCCGTCAGGTCTGGCCTATCCAGGAGTGAATGATGACGTCCAATATCTTTTCCGGCTGCATGCCCGCGCTGATGACCCCGTGCAAGGCCGACCGGTCGCCGGATTTCGATGCCCTCGTGAAGAAGGGCAAGGAACTGATAGAGGCCGGCATGTCCGCCGTTGTCTATTGCGGCTCCATGGGCGACTGGCCACTCCTGACGGACGAGCAGCGTATGGAAGGCGTCGAGCGTCTTGTGAAGGCCGGCGTCCCGGTTGTCGTTGGAACCGGGGCGGTCAACACCAGGGTCGCCGTTGCCCATGCCGCCCATGCGGCAAAAGTCGGGGCACGCGGCCTGATGGTCATCCCGCGTGTTCTCTCCCGCGGCAGTTCCGTATCCGCGCAGCGCAATCACTTCAGCGACATCCTGAAAGCGGCACCAAGTCTGCCGGCGGTGATCTACAACAGCCCCTACTATGGCTTTGCCACCCGCGCGGACCTCTTCTTCGACCTGCGCCGCGAATTCCCGAACCTGATCGGTTTCAAGGAATTCGGCGGTCTGGCCGATCTGCGCTATGCGGCCGAAAACATCACCTCGCAGGACGATCAGGTAACGCTGATGGTCGGTGTCGACACGGCTGTCTACCACGGCTTCGTCAATTGCGGTGCCACAGGCGCGATCACCGGGATCGGCAATGCCCTTCCGAAGGAAGTTCTGCATCTGGTGGCACTCTGCCAAAAGGCCGCAGAAGGTCATGCGGAAGCGCGCCTGCGGGCAAGGGAACTGGAAGAAGCGCTGGCCGTGCTCTCCAGCTTCGACGAAGGCTCGGACCTTGTGCTCTACTACAAGCACCTGATGGTGCTGAACGGTGAAGACGAATACCGGCTGCACTTCAACGAGACCGATGCCCTCAGCGATGCGCAGCGCAATTATGCCGAAGCACAATACGAGCTGTTCAGGACCTGGTACGCCGACTGGAGCACGAAAGGGGGCGTGATTGCCGAATGCGCGTAATCGACAGCCATACGGCGGGTGAGCCGACCCGCGTGGTGCTTGACGGTGGCCCGGATCTTGGATCCGGGACGCTGGCAGAGCGGGCCGCGCGGCTGGAAGCGGAGCATCTCGATTTCTGTGCCTCCGTCGTTCTGGAGCCGCGTGGGCATGATGCCATCATCGGGGCCTTGCTGGTGCCGCCGTCCGACCCGGCATGCGCTGCCGGCGTGATCTACTTCAACAACCTGCAGAACCTTGGCATGTGCGGCCATGCCACCATCGGGCTTGGCGTGACGCTGGCCCATCTCGGGCGGATCAGACCGGGACGGCACAGGTTCGAAACGCCCGTCGGCGTGGTCGAGATCGACCTGATCGACGCCAACACGGTGTCCGTGGTCAACATCGAGAGTTACCGGCTGGCGAAGGATGTCACGGTTGAGGTTGAAGGGGTAGGGCCGGTCACGGGCGACGTCGCCTGGGGGGGCAACTGGTTCTTCCTAGTCAAGAACAGCCCGATTGCCCTGACCGGCGCGAACATCCGTCCGCTGACGGATCTGACCCTGAAAATCCGGACTGCGCTGGAAAAGGCCGGTGTCACCGGCAAGGACGGCGCCTGGATCGACCATATCGAGCTGTTCGGACCGGCAGAAGATCCGGCCGCGCAAAGCCGCAACTTCGTTCTGTGTCCGGGAGGCGCCTATGACCGCTCGCCCTGCGGCACCGGCTGTTCGGCCAAGCTTGCCTGCCTTGCGGCCGACGGGGCGCTGGCGCCGGGCCAGGACTACCTGCAGGAAAGCGTCATCGGCAGCACCTACAAGATCAGCTACCAGCCCGGTCCTGGCGGCGGTGTCATTCCCACCATCACCGGACAGGCCTTTGTCACGTCCGATGCCACGCTGATTTTCAATCCGGCGGATCCCTACCGTTCGGGGATACGTCTTTAGGGACGGCGGGCAGCAAATGGCCTGCGGGCAATTCGCCCTTCCCCGCAGGCTTTGTTTGAGAAAACTGGAAATGGCGGGCGCCGCGTCTGTGCCCTCTGGAGGAGGAACTTCATGAAAATTACGGCCATCAACGTCTTTCAGGTCGATCTTCCGCTGAGAGAAGGGCGCTATAGCTGGTCCAACGGCAATTTCGTGGAGGTGTTCGACAGCACCGTTGTCGAGATCGAGACCGACGAAGGCCTCAAGGGCTATGCGGAGTGCTGCCCGCTCGGCTCCGCCTATCTGCCGAGCTACGCGCTGGGTGTGCGATCCGGGCTTCAGGAGCTGGCGCCCCACCTGATCGGCAAGGACCCGCTCAACATCGGTGAGATCAACCGGGTGATGGATGCAGCCCTGCGCGGTCACCCCTACGCCAAGGCACCGATTGATATCGCCTGCTGGGACTTGCTCGGCAAGGCAACGGGCCAGCCGCTTTATACGTTGCTTGGGGGCGCGGCACAGGACGATGTGGCGCTTTACCGGGCGATCAGTCAGGAAGCCCCTGAGATCATGGCGAAGAAGATCGAAGGGTATGCTGCTGAAGGCTATACCAAGTTCCAGCTGAAAGTCGGCGGCGATGCCAATGACGATATCAACCGCATCCACGCCACACGCTCCGTCTTGAAGAAATCGGATCTCTTGGTGGCCGATGCCAATACCGGCTGGACCCGGCATGAAGCTGCGCGTGTCGTCGGGGCTGTGTCTTCGCTCGATGTCTACATCGAGCAGCCCTGCCTCACTTACGAGGAAAGCGTCTCCATTCGCCGCCGGACTGCCCTGCCCTTCGTTCTGGACGAGGTGATCGACGGGCCGAACACGCTGGTGCGCGGCATTGCCGAAGACGCGATGGACTGCATCAATCTGAAGATCTCCAAGGTCGGCGGCCTGACCAAGGCCAAGCTGATGCGCGATCTTTGCATTGCCCACGGCATTCCGATGACCATCGAGGATACCTGGGGCGGAGACATCGTCACGGCGGCAATTGCCCATCTGGCCCGCTCGACCCCTTCGGAGTTCACCTTCTCGGCAACGGACTTCAACAGCTATGGCACGGTCGACATTGCGGAAGGCGCGCCGAAACGCGTCAATGGCCGCATGACCACCTCCGACCTGCCGGGTCTCGGCATCACGCCGATCTTCGACGTGCTGGGCGAGCCCGTCGCCCGCTATTCCTGAGCCGGCCGAGCCAAAGGCAGCCCCATGCGCAGCACCAAGACCATCCATGTGATTTCCTGCCACGCGGAAGGCGAGGTCGGTGATGTGATCGTCGGCGGTGTCGCGCCGCCGCCGGGGGAAACGCTCTGGGAGCAACGCAGCTTCATTGCCAGGGATCAGACCTTGCGCAATTTCGTTCTGAACGAACCGCGCGGTGGTGTCTTCCGCCATGTGAACCTGCTTGTGCCACCCAGGCATCCGGAGGCGGATGCCGCTTTCATCATCATGGAACCGGAAGACACGCCGCCCATGTCCGGCTCCAACTCCATCTGCGTCTCCACCGTGCTGCTTGACGGCGGCATCGTGCCGATGATCGAGCCGATCACGGAAATGGTTCTGGAAGCGCCCGGCGGGCTTGTGCGGGTGAAGGCCGAATGCCGGAACGGCAAGGCGGAGCGCATCTTCGTCCAGAACGTCACCAGCTTCGCCGACAAGCTGTCGGTGCCGCTGGATGTGGAAGGCATCGGCACGCTGACGGTCGATACAGCCTATGGCGGCGACAGTTTCGTGGTTGTCGATGCGGAGGCGCTCGGGTTCGCGATTGTTGAAGACGAGGCCAAGGACATTGCCCGCCTGGGGGTACGCATCACCAACGCGGCCAACGAACAGCTCGGCTTTTCTCACCCGGAAAACCCCGACTGGAATCACATCTCCTTTTGCGCCTTTTGCGGCCCGCTGTCCCAGACCCCAACCGGCCTCACCGGCCGGTCCGCGGTCGCCATCCAGCCGGGCAAGGTCGACCGCTCACCCACGGGCACGGCCGTTTCCGCCCGCATGGCACTGATGGCGGCCAGAGGTCAGATGACAATCGGCGACACCTTCGAAGCCGTTTCCATCATCGGATCCAGCTTCACTGGCCGGATCGTGTCACAGCAGATGGCGGGAGACCGGCCCGGAATTGTTCCGGAAATTTCCGGCCGCGGCTGGATCACCGGCATTCACCAACACATGCTCGACCCAAGCGACCCCTGGCCGGGCGGATACAAGCTCAGCGACACCTGGGGTGCGTGACGGCTGAAGACTGGTGAAGCGTGAACGCCGATATTGATCGGAGAGTTTGCCTAAAATACAGTTCGCGGAGGGTGGCCTCAAAATGGCTCGATTGAAGCAGTAGCCGTTGGTTGGCCGTCTCCTCCGAGAAAGCAATATGCCACTTGTTAAGACACTATTTTTTGCCATCTCATTTGGTCTGTTTTTCGGACATGCTCAGGCTAAGGACTTTGATCCTCCTTCCGCTCAGGAGGTTGAAGATGCCAGATTTCAATGTGAGGAAGCGCTCTCGAAAGACTGTCTGCACACTTTGGCGCTGGGCTTGGCTTATGAGGAAGACCGGCGCACCGGATCGAGCAAGCTGTTCAAGGCGTTCCTTTGGCGAATTTATGCAGACGACGAAATTCGCTCCGCGCAACTCAGGGTTATGAGCCCGCCAACAGTGAAAACACTGCTTGATGCCGAACAATGGGCAGAAGCCGAAAAGCTATTTCTTGAATACCATGAGAATACGATCTTTGAGTTCGGAACGCCCAGGGGATCTTTCATAAAACAAATGATACTCGCTCAACTTGAGCAGGGAGAAATCGAGCTGGCGATTCAGGCGGCTGGAAGCCTTGGCGATTATTGGAACGAGCGGCTGAAAGCTCATCTGATCATTGTGAAGCACCTGCTCGATCACGGCAATCATGAGCAGGCTCTGAAATTAGCTGACAACCTTACCCGTGATTTTCATAGAGCGGCTGTTCTGAGCGAAATCCTGGTGAGGCTCGTTTTCAGGAAGGAATTTGAGGCGGCACTCAGGGTGGCGCATTCGCTGAAAACCCTGGCGCTGGATGATCCTCATTGTTTGCCCCGTGTTTATAAGGCTTATCTCGCTATAGCGCGTGGCCAGCTGGAAGCAGGGGAAGTCACCGCCTCGAAACGAACGCTGGAATTGCTTCCCGACCTCAACGACGCAGCAGACACAGAGTTTGAAGTCTTCGTAGAGGCCGCAGATTTGTTGCTAAAGCTTGGCAACAGGAAATCTGCTCAGCTTATGACATTAAGAGTTCTTGAGGCGGCAAAGCAGCCGACAGCGTTTGCAAAGGATGACAGAGTTCAGCGTCTGGCCGTTGCGGGGCGCTTTCTCGTTTGGTCTGGCATGGCTGATAAAGGGCGTGCCGCCTTTGAGCAGGCTGAGCAACTTCTTTTGGATCGCAGTGCCAAGGGGCTGGAGGCCCGCATGGCATTTCACGTTAACAAGGTTCTGGCCGGA
>NZ_AAUW01000013.1 GCF_000168975.1 Roseibium aggregatum IAM 12614
CTTGTCCGGAATGACATTGGTGGGAGCTCAAACGCCTCGAATTCGGCAACAATTATAACCGGAACATCACCGGACTCGCCTGCGCCTCTCCCCTCCAGTGACAGACGAAAGGAAAACAAAAGTTGCCCGAAATGATCCTGCGCGGCTTTTGAAATGGGTGTCCCAAGCGTTCAATCCTTCGCGACGCTTGCGCGGCTCTTCAGGTTGAGGCTGACTATGCAGAAAAACCGAAACAGCAAGCTTCTGGCAATCATTCAGAAGCGGGAGTAACGCACGTTTTGGACCGTTCAGTCATTCACCTTCACAACGCCCGGCCAGAAGAAACAGAAACTCTGGCTCGCATTGGCCTGGAGGCATGGCTGAACGGCATCGCTCCTCTTGTCCCGGACAAGGTCCGTCAGGAGATCCTTGCTGACAATCCCTTCCTCCCCTTTCTCAAGACACTCGGGCCTGCGGTGATCGTCGGGACAATCAACAGCGAACCTGCAGGCATCGGCGCCTGCGAACACGCCGATGACACCATCTCCGACATCTGGGTCGCTCCTGCCTTCGAGGGGCGCGGTGTTGGTTCAACCTTGGTCAGAGCACTTGAAACAGAGGTCCTCGGTCGCGGTCACCCCGTCGCCCACATCCAGGTCGCCGCGCTGAATAGCCGTGCTTTCGGCCTTTACCACCATCTAGGATATCGGGAAGAGTGGCGGCAGATCAGCTTCGATCCGATCCTGAAGATCGAGCTGGAAAAGGTTGGGCTGTCGAAGCGGCTTTAGCCTTTGGCCAAGCGAAAGCCTGAGCAGCTTCCAGGCAAACATTCAAAGAAACTCGGCCATCGTCTCTTGTTACCCCACACACGTTTTCACAGGAAACGCGGGCGGTGCCCCAGGATAATTCAGCGCTGCAAGCAATTTGCACTTGCCCAGGAATGCTGGATCTCGGGTCTGCGCTACGCTTCGCCCGGGATGACAATCTTTAGTCTGGAGGCCGTTAAAAAAGCGCGCCAAGACAGGCCTTTAACTCGGTCTGGAGCCTCCTTCACCGTCATTTCGGACAAGCGAGGCGGAGCCGAGTGCTGATCCGGAATCCAGACATCAGCGTGAGCGCAGCGAACGCCGAATACTCAAGCTGAAATATCGACGCGCTTTCAGCGCGACATATGTCTGGATTCCGGATCTGCGTGCAACGATTTTGCACTTGTCCGGAATGACATTGGTGGGAGCTCAAACGCCTCGAATTCGGCAACAATTATCACCGGAAAATCGCTTTACTCGCCCCGCACCTCCAGTGACGGACGCTAACGAAACAAAAAAGCCGCCCGAAATGGCTCCGGGCGGCCTTTGATATTGCTATCGCAAGCGTTTTAGCTTTCGAAGACGACCAGAAGGTCCTTGGCGTCGATCTGGGAGCCCGGTGACACCAGGACTTCCTTCACCTTGCCATCGCGTTCGGCGTGGAGCGCGGTTTCCATTTTCATGGCTTCGATCGAGACCAGCACGTCACCTGCGGTAACGTCCTGTCCGGCGGTGACCGCCACCGTGGAGATCACGCCCGGCATCGGTGCGCCGACATGGGCGGTGTTTCCGTCCTCGGCCTTGCGCATCGTGGCGGCACCGGTTGCGCCGTGGGCGCGGTCCGGAACCTTGATAATGCGTGGTTGGCCGTTGAGCTCGAAGAAGACCTTCTTCTCGCCCTTCTCGTCGGTTTCGCCAATCGCCTGGCAGCGGATCACCAGCGTCTTGCCTGCTTCCAGGTCGACGGAGATCTCGTCGCCCGGCTCCAGACCGTAGAAATAGACCGGGGTCGGCAAGACGGAGGTCGGGCCGTATTGCTGCTGGGCCTTGTCGAAGTCTGTGAACACCTTCGGGTACATCAGATAGGAGGCAAGCTCGATGTCGCTGATGTCGTGGCCGGTCTTATCGGAAACCGTCTTGCGCTCCGCATCCAGATCGGCCTCCTTCAAGAGCGAACCGGGGCGAACGGTAATCGGGGCCTCGCCCTTCAGAACCTTTTTCTGAAGCGCTTCCGGCCACCCGCCCGGAGACTGGCCGAGATCGCCGTGCAGCATCTTGACGACGCTGTCCGGGAACGCCACGTCCTTGGCCGGATCCTCGACCTCAGCCACACTCAGCCCCTGGCTGACCATCATCAGTGCCATGTCGCCGACGACCTTGGAAGACGGCGTCACCTTGACGATGTCGCCGAACATCATGTTGACGTCGGCATAGGCCTGCGCCACCTCGTGCCAGCGGGTTTCCAGACCGAGCGAACGGGCCTGTTCCTTGAGGTTGGTGAACTGACCGCCCGGCATTTCATGCAGGTAGACTTCCGACGCGCCGAAACGCAGGTCGCTTTCGAAAGCCCGGTATTGGGTGCGCACGGCTTCCCAGTAGAACGAGATCTGGCGGATGGTCTTGGCATCGAGACCGGTATCGCGCTCAGACCCGCGCAGGGCTTCCACGATGGAACCGAGGCATGGCTGGGACGTCAGGCCGGACAGCGCGTCCATGGCCGCATCCACCGCATCCGCTCCCGCTTCGACCGCAGCCAGAACAGTCGCCGCTGCAATGCCCGAGGTGTCATGCGTGTGGAAGTGGATCGGCAGGCCGACTTCCTGCTTCAAGGTCCGGATCAGAACCCTTGCGGCTTCCGGCTTCAACAGGCCGGCCATGTCCTTGAGGCCCAGGATATGCGCGCCGGCGGCTTCCAGTTCCCTGGCAAGGCCGACGTAGTATTTCAGGTCGTATTTCGGCCGGGCACTGTCCAGCATGTCGCCGGTGTAGCAGAGCACGCCTTCGCACAGCTTGCCTGCTTCCTGGACCGCGTCCATGGAAACACGCATGTTCTCCACCCAGTTGAGGCAGTCGAACACGCGGAAAAGGTCAATGCCGTTTTCCGCAGCTTCCGCCACGAAATACTTGACCACATTGTCCGGATAGTTGGTGTAGCCGACGCCGTTGGAGCCGCGCAGCAGCATCTGCAGCAGGATGTTCGGCGCTTTTTCGCGGACCTTGTGCAGGCGCTCCCACGGGCTTTCGGTCAGGAAGCGCATGGCGACGTCGAAGGTCGCCCCGCCCCAGCACTCCAGCGAGAACAGGCTCGGCAGGCCGGCGGCATAGGCGTCCGCAATGTTGATGATGTCGTGGGTGCGCATGCGGGTGGCCAGCAGTGACTGATGCGCATCGCGCATGGTGGTATCGGTCACCAGCGTCCGTGTCTGGCCCTTCATCCAGTCGGCAAAGCCCTTCGGCCCCAATTCGTCCAGCAGCTGACGTGTGCCGGACGGCTTGGCATCGCCGAAATTCGGGATGACGGGCGCAGCGACATCCTTCGGCGGACGGGCACGGCTCTTGGTTTCCGGATGCCCGTTCACCGACACATCGGCGATATAGGTCAGGAGCTTGGTCGCCCGGTCCTGACGCTTGGTCTGCTCGAACAGCGCCGGTGTCTCGTCAATGAAACGGGTCGTGTAGTTGTTGGCCTTGAAATCGGCGTGGCTGATGATGTTCTCCAGGAACACCAGGTTGGTGGCCACACCGCGGATGCGGAATTCGCGCAAGGCGCGGTCCATGCGTTTGCGGGCATCTTCCGCGGTCGGGGCCCAGGCCGTGACCTTTTCCAGAAGCGGATCGTAGAAGCGCGTGATGACCGCACCGGAATAGGCCGTGCCGCCATCCAGACGGATGCCGAAGCCGGTTGCCCCGCGATAGGCGGTGATGCGGCCGTAATCCGGAATGAAGTTCTGCTCCGGGTCTTCGGTCGTGATGCGGCACTGCAGGGCATGGCCGTGAAGTTGGATCTGGTCCTGGGAGGGAACGCCGCTTTCCGGCGTGCCGATCTTCTCGCCTTCGCAGATCTTGATCTGCGCCTGCACGATATCGATACCGGTGACTTCTTCCGTCACCGTATGCTCCACCTGAACGCGCGGGTTCACCTCGATGAAGTAGATATCGCCGGTGTCGGCATCCATCAGGAATTCGACCGTGCCGGCGCCCCGGTAATTCACCGCCCGGCCGATCTTCAGCCCGTATTCGCAAAGCTCCGCCCGCTTTTTGGCCGACAGATATGGCGCAGGGGCGCGCTCGACCACTTTCTGGTGGCGGCGCTGAATGGAACAGTCGCGCTCGAACAGATGAACCACGTTCTCGCCGTCACCCAGGATCTGCACTTCGACGTGGCGCGCCCGCTGAACCAGCTTCTCCAGATAGATCTCGTCCTTGCCGAAGGCTGCCTTGGCTTCGCGCTTGGCTGCCACAACTTCCTTGGAAAGGGTCGCCTCGTCCGGAATGACGCGCATGCCGCGGCCGCCGCCGCCCCAGGAGGCCTTGAGCATGACCGGATAGCCGATTTCGGCGGCCTGGCGCTTGATCTCGTCCATGTCGTCCGGCAGCGGATCGGTGGCCGGCATCACCGGCACACCGGCCTCGATAGCCAGATTGCGGGCGGCCACCTTGTTGCCAAGACGGCGCATGGTTTCCGACTTGGGACCGATGAAGGTGATGCCCGCTTCCTCGCAGGCGTCCACGAACTCGGGGCTTTCGGACAGGAGGCCGTAACCGGGGTGAATGGCGTCTGCGCCGGAGAGTTTGGCAACCCGGATAATCTCGTCGATGGAGAGGTACGCCTCGATGGGCCCGAGCCCCTTGCCGACCTGATACGCCTCATCGGACTTGAACCGGTGCAAGGCCAGTTTGTCCTGCTCGGCATAGATCGCGACGGTCTTCATGCCCAGTTCGTTGGCCGCACGGAACACCCGGATCGCGATTTCAGACCGGTTAGCAACGAGAATTTTTGTTATCGCCAAACGCCTTCTCCCCCTAATTTTGCGCAAAACAAAAGCCTGTTTCGGCAAGATTTCTACTTTGGTCGGACGCACTTGAAAAGGGCCAGAAGCCATGTCCCTTTTTTAACCTGGAAAAAATTTTTGCGCCTGCGCCCGTAACCGGCGGAAAACGAACATTAATTCGATTTAAATCCAGAGACTGTCGGACTTTTCGAAAAAGGTGCAGCGCAGCAATTGAGTCAGCGAACCAGCGGCCGTTGCCTCCAAAACCGACCTTCCGGCAAACGCGAGCCATTTCGGGACACATTCCTGTCAGACACCGCAAAAGCCTCGGCAGCCGTCCCGCCCGACTAGACAGAAACCCGCGGCAAGCCCACTAGATCTTGTGAGAACAAATCCGCAACCGGCTTGAATCACCGATTCGGACGGGATTCGTTCACCCTGTGTGCCGAAGTAAACGCCATCCGCCCGAAAGGGCACATCGGCGTTTTCCAAAAATTAATCATTGACAGAGATTCGAGCCAAATCAGCAGCCCCCGCTCAAAATGACTCAAGTTCTTGACGAGATTCACGATTTGGTGCCTCTGCCCACACTTGAAACCACATGTCGTAGGGAACAAATCCTGAATCGTCCGGAGTAGCCGATTCGGTTTCGGTTTGTTCCAGAGTCGTTCTCCACAACATTTTTCAACCGCCAAAAACCTGACTGACTGGCCAAAAGAATAAGGACATGCCCGCCTCGGCTGTGCTAGACACGCCACACCAGATATAGGCGCCACCCGTTTGCGCCGGTCCGAAGAAAGCCGATCACAAGCCTCTCCATGCCCCGCCCCCAGACCATGCCGCTGCCGCCGTCTGCCCGGTCCCGCACAGTGACGGCCGTGCTCGGACCGACCAATACCG
Source organism: Roseibium aggregatum IAM 12614 (assembly GCF_000168975.1). Taxonomy (GTDB): domain Bacteria; phylum Pseudomonadota; class Alphaproteobacteria; order Rhizobiales; family Stappiaceae; genus Roseibium; species Roseibium aggregatum. The sequence continues at coordinate 5,678 of NZ_AAUW01000013.1, forward strand.
GCAAGACCCATCTCGCCATCGAACGCATGCTGGCCCAGCCTTCCGGGCTGATCGGACTGCCGCTGCGCCTGCTCGCGCGCGAAGTCTATAACCGTGTGGCCGACCGTGCCGGTCCGGACGCGGTGGCCCTGATCACCGGCGAGGAAAAGATCGTCCCGAAGAACCCGCGCTTCTGGGTGTCGACGGTTGAAGCCATGCCGCTGGACCTGAAGACGGACTTCGTCGCCATCGACGAGGTGCAGCTTGCCGGCAACCTCGATCGCGGCCACGTCTTTACCGATCGCATCCTGAATGTGCGCGGTCAGTCCGAAACACTTCTGCTGGGCGCGGCCACTGCCCGTCCGCTGCTGGAAAAGCTGCTGCCGGGCCTCAACGTGGTCACGCGGCCGCGCATGTCGGTGCTGGAATATGCGGGTTCCAAGAAGGTTTCGCGCCTGCCAGCCCGGTCCGCCATCGTCGCCTTTTCGTCCGATGAAGTTTACTCCATTGCCGAGCTTATCCGCCGCCAGCGCGGCGGGGCGGCCGTGGTGCTCGGGTCGCTGAGCCCGCGCACGCGCAACGCCCAGGTGGAACTGTTCCAGAACGGCGATGTCGACCATCTGGTGGCGACCGATGCCATCGGCATGGGGCTCAACCTCGATGTCCATCACATCGCCTTTGCCGGCAACCGCAAATATGACGGCTATCAGTACCGCCAGCTCACCGCTTCGGAGATGGGCCAGATCGCCGGACGGGCCGGCCGCCACACCAAGGACGGCACCTTCGGGGTGACCGGACGGGTCGATCCGCTGGACGACCATCTGGTCGAACAGATCGAAAGTCACCATTTCGACAGCCTGAAAGTGCTGCAATGGCGCAACAGTGCGCTGGATTTTTCGTCGGCAAACGCTTTGCGTTCCAGCCTCGACATGGTGCCCCGGGAAGAGGGTCTCGCCAGGGCACCCATCGGTGACGACATCACCGCCCTTGAACATTTATTGCGCGATCCCGCAATATCCGGCATGGCAAAGGGCCAAAAAGCGGTCGAATTGCTATGGGACGTGTGTCAGGTCCCCGACTATCGTAAGATCGCCCCGGCGAACCACGCAGAGTTGCTGAACACCATTTACACCCACCTGATGCAGGACAATGCGATTGCCGATGACTGGTTCTCGCGTCAATTGGCCTTCGCAGACCGCACAGATGGTGATATCGACACTCTCGCAAACCGGATTGCACATATCCGGACCTGGACCTATGTCGCCAACCGTCCCGACTGGCTGGCCGATCCGGCCCACTGGCAGGGCGAGACACGCGACATAGAAGACAAACTATCTGACGCCCTTCACGAGCGGCTGACGCAGCGGTTCGTGGATCGGCGTACAAGTGTATTGATGCGACGTTTGAGAGAGAACGCAATGCTGGAAGCGGAAATTACATCGAGCGGCGATGTGCTCGTGGAAGGTCAGCACATCGGAAATCTGCTTGGCTTCCGGTTTGCCCCTGACGCGGCAGCGGAAGGACCGGACGGCAAGACCGTACGCGCCGCTGCGCAAAAAGCCCTGACCACCGAAATCGAGTCCCGTGCGGACAAGCTCGGCAAGTCCGAGAACTCCGATTTCGTCCTCACCTCCGAAGCGGTGATCCGCTGGCGTGGCGAACCCGTGGCAAAGCTTGTTGCCGGGGAAGACGTGCTGGCACCGGTCGTTCTGCTTTTGGCGGACGAACATCTGTCCGGCCCGGCACGCGACAACGTGCAGGCGCGGCTGGACCTGTGGGTCAAGGCTCAGATCGATACACTGCTGAAACCGCTTGTGGACCTGAAGGCCGGCGAAGGCCTGGAAGGCCTTGCCCGCGGCATCGCCTTCCGCATCGTCGAAGGCCTCGGCATTCTGGAGCGCCAGGAAGCTGCCGACGAAATTCGTCAGCTGGATCAGGACATGCGCGCCAGCCTGCGCAAGCACGGCATCCGCTTTGGCGCTTACACCGTGTTCGTGCCGGCCCTGCTGAAGCCGGCACCGAGCCAGCTTCTGGCGCAGCTCTGGGCCTTGAAGCACGGCTCGCTGGACATGAACGGCATGGCCGAACTGCCGCAGCTTTCCGCGTCCGGCCGCACCTCCATTCCGGTGGACGAGACCATCGACAAGGCGCTTTACAAGGTTGTCGGATTCCGCGTGTGCGGCCCGCGCGCCGTTCGCGTCGACTTTCTGGAACGCCTGGCCGACCTGATCCGTCCGCTGATCGCCTGGAAGCCGCTCGATGCGGAAGTCAGCCCGCCGGAAGGTGCGGTTGCAACCGGCGGCGGCTTTACCGTCCCCGTTGCCATGACGTCCCTGCTCGGGTGCGCCGGCGAGGACTTCGCCGCCGTGTTGAAGTCTCTCGGCTACCGGTCCGAGACGAAGGAAGTGCAGCGCCCTGCCGCAGCCAAACCGGCAGCGGAAGCAGCCCCGGAAACGCAATCTACTGAAACGCAGTCTACCGAACCTCAGGCTGCGGAAACGCCCGCAGCAGAGACGCCCGCAGACGAAGCAGACAAACCTGCCGAAACTGCCGCCGACGAGGCACCGGCTGTGAACGCGGCGGCCGAGCCTGCCAGCGCGGAAAGCACCGAAGCGCCCGCGGAAGAACCTGCCGCTGACGCAGCGCCTGCGAGCGAGACCGTAGAAGCACCTGCCGGTGATGCCGAAGCACCTGCCGAAGGCGAAACCGCTGAAGCCCCTGCTGACACGACCGCTGTGGAAGCTGCTCCGGAAGCAAAGGCAGACGGCGAAGCGGCTGAAGGTGCCGCTGAGCTGGAAACCGTGACCATCGAGATCTGGCGTCCGGGTCGGCACGACCGCCGTCCGCGCGGTCGTCAGGACCAACGCCGCGGTGGCGACAATCGCCGGAGCCAAGGTCAGGGCCAGGGTCATGGACCGAAAGGTGGTCAGGGCGAAAAGCGTCACGGCAAGGGCGGACCGAAAGGCGAAGGCCGCGGCCGTGGTGGCCATGGCGGCCAGAAGGGCTTTGACGGCGGTAACCGCCGCGACAAGGCTCCAAGGGACAAGCCGATTGATCCGAATTCGCCCTTCGCGGCCCTGATGGCCCTCAAGGCGAACATGGACAGCAAGGACAAAAAGTAATTCCTGCGCCTGATAACAATGCTGCCGGTGGCAGCCTGCGCATCGACAAGTGGCTCTGGTACGCCAGGGTCACCAAATCCCGCTCCCTTGCCCAGAAGCTGGCAACATCCGGTCATGTCCGGGTGAACAAGGACAAGATCGATTCCGCCAGCAAGACAGTGCGGACCGGTGACGTTCTGACGATCGGCCTGGAGCGCCGCATCCTTGTCCTGAAGATCCTTGCCCTCGGAAGCAGACGCGGCCCCTATGAAGAAGCCCGCAAGCTGTATGAGGATCTGTCGCCTCCACCCCCGCCGAAAGACGCCCCGCCGCCAGCCGCGCCCGCACAGCGTGATGCCGGCGCAGGCCGTCCGACCAAGCGAGAGCGACGGAAAATAGACGCGTTCCGCAGCGGCGACTGACACCGTTTCCCGCCAGAGGCCCGAAAACAGAAAAACTTTCTCTTTCCGGCCCGGACTGCGTCATCCAGAGCGCTTGCGCCCGTTTGACAAAAACGATACCCAACATCTGCACCAGACGTTATACGTGCGCCTTCTTTGAAAGAGCGGCACGAAACTGACCGCCAGGGCCTTGCGCGAAACGGCTGCAGACCGCCCGGCGCCGAATGAGGATAGCGATGACCTACGTCGTCACGGACAATTGCATCAAATGCAAATACACCGACTGTGTTGAAGTCTGCCCGGTGGACTGTTTCTACGAGGGTGAGAATTTCCTCGTCATCAATCCGGACGAATGTATCGACTGCGGTGTCTGCGAGCCGGAATGCCCGGCGGAGGCAATTTTGCCGGACACGGAGCCCGGCCTCGAGAAATGGATCGAGATCAACGCCGAATACTCTGAAAAGTGGCCGAACATCACCGAGAAAAAAGATCCTTTGCCGGACGCTGAAGAGTTTGACGGCAAGGAAAACAAGTTTGAAAAGTTCTTTTCGCCGAATCCTGCTTCCTGATTCGCGTAAAATGCTTGTGCGGCAGACTGCCGCAAGACAAATGAGAACCGCTTAAAACAGTGATTCTTCCATGATTTTCAGGCACCTGCCCGGGGCGACCGGGTGGGGCCGTTGTGGTGTTTTAGCACCAACAAAGCTCAGTACTTTAATTTTCCACAAAAGTGTGGTACACATGGAAGATAGTCGCCAACCACGAGAACAACCCCCAAAACGGAGTCTTTGAAAACTGTTCCGGATCTTCACAACCGGACAGCTCAAGCTCCCGGCAGCGCATACGACTGATCAAGGTTCTAGAGTGGAAAACGTCGACTGACCAGCCCTGACACGCCGCATATCAACAGGCGTTCCATTGTGGATCGCACTGCGGGGTACGTGTCGCACAAGAACAGGGGACCGCACCGCGGTCCGTCATCGGTCCGAACCCGGACCGCCAACTGCGCAGGAGAGAATACGAGTATGGCAACGAACACCAAAAAGACCGCGCAGCGCCAAGGTTTCAAGACAGGCGAGTACATTGTTTATCCGGCGCATGGCGTCGGCCAGATTACCGCCATTGAAGAGCAGAAGGTTGCAGGTCACTCTTTGGAGTTGCTCGTGATCGTTTTTGAACAGGACAAGATGACCCTTCGTGTCCCGGTGGCAAAGATTGCCTCCGTCGGCATGCGCAAGCTTGGCGACCCTGCGGCCGTCAAGAAGGCTCTCGAGACCGTTCGTGGCCGCCCGCGCGTGAAGCGGACGATGTGGAGCCGCCGCGCTCAGGAATATGAAGCCAAGATCAACTCCGGCGACCTGATCTCGATCTCTGAAGTGGTTCGCGATCTTTTCCGCTCTGAAAACCAGCCGGAACAGTCCTACTCTGAACGCCAGCTCTACGAAGCTGCGCTTGACCGTATGGCCCGCGAAATCGCGGCAGTGAACAAATGTTCCGAAACCGAAGCGGTCAAGCAGATCGAACAGAACCTGGCAAAATCTCCGAGCCGCATCAAAGCCGCTGAAGAAGCTGCAGCGGAAGACGACGAGGACAAGGAAGAAGCCGCTTGATCCAGGCGGACTTTCCTTACGAAAAAGACGACGAGGGCCTGGAGAAATCCGGGCCCTTTTCCATTTAAGGCTGCATCTTTGCGGTCCGTTCACGCGAATGTGTGCAAAAACTGCCCCAACGGAATCGATAAGTGATCTAACCTACGCTTCGGTACGTATTTCCCCCGATAACATATCGGAGCGTCGATCATGTCCCAGAGCGAAAAACGTCAACTGGTCAGAGCCGCAATGAAAGCGCCCTACCTCACGCGTGAGGAAGAACTGGAGCTGGCGATACGCTGGCGCCAGGAACGGGATGAAAAAGCGCTTGAGAAATTGTCTCTGTCGCACATGCGCCTGGTCATTGCCGTTGCCTCGCGCTTTCGCAACTTCGGCCTGTCACTGGGTGACCTGATCCAGGAAGGCCACGTCGGCCTGCTGGAAGCGGCCGCCAGGTTCGAACCGGAACGGGAAGTCCGCTTTTCCACCTACGCCACATGGTGGATCCGCGCCTCCATTCAGGATTATATCCTGCGCAACTGGTCGATCGTTCGCGGTGGCACTTCCTCCTCCCAGAAAGCCCTGTTCTTCAACCTTCGGCGCTTGCGCGCGAAGCTCTCCGGCAATCAGACACCGCTCACGGACAGCGAGCTGCATCAGAAGATCGCAGATGCCATTGGCGTCAAACAGTCCGACGTTGCACTGATGAACGCGCGTCTGTCCGGTCCCGACACCTCCTTGAATGCCCCGGTGACCGACAGCGAAGGCTCCAGTGCCGACCGCCAGGACTTCCTCGTGTCCGATGCCCCGCTTCCGGACGAAATCGTCACGGTCAGCATCGACACCGAACGCCGCCAGCGCTGGCTTTCTTCTGCGCTGGAGGTCCTCAGCGAACGTGAATTGAAGATCGTGCGCGAAAGACGCCTGTCGGAAGACGGCGCCACCCTGGAATCGCTTGGTGTGAAGCTCGGCATTTCCAAGGAGCGTGTGCGCCAGATCGAAAGCCGGGCCATGGAAAAACTGAAATCCGCCCTGCTGGCGGCGCAGCCCGACCGGGCCGCCTACAGCACCTGACCTATCTCCTCCAAGTAACTCTGACAGGCGGGCCTTCTGGTCCGCCTTTTTTTGAGCTGTTCAGGGAAACCGCTCGGCAAGCCGTCAGTCGACGATCAGCTTGATGGCCGTGCCGGCCGGGATCGGCTGGTTCGCATCCAGGTCGTTCAGGATAGTGAAGAATTCCAGCCGCCGCGACGGCTCGACACCGCTCATGCCGATCGCCAGTTTCCGCGCCGTGTCGCCCGGCTTCGCGGTGACGACCTTGATCCTGAGCGAGCGCAGGCGGGCCCGTTCGGTGGGCGAAAGCTGCTGGAAACTTTCCACCGTCTGATGGAAATCCCGGTCGAAGGTATCGTTGGGCGAACGGCTGGCGAAGATGAAGCGATACCCTGTCTTGCCGATCCGCACCACCGCAATGCGGAAGGACCAGCCCTGGGTGATGGCCGCCCCGGTGACCGCCGGCAGGCCGTTGATCGTCGTCTCGCGCACGCTTTCGGGCAGAAGCCCGTTGATCCAGCCGGAATTCATATAGTCGCGCAGGCTGGAATAGCTGCTGACATCGGCACCGTCGAAGCGGATCGCCGTGCCGTCGCCATTGCTGGCCAGCACGGCTTCAGGCGTGTTTTCCAGAATGTAGCCGGCAGGCACGGTGTAACTGATGCCGAGCGCCTTGTGCAGGAACGAACGGCCACGGACGAAGCCTTCCAGCGGATCGTCACCAAACAGCATGCCGTCGATCTGGCTGAGATACCGCGTGCGGTCCCGCTCGCCGATGCCCGGCGCACCGATCTGCCGCGCCGCGCGAATGGCGATCTGCAGCCGTTCTGGCGTCGAGGGGTGCGACGACAGGAAGTCTGGCGCGGTCGAGCCCGACTTGTCGGCAGACTGATATTGCGCGAAGGCCGCCATGGACCGCAGGAACCGGGCAGCCGCATAGGGGTCGAAGCCGGCTCTTGCGAGCGTCTTCACGCCGATATCGTCGGCCTCCAGCTCCTGCACCTGGCTGAAGCGGGCAAAGGAAAGCTGCGACGAGATGATCGCCTTGCGGGCCTCCTCACTGTCCTGCACGACATCGGTCAGGATCTTGTTGGCAAGCTGCTTGGCTTCGGCGCGTTGCTGGCGCTTGATCGCGTGATTGGCCGTCACATGGGCCATTTCGTGCGACAGCACGGCGGCGACTTCCGACGTGTCATTGGCAAGGGCCAGCAAACCACGCGTAACGTAGAGATACCCCCCAGGCAGTGCGAAGGCGTTGATGGCCGGGGAATTCAGGATGGTGATCTTGTAGCTTTGCGACGGATCTTCCGAGGCCGCCACCAGCCGGCCAACGACGCTGGCGACAGCGCGCTCCGCCCCGGGGTCCTTGTAGACGCCGCCATAGGTGGCCACCACGCGCGGATGCTCTCGCTCGCCGATATCGGCCGCAAGGTTGGGGCGCAAGGTGCCCGGCGTCACCGTGCCGACGGTCGGACCATCGCCAAGGAGCTGGCAGGAGGCCACCAGAAGCGCGGTCCCGCCTGCAACAAGGGTGCGCACCCAGGCCCGGCGCAGGCCGCGCCGTGCGGGCAAACATGCCGGCTGACGGAAATCAGTTGCTGCTTTGGCCGTCACGTCCTGCCCTTTTGTCATTCAGTACCACCAGTTGCTCCGGATGCCGGAGCACCACAGACGGCCCGTCCCGATCCTGAACGGAGCCGCGTATTTCGACAACCTGTCCTTCCAGGGCATCCAGCGTCCAGCCGGACCGCCCGAGGGCCGTGTTGACGTCGTCCTCGTCCGAGGCCTTCAACGTGACCGTGAAATCCGTCTTCCAGTAATTGCCGAAGTTCAGATAACGGGTGCTGCGTGTTTTTCCAAGAGAAACAATACGCCCCCTCGCAATAACATAGTGCCCGAAAGCGCTGGTGAAAGACTTCGGCGCATCAGCAGAATAGACAAGCCGCGGTGCGCTCTTTCCCCACAGGCCCGCCTTGGTCTGGCTGGCCTCTGTTTCCGCAGCCCGCAAGGCATCCGCGCAGGCTGCCTCGGCACGATCCGGCGCGAAGATGGCAACGCCTGCCCTCAAGAGCTCCGCCTGCAGAAGCGCGGCATCGCCGCCAGTCCCGGATGAGGCGAGCACCCAACCGGGCGTCAGTCCCCAGCGGTTTTCCGGTCCTGCAGGGACAGCCGTCAGTTCAACATCCGGTCGGGAGGTCAAAAAGGCGCGCAAGCTTTCGTCACCGCCATTTTGTCGACCCGCGATTTCTGCAGCTGGCGCAGGCATCTGGATATCGCCTGCAAAAAAGCGCGCTCCGGAGGCTGAAACAAGCACGGCCTCATCGCTGTCAAAAGTCACGGGAACGGCCTTTTCCGGCGTTCCGGCGCATGCAGCGGCAGCCGACTTCATCGGATCCAAGGGCGTAAGCAGCGCTTCGTCAGCGGCAAAGGCTGCTGGCGTGGCCACAACGCCCGCAAAACCGGCGACCACAGCAACGCCGGCCGCACGCAGGCTGATTACCCGCAACGTCCTCTTCCAACCCGCTGTCTGTCGCCCTTTCGACACGTCCGATCCCTTCAGCTTCTGGCGCGAACCTCTTCCACCGCGCCTCCTGCAAGCAGACGGCGCAAGGCACACGCCACCCGGCAACATGCATGGCACCGGGCAAGGCTGAGAAAGCGGTCACGACAAACCGCACTGCTAAGCAGCGAATAAGGCAAGTCCAAGACAGGTCGGTAAAACAGCGGTAAAAATGAGACGACCAGCACGACGCGGTAACGAGGCAGCCGCATCACCCGCGCCCCCGCCCGGCCTCCACCTGAAACAATCCCCACCAGAGCCCACACTCTGATGCAGCCAGGGGTCGCCACAGACGCCAAATCATGCTAATCGACCGCATCAAGGCCCCGTAGCTCAGCAGGATAGAGCATCAGATTCCTAATCTGAGGGTCGCGCGTTCGAATCGCGCCGGGGTCACCAATATTTTCAACAACTTAATCTGTGGATGAATTTCACTTTTGATAGATAGCGTCCACCGGAACTAAGCACTCTGCCTAGACCGTTTTGACATTGCAGCGAGCAATAACGCTTGTTGCGCCAGACACCGTAGCTATGTTCTCTGTTTTGCAACCTAATTGGGGCCGGGGAACGAACCCGCTGCGCGGGAGGGCGCGAGCGGCAAGGTCTCGGCAAGCGGGCCTGCCCGCTTGCAACAGCCCCGGGCACCGCCGCACTGCGCCGCATCAAGCCGGTAAGCCTGGCCATGACCCGGTACCGACAAACTGGACATGTACACCATCCCGGAGCATTTGCGCTTCGTCGAAGGCTCCGCTTTGCCCAAGCAGCCATTCCAACAGCTGCGATGATCATCAGAACCGGGCGGCTACATCACTTGCAACACACGAAACCGGCAATTGGCGGTGCAAACGTATCAGACGATACGCTCCCTCAAGCGACCAACGTACGGAACAAGACCGGTCGGAAATAGGAAATCCCCATAGCCCACTGTCTGTATCGCGCGAATTCGTTCCTCGGACACTTTCGTACCTCTGACGACGCCCGAAACTCTTCACGCAAGCGGAAAGTCGGCTTTGGGTTTGAGCACGGCTAGAGCGGACATTGACCAAACCCAGCACAAGGATAGGCGCCGTGGCTCAAAAGGTTCAGGGCTCGATTGAACAGTGCCCTGTCTTCATCGTTGTCCAGCGTCTTCAGGCAAAAAGGCGATACTCGGGTGGATGTTTTTTCCTTTGAGCAACGATCAGTTGAACCGCAGCCGAAATTATTTTGGAATTCGATCTGTTTATTGCTTGGCCCTATTGAATGTGCATCATCCATAACGCACTGATTAAATTTCTTCCATCCTAGGTTGATACAGGGAGGTATTAGCATGAGTCAAATAACAGACGCCGAAAACTTCATCTCAAAGTATCGACAAGATTATATGAAGTTGCTTGACAACATCAAATCCACTTGCGAACAAATAAAGAATGAATTGGGAATTGGCGCGATAGACGATGTCTATACACGCGGGACCTCCCAAAGAGGTAGTGAATTCAAAGACCCAAGAAAAATTGTAAACAAAGTGCGCCAAAAAGGTTTACCCGTAGGCGCGCATGGGTTCCGTGAATTAAACGATATTATTGGCTTAACAGTAGTTATTCAATACCCCGATCAGATCGTAGAAATCATAAAAAGAATTAGAACAAAACTGCGAAGAAATGGAATTAAATCAGAAAAGCCGGAGGAACATAAGAACAAGAGCGGCTATTACGCAACACATGTAGTTTGCTTCTCTTCTTTTGACGCAATTGTCTTGAGATGCGAGATACAGTTTAAAACCATGCTTCATGATGCGTGGGCGGCAAAAATGCACGATTTAACTTATAAGCCTTCAGGAATGCTAGATCCACGATTAAATTCGCTGATGGCCTCGATTGCAAATACGGTCGAAAATCTAGAGCAGCAGAGCATTTTGATTCGTGATTTGATAAAAACGGGCTGGGATGTAGAGGGCGAGGCTCGGAGAGCTGCTAGACATAACCTATTTGGAACAATGTTGGCTTACACAAGCCAAGCATTGCCAGAAGAAGAAGACGAAAAGATAAAAAAACTCCATGCCGAAATTGAGGCTGCAAGTGAGACAATCAATAAAAAGCCTACGTCTAATAAGCAAATAACAAAACTGACCAACGCAGTTGAAGAATGCTGCCAAGACAAAAACAAAGTAAGGCAAGGTTGGTTGATGGCAGGCCGCATTGCGAGTATGCGTAATGAGCCCGATTTATCGCGCTTCCTGCAAAATCAAGTTGAACGTTTATTGGACTTCGCGCCGGAACTCTTAAAATCTTCTTCGATTCTCCCAAAAGAAATAGCAGCAATACCACTCATGTTTTACGTGATTGGAGACTTAGATACAGCCATTGATTTTTCAGAACGCCTTCAAAAAGATAAGAATTACGAAGAATTTCCAGATGATATACGCATGATGATGATTACAAATTGCGCATCCTTTATGACTGAACGGGAATATCATAGCCCAACAGCAGACGAAGAAATAAGAAATAAAACAAAGAAAGAAATAGAAAAGGCCCTATGCGACGGTTTCAGTTATTATAAAATTGAATCTGAACCAGATGCCTATTCATCTATCTTAGATACGCAGGGTCTTATGAAAATTACTTTTGCAAAAACTATGGATGAAGTGCGTCAGGGTATTGAGGATTGCATTCAAGCTAAGGATCTATCTACTCCAGATGAGAAGCAGCTCTCACACGCCTATATGGACCTCAACTTAAAACTTGGCTGGAGGCGCTACTTCGAGCTAGAAACCTTAAAAACATAACAAAAACAATTTGGACAGCTAATCGGAAAGCGAAATTACATCATCCGCTCTTCGATTAGCTGCCCTCAATCGCTATCTGCCCCCATTATCCTATCTGATGATTGGGCGCTTGATAATTGGACGTTTAACTTGCTCACCTTTAATTATCGGCCGCATTTACACTCCTTTCAGCTTCTCTCCCTTCTGAACCCAGTTCGATCACAATAGGGAGACCATTAACTTACAATCGAACCGCTGTTCGCCCAAGCGCGAAATAGATACTTAATTAATAAGCTCTTTTAGCTTGGTTCACAAACGGTTAATTCCTTCTAAAAAAGTTCAGTTGGCATATGGGCATAGATTGTGGAAAAATTGCGGCACTTCCAGTTTTTTGCAGAGGGCTGATATGAGACATATTAAGATTCTAAAGGAAGATGGCTCAATCGAGCTACAAGCGTTATCAGATGAAATCAACAAGGCTGCCAGTCAACTAAAATACTCTCCAAGTCAATACTTTAAGAATCTAGCAAGTAGTGTTGCAATTAAGACGTCCGCGCTTATTCAAAGCCGAGCTAGAGCAAAGGGAATAGAGAACGCCGTATTATTGATGGCAGCTGCATATGCCGGAACACAAAGTAAAAGATCACCCATCTCTGTACGTCCTTTTGATGAAGGAAATTTTTTAGTAGTTGATGGAAACTCAACAACATCAATTGCAATAGCAGCAGGATGGCCAGATATACCTTGTATAATTTTAGAAAGTACTTGAAACAATATTTGTGAGACTATCTCCGAAACAGCGAATACATTAAATGAAATCTTAAAACCACAAAGAAAATATATTTGTATTTTTTTATATATTATTTGTGCTTTGAATCTAAGGCTCTGTATATGGTCTTAGCGCACAGCGCTCTCATAATCTATGCTTTGAAAGACAACTCCGACTTAGGGGTCACCAGTTTCCAAACAAAGTCATCATGTGAGACGAGGCACGGCCGAGCTAAGATCGCTCAAGGCCGGATATAAGGCTGCGCGCAGGGTATGCAGCCGAAGCAAGTTGCATAAAACAAGTCTGGGCGCGCAGGCAAAAGGCGCCTGCGCCGGCAATGTGTCGGTGGCCTTACGGCGTGACCGGTGTGTGCAGCGTCGTGACCGGAACGCCGGAGGCGACGGAACTGTCGGTCAGGGCGTGGCTCGGGTTGGTGGCCTTTGTGGCGGCGACGCCGGCGAGGATCATGGCGACGATGGCGATGCTCCAGAATTTCATGGCACTTCTCCCTCAAGTGAAGACCGCCCCTGCCAATGCAGATGCGGCTTCTGTTCGGATCTCTGCACCGGGCCAGATGGGACAGGGTGCACAAAAGCCGAGCTTTTCGAAGAGCGGTGGATCCGGCGACTGTCTCGGCAGACGCGGGAGGAAAATCCGCCACGATTCGAACTTCGACTTTCGTCTATATTATACTTTAGGATGAGATCAGGCAATGCCGTAGAGTTACCTATGCCTTAATGCGCTGACAAACCGGAGTTTTCGGCCCGTTTTCCACCCGAAACAGCCCTTCCGAGTCGCTCCGGAAAGAACAGATAAGGCGTGAGAGGCGGCGCTAGGCGCTGCGCGGCTTGCGCCTTTGCGCTGCCAGTTCCCGCGTATAGGCCGACAGGGCGTCCAGATGCTGCGCGGCCCCGGCGCTGTCCCGCGCTGCCAGCGCATCGGCCAGGGCCTGATGCAGGTCGGCGATCCGCTCGCGGTCGCGCAGACGGTAGACCAGCATGTTCATCAGCGGCTGCATGGCTTCGAAAGCGGCCGACAACTGGAAAATCAGGATCGGGTTGTCCGTTGCCCTTGCTATCGCCGAATGAAACGCAACATCCGACGCGCAGAAATCCTCGTCGCTCGTATCCCGGTCTCTCTGCCGGGAAATCTCGCGGGCAAGCTCGGCAAGCTGTTCGTCGGTGCGTTTTTCCACCGCCAGCGGCAGGGCGGCAGCTTCCAGCGCGAAGCGGGCCTCGATGGCATCTTCCAGCGGAATGTCATTCATGCCGATCAGAAGGCGCGTGGTCGTCATCAGGTTGTCCTGCGCCTCGGCCCAGGTCATCCGATTGACGAAAGCCCCGCCGGAAGACCCACGCTCGCTGCGGATCAGGTTCTGGGCGGCAAGCCGTTTCAGCGCCTCGCGCACCGTAGAGCGTGACACGCCGAAGCGTTCCGCCAGGTCTGCTTCGCTTGGCAGGCGCTCCTCGCCGGCAAGCCGGCCTTCCAGAATGGCATTGCGGATGGCATTGGCGATCTGGACCGAAAGGCCCTCTTTTTGAATCGTGTTGAATTCAATCGCCAACAGAACCTCCGCATTTTCGCCTGAACCCCGCCAAACCTAAAGAGGCTGCCCGGCACGGTCAAACAAATTGTTTAAATGTCTGACAATTAAATGTTTGACTTTTGTGAACCTCCCCCGCAGCCTAGGCAAAAATCAAACCGGGAGGATCGGGTGGACACCGTGGCACGGCTCATGCCTGGCAGCAGAATGCTCTGGCTGACCTTTTACGCCGCCATCCTGGCGGCCTGGGCCGTGCTGTTCGCCATGCAGGCAGACGGCTTGCGGGAAACGGCAGGCTGGCAGCTTGCTGGACAGCCGCTGGAGGCGTTCCTGTCGCTGTGCTCGGCAACGGCCGCAAATGCCGGCTTCGGGGCCGCCGTCCTGATGTGGGCCCTGATGGCCCTGGCGATGATGGCGCCAACGGCCTTTCCCGCCTTTCGCACTTATGCGCAACTGACGCAGACGGCCGCTGCCGGCAGCCTGCCGCTGGCCGCACTGGTGGGCGGCTATCTGGCTGTCTGGCTCGGCTTTTCGGGTCTGGCCGGGTCTCTGCAGGTCTGGCTGGCGGGGCAGACCCTGCTCGATCCATTCGGCAAATCCGTGTCCAATTCCTTGAACGCGGCCCTGCTACTGCTGGCGGGGACTTACCAGTTCAGCCGGCTCAAGCAGGCCTGCCTCAGTTCCTGCCGGAACCCGCTGACCTTCTTCTTCAGCCATTGGCAGCCGGGGGCCCGGGGCGGGCTTTCGCTTGGCCTCAGGCTTGGTGCTGTCTGCCTTGGCTGCTGCTGGGCCTTGATGCTGCTTGCCTTTGTTGCCGGCACCATGAACCTCGCCTTCATGGGGCTCGCCATGGTGCTGATGACGCTGGAAAAACTTCCCGACATCGGTGCGAAACTAACCGCACCACTCGGCGTTTTCCTCATTCTGGCCGGACTGGTTGTTCTGGTTCTGCCGCTATTGCCAATAACCATATAGGGAGAAAACCATGACCGGCTGGTCCATCCGCGGGGAGCTGATCCTCAATTGCAACTGCACCGTCTTCTGCCCCTGCGTGGTGTCGCTCGGCAAACACCCGCCCACCGAGGGTTACTGCCAGGCCTGGGCGGGCGTGCGCATTGACGAAGGCCACTATGAAGGCGAGGACCTCTCCGGGCTCAATGTCGGCCTGGTTCTGGAAATTCCCGGCCTGATGGCCCGCGGCAACTGGAAGGCGGCCGCCTATATCGACGAGCGCGCCAGCGAAGCGGCCTATGACGGGTTGATCAAGATCTTCTCCGGCCAGGCCAAGGGCACCACCGGCCTGTTCCGGGTTCTGGTCAGCGAGTTTCTGGGCGCCGAACGCGCTCCGGTCTCCTACACCAACGAAGGCAAGAAACGCCGTCTAATCGTCGGCAAGGCGATCAAGGGCGAGGTGGAGCCGGTACGCGGCGCCAATCCGGACGAGGATATCGTCGTCAGGAACACCGAATACTGGATGGGATCGGACATAACGGTCGCCACCGCCAACCAGGGGCGCGTGCGCGCTTATGGCCGGGTCTGGGATTTTGACGGCAGAAGTGCTGAAATCTGCCAGATCGACTGGTCCGGCCCGGCCGCGGAAGCCGCTGCCTGAAACCGCAGAGAAAAGGGAACAGCTCATGACCTTCAAGGCACTGATTGTCGACAAGGACGAAGACGGCAAAACCCACGCCTCGATTGAGAACATCGACGTAAGCCGGCTGCCGGAAGCCGATGTCACCGTTGCCGTGGAATATTCCACGCTCAACTACAAGGACGGCCTGTGCCTTGGCCCGGGGGGCGGCCTGGTCAGAAACTATCCGCATGTGCCCGGCATCGACTTTGCCGGCACGGTCGAGGAAAGCTCCGACGACTGGTACAAACCGGGCGACAAGGTGGTGCTGACCGGTTGGCGCGTGGGCGAAGCCTGGTGGGGCGGCTATGCCCAGAAGGCACGGGTCAAGGGCGAGTGGCTGGTGCCCCTGCCCGAAGGTCTGACCACGCGCAACGCCATGGCCATCGGCACGGCAGGCTTCACCGCCATGCTTGCCGTCATGGCGCTGGAGGAGCACGGGCTGAAGCCGGAAAACGGTCCTGTGCTGGTCACGGGCGCAGCAGGTGGCGTCGGGTCTGTGGCAACCGCCATTCTGGCCAATCTGGGATATGAGGTTGCCGCTGTCACCGGACGGGAAAGCACCTGGGATTATTTGAAGTCCCTTGGCGCGGCCCGTGTGGTGCCGCGCGACGATGTTGCCGAAACGATCAAGCGTCCGCTGGAAAGCGAAACATGGGCCGGCTGTGTCGATGCTGTCGGCGGCCCGATGCTTGCCCGGGTTCTCGGGCAGATGAAATACGGCGCCTCCGTTGCTGCCGTCGGCCTTGCGGGCGGCGCCAACCTGCCGGCAACGGTCATCCCGTTCCTGCTGCGCGGTGTCAATCTGCTGGGCATCGACAGCGTCATGAAGCCGTACGGTGGCCGCCCGAAAGCCTGGGAACGGCTGGCAAAGGACCTGCCAATGGACAAGCTGGAAGCGATGATCCAACCGGCAACGCTTGAAGATCTGCCGGCGCTTGGCGCCGATATTCTGAAAGGCCAGGTCAAAGGCCGCGTTGTCGTCGACGTAAACGCCTGACACGGCGTCTTGCCCGGGTGGACAGCATGCCTGCCCGGGCAAAGCTCTTCAGATCGTCTGCCAGGAGCCCCTCAGGCCGCCACTGCTTTTTCCTGCGCCAGCATGAAATCTCGATAGCGAAATGGCTTGGCCTTTGTGCAAGCACTCAGGCTCCGGAGCGCCCAAACTCCGCTTTCAGGAAATCGATCATCACCCGCACCTTGAGCGGCAGATAGGCCCGACTTGGATAGAGGATCCAGGCGGCGGTCTCGAAATTGGCTGGTGCGCAGGCGTAGGCGGGAAAGAGGTCGACCAGCTTGCCCTCCTTCAGATCATTGCCAATCAGCCAGTCGGCCAGCAAGGCCGGGCCAAGCCCGAGCCTGGCAGCTTCACGCAGCGCAAGTGCGCTTGCGATTGTCGTTCTGCCGGACACGTCCACATCGAAGGGCGCGTCGTCCCCCAGCCTGAACCGCCAGGCGTTGCGAAAATCCGGGAGGGCAAAACACAGGCAATTGCGCACTGACAGATCGCCGGGCGCTTCCGGGTGACCTTCCCCGGATAGATAGCCGGGCGACGCGACCACCCGGTAGCGGGTTTGCAGCAGCTTCGTGGAAATGAGATCGCCCTTTGGCGCCGCCGCCAGACGAATTGCAAGGTCCAGGCCTTCGGCCAGAAGATCAAGATTGCTGTCGGAGGGAAAAAGCTCGATCGAGATATCCGGATAAAGCTCCTGAAATTTCGGCAGAAGCGGCACGATCCCCTCCAGCACAAAGGCGACCGACGCCGTCATGCGCAAGATCCCGCGTGGCTGCCGGCTTCTGGCGGCGATATCCTCGTTCGCGGCCTCGATTTCCTCGACAAGGGGTGCAACCCGCTGCAGATAGGCTTCTCCCGCCTCTGTCAGCGACAGTTTGCGCGTGCTGCGCTGGAAAAGCCGCTGGCCGAGCTCCCGTTCGACCGAAGACACGGTGCGGGAAACATTCGAGGCATCGAGATCCAGCGCCCGCGCGGCGGCCGCCAGGCTGCCGAGGTCGCGAACGAGCAGGATTGTCTTGAGTGCTTGCAGGTCCATTCATGCAGAATAAGCATGAATATCCTGCAAGCCACAGTATTTTTCGCGCACAATCGCAGAAATAGCCTGCGGACCTCATCCAAATCCGGAGATACCCGCATGACACTGCTTCTGCGCATCAATTCCAGCTCCCGCCAGACCGGCTCGCATTCCACCGCCATTGCCGATCATTTCGAGGAAAGCTACCGCCGCAAACACCCCGATTGCCGCGTCATCACGCGCAATGTTGCCGACGGCTCCATCCCGATCATCAGCCAAAGGACCATCGAAGGCTTCTATACCGAGCCCCAATGCATGACGGCGGACCTGAAGCAGGCAACGGCGCTCTCCGATGCGTTGATCGCAGAACTCCAGGAAGCCGACACCCTGCTGATTGCCGCACCGATCTACAATTTCTCGGTTCCGGCGGCCCTCAAGGCCTGGATCGACCAGATCGTTCGCGTCGGACACACGTTTTCCTATGACGGCACCAGTTTTCAGGGCCTTGCAAGAACCCCGCGCGCCGTGGTGATCTCCGCCTATGGCGCTGAAGGCTATCTCGATGGCGAGCCCTTTGCCGCCGCCAATTTCGTGCAGCCTTACCTCAAGTTCCTGTTGTCGTTCCTGGGCGTTGAAGATATCCGCTTCATCGCCGTTCAGGGCACTATTGCCGATCCTGAAAAGGTCTCGGCCAGTCTTCAGGCCGCCCGGCAGGCGTGCGACCTGGCCGCCTGATCCGCCTTGCGCTCCCGCAACTCATCTCCGCGGCGTCTCAATTGGTCGCGGAGATCGCCCGCCAAAACGCGGCTCAAACCGCTAAAAAGGCGCGGAAACCGGTTGCATTCGGGGGAAAGCTCCCATATAAGCGCCCGGTCCAGAGTCGTCCGGCTCGTCGTGGACTGGATTTCTGTGTTCTTGCGCAGACCGTTTTCGACAACCAAGGGCATGCCGTGTCGGCTCTGAATGCACCAACAAAAGAGTATCCGTTCTGAACGGATGCACCAAGGAAAGGATGCAAAATGCCCAAGCTGAAGACGAAGTCCGGCGCCAAGAAGCGCTTCAAATTGACTGCGACCGGCAAGGTGAAGGCCGCGCAGGCCGGCAAGCGCCATGGCATGATCAAGCGCACGAACAAGTTCATCCGCGACGCCCGTGGTACCACCACGCTGAGCGACCAGGATGCAAAGATCGTGAAGCAGTTCCTGCCCTACGCGTAAAGCCAGCCCCGAAGGAGATCACCTAAATGTCACGCGTCAAACGGGGCGTTACCGCCCACGCTCGTCACAAGAAAGTTCTTAAGGCCGCAAAAGGTTATTACGGCCGCCGCAAGAACACCATCCGCGTTGCGAAGCAGGCTGTCGAAAAGGCAGCTCAATACGCTTACCGCGACCGCAAGGCCAAGAAGCGCAACTTCCGTTCGCTCTGGATCCAGCGCATCAACGCGGCAACCCGCCAGCACGGCATGACCTATGGCCGCTTCATCGACGGTCTGAACAAGGCCGGCATCGAAGTCGACCGCAAGGTTCTGTCCGATCTCGCCATCAACCAGCCGGATGCCTTCAAGGCCCTGGTTGATCAGGCACAGGGCGCTCTGGCCGCTTAAGGCAGAGGTCCCGATCCGATCTGAAAAACGCGGTTCTTTCGAGCCGCGTTTTTTGTTTGCCGGCAGCAAACAGGCGAAGCTGGCAATTCAGAGCTGCAAAATCAGGCCTTTCTCTTTTTTATTGCAAACGCCGGAACTTGAAGCCTACCCTTTCCCTTCCGGCAGAGCTGCCCTTTCGTCAGCCTTGCGGAACAAAAAAGGAGGGTTGGTTCCATGCAGTTTGTCGAGGCGTTCTTCGCCCTTATCGGCGACCTGACATGGGGGTGGGCACTTATCCCATTTCTCGTTGTCATTGGCGTCTTTTTCACGGTCGTTACCGGTTTCGTGCAACTCCGTTTCTTCTTGCGGATGTTCCGGGTTCTGTCTTCCAAGAACCAGTCCGGCGACCCCAACGCGATCTCTGCCCGCGAAGCACTGCTTCTGTCTGTCGGCGGCCGGGTGGGCGGCGGCAACATTGCCGGGGTTGCGGTAGCCATCACCCTTGGCGGGCCAGGGGCGGTCTTCTGGATGTGGGCCGTTGCTCTGGTTGGCATGGCGACCAGCCTGATCGAATGTTCTCTCGCCCAGCTTTACAAGCGCTCCACCGGTGACGGCACCTATCGCGGCGGACCGGCCCGCACCATCATTCACGGCCTTGGCGCGGACTACCGCTGGCTCGCGGTGCTCTACGCCCTCTGCCTGATGGCCTCCTTTGCGTTCGGCTTCAACGCCTTTCAGGGCAACACGGTGGCAGGCGCGGCGGAAGAAAGCCTCGGCATCGGCCGTCTTTGGACCGGCATCGGCCTGACGCTGCTGACCGGCCTGATCGTCTTCGGCGGCATTCACCGCATTGCCAAGGCAGCGGATATCATCGTGCCGATCATGGCCGTCGGTTATATCGGCATGGCGCTGCTGGTCATCCTGCTCAACATCACCGAAGTGCCGGCTGTCATCTCGACAATCGTCATGAACGCCTTCGGGCTGGAAGAAGTGGTTGGCGGGGGCATGGGCGCTGCGCTTGCGCAAGGGCTGCGGCGCGGGCTCTTCTCCAACGAGGCCGGCCTCGGCTCGGCGCCCAACGTGGCTGCGACGGCGGAAGTCCGCCATCCGATCAGCCAGGGCATCACCCAGTCGTTCTCGGTCTTCATCGATACGATGATCATCTGCACCTGCACGGCGCTGATCATCCTGCTTGGCGATGTCTATGTGCCGGGTGCTGAAGGCGTTGACGGCGTGGTTCTGACCCAGCAGTCGCTTGCCTCCCACCTTGGGGACTGGACGAGCTATTTCCTCACCGGCGCGGTGCTTCTCTTCGCCTTCAGCTCCATCATCTACAACTACTACCTCGGCGAGAATGCGCTCAGCTCGATGACATCCAGCACCATGGCCCTGCAGGTTCTCAGGGTTGCCGTCATGGGTGTCGTGTTCCTGGGGGCGACGGCGCCGAATGCAACCTCGGTGTTCTTCTTCTCCGACCCGCTGATGGGTGTTCTGGCCGTGGTCAACCTGCTGGCGCTGATGATGCTGTTCCCGACGGCCAAGCGGATCCTGGACGACTTCAAGAGCCAGCTCCGTGAAGGCATCGCCCGGCCCGTATTGAACCCGGACAAGTTCGCGGATCTCGATATCGACCGCAGCGCCTGGACCGGCAAGGCACCGGACTGACAGGCAAGGGAAATAATCCATCGGGAAGCGCGGCCGGCCGCCGGCCGCGCTTTCCTTTTGCAGCCGGGTGTGGTCCCCTGCCTGTGTCGGCACAGCATCTGAAGGCATCAGGATGCCCCTTACAGCGAAACAACAGGGTGTCAGGAAAGGCATGATCGCGGCGGTGATCGTCGCGGCCACCGGTCTTGGCCTCGGCGCTTTTCAGTATCCGCAGGACTGGCTGCCGGACGGCTCGCCACAGGCCCGCTTTACGCTGGTCGCCCAGTGCCTGCTTGCCAGCGCGTTCTGGCTGCTGATGTCCATCGGCCTTCTGGCACGGCATCGCTTTTTCACCCCTGAGGATATCGACGGCAGCGGGCTGACGTCTGGAACCGCCAAGGCCAGGGTGCTGCAGGCCGTGCTCCAGAACACGCTGGAACAAACCGCGCTGGCCGCCCTGACCTATCTCGCCTTCGCGGCGCTGGCGCCAGCCGGGTATCTCGGTGCCTTGCCTGCCGCCGCTCTCCTGTTCTGGTGCGGACGTGCGCTGTTCTGGCACGGCTATGCTCAGGGGGCCGCAGCCAGATCTTTCGGTTTCGCGCTTACGTTCTACTCAACGGTTCTGCTGTTTGTTGCCGCCCTGTATTTTTCCTTCGTTTGACCCATCGGATCCTTTTTGCATGCATCACGTGATCATTTACGACTGCGAATATCTGACCGCGCCCGGCGCCATGCGCCGGCAATGGTGCGGCCCGCTGGATCCGGATCCGAATGTCGCCCAGATCGGGGCGGTGAAACTTTCTCTGCAGGGCGGATATGACATTCTGGATACCTTCAACGTCCTGATCAAACCGCGGGACAGGTTCGGTGCGCATCCGAATGTGGATCCGTTCTTTACGGAACTGACCGGCATAACCCAGGCGGACATCGACCGCGAAGGCATTGCCCACGTCGACGCACTGGAAAGATTCGCGGATTTCTCAGAGGGGGCGAATTTCTGGTCCTGGGGCAAGGACGAACTCACCCTTCTGGCGATCAGCTCCTATATCGAAGGCCTGACACCGCCAATCCCCGCCCACCGCTTCGGCAATGCCATCGGGCTTATCTTGAATGCAGGCATCCCCCTTGCGGATATGGGCCAAATGACGAGCGGGCGTCTGGCGGAATATTTCGGCCTAGGCACACCGGACGGCCGGCAGCACGACGCTCTCGACGATGCCATGTCGGTTGCCGTGAGCCTGCAGCATCTTCTGAAGACCGAAAAACTGACGGCCGAAGACTTCTCTCTGCCACTCGCGGTCCGGCTGCCAGAGCTGTCGGAACATCGTTCAGGCTGAGTCTTCCGCCCCCAATAGACCCGATTCCCCTTGCCTTCAGGAAGGGAGCCCGGCTGCAACAGGCTGTCCGCGGTTACCACCGCTATCCCCGTTTCTCACCGAGAAGTGTCCGGTTTTGCGTCACTTCGTTAACGATTATTAATACGAAACGGCTGTTTTCTGCGGACAAAAAGTTAACAAGAGGTTAACGTGGCACGGTGATTGCGACGTTTCAGGTGAGGCCGCCCAGGGCGTGCCATTCTGAAACAAAGAGGCGTTAAATCGTGCGAGTTAACCCGGTTTCTTCTGCAGGTCGTGCCAAAGTGAGGCGCAAGCGTCCCTCCGTGGGAGAGACGGAATCCGAGCGTCAGGCAACTTTCGCCGCGTATCTTCCCGTTCCCGTGGAACCGGAGCTTGAGCGTGAACAGATTGCCTTCAGCGCGCGCTACCGTCCGAACTCGATCTTTCTCGCCCATCTGATCGCGACCCGCGATGGAGAGCCTCAGACAAGGTTCCGCAGGCAGACTGAACCTCTGACCGGCATCAACTCCTACCGCGCCACAGCCGCCCTGCCGCGCCAGCGGCCGGCCGGCCGGCTGCTCAAGACCGAGCGCTAGGCCAACCGTCTTACAGTTCCAGAAGTACCACTGGAGACCTTCAGCCCGGGGCATTGCTCCGGGCATTTTTTGGGTTCAGCACCGAACGCTCAAGGTGGGTGCGAGTTGCCTTCCGGCTTGCCTCCTGCCCACCAACCTCATCCTGAGTGTCTGACCCGAAAGTGGTGCCCGGGGAGACTGCCTCAACCACATTTGTCATTCCCGCGAAAGC
Source organism: Roseibium aggregatum IAM 12614 (assembly GCF_000168975.1). Classification (GTDB taxonomy): domain Bacteria; phylum Pseudomonadota; class Alphaproteobacteria; order Rhizobiales; family Stappiaceae; genus Roseibium; species Roseibium aggregatum. Next base: position 28,446 of record NZ_AAUW01000013.1, read on the forward strand.
GGGAAACCAGGACTCCGTGAGGTAAGTATTGAGCCCTTAAAGCAAACTCATGAGGTTACTGGGTCCCCGCTTTCGCGGGGATGACAACTGAGAAGGGCGCAAGTACGTGACAGATACCGTGACAATTGCGTCCTTTGACACTTTCGAGTCCGACTTTGTGGAAGCGCGCAGCGCAGTCCCAGGATGAGGCGAAGGAGGCTTATCAGAGGGAACTGCAGACACCTGGGATTGAAGCACCATTCAAAATGACGTCAGCCCGGAACAAACTCGGCAGACAACCGTTACTCCCTTACGGAAACCGGCAAACGCCTTACCCGACAAAGCGTGATGCACGTCACGTTTATCTGTTGCCGGACACCCTATATTGAAAGACAGATCCGGACTCCCCGGACCTCCGAAAGACTGGCCACGGACTGGCCCACGCCGGAGACTGAAATGCAAGTAAGACCCGTATCCGCCATCCATCCCATGCGCATCCGGCAGAAGCCGGTGACCGCACCCACTGAAAGAACCGGCTTCGGTTCCGCCTCAAACGGTCTGTTCAGTGGTCTGGATGCCGTTCCCGCGCATATTGCTGCGCACGCTTCGAGGCGCGATGCCTATCACGGCGCTCATGCCGAATATGCCACTCAGCTTCTGGCCGGCGATGGCCCTGATGAGGAAACCTGGCTGGAGCGCCGGCTGCACGTCGCGCAATATGCGTCCGCCGCCGACGATGGCGACGAACGCTCCTTCACCATATCCCTGTCTGCCTGATCGGCCACAAATCGGCTCAGGCTTCGACGCGCAGAAAACCGGCCAGGCCGGTTTTCTGGTGTTCGATCACATGGCAGTGAAACGCCCAGTCGCCTGGATTGTCGGCAACCAGGGCTACTTCCATCGTTTCTTCTTCCAGCAGCAGCGCCGTATCCGTCACCAGCGGCGGCAGCTTGCGCTTGTTCGACCGCAGCAGCTGGAACGACATGCCGTGAAGATGGATCGGATGATCGTTCGGCGTCTCGTTTCTGAAGCGCAGAATATACGACTTGCCGTGCCGCAAGGTCGCCAGGGGATCGAACGGCCCCGGCACATCCCCACCCCAGGCAACCCGGTTGATCGACCAGAAGGTATAGCCGAGCGAACCGCAAATGCTTGCCTGCGGCGCGTCCCCACCCGGCGACCAGCCGAACACGAAATCCAGAACCTCGGCATTGGCAAGATCCGCCAGGGGTACGGGGTTGGGTAACAGCGGCTTCAGTTCGCGCAAATCCCTGCCGGCGGACGCGCCTTTCGGCTGGAACGTTGCCAGCACCTTGTCACCATTCGGCTTTTTCAGAACAAGCGTGGCAACCTTATCTTCGCTGTCCGGCACGCGCAGGGCAACGTCCGCGCGCTGGCCAGGCGCAAGCACGATTTCGTCCATCGCCACCGGCTGCGGCAGCGGATTGCTGTCGAGCGCGATCACCAGCGCCTCCGCCCCGGAGATCGTATAGGTGCCAACCCGTGTCAGGTCGGTGACGGCCAGGCGCAGGCGCACGAGGCTGCCCGCGGCAAGTTCATAAACAGGCTCAGGCCGCCAGTTGACCGTCGATACGGTGCCCAGCGTGCCACCGCGTGCGGCATTTCGGGGCTTGTAAAAGGCAATGAACTGGCCGTCGCCACCAAGACGGAAATCGCGAATGTTGAGTGGCAGGTCGCTGTCGAAACCGACGTCTTCCTCGTCCTCCACCACGATGACCCCGGTCAGGCCACGCGCGATCTGTTCCAGCGTGTTGCAATGCGGGTGATACCAGAAGGTGCCCGCGTCCGGCGGCGTGAACTCGTATCGGTAGGAGTTTCCGGCTTCGATGGGATATTGCGTCAGATAGGGCACGCCATCCATGTTGTTGGCGATTCTGAGCCCGTGCCAATGCACCACCGACGCCTCATCAAGTGCGTTGTGAACGTCGATCGTGGTGGTCTGCCCCTTGCGGAAGCGCAGCACGGGGGGCGCTCCACCAGGGCTGAAGCTCATCATGTCCGCGGTCACCGTTTCCGGCAGCAGGGTATGATTGAGATTGGAAAGGGTCAGGCTATGGTCGGCAGCCAGCGCCTGCCTGGCGCCAAGCCCGCCGGCCGCAAACGCGGTCAGCGCTCCGGCGCCGCCAAGCAGGATCTCCCGCCTCGTAAATCCGGGCATTTTGAAAACCTCATATGATTACCGGCGCGTCCAGGCGCACCAAACACCCGCTAGGCGGCAATCACAAGGTTCAAATTGACGCGGCCAGACCGCCTGACGACGCCGGCTCAATAGCCCGCGGCGTGCCCGTCCTTGCGCGGGTCGGACCCGGCCATGAGCAGATGCCGGGCCTTGTTGATCATGATCGCCTGGGATCCGCCAATCGGGCTGTTCGCAGTCACGACGGAGTGGCCAAGGGCACGCAATCCGTCCAGCGTGGACGGTGGCACGAGCCTTTCCGCCTGAAGTTCATGGCGGGCCATGTCGAAGAACATGCGCGGGAAGTCGATGGCTGCCTGAACGTCCATGCCGTAGTCGATGATGTTGGTCAGCACATGCGCATGGCCGCAGGCCTGATAGTGGCCTCCCATCACACCGAAGGACAGGAACGGCGCGCCCTCCTTCAGCACCATCGCCGGGATGATCGTATGCATCGGCCGCTTGCCGCCGTCGATGGAATTGGCGTGCCCGGGCTCCACCCGGAACGACTTGCCCCGGCAATGCAGCAACACGCCGGTTTCCGGAGCAACGATGCCGCTGCCGAAGGAACTGAACAGGGAATTGATGAAGGAGACCGCTAGTCCGTCCTTGTCGACAATCGTCAGGTAGACCGTATCGGTCTGCGGGGCCAGCGCGCTTGTCGGCACGGAGGTCATGCGCTTGGTCAGCGAAACCTGCCCGGCAAGCTGCTCGATATAGTCGGCACCGGTCAGCCGTGTGTGACACACATCCATGTAGCCCGGATCGGTTATGAACTGTTCCCGCACGCCATAGGCCAGGCGCGCCGCTTCCATTTCCAGGTGGAAGCGCTCCGGGCCGAGTGGATCGAGGCTTTCCAGGTCGAACCGTTCCAGAATGCCGAGCATGATCAGGGCGACGATGCCCTGCCCGTTGGGCGGCAGTTCGGCCACCGTATGGCCTCTGTAGTCTCTCAAAACCGGCGATACCGCCGTCGTATGGCAAGCGGCCAGATCGTCATGGGTCATCAGCCCGCCGCGAGACTTCAGCGCACTCACGATGTCATCGGCGATCGGGCCGGAGTAGAAGGCGTCAGCCCCACCCTCGGCAATCGCCGACAGGGTGTCTGCAAGATGCGGATATTTCAGGATGGTGCCGGTTTTCGGCGCTTCGCCCTTGATCAGGTAGCGCGCGGCCGAAAGCTCGTCGGCCCGCAGCTTGTCAACCTCGCCGGCCCAGTCGCTGGCAACGCGCGGGGCAACGGGAAAGCCGTCACGGGCATATTGAATGGCCCGTTTGAACAGGGACTTGAAGCTCTTGGTGCCATGGGCCTTCAGCAGCGTTTCCCAGGCCCGAATGGCGCCGGGAACGGTCACGGCGTGCGGCGAGCCGTCGGTGATCTCTTTCACGCCCAGTTCGGCCAGCTTTTGCGGCTTTGCGGCGCGCGGCGCAGCACCTGAGCCGTTGAACCCCGTCAAGCGGCCGTCCGGCTCCATCACGATGGCAAAACAGTCGCCGCCGATGCCGGTCATATGCGGTTCGACGACACATTGGACGGCAACCGCCGCGATGGCGGCATCGACGGCATTGCCGCCAGCCTGAAGCACTTCCAGAGCCGCACTTGTCGCAAGAGGATGAGAGGTCGCAACCGCCGCTTCCCGCGCAAAAACCGGGGACCGGCCCGGAGCCTGAAAATCACGCTTCACTGAATGTCTCCTGCCCGCACTGTCTTTCTTTCCGAAATGCAGCAATAGCTTCTCGGGATTGCCGCCTATTCGCCAATGCCGTGATCTGTTAGCAAATCGGTATCGCGGCCAGCACCTTAAGGAGAAGAGGGAAAATGCGCAAACTGACATTATCAACGGCAGAAATCATCATTTCCGCCGCTTTTGAAAAGGCAGCCGAGCTGTCTCTCAAGCCGCTTACCGTCGCTGTGCTCGATGCCGGTGGCCATGCAATCCTGCTCAAGCGCCAGGACGGTTCCTCGATCATGCGTCCGCAGATTGCCACGGGCAAAGCCATTGGCGCGCTGGCCGTCGGCACCGGCACCCGATGGCTGAATGCCAACGCAGAATCCCGTCCGCATTTCGTCAATGCGCTGAACGGTGTTTCCGGCGGCGCCATCGTTCCGGTGCCAGGCGGTGTTCTCGTGAAGAACGATGAGGGCGAAACCCTCGGCGCCGTCGGCATTACCGGAGACACCTCCGACAATGACGAAGCCTGCGCGGTCGCCGGTATTGAAGCCGCCAAGCTGGTCGCCGACTGCGGCTAAGAAGGACTTCTCCACGTAACCTCATCCTGACCGTCGGTCGTGCCTTTCAGGATGAGGTTGGGGGAAGCTGCTGCAATCAGCGCTGCGCGACGAGCCGGCAACCTGAAGAGGGCGGACAAGGCTCAATCAGCTTCCAGAGTTTTCCGGTAGATGCCCAAAGGCCTCGTTTCCGGGTGCAGCGTTTCGACCAGCAGCCAATCGCGCTTGAGGACGAGCGACCGGGCTGTCGCCGTCGCAGTCAGAATTTCCGGAAACCCGAGCTGTTTTGCTTGCCTTTCGGCGGCGGCAACGAGCTCAGCGCCGATCCCCGCTTTCCGGAAATCGCGATGCACCAGCAGCGCGGTCAGCCAGGCTCCCCGATAAAGGTCCGATCCCGGCGAGGTATCGCGAAGCGAAACCGTGCCCAACGGCCTGTCTCCACTATCCAGTGCAACCAGACAGCGAGGCAGCCGGGTGCCGGGCTGAAGGCATTTTTCCAGGTCCTGCCGCGCGTCGCCTGGCCCGTCAGGGCCATACCAGCCCGGCCATTCGTCGATGAACCAGGTTTCCAGGGTATCCATCGCCGCCGGCGCATTGCCAAGCGCAGCGATGGTGACGTTTCGGCAGGCTTGATCACAGCTCATGTCAGGCGTTTTGAACGCCTCAGGACTTTTCGCTGAGCTGGTTGATCTTTTTCTGCATGTCTTCCAGCTGACGCTTCATCTCATCGAGATCGCTGCCACCGGACTTTGCCGGTTTGGCCGTGCTTGCCGGGTTGGAAGATGCAGCCGTGTCGCCGCCTGCGGCCGGAAAGGGCATGAACATCTTCATGGCCCGTTCGAACATTTCCGTGTTCCGCTTGACCTGATCCTCGATGGCCTCGAAAGCCGTTGCGCCGAAAGCTTCGCTCATCTGCGAGCGCAGCTTTTCCTGCTCCTTGGTGAGCGAGGTCATGGAGTATTCCAGGAAGCTCGGCACGAGACCCTGCATGCTGTCCCCGTAAAAACGGATCAGCTGACGGAGAAACGTAACGGGCAGAAGGTTCTGCCCCTTGCCTTCCTGTTCGAATATAATCTGGGTCAGGACCGACCGTGTGATGTCTTCACCGGACTTTGCGTCATAGACGACAAAGTCCTCCTCCCCCTTCACCATCACCGCCAGGTCTTCGAGCGTCACATAGGTGCTCGTGCCCGTGTTGTAGAGTCGCCGGTTGGCGTATTTCTTGATGATTGTCGGCTCGTTGGTCTTGGCCATACGTGAATTCCGCCTATCAGCCTTTTGGCTAGTTTCCCATTTGACGACAAGGCTTTCGCAGACCTGTCATCTCCTCCGGATAAGAGACTAAGCCAATCGCATCGGATCGTGCCAGCCTTTTTATGTGCGCTGACGAAAGGATGATACCGCAAATGCGAAAACACGCCTTCGATACGGAGTGATACGGTTGACACAAATCCCGGCGCAGTTTCTAGTCGACGCATAATAAGCATCGACAGGTGCCCCAACGGCACCAGTCCACTACGGTCAATTGGCCTCAAGTCTGGAGAGTATGATGAGCGCTTTCACCGATATCGTCATTGTCAGTGCGACCCGCACGCCCGTGGGGTCGTTCCTTGGCGCTTTTGCCAACACCCCGGCGCATGACCTTGGTGCAATTGTCATGAAGGCAGCCATGGAACAGGCCGGCGTCGACGGCGGCGACATCGACGAAGTCGTGTTCGGCCAGGTCCTCACGGCCGGTCAGGGCCAGAACCCGGCGCGCCAGGCAGCTATCAAGGCCGGCATTGCCGACAGCGCCACCGCCTGGACGCTCAACCAGGTCTGCGGCTCCGGCCTTCGTACCGTCGCCATTGCAGCGCAGCAGATTATCTCGGGCGATGCCACCATCATGATGGCCGGCGGCCAGGAAAACATGTCGCTGTCGCCGCACTGCGCCCACATGCGCTCCGGCTACAAGATGGGCGACTACAAGATGATCGACACCATGATCAAGGACGGCCTCTGGGATGCCTTCAACGGCTACCACATGGGCCAGACCGCCGAGAACGTCGCCGAGAAGTGGCAGATCAACCGCGAGCAGCAGGACGAGTTCGCCGTTGCCTCCCAGAACAAGGCTGAAGCCGCTCAGAAGGCCGGCAAGTTCAAGGACGAGATCACCCCGGTGACCGTCGTCGAACGCCGTGCGGAGCGCGTTGTGGAGGATGACGAATACATCCGCCACGGCGCAACGCTGGACAGTGTCGCGAAACTGCGCCCGGCCTTCACCAAGGATGGGTCCGTGACAGCGGCCAACGCCTCCGGCATCAACGATGGCGCTGCTGCCATCCTGGTGATGAGTGCCGCTGAAGCCGAAAAGCGCGGCCTGAAGCCGCTGGCTCGCATCGCGTCCTGGGCAACTGCGGGCGTCGATCCGGCAATCATGGGCTCCGGCCCGATCCCGGCATCGCGCAAGGCGCTTGAAAAAGCCGGCTGGTCCGCTGCCGATCTCGACCTCGTGGAAGCCAACGAAGCCTTTGCCGCTCAGGCTTGCGCGGTCAACAAGGACATGGGCTGGAACCCGGACATCGTCAATGTGAATGGCGGCGCGATTGCCATCGGCCACCCGATCGGCGCATCCGGCGCCCGTATCCTGACGACCCTGCTGCACGAAATGAACCGCCGCGACGCGAAGAAGGGCCTCGCAACCCTTTGCATCGGCGGCGGCATGGGTGTCGCCATGTGCCTGGAGCGCTAAGCAGCTCACGGCAAGGAAGATCATGGCCGGAAGCCCGGCCATGATCGGGAACAGCAAACTAGACTGAATTGATGTCAGAGAGCCCAAAGGGCCCGGAACAGGAAGTCAGGAGGAAATGGAATGAGCAAGGTCGCATTGGTCACGGGTGGCACACGCGGTATCGGCGAAGCAATTTCGCGAGGCTTGAAAGACGCAGGTTACACCGTGGCGGCCACATATGCCGGCAACACGGAAAAAGCGGAGGCTTTCAAGGCCGAAACCGGCATTCACGTCTTCAAGTGGGACGTATCCGATCCTGACGCCTGCGCGGCAGGCATTGCCCAGGTGGAAAGCGAACTGGGGCCGGTGGAAGTGCTGGTCAACAACGCCGGCATCACCCGTGACGGCATGTTCCACAAGATGAGCTTCGAACAGTGGCGCGAAGTCCTGTCGACGAACCTCGATTCCATGTTCACCATGACCAAGCCGGTGATCAACGGCATGCGCGAACGCGCCTCCGGCCGCATCATCAACATTTCGTCGATCAACGGTCAGAAAGGCCAGATGGGCCAGGCGAACTACTCCGCCGCCAAGGCCGGCGTGATTGGCTTCACCAAGGCTCTGGCGCAGGAAAACGCCTTCAAGGGCATCACCGTCAACTGCGTCTGCCCGGGCTACATCAACACCGACATGGTTGCCGCCATGCCGGAAAAGGTGCTGGAATCGATCATTTCCGGCATCCCGGTCGGTCGCCTTGGCCATCCGGAAGAAATCGCCCAGACCGTAGTCTACCTGGCGTCTGACGCAGCTGCCTTCATGACCGGCGCGGTGATGACGATCAACGGCGGCCAGTACATCGCCAACGGCTGAGCCCAAAGGCTCAATCACAGGAAAAGGCGCCCCCTTGCGGCGCCTTTTTTATTTGTGCTTCCAGGAGTTTTCCGGCACCGGGCCCTTGAAGAATTTCCAGATCCGGCTCATCGGGTCCGGGGATGTCTCCTCACCCAGGCTCTGGGCGCCGGTGACCTCCATCTCGAAGGCTGCGATCATGTCGACCTGACCGTCCAGGAGCGTGATTTCCTGACGGGTTGTTTTCAGAGACAGACGCCCGGTCAGCCTGACCGGTTCATAGACGTATTCTGCCCGCCAGCCCGTCGACAGCCGGTACCGGATCATCTGGTTGGGGTCAGGCGCCGGCATGTGGCTGCACATGCCCTGTTCGGGAACCAGATAGCCGGCAATCACCTCATCGCTGCCGGGTTCCTGAACGGGGATCACATAGCCGGTAATCTCGATGTCCCTCCCGGCCAGAGCCTTGTTGCCGGCAAGCGACGCAGCAGCCCGTTTCTTTGCCACCTCGAAGCGCTGCGACAACAATTGGTCCGTCGGCACGCCGGCCGCTGCAAGCTGGGCCTCTTCCTGCCGAAGACGCTGTTCGAACGTCGAACGGTCCCCGTCAGTCGCATCCATCTCGTCCAATTGCTGGCGAAGCCGCAGCACCGTGCCGAGCGACCGCAGTTCCGAGCCGCTCAGCGCGGCAAAGGGGTCTTCATAGGCTGCAGCCTGAGGATCCTTGAGCTGGTCCCAGCGTAGAGGCATCGCGGCAAAGGCAGGGGCCGTAAACAGCAGGGTGGCGGCGAGGCACAGCATCCAACGTTTCATGATCACGCTTCCCGGTGTCTCTCTACTGGCCTTGAAAATTTCCGGCTCTATTTTCCGAATCGGGCCGGAGTCCTTGACCCTGGCACCCTCCATCACCTATGTCCGGAATCAGGCTTCCTGAACAGGATAACGTAAAAACATGGAATTCGAACACGCCCCGAACGACCCGACCCGCAAGGAACTCTCGCCGCTTCTGAAGCTGGCGCTGGAATTGGGACCGCTCGGCGTGTTCTTCCTGTTCAATGCCCGCGGCGAACAGATCGCGGCGGCCTTTCCCGTGCTGCAGGAAGTCGGCAAGCCGATCTTCCTGGCAACTGCGGCCTTCATGGTGGCCATCACCATCTCGCTGGTCGTATCGCTGTGGCTGACGCGGCGGCTGCCGATCATGCCGCTGGTGTCCGGCGCTGTGGTTCTCGTCTTCGGCGCCCTGACACTGTGGCTGCACGACGACCTTTTCATCAAGCTGAAGCCGACCATCGTCAACTGCCTGTTCGGTACGGTTCTGCTGGGCGGCTTGCTGTTCGGCAAGGCCCTGCTCGGCTACGTCTTCGACAGCGCTTTCCGCCTGACGGACGAAGGCTGGCGCAAGCTGACCTTCCGCTGGGGCGTGTTCTTCTTCGTGCTTGCCGCGATCAACGAGATTGTCTGGCGCAGCTTCTCGACCGATTTCTGGGTCAGCTTCAAGGTCTTCGGCATCATGCCGATCACCCTCATCTTCACCCTGACCCAGCTACCACTGATCCAGAAGCACGCGATCGTCGAGGACAGCAAGGACGCCTAGCCGTTCGGGTCTTGCTCCGCGCCCGTCCTTTCGGACACGTGCAGCGCAACGCTGCACGCCGATATCCGGTTTCCGGATATCGGCGTGAGCGAAGCGAACCCATTTTCCGGGAAATTAACAGAGTAAAATGTCGCCAACGTTTCAAGGCTTCTGTCTGGCAAGCGTCAGGTTGTCGTTGCTAAGCGCCAGCGTGAAGGCGGTACCCTTACATATGTGACCGGCTCAGAGGGCCGAAAGCGTCAAGCTGGTGGCTGCCAACGTCAACCACGAGTCCACCGTCCATGCTGACGAAGCATCCTATTGGGACAAACTGGCAGCTTATTTCCCGATAAAGCGTGTCAATCAGAAGGAAGCCTTTTCCAAGGACGGAGCCTGCACCAATCAGGCTGAAAGCTTCTTCTCTCGCCTGCGCCGCGCCGAAATCGGCATTCATCACAGATCGCCGGTCGTTACCTCGACGCGTATGCCGTCGAAATGGCATGGCGTAAAGATTACCGCGGCGAAGCAAACGGTACTCAGTTCACAATGGCAGTAAGTGCAACATCGGCTGCCCCGAAATCCAAGCAATGGCGCGGATATTGGCAGCGCCACACCTTGTGAATTGCGGGGGATGGCTCGACCATCTGTGAGTATTCAGGCTTGATTGTGGTATTTTTATTACCGAATCACTGATTGAGATACGTAGCGTAAGGCGTTCAATCCTGACTTAGGATTGAACGATAAACTAGCATGCACCTAGTATATATTGATGACTCAACAGATCGGCCGGTGAATGTTTTTTCGGCCATCGCGATTCCTCATAGGAATTGGAACGAAGTTTTTGAGTACATCAAAAGCTGGCGCGCCCATCTGCGTGATGTTCACGGTGTACCTGTAACCTATGAACTTCACGCAACCAATTTCCTGTCTGGCAGGGGTAGCCGCTCCACGCTCGGCCACCTTAGTAGGCACAGGCGATCCCAGATCTTTCATAAGCAGTTTCAGGTGGTCGAATACATGAAGCGCTGGAATGTCCGCGTTTTCAACGTTTGCAACGCGGGTGATGACCAGTTTCGAGCCTTCGAACGCCTTTTGAACAGGATCAATCGCACTCTTTTGGCCTGGGATTCGTATGCTTTCCTTATCTGTGATGAGGGAAAGGAGCAGCAGTACACCCAACTCGTCCGGAAGATGCGTGTTCACAATCCAATCCCGAGCAATCAGACGTTTTGGTCTGACGGAAACGTCACGCGTAACATTCCGATTGATCGGATTCTGGAAGATCCGCACTTTAAGCCGTCACACGAAAGCTATCTTATTCAGACAGCAGATTTTCTTGCCCACGGCTTGCTGCGTAGAGAGGTTCCGACCAGTGCAGCAAGGAAGCGCCGCATCCACCTTTCCTTTGATCAGCTGGACGCTGTTCTTGTTCCAGAGTGCAACCGAGCAGACCCCAAAGGCGTGATCAGATAGACGAAGGGCGAGGTTTTCACCCCGCCCTTAAGTCAAACCTACCCCGGCTTCTACCACCGGATCAGTTAGACCCCTTCAACATAGGTCCTAACTTAGAAAAAGTCAAGTTATTCAATACTTTGTTACGATTCCGGTAACTATTTGACGGGGAATCCTTTTTTAGACGCCAGAGTTTATACGGTCCGTTTTAATCGTGATCCTTTGTCAGTCCGCATTCCTCAACAAGCCCCTGATTTACACAGGTCTTTATACAAGCGCCGATCCGCTTTCGGGGTAGCGTTACCGTGGCTTCATCGACCACCAACCCCCTGTCTGCTGCCCACATTTCGCTGATTTGCGACACGTAAGCGGGCCGGATGCTTCCCTGATCGTATTCAGGACAAACAAACCGCTTCAACGTTTCCTTCTCAGGTCAGTGTTTTGTCACCTATTCCTTTATTGCCATTGCGTCGGCCTCCCGGACCTGCGTCCGACTGCCTCTCCCTTGTCCGGAATAACAGCGGTCGAGCAGGAAGCAGTCTTAGTGCATATCCCCATGGCCGAAGGAAACGTCCCGCCGTGCGCCGGTGATGGAGATCGAGAACCCAGCGATCACGTCGATCAGGGAGATCGCCATCAGGATGAAGAACAGCGACGTCGCCGCGGGCTGCACCACCAGAAACTCCACCAGATAGGCGACGAACACCAGCACCGAGAACATGTGGTCCAGCAAAGCCGTCGTGCCGATGCGGGTCGCCTTCAGAATTTCGATGAACAGGAACAACAGCCCGACGGTGATGAGCAGATCGCTCGTCAGAAGCTCGAAGGTCGCGCCGGAAACCATCTGGATGGTGATCATCGGCTGCGCCCAGAAGCCTGGGTCTCCCGCGCCTGCCGTGAAAGCAAGGGCGTTATAGATCAGCAGCGAGAAAAGCGTGAAGGGAAGGGCTGAGAAAAGGCGCATGGACGGCTCCCGGTATAAAGGCCACCCGAAGCGGGCGGAATTCGGAGCGAGCTGACACGATCTTGAAAGCCAATTCAAGGCGCGGAAAAGAAAAAGGCCGGCCCGTCGAAACAAGGCCAGCCTCAATCTTGTTTTGCCATGCGGCGATCCGATCCGGACGCTACCTGCATTCAAGAAGAATGCGGGTGTTATGCGTCGTCTTTCGCGGAAAGGATCTGACGGCCCCGGTACATGCCGGTCTTCAGGTCAACGTGATGCGGACGGCGCAGTTCGCCCGAATCCTTGTCCTCGACGTAAGTCGGCTGCTTGAGGGCGTCCGCGGAACGGCGAAAACCGCGCTTGGAGCGCGAGGTTTTTCTCTTTGGAACGGCCATTTTGTTTTTCTCCGTGGTCCATAACCGCGCGGCCCGGACCGGGTTAGCCCGGGGCGTGGCGTCACGCAGCGTGTTGGAATGCGCGGCGTTATACAGGCAACGCCAACGTTTTGCCACCCCATAGAGAAAAAATTCTTGGTCTGGATAGAACAGCCCGGACCAAAGCGCCATCCGCCTGCGCCTATTTCCCCAGAACACAGCCGAAAATTGGCCCTGCACCCTGCACGCGGGCCAGGTTGGTGCCGGCCAGTTTCCGGTGTCCGGACCCGGGTTTTGCGGGGTTCCGGCCGCGTGGATTTGGCAAAGCTGTCGCCAATCTGGCAGCCTCGGTGCGCGACAGCTCCTTGGCGCTCTTGCCGAACCAGGCCTGGGCAGCCGCTTCAGCACCGAAAATGCCTTCGCCCCACTCGGCGATATTGAGGTAGATTTCAAGGATCCGCTTCTTGGTCAGGATCGCATCCAGCATCAGGGCCAGCGGCAGCTCCAGTCCCTTGCGGATGTACGACCGCTCGCCCCACAAAAACAGGTTCTTGGCCGTCTGCATGGTGATGGTGCTGGCACCCCTGGGCTTTTCGCCTTCGCTCAACGCTTCGACCTGGTCCTGAAGCGCGTCCCACTCGACACCGTCGTTCTCGCAAAAGCCGCTGTCTTCCGAGGTGATGACCGAGCGGATGAGATTTGGCGAAATCTCTTCAAGCGGCACCCACTGCCGGTCGACCCACAGAAACTGAACATACCGCCCGATCATGAGGGTGCTGACGGGCGGCACCACGGAATAGATAACAGTGAGGACCGGCGGCAGCAGCACAAGAACCAGCAGCAGCTGCAACAGGCGTTTGCGGACAACGCCGAAGATGCCACGGCGGCGTCCGGACGGCCCTCCAGAGCCTGTCGTTCCTCCCGTCGCAGGTTTAACCCTTGCCATTCAGTTCCCGTTCGTTATCGACAATGAAGTCGCGGACAATCGGCACGGCATCCCTCTCTTTCGACAGGAGGAGCTGGAAGACCATGTTGGATCCGTGCAGGAAACCCAGCTCGACCGCACAGAGATAAAACTCCCACATACGACAGAAAGTTTCGTCGTAAAGATCAGCAGCAATCGACCTCTTGTCTTCGAAACGAACGCGCCAGTCGCGAATGGTGTAGTAGTAGTGCAGTCGCAGGATTTCCGCATCGCAGACCCATAACCCAAGCCGTTCGGTGGACGCAAAGACTTCCGACAGCGCCGGAACGTAGCCCCCGGGAAAAATATACTTGCGAATAAAAGGCCCCGTCGTGCCCGGAGGAGTCATCCGCCCGATGGAATGTACGACAGCATAGCCTTTCGCGGTCAGGCATTTGCGGATCTGGCCGAAATACTCATCGAGATGACCGATGCCGACATGTTCCATCATGCCCACCGAGATGATCCGGTCGAACTGCCCTTCGAATTCCCGGTAGTCCTTCAGAACGAAGGTTACCTGGTCCTGAAGACCGGCGGCACGCACGCGCTCCTCGGCGATCTTCACTTGCTCTGGCGAGACGTTGAGCGAGGTAACCTTTGCACCTGCCTGGGCCATGCGGATGGCGAGCGATCCCCAGCCTCCACCGATTTCAAGCACCTCCATCCCCGGTTTCAGATCGAGCTTGGCGACCAGATGGGTCAGCTTGGCCGCCTGGGCTTGTTCCAACGTGTCGTCAGGTGAAGTGTAATAGGCGCAGCTGTAGTTGAGGCCCTCGTCCATGAACAGCCGATAGAGGTCTGTCGAGAGGTCATAGTGGTGCCGAGCCTGCGACTTTGCCCGTTCGACGCTGTTCTGCTGCTGGCGGCGCCGCAAGAGCTTCCAGCCCTTCCGCAACAGGCCCTGCACCGGATTGGCCCCAAGCGGCGCCCTGTTGATGGAAAACAGGAACATGAAGTCATAGCAGGTCGACCCTTCCTCCATGGTCAGGGTTCCGTCCATATAGGCTTCGCCTGCGGCCAGCTCCGGATTGAGAAAAAGGGATCGGTAAAGCTTTTTGTCATGCAGCCGGATGGTCACTGTTGGACCGTCCTCGCCCGACCCGAATTCGTGCACGGCACCCGCGACGTCGATCACACGCATGCGCCCGCGCTTGATGAAGGATCGCAGAAGGCTCGACAGCAGTTTCATGGAAAAGTCTCCAAATGGGTCAGTTTGAAAAGATCGGGCAGGTAGCTCCCGCATTTTTTTGAAATTCGAGCCTTGACGATACAGAGAATTGGTTTCAGGGAAACCCGGACTTTGAAAATGTTGCCGATCCGTCCCGGAGCCAATCGTGACCCTTGACCCAAACCAGCATCTGACGTTCCAGGCCAAGTTCGTGGAGGCTACACTGGAAACGCTTCTGGCCGACCAGGCGCTGCCGGGCGAACAAGTGCGCCCCCCACGGCTGCTTGCCGCCATGCGCCACGGCGCGCTCAACGGCGGCAAGCGCCTGCGGCCGGTTCTGGTGATGGAGACAGCCAATCTGTTCGGACGGGCAGATGACGGTGTTCTGCAGGCCGCCTGCGCGCTGGAACTGGTCCATTGTTATTCGCTGGTCCATGACGACCTGCCCGCCATGGACGACGACGATCTTCGCCGGGGCCAGCCAACCGTGCACAAGGCCTATGACGAGGCGACCGCCATTCTGGCCGGTGACGCGCTGCTGACGCTCGCGTTCGACGTGATCACCGGCGAGGCGGTGCATGCGGATGCAGCCGTGCGCCTGCGGCTATCGCGCGAACTTGCCCGGGCTTCCGGCTTCGGCGGCATGGCGGGCGGACAAATGCTCGACCTGGAGTCCGAGCACCGCGAGCGCACCGAGGCGGAGATCCGCCAGCTTCAATCCATGAAGACCGGCGCACTGCTGCGCTACGCCTGCCGGGCGGGCGCCATATTGGCCGATGCACCGGAAGCGGATATCGACCGGCTGACGCGCTTCGGTGAAGTGATCGGCCTTGCCTTCCAGCTTGCAGACGACCTTCTGGACGTGGAAGCCAGCGCGGAAACAATGGGCAAGGCCACCGGCAAGGATGCGGAAGCCGGCAAGGCAACGCTTGTGGGGCTCTGGGGCACGGTCAGGACGCGCGACGAGCTTGGCCACCTGGTCCGGGAGGCCGAAACGCTGCTTGCGCCCTATGGCAGCCGTGCGGCGATCCTGAGCGCCCTCGCCCGTTTCATCGTCGACAGGACGAACTGACCAGACAAAAAGCCTTCGAAGGTCGTACGATCCTCAGAGGCTGACAGGAAAGTGCCAAAGGGCGCAATTGTCGTGGTTCCTGTCACGAACTTGCGCCTTTCTCAGGTGTCATCCCCGCGCAAGCGGGGACCCAGAAACCTCATGAGTTTGCTTCACAAACTTCATTCTTGGCTTACGGTATCCTGGTTTCCCGCTTTCGCGGGAATGACAGATTTGGTTGAAGCCGTCGCCCCGCGCTCCGCTGTCAGGCCAGACATCCCGGTGCTGAACTGCATCAAGGGATCAACGCCCGGGCAATTCCCTGGCCAGCTCCGGTTCCAGGTGGAAACACTCACTCCGCAGGCACACCGGCCTTGTCCTTGGCGTGACGGCCAAAGTCGGGGGCATCTGTTTCCTGGCCGGCCTCGATGATCGAGCGGCGAATGCCCCGGGTGCGGGTGAACAAGTCGAACAGCATCTGGCCATCGCCCCAGCGGATCGCCCGCTGGAGAGCGGAAAGATCTTCGGAAAACCGCGCCAGCATTTCCAGGATCGCTTCCTTGTTGTGCAGGCAGACGTCCCGCCACATGGTCGGATCGGACGCCGCCAGACGGGTGAAATCGCGGAAACCGGACGCCGAATACTTGATGACTTCTGACTTGGTGACCGTTTCCAGATCGTCAGCGGTGCCGACGATGTTGTAGGCGATCAGATGCGGCAGATGCGAAACGATGGCCAGCACCAGATCGTGGTGTTTGGGGTCCATCGTGTCGACGTCGGAGCCGCAGGCGCGCCAGAACGCGCTCAGTTTTTCGAGGGCCTCGGTATCTGTGCCCTCAGGCGGTGTCAGGATGCACCAACGCTGGTCGAACAGCGTCGGGAACCCGGCATCGGGGCCGGACTGCTCGGTCCCGGCAATCGGGTGGCCCGGAATGAAATGCACGCCTTCAGGCACATGCGGGCTGACCTGATCGACGACGGAAGCCTTGGTGGAGCCGACATCGGTCAGGATCGCGCCTTTCTTCAGCGCAGGCGCAATCCATTTGGCAATAGCCTCATTGGCGCCCACCGGGGCGCACAGGATCACCAGATCCGCCCCCTCCACCGCAACGGCGGCGTCGAGCGCATAACTGTCGCCCAGACCCAGTTCCTCTGCCCTTTGCAGGGTATCCGCGGACCGGGTGGAAATCGCGATTTCCTTGACGAGGCCGCGCTGACGGGCGACCTGCGCAAGCGAGGAACCGATCAGGCCGATGCCGATCAGGGCCATGCGCTCGAAAATGGGGGCAACAGTCATGTGATTCTTATTTCTGTTCCAGGAAGTCCTTCAGGTGGCCAATGATGGCCCGGTTGGCTTCTTCGGAGCCGATGGTCATGCGGATCGAGTTCGGCAATCCGTAATTGCCGACCATGCGCAGCACGCAGCCCCGCTCCAGCAGATAGGCATCGGCATCCGCCGCGCGCTTGCCGTCCTCATCGGGGAAGTGAACCAGAACGAAGTTGCCGACGCTTGGGGTCACCTTCAGGCCAAGCTTTTCCAGCTCCGCAGTTACCCACGGCAGCCATGTGTCGTTGTGCTCGATCGACCGCGTGACGAAGTCCCGGTCGCGGACGGCGGCAATGCCGGCGGCGATTGCCATGCCGTTGATGTTGAACGGCCCGCGGATGCGGTTGAGCGCGTCGATCACATGCGCCGGGCCGAAGCCCCAGCCGAGCCGCAGATTGGCAAGGCCGTAAATCTTGGAGAAGGTCCGCGTCATGATGACATTGTCGGACGTCGCCGCCAGTTCGAGACCGCTTTCATAGTCATTGCGGCGGACATATTCCGCATAGGCGGCGTCAAGCACCAGAAGAACATTGGCCGGCAGGCCCTCATGCAGCCGCTTGACCTCCTCGAACGGCAGATAGGTGCCGGTCGGGTTGTTCGGATTGGCGATGAAGACCATCCGGGTCTTGTCCGTGACCCTGGCCAGGATCGCGTCGACATCCGTGGTCATGTCCTTTTCCGGCGCAATCACGGGCGTTGCCCCGGCAGCACGGATGGCAATGTCATAGACCAGGAAGCCATGCTCGGAGTAGATCGCCTCGTCGCCCGGGCCGAGATAGGCATTGGCGATCAGGCTGAGAACCTCGTCGGAGCCGGCGCCGCAGATGATGCGGTCCGGATTGAGGCCGTAGACCTCGGCGATGGCGGCACGAATCTCTGTGGCAGACCCATCCGGATAAAGCTCCAGGTTCCGGGCAACGGCTTCGATGGCCGCACGGGCGGCATCGCTGGTGCCCAGCGGTGTTTCGTTGGACGAAAGCTTGTGCACGGTCTTACCGTGGCTGCCCTTGGACTTGCCGGGAACATAAGGCGCGATATCCAGAACCCCCGGCCGCGGCTGCGGGCGGTTTGCGGTTGCCTTGCCAGCTTCGCTCACTGTCGTCATCTCGTTCATCCCTGAGGCTCCTCGTCCTCGGCAGCAAAAGTGTCGTCCGGATCGCCATTGCCGTCGATCGGTGCGGCATAGCCGCCGACACGTCTCAAAACTTCCGGGGCGGCGCCTGCGGCAAGGCAGGCCGCGCGCACATCCTCTTCCGTCAGCTCGCCGGAAATCGCAAGCAGTGCGTCGACACCACTGGCGGACCGGAAGAAACTGAGCACCTCAATGCCCTCATCCATCAGGTTACCCGGCAGAAGATCGGACCAGCGGGCGTCATAAACCGCCACATCCGCGTTGTCGATCATGCTGTCGGCCTTGGCCAGCACCAGCGCCGGGAGATCTGCGGGACGCTCGTCCAGAATGACGAAAGGCAGCCGTGCCCGCACCAGTGCGCCGGATTCGCTGAGGCCGCGCCACCAGGGCAGTTCCGCCCGGTCGATCAGCGCCACCAGGCCCAGGTCGCAGGCAGAGGCCGTCACGGCGCCGACCACGTCGGCCGCATCGCTTCCCGGCACCAGCTCCACGGAAAAACCGAAATAGAAACGCGCCAGGTCGAGCATCTCGATCAGATCGGCGCTGCCGTCCAGATGAACGGCGGTATCCGCCTGCAGGCTGGTGCAGGCGCAGATGAGGTCCCGCCAGATATGTTCGACGGTTGCCAGCGGCAGATCGCCCTCGTGGCGCTCCACCATCTGGCGCATCAGGTCGGCGTCGCGTTCGGGTTGAAACAGGGCGGCTGCGGCTCCTGCGGCGCGGCCGGCGGCCTGGATGCCGGCTTCGGCCTGGGCGCGTTCCATCAGGGCGGTGTGGATGCGTGCATCGATCTCGTCGACCCGCGTCCTGAGGTCGTCCAGCGACAGCCCGCTGTCCGGCAATTGAGACATGAGGTGGCTCCGGCCTTCGTTTGGGTTCAGCGGCGCATAGTCATAGGCATGTGATTGCCCAAAGGCAAAAGAAAACATTGACTCAGGCGTTCCGGCACGGCTAGGTCGCCAGTCTGGCCGCGCTGACGGGCACCTGCCGTTTCCCGGCGGCGGACTGTGGCCCGCGCAACCGGCCTGAAACTCTCCCGGCCCGGGACAACAGTTAATTCTAAAAGAGCCATGTCCGCAGACACATCACGTCCAGCCACCCCGGAGGATCTGAAGGCAAGCGAAGCGGTTTCGCCCTCAAGCAAACTTGCGCGCTTTCCGGCGGAAGAACCGCTGGAGCTCGATGCCGGCGTGAGACTTGGCCCCTGGCAGATCGCGTATGAGACCTATGGTGAGCTCAACGCGGAAAAGTCCAATGCCGTGATCGTGTGTCATGCCCTGACCGGCGACCAGTATGTGGCCTCCACCAACCCCGTGACCGGCAAACCCGGCTGGTGGAGCCAGATGGTCGGCCCGGGCAAACCGATCGACACCAACCATTATTTCGTGATCTGCTCCAACGTGCTCGGCGGTTGCCTCGGCACCACCGGACCGGCCTCCATCAACCCGGAAACCGGACAGGCCTATGGCCTGGCGCTGCCCGTCATCACGATCCGAGACATGGTCCGGGCTCAGGCACGCCTGGTCGATCACCTCGGCATCGACACGCTGTTTGCGGTCATCGGCGGCTCCATGGGCGGCATGCAGGTGCTGCAATGGGCAGCCAGCTATCCCGAGCGCGTGTTTTCAGCCGTGCCGATTGCCGCGGCAGCCCGGCACACGTCCCAGAACATCGCCTTCCACGAAGTCGGCCGGCAGGCGATCATGGCCGACCCGAACTGGTGCGGCGGCAGTTATCTGCAGCAAGGGCAACGTCCGACCAAGGGTCTGGCGGTTGCCCGCATGGCGGCGCATGTCACCTACATGTCGGACGAATCCCTGCATCAGAAATTCGGCCGCAACCTGCAGGACCGGGAAAATGTCACCTTCGGTTTCGACGCGGATTTCCAGATCGAAAGCTATCTGCGCCACCAGGGCATGACCTTCGTCGACCGGTTCGACGCCAATTCCTATCTCTATGTCACCCGGGCGATGGACTACTTCGACCTGGCGCATCAGTTCGGCGGCTCGCTGGCGAATGCCTTCAAGGGAACGAAGACGCGGTTCTGCGTCATGTCGTTTACCTCCGACTGGCTGTTCCCCACGTCCGAAAGCCGGCGCGTGGTCAAGGCGCTCAACGCGGCAGCGGCCAACGTTTCCTTTGTCGAGATCGAGAGCGACCGGGGTCACGATTCGTTCCTGCTGGACGTGCCGGAGATGTTCCAGACCATTTCCGGCTTCATCACCGGCGCAGCACACGCCCGCGGCCTGCCCGCACCGGGCGAGGAGGCCTGATCCCGTGAACCTGGCTCCAAGACAGACCAAATCCGGCGACGTGCGCGGCGACCACAAGGTTGTGGCCTCGCTGGTGCCGCACAATGCGCGCGTGCTCGATATCGGTTCGGCCGACGGCGAATTGCTCGACCTTCTGGTGCGCGAACGCCAGGTGGACGGTCGCGGCATCGAACTGTCCCAGGAAGGCGTGAACCGCTGCGTTGCCCGCGGCCTGTCGGTGATCCAGGGCGATGCCGACCAGGACCTGGCCGACTATCCGGACCAGGCCTTCGACGTCGTCATCCTCAGCCAGACCCTGCAGGCCACCCGCGAACCGAAAAAGGTCGTCAGCGAACTGCTGCGCATCGGCAATCAGGTGGTGATCTCGATCCCGAACTTCGCCCATTGGCGCAACCGGGCCCAGCTCCTGTTCCGCGGCCGTATGCCGGTGACCAAATACCTGCCTTACGAATGGTATGACACGCCGAACATCCACTTCTGCTCCCTGCGCGACTTCGTTGAACTCTGCCGGGAACTGGACGCGAACGTCGAAAAGGCCATCGCCCTCAGCGGCAGAGGCAACAAGATCCCGGTCAACGCCCCCTGGTGGGTGTGGAACATCGTCGCCGAACAGGCCGTGTTTCTGCTGAAGCGGTAAGCGGGCTGGATCAACCGGCGGCAGGCAGGTAGCTGGAGTTTCAGGTGAGATTTTGGGGAATCAGACCCCCACCCCTAACCCCTCCCCACAAGGGGGAGGGGAATTCTGCCTTGCCGCAGACAAGGCCTTCAAATCAACATCAACCGCTGAATTGTGGCCTTACCGCATATGAGGTCTGGTCCCCCTCCCCCTTGTGGGGAGGGGTTAGGGGTGGGGGTTCAGCCAACAATGCACACCGCACCCCCCAACCAAACCACCAGCCCTAGTCCGCCTTCACCTGCCGATGCACGGACCTGACAGGTTTCAGACCTGTCGCGACGCCCTCGGGAATGAAGACAGGCCGCAGCACGCGGAACCGGCTTTTCTTGCCATCTACAGGCAGGCTCTGGAAGACGACCTTTTCCGCTTCCATGATCAGGACTCCGCCGAAAGCAGGCCAGATGCGCCGGCCGATGCCTTCCCAGGTGCGGGCCGCGCGCAGGATGGTGCGGGCGCGCGAGGGCGGCATGAAGAGGGCTTCCTTGTCGTCGGTCACGTTGAACTGGCAGCTCTTCAGAAGATCCTTGAGCTGGCTGCCCGAATAAGGCCGGCCATAGCCGAAGGGGGAAAGCTCCGACTGCGCCCACAGGCCGCGCCGGTTGGGCACGACGGCAATCAGCCGCCCGCCCGGCGCCAGCACCCGCCAGGCTTCCCTGAGAACCGCCGCCGGATCGGAACAGTGATCGAGAGCATGCACCAGCATCACCCGGTCGAAATAGGCATCGGGAAACGGCAGGTCCTGGTCTTCCACCAGCGTACTGGCGCTTTGCCGCTCGCGCGGCCAGTGAACGGCACCCTGGGGCGCGGGCATGGCCGCGATGGCCCGGTCGACTGTATCGAGATAGGGCCGCATGAACGGGCCGGCGTAGCCGATACCAAGCAGGGCCTGGCCGGTGAGGTCCGGCCACATCTTGCGAATCGGGCCTCCGATCAGGCTGCGCAGCAGCCTGCCGAGCGGCAAATCGTAAAAGGCGCGCAAATGAACGACGTCGAGATACATTCAGCCTTGCTCGGTCAATAAGGGTCGCGGCGATTGAACATGGAACGGTGGGAGAGCGCAAGATCTCTTGCCTTGCCCTTGGCGCCTGTCTTTGCCAGTCTGCACATCAACCAACAGATCTGAGCAGGGAGCCGTTTCATGGCCTTGAGCGACACCACCGAAATTCACCAGTTTACCTGTCTCGACGATAATTTCGGCGTGCTGATCCATGACACCGACAGCGGCACGACCATTGCCGTCGACGTTCCCGACGCCGCTGCCTATGAAAAGGCGCTGGAGCAGACCGGATGGTCGCTGACGCATATTCTGATCACCCATCACCATTGGGACCATGTTCAGGGTCTGGGCACGCTCAAGCAGAAGACCGGCGCCACGGTGATCGGCCCCGAGCGCTCGCGCCTGAAGATTGCCGAGTTCGACCGCACCGTGGAAGACGGCGACGAGGTCCGCTGCGGGCCTTACGCGATCAAGGCGATCTCGACTCCGGGCCACACCCTGGATCAGATCTCCTGGTACATCCCGGCAATCAAGGTGGCCCATACCGGCGACACGCTGTTTGCGCTCGGATGCGGCCGGGTGTTCGAGGGCGACAAGGAGATGATGTGGTCGTCGCTTGCCAAGCTGATGCGCCAGCTTCCCGACGACACCACCATTTATTGCGGCCATGAATACACCCTGGCCAATGCACGCTTTGCCCTGACCATCGACCCGGACAACGCCGATCTGAAAGCCCGGGCAGAGGAGGTTGAAACGCTTCGCCAGGAAGGTGCCCCGACATTGCCGACGACCATGGCGAAAGAGAAGGCGACGAACCCGTTCCTGCGCGCAGGCGAAGCTTCGGTTGCCAGGGCCCTCGGCATGGAAGGAAAAAGCGCTGCCGAAGTCTTCACGGAAATCCGCACCCGCAAGGACAACGCTTGATCATACCTATGGCATCTGCCGCAAAGATCTTGTGCCGCCTTCCGGTTTTTCTTGGCCGGGAGCCTTAAAACAACGCGAAGTTGCCCCCATATGCACGCTATCGTGATCATGAAGGGGCACTCACCATGACACCAGCGAGTTCCGAAAACCATCTGACACGCTCTGCGGAGCAACGGGCACGGGATGTGGTCAGCCGAATAGTCGGCCAGGCCGAACCGATACCGGGTCATCTGGGCGGCGGACACAGGCTGGACATGCAGTTGCTATACGAGGAAGTGGTTGCGGCCTTGCGCGAAACCATTGATGATCTGGCTTTCTGCACCGGGCCCAAATCCTCCTGAGCGATCCCGTCCCGGAAATACTGTCAAGCCGTCCGGGACCTTTCATGTCTTCTTCCGCCAGTCTGACCGCCGAGAAGGTCATCGATCTTCTCAACATGCAGCCACACCCCGAAGGCGGCTACTATGCCGAAACCTTCCGTGACAGCGTCACCGACGATGGCGGCCGGGCTGCATCAACGCTGATATACTTCCTGCTTCCCGAAGGTGTGCTGTCCCGCTGGCACAAGGTGGACGCGGTCGAGACCTGGCACTGGTATGCCGGCAGCCCGCTGGAACTTTCCATCAGCACGGACGGAGCCACCATAAAGGTGCTCACCCTGGGCAACGACCTTCTGGCAGGTGAACGCCCGCAGGGCATTGTTCCGCGCGATGGCTGGCAGCAGGCCCGTTCGCTCGGTTCATGGACCCTTGTCGGCTGCACTGTCGCACCCGGATTCCAGTTCGAAGGATTCGTCCTGGCACCTGAAGACTGGGAACCGGGACACTAGTTTTCACATCTCTGCGCGTTTCGGCGGAACCAAATTCGGTTTGGCGAGTTCTCTTTCCAACGAAAGGAGAGAGGCATGAACGGTATCATCTATCTGGTCGGTCTCGTCGTCGTTGTCGGCGCGATTCTGTCTTTTATTGGACTGATCTGACCCACTCCCGGTAACACTGCCGCGCCCCCGGCAGATGACCTCCAACTGTTTGGGCCGGACGCTTGCCCCCGCCCATGAACGGCCGCCCCCCCGTTCACACAGCGTCCGGCCCTTTTCCGTTTCGGCAAGGATTACATCATGCACAACATCATCTATCTCGTCGGACTCATTGTCGTCGTTGTCGCGATTCTGTCGTTTCTCGGCCTCGCCTGAATCTTCCGCAGAAAGCTATCCGCGCAAACGCGCCTCCCGCCAGCGATCCTTCAAAAGGCGGCACTCCGCAGCACACATCTGATTGTCAAAATGCCGGCATGGCGGAAAGACCAGGGTCATGAGACACGCGAACTGGTTACAAGCTGCCGCGCGCGCCGGTTATCTTTCGCGCGGTGTGGTCTACGGCGTCGTATCGTTCTTTGCCATTCTCGCCTCCGTCGGCGCGGGCAGCAGCAAAGGCACCAAGGGCGCGCTCGTTACCCTGTTATCCCAACCTTTCGGATCTGTTCTCGTGGCTGTTCTGGTCGCAGGCCTGTTCGGCCTTGTCGTCTGGCGGCTGGTTCAGGCTGTTCTGGACGCGGATAACCACGGCTGGAGTGCGCAGGGGCTCGTCGTCCGCCTCGCCCTTCTGGCAAGCGCTGCCACCTATACCGCGCTCGCACTCTACGCCATTGGCCTGCTTGGAATAACCGGCTCAGGCGGAGGCAAACTGCTGCCGAACGTGCTGAACGCCGTTTCGCAAGGTCTTGGCCAGCGCCTGTTCGTGGCCGGTCTGTCGCTCGTCTTTCTGGGCATTGCAGCCGCGCACTGGTGGAAAGCCTATTCAGGCAAATACACCAAGCATTTCGACGAAAACGAGGCCCCGATGCGGGTCGTCCACGTTGTGTCGGTACTTGGCCTTGCAGCGCGCGGTGTCGTGTTTGCCCTTCTGTCGGTAATGATCTGGCTTGGCATCGAGGGCGCAGCAACGTCCGACGGCGATCTGCCGAGCACCCTCGACGCGCTTAGATACATTCAGGAATTGCCTTACGGGCGGATCATGCTGTTCGCCCTGGCGGTCGGCCTCATGATTTTCGCGATCTACTCCTTTGTGGAGTCCCGCTGGCGCAGGGTCAGCCTTGCCTGACCTGCCCAGCGGATAGCCGCTCAGTCTCAGATCGCCTGTCAGGAAAGCTTGGCGGATTTCGCGCCGAATTCCTTCGGCGCATCCTCATCGAGGAGGTCTTCCGACTGGGCTGCTCTTCTTTCCTGGTCGACCTGCTTTTCAAGGTCCCTGTCAGCTTCCGTATCGTTCAGCACTTCTTCCACCATTTCGGGGAAGACGGTCTCTTTGCTGGCGATTTTCCGTTGCTCCCGATCCGGCCGCCCCCTGTCTGCCAGGAGGTTTTCCAGAGCAGGCGCATCATCGAAGCGCAGCCGGTAGATGGGTTCGGGCAGGGAGAAGCCGTTTGCTTCAAGCGCAAGCTTGACGAGGCGCATGGCCTCGGACCGGGCTTTCTGGAAATCGGTGCGTGTCTGGTCGATCCAGCCGACGAAGCTCAGGACAACGTTGGAATCCCCCAATGCCTCGATCCAGGCATCGGGAGAAGGTTCTTCAAGAATGAACCCCTGACGGCGAAGCGTGTTCAGGCCGACATCCAGCGCCTTGTCCAGATTGCTGTCCGCATCGACACCCAGTTCGAACACGAAGCGCCGCCGTGGATTTGTGGAGAAATTGACTAGCGTGCTCTTGAAGACGATCGCGTTGGGGATGCGGATGTGGTTTCCATCCTTTTCCATCAGGATCGTGGCACGAGACGTGAGGCTGATGACATAGCCCTCATACCCTTCGATCCTGACGAAGTCCTTCGGATTGAACGGCTGCCGGATGCTGAGCATGATACTGGCGATGTAGTTTTCGACCGTGTCGCGCACGGCAAAACCAACCGCCAGGCCCACGATACCCGCTGCACCGAGCAACGTGCCGATAACGGCGGTTGCCCCAAGCACATCGAGCGCTAGCACGATGCCGATCGTGAAAAACAGGATCCTGATCAGCTGCCGGACGAGATCTGCAATGAAGGCATTGGGGGTCAGCTTGTTCCAGGGCCATTCAAGCCGTGCAATCAGCACGCCGGCTGCACTCGCCAGCAGCCAGACAAGCAAGGCAACCAGCGCAAGCGGCAGATAGTTCGCAGCCTGGGACAGACGCGCCTGCAACCGCTCGTAAACCGGAACAAGGCGTTCCTCCAGCGCGGTTTCTTCAGTGAGATTGTTCTGGACCGCAACAACGCCGTCCACGCGGCCGGCAAGCTCTTCGGCTTTCGTGGCAAGAACGGCCTCGGTCACCGTACCATTCAGATTGACCACACCCGATTTTACCGAGACGGAAATTCCGGCAAGCCCGTCCAGTTCATCAAAAATGTCGTTGATACGCTGCTCTATCGCCTGATCTTCACCGGCACCGGGCATCGCGGTGATGGCGCCGGCCTTATTTTCCGTTTGCGACAACACAGGCAGTGCCCCTGGCAGGGACAAGACCAGGGCGAGAAGGAAGGATTGCAACAGTCTGGAAATCATGACGGCCTTTCCGCGCTTGCGCCCGGCTGCCGTCATTACAAGGGTTTCCGCGCGCGATAGACTTCGACGCTAGCACAACGCGCCCAGGGCGTTCAGGTTCCCGCGCAAGGATCGATAAATTCAGATCCATTGCCGGATCTGACCAACCTCGCACACAGCCCAGGGCCTCGACCCGATGTTCGGTTCAAGCCATCCCTGCAATTGCGCTGGCAAACTCCCTGGCCGAGAAGGGCTCGAGATCGGCAACCCCTTCGCCGACACCGATGAAATGAACCGGCATGGCGTGCTTGGCGGCAATTGCCACCAGGATGCCGCCGCGCGCCGTGCCATCCAGCTTCGTCATCACCAGACCGGTCACACCGGCAACCTTGCCGAAGATTTCGACCTGATTGAGCGCGTTCTGTCCGGTCGTTGCGTCCAGCGTCAGCAGAACCGTGTGCGGAGCTTCCGGATCGTGTTTCTTGATCACACGGATGACCTTTTCCAGCTCATCCATCAGCTCCGCCTTGTTCTGCAGCCGCCCGGCGGTATCGACCAGAAGCACATCGACGCCCTTGGCCTTTGCTTCCTTCATCGCGTCATAAGCAAGTCCGGCGGCGTCCGCGCCGGTGTCGCGCGCAATCACTTCAGCGCCCGTGCGCTCACCCCAGATCTTCAACTGTTCCACTGCGGCGGCCCGGAAGGTATCGCCGGCGGCAAGCATGACGGTCTTGCCTTCGGAACGCAGCTTTTGCGACAGCTTGCCGATGGTGGTGGTCTTGCCGGTGCCGTTGACCCCGACCATCAGAACCACATGCGGTTTCTTGCCGGTATCTAGGTCTAGCGGCCTGGCAACGGGCGCCAGAACTTTCTCGACTTCTTCCGCCAGGATCGCCCGGACTTCCTCCGGCGAAATTTCCTTGTTGTACCGCCCGTCGGACAGCCGGTCGGTGATCGCCATCGCCGTGTCGACGCCGAGGTCGGCCTGGATCAGGATATCTTCCAGCTCCTCCAGCATGGAGGCATCCAGCTTGCGCTTGGTGAAGATCGAGCTGATGCCTTCGGTAAGCGATGCGGAAGAGCGGGAAAGACCGTTCTTCAGCCGCTGAAACCAGGACAGCTTCGGTTCTTCGGCAGCGGGCGCGGCGGGCGCAGGTGCGGCAACAGGCTCTTGCGCGGGAGCGGGCTCGACGACCGGATCTGGAACACTTGCCGGTTCAGGCGTATGTGCTTCGGGTGCAGGTGTTTCGTGCGCTGGCGTTTCCGGCACTTCCGGCTGAACTGCTTCCGGCTCCTCTGCAGGCGGTTCAGTCGTTTCCGTCTCCAGGGGCTCGACGTCGTCGGAACCGATATCGGTGGACGGAATGTCTTCTGGCTGCAGCACCGGTTTCATCGGCGACAGTTCGGGCGCGACACCCGGCGAGACGTCCA
Source organism: Roseibium aggregatum IAM 12614 (assembly GCF_000168975.1). Classification (GTDB taxonomy): domain Bacteria; phylum Pseudomonadota; class Alphaproteobacteria; order Rhizobiales; family Stappiaceae; genus Roseibium; species Roseibium aggregatum. The sequence continues at coordinate 56,207 of NZ_AAUW01000013.1, forward strand.
TCGAAAACGGCTGGAACGGCTCGTTCATCGCGGCAACGGGGCGAACCTCCATCTCCACGTCGAGCGCCGGGTCCTCGTCCTGAGGCTCTGCGGATGCTGCTTCCTGTGCCGCATCTTCGGCGGCCGGAACGGCCTCGTCTTCCGGTTTGCTTTTGCCGCCGAAGAGACGTCCAAGAAAGCCGCGCTTTTTCTCGCTCATGAACCTGCCTTAAAAATTCTGCCCGTTACTGCGTTCTTAAACTGTCGGCATCCGCCGCCAAAGCCAAACCCTGAACCTCATCCTGAGGAAGCGCTCCGCGCTGTCTCGAAGGATGGGCCACTTGCGCCGAGATTGCCGCCCATCCTTCGAGACGGCCCTTCGGGCCTCCTCAGGATGAGGGTTACATTGCAATTCGCCCCGGCTTCAATTCAATCAGACACACACCACAGGATAGCCCGTCACCACCCGAACCCTAAACCGTGCCTCAGGCAGCCCTGGAGAGGGCTTCGCCCAGAAGATGGCGACCGGTGTGGCCGACAATTCTGGTTTCGACAATCTCACCGGCCGTGCCGCCGCCCAACTCGACCTGGGTGAACTGTTCCGTGCGGCCAAGGCCTTCCTTCTCGATCAGGACCGGACGGGTCTTGCCGACCTCGGCCTGAAGATGCCGGACCAGAGCTTCCTCACCCTTGGCCCTGAGGCGCGCACCGCGCTCCTTCACGACGTCACGCGGCAACTGCGGCATACGCGCCGCCGGCGTACCCTTGCGCGGGGAGAACGGGAAGACATGCAGATGCGTCAGGTCGCATTCGTCGACGATCCTCAGCGAGTTCTGGAACATCTCCTCGGTTTCCGTTGGGAAGCCGGCAATGATGTCCGCGCCGAAAACCATGTCCGGCCGCAGGCGGCGTACCTCCTCACAGAAGCGGATCGTATCGGCGCGCAAGTGGCGCCGCTTCATTCGCTTCAGGATCATGTCGTCACCCGCCTGCAGTGACAGATGCAGATGCGGCATCAGCCGCTCGTCTTCTGCAATCACCCGCATCAGGTCGTCATCGGCCTCGATGGAATCGATGGAAGACAGCCGCAGGCGCTTCAGCTCGGGAACCATCTTCAGGATCTTCGCCGACAGCGTCCCCAGCTTGGGGGTTCCCGGTAAGTCGGCCCCATAGGAGGTGATGTCGACCCCTGTCAGCACGATCTCGTTATAGCCGTTGCCGACAAGGCGCTTAATCTGGTCGATGACCACGCCCATCGGCACGGACCGGGAATTACCCCGGCCATAGGGGATGATGCAGAAGGTGCAGCGGTGATCGCAGCCGTTCTGGACCTGCACGAACGCCCGCGCGCGGCCCGTGAGGCCGTCGATCAGGTGACCTGCGGTCTCCTCGACACTCATGATGTCGTTGACGCGCACCTTCTCGGTTTCGGAAACGCCGAAAGCGGCAACGTCCTGATAGGACTTGCGCTCCAGCTTTTCCGTGTTGCCGAGCACCAGATCCACCTCCTCCATGGAAGAGAAGGTCTCGCTTTCCGTCTGCGCGGCGCAACCGGTGACGATCACCCTTGCGTTCGGATTGTCGCGCTTGGCCTTGCGCACGGCCTGGCGGGCCTGGCGAACAGCCTCGCCGGTGACGGCACAGGTGTTGACGAGGATGGCGTCCTTGAGCCCGGCAGCCTCCGCCTCGCGCTTCATGACTTCCGACTCGTAAGCATTGAGCCGGCAGCCGAAGGTGACGACATCGATGCTCATGACGCGGCTCCAGCCGCCAACGGCACGTCGCCCGCGGCGGTCTTGCGCCAGGCCAGCGTATCGAGATCGACCTCGCCTTCGAATTCCACTTCCGTCAGACCGCTCATCAGCACATGGTTGTCGCTCTCGCGCCATTCGATCCCGATGGGGCCGCCCGGCAGATGGATGGTGGTCTTGCGGCTTGTCCGGCCATCGCGCGCGGCGGCAACGCCGACCGCACACGCCGCGGTGCCGCAAGCCAGCGTCAGGCCGACGCCGCGTTCCCAAACCTTCACCCGGATCTGATCGGTATCGAACACATGAGCCAGCGAGATGTTGGCGTATTCGGGGAAAATCGGATGATGTTCCAGCAAGGGGCCGACCCGCTCAAGCTCATAGGCTTCCACGTCATCGACCCAGAAGATCGCGTGCGGATTGCCCATGTTGACGACGGCCGGCGTGTGCAGGATCGGATCGTCGATCGGCCCGATCTGGAGTTCGATCGCACGGGTGTCGGCGAATTCTTCCGCCAGCGGAATTTCGTTCCAGGCAAGCCGCGGCACGCCCATGTCGACGGTCACGCTGCGCGGTCCGTCTGCATCGAACGCATGCAACAGCCCGGCGCCGGTCTCGATGGTGACGAGATCCTTGCCGGCTTCCTCCATCAGCAGACGGCCGATGCAACGCGTGGCGTTGCCGCAGGCCGACACCTCGCTGCCATCGCGATTGTGAATGCGCATGAAGGCATCGACACCCAGCGAGGACCGTTCAACGGTGATCATCTGGTCGAAACCGATGCCCGTCTCACGATCGCCCAGTGCGGCAATGGCTTCGGGGGCCAGACGCAGCGGGTTTTCACGCGCATCCCAGACCACGAAATCATTGCCAAGGCCGTTCATCTTCAAAAAGGGTCTGGTTTCAGACGCCATACCGGTCGCACTTCTTCAAAGCTTCAAGGAAAAGCGTCCGCCATCTTGCGGACATTTGCCCCTATATGGCGGAAATCACCTCAAATTACCAGTGGGACAGGCCGTCATCGCAGATATGCGTAAACGGAAAGAGCCGTCTGATAACCCCCTTGTTCGTCTTTACAGGGATTGACCCTGCAATCCGTGCCGCGGCCTGTCAAAACCGGAAGGGTCCGGAAAAACAAACGGCGACGCGGCAGCAATGCCAAAGTGGAGCCAAGGCAGGACGCGATGTGTTGGTGCCCCTTAAAGGGTCGCCGCGTTGAACGTTTCACAGGCGTTGAGGTCGCCGGACTGGAAGCCCTTCCGGAACCAGCGGGCGCGCTGCGCCGAAGTTCCGTGGTTGAAGCTTTCCGGCACAACATAGCCCTGAGACTGACGCTGCAGGGTATCGTCGCCGATCCGGCTCGCCGCGTTCAGAGCCTCGTCGATATCGCCTTCCTCGACAAAGCCTTTCTGGCGGGCGGCGTAATGCGCCCAGATACCGGCGTAACAATCGGCCTGCAGTTCGACACGCACGGACAGGGCATTGCCTTCCGCCTGGCTGAGCGTGCGCCGGGCCTTGTGGAACTCCGGCAAAACGCCGAGCACGTTCTGAATATGGTGGCCGACTTCATGCGCCAGCACATAGGCCTGCGCGAAATCGCCGGGCGCATTCAGCTGGCTTGCCAGCTCCTGATAGAAGGAAAGATCGATATAAAGCTTGCTGTCGGCCCCGCAGTAGAACGGACCGGTGGCCGCGCTGGCATATCCGCAAGCCGAAGACACCGACCCGGAAAACAGCACCAGGGTCGGTTCCGGATAGTTTGCCCCGCCATTTTCGAAGATCTGGCCCCAGGTGTTTTCGGTATCCGCCAGAACGACGGAGACAAATTGGGCCGTTTCCTGGTCCGCGGCACTGCGTGGAGCCTGGGTCTGGTACGACGTGGTGTCGTATCCACCCCCGCCATCCAGTTGGCCGAGCAATGCCAGGGGATTGATGCCGGTCAGCCAGGCAATGCCGAGCACGATCAAAAGGCCCGTCAAGCCGATACCACCACCGGCTCTCATCCGGCGACCGCCAACGCGCATGCGCGGCCTCCCACCCATTGAACGCCTGTCTTCAACGTTGCTGCTGCCGCGGCGGCCTTTCCAGCGCATGTTTTGATCGTCTCCGTGAACCTAAGCTTCGGTCATAACAGACAAGACAGCGGAAACCTATGCGGTTGGCCGCAGTCCCTGCCTGTGAGAAACTTTCCGAAAACGCGGCAAGGCGCATTCGGTTGCCCCTGATACCAACGTAATCGTGATGCCGGTTACAGAGTTCACGGTCAGACCCGCCTAAGATTGCGTCTGAGGGGCAGTTATGAAGGATAACGATCATGCCCGACGTAAACGCTCAACAGGCGCAACGCCTGATCAATTTCGCCACTGAGAGACTGGGCCGGGTTGAAGGCGACGGCCAGTGCTGGACCCTGGTCGACAACGGTTTCCGGCACGTCGGCTTCATCAAGCCGGCCTCCACCTATGTCTGGGGACGGGTGATCAGCAACCTGTCCGATGCTCGTCCGGGCGACGTCTTCCAGTTCACCCGCTTCGAAGTCACGGTCCGTGTAACGCAGCCCGACGGCAGTTGGGAGGAGCAGACGATGTCCCGCGGCGAACCGCGGCACACGGCAATCCTGGAAAGTGTCAACGGCAACAGGGCGACCTTCCTGGAAAGCAATGTGACGGACGACCAGACCGTCAAACGCAACGGTTTCGGCATTCGCACGGCAACCACGACCGACGACGCCGGTGTCAGGACCTCGATCACGGTCAGCGGCAGCTTCGTCATCTACCGGCCGCAGGCCCCCGCCAACCCGTAAGCCGGCGTTGAACGCCGGTCCTGATACCCAGCTCAGGTGCGGATCACCATCTCCGCACCAAGGCTGACGTTTTGAAGGATCAGGCGCATGTGCTCCGGCGAAACGGCGACACAGCCTTCCGTCGGCGAATACCCTTCCCGGGCGATGTGAAAGAAGATCGCGCTGCCTTTTCCCTTCACTGCGGGGTCCAGGTTGCAATCCAGAACAACGACGATGTCGTAGAGCCTGTCGTCGCGCCACATCTTCTCGTGGCCGACCGGAAAAGGCAGTTGCACCGGCCTGTTGTAGCGACGGTGGCCAGGGTCGTCACACCAGCCGGACGTCGGCGACAGCGGTTCGGCCGGCAGCAGCGTTGCGGGCGGCAGCCCCCGGTCCGGGCGATAGTAGACGTGCAGCAAGGCAAAACGGCCCGCAGGCGTGCCACCATCGCCTTCACGCTTGCGCATGACGATGCCCGACCGGCCGAGCGCACACGGGACCGTGATCTCCCCGAGACGGAGAACGCCCCGTCTCCGGTCCAGCGGTGAAGCATGAACTTCCAGCTTTCCCGCCGATTTTTTCAAGGTTTTCATGGTTATGCCCGTTCTGCCTGACCGCTCCGCCGGTCTTCTTGATAAACCACCCCTAAACCCCGCGTGAAGAAGAATTGACGCGGCACCGCTTGTGCGCGAACAATTTCCCACGCACATAGGAGCAGGAACGCGCTTGTGTCCTTTGCACAAGTCGCCGTGAAAAGATGTTGGATTTTGGCGAGGAACGCGACGATGACCGCTCGCACGATTTTGATTGTCGATGACGATAACGAACTGCGTGAAGCGCTGGTGGAACAGCTTTCGCTTTACGATGAATTCGAGACGATCCAGGCGGATTCGGCCACGTCCGGAATTGCCATGGCCAAGGAAGAACACGTCGACCTGCTTCTGATGGACGTTGGCCTGCCCGACATAGACGGCCGCGAGGCGGTCAAACTGTTGCGCAAGGGCGGTTTCAAGGCCCCGATCATCATGCTGACCGGCCATGACGGCGACAGCGACACGATCCTGGGACTTGAGGCCGGTGCAAATGATTATGTCACCAAGCCGTTCAAGTTTGCCGTGCTTCTGGCCCGCGTGCGGGCGCATCTGCGTCAGCATGAACAGAGTGAAGACGCCACCTTTGCCATTGGCCGCTATTCCTTCCGGCCCGCTGCCAAGGTGATGCAGGACGACAGCGGTTCCAAGGTCCGGCTGACGGAAAAGGAAACCTCCATCCTCAAATTCCTCTACCGCGCCGGTGAAAAGCCCGTGACCCGCGACGTGCTGCTGCACGAGGTCTGGGGCTACAATTCCGGGGTGACCACCCACACGCTGGAAACCCACATTTACCGCCTCAGGCAGAAAATCGAGCGTGACCCGTCCAATGCGGAGCTTCTTGTCACAGAAGCCGGTGGATATAAGCTTGTGCCCTAACCGGTAATCGGCGTATTTCTTGGGCATGAGCCTTGCCCAAGACATTGCGATTCTCAAACAAATCCCGACGCTTTCGGATTTTCAGGACGATCAGCTTCGTTTGCTCGCCTTCAGCGCCGAAAGCATGGATTACAACCGTGGTCAGCGCCTGTTCGATCAGGGCGACCGCGCCGATGGCGGTTTGGTAATCACCAGCGGCACGGTCAGCCTGCAGACCCGGACCAAGGACGGTTTTGAGGAAATCGAGCGTGTCGGTCAGGGGACGCTCTTGGGCGAGACGGCTCTTCTTGCGGAAAACAAGCGCCCCTGCCGGGCAGAAGCTGTCGACGGCGTGCGCATCATCCGCATTCGCCGGGCTCTGTTCAAACGCATGATCCAGGAATTTCCGGAACTCGCCCAACGCCTGCTCGACCAGCGCGCCCAGCAGTTCCGCGAAACGGTTTCGGCCCTCAAACCCATCGGCGAGAAGATGGCTGAACTGGAACAGATCAACGCTGAACGCCGCGTGCGCGACGACGAAAAACAGTCGTAAGGCGAAAGTCCCGATATCGCTCGTTGGGCAATTCAAACAGCTAAAACAGACCTGGCCCTGAGCAAATCTGCGGTTTTTCAAGGGAAAATCGGTTCCCTTCGCCGTCGTTGCCGGACTTGATCCGGCAAGCCATACCGTGACCTTGCCACACTGCCAAGCGCATCAGCAGGGAAAGGTGATAGGCATGGATCCCATTGTAGAGCCATGGGATGACAATGGTTGAACCGAAGGAATGGGCGTTATTCTAAGCCCGCTTCAATCGCAGCCTCGGCCCCAGCAATCCGCCGACCCATTGAACGACTGCAGCCGCAGAGACCCCGAGCCCGATGATCCCGACCCAGACCACCGGACGGATCGCAACGGAAACGGCAAAGTTTGCCTGAAACACCCTGTCCGCCGGAATACCCGTGGCAAGGGCGTACCAGGCATATTCGATCCCTGCCGTCGCGGCCGCCGCCGCACATGCGCAGACCGCCAGAACCAAGGGGTTGGCAAGGCGGAATCCGGCCTTCACCGCCAGCCTGTAGACCATCAGCAGCACGAACAGGCCGGCCATCAGGGTGGCCTGCGTCACGTCCGATTTCGACTGCAGGAAGAAATGGAACAGCATGAGACCACCGATCGGATAGATCAGCAGGTGCAGCCGCTGCCAGTTCCGCCCAAGCTTGCGGATGGCGCTATCGAAGGACGTCGCACCCAACACCGCAAGCCCGCACAACGCCGCAAAGCCAATGGTCAGGTAAAAGCGGAGAAAGATCTCGGATACGACCTTGCCGAGGTTCCAGCTTTCCTGCGCCGCATAAAGCCCCAGATGCAGCAGTGCGTAGGCAAGCACGGTAACACCAAGCATGCGGCGCACGCCGACGATCCGGTTCCACGAAAAGATCCGCCTGAGCGGTGTGACGGCAAGGGTTACGAGCAGGAACCGGACTGCCCAGTCACCGCTGGCGTGCAGCTCCATCTCGAAGGGCTCCGGCAACACCGGGCCAATGGCTAGGCTGTAAAGGATCTGCCCTGCTGGAAGCAGCACGGCGATGAAGACGGCCAATCGCAAAGCGGACAGGTTGCCGCGCCGGTCGGTCCAGGGAGCGTAGGATGCCAAGGTCGTCGTAGTCATGCGTTCGAACTATCGCACGAAACGTTCAAGGACACTGAAAAGCTTTTCAAGCCTGCGTGAAGAAGACGCGAGACGGTTATCTCGCTTTCCCTGTCCCGCTTCACAAGGAAGCGTATTTCGATCCATTTGAGAGCCCAGCCCACTTGGGCCAACCAGAACAGAAATTCCAATTTGGAAATCCTCCTACCCACGTTCCTTGTCATCCCAGTTTGTCGCGTCAGCGGCAAGGCCGGGATCCAGCACGCCGTGTGATCAGACGAAGAAAACCTGGCGTACTCAGTGAATACTGGATCCCTGCCTTCGCAGGGATGACAAGGTTGATGGGCTTCAGGGCGCGATGGACGGATGCGATTGCCGCGATCATGCCCCGGTGGATCGCCCCCACAAGAGGGGCTCCGGCCATTTCGAAGAGCTACGCACCAGCAAGCTCCACGCAGCAGACGTACAGACCTGGTTCCTGACTGGTTGGCTTGCATCCAACCCTGAAAGAAAATCCGAAAGGAACCACCCATGCCCAAGCGGTTTGTCATCCCGGTTTGTCGCGTCAGCGGCAAGACCGGGATCCAGTACGCCGTGGGATCAGACCGGGAAAACCTCGCGTACTCAGTGAATACTGGATCCCTGCCTTCGCAGGGATGACAAGGTTGATGCGCTTCAGGACAAGACGGCTGAACGCAATTGCCGCGATCATGCCCCGGTGGATCGCCCCCATGAGTGCGGGATTAAGCCACGACGACGAGTCGCGCGCCTTGAAGAACCAAGGGCAATCAAAACAAAAAGCCGGGCTTCACGACCCGGCTTCTCTATAGATCTTGCAACGAGGCTTACACCCAGGGGCGGTCGTTGCCCATCTTGCTTTCGAAGGTGTCGATGTCTCCGGCCTTGGCCATGGTCAGGCCGATGTCGTCGAGGCCGTTGATCAGGCAATGCTTGCGGAAGCTGTCGATGCTGAAGGCGATGGCGCCGCTTTCCAGGCCCTTGATTTCCTGGTTTTCCAGATCGATCGTCAGCGTGAAGTTCGCGCCGCGCTCGGCCGCATGCATCAGCGTGTCCAGCTCGTCTTCGGAAACCTGGATCGGCAGAATGCCGTTCTTGAAGCAGTTGTTGTAGAAGATGTCCGCGAAGGACGTGGAAATCACGCAGCGGATGCCGAAATCCAGAAGCGCCCAGGGGGCGTGCTCACGCGAGGAGCCGCAGCCGAAATTGTCGCCGGCGATCAGGATCTTGGCATCGCGGTAAGCCGCCTTGTTGAGAACGAAATTCTCGTTTTCAGACCCGTCGTCGTTGGTGCGCATTTCATGAAACAGCGCGGTGCCGAGACCGGTGCGCTTGATCGTCTTCAGGAACTGCTTCGGAATGATCATGTCCGTGTCGATGTTCACGATCGGCAACGGTGCCGCGACACCGGTCAGGGTCTCAAATTTTTCCATTCTTCTTCTCTCCTGAAAGGCCTGAAAACGGATGCCCGCTCACGCAGCAAGGCTGGTGGCCTGGTCGACACCGAGCATCAGATTGAGGTTCTGGACGGCCGCACCGGACGCGCCCTTGCCCAGGTTGTCATAGATCGCAACGATGGCGGCCTGCGCCCTGGCGTCATTTGCAAAGACATGCAGATGCAGCTTGTTGGTGCCGTTGAGCGCCTGCGGGTTCAGACTGTCGGATTTCTCGAGCCCTTCCAGCGGTGCGACTTCGACGAAACCACCGGCAGCGGCTGCGAAATGATCCGCGATTGCCGCGTGCAACTGCTCGCCGGTCGGAATGCTTGCCAGACCGGCCAGGTTCAACGGCACAACCGTCAGCATGCCCTTGTAGAAGCTGCCGACGGTCGGGGTGAACAGCGGCGCCGCATCGAGCAGGCCGTATTCGGTCATTTCCGGCAGGTGCTTGTGATTGAAGCCGAGCGCATAGGGAGCAAACGCGTTGACGCCGGCGCCAGCGGCTTCGTAGTCGGCAATCATGCTCTTGCCGCCACCGGAATACCCGGAGATGCCGAAATAGGTCAGGTTGAAGTCCGACGGCAGCAGCTCTGCGGCGACCAGCGGACGCACCGCCGCGATCAGCCCCTGCGGCCAGCAGCCCGGATTGGTGACACGCATGGCGGCGGCGATGATATCGGCCTGATCGAGATCCATTTCGGCAAAGCCATAGGCCCAGCCCTCGGCAACGCGGTAGGCGCTGGAGGCATCGATCACGCGGGTGGTGTCGTTCTCGATCAGGGCCACGCTTTCCTTGGCCGCCGCATCCGGCAGGCAAAGAATGGCGATATCGGCCTTGTTGAGGTAATCGGCCCGCGCTGACGGATCCTTCCGGCTGTCTTCCGGAATGGAGATCAGCTCAAGGTCACGGCGCGTGGCGAGGCGCTCGCGGATCTGCAGACCCGTCGTACCGGCTTCACCATCGATAAACACGCGCGCAACCATGGCCCGCTCCTCTCCCTCTCAGGATCGCCGAGGCTTTCGTGCCGGATGACACGAAGCTTTCCACGCCGATCAGTGCAAAATCGCAAGCGTCATACACCCAATCGCGCGGCTTGTCACCGCCGCGCGCCACTGCGTTATCTCAACGGGCCATTGAGTGATACTCATCATTCGGACGCATGTCGGAAGCCGCGGCCACCCGGTTGGTCATGTTGAAGAAGGCCGCCACCGAGGCGATGTCCCAGATATCGCGATCCGTAAATCCGGCGTCCCGCAGCGCCTGCCGGTCGCTTTCCACGATCTCTGCCGGCTTTTCCGTCAGCTTGACGGCGAAGTCGAGCATCGCACGCTGCCGTTGCGAAAGGTCCGCGACCCGGTAGTTCATCACCATCAGTTCACCCAGCACGGGATCTCCGGAAAGCTCGCGCACCGCGGCTCCATGGGCAGTCAGGCAATAAAAACAGCGGTTGACCGCTGATACCGCAACGGCAATCATCTCCCTTTCAAGCTTGGAGAGCGCACACTCGCCCAGCATGAGGTCGTTGTACATGTCAGTGAAGGCGCGCAGCTTCGTTTCGTCGAACGCATAGGCCTTGAGAACGTTGGGAACGAGCCCCAGTTTCTCTTGGCACAGATCGAAATAAGCCTGCGTCTTTTCACTCAATGTTACACTTGAATCGATTTGCAAGGCCGTGACTTTACTTGACAATTTGCTCCTCCCGTCATGAAACCGTTTATGTCGCTGAAATATGAACTTAAGTCTTATAACGAGCCAGCGACAGAGCCAAACCATACGATCGCCTAAGGGGATGGAAAATGCCGGACAAACACGACGTCGAGAAACTGAAGATCATCGACGCGGTCCAAGCAACCTTGAATCAGGAAGATCCGGCTCTCGCCGAGTTTTCAAGCGCCTTTTATGACCGGGGCGCCGCGGAAGACCTTGTGGCCTACACCGCGGAAGAGCTGATCGGCTTTGCCCGGGACGCCTGGCAGGATTTCCAGAACCACGAGCTCGGCACGCACCGCGTCAGCATCGCTGACCCGGCGTTCAAGGCGCAGGGCAGCAAGGTCAAGGGCGTCTCCGTCATCGAGATCGTCAACGACAACATGCCGTTCCTGGTCGATTCCGTAATGGACGAGCTGCAGGACAGCAAGATCGAGGTTCACCTGGTCCTGCACCCGATCTTCATCGTGGAGCGCGACGAAAACGGCGTCCTGACGTCCGCCATTGCCCGCAAGAAGCCGCCGAAGCGGACCGACCGGCAGGAAAGCCTCATCCATATTCACGTGACACGGATCGATTCGCCCGAAGCCCGTGCGGCCCTCAAGGCCCGGCTCGACAAGGTGCTGTCCGATGTCCGTGCTGTCGTGTCCGACTTCAAACCGATGCAGGAACGTCTTGCGGAAGCCATCGACACCTACAAGACCACGCAGATTCCCGGCAGCAGCGACGACTTGTGGGAAGCGATCCACTTTCTGGAGTGGATGGAGAACGACAACTTCATTTTCCTCGGCATGCGCGAATACATGTTCGAGGGCGGTGTCGAGGAGGGCGAGCTGTCGCCCCATGAAGGCACGGGCCTCGGCCTCCTGTCCGACCCGGACGTGCGCGTGCTGCGCCGTGGCACCGAGTTCGTTCAGATCACACCGGAAATCCGTGAGTTCCTGAAGAAGCCCGAACCGCTGATCATCGCCAAGGCCAATGTGAAGAGCACCGTGCACCGGCGCGTGCACATGGATTACATCGGCGCCAAGCTCTATGACGACGACGGCAACATGAACGGCGAGTTGCGTATTGTCGGCCTGTTCGCCTCGACCGCCTACACCGAGCCGACCAGCACCATCCCGTTCCTGCGCCGCAAGGTTGCCAGCGTCCTGGCGCGCGCCGGCTACGGCTCGGAAAGCCATTCCGGCCGGGCACTGCGGAACGTTCTGGAAGCCTTCCCGCGCGACGAACTGTTCCAGATCGACCGCGACCGCCTGTTCGACTTTTCCATCGCCATTCTGCAGCTCGATGAGCGTCCGCGCATTCGCGTGTTATCCCGCCCGGACAAGTTCGACCGTTATGTCTCCATTCTGGTGTTCGTTCCGCGTGACCGCTATTCCACCGAGGTGCGCCTGAATGTCGGCACCTATCTGGCCTCGGTCTATGAAGGCCGCGTCTCGGCCTGGTATGTCACCTATCCCGAAGGTCCGCTTGCGCGGGTTCACTACATCATTGGCCGCGACCGCGGCGAAACGCCGAAGCCGCAGCAGGAAGAGCTGGAGGCGGCCGTTGCCGACATGGTCCGCACCTGGTCCGACAGCGTGCGCGACGCGCTCAGGGACGAATTCGCACCGGCGCAGGCTCGCAAGCTGGCGGATCGCTACGCGCTTTCGTTTCATGGCGGCTACAAGGAAGTCTACAACGCCCAGTCCGCGCTGTTCGACATCGTCAAGCTGGAAACCCTGTCCGACAAGACCGACACCACCATCACCTTCCATCGCCAGTCGGGCACCAGGGACAGCCGCCTGTCGCTGAAGGTCTATCACCGCGGCTCGCCCATTCCGTTGTCCGCGCGCGTGCCGCTTCTGGAAAACATGGGCTTCCGCGTGATCAACGAGCGGACCTACCGCGTCACGCCTGCAGATGCTCCCTTGTCGTACCTCCACGAGATGACCCTGGAATCGCGCAGCGGCGAAGACATCACCTTCTCCGACCAGCTTCAAGCGCGGCTGGAAAGCATGTTCATGGCGGTCTGGACCGCACAGGCAGAGGACGACGGTTATAACCGACTGGTGCTGACGGCAGACCTTGCCTGGCGTGATGTGGCGGTGATCCGTGCCCTGTCGCGCTATCTGCGCCAGGCCGGCATCCGCTTTTCCGAAGACTACATGTGGTCCACGCTCAACAACTATCCGAAGATCACGGCCAAGCTGGTGGAACTGTTCCACCTGCGCTTCAACCCGGATGTCACAGAAAAGGACCGGGACCTCGGCACGGAACGGCTGGAAGGCGAACTGACCGCCGATCTGGAAGAAGTCGCCAGCCTTGACGACGACCGCATCCTGCGCCGGTTCCAGAATGCGATCGAATCGATCCTGCGCACCAACTTCTACCAGCTCGACAAGAAGGGTCAGCCAAAGCCGACGTTTGCCTTCAAGATCGACAGCCGCCAGATCGACGACCTGCCGCAACCGCGCCCGTTCCGGGAAATCTTCGTCTACAGCCCGCGGGTGGAAGGGGTGCATCTGCGCTTCGGCATGGTTGCCCGTGGCGGCCTGCGCTGGTCCGACCGGCCGCAGGACTTCCGCACCGAAGTGCTCGGCCTCGTCAAGGCACAGCAGGTGAAGAACGCGGTGATCGTTCCGGTCGGCGCTAAGGGCGGTTTCGTGCCCAAGAACCTGCCGCCGATGAGCGACCGCGACGCCTGGTTCAAGGAAGGCACGGAGAGCTACAAGATCTTCATCAACGCCCTGCTGGACGTGACCGACAACCTGGACGAGGACACCATCCTGCCGCCGCAGCGGGTGCAGCGCTACGACAGTGACGATCCCTATCTGGTGGTGGCCGCCGACAAGGGCACGGCCACTTTCTCCGATACGGCCAACGGCATTTCGGAAGGCCGGCACTTCTGGCTTGGCGATGCCTTCGCCTCAGGCGGGTCCGCCGGCTACGATCACAAGAAGATGGGCATCACCGCGCGCGGTGCCTGGGAAGCGGTCAAGCGGCACTTCCGCGAGATGAACCGCGACATCCAGACCGAACCTTTCACCGCGGCCGGTGTCGGCGACATGTCCGGCGACGTCTTCGGCAACGGCATGTTGCTGTCGAAGGCAACCAGGCTGATCGCCGCCTTCGACCACCGGGATATCTTCATCGATCCGAATCCGGACCCGGCAATAACCTGGGAAGAACGCAAACGGATGTTCGACCTCGGACGTTCGTCCTGGAAGGACTACAACACCGACCTGATATCCAAGGGCGGCGGCATCTTCTCGCGCCAGTTGAAGTCCATCCCGCTCTCGCCGGAGATGCAGGCCCTGCTCAAGTTGAACAAGGCCAGCGCAACCCCGCAGGAAGTGATGACGGCCATCTTGCGGATGGACGTCGATCTGCTTTGGTTCGGCGGCATCGGCACATACATCCGCGCCAAATCCGAGACGGACGCCGACGTGGGCGACCGCGCCAACGACCCGATCCGCATCACCGCGTCGGAAGTCGGCGCAAAGGTGATCGGCGAAGGCGCGAACCTTGGCCTGACCCAGCTTGCCCGTATCGAGTTCAACAAGAAGGGCGGACGCTCCAACTCCGACGCGATCGACAATTCCGCCGGGGTGAACTCCTCGGACATGGAGGTCAACATCAAGATCGCGCTCGGAGCGGCGGTCAAATCCGGCAAGCTGACCATCGAGCAGCGCAACGAACTGCTGGCCGAAATGACCGACGAGGTGGCCGAACTCGTGCTGCGGAACAACTATCTGCAGACCCTGGCCATTTCCATGACCGAACTGCGCGGCATGGAGGATTTCGGTTACCAGGTGCGCATGATGCGGCAACTGGAACAGGCCGGCCTTCTGAACCGCGTTGTCGAACAACTGCCGGACGAGGCAACGCTCGACGAGATGCGCAAGGCCGGTATGCTTCTGACCCGCGCCGAACTGGGCGTGCTGCTGGCCTATGCCAAGATCACGCTCTACGACGCGCTTCTGGAAAGCTCGGTTCCGGATGACGATTATCTGGCCCGCGAACTGTTCCGCTATTTCCCGGACCTGATGGCCGACACCTACAAGGACGAGATCAGCGGCCACCGGCTGCGGCGTGAGATCATCGCCACGATGCTGGCCAACTCGATGATCAACCGGGGCGGCGCGACCTTCATCACCCGCCTGCGCGACCAGACCGACGCCACGGCAACCGAAATCGCGCAAGGATTCGTCGCCGTGCGCAACAGCTACGACCTGACCGACCTCAACACGGAGATCGACGAGCTCGACACCAAGATCGACGGCGCTCTGCAACTGGAGCTCTACTCGGAAATCCAGTCGCTGCTTCTGGAACGGGTGGTTTGGTTCAAGCGCAACGTCTCCTTCGACAAGGGGCTGTCCGCGGTTGTCGAACGGTTCCGCGCCGGCATTTCCGCGCTGCGCGGCCGCCTGGAATCCGTCCTGCCGGAAGAGCCCGCAACGGTGCTGGCGGAACGCACCGCCGCCTACGTGAACCAGGGCGTGCCGGAAGGTCTGGCACGGCGGATCGCCTGGCTGCCGGCGGAACGGACCATACCCGACATCGTCATCGTTTCGGAAGAAACGGGGGCCGATCTGGATACGGCGGCAAGAGCCTATTTCGAGGTCGCCCACCATTTCCAGCTCGGTGCGATCATCGAACTGGCCAACGATCTCGACGTTCGGGACTATTACGACGGTCTGGCACTCGACCGCGCACAGGCAACGCTGGTCTCCGCTCAGCGTGCGCTGGCCATCGCGGCAGTCCGGGCAGGCGGCTTTGCAAGCTGGCTGGAGGAACACGAGACGGAGGTCGGCCGGCGCAAGCGCTCGGTCTCCGAAATCCTCGACGGCGGCCTCAGCGTGTCGAAATTCTCCGTGGCGGCCAGCCTGCTCGCGGAAATCTGCGGCACGGCGTAACCGCGCGGAACACGACAACAGGGCCGGCAATTCCCCTGCCGGCCTTGGCTTTTTCAACGGGTAGCGTCCTTGCCGTCGCCATTCCGGCCACACAAAGCGCGAGCGGGACTGGAGAGCCGCTGCAACGTCCACTTTCGCAGGAAGACCCTGGCTCACCGATCCCGGATCTTCGTTGCGTTGCGTCCGGGATGACACGGCTGGGGTTTTGAATACTCTGATCCCGGAATCTTCGTTGCCGCCTTTTGGATCGCTGGAGACATAAGGAGCAAGCGGCCCATCCTTATCTGTTGAGATTTGATTAGATTGGTCTTGGGAGGGCCGGTTGCTGCCCTCCCAAGTGGGCCGGAGACCGTACCATCCTGGGTACTCGGCAAGTCCGTTCGAAGCCAGGTTCCCGGTCCACTTTCCAACTTATCCCGAATGGTTGCTCGCGCAAGAGTGCGTAGATAAGGCAGGGACAGATGGACGAGACCAAGCACTTTGTCGGAATTGACGTGTCGAAGGCAGCGCTGGATGTGCATGTTCTGCCAGTCGGCAAAAGCCAGCGGTTTCCCAATGATGGTGACGGCCATGCGGCTCTTGAGGGATGGTTGTCATCCCATCCAGTCGAGCGCGTGGTCCTTGAGGCGACGGGTGGCTATGAACGCAAGGCGGTGCAGGCGCTGCAGCAGCAGGGATACCATGTTTGTGTGGTCAATCCGGCCCGCCCCCGGGACTTTGCCAAGGCCGGTAGTCGGTTGGCCAAGACCGACCGGCTGGATGCAGCCGTTCTGGCCCACTATGCGCAGGTGTTTGATCCGCCGTCGGCTCCTCGTCCGGGCGACGTCGAGGCGAAGCTTGCGCGCTATGCCTCTGCTCGGGACAGCTTTGTTGCCGAGAAGACCCGGCTGCGCAATCAGCTCGGCCTCAATGACGATGCTGATCTGGAGCGCATGCACCGGGATATACTGGAGACGATAGAGGCCAAGCTTGCGGAATTGGACCGCATGATCCAGAGCTGCATTCGCGAAAAGGCCGAGTTGAGCCAGCGCTATGACCAGCTCAGGGCCGTTCCGGGCATCGGGCCGGTCGCCGCCGTCAGCCTCCTGGCGTTCCTGCCCGAACTGGGGCAGGTCTCGCGGCGGGCCATTGCTGCCCTGGTTGGCGTCGCGCCCTTCGCCAGAGACAGTGGCATGATGCGGGGGCAACGCAGGATCGCCGGCGGCAGGGCCAAGGTGCGCAGGATGCTCTTCATGGCAAGCCTGTCAGCGGCACGCCACAACCCCATCATCAAAACCTTCTACGAACGCCTCATCAAAGGTGGAACAGGCAAGAAACAGGCAATCATCGCCTGCTCCAGGAAACTCCTGACCATCCTCAACGCAATGGTCAGGGACAATAGGGAATGGCAGCCGATGAGCACCTAAAAACATGGTTGCTTCGAGACGCGCGCAAACGCGCTCCTCAGGATGAGGGGGTGGGAACGTAGGTCTCTCATCAGCCTGCCAACACATATCACCTCATCCTGAGGAAGCGCGCAGCGCTGTCACGAAGGATGGGCCGCATACACCAACTGGACAAAACCTCCCGCAACAGACACCGGATATTCGCAAACGCCTGTAGGCTTCAGGTCCCGGAAGCGATAGACATGGAGGAATTGGGCTCGTCCCGGTGTTGATCCCCCAGGCAGCGAGTTGCCCGTTTCATGACAGCCGTTTCAGACATTCCCTTGCAGACGTCCAACAGGCGCGCCGTGCTTTCCTGGGCGCTGTTCGACTGGGCGGCCCAGCCTTTCTTCACGCTGATTACCACCTTCGTCTTCGCACCCTATTTTGCCTCGACCCTGGCGGCGACACCTGCTGAAGGCCAATCGTTGTGGGGATATGCCACCGCGGCCGCCGGGCTGTGCATTGCCGTGGCTGCTCCCGTACTGGGGTCTGTCGCGGATGCGACCGGCCGGCGAAAGCGCTGGATCCTTTTCTTCTCACTGCCGTTCGTCATCTGCTGCTGGGCCTTCTGGTACGCCGCGCCGGGAAGCCCGAACAGCATCGCCATCGCACTTGTCGCCTTTGCCATCGGCACATTGTCCATCGAAATCGCAACCGTCTTCAACAACGCAATGATGCCCTCGCTGGTGCCGCCGGAACGGATTGGACGCCTGTCCAGTTTCGGCTGGGCGCTCGGCTATGCCAGCGGCCTGGTCACACTGGTGATCGCGCTTGGATTTTTCGCGGCCAGCCCTGAAACGGGCAAGACCCTGCTGGGTTTCGAGCCGGTTCTGGGGCTTGATGCGGCGACACAGGAAGGCGACCGCGCCGTGGGTCCGTTCTCGGCGCTCTGGTACCTCGTCTTTGTGCTGCCGATGTTCCTGTTCGTGCCGGATGTGCCGCATCAGTCGAGGATCGGCCCTGCCGTGCGCACGGGCCTTGCAAACCTGCGCACCAGTCTGGCGCAGGCACGCACCAACAAGAACATTTTCCTGTTCCTTCTCGCCAACATGATCTTCAAGGACGGTCTGGTCGCACTCTTCGCATTCGGTGGCATTTATGCTGCCGGCCAGCTTGGCTGGGGCTCCATCGAAATCGGCACCTTCGGCATCATTCTGACAGTCACCGGTACGCTCGGCCTATTGCTTGGCGGACCGATGGACGACCGCTTCGGCGCCAAACCGGTGATTGTCTTCTCGCTTGTCGTTCTGATGATCTGCGGCCTCGGCATGATCTCCATCGACAAGACCGCGGTGTTCTTCGTCATCAAGACCGCCGCTGCCCCCGAAGGCGCTCTGTTCGCCTCTCTGCCGGAACAGGTCTTCATTGCCCTTGGCGGTGTCATTGGCGCGGTATCCGGCCCCTTGCAGGCCTCGTGCCGCAGTCTTCTGGTCCGCATTGCCCCGCCTCAGCACGTCACCCAGTATTTTGGCCTCCTGGCCCTGTCCGGAAAAGTCACCAGCTTCCTCGCACCGCTGACCGTCGGCGTGGTAACCGCCATCACCGCCAGCCAACCGGCCGGCATGTCCGTCATCCTGGTGTTTTTCGGCGTCGGCCTGATGCTGCTGCTGAGAGTGCGGGAGCGTTAACGCTCCAGGGTGTGGACCCTGGAAATCTCATCGTCCGAGGGCTCCTGGGCTCCGGCTCTACGCTTCGTTGCGCCCGGGAAGACATCCGGGTGGAAACAGGTGCCCAGACAAAAACGCGCCGGAAAATCCGGCGCGTTTGATGTTTGCTCTGATCTGATCTTGCGTCAGGCGACCTGGCGGACGTTGGCAAGGAAGCCTTCGACTTCCTGCTTGAGGCGGTCCGCTTCCTTTTGCAGAACGTTGGCGGAGGCCGAAACCTGACGCGCGGCGTTACCGGTGTCGTCCGCGGAGGCGGCTACCTTGACGATGTTCTGCGCAACTTCCTGGGTGCCGTTGGAGGCTTCCTGGATGTTGCGGGCGATCTCGTCTGTGGCAAGTCCCTGCTGTTCGACCGAAGCCTGGATGGACGAGGAGATCTCGTTCATCTTCTCGATGGTTTCGGAAATGCCCTTGATGGCGTCGACAGACCCGGCCGTCTCCGTCTGCACCGACTGGATCTGCAGAGAGATTTCCTCGGTGGCCTTTGCGGTCTGGTTGGCCAGCTCCTTCACTTCGGCAGCGACAACGGCAAAGCCCTTGCCGGCTTCGCCCGCACGAGCCGCTTCGATGGTCGCGTTCAGCGCCAGAAGGTTGGTCTGTTCGGCAATGTCGGTGATCAGCTTGACCACTTCGCTGATCCGGTTGGCAGCTTCCGCGAGTCCTTCGATCTTGCGGTTTGTCGATTGGGCCTGCTCCACGGCATGGGACGCGATCTCGGTGGACTGGGTCATCTGGCGGGAGATTTCGCCGACGGAGGCCATCAGTTCTTCCGCCGCGGACGCGACCGTTTCCACGTTCGATGAGGCTTCTTCCGAAGCGGCCGCCACTGCCGTGCTCTTTTCGCTGGTGTCGTCGGCACCCGCCGTCAGCGTCATCGACGCCGCATTGAGGTCCTGCACCTGATGCATCACGGTCTGGGTCAGTTCGGAGATCTGGCGGTCGAAATTCTGCGACAGCTCGCTGATCCGGCCGGCGCGGGCGAGCTGCTGGCGCTGTGCTTCTTCCTGTTCTGCGGTAAGGGCTTCAGCCTGCTGCGCCTTCTCGCGGAAGACCTCGAGAGCCTTGCTGATCTCGCCGATTTCGTCGTGACGGTCCGTGTCCTGGATCGGTTCGTCATACCGGCGGTCGATAAGCGCCTGAATGCTGCCAACAGCACGTTCCAGCGGACGGCGGACGATGGTGTTGCCGACGAAGTAGATGGAAAGTGCGACAACAATGAGCAGCACGACACCGACGATGACAATCATGGTGGTGATCGAGGAGGACGCCGCGTTGAGGGTCGACAGCGGAACGTTGACCACAACGGCCAGCTTGGCATCGGTACCGGTCACACTCACCGGCATGACGATACGATGCACCTCGGTGCCCAGCGTGTTGGAATATCCGTCATAGGAGAAGGGCTCGCCGTTCTTGACCGCGGTCAGCAGCTTGTCCTGCACGGCAAGATCGGCTTCAGCCCGGCCTTCCGACCAGGGCTTTCCGAGAACCGCCGGATCGGCATGGGCGATCCAGACACCGTTCTGCGACAGAAGATGGACCGAGCCCGTGTCGAGCGGCCGCTGGTTGCCCAGCACGTCGGAGAGCGGTGTCAGCAGAATGTCGCCACCTGCAACACCGATTACCGTGGCGCCGTCTCGGATCGGCGAAGAGAACGAGACGCCCGTCACGGTCTTTCCGTCGGCGTCCCAGCTGTAAGGCTCCGTCATGTAGTCCTTGCCGGACACATAGGCACCGTTGAACCAGAGTTCGCCAGCGTCACTCATGTCTCCGACGCTGATCTCCTCGATCGGCCGGTAAGCCAGGGTGCCGTCCGGCTTGCGGAAATAGTAGGGCTGCCATTGTCCGCCGACGGCCCATCTCTCGTTGCCCTTCAACTCGGCATCCCTGCCGTCGAGCTTGTCACCCACGACCACGCCCCAGGTGCCCGCAAGGTCCTTGTTGGTCAATGTCAGATTTTCGACAACAGAGCTCCAGGCTTCACGATCAATCACACCGGCTTTTTTCATGCCGGTGAGGGAACTCGCCAGTGTCTGCGAAGCCTTGAGGCCGTTTTCCAGACCGCGCTGTACGAATTGGGCCTGCTCACGTGCCACGGCCTCGGCTTCGGAGCGCGCAAGGTCGCCCGTAATCCGGGAGGCTTCCCATGCGATAAAACTGATGCCAACCACCAGGGCGGCCGTAAGGGTCGCCGCACTGGCCCCTATGAGCTTTGTTGTGACCTTCGCACTTCTAAACACCGGTAATCTCCGCGAATCGCAAGTAAAGGCAGGCGAATACCTGCCGAAGCTTGCCTCACATTACCTGCCGTGCGTTAACAAGGTCTTCAGCGGGTCAGGTTTTCTGGACGTTCACGGTAATATTCGGACGATATTTCAGTTCATTAGCTAGCTAAGATGTAGAGCTATAAAGGTCTACAAGAAAAAAAGGCCGGTCTCTTTGGAGACTGGCCCTTCAACTCACATGCAAACATGAGATCCTGAAGCAAATCGCGTGTTATCAGCATCGCTTTTGCAGTCTGAAATCAGAGATTTCGACGCAACAAGCGATGCAGGATTATTCCGGTTAAACGCGACACGCTCTAGTGCCTGAAATGGCGCATGCCGGTCATGACCATCGCAAGACCGGCCTCGTCGGCTGCCGCAATCACGTCGTCGTCGCGCATCGATCCGCCCGGCTGGATCACGGCTGTCGCACCGGCTTCGGCCGCAGACAGAAGACCGTCGGCGAACGGGAAGAACGCGTCGGATGCGACCACACAGCCCTTCGTGAGCGGTTCGGAAAGACCGGCAGCTTCTGTCGCGTCCAGCGCCTTGCGGGCGGCAATCCGCGCGGAATCGACCCGGCTCATCTGGCCGGCGCCCACACCGACTGTCGCACCGTCCTTGGCATAGACGATGGCGTTGGACTTCACATGCTTGGCGACCCGGAAGGCGAATTTCAGATCGGCCAGCTCCTGTTCGCTCGGAGCGCGCTTGGTGACGACCTTGAGGTCGAGATCATCGACCACACCATTGTCGCGTGACTGGACCAGAAGGCCGCCTGCGACGGATTTGACGAACAGGCCCTTGGCGCGCGCATCGGCGAGGCCGCCGGTGACCAGAAGGCGCAGGTTCTTCTTCGACGCGATGATTTCGCGGGCCGCATCGTCCGCGTCCGGCGCGATGATGACTTCGGTGAAGATCTTGACGATTTCTTCCGCAGCCGCAGCATCCAGCGTCTGGTTGAGGGCAACGATGCCGCCAAAGGCGGAGACCGGGTCGCAGCGAAGGGCCAGTTCGTAGGCTTCCTTCAGGCTGGCGCCTTCGGCAACGCCGCACGGGTTGGCGTGCTTGATGATGGCAACCGCGCTGGTGCGGGCCGGATCGAACTCGCTCACCAGCTCGAACGCGGCATCCGTGTCGTTGATGTTGTTGTAGGAAAGGGTCTTGCCCTGCAATTGCCTGGCTGTCGCGACACCCGGGCGCTGCTCACCGGTGGTGTAGAAACCGGCCGTCTGATGCGGGTTTTCGCCGTAGCGCATGACTTCGGCAAGCGAACCACCAACTGCACGGTGGGCGGGCGTCGCCTCGTCCAGTTGATCCGCCATCCAGTTGGAAACGGCGGCGTCATAGGCGGCCGTCCGCGCAAAGGCCTTTTGAGCCAGCTTCTTGCGCAGCGCCAGCGGTGCCTTGCCGCCGTTGGCATCAAGCTCGGAAATAACCGCGTCGTAGTCGGCCGGGTCGGTGACGACGGTGACATAGGCGTGGTTCTTGGCGGCCGCGCGAGTCATTGCCGGTCCGCCGATGTCGATGTTCTCGATGCCGGTGGCATAGTCGGCGCCGGAGGCGACAACGTCCTCGAACGGATAGAGATTGCCGCAGAAGAGGTCGATGCCGACAATGTCATGCTCGTCCATTGCCTTCTGGTGGTCGGCGTCGTCGCGGATCGACAGCAGACCGCCATGCACCTTCGGATGCAGCGTCTTCACGCGGCCGTCCATGATTTCCGGAAAGCCGGTGACTTCGGAAATGTCCAGAACCGCAAGCCCGGCTTCCTTCAGCGCCTTGTAGGAACCGCCGGTGGAGACCAGCTCGACACCGCGCTCGGACAGCGCTTTTGCAAAGTCGACAAGACCGGTCTTGTCGAAGACGGACAAGAGCGCACGCTTGACGGAAACCAGCTCGGGAACGGGTACGGCTTTGGACACAATGGCCATGAATTTGCCTCGCAATTGGGGACGGTCCGGGAGTTGCCGTCGCCCTATCACGTCTTCAGCAAAAGCGGAAGGTCTCTATTCTTCCAGCGCCAGTTCGTCCGGCTCGTCGAAATCGCTGGTTCCGCGCCGGCTGAGCTTGGCCGTCGCCGTCTTGCGGAACTGCCAGCCCACCGAAGGTGCTTCCAGCACGGCGCCGGCGATCACGATCTGCTCGCTCTTGCGGTGACCGTAGACGTCGGAGAGATAAATGCTTTCTTCCAGCATGACTTCGGTGCCCGGCGCTTCGAATTCCCATGCTTCGCCGTCCCGGCAGACCAGCAGCACCGCCGATCCGCCCCGGATGAGCGAACTGCGCAGGCCCGGATGCAGGTGAAAACGGATCGCATAACGGTTTTCCCGGTCCACCGGACCGATTGCCGAAAACGTGTCGATACCATCCAGCACCGTGCCGTCGCCGGCCAGGCGGATGTCCCGTTCGTGCAGGACGTGGAACTCGCTCGCATAGCCGTCATGGGAAGCCGTGATCCGGCTGCCGGCGGCATCGTCTTCCCGCTCCACCGGCACCCTGACCGGTCCGGACAGGATGGGAGCGCCCAGAATATGCCCGAAAGGCCGGTCGGACAGGAACCGGCAGGAGGACGTATCCTCGATGACCGCGGTCGAATGGGCGGGCGTCGAGCGGCTGACCCGGCGCCAGACCGGGTTCGACTTGGGCGAGACGCCACAATTGACGACGATCCGGTTGCTTCCGGAGGAAAACTCGAACGAAAGACAGCCCGCATGGGCGTCGCCGGAAACGCCCACCGCGGGGGCAGGGCCGGTGTCGATCAGGACGACGGAGTTGCCGCCGGTCAAGCGCTGATAGCCCGAATGCGGCGCGTTTTGCGGCGGCGCACCGCGTGCATCGTCATAGGCAAGAATGGTCGCGACCAGATCGCTGGGCGTGGAGCCCATACCGTTGAAATGTGCCAGCGCCCCGTCGCCATGACGGAAAAAGCGCAACAGCGGCATCATCCGGTCTACCGACTGCACCATCGCCTGCGGCACTTCCAGCCCCTGGGCGACGAAGGCCTGACGAACCGGCAGCAAGTCCGCCAGAATGTCGATCAGCGCTTTGGGATTGCGCGAGATATGGCCGCCGTCCGGCAGGATCTGGCGGGTCAGCTCCTGATCGAGACGCCGGATGCTCTGGCGCGCGAAGCGGCCTTGTCCGGCCATGGAGATACAGGCGGACGCCATGGCAAGCGCTGCATGCAGGCGCTCGACACCGTCTTCCGTTTCATTGATGGTCTGGCGCAGGTAACGCACCTGGCGAGCCAGTGAGCGCACGAAACTGCGGTAGAACTCATGATCGCCGTCCTGAAGAATGAAGGGCGAATGCGCGAGCCACGACAGAATGCGCCGCGTGACGACCGAGGCCTCCCAGCCGATGTCGTGCCAACGGCCGCAGAACTTGATCCAGTCTTCCACCAGCGCCCGGGCATTCTGCCGGGAGATCTGGCTGTCGGCGGCCCGCAGATCGCGCATCCAGCCGAAACTGTGTAACTCGCGTTGCCAGTCCTCATGCACGGCCTTCAGCTCGAAAGGGGATCTGCCTTGCGTTTCCACCAGGTGGCCGGAAAACAGGAAGCGGCCGCCGTAGATATCGGCGGCATTGGTCGCGTCAGCAGTGCGCAAATCCTGCGGCGCTATAAGCAGGCGCGCAGGCACAGCCGAAAACGGCTGCATGCGGAACAGCGGCCCGCCATGCATCCATTTCAAGGAGCGTTGCCAAATATGCAGTGCCACGAGCCGCCAGATGCGGCTTCTTTCACTCAGGCTTGCAGTATTCACCAAACCATCTCCAAAACTGATGGTTTTTGCGCGTTTATGGGGTGTCTCCGGTATCTATTTCTGGAAACGAACCATTAAGGTTAGCATTTCATTTAAAGAATCATTGCAAGTGAACAGTTTATGCCGCGTTAAAACCGGCGGAGTCTTGCGGCAAAAAAGCCGTCCATGCCTTTGCTGACAGGGTCCACGGCGGCACTGTGGCAGGGCAGACAGCGAAGATAGCCTTCTTTCGTGACACATTCAGCAAGGCCGCCCACCTCGCCGGCCTCGACGGCAATCAGTTCCATTTTTCCGCCCTGCCGCTCCAGAAAAGCGGACACCTGGGCTTCACCCTCGGCAGCTTCCAGCGAACACGTGCAATAGACGATCAGGCCGCCCGGTTTCACCCAACCGACCACCCTGTCCAGCAGTTCGCTCTGGATTTCCGTCAATTTTTCAATGTCATACGGCTTCTTGATCCAGGGCACATCGGGGTGCCGGCGGATCGTCCCCGTAGCGCTGCAGGGCGCATCCAGCAAGATTGCGTCGAAAGGCTCCTCCGGCTCGAAGGCCCGAAGATCCGCCGCAACCGTTTCAACACTCAGGCCGAGCCGGGTCATATTCTCTTCAAGGCGTTTCAGGCGCGCCTTTGAAATATCAACCGCGGTGACAGAGGCGCCAGCAGCCGCCAGTTGTGCGGTCTTGCCACCCGGTGCCGCGCAAAGATCGGCAACACGCAGACCCTTCACGTCGCCCAGAAGTCGGGCGGGAAGCGCTGCGGCGGCGTCCTGCACCCACCACTGCCCGTCGCCATAGCCTTCCAGGGCATCGACAGCGCCCTTACGGACAAGACGGACGCTGCCCGCACCCACGATCTGGCCGTCAAGCTTCTGGGCCCATCCTTCCGGATCCGCCTTTACCGACAGATCGAGCGCAGCTTCAGTTTCGTGAGCCCGCGCAATCTCTCGCGCTGTCTCCGGCCCATAAGCCACCTGCCAGCTTTCCATCAGCCAGTCGGGCGTGTTCAGAACAGCAGCATCGAGATCGGCGGTGACCTCGTCGCGCTCGCGCCCGAGCCGGCGCAGCACGCCATTGACCAGGCCCTTGTAGGGCCGGGCGCGGCGGTCGAGGCCGGCATGGTCGACGGCTAGCGAGACGGCAGCACGGTCCGGAATGTCGAGAAACAGCATCTGGGCGATGGCCACATGCAGGATATCCAGGACGCGGCCGGTCTTTTCCGGGATCGGCCGGTCGAGCAAGCGGTCCAGAATTTCAGCGATTTCCCCCCGGTGGCGCAGGGCTGCACCGATGATTGCGCGCACCAGCGACCGATCGTTTGCGGCCAGCGCGCGGAATCCGGAATGACCGGACGCGGTGTCCAGTTCGCCATCGAGAGGCCGTTTCTTGTGAACGACGTTGCCAAGAATATCGGCAGCCACCTTGCGCGCGGCGAACCCCGGCTTTTCGGCCTGTTCCGTCGCCGGTTTGCCGGAAGGCTTCTGTTTGTTGTTCGGCCGTTTGGTCAAGGTTCAATCCATTCACGCGGCCGGCCCATCGGTTACGGCCGGTATCAAAATCAAGCGCCGCAGACCGGTCTGCCGGTCGCGGCGCATCTGGCCATACTAAAGCCGGGTGATCATCCGGCAAAGTTGTTTTTGCCGTTGGGCCGGACCTTCCGGGGGACAGTACCCTATCCCCACGGCCCTTTCGGGCGGCGCGGAGCGCTGGACGGGCCGGTCGAACCGCCGCCCCAGGGGCCAGCCTGCTGCGGAGCCTGACGGGTAAACGACATGGGACCGCTTCTGCCACCCGTGCCAAGACCCGCGTCGGCCAGCTTGCGCAGTTCGTCGATCCGGTTCTGCGTGTTCGGGTGGGTCGAGAACAGGTTGTCCATGCGTTCACCGGACAGCGGGTTCATGATGAACATATGAGCCGTTGCCGGATTGGCTTCCGCATCCGGGTTGTGGATGTGTTCGACACCGCGCGAAATTTTCGCCAGCGCGGATGCCAGCCACATGGGTTCACCGCAGATCTGCGCGCCCATCCGGTCGGCCGCATATTCGCGTGTCCGGGAAATCGCCATCTGAACCACCATTGCCGCCAGCGGTGCCACGACCATCATCAGGATCACCCCGACGAAGCCGAGCGGGTTGTTGCGGTTGCCGCCGAAGAAGAAGGCAAAATTCGCAAGCATGGAGATCGCACCGGCAATCGTCGCCGTGATCGTCATGATCAAGGTGTCGTGGTTCTTCACATGGGCCAGCTCATGGGCCATCACACCGGCAATTTCCTCGGGCGTCAGCATGTCGAGCAGGCCGGTCGTTGCGGCAACGGCGGCATTTTGCGGGTTGCGGCCGGTCGCAAAGGCGTTCGGCTGCGGATTGTCGATGATATAGACCTTGGGCATGGGCAGTTCGGCATTCTGCGCCAGCCGCTGGATCATGCGGAAGAATTCCGGTGCTTCACGCTCGTCCACCTCCCGGGCATGATGCATGCGCAGGACCATCTTGTCCGCATTCCAGTAACTGAACAGGTTCATGGCAGCCGCAATGAGCAGCGCGATCATCATGCCCGACTGACCGCCGATCATGAAACCGATCCCCATGAACAAGGCGGTCATCGCCGCCAGAAGCATTGCCGTGCGAATATAGTTCATCGCCGCTTGTTTCCGTTTCTGTCCTGTTTTCGACTGCTTGCAGAAAGGTGCGTTTTGGCCTTTCTATCCGTTCAACAGATGGGGAGCGCTGCCATCCTTGGCAAGATTACCCTATATACGGCAGACGAGACCGCAAAACCGAACCACGAAGAGCCATGACAGAGACACCGGACAACCCGACGAGCCGCTACAGCCAGAGCGACGCTCCTTCCCTGAAGACTTCGGTCGAGGAAGCTCCGAAGCGGAAGTTCGAGGACCTGCCGCCGGCAGCCCAGCGCGCCCTGATGGAAGCCGAAGAACGGCGCAAGGAAATCGACGCCAGGCAGCAGAACTTGCCTGAAGAGGTCAACGGACGCGGTGGGCTGGAACCCACCCGCTACGACGATTGGGAGATCAAGGGACTGACGTCGGACTTCTGAGGGAATATTCAGCCGCTCTGCCCGTCGGAGACACTTCTAACGGCGGCAGACAATACTGTCGGCGAATTCAGTTTGCGAGTTTCCGCACTTCCGCTGCCACCGCCTTGGCGAGATCGGCTTGCGGCTCTGCCTCGAAATGAACGGCATCGATCGGACTGGCCGAAATGACCGTTCCCGTGTCGAAAAACGCCGCGCCATATTCCGCCGCTTTCTCCCGGTAACAGTCTGCCAGCCGATGGGATTCGGCGACACTCTGGTCGCTGAACTGTGCCGCGTAAGGCGTGCCTGCCAGAGGCGCCAGCGGCGGCGGCGCCATCAACAGCACTTTCGGCGCCCGTCCTTCGACATCATCAGTCGGTCTGCGGGCAAAATCCAGCAAGCGTCCCATGGCAATCGCGATTGTTTCGGCGTTCATGCCGAAGCGCGCCTGAAGGTCGTTGGTGCCGAGCATGACGATCAGTATGTCGATGGGCATATGCGTCTTGCGAACGGTCGCCAGATGCGCAAGGCCGTTCTTGTCGCCCTTGACCGGATCCTCGAAGACGGTTGTTCGGCCGTTGACGCCCTCTTCGACCACATAGAACCCGTCACCAAGCTCTTTCTGCAAAAGCCGGGTCCAGCGGACATCGTGGCCATAGCGGGACTTGTCGACCGGATTGAAACCCCAGGTGAGTGAATCACCGAAGCAAACAACGGTCACGGGTTCTTTTTCTGTTTTCGACATTGTAGAACCTGCTCAGGTGAGCACCCTGTTGAAAAGCCGGGCAAACTTCGTTTCCGCCAGCCGTTCCGCTGCTTTCAATTTCTACAGGGTCTTCGTTGGCGATCAAGGACTTCCGGGCAAAAGCCGTGCGGCAAACCGGAAGCCGTGAATTTCGCCCGAGGGTGACCGATGAGGCGCCATGGCGCATGCGGCCGGAATATCCGGGGGCAACCGCTGCAATTCTTTGTCCCTGCCCTGCTTGGTTAATAAGGGATTTACCACACCGGCTATAGGGTCTGAGCGAAGTTATGCGTAACGAGTGCCGGATCATTCATGCTTGCCAGCAAAAAAGCCTATCAGCGCGGTGTGTCCCTGCCGAGCTCCAATCCGTTTCAACGCCTCGCCGAACTCCTGAGCGGCGAGATGCCGGGGCTCGACCCGATCATTATGACGATTGGCGAACCGCAACATCCGATTCCAGACTTTACGGCCGAAGTTCTGGCGGAAAATATGGCCGGTTTCCGCCGGTATCCGCCGATTGAAGGCTCGCCGGAGTTTCGTGCCGCCATCGCATCCTGGCTGGACCGCCGCTACAACCTTGGGGGCTTGATCGACGCCGATCACGGCGTGCTGCCGCTGAACGGCTCCCGCGAAGGCCTGTCCTTCGGCGCCATTGCCGCCCGGGACCAGTTGAACAAGGGCCTGGATCACCCCGTGGTGATTCTGCCCAACCCGTTCTACCAGACCTATGCCGCCGCGGCCCATGTGGCCGATGCGGAAGCCGTGCTGCTCGACGCGGTTGCGGGCAACAACTTTTTGCCCGATCTCGACACTCTCGATGCGGACCTTCTGGAAAAAACCGTCGCCTTCTACGTGGCTTCGCCCACCAATCCGGAGGGCTTTGTCGCCGACACCGACTATTGGCAACGCCTGATCGGCCTCGCCCGCAAACACCGCTTCTATATTTTCGCCGACGAGTGCTATTCGGAAATCTACCGCGAGACGCCGCCAGTCGGCATTCTGGAAGCGGCAAGGGATCTGAACGAGGAGCAGGGTGGAGGCTTTGCCAACATCATCGTCCTAAACTCCCTGTCCAAACGCTCCAACCTGGCCGGCCTGCGCTGCGGCTTTGCCGCGGGCGATCCCGAGTTTCTGAAAAAATGGGCGAAGTTCCGCGGGCTTGCCGCGCCGCAAGTGCCGCTGCCGGCACAGGCGGTCGCCGTCAGGGCCTATCAGGACGAATCCCACGTCATTGAGAACCGCAGGCTCTACAACGAGAAATTCGAAGCTGCCGAAAGGCATCTGGGCCCGATCCTCGGGCCGGTCACGCCTGATGCCGGGTTCTTCCTGTGGCTGGATATCAGCCGCTGGGGGGATGCCGTCTCGGTCACCAAGGCCCTGTGGACGGAAATCGGGCTCAAGGTTCTACCGGGAAGCTATCTTGCCACGGACCAGCAGGACGGCAGCAATCCGGGGCGGAACTATATTCGCATCAGCCTGACGGCGCCGCTGGAGCAGACCGAGATCGCTCTGGAGCGCCTGGCGAAATGGATGGGAGACAAGGCATGAGGCGGGCCAGCGCAATTCGCGGCAACGGCCGCAGATCTTCGGTTGACCTTCTGGACACCGAAAGCCCGCTGAAGCGGTTCATCCGGCGCAACCTCGTCGGGGCTGCCGGTCTTGGCATCATTGCCGTTGCCGCCATGCTCGCGGCAAGCCTTGCGACGTGGTCCGTCAGCGATCCGAGCCTAAACCACGCCACCGGCGGCCAGGTACGTAACGCGCTCGGTACGCCCGGCGCAATCCTTGCCGACATTCTGATGCAGACCATCGGCCTGGCAACCGCCGTGTTCCTGGTGCCGCTGGTTCTGTGGGGCTGGCGGCTTCTGACCGGTCATGTGCTTGGCATCGGCCGCAAGCGCCTGGTCTACTGGCTGATCGGCACGAGCCTTGCCGCAGGTGCCCTGGCCTCCCTGCCGGTTCCCGAAAGCTGGCCGCTGCCGACCGGTCTCGGCGGCTTCCTCGGCGACACCGTTCACCACTTGCCCGCGCTCGTCACGGACAACATGACCAGCGGTGCCGCGACGATTGTCGGCGCGCTCGGACTTGGTGTGCCTGCCGTCCTGTGCCTGCTGGCAGCCGCCGGATGGCTGGGCAAGGTCGGTGCGCCGTCCGAACGGATCGAACCCGTCGCGGGTCCGGTTGGCCATGGCAAGGCCGCAGAGCAGGAACTCGACTTTGATGACGACGACGGCGAATCCCGCATCGGCATCTTCTTCAGCGCCTTCGTCGGCCAGATGGAGCATTTCGGCCTTCTGGCAGCCGCGCAACTGCGCCGGCTGACCGGCCTGAAGCGCAGCCAGGCCCCGGAAGAAGAAGAATACTGGGACGAGGACGAGGGTGAGGATGACGGCGACTACGAGCCGGAAGACACCCGCCAGGGCAGCCGTCTGAAGGCCTTCCGCAAGGCGCTCGCAGGGCGTCTGATCCGGGAAGACGACGACGGACTGGACGACTTCTACCAGCGCGGCCGTCATGCGGACGATGTCGAAGAGCCCTATGCGGAAGACTATTACGACGAGGAAGGCGACACCTTCGCACCGGACGACCTGATGATCGACAAGGGACCCGTAACCGGGCGCCCGGCCGTACCGGTCGGCATAGCCGCACCGGACTCCGCGTCGCAGGCATCAGCGCAGACGGCACCGAATGGCCGTGTCATTCCCCCGGCTCCGCGTCCCAAGCAGAGCAAGCGGGCAATCGCGGAGGCACAGCCGTCGTTCCTCGGTGCGCCGGAAGAATACGAACTGCCGCCGCTGCGGCTTCTGGCCGAACCGAAGGTGGCCGGCAAGGTGCCGGGTCTTTCGGCCGATGCGCTGGAACAAAATGCCCGCATTCTGGAAGGCGTGCTGGAAGACTTCGGCGTTCGCGGCGAAATCATCGAGGTGCGCCCCGGCCCGGTCGTGACCCTTTACGAACTGGAGCCCGCGCCTGGCATCAAATCGTCGCGCGTTATCGGCCTTGCCGACGACATTGCCCGCTCCATGAGCGCGATTTCCGCCCGCGTGGCGGTGATCCCGGGCAAGAACGCCATCGGCATCGAACTGCCGAACGCCCGCCGTGAGACGGTGTATCTGCGCGAGTTGCTCGCCGCGCAGGACTTCGAAAAGTCCAAGGCCAAGCTGGCGCTCGCCCTCGGCAAGACCATCAACGGCGAAAGCGTCGTCGCGGATCTGGCACGCATGCCTCACCTGCTGGTCGCCGGGACCACCGGCTCGGGCAAGTCGGTCTCGATCAACACCATGATCCTGTCGCTGCTCTACCGGCTGACGCCGGAGCAGTGCAAGATGATCATGATCGACCCGAAGATGCTGGAACTGTCCATCTACGACGGCATTCCGCATCTGCTGACACCCGTCGTGACCGATCCGAAAAAAGCCGTCGTCGCCTTGAAGTGGACCGTCCGCGAGATGGAGGACCGCTACAAGAAGATGTCCAAGATGGGCGTCCGCAACATCGACGGCTACAACACCCGCATCAAGCAGGCGCTGGAAAAGAACGAGTCGTTCACCCGAACCGTCCAGACCGGTTTCGACCGCGACACAGGCCAGCCGATCTACGAGGAAGAGGAACTGCCGTTGGAGGCGATGCCGTATATCGTCGTCATCGTCGACGAAATGGCCGACCTGATGATGGTGGCCGGCAAGGACATCGAAGGCGCCATCCAGCGTCTGGCGCAGATGGCCCGTGCCGCCGGCATTCACCTGATCATGGCAACGCAGCGCCCGTCGGTGGACGTCATCACCGGTACGATCAAGGCCAACTTCCCGACCCGTATCTCCTTCCAGGTGACGTCGAAGATCGACAGCCGCACCATCCTGGGCGAAATGGGTGCCGAGCAGCTTCTGGGCATGGGCGATATGCTCTACATGGCCGGTGGCGGACGCATTCAGCGTGTGCACGGGCCGTTCGTTGCCGATGACGAGGTCGAGGATATCGTCAAGCATCTGAAGGTTCAGGGCACGCCGCAATATCTGGAAGCCGTGACCGAGGAAGACGACGAGGGCGAAAGCCCTTACGACGGCGGCGGTCTTGCCGGCGGCGACGAGGGCAACGATCTTTACGACAAGGCGGTCGCCATCGTGCTGCGCGACAAGAAGGCCTCGACCTCCTACGTCCAGCGGCGCCTCTCCATCGGCTACAACCGCGCCGCTTCGCTGATCGAGCGCATGGAAAACGAAGGCCTGATCAGCTCGGCCAACCACGCCGGAAAACGCGAGATTCTCGTGCAGAACGGCGTGGAAGAAGATTTTTGATGGTAGTCTGCCAAAGCTTTGCCACACACGCTCCCTAGCTAAGGGGAAACGTGTCACAGAGAGAACGATTTAGGACATTGCATCATGCTGAAACGCTTCGCTTCCCGCCTGATCAAGCCTCTGCTGGTAGCCGGCATTGCCGCGGCACTGTCCCTGTCGGCACTGCTGCCCGCTGCGGCGCTGACCGAGCAGGAACAAAAAACCCTTACGGACCTGAACTCCTATTTCAACTCGGTGAAGACCATGCATGGCGACTTCATCCAGTTCGGTCCTGACGGCAACCAGTCCGACGGCAAGTTCTACATGGCCCGTCCGGGGAAGGTGCGCTTCTACTACAACAAGCCTTCGGTGCTCGATATCGTGGCCGATGGCAAATCGGTGTCCGTGCGCGACCGCAAGCTGAACACCCAGGACATCTGGCCGCTCGGCCAGACGCCCCTGCGCTTCCTGCTCTCCGACGATATCGACCTTCAGAAGGACACCAACGTCACCAACGTTCTGGTGGAAGAAGACCTGATCACGGTCACGATCTTCGACAAGACCAAGTTCAATTCCGGCACGCTGACGCTGATCTTCGACGCCAAGGACTACGCCCTGAAGCAGTGGACGGTCACCGACCAGCAGGGCTACGATACGTCCGTTGCGGTCTACAACGTCGTCTCCAACGGCCCGACCAATCCGGACCTGTTCAAGATCGACTATCTGGCTAACGCCCGCCAGAACAAGAACTGACCGCACGGCTGGCCCGCGCATGAGAGAAAAGGCCGGCCGGCGCGCACTCGTCTTCGATCTGCTTGAAACCTATTGCGCCCACAAAGGATTCCGGCTGACAGCAGGCGACAGCCACGGCCACGCCGGACTGGTCGAAAGCCCGTCCGGCAAGCGCTGGTTCTTCAAGGGCACCCGGTTCGACCTCAATACGCTTGGCGCTGCGGAAATCGCCACCGACAAAGCCTATGCTGCCGCCTTTCTGAAGGCTGCGGGCCTGGAAGTGCCGGAGGGACGCCTTGTTTTTGCGCAGGACATCCGCAAGGACAGCCAACTGCCGCAAGACCTTCTGGATTTCGCCGAGACGCACGGGTTTCCACTTTACGTCAAACCCAATTGCGGCCGGGAAGGGCGGGACGTGGTGCGGGTAGACACCCCTCACGTGCTTCAAGATGCCCTCAACGCCCTTGCCGAGCGCAACGACCAGCTTCTGGTGCAGCCGGAAATCCGCGGACAGGAACTGAGGATCGTCGTGCTGGACGGCAATGTGCTGTGCGCCATTGAACGGCACCCGCCGCAGATCACCGGCGATGGCCATCGCAGCATTGCCGAGATCATTGACGCCGATCCGCGCATTGATGCGGCCGATCCCCGTCTCGGTCTCGAACTCTCGCAGCAGGGTCTGACGCCGGAAAAAATTCCCGCAGCCGGCCAGAGGGTCACGCTTCTGCCTGTCGTCAATCTGTCCGCAGGCGGAACAGCCAGACTTGTGACGGGCACTCTAGCCCCGGAACTTGCAGCCCTTGCCTGCCGGGCGGCGCAAGCGCTGTCCCTTCGCTATGCCGCGGTCGACCTGATCCTGCCGGACACCGCCAGCGCCGATACGCACGCCATTGTTCTGGAAGTCAACGCTGCGCCCGGCCTGGGCAACCTTGCCCGGCAAGGGTTTGAAGAAACCGCCGCCGTCATCAAGATCTACGACCGTGTGTTCGACGCGATGTTTGCTGAATAGATCCCGCTCCACTCATAAAAACACGACCCCCTCCCACCACCGAAGAGCCCCGTATTTCCGGGAAATCATGCGCAGATGGTCTGGTTGCACTCGCACCCCAAAGCGGGCTTGAGCTTAAACTTGACCTTGGCGGGTGAGTTTTCGGATCCTACATGGAGCTGCAACGGAGATATTCATGCAGCATTTTTCCCTTCTCGATCTATCCCCTGTACCGGAAGGCCAGACAGCGACCGACGCTCTTGCAAATACGGTCGATCTGGCGCGGTCCGCAGAAAAAGCAGGCTACCATCGCTATTGGCTGGCCGAGCACCACAACATGCCGGGCATTGCCAGTGCGGCAACATCGCTTGTCATCGGACAGGTGGCAGCGGCGACCTCCACCATGCGTGTCGGCGCGGGCGGCATCATGCTGCCCAACCACTCGCCGCTGATCATCGCGGAACAGTTCGGCACGCTGGCAACGCTCTTTCCGGGGCGGATCGACCTGGGGCTGGGCCGGGCTCCGGGAACGGACATGGCGACAGCCAGGGCGCTCCGCCGCCACATGGCGGGCGAAGACAGTTTCCCGCAAGATGTCCAGGAGCTGATGGGCTACTTCCGGCCCGCCTCTGAATCCAGCAGGGTTCGGGCAATCCCGGGTGAGGGCACGCAGGTACCGATCTGGATCCTCGGCTCGAGCCTTTATGGTGCGCAACTCGCGGCGGCCTTCGGGTTGCCCTATGCCTTTGCCTCTCATTTTGCACCGAACATGCTGGAAGAAGCGCTGGAGATCTACCGCGCAACCTTCCAGCCGTCACCGCAGCTTGCAAGGCCGCATGTGATGGTGGCGGCTGGCGTGTTTGCCGCCGACACTGATGAAGAAGCCGCTTACCACCGTTCGTCGCAGCTTCTCGCCTTCGCCCGCCTGCGCATGGGCAACCCGGGCAAATTGCCCTTGCCGGTGAAAGATGTCAGTGCTGAAATCCCGGCGCCTGTTCTGGTGCAGGTTGAACACGCCCTGTCCTGCTCGGCTACGGGATCTCCGGCGACGATCCGCGACCAACTGTCGGCAATCATCACCCGTTACCAGCCCGACGAACTGATGATCACCGGCATGATCCATGATCACGGCGCTCGCGTGAAATCCTTCCAGCTCGCGGCCGACGTCCTGAAGGATCTCGTGACAGCTTAGTCAGCCATCAAAGGCGTTACGGCAAATATGGGCGGTTTCTTCCAGCCAGTCTTGCCGTTGGGGACAGGAGCTGCCCACAACAGGCCTGAAGACGTGGCGCTCGTAATCCAGAGCGCCACAATACGGCAGCACGCACCGGCCCCAGATCAGCTCCAACGGGTCTCCGAGCTCAAGCCTCTCTCGCTCCGCCTCGGTGTCGGACGTGTTGAAGACCACGGCCTTGCGGATCGACAGCAGTCCTTCCGGCAGACCGTCGGCAGTCTGCAGCCGATAGGCAACACCTGGCACCAGAACACGATCCATCCAGCCAGCAAGGATCGCCGGCGGTTTACCCCACCAGTTCGGATGGACAACCAGCAGCCCATCGGCATTCGAAATGCCGTCCCTGTGCCGGGCAACGACCGGATCTTCTGAACGGGAAAGCACTTCTTCCAGCGTATCGCCGATCGAATAGGCTTCCTCGGCAGTAAGACAGGGGTCGAACTCTTCCGCGTAAAGATCATGGTGTTCGATCTGGTGCCCTTCGGCCTCCAAAGCGTCTCGCGCCTGTTTCGAAAGTGCATGACAGAAGCTGTTGGCTCTGGGGTGCGCCAGAAGGGAAAAGATGTGCAACGGTCTGTTTCCTTTGACCAATTTTGCTAAACTGACGCAAATGCGTCGCCGACAAGTTTGTCCGGATGACTTCGCAATTCGATTCTTCGGTTTCAACCCCGGCAAGATCATTTGCCTGGTTCACCTTCCGACCTACGCCAAAGACCGGAAATCCGCGCGTAAGCATCTGCTTACGGTGCCCGGTGTCAGCAGTCCGTCAGTCGACCGCTGCTCAGTTTGCGGCCATTCAGGAGCAAGACCGCCAACGGTCGCAACCACCTGATGAAGGACAATACCATGCTGAAGAAATCTCTCGCCGTGATCTGCCTCTGCCTTGCTCCGGTCGCTGCCCAGGCGATGCCTGCCGTTGGCGACATGGTTGGCACCAATCCGGAGGAAGCGACCGCGGCTCTGGCCAAGGCCGGCTGCACCGTCAAGGAATTCGAGGCCGAGGACGGCAAGATCGAAGCGAAATGCACCGATGCCGAAAACAAGCGTTGGGAAGTCTATATCGACCCGAAATCCGGCAAGATCACCAACGTGAAAAACGAAGACTGATCATGGGTGCCCAAAACAACCCAAAATCGACCGAGGGGGCGCAAAGCCCCCCCGATCTGTGGGATCCGCTGGTGCGCATCAGCCATTGGCTGATCGCTGCCGCAGTCATCGCCAATGGCCTCATCAACAAGGGCGGTGGCACGATCCACATCTGGATAGGCTGGGGTGTTCTCGGATTGCTGGCGCTCCGCTTCGTCTGGGGATTTCTCGGACCCGCCGAAGCCAGGTTTTCCGCCTTTCTGCCCGACCCGCGTGCTGCTGTGTCTCACCTGATCGACCTTGTTCGCGGTAAGCCGCGCCACTATCGCTCCCATAATCCCGCCGGAGCGATCATGGTCTATGCGCTCTGGGCCTGCCTTGTGGTGGTAACCGGAACCGGCCTTTACATGACAGGCGCCAAGAGCCCCATCACGATTGCCGAGGAAAAGGCGGCGGTTGCCGCTGGGGACTGGTCGGTGCTTGTCAAGGAGGACGACGACGAAGGCGAAGACAAATCGGCACTTGGTGAAGCCGCAGAGGAAGTTCACGAGATCGCCGCCAACCTGATGCTGGTGCTGGCCCTGATCCATGTCGCAGGTGTCGCAGTTGAAAGTCGTGTGATGAAGCGTAATCTGGTCCGGCCCATGCTGGTTGGCCGGAACAGGGAAAAATGACATTTTCAGGGATCAACCTGCGGCAGGGACGGCGTGAGACAACCGCCCTTGCCGCATTCATGCTGTTGCAATCCGTCGCCGCGATCTTCTTTGTCGGCGATGCCTTTACCGACCTGGTGACCGACGTCGGCAGCCCGCATTCCGTTTTCGAATTCTTTGTCGCCTTTGTCCTGATCGTCGGCATTTTTCTGGCCGGATGGCAATTACGGCTGACCCTGGAAAGACTGCGCCACCAGGAGCGCGCCCTTGGTGCGGCCCGGGGTGATCTTGCCCGGATCATCGACACCCAGTTTGCTGAGTGGGGCCTCACCCCCGCCGAGAGCGATGTCGGTCTCCTGGCCCTGAAGGGCCTCGACCTTTCGGAGATTGCGCAGCTTCGCGGCGCCGCGCAAGGGACCGTACGGGCCCAGTTGACCAGAATTTACGCGAAAGCCGGCGTTTCAGGACGTCACCAGTTCGCGGCGTGGTTCGTTGAGGACCTGCTTCAGGACGGACTTTCGGCGAAGCCACAAACAGTCCCGCAGGACTGACGCCGACAGGAAAAGCCCTTTGACGAAACTTTACCTGGCGGCGCTGCAATCAGTGCGGGCGGAAATCAATAATCGCCGAGTTTTATGTCGCGCGAGTATTCGACGCCATCGACTTCCTTGGTCACGGCCTGGCCGCAAATGGTCGCGCCGCGTGTCGCGTCGTAGGTGAGCGACGGAGAACCGGAAAGCTGCCAGCCCTTGTTGAGCGCCTGGGTAACCCGGTGGCAGAATTCGCTGTCGTCGATGCCGGTGATGAAACGGTAGAGTTTCATGAAAGGTCTCTTGTGTATCAGGTCCGGGCCGCGATGGCGTCGGCGATGGCGATCACCCGCTTGCCCATGTCCGCATGTAGCCTTTCAACCATCTTGCCGTCCACCTGGATTGCACCCTTGCCTGCATTTTCCGGCTCATCGAACAAAGAATTGATCTTGCGCGCCCAGGCGACTTCCTCCTCCGACGGGCTGAAAGCCGCGTGACAAGGAGCGATCTGCTTCGGGTGGATCAGCGTCTTGCCGTCCATGCCCATGTCGACACCCTGGGCACATTCGGCTGCAAAGCCTTCCTCGTCCTGAAACGCGTTGTAGACCCCGTCCAGAATGTCGATACCACCCGCGCGCGCGGCGGCCACGCAGGTCATCAGCCAGGGCGTCATGGCGGCGCGGCCGGGTGACAGGCGGGCCCTTGTTTCCTTGGCCAGGTCGTTGGTGCCCATCACGAAACAGGACAGTCTCACGGCCGGGTCCAGACCGCAGGCGCCGATAGCGCCGGCATTCAGCATCGCCAGCGGCGTTTCCATCATCGCCCAGAGTTTCAGATCCGTCGGAGCCCCCAGAAGCGACACTTTGTGCGCAACCATCTGCAGGTCGGCCGGGCTGTTGACCTTGGGCACCAGAATGGCATCCGGATTGGTCTTCACCGCCGCCGCCAGATCATCTTCACCCCAGGGCGTCTCCAACCCGTTGATGCGGATCACCACCTCGCGATTGCCGTAGGGGCGGGCCGAAACGGCCTCGACGATCTGCGTGCGCGCCATGTCCTTGGCATCGGGGGCGACCGCGTCTTCAAGGTCCAGCAGCAGGCAGTCCACGTCCAGCGTCGCAGCCTTTTCGAGCGCCCGGGCGTTGGAGCCGGGCATATAGAGAGCGGAACGGCGGGGTCTTGGCTGTGTTGTCATGGGTCGATCCTGCAAGTCGGGAAAACGGATTTCTGCTTAACCTAGTGGATCGCATCAAGTAGGGGAATTCGCCGAAGGGGGAAAGGCCGTGTTCGTGCACCAGCCAACCACCAGACGTTGGCAATGCCGCCGATCACTGCAGTTCGTCTGCCTGCGCGCTTACCGGTGCTTTCTGCCGGCGTTTGAAGATCATCTCCTTTGCGGCAATCACCGCCCCCAGCGTAATCGCCACGCAGGCGATACCGACGGCAGGCGTCAACGCCCCGAAGCCGAAGGCAATCAGCAACAGCGTGGACAGGAGCGGCGCCGAATAGGCCGCCGCACCCAGCACCTGGATATCGCCACACTTGACGCCGATGTCCCAGGTGAAAAACGCAAGCCCCACCGGAAAGGCGGCCAGCGCCAGCACGGATGCCCATTCCAGTGACGATGCGGGCAGGATCGTTTCCTCCAGTGCCAGGTGGCAGACGCCCGACAGGATCGCGGTCATCAGACAGAACCCCGCAACGGCTTCCGTCGGAACTGCGCCCAGTCTGCGCGACAGCACCGAATAGCTGGACCAGAAAAGACACGAGGCCACGGCCGCCCCATAGCCGAGCATGGAGCCGGAGGAAAAGCCGACACCTTCCCCACCGGTGATCAGAAGCACTGCACCGGCGAGACCAAGAACGGCGCCGATGACATGGTGCAGCCGCAACTGTTCGCCGGGCAGTAGTGCGGAAAACAGCACGATCAGGAGCGGCCAGGTGTAATTGATGAGATTGGCTTCAACAGGCGGCGCATTGCGGATGGCGGTAAAGTAGAAAAAGTGGAACCCGAACAGGCCGAAGGTCCCGAAAGCCCAGACGCCGAGCGGTTGACGGAGCAGCCGGGTCTTGCCGGTCAGAACCAGCCAGACCAGCGCCATGGTGCCGGAAAAGCCGAAACACAGCGTGTTGAGCAGAAACGGCGGCACCTTGCCGGAACCGGCGCCGAACAGGCCGAGGGTCGCCCACATCAGCACAGCCGTAAGCCCGATCAGCGTCGCCTTCAACCTTTGCCTGTCTGCCATTTCAGTTTCCCGTCATTTCCCGTCCATCGCTCATGGCACGAAATCGCGGCAAGCGAAAGCCTGCACACGCAGGGCATTGCCCGGGTTGCCCGCCGGGATAGATGCCGCAGGCTTTAATTCATCGAAGTCCTTGATCAGGGTGCCCGTTTCAGGACATGGTGGGGCAAAGTCACACTCAAACGATTTGCTTTCCGGGGAAATCATGACGACAACGCAAATCAGGGCCCTTCGGCTGGATGATGCACATCAGCTTGCGCCGCTTATCGCGGAAAACGCGCAGGCCTTGAAGCGCGGGGCACCGCGCCGTCCGGACGCCTACTACGCCGAACGCATTCTGACTGACAAGACCGCCGAGGTTCTGGGCGCTTTCGAAGGCGACAAGCTGGTCGGTTTCGCGGTCTTCTTCGATCTGCCGGAACTGATCACCGGCCTCAGGATCGGCCAGATGGACGACATCTACGTCCATCCCGACCACCGCAACAAGGGCACCGGCCGCAAGATGATCGAAACGCTGGTCACAGAGGGCCAGAACCGCGGCTGGCTGCATCTGCGCTGGCTCGTGCCGGGCAAGAACACCCCGGCGGTTGCGCTCTATGAAAAGATTGCCGAACCCGACCATCGCAAGAGCTACCTGATCCCGATCGACCGCATCGCCGGCGACTGACGGGGCCGCACCTTCAGAAAGGCCTCAGCCCATAAACCAGTGACGGAGCGTGGGCTGAGGCTTTCAAGTGTTCAGGATCCTGCGGGAAACAACGGCGGGATCTGGCCGAGTGGCAGAAAACCAATGCGAATAACGCCACGGTCGATCGAGACCGGCAGGGCGATGGTTCGCACACCGTCGATTTCCTTTGCGGCGGGCTCCAGGCTCTTCACCACATTCTGAAGCAGTGAAAACGTCTGATCGTCGGGCGGGAACAAAGGCTTCACGCTATTTAGAAGCGCGTCCGGATTGCCGAGGCTCAGCTCCAGAGCACCGCTTATTGTACCGTCGCCTGTGATCACCAGATTGCCGCCTGCCGAAGCCTTGCCCTCTCCGAGCGTTGCTTCGGCCAGCACGAGTTCCACCGGCAATTCGCCGCCCTGCGCCTGCACAAGCGAGAATAGATCGGCCCCGGAGAGCAGGGCGGTCCCGCCCTCGATACGGGTATGGAGACGCAAGGAAATCGTCTGCTGCAGCTCCGGCAAAGACTTGAGGCTGAGATCCTGCACCGTGACAAAGCTTTCCAGCGTTGCTGCGCTTTCAGGCTGCTTGCGCAGATGCACTTCGGATTTCTCGGCTGCAAACAGGCCCCGGGCGAGGGCGGTATCGAACGCGGCCTCCGGTTTGTCGATCACCGCATCGAACGACCCGATTGCGTTCTCGCCGAACTTCACGCTGGCACGGGCCGTCTGCCAGGTGAGGCCACCCTCCAGGCCGTTCACCGGCACAGACATGGCGGCGGGAGACCTTGCCTCGAAGATGACGTGCCAGGGATTGTAGATCAGAGCGACCGCATTGAGCCCGCCAAGCGACGCGGCGGTTCCCCGGCGGTCGGCAGAGCGCAAGTCCGCACAGGAAACTTCATACCGGAACGGATAACCGGCAATTGCAAGGTCCGCGCAGCTCACATCAAGACCCTGGTCCGCCATGCGGGCGATCTGCAGGTCGAGCTGCTCGCGCAGGACGGATTGCCCGTAAAACCAGGCGGCCGACCAGCCCGCGATCACCAGAACGATGGCTCCGGCCAGCAGAATATATCCGCGCCTGGAGGGTTTCGGTGGCTTGGTCTTGGTATCGGACACTGGGAGACACTCTCTTCTGGTTCGGTCGGTTTCCGGGCCGGCCACACTGCCACCAACGGCCATCTTCAAGACAGACGACTGCCGGAGTGCCATTGAAACGGCCGGTGCAGCTTGCTATCTCCGCAGCTGCGGTAACACAAGACAGGTCGATATGAGCGATTTTTGGGTCTTTGGCTATGGTTCTTTGATGTGGAACCCAGGATTTGATCACAAGCGCGCCGAACCGGCTCTGCTGCGCGGTGCGCATCGCTCGCTTTGCGTCTATTCCTGGGTGCACCGGGGCACCCAGCAGCGCCCCGGGCTGGTCTTCGGTCTCGATAACGGCGGCGCCTGCCGGGGCATCGCCTATCAGGTCTCCAGGGACATCTGGCCGCAGGTGCTGGAGTATCTGCGCGCCCGCGAACAGACGACCATGGTCTACAAGGAACACCATCATCACGTCGAACTCGACAGCGGCGAGACGGTTGAGGCGCTTGTCTACATGGTCGATCACAGCCACGCCCAGTATGCAGGGGCGCTGCCGCTGGAAGAGCAGCTTGAGATCGTGAGGGGCGCCGTCGGCAAGTCGGGAGCCAATCCGGACTATGTCATCAACACCGCGGCCCACCTTCAGGACATGGGCATTCCCGACACAGGTCTGGCCTGGCTGGCCGAACGCCTGAAAACCTGATCACAGCAGTGGCAACGCCTACTCCCTTTTTCAGGGAACGCCCCACCAGCGCAGCGTCTGCTCGCAGTGATACTTCAGCGCCTGCACCGCCTCGGCCTCGTTGTGCGCTTCCAGCGCGTCGATGACCGCCAGATGCTCGTCCATCGCCGAGGCGATCCGGTCGGCTAGAAACGGCCGCGCATGCTGGATCACGGCGATCCGGATGCGGTTGGCCGCGTAAGCCGCTGACAGAAGCGAGTTTCCAAGACCTTCGCCAAGGTAACTGTGCAAGGACAGATCTACCTCGATGGCCTTGGGCGGCAGGCTGACGGCGGGGCCGGTCCTTGCCGCTTCCCGCATGACCTCGTGCCGGTGGCGCAAGGCCTCCAGGCCGCTCAGATTACCCTGTGAAATGC
This sequence comes from Roseibium aggregatum IAM 12614, assembly GCF_000168975.1. Classification (GTDB taxonomy): domain Bacteria; phylum Pseudomonadota; class Alphaproteobacteria; order Rhizobiales; family Stappiaceae; genus Roseibium; species Roseibium aggregatum. The sequence continues at coordinate 99,369 of NZ_AAUW01000013.1, forward strand.
GCCGCCGCGCGCCTTCCTGATCCAGAACCAGCCGTTCGTCGAGACATTCGCGGATGTTGTCAGCGCTTGCTTCCATCACCTGAAGTCCGCGTTTGGGCACCGTCGTCAGGAACCCTTGCGAGCTGGCGTATTTCACGGCTTCGCGTACAGGCGCGATCGGATATTGCAGAAGGTCGACGAGCTGGGACATCGACAGGAACTGGCCATTGCGCAGCGACCCGCTGCGCAAGGCTTCGACAAGCGCTTGAAAAGCCTTGTCGTTCAGCAACTCGCCATTGTTCGCGTCCTTCATTGCAGCTCCGTCGATCCGGCCTGGATGATCGCAGGTTGTCTCCACAGGCATTTCCAAGCAAAACCGAAAGGACTTGCTTGAAATTCCGCATAGTCTGTTACCTAACATGCTTTGTAAAATGTTAGATGCAAGCACAAACTTTTTGCAATGCACAGCCAAGCGCTTCCTGCGTCCGGGAGAACGCAAGAAGTCACGCGAACGTCGGGAAAGACACCAAGGCCGCCGGGGATGTGGCCGCAAGGAGGAGACTATGGCGAATTTATCTGGCAAATCGGGTCCGCGAGACGGAGGTCTCTACAACGAAGACCTCGCGCCGATCCCGGCTTCGGAGCGCAAGTGGGGCGCCTTCGAGATCTTCAACGTCTGGAACAACGATATCCAGAGCCTGTTCGGCTACACCCTGGCCGCATCGCTGTTCATCACCTACGGCCTCAACGGCTGGATGGTCTTCGCGGCGATCGTGCTGGCCGGTTTCTTCGTCATGGTGCTGGTCAATCTCACCGGCCGGCCGTCAGTAAAGCACGGCGTGCCCTATCCGGTGATCGCGCGTGCCTCGATGGGGGTCTACGGCGCCCGTTTTCCGGCTCTGGTGCGCGGCATCGTCGCCATTTTCTGGTACGGCGTGCAGACCTATTTCGCCTCGACAGCGGTCGCCTTGCTGTTCAACACGCTGATCGGCAGCGAAGGCGGAGCGGAATTCCTGGGCATGACAGCTGTCGGCTGGATTTCCTATCTCATCGTCTGCGTCTTCCAGGTTGCCCTGTTCATGAAGGGCATCGATTGGGTCGGCAAGTTCCTGAACTGGGCAGGCCCGTTCGTCTATATCGTCATGATCGCGCTGTGCCTGGTGATCTGGTGGAAAGCCGGCAACGGCATCTTCGCCGCCCTCGGCACCATCTTTGAAGGCAGCGAAGCATCCGATCCGCGGGGACCCGTTGCGGCCTTTGTCGCAGTGGTTGGCACGATGATCGCCTATTTCGCCGCCGTCGTGATCAACTTCGGCGATTTTTCCCGCTTCGTTTCGGATGAACGCGCCATGAAGCGCGGCAACTTCTGGGGTCTGCCGGTCTCCATGGCGTTCTTCTCGTTCATCGCCCTGTTCGTGACCGCCGGCACCGTCGTGCTGTTCGGCGAAAAGCTGGTGAACCCGGCCGACATCGTCGACCGTGTCGACAACGTTCTGCTGACGCTGATCGCCGCCATCACCTTCTTCGCGGCAACTGTGGGCATCAACCTGGTGGCAAACTTCATTCCGCCGGCCTATGACATTGCCAACCTCAACCCGGAGAAGATCTCGGCCAAGACCGGCGGCATCATCACCGCCGTCATCGCCTTCTTCATCGGCGCGCTGTGGGTGTCGGTCATCTCGAACATCGGCATTGCCGCTTTCGTCGACACGCTTGGCGCCTTCCTGGCACCGCTCTACGGCATTCTGGTCGCGGACTACTACCTGGTGCGCAAGCAGAACATCGATGTCGAGGCGCTGTTTTCCTCCGATCCGGAGGCCCGCTACCACTACAACAACGGCTGGAACATGAAGGCGATCTTTGCCTTCGCCATTGCCGCACTGTTCTCGGTGGCAACCGTGTGGGTTCCGGCCCTGTCGGAACTCTCCGGCTACGGCTGGGTCATCGGCGCGGTTCTGGGCGGTGTGCTGCATCTGGGCCTGATGCGCCTGCAGACGGCAGAAGCCGGCAAGGCAGCGCATTAAGGCAGCCGGAAGACAGGTTCAGGTGGGTCATCGCACCTGAACCTCGCCTTCAAACTGAAAGACCGCCTCAACGCGTTGGGGCGGTCTTTTTTCAGGCCGGTTGTGCCTTGCGGCGTGTGTCGACGTCCTCAAGCACCGGGGAGGGCTTGCTGGCCGCGCGGGCTTCCTCGATCAGCCGGTCGCTGGCCGCTTCGATTTCCGTGACCATTCTGCCGTAAAAGGCGTTCGGGGCCAGACCCGGTTCGATCGGTGGCAGGATCTCGACGATCACCGTACCCGGATAGACCTTCCACGAGGCACGAGGCCAGTAGAGGCCGGCATTGTGGGCAATCGGCACCACCGGGCATTTCAGGTCGCGGTAGAGATGGGCAATCCCGAACTTGTATTTCGGCTCGGCCCCGGCGGGCCGGCGTGTTCCTTCGGGAAAGATCAGGATCTGGCGCTTTTCAGCAATCGCCTGTTTGGCGGCCTGCATCATCGCAGCCAGCGCTTCAGTCCGCTTGCCGCGGTTGATCGGGATCTGCTTGAACTTGGCCGTGTACCAGCCGAAAATCGGTATCCAGCGCAACTCTCGCTTCAGGATGAAGGTGGGGCTTCTGAACAACGGTATCATCGCCACCGTTTCCCAGGCGGACTGATGTTTCATGGCGGCAATGAAACCGCCTTCTGGCAGGTTTTCCCGCCCCCGGACTTCCACCTTGATGCCCGCAAACACGCGCATCAGCAGCTGCAGCACCCGCGACCAGGTCGGCACTACCCACCAGCCCCAGCGGCGCGGCAGTAGCATCACCGGCGCGAACAGGATCATCAGCAGCAAGGTGACGGTATAAAACAGGATCTGGAAAAGGGTAGAGCGCAGAAAAACCATGGCACCGCAAAGACTGGTCGTAGGTGAAGTCACCGCTCGGCCATGGCCCGACTGCTGTCAGCGCATACCCTGCACGGTAATCCGGAGTCGGGCGAGGATATACTTCACATATTCGCGCATGAGAAGCCGCATCGTTGCCGGTTCCCTGTACCAGTGATCCAGCTTCAAGTCCTTGGAGAAGACCGGATAGGCAATCAGGGAAACATCCGGCAGGGCTCCGGCAAGTTCCACCTTGGCCCGTGGAAGATGGTAGGCACTGGTCACCACCAGCAAGGAAGAGAACCCGTTTTTCCTGACCCAGTTGGCGGTTTCCACCGCATTGCCCGCAGTATTGAGCGCAACGCGGTCAAGATCGACGCTGTTCGTTTCCAGCGGCATGTTGGATGCGGTAACGGCGGCAAGCTGTTCGCGCGTGGTCCCCGGATGAACGCCGGAAATCAGCAAGCGGTTGGCGCGTCCTTCTTCCAGAAGGCGGACGGCCTCGTTGACGCGGGCGTGCCCACCCGTCAGCACCACGATGGCATCCGCATTGGCAGTGGCCGGCACCCTGGCGTTGGCGACCTTCTGGGCGAACATGGCAAACTGCCCGGCGGTTCCGGCCAAAAGAGCCGTAACGACCGCGACGAACAGGACCCTGAGGCCAAATCGCTTCTTGCGCGTATCGCCCGTGGTGGTGCTCCTGCGTGCTGCGCGCTGGTCCTGCGATTTGGACACACGCCGTTCGCCAACGACGGCACTTCCGTCGTCCAGAACGGGGTCTAACACTGTGTCAGCATGGGTCATGGCGCGACTATGATAAGTGATTCGGCCAATTTCACGGCATTGTGTGATAAAATCAATCCACTTTCGCCAGATGGGCCTTGACTGCGAGACCCGAAGTAAGGGCTGTCAGGATCGCCACGAGGAACACCACGCCGAACACACCGAGGTAACCGGGCAGGCTGACGGAGATGCCGCCGAAGAGAGCCGACATCTGATCGGAACCGGCCTGGCCGGAGCTCTGCCGGGTGAGCATGTCGACCGTGAGAAAGCTCAGGATCGCCGCGACACCGCCGGAAACGCCGCCCTTCAGACCCAGCATCAGGAAGTGCCGCTGGAATTCACGCGCGATGAAGCCATCTTCCGCACCGACGAAATGCAGAACGGAGACGACGTCCTTGTTTCCGGCCATGGCCGCCTGCGTCGCGAAGACGACGCTCAGGACCATCGAGCCGAGCACGAGCACCATGATGGCAAAACCGCCAAGCACCACGGCACCGGCCATGGCCGACAATCTTGACGTCCAGACCGAGTGATCGTCGACGCTTGCACCGGCCACGGTCTGGGAGACCATGTCGCGCAATTGCGACAGGTTCAGGAGTTCCGGATCTCCGACGGTGATCTGGATGAGCCGCGGCACCGGCAGGCCGTCAAGCTGCAGCCCTTCGCCAAGCCAGGGTTCCAGCAACGCCTTGGTTTCGGCATCCGACAGGGCACGAACGGAATCGATGCCCGGAAACTCCTGCGCGAGCGCAACCGCCTTGTCGATTTCCCGCAGCATGTCGACGCCTTCGGTCGGTCGGATCTGGATGGTGATCTCGCGCACCAGATCGTTCTGCCAGGCATCGGCAGCATCCCACACCACCGAAACGGCGCCCACCGTCAGACAGGCCAGAAAGCTCATGATGGCAACCACAAGCGTAAGCGCCCGCCCGGCAACGGCCTGCGGCGGCACAATCGCCGCGGAGGGGCGCAATTTGGCGTCGTCTCCCTGGGGCGCCTCGTTTTTCGGCTTGGGTGCGGCCTTGCGGGCCGGCTTGCGGCCACGCTTCGGACGTTCCATCCGCCTGGGCGGACGGACGCTGGAAGCGCTCGCCTGTTTTTTGTCGGTGTCGTCGGACTGAACCATTATGCCGCCTAATCGAAAATTGAGAGGCGCCCGTCCGCAAGCACCATGCGCCGGGCGTCCACCTGTTCCAGCAGCGCGATATCATGGGTCGCGATGACGACAGACGTGCCGAGTTTGTTCAATTCAATGAAAAGGCGCAACAGACGGCGTGCAAGTGGCGGATCCACGTTACCGGTCGGCTCGTCGGCAAGCAGCATCTCCGGGCGCGTGATCAGCGCCCGCGCGATCGCGGCGCGCTGCTTTTCCCCGCCGGACAGCACCGGCGGCAGAACATGCATACGGTCGCCAAGCCCGACCCATCGCAACAGATCGATCACGTCGGAACGATACTCGGATTCATCCTTTCCCACCACACGCAGCGGCAGGGCGACATTTTCATATGTCGTCAGATGGTCCAGCAGCCGGAAATCCTGAAACACCACACCGATCTTGCGCCGGAGTTTCGGCAATTCCTGCTTGTCGATCACGCTCAGGTCGCGGTTGAACACCTTGATCAACCCACGGGTCGGACGCAGGGACATGAACAAGAGCCGGATCAGACTTGTCTTGCCCGCCCCGGAAGGCCCGGTCAGGAACTGAAACGACTGCGGCTCGATCTGAAAGGTCAGATCGCGCAGGATTTCCGGTCCCATTCCGTATCTCAATCCGACATTTTCGAAGCGGATCACAAAATTACTCCTGTTGATGGCCTGAACGCTATAGCCTGGCCGTTAACGGTGCATTAATCATATAAAGGTCCATTAAGGACCTGAAAGCCCGTCATAGGATTTGCTTGGCCCTTGTCCAATATTTCGTGCCGGATTTCGACCCCCCGGGGTTCCGAAGTGAACCGATAGAGCATGCCATGGCGAAAGGTCTTCGCACATGAAGATCAAATGTCCGGACTGCAGTACGTCCTACGAGATTAAGGTAGAGGCCCTTGGCCCGGAAGGGCGCAGCGTCAAATGCGCCAAGTGCGGCAACCGCTGGTTCGTTTCGCCCGACGACGACGAAGAAGGCGAGGTCGCGTTCAGCGCCAAGACCGGCGACGGCACTGCATCCCCCACGGTAGAGGAAGACCCCGAACAGGACGAAGCCGAGTGGGCCGCCGACGCCGAGGAAGAAACCTTCGACGCGGAACCTGAAGACGAGGACGACGCGCCTGCCGCCGCCATTCCCGAACCGGCTGCTGCCCGCACAGCCAGCGACGAGGCGAAATTTACCGCGGACCTTGAGGAAGACGCCCGGTCGGCCGGGCTGGAGAACAAGGCCGACATTGAATCCCTGGCCAAGCGGCCGAAAATCATAGTCAACCCGAACAAGTTCCGCAGAGACCAGATCGGCGCGATCCTGAACTGGCTGGTCCGGCGCAACTATCGGCGCATCGGCGGCGTCGCGCTGTTTGGCGTCGCCGTAGCGGTCTGCGTCATGTTCGTTCTCATGCGCGACACGCTGGTGAAGCAGTCTCCTGACCTCGCCAGTCTGTTCGGAATGATCGGATTTGAGGTAAACCTGCGCGGACTGGAATTCCGCAACCTGCGCACCTTCACTGAAGTCGAGGACGGCAAGAAGGTTCTCGTGGTCGAAGGGTCGATCCGCAATCTGCTCGACGAGCTCAACTCCGTTCCCGCGGTGCGTCTGTCGATCCGCGGTGCCGACATGCAGGAAGTTTATGCCTGGACGGTGGAACCCAGAACAAAAACGCTAAACGCACTGGACGAAACCCGGTTCAGGACGATATTAGCCGACCCTCCGAAAACCGCCACCGATATCCAGGTGCGGTTTGTTGAACGCGGCCAACGCCAGGTAGTTCTAGAGTGACCATGACATCACATATCCATACTCTGTTCGATGAAGACGCCATCGCCCAGCGCGTTAGCGCACTCGCAGAGGAAATCGCCGAAGGCAAACCGCAGAACCTGCTGGTCGTCGCCGTGCTGAAAGGCAGTTTCATTTTTGCGGCCGACCTCGTCCGGGCCATGCACCGGGCCTCGCTTCAGCCGGAAATGGAGTTCATGCACCTGTCCTCTTACGGGGCCGGCACCGAAGGCTCAGATACCATCCGTATTTTGCGCGATGTTGAAAGTGACGTTAACGAGCGCGATATAATTTTAGTGGATGATATCCTGGAATCTGGCCGCACACTCGCCTTCGCGCGGGAGCGGCTGCTGAACAGAGGCGCACGCTCGGTAAAGATCGCAGCTTTGCTGGATAAACCCGAGCGCCGTAAAGCTGCCATATCTGCCGATTACGTTGGTTTTGCCTGTCCTGATAAGTTTGTCGTCGGATATGGTATGGATATGGGCCACGCTTGGCGGCAGTTGCCCTATATTGGATACGTTGTCGCCCCGGACGACGGAGCGGCAGACGGCAACACGGGAGAGTGAGCATGGCTCGCATTCTTCTTACTGAAGACGATGAAGCTGTCCGCAGCTTCGTAAAGCGTGCCCTGGAGCTTGACGGTCATTCCGTCGAAGCGGCCGAGGATGGCGGCGAAGCCGTCGAAGTTCTGACCCGCGAGAAGGGCAGCTTCGATCTGCTGCTGTCCGACATCAAGATGCCCGTCATGGACGGCATTGCCCTTGCCTTGCACGCAGCCCGCGACTACCCGCGGATGCCGATCCTTCTCATGACCGGCTTTGCCGACCAGCGCGAACGGGCCAACGGCCTTGAAACCCTGGTGCATGACGTGGTCACCAAGCCATTTTCGCTGGCTGACATTCGCAAGGCCGTGCGCAACGCCATTTCCGGCGATCTGCCGAGCGAGACCCGCCGCTACGCATAAGGCTTCCGGCCATGGCTCCGAAACCCAAGACCCCGCTTCGGCGGGGTTTTTGTTTGGGCTTCTCACGCCGGTATTTTCCATTTCCCTTCAGAACACAGTGAAGTGCGCAAGCGGCCGATCCTTCGAGACAGCGCTTCGCGCTTCCTCAGGATGAGGGTGATCTTGTGGCAACGAGATATCTGAATGTGGCTGGGCTCTCCGCGGGGCCTACAAAAGGCCTCACCCCAAAAGTCAACCTCATCCTGAGGAGCGCACGTGTGCGCGCCTCGAAGGGTGGGCCACAAACACAAACATCACCGTCAAAAACAACTGACCCCGCCAAAGCGGGGTCATGAACCTTTTTTCGAAAAGGCCTAGTACCGCTTCAGCAGCCGCTCCAGATAATCGAGCTCGAGCTGCGGCCGGGACGGATCTGAGAAACGGCGGCGGAGCTCTTCCAGGATCCGGCGGGCCCGCTGCACGTCGATCTCGTCCGGGATACGCACCCGGTTGTTGAAATCCGGGCCTTCGGTGCGCCGCGGGCGGCCAAGCGGGTCCTCGTCCATCGGCGAGGGACCGTTGGGCGAGCCCGCACCTTCACCCTGGCCCATCATCTGCTCGGTGAGGCCTTGTGCGCCACGCCGCAGCGCGTCGAGGGCATCGCCTTGCTCGCCAAGCGCCTGCTGACCCTGACCTTCACCCAGGGACTGCTGCGCCTCGCCCATGGATTCGCCCGCCTCGCCGAGCGCCTGGTTCTGGCCCATGCCGTTCTGGCTGAGCTGATCCATGAGTTCCTGAAGCTGCTGCGCCAGCTCACCCTGGCCTTCCTGCAACTGCTGCAGCATCTGCTCAAGCTGTTCCTGGGTCAGTTGCTGGCCCTGACCTTGCTGCTGCTGTTGCCCGGGCTGCTGTTGCTGGCCACGGCGCTGTTGCTGCTGGTCCTGGTTGAACTTGTGGGTCTCGTCCATCAGCTGCTGTTGTCGCTGGATCATTTCACCAAGCTGGTTGAGCATTTCCATCATTTCGCTGGACATGCTGTTGGGCATCATCTGCGGGCGGCCGGCCTGCAGGTTTTCCAGCATCTGCTGCATCTGTGCCAGCAGTTCGCGAGCGGCATCGCGCGAACCGGTGCGCGCCAGTTCCTCGATGCGGTCCAGCATTTCGCTCAGATCCTGCTCGCTCAAGGTCTGCTGATTGCCATCAAAGGGCTGCATGGCCTGCGGGTTCTGGCGCATCTGCTCGGCCAGCGCCTGCATGTATTCGTTCAAAGCTTCGCGCAGTTGCTGGGTCAGCTTTGCGATTTCCTCGTCGCTCGCCCCTTCCTCCAGCGCCTTGCGCAGGGCTTCCTGGGCATCGCGCAGCTTGCGTTCGGCTGCCGACAGGTCACCATCCTCGATCGACAGGGCCAGATCCCACAGAAGCGGCAACAGGGCTTTCAGCTCCTCATCGGTTCGGGCATTCACCAGAGCCCCATAGGCAAAACGCATGCCCAGGTAGTTGCGCGGCTTGAAGTCGAACATTTCCGGCGCCAGCATCAGGGCGTCGAACGCGATGATGACCTGATCCTGGCTTTCGGCATCGAGCGCCAGATTGCGGCGCTGCTCGACAACGGCGCGTGCCAGAGGCTTGCCGAAGCGGCGCTGGGGCAGGGTGATGCGATAGGCAGGCGACAGGCCTTCCTGGCCCGCCTGATCGCGTGCAAGCAGCGACAGGTTGACCTCAGAGCCTGCCCAGGGATGGGACGTCAGATCCCGGATGGTTTCCGCGGTCTTGGCCGTTCCGGCACGCGCCGGCAGCGACAATGGAAACTGGGGAGCCTCCACAAGCGGCCTGGGTGCCCGGTTGTCGTGATCCGGATTGGGAAGCGGAGCGATGCGGGCTTCGGCCGCCACGACGCCGTAGTCGTCATTGACCAGATAGGAAAACTTGAGCGCGCCGCTGAGCTGTTCTTCAGGATCGTCCGTCAAGCGGATACTCGGCGCATCATCCGGCTTCACCGCAAAGACGTAGCTCAACAGAGGCTCTTCCCCGTTAAGCAGCTCGACGATACCGGTGGTTTCCAGTTCGAGCCGGCGTTCGACCGGCAGAAGCGCCTTCAGGTCCGGGTCTTCGTTCTCCGTGCCGAGCTCGGGTTCGATCACCTTTGGCTCGGTGTCTTCCGCGCGGGCATAGGTCATCTTGAGATCGCGTGCACCCTGGGTGCGAACCACAAGTATGGAGCCTTCCGGCACCGAGATCGGCGTGCCGGGATCGCGCAACTGGGCACTTTCACCCGTCAGATAAATCGGCGGCTCGCTGGTGTAGAGCGGCGGCGTGACCCAGGCATCGAGACGGCTGGGAGCTTCCACGGTCTTAAACGGGTTCTGGAAGGCCGAAACCAGCCGGCCGAAATGATCGCCACTGGCTGTCGAAAAGCCGATCAGAAGCACGCTGGCAGCCAGAACACGAAGCGCCCAGGGATCGCGGCGGAAGGCCTGCGGATCCGGCGCCTTGGAGCGGATGGCGGCAACAGCTTCTGCCGTGCGCCGCTGGTGCAGAGCCCAGATAGCCTGGCTTTCGCGGTCGCGCGCACCCACCGACAATTCGTCTTCCAGCGCGGTCAGCGGACGGTGGGTACGGCCGGAGGATTTTTCAACGCGGGCAAGCGCGTCCTCGCGTGTCGGCCAGGTCAGGCGGAAAAGATCCCGAGCCGCCCAGATGATGGCAGCGGCGAAGACAAGAAGACCGAGCGGTCCGGCCCAGGCTGGCAGCACCAGCCACAGACCGAGCCAGGAAAGCCCGACGAAGAGGCCAAACACCACAAACACCGGCAGCAGGGCGCGCCAGAGGCGTTCGATGAACAACGCACGGCGGCTCTGGCCCACCAGCTTGTCCAGCCGGGACCGGATCATAGCCCGCCAGCCGCTAGCTTCGGGAGAAATCTGACGGTCTTGATCGGGGTCGCTGTCGCTCGCGCTCAATGGCACCTCCGGTTTTGCCCCCCGAACTGCCCGTTTCGCCGGAAACGCAGCCCGCTGGACATGCCCACCTTACAATAAGGTGAGGCATAGCGAGCTGTCCGGCAACCTGTCGGTTCAACTAATTGTCGGCCGATTTGTTCACGAACCCTTGAGCCAATCCGGAATCCGGTCCAGACCGAGCAGATCTTCGTAGCTTGTCCGCGGCCGGATAACGGCAAATTGGTCTGCATTTACCAGTACTTCGGGCACCAGCAGGCGCGTATTGTAGGTGCAGGACTGGACCGCGCCATAAGCGCCGGCCGAATAGACCGCCAGCATTTCCCCGGCCTTTACACTGGGCATATCCCGGTTCTGGGCGAGAAAATCACCGGTTTCACACACCGGACCGACGATGTCGGCCTTGATTCGGTCTGTTTCTTCCGCCGGTTCACGCACCGGACGCACCTCGTGATAGGCTTCGTAAAGCGTCGGCCGGATGAGATCGTTCATGGCCGCATCGACAATGACGAATTTCTTGTCGGCGCCATCCTTCACGTAGATGACCTCGGTCACCAGGATACCGGCATTGCCCGCAATCATGCGGCCCGGCTCGAACATGACCATGCAGTCCAGTTCGCGCACGTGCTTCTTGACCACCTGCGCATAGGCATCTGGATGCGGCGGCGGGTTGTTGTCGGTGATATAGGGAATGCCCAGGCCGCCGCCGAGATCGACATGATCGATCGTATGGCCCTGGGAGCGCAGATCCGCGATCAGGTCGCCCAGGCGCGCAAACGCATTGTCGAAGGGCTCCAGCTCCGTGATCTGCGAACCGATGTGCATGTCGATACCGGTGACCTTGATGCCGGGCAGAGCCGCTGCCTCGGCATAAACGTCGCGGGCGCGCTGCCAGGGAATGCCGAACTTGTTCTCGGCCTTGCCGGTCGCAATCTTGGCGTGGGTCTTGGCGTCGACATCCGGGTTGATGCGCATGGACACCCGCGCGGTCTTGCCCATCTCGCTGGCCACCCTGGAAAGCTGGCGCAACTCAGGTTCGGATTCGACGTTGAAGCACAGGATGTCTTCCTGCAGCGCATAGGCCTGTTCGGCCTCGGTCTTGCCGACACCGGAAAAGACGATCTTCGACGCGGGAACGCCGGCTGCCCGCGCGCGCCGCAATTCGCCTTCCGAGACCACGTCCATGCCGGCGCCAAGCTGTGCAAGCGTCTTCAGCACTGCCTGGTTGGAATTTGCCTTCATCGCGTAGCAGACCAGCGACGGGATATCGCTGAACGCGGCGGCAAACACCTGGTAGTGACGGGTCAGCGTCGCCGTGGAATAACAATAGAACGGCGTCCCGACCTCACGCGCGATCGTTTCGATCGGCACGTCTTCGGCAAACAATTCGCCATTCTTGTAATCGAAGTGATGCAAGGGAAGGCCCTCATGCGGCTGGATCAGGTTCAGTGCCCGGCAGGTGACCGGACCGTGCGACAACTGATCGGCATTGAAACGATGGAGCATCCCGGGTGCCTCGGCACATCCGGCTTGGCTCCGCTGCGCAGCCGGATATTCCGCTGCGCCTGTGGTTTATCGGATCAGAAAATCCAGGAAAAAGGACTTGTCGCTCTCCGGGGCCTCGGGCTGAACCGGAGCTGCCACGGCGGGATCAACCGCGGTGTCCGCCTGCTCAACAGGCATCCCCGGAGTGTCCAGCCCGCCCTTGCGGCCACACCCTGCCAGGGTCACGCTCAGGCAAAGACCGACCAGAGCCAGGGTTTTGAACCGCATTGTCATCACCATTATGCCTTTTAGGATCGACTGCCCCGCGCCCGGGCGGACGCGGGAGTTTTTACAAAGTCACACGCTGGTCCTTCTCCTCGCATGACACGGCGCTTTCGGCAAGACCAGTTCGCGCCGTGCCGTGGCTGAGAGCGGACCTTCAGCAGGCCATCAGGCCTTGGCCAGGTCCTTCAGCCAGCGGCGCGCCTGCTTGCGCACGTTTACGGGCGACGTGCCGCCATAGCTGGTGCGGCTGCGCACGGATTTGTCGACGGACAGCACCTGGAAGATCTCGTTGGTGATCTTCGGCTCCACCGCCTGCATCTCTTCCAGCGAGACCTTGTGCAGCTCGATGCCCTTGTCAACGGCAATCGCCACGATGCGGCCGGTCACGTGATGGGCATCTCGGAACGGCAGGCCGAGAACGCGCACCAGCCAGTCGGCCAGGTCCGTCGCGGTGGAATAGCCCGAGCCTGCGGCTTTTTTCAGCGCCTTGGTGACGGGCTCCAGATCGCGGATCATGCCGGTCATCGCCGCAAGCGCCAGGGAAACACTGGCCAGGCCGTCGAAAGCCTGTTCCTTGTCTTCCTGCATGTCCTTGGAATAGGCAAGCGGCAGGCCCTTCATCATCACCAGAAGCGCTTGCAGTGAACCGTAGATACGGCCGGACTTTGCACGCACCAGTTCCGCTGCATCCGGGTTCTTCTTCTGCGGCATGATCGAAGAGCCGGTCGAGAACTTGTCGGACAGTTTGACGAAGCCGAACTGCGCCGAGCACCAGATGACGATTTCCTCGGCAAGGCGTGACAGATGCATGGCTGTAAGGGAAGCTGCCGCCAGCGCCTCGATGACGAAATCGCGGTCGGACACGGCGTCGAGCGAGTTTGCCGACGGCCGGTCGAAGCCGAGCGCCTTGGCGGTCATGTGCCGGTCGATCGGGAAGGACGTGCCGGCCAGCGCGGCTGCACCAAGCGGGCATTCGTTCATACGCTTGCGGGCATCGCGCACACGGCCGCGGTCACGGCCGAACATTTCGACATAGGCCAGCATGTGATGGCCGAAGGTCACCGGCTGGGCGGATTGCAGGTGCGTGAAACCGGGCATGACGTCGGCGGCATGCGTTTCCGCCTTTTCCGCCAGCGCCTGCATCAGGTCACCGAGCTGATCATCGAGCGTGTCGAGCGTGTCACGCACCCACAGACGGAAATCGGTCGCCACCTGATCGTTGCGCGAGCGCGCGGTGTGCAAGCGCCCGGCCGCCGGGCCGATCAGCTCGGCAAGGCGCGCCTCGATATTCATGTGAATGTCTTCAAGCGCACGGGAAAACTTGAACTCGCCGCTTTCGATCTCTGACAGGATTGTGTCTAGACCTTGAACAATCTTGTCGGCATCGTCCCGCGTCACAATGTCTTTTTCGGCCAGCATGCGCACATGGGCTTTCGAGCCGTCGATGTCCTGCTTATATAGCTTCCGGTCGAAGTCGATGGAGGCGTTGATCTCCTCCATGATGGCGTCCGGTCCCTCAGCGAACCGGCCTCCCCACATGCGATTGCTCATGTCCTGTCCCTTAGAAGGCGCCCCCTTGCGGGGTGTGAACGAATGACAAAGCCAACCGAACCAGCAAAATCCAACAGACGCGGCATTATTGCCGCCGGGCTTGCGGGCGCAGTGGCCGCCGTAGCGGCTCTATACGTGATCGCTGGACCGAATGGCAACATCGCCGGTGCGCAAAGCTGTTCGGCAGCACTCGATTTGGCTGCCGCCGCCAAGCCTTTTGCCACGGGAGAGGTGGCCGCCTTCCTGCCGGCGAGCGCACCGCTGGACCTTCAGCACCTGACGTTCAAGGGCCCGGACGACAAGCAGATGGCGCTGTCGGATTTCGGTGGCAAGACCGTTCTCCTCAATCTCTGGGCAACCTGGTGCGCACCGTGCCGGAAGGAAATGCCGGCGCTGGATGAACTTCAGGCGGAAATGGGGAACGAGACCTTCGAGGTGGTCGCGGTCAATCTCGACCGGGGCGGGCCGGAAAAACCGAAAGACTTTTTGAACGAGGTCGGCGTCGGCAACCTCGCCTTCTATCAGGACAGTTCGAACGATCTTCTGAAGGACCTGCGCAAGGTTGCCCGGGCAACCGGCCTGCCGACAACCATTCTGGTAAGCCCGAAGGGCTGCGAGATCGGCACCATGTACGGCCCTGCCGAGTGGGCCTCCGGCGAGGCCAAGGCGCTTATTAAAAACGCAATGGCGGCCCCGGACGCCTGACGTCCGGCTGCCGCCAGAGATGAGAATATCTAAGACCTTCGGGGAACCGGTGGAAGTGTGATCTTCCGCCGGATCAGACGCTGATATCGACTGCGTTGCCCAGACCCGGAATACGGCGGGATTCGCGCCGGTCTTCTTCCTGCGTCGCCTGCGCCTTCTCCAGCCGCTCGGCAACCTGGCGCTCCTGCTGGTTCTGGTCTTTGACCGCATTGGCAGCAAGTTCGCTACGAACACTTGCAGCGCTGTAGGCAGCCGAGGAAGAGGAACTGTCGATAGCACTCGGCATGATGGGTTACTCCTTCGCCGTGGTGATGAGGCTTGTCCGTGGCCGAGGTTCACCCGTCATCCTGACACTCGGGTGCATCGGCTTTTTGTTCGTTCGTCTTGCGCTTGCAGATAGCCCGTCCGGGTCCTGCGCCGCATCAGGCCAGGATGTTGACCTGAACGCCCACGCCATTTTCCAGCTGGCGCGTTTCGGCACGATCTTCCAGTTGCTCAGCCTGCCGGCTCAGAAATTCTGCCCGGTTGGTGCTGAAGCTTGCCTGGCGCTGAGCGATCTCGGCGGCCGCTTCGGAGCGCTTTGTCTTGAACGCTTCAGCTTGCTCTGCAACCTGGTTCGCACGCGCGTTGGTCGTGTTCGGCTGAAACGCCTGGGATGATCCATATCCTATTGCATCTGGCATCGTCGCTCCAATCCTTGGATACGATTTCGAAGATTACCATGCATGAAATAGCTGAATTCAAAGGTAAATTTCCAAAAGAACTCGCGCAGTTGCTGACTCTTTTGCTGATTTTATCGAAACAATTTACTTAAAACTTTACGGAATAAAGAATAACCATAGGAAGGATCTGAACTTTCCGAAGCACCCTTCAAAGGACAAGTTGTGAGCGCAACCCGAAAAAAGATCCTCCGAAGTCCAACGAAAACGGCCCGCGTGGAGCATTTCCGCGCGGGCCGTTAAGAAAATCGGAAAGGAAAAGGATCAGGCGCTAACGTCCACCTGTCCGCCAAGACCGGGGGGCGGTGCGGCTTGCTGAGCCTGAAGATTGTCGGCGCCCTGCTGCAGCAGCGCCACCAGATTGGCATCTTGCTGCGCGGCCATCTTCATCATCTTTGTCTGAAGCGTCTGGGCTGTCTGTGCCTGTTGCTGGGCCACGAAAGTGGTGGCTATGCCAACGCTGTCCATCATTAACTCCTGAGGTTGTGGCCACACTACCCCCCTACCCTTAATCAGGTGTTAACGATGTGTCAGTCTCCCGCCCGCAGGACGCTGCGCCGAACCTTGCCGGACGGTGTGCGGGGCAACTGGTCCAGCACCTTGTACACTTTGGGGCGCTTGTATTCCGCCAGGTTTTCGGCCGCGAACGCGGCCAGGCGGTCGATATCCAGTTGACCGGGCAGGGCCGGCACCACAAAGGCCGTTATCAGGCTGACCCCCTCGCGTGCAAGCACCGCCGTCACGGCCACTTCCTGCACCTGCGGATCGGCGGCAAGAACCCGCTCCACTTCTTCCGGCGCCACCCGGTAACCGAAAGCGTTCATCAGATCGTCGGCGCGGCCTTCATACCAGAAATAGCCGTCCTCATCCTGCCGCGCCCTGTCTCCGGTCAGGAACCAGTCGCCCCGGAACGCCGCCGCGGTTTCCTCGGCACGGTTCCAGTACCCCAGCATCAGGCCCGGTTCGTCCCTGTGAACAGCCAGCAGACCTGTTTCAGGTCCGGACACCGGCACCGGTGTGTCCTCCGCCTCGCTGAGGATGGCAACCTTCCGGCCCGCCTGTGGCTTGCCCGGCGAGCCCGGCTTGACCGGAACACTGGGGCCGCTGGAGAGATAGGTCGAGATCTCGCTCATGCCGAGCGCTTCATAGAGTTCGCGCCCGGAGTGCTCCGTCCACTCCCGGTAAAGGCTTGCCGGAAGTGCTTCACCGGCGGTCAGTCCGTGGCGCAGCTCGGGAAAGGACGCTGGAGAAACCGCGCCATACTTCAGGATACGCCGGTAGAGACTGGGCACGGCCGCAAAAAGCGTTGCGCGTGTATCGGTGATCAGGTCCGGCCAGAGGTCCGGGTCCCGCGGCCCGTCATAAACCACACTGGTGGCACCATTCGCCCAGGGGTCCATCAATCCGGCACCCAGCGTATAGGTCCAGTTGAACGCGCCGGCGTGCAGCAGCCGGTCGGACGCGCTGATGCCATACCAGCCTGCATACATGGGCCTGCGCGCACTGGCCGCGCGCTGCGCATGCAACACGCCTTTCGGCGTACCGCTCGTGCCGGAGGTGTAGACAAGAAACGCCGGATCGTCTGCGTGGGTCTCCGCGAAGTCTCCAGGCTCTGCCTGCTTCAGTTCGACCAATGCCTCCGGATCCAGCAAGGTGGCGCTGCCCGCGTTCGGCAGCACGGTATGTCCGTCGTGCAGCACCATCCGGGCCCCGCTATCGGCAAGGATCGCGTCAGCTTCGGATGCTGTGAGCTGGGAAGAGGTCGGGATCGGCACAAAGCCGCCTGCGATGGCTCCGAAGAAGACCAGAGGAAAATCGCTGGAATGGCCGATCCTGAGAAGAATGCGGTCACCGGGCGAAAGACCCGTGGCGCGCAGACCCGTCGCAACCGAAAGAACGGTGCGCGTCAGCGTGCCATAGCTCCAGGTTTCCAGAAGGGCGCCGCCCGCGCCCACCAGTTCCAGCGCCGTCTTGCCCGGATCGGGGGCGGCGCTGGTCAGGCAATAGCGGGCAAGGTTCATGTGGTTCTGGCGCTTCTGCGGTGTCTGGCGACCCGGTTACCGGGTCGGGACCGGATGTTCGCCGCGGTAGTCATAGAAACCGCGTTGGGTCTTGCGGCCAAGCCACCCTGCTTCGACATATTTCACGAGAAGCGGGCATGGACGGTACTTGGTGTCGGCCAGACCTTCGTAGAGCACCTGCATGATCGAAAGGCAGGTGTCGAGGCCGATGAAATCGGCAAGCTGCAGCGGGCCCATCGGATGGTTGGCGCCAAGACGCATGGCCTTGTCGATGGAATCCACCGAACCGACGCCTTCATAGAGCGTATAGATCGCTTCGTTGATCATCGGCAGCAAGATACGGTTGACCATGAAGGCCGGGAAATCCTCTGCCACGGCAATCTGCTTGCCGAGACGGACGCAGAAACCTTTCGATGCTTCGAAGGTCTCGTCTTCCGTGGCAATGCCGCGCACCAGTTCGACCAGCTCCATGACCGGAACAGGGTTCATGAAATGGATGCCGATAAAGCGCTCCGGACGGTCGGTCGACGCGGCGAGGCGCGTGATCGAGATGGACGAGGTGTTGGTCGCCAGGATCGCTTCCGGCTTCAGGATCGGGCAAAGCTGCGAAAAGATCTTGCGTTTGACCTGCTCGTTCTCGACGGCAGATTCGATCACCAGGTCGGCATCGCGCAAAAGATCGAGGTCTTCGGCAGGCTTGATACGGTCCAGCGCTGCATTGCGCTCTTCCTCGGTGATCATCGACTTGGACACCTGGCGCGCCAGATTGCCGTTGATCGAAGCTAGGCCGGACTCGATCCGTTCCATGGAGAGATCGCTCAATCCCACGTCGAAGCCCGCTAGTGCACAAACATGGGCAATCCCGCTGCCCATCTGACCAGCGCCGATTACGCCGACTTTCTTGATTTCGACTGCCATCCTGAAAATCCGATCTCTTGAAAACATCCCGTTTGGACGGGTTGCGGCTATTTTTGGCAAGTCTTGCGCCGAACAGCAAGAACCCCGGAGCGAAAACTGTCATTCGCTCCGGGGTCCGTGATCAATTTGCCGCAGGTCTTACTCGACGGCAGCCTTCAATTCCGGCAGGACGTCGAAGAGATCGGCGACAAGGCCATAGTCCGCGACCTGGAAGATCGGGGCTTCCTCATCCTTGTTGATCGCGACGATCACCTTGGAATCCTTCATGCCGGCAAGATGCTGGATAGCACCGGAAATGCCGCAGGCAATATAGAGATCCGGCGCAACCACCTTGCCGGTCTGTCCGACCTGCCAGTCGTTCGGAGCGTAGCCCGCGTCGACGGCGGCGCGCGATGCACCAACCGCTGCACCAAGCGCATCTGCCACCGGCATGATGACTTCCTGGAACTTCTCGGAAGACCCGAGCGCACGGCCACCGGAAATGATGATCTTGGCAGATGTCAGTTCCGGACGGTCGGACTTGGACAGTTCCTCGCCAACGAACTCAGACAGACCCGAACCATCGGTGCCCGCAACGGTTTCAACAGCGGCGGAACCGCCAGCTTCGGCCGCAGCGAACGTGGACGTCCGCACGGTGATCACCTTCTTGGGATCGCCGGATTTTACGGTCTGGATCGCATTGCCAGCGTAGATCGGACGCTCGAAGGTCTCGGCGTCGATAACGGCGGTCACGTCGGAGATCTGCATCACGTCCAGCAGTGCTGCTACGCGCGGCAGGGTGTTCTTGCCGTTGGCGGTCGCCGGGGCGACGATGGCATCATAATCGCCTGCAAGACCGACGATCAGGTCGGCGGTCGGCTCGGCCAACTGGTGCTCCAGCGCATCGCTTTCAGCAAGCAGGACCTTGGCAACGCCGGAAAGCTTGGATGCAGCGTCGGCAACGCTTTGAACGCCCTTGCCGGCGACCAGGACATGGACGTCCGCACCAAGTGCGACGGCAGCCGTCAGGGCCTTTGCCGTGGCGTCGTTCAGTTCACCACCGGCATGTTCGGCCACAAGAAGTGTTGTCATGTTTTATCCTCCTGCGACGGGTCTTAAAGGACGCCGGCTTCGTTCTTGAGTTTGTCGACCAGCTCGGAAACCGAACCGACCTTGATGCCGGCCTGGCGCGATGCCGGCTCCGCGGTGCTGACAACGGTCAGCCGCGGCGCGGTGTCGACACCGAAATCGGCCGGGGTCTTCTCGTCGATCGGCTTCTTCTTCGCCTTCATGATGTTCGGCAGGGACGCATAGCGCGGCTCGTTGAGGCGCAGGTCCGTCGTCACGATGGCTGGCAGCTTCAGCTTGATGGTCTGCAGGCCGCCGTCGACTTCGCGGGTGACATCGACAGTACCGTCTCCCAGATCGACCTTGGAGGCAAAGGTGCCCTGGCTCCAGCCGAGGAGGGCTGCCAGCATCTGGCCGGTCTGGTTGCAGTCATCGTCAATGGCCTGCTTGCCAAGGATCACAAGACCCGGCTCTTCGGCTTCGACAATGGCTTTCAGGATCTTCGCGACCGCCAGCGGTTCGGTGGTATCGTCGGTTTTCACCAGAATGCCGCGGTCGGCGCCCATGGCAAGGCCGGTGCGCAGCGTTTCGGTGGCCTGCTGCGGGCCGACGGACACGACGATCACTTCGCTCGCCTTGCCTGCTTCCTTCAGCCGCAGGGCTTCTTCGACGGAGATTTCGTCAAAGGGGTTCATGGACATCTTGACGTTGGCAAGATCGACGCCAGAACCATCCGCCTTCACACGGACCTTCACGTTGTAATCGATGACCCGTTTTACGGGTACGAGGATCTTCATTTGGTCTCAACCTCTTGCTGGGCCGGCTTTCACCGCACCGCATTCTCCGGCTCCCTGCCGCCTTGACGCTAGGTTACAAACGGCAGAATTGAGCCAATCGTGGCGCATGGCGGGGGACGGTACTGACCGACACGGCACCTGTCAATTGCGGTAAAAGGTTTAAGGCGGCAAATTGCCGGGCTTGGAAAAACATGCGTCGCAATGTGGATAGTTCGGCAACGCAGCAAAGCCGGGAAAATCAGGGTTGCGGGCAAAAAAACCGCGCGTCCCGTTGCCGGAAACGCGCGGTGAGCTGTCGAATGTTTTTGACCCGCCTCCGATCAGATGCCGGGGGTCTGTGGCGAGAACTTGTCCGAAACCGGCTCGGCGAAAACCGTCACCCAGGTGCCGTTCTCATCCCGGCAGGCCGTTCCGCGAATGGCGAGATCCAGCTTGCTGAATGTCGTCTGCCTAAGATACTGGCGGCACCAGTGCCCGCTTTTGCTGCGATAGGTCTTGATCGGCGTCAGAACTTCCGTCCAGTCGCCTTCCTGACCGACGAACACGGGTTCGCCGCTAACCTTCGTTTCCAGGGCTTCCTGAACGGTCTGCGCCAGCAGAACCCGCTCGGTTTCCATATGCGCGGCAAGCGAAGACACCGCGTTGTCCATCCGCGTCTGCATCCAGTAAGTGGTGAAGGCGAAGGTGCCGGCAACCATCACCAGTGCTGCCGCAATCTGGATCATGACGCCTGTCCAGGAAATGTGCGCATGGTGACGCACAGGCGCCTCGCGCTTGGCGAATTCCCTGTCGATGAGCGCCTCGAACCGTGCCATCGATTCGTCCGGCACGGGCGCGGCAACAGCAGTCTGCAGGAGCGTGTTGTCCTTCGACATCTGCTCCAGAAGTTCCTGCCCGCTGGCGGTCGCCTCAATCCGGCGAAGCAGCGCCGCACGCTCGTCTTCCGAACCTTCCGCATCCAGGATCTTGCCGATATCCTTGGCAAGCAGGACCTGTTCGCGCTTTTCGTCAAATGTCATCACACACCCCCTGGCATGCTGCGCAGCCTGACCCCTTGCGGGGCGTCGTTCGTGTCCAGCCACTCACGCAGTTTGAGCCTTGCGCGGGCAAGCCGGCTGGTTACGGTTCCGATCGGAACACCGAGTTCATCCGCCACATCCTTGTAGCTTCTGCCTTCGACGGCGATTTTCAGAAGAACCTCACGGTTGTCTTCATCCAGTTCGCCGATGAAATCCTGAACCTTCTGAAGTTCCAGGCTGCTCGCGGCGGCTTTCGCACCATCGTAGCTTTCCTCGAAATCCAGCATGGCAAGGTCGAACAATCTGGCCCGGTTTGCCGTGTCGCGAACCGAATTGAAGTAAAGGTTCTGCAAAATCCGGAACATCCAGCTATCAAGCCGGGTTGCCGGATCGAACTGATCGAGCGAGCGGATCGCACGTTCACATGTCATCTGCACCAGATCGTCTGCCTGATCCGGATTCCGGCACAGCCTTAAAGCAAAACTCCTCAGCTTCGGGAGCAGACGGATCATCTCCGTCTTTAACGTATCTTCAGGCAAGGAGTTCTCCGCAAAACCGCTCTCAGCGAGACAACACCTGAGGAGAGCTTTTGATCCCGGCTTTTTTTAGACTATCTTCGGGAAGAACGAAGATTGCCCGGGTGTTGTGCATGCAAAGGTCGTAAAACCGCTCTCGACGACCGCAATAGGCCTCTGATTACAAGTTGAAACCGCAAACGATGAAACGCGCCCGCCAGATTACATTGCAAGACCGCCTCTCTGCGATGTTTCGCATGCTGCCGGGTGTTGCAGCTGCGGCAATGGTGTTCTCTTCTGTCTACTTCAGCCCCTTGATCGACATGAAGGACAGCATTGCCGCAGCCGCAGATTCGCATGGTGATCGCGGCAGTCGCAGCGAACGGTCAAGCCGGAGCGAGCGAAGAGATCGCGACAGCCGCAGTGACCGCGGCGAAAGCCGGGACCAGCCAGATCGCGGCGGTGGCGAGTCAGGTAGCAGTGGTGGCACTTCTGGTGGCGGCAGTTCTTCTGGCGGCGATGGTGGCAGCAGCAGCAACTCTGGCGGCGGCGGCGGCAGCAAGACAGGCGGCGGCGATAGCGGCGGCGGCAAGTCAGGTGGTGGCAGCAACGGCGAAAGCAAGAGTTCCGGTGGGAACAGCTCCAACAGCTCCAGCTCTGGCGGCAACAGATCAGGCAGTAACAATTCCGGCAGCAGAAGCAGCTCCGGCCGTAGCGACGATTCCTCTTCCTCCAGGTCTTCGTCCAACCGCTCGGAAGCGAGCGGCTCTATCTCTTCAGTGTCCGCATCATCCTCGAACGGCTCGAGCAATCGATCTTCCGGCCGTTCTGCCACAGAAAAGCCCGTTTCAGGCGGTTTTTTAGGTAGCATCTTTAGCGGAAGCCAGTTTAGTGGTGACAGTGAGCCTTCAGGTGGATCCCTCAGCAGGAGCGAGGAACGGGAGGCAATCTCGAACGGCTGGCAATAGATCCAAGAGGCGGGGTCGAATTTGATTTTTTTGGGGGGCCACGTCCCGAGAGGGGCGATTTTTCTGTTTTTTATCGCAAATCTCATAGCAGGCTGTTCATTGGTAACGCCGCAAGACACGTTTGGTTCTCTCCTTGAACCGACGCCGGTGTCGGTGGGCAAACCAGCATCCAAGTTGATGGCATCCGACAAATACCGGGCAGAAAGGACGCTTCAAGCCGCACTGGAAAAATCGGTTTCCGGGAATGCTCGAAGCTGGAAAAACCCGTCAAGCGGCGCAAGTGGCACCGCCACGCCCCTGAAGACCTGGAAAAACAATTCGGGAGACTTCTGCCGTTCCTACCGGGAACGGATCAAACTGGCTGACGGCAACACCATCAGCCGTAGGGGTGTCGCGTGCCGCACCGGCAATGCCGTCTGGAAAGCAGCCTAGACGTCGAGCATCAGCCAGCCCTGGCTGATCCGGGCTACCTTTAAGGCGCCTTGAACGAACGTGCTTTTTCAATCCAACTGTAATTCGGTCGGAGCTCTCGCGGTCTTGCAAAAGCTGCCCGCAAGGTCCGGCCGGTTTCGCCAGCGCAGTCCCACCTTAGAAAGTAGGCCGGTCGAACAGGGAAACACCCCTGCGCCGGAAAAAAACGATCAGCAACGCTCCGGCCACCATGCCGCCGATGTGCGCGATCCAGGCGATATCGCTGTCGGACGCAATCACCGCGTTGACGATCTGATAGACGATCCAGCCACCCAGCAGCCAGACCGCGGACAGACGCAAGGGTATCCGGCCGAGTGCCAGCACCCAGACCTTCACACGCGGATGCAGCATCAGATAGGCGGCGACCACGCCTGAAACGGCGCCGGACGCCCCGATCAGCGGCACGTCCGAATTCACGTCGAGCGAGGCATAGGCCAGCCCGCCGGCGATGGCGCACAGCAGATAGAAAAGGAGATACCGAAGATGCCCCACGGCATCCTCGACATTGTCGCCGAACACCCACAGGAACAGCATGTTGCCGATAAGATGCATGAAGCTGCCGTGCAGAAACGAATAGGTGACCACCGACATCCAGTCCGGCAGCACCTGCAGCTCCGGCGACAGATCCCTGATGTCGAACAGAACGACCGGTATCAGCCCGAAGGAGTAGGAAGAGGCGGCCACGGCCTGCTGCGAGCCTGCTCCCTGATACAAGAGGAAGATCAGGATATTGGCCGCAATCAGGCTGAGGTTCACGTAAGGACGGGGTACATGTACCAGCCGGTTCTGATCGTGCAGGGGAAGGAACATTCAGCACCACGCCTCCGGCAAGGGGAAGAACCGATCTAGCGGTTTTTCCCGGGCACCCACAGAACGTCCTGCTCGCCCTTGTCGTTCAGGTAGCGCGAGGCGACGAAGAAATAGTCCGACAGGCGGTTCATGTAGCGCACGGCGGCCGGATTGATCTTTTCGCGCGCCGCCAGTTCCACCATCAGCCGTTCCGCCCGCCGCGAGACGGTGCGCGCAAGATGCAGATGAGCGGCCGCAGGGCTGCCGCCGGGCAGCACGAAGGAACGCAACGGCTTGAGCTCCGCGTTGAGAACGTCAATCGCCTGTTCGATGGCCGTAACCTGGGCATCGGTGATCCGGAGCGGCTCATACCCCAGATCCTCGTCCGTTTCCGGTGTCGCGAGATCGGCCCCCAGATCGAACAGGTCGTTCTGGATCCTGCCAAGCACCTGATCGACGTCCGGATCCGCCTGCCCGGTGTGAAGGCGGATCAGTCCGACCACGGAATTGGTCTCGTCGACAGTGCCGTAAGCCTCGATCCTGAGATCGCTTTTCAGACGCCGCTCGCCTGAGCCGAGCGCTGTCGTGCCGTCGTCGCCCGTCTTCGTGTAGATCTTGTTCAGAACA
The DNA here is from genome assembly GCF_000168975.1 of Roseibium aggregatum IAM 12614. GTDB lineage: Bacteria > Pseudomonadota > Alphaproteobacteria > Rhizobiales > Stappiaceae > Roseibium > Roseibium aggregatum. The sequence continues at coordinate 123,745 of NZ_AAUW01000013.1, forward strand.
ACCATTGTGTCCCTGTCCCTCCAGTATGATCCGGTTGTTTTGGCTTGGGGTGTGGACCCTAGTGGCCGGTTCCGAAAAAGTAGAGACCGCCCATCACCAGCACAATCACCAGAAACTGAAGGCCGACACGCCAGCGCATCAGAAGCTGCGAGCGATTGGCCGATCCCTGCCGGAACATGTTCCAGATGCCGAGCAGCAGCACCAGGGCAACTGCGGCCATGCCTACGGGGATGAGAAAATTAATCAGATCTGCCATTTCGTGTTCCTTGTTTCACCGCTGTCCGGCGCACTCACCGGTCGGCAGGCAGCTATTCCTCACCGTCTGCGGCCCAGATGCAGAACCGGTCCAGCAGGCCAACCGGCAACACCCTTCTGGCCACCGCCATGACGGTGGTGGGAATTGTGACATGATAGCGCGCCTTCGGCCGTTTTGCTTCCACCGCATGAACCAGCCGTTTGACAACGGCCTCCGGTTGCAGCTTGAACGGCCCGGGCTCACCCGCTTCCATCCGGATGCGGCGCTTCTCGTAGACCTTACGATAATGCGACGCCTGCAGACCATCCTCGCCGATCCAGCGATCAAAATTCGCCAGCGCGTTTTGTGTGAACCTAGTATCGATCGGTCCCGGCTCGATCAGGCTGACATGAACCCCAGTCCCCTTCAACTCCTGCCGAAGCGTGTCGGAATAGCCTTCGAGCGCGAATTTGGAAGCCGTATAGGCGCCGCGGTACTTGAGCGCCACCAGACCCAGCACGGACGAACACTGAACGATCCGGCCGAACCTGTTGGCGCGCATGGCGGGCACCAGTCGGCGCGTAAGATCGTGCCAGCCAATGAAATTTGCCTCGAAAAGCGACCTCATTGCCTCCGTCGGCAGGTCTTCCAAAGCTCCGGGAACCGCATAGGCACCATTGTTGAACACAGCGCTCAGCTCGCCGTCCGTCCGTTGCAAAACCTCGCCCGCGGTCGCCTCGATGCTGGCGGCGTCTTCATAGTCCAGGCGGAAGGTTTCGAATCCAAGATCGCTCAACAGGTCGATGTCGGCCTGCCTCCGGGCCGTTGCAAACACGCGCCAGTTACGGCCGCGCATGATATGAGCTGCGCACAGACCAATGCCGGAGGAACACCCCGTAATCAATATCGACCGGTAGGCGGAAAAACTCTCCGGATTGGCAATCATCAAACGGTAATCCTGCGGAGTGTGAGACGATCCGAATCCACTCCTATCAGATAGGTTCGCCGGAAAGCAATTTCGGCACAGGTCCGGCGAACCCGGCGGCTTCCTTGATGAACTGGGTTTTCAGGCCAGGCATCCTGTCGACCAGGCCAAGTCCGAAGTCACGCACCGCGCGCAATACGTCATTGTCATTGGAGAACAGTCGATTGAGCACATCGGTGACGACGCCCATCTGGAACGTGTCGAACCGGCGCCAGCGCTGATAGCGTTCCAGAACATCGAACGCACCGAGATCCTGCCCCAGACGCCGGGCGTTGACCAGAACTTCGGCCAGCGCCGCGACATCCTTGAAGCCGAGATTGAGCCCTTGGCCCGCAATCGGATGAATGCCGTGCGCGGCATCGCCGATCAGGGCGAAGCGAGGCTTGACGAAATCACGCGCCAGCTTCAGCCCGAGCGGATAGGCGCGGCGCGGACCATCGAGTTCCAGCGTGCCGAGGTGATGGCCGAACCGGCGCTCCAACTCCAGTTCGAAGGTAAAGTCATCAGACCGCACAAGCCGGTCGGCGTCGGCTGTCTTTTCCGTCCAGACCAGCGACGACCGGTTGCCCGGCAGCGGCAGGATGGCGAAGGGCCCGGCGGGCAGGAAATGCTCCTCCGCCCGGCCATTGTGCGGCCGTTCATGCTTCACCGTGGTTACGATACCCGACTGGCCGTAGTCCCAGTTGACCGTGCGAATTCCGGCAAGGTCGCGCAACCGGGAGCGCACGCCGTCGGCCGCCACAAGCAGCCGGCTTTTCAACAGCGCGCCGTCTTCCAGCGTCAGTTCCACATGATCGGGGTGACTGCGGAAAGAATCCGCAGTGCCTGGCGCAAAAAAGATCACACCAAGCGCCTTGGCCGCCTTGTAGAGCGCCGGCATCATCACGCCGTTCGGCATCATGTGGGCAAAGGGTTCGCCCTCCGTCGCTTCACCGCCAAAGGTCAGAAACACCGGCCGGACCGCGTCGCGAAGCTTGCTGTCGGTGACGATCATTTCGTTGATCGGCTGAGCCTCGCCATCAATCTTCTGCCAGATGCCGAGCTGCGACAGCATGCGCGAAGCCGCCGCTGCGATGGCCGAGGCGCGGGGATCCTTGTGCAGATCTTCCATCGGCTTCGGGTCGACGACGGCACATGTGAGGCTGGCATCGCCCTGCTTGAGCGCCACCGCCAGCGACAGACCGACATAACCGCCGCCTGCTATCACGACATCGAACATGTCCGGGACGCTTTTTTTTCTCGCCATCGTCTTCTACTCCTTGCCTTCGGTTTCCCTAAAGGCATCTTGACTTTAACGTCAACTGCCGTCCAAGAGTGCGGGGCCGGGCTGCCATGGCCCGAGCCAAATCACCTGCCGTCTATCTAACAGGGATCGCGCCGATGAACACGGCTATTGATACTCTTCTTCAGATACTTGACCTGGAACCGCTGGAACGCAACCTGTTCCGTGGTCGCAGCCCGCAGGTCGGCTGGCAACGCGTCTTCGGGGGGCAGGTGATCGGCCAGGCGCTGGTCGCGGCCTCTCGCACGGTGGTGGAAGACAGGCACGTTCATTCCCTGCACGGCTACTTCCTGAGACCCGGCGACCCGGCCGTGCCGATTATCTATGAAGTCGACCGCATCCGCGACGGCGGCAGCTTCACCACACGGCGCGTGGTCGCGATCCAGCACGGCGAAGCGATCTTTTCCATGTCTGCGTCCTTCCAGGTGCGGGAAGAGGGGCTGGAGCACCAGATCGACATGCCGGACGTTCCGGCGCCCGACGACCTGCCGAGCGAACAGGAGCTGAAGGAAAAATTCCTGTCGATGGCCCCGGAAAACATCCGCCGCTACTGGGAACGCGAACGGCCGATCGAGATGCGCCCGGTCGATATGACCCATTACTTCAGCAAGAAGCCCCTGCCGCCGCAGCAATATGTCTGGGTGCGGGCAAGCGGGCCGCTGCCGGATGACGAGCGCATGCATCAGTGCGTGCTCGCCTATGCCTCCGACATGACCCTTCTGGACACTTCGCTGTTTCCCCATGGCACGTCCGTCTTCAGCCCGAAGATCCAGGCGGCCAGCCTCGACCATGCCATGTGGTTCCACCGTCCGTTCCGAGCAGACGAATGGCTGCTCTACGCCACCGACAGCACCTCGTCCTCCGGTTCGCGCGGCATGAACCGCGGATCTCTCTTCACCAGAGACGGCATCCTGATCGCCTCGACCGCGCAGGAAGGGTTGATCCGGTTGCGCAAGAAAGATTGAGTTTCCGGGACGATGGTACAGTCACCGCTGGCTGCCACTCAAAACCCCAAAGCCTCATCCTGAGGAGGGATCCCTTTGGAAAGCACCGGCGTATTGTGGGTCTGCCGCCTACCTCACCGGGCTTGTAAACCCCGACACCGCCAACGGATTATCGGTCAAGGCCTGGTGGTCCGGCGTGTCGGGCAGCAAGGCACCCGAGAAAGCTTCGAACATGCGCCGGACGAACCCTTCCGGCAGGTCCCTGGTGATGAAAACCATTCGCGTGCGCCGGTCCTGATCCGGCCAGGCTTCGAGCGTTGCCGGCGGATGAAAGACGTGCTGGACGCCGTGGATCACCACGGGCCGCTCAGGGTCTTCGGCCAGTTGCACGATGCCCTTGACGCGAAGCAGTTTCGGGCCGTGTGCCGAACGCAGCAGATCAAGAAACATTTCCAGCGCGGACGCCGGCACCGGGCGGTCTGTCGACAGGGTAAAGGCCCGGATGGCATCGCTGTGCCGGTTCACATCGTGGGCATGATCATGATGGTGGCCGTGATGCTCCCCGTGCGAATGGCCATGCGCGTGATCATGGCCGTGATGGTGGTTATGCTGCTGGTCTTCATAGGCTTCCGCGTTCAGCCAGGCAGCCACGTCCGGGATCTTGGTCCTGGGATCATAAAGACCAGCGTTGAAAAGATTTTCCACCGTCGCATCATCCGCCTGCGCCTCCAGCCGGCGGGCACCCGGATTGAGTTGCTGCAAACGTTGCTTGAGCGCTTCGAAAGAGGCGTGCGCCTCATCGCCGTCCAGCAGGTCGGTCTTGGTGAAGACCAGCCGGTCGGCAACTGCGGCCTGTTTGCGCGCTTCCTCGTGATTGTCGAGCGTCGACAGGCCGTTGACCGCATCCACCAGCGTGATCACGCTGTCGAGCCGGTAGCGCATCACCAGATAGGGATGCAGCATGACCGTGTGCAGGATCGGCGCCGGGTCCGCCAGACCCGTCGTCTCGATGATCACCCGGTTGAGTCTGTCCATCCGGCCGTTGTCGAGCCGGCGCAGGAGATTTTCCAGCGTGGTGACCAGATCGCCGCGAATGGTGCAGCACAGGCAACCGGAGGCAAGCTCCACAATGCCGTCGCCAGCCTGATCGACAAACAGGTGATCGAGCCCGATCTCGCCGAATTCGTTGATGATGACCGCCGTGTCCGCCATCGACGGATCCTTCAGGATCCGGTTGAGCAGCGTCGTCTTGCCTGACCCCAGAAAGCCCGTCAGGACGGACAGGGGAATGGGGGGCTTCGGACCCTTGGGTTTTTGTCCTTCGGAAACCGGTGTCGGCGAGGCCATGGTTTGTCTCCAGATGCATTTGCCGTTCCTGGATCGGACCCGGCTGCCTTTCCGAAGACACATAGGCAGAAAGGCGGGTCAGCGCAAATGCTGCTCCCGCCACCTCGGCTTGTTCATTTGAAAAATTGTCCGGCGAGCGCCGAATCAGCCCGCGTTGAGGACGATGTCTTCTTCTTCGGAGGCCGCTTCGGCGTCCTTCTTGTCCATCGCGATGATCTTCTTGTCCGCATCATCCTCGGACAGGGTCATCGGGGTCAGATCCTGGACGATATCCGCTTCCCCAGCTTCCAGCTCCGCTTCGTCGTCGGCGTCAGCCTCGAACTCGAAGTCGTCCGCTTCGTCTTCCGCCTCGACATCGACGACAAGCCGGACGGCCTCGGCCGCCTTTCGCAAGGTGGCGATCACATGGTCGACCGAAACCCCTTCCTCCAGTTGATTGGCGGAAAGCTCAGCAAGGCTGGCAAGAGCTCGGATGGTGGCGGTGGATCTCGGTTCAATCATCATGCGATCTCTCGACCTGTTGTACCGGCATATTCTGTGCCGCAGAGGCATTTTGACATCCGGCAGGGAGCACGCCTTTGCCAGAAAAATGCTTACTTCAGTGTTAAGGAGTAGCGTAAATAAAAGGTTAATCTCGGTAACCGAAACGCTATACCACCGGCACAGTCAGAGATCTGATGTCGATTTACTTGCGGGGACTTGGCGAGGGAACCGGAACGGTGAAGTCCAGGCCCTTGCGGAAGATCGAACCGGGCGACGACTTGGACAGGTCAGCGGCCGCACCCGGGCGGGCCGCACCATCCCCGGTCTGCGGAATTGCGCCTGCCGCCTTCGCATCGGCGGTGAACTGCATCTTGGCACGGATTTCGTTTTCCGCACGCCGCACGGGATTGGCAACCGGCAGCGGCACGTCTTCCAAAGCTATATCCTCGCCCGCAATCGCTGCTACCGCTTCGTCAGCCGCACCGGCAGGAACCGTACCCGGACTGGCGGAAGGCGACCCTTTCGGGTTGCCGAGACCGACATCCAGCGGACGGTAGGCGATCCGGCGCGGGCCGAGGGTGCGATCCAGGATCTTGACCCAGTCCGGCTTGCCGTTGGACAACATGAAACCGCTGTCGTCCAGCTTGTCTTCGTCGGATTTGTTGGCCTTGGCGAAAAACAGGAAACCGCCCTGCTTTTCCTTTTCCATGTCGAACCGGGCCATATAGCCCTTCGGACCCGGGCTCTTGTTGCGCCGGCAATATCCGTCGGCAGGCGGATTGCCGGAGGAGCCCGTAAGGCTGGCAATGCTGCGTCCGCCACGCTTGCGGAAACCTTCGTCAAAGAGCTGCCGGGCAAACGCCGTGCGCTCCAGACCCGAACCGGCACCGAGGATGATCGCGATCAGCGTCTTGTTGCCCCGCGTTGCGGAGGCGGCAACATTGTACCCGGAATTGCAGATGTAGCCGGTCTTCATGCCGTTGGCTCCGGGCACGCGCAACAGAAACTCGCGGTTGGCGGACCGCAGCGTCTTCTTGCCGAAGCGGATTCCGGGATGGTCGTAAAAGTTGCGGGCCTCTGGAAAATCCCGGCGCAGTGCCAGGGCCAGAATGGCAAGGTCGCGCGCCGTGGTCACCTGACGGTTGTCGGGCAGGCCGTGCGGATTATAAAAGCGGGTGTTGGTCATCCCGAGGCGCTGAGCTTCCACATTCATCATGGCGATGAAACCGGCTTCAGATCCTCCGATCGCCTCACCGAGTGCAACCGCAACATCGTTTGCCGACTTGATCAGAATGATTTTCAAAGCCGTGTCGACGGTGAACCGCGTCCCGACCTTGAACCCCATCTTGCTGGGTGGTTCGGCCGCCGAGTTCTTGGATTGCACCACGGCGCTGTCGAGTGAGGCACGGCCTTCGCGGATGGCCTTGAAGGTGACGTAAGCGGTCATGAGCTTGGTAAGCGAGGCCGGATACCACTTGCGCGTGGCGTTTTCCTCTTCGATCACGGCGCCGGAACTTGCATCGATCAGGACATAGGCACCTATATCCGCCCGCGCCTGGCCAATGGCCAGACTCATCACAAGAGCGGTTACGGTCAGACATACGGAAGTCAGGCGGCCAAACGGGCTTAAAAACACGGTTTCCCTCGCTTGTCATCCGTCGGATGACACGTCGCAATTGGGCAGTGGCAGTATGAATAGCTGCTGTTCTCTTAAAAAACCGGAACATGACGGCGAGAGCAAGTCCTTCCTGAAAGCCGCTCCACGCCAATCTTTCTTGCATTTGCCTTATTTTTGAGCAACTTTTACGGGCAGACATTGATAAGCTTCGGGAAACAGGGCCTTTTTTGCGCCGGTGCCGTCCTGCATTTCCAAATGCCGGCCTTGGCCCGGCTCTTGCTAAGATTGCCGAGGGCATATTGCCTATTGCGGCCTAGCGTCAGTCTGGACCAATTTGAACAGATGTGAAAAATAACAATGACTGGATGAGCCCGCAGGGGGGGCGGTCAAGCGATGTATGATGCTGGTCTGGCATCAGAAACGGACGGAAAGGCCATCGTCCTGCAGCGTGTGAAGGGCATCGGCAAGGTCCGCTTTTCAGCGCCGGACGGCAAAACCCGTCTGACCGACCTTTACCAGAGCGGGTCGGCAAAGGTCCGCCTGCCCAAGGTCTATGACACCCCCGCCACAGCCGTTCTCATCAACACCGCCGGTGGCCTCACCGGAGGCGACAGGCTCGACTTTGAAGTTGGCGCCGACGCCGGTGTACACGTAATCGTGACCAGCCAGACCGCCGAACGCGCCTACCGCAGCCCGGGTGGCACCGCCGAGGTGAGCGGGTGTTTCACGGTCGGACCCGGTGCGACGCTGGAATGGCTGCCCCAGGAAACCATCCTGTTTGACGCCTCGCGCCTCCGCCGCACGCTGCGGGCCGACCTGGAAGGCGATGCGAGGCTGATGATGGTTGAATCCTTCGTTCTCGGCCGCAAGGCGATGGGCGAACAGGTCAAATCCGTTTTCTATCGGGACAGTTGGCGCATCCGCCGGGACGGGAAGCTGATTTTCGCTGACGACATCCGCCTGGATGGCGACCCGGCCGAAGCGCTGACCGGCCCTGCCACGGCAGCGGGCGCCCTGGCCGCTGCAACCTTTGTCGACTGCTCCGCCGATGCCGAAGACAGGCTGTCCCGGGCCAGAGACCTGATCGATGCCTTGCCGGAAGGCACCGCCCGAGCGGCCGCCAGCGCCTGGAACGGCTTGCTGATCTCCCGGTTTGTGTCCAATGATGGCCGCAGCTTGCGCGCGGCCCTGATGTCGTTTCTCACCGGATATCGAATGACCGCGCTGCCGCGCGTCTGGTATTGCTGATTTGGAGGACTTTCTTTCATGAATCTGACGCCCCGCGAAAAGGACAAGTTGCTCATTTCCATGGCCGCGATGGTCGCCCGCCGCCGCCTGGAGCGCGGCGTGAAGCTGAACCACCCTGAAGCCGTCGCCCTGATCACAGACTTCGTTGTGGAAGGCGCCCGCGACGGGCGCACCGTTGCCGACCTGATGTCGGCAGGCGCCAAGGTGCTGACGCGCGACCAGGTGATGGAAGGCGTGTCCGAGATGATCCACGATGTTCAAGTCGAGGCAACCTTTCCAGACGGCACCAAACTCGTGACCGTGCACGAGCCGATCCGCTGACCGCGATATCCAAGGAGACGACCATGATCCCCGGAGAACTGTTTCCCGCCGACGGCGAGATCGAACTGAACGCAGGCCTCGAGACACTGACGCTGGAAGTCGCCAACACCGGCGACCGTCCGATCCAGGTCGGCAGCCACTATCACTTTTTCGAAACCAACGAAGGCCTGTCCTTCGACCGCGGCAAGACACGCGGCATGCGCCTCGACATCCCCGCCGGCACAGCCGTGCGCTTCGAACCCGGCCAATCCAGACTGGTGACGCTGGTGCCGTACGGAGGCAACCGCACGGTCTACGGCTTCAACCAGAAAGTCATGGGCGAATTGTGATCAGATCTGCACCCACCTTTTCGTCTTGGCTTTTCGGGCTCGGCCTTGTGCTGGCCGGTCCGGTTGCCGCGCAGGAAACACCCAACTGCGAAAACGCCATGACGCAGTCGGAAATGACCCAGTGCGCCAACCTCGACTGGTTGAGGGCGGATGCGGAGTTGAACGCGGTCTACAGATCCGCAATGGAAAAGATGACGGAGACCGACGCCTATCTGCCGGAAGGGCTGAAAGGGGCGGTCGAGACGCTTCGCGAAGCCCAGCGCGCCTGGATTCCCTATCGCGACAAGGCATGCGACGCCTACGGCTTTCTGGCTCGCGGCGGAACCATGGAACCGATGCTGGTCTACGGCTGCCGGGCCGATCTGACCCGCAACCGCATCGACGAATTGAGACAGCTTGAGCAAGGTCTGGGGAACTGATGCCTGTGCGCGGCCTGATCCTTCCTGCTTTCGCCCTGTTTCTGGCCGTCGCCGGGACGGCGGGCGCCGAAGAAGAGAAGGTCAAGGACAACATCGACTGCGGCTATCCGCTGACCAATGCCGAACGCAGCTTTTGTGCCGACAAGGCCCTGAAGGAGGCCGACGCACGCATGCAGGAGGCCTTCGACCGCCTGCGCGTCAGGCTGGTGGAGATCGATGCCGATCTGCCGGACCACCTGAAGGGCGCACCGGCCAGCCTCGATGAGGCCCAGACTGCCTGGAAGACTTATGCCGACAAGGATTGCACCGCCTACAGCTTCCCTTTCAGGGGCGGCACGCGCGGCAACGAACTTTACCGGAACTGCCTGATCGTCCTCACCATGAAACGCACCGAAGACCTGGATGCGACGGTTGAGGACTACGCGAATTAAACACACCGATTTCTGATCGCCGATTGGAGACTAGATATGGCCTACAAGATGCCCCGCGCCGCTTATGCGGACATGTTCGGACCGACAACCGGCGACAGGCTGCGCCTTGCGGATACCGATCTCATCGTAGAAGTGGAAAAGGATTTCACCACCTACGGCGACGAGGTGAAATTCGGTGGCGGCAAGGTCATTCGCGATGGCATGGGCCAGTCACAGGCGCCGCGTTCCGCCGGTGCGGTCGACACGGTCATCACCAATGTGCTGATCATCGATCACTGGGGTATCGTCAAGGCGGATGTCGGCCTGAAGGACGGCCGGATCGTCGGCATCGGCAAGGCCGGCAACCCGGATGTGCAGAACGGTGTCGACATCATCGTCGGGCCCGGTACCGAGGCGATTGCCGGGGAGGGCAAGATCCTCACCGCGGGGTCCATCGACGCCCATATCCATTTCATCTGCCCGCAGCAGGTCGACGAAGCCCTGTGCTCCGGCGTGACCACCATGATCGGTGGCGGCACCGGCCCGGCCACCGGCACCAACGCGACAACCTGCACACCCGGCCCCTGGCACATCACGCGGATGCTTCAGGCGGCCGAAAGCTTTCCGATGAACCTTCTCTTCGCCGGCAAGGGCAATGCGTCTCTGCCTGCCGCTCTGGAGGAGCAGGTGATGGCGGGCGCGGGCGCTCTGAAGATCCATGAAGACTGGGGGTCTACCCCGGCGACCATCGACAACTGCCTGTCGGTTGCCGATGAGTACGATGTTCAGGTGATGATCCACACCGACACCCTGAACGAATCCGGCTTTGTCGAGAACACCACTGCCGCGTTCAAGAACCGCACCATCCATGCCTTCCATACGGAAGGGGCCGGTGGCGGCCATGCGCCGGACATCATCAAGGTGGTAGGGGAACCCAACGTCATTCCGTCCTCCACCAATCCGACGCGGCCCTACACGATCAACACGCTGGAAGAGCATCTCGACATGCTCATGGTCTGCCACCATCTGCACAAGGACATTCCGGAGGACGTTGCTTTCGCCGAAAGCCGCATTCGCAAGGAAACCATTGCGGCGGAAGACATTCTCCACGACATGGGCGCCTTCTCGATCATTTCCTCCGACAGCCAGGCCATGGGCCGCGTTGGCGAAATCATCATCCGCACGATGCAGACCGCACACAAGATGAAGGTGCAGCGCGGCCGCCTTGCCGATGAAACCGGCGAAAACGACAACTTCCGGGTCAAGCGCTACATCGCCAAGACCACCATCAACCCGGCCATCGCCCACGGCCTGGACGAGTACATCGGCTCGGTCGAAGTCGGCAAGCTGGCGGATCTGGTTCTGTGGGACCCGCAATTCTTCGGCATCAAACCCTCGCTGGTGCTCAAGCTCGGCTCCATCGCGACCGCCCCGATGGGCGATCCGAACGGCTCCATCCCCACGCCGCAGCCGGTGCATTACCGGCCGATGTTCGCCTCCTACGGCAAGATGCTCACGCACAGCCGCGTCACCTTCGTGTCCCAGGCGGCTTACGACACCGGTGTCAAGCACAAGGCAGGCCTCGACAGCCTGGTGCTTCCGGTAAAGAACACTCGCGGCGGGATCTCGAAAAAGTCGATGATTCACAACAACATGATGCCCGAGATCGAAGTACATCCGGAGACCTACGAGGTCCGCGCCGATGGCGAACTGCTGACCTGCGAACCTGCCGAAGTGCTGCCGATGGCCCAGCGCTACTTCCTGTTCTAAGCTCTGCATCAACGCGTTCGGGAGAGGAAAGACATGTACAAGATCGTCGGTTTTCCGCGCACCCGCGCCATGCGGGTGATGTGGCTGCTCGAGGAACTGGATGAGAACTACGAGATCGACCCGGCCCTGCCGCAGTCGGAGACCGTCAAGGCGCTCAATCCGAGCGGCAAGGTGCCGGTGCTGATCGACGGTGACGCCGTCATCACCGATTCCGTCGCGATCTGTACCTATCTTGCCGACAAGCACGGCCGATTTACCTTTCCGGCCGGCACTCCGGATCGCGCCCGCCAGGACAGCATCACCCAGTTCGGCGTCGATGTGCTGGAAGGCGCGCTCTGGACCGCTGCAAAGAACACCTTCATCCATCCGGAAGACGTCCGTGTTCCCGCGGTCAAGGATGTTTGTCGGCTCGAATTCGAACAGGGCCTGAAAACGCTGGAAGCACTGATCGGCGATGGCCCATATGCCATGGGCGAGACCTTCACCATTGCCGACATCATCGTCGGGCACTGCTCCGGTTGGGCAATGGCCGCCAAGTTCGACCTGCCCAAGGAAGGGCCGGTCTACGACTATTTCAAACGCCTCAGGGAGCGCCCAGCTTTCCAGGCCATGATGGCAAAGGTTGCGGAGGCCGCATGATCCGCGTCGCGAAGATCCACAACGCCAGCACATGGACCGGCGATGCCGCCGACCGGGTGACGCTTGACCGGGAAGACCGGTACCGGCGCAGGGCTGTTCTCACCGGCGCTGCCGGCTTGGCCTTTCTGCTGGACGAACCTGTGGCCATTCACCTGCGTCATGGCGACGGTCTGGAGCTGGAAGACGGCCGGATCGTTGAAGTTCTTGCCGAGCCGGAAGAGCTGGTCGAAATTCATGCCGACGACTCGGCCCATCTGGTGAAGATCGCCTGGCATCTGGGCAACCGGCACCTGCCGACGCAGCTCATGGGCAACACCCTGCGGATCCGGCGCGACCACGTGATCGAAGACATGGTCGAAAAGCTCGGAGGCAGACTGACCGAGCTGTTGGCCCCCTTCGATCCGGAAGGTGGCGCCTACGGCCATGGCCGCACCCACGGGCATGATCATGGACACGGGCATTCGCACGACCATCCGCACGGGCACAGCCATGACCATAGCCACGATCACGGCCACGGGTCCGGACATTCCCATGACTGAGCCCTCAGCACCGCGGCTCCCCCTGTCGCCGCAAGCGCTTTACCGGCTGCAGGCGTTTCTCTCGCCGGCCTTTCCCATCGGTGCCTTTACCTACAGCCACGGACTGGAACAGGTGATCGAGCAGGGCGGGGTGGCAAACGCGCGGGACCTTGACATCTGGCTGCGCGAAATCCTCCGCTTTGGCGCTGGAAGAAGCGACGCCATCCTGCTGAAGGAGACCCACCGGGCCGCCCTTGCAGGAGACGGAGACACCGTCGCAGAGCTTCGGGATCTGGGGTTGGCCCTGCAGCCCTCCAAGGAACGGCATCTGGAATCAAGTGCCCAGGGCAGCGCCTTTTACAGGGCCATCTGCAACAGCTGGATGCCGTCAGCGGCCACGCAGGCCGCACGCTTGTTCCACGAAGCCGCGGCGGACGAAAACCAATCCTGGCCCTATCCGGTGGTTCTGGGCCTTGCGGCTGCGGCCCACGGGTTGCCGGTGGATGCCGCGCTCCATTGTTTTCTGCATGCTTTTGCCGCCAACCTGATTTCCGTTGCCGTAAGAGTCGTCCCCCTTGGCCAGAGCGACGGCCAGAATGTGCTGGCCGGTCTGGAACCGGTGATCTTCGAAATCGCGGAGGCCGCCGAGGCGGCAGGTCTTGACGACCTTGGCACCTCCACCTTCCTTGCAGATATCGCCTCCATGGCACATGAAACCCAGTATTCGAGGTTGTTCCGTTCATGACTTCTCAAAACGGTCCCTTGCGCGTCGGCATCGGCGGTCCCGTCGGTTCCGGCAAGACCACGCTGACCGACAAGCTGTGCAAGGCGATGCGCGACAGCTACTCGCTCGCCGTCATCACCAACGACATCTACACCAGCGAGGATGCCGAGGCCCTGATGCGCTCGCAGGCGTTGACCAGCGACCGCATTCGCGGTGTCGAGACCGGCGGCTGCCCGCACACGGCGATCCGCGAAGATGCCTCCATCAATCTGGCGGCCGTGGCCGACCTGACGAAAAGCATCCCGGATCTCGATCTGATCCTGATCGAATCCGGTGGTGACAATCTGGCCGCAACCTTTTCGCCGGAGCTTGCCGATCTGACGATCTATGTGATCGATGTCGCCGCCGGCGAGGAAATTCCACGCAAGGGTGGGCCGGGCATCACGCGCTCCGATCTCCTGATCATCAACAAGACCGACCTTGCGCCCTATGTCGGCGTCAATCTGGAGGTCATGGACCGGGACGCGAAGAAAATGCGCAAGGACCGTCCCTTTGTCTTCGCCAATACAAAGGCGGGTGAGGGTGTTGAATCCGTGGTAGACTTCATTGTCCGAAAGGGTGGGCTGAACACTTGAATCTTGGATGTTGATGGCCGCATGATCGCTGGCAGACAGGAAGCCTGCGCACATAACAACGCGCTCTGGTGCGACGCGATCCTGAAATCCGCAGGCGCGAAAACCGCTTTTCATGCAGGGTTCTGGTGCGCGCGGGACAAGACCCTGCCGCTCTATCCGAACATCGTAACGCTGTCGCCGAAGCCGGGAGCGGATTTTTTTGCCGCGCTGACCGACTTGCCGGAGGGAGCTGGGGTGAAGGACAGTTTCGACAGTCTGGACCTAGGGCCCAGCGGCTTTCAGAAACTCTTTTCCGGCACCTGGCTGTTTCGTCCACCGGTCAGCTCCAAACGCGCACCGGTCAGTTCCGATTGGCACAAGGTGGCGACGTCGGAAAGCTTGCGGAAATGGCTGGTCGGCTGGAACAGCAACGAAAGCCTTCATGCCGTTTTCCCACCCAGGCTGCTGGAACGCAAAGCCATCGATTTCGCTGCTATCGTGAAGGATGGCACGGTGAAGGCGGGTGCGGTCTTCAACACGGGCCCAAAACTGGACGGCAAGGATGTGCTGGGTATTTCCAACGTCTTCTGCCGCAAGACCTGGCTCTACAGCGCCCTGCACGATCTTCTGGAACCTTTCCCGAACCGACCGCTGTGCACTTACGAAAACGACGCAAGCGTGCTGCCGGTCTATCGGCAGCACGGTTTCGAGCCTTGCGGGCAGCTTTCCGTCTGGCTGAAACAGTAGCTCCGAACATGCCGAAGCCCGCAGCTTTTCAGCGGCGGGCTTCGATCTTCAACGAGGACTGGCGGCGCTATTTCACCGTCACTGTCTGCCGTGCAACGATTTCCGCGTCACCTGCGGACAGCACGAAGCGCAGCTCGTAAGTGCCCGGTTCTTCCGGTGTCCGCACCTCCACAACACCGTTGGAGATGTTGTCCGCAATCTCCCAGGCCCCCGGCGCCGTGCTCCACGCATCCTGGGACGGCTCGGCAAAACCGATGAAGTTGCTGCTGTTGGCCGGACCGCTCGCCTTCACGCTGACATAGGTGGCGGCCGGAACTTCGGACGGGCCTTCCAGCGTCACCTGCGGATCCGTGATCTTCAGCGGTTGGCTGGCGAGGATCTTCGACCCGTCGGGCGTTGAAAGAATGTAGCGCAGTTCATAATCGCCCCGGGCCAGTGGCGCGATGATCGACACGCTGTCGCCATCCGGACGTTCGTAGGTGACATAGGCCGAAACATCCGAGCCGACCGGCGCAATGCCGATCCAGTCGTCCGGTGCCTTTGGGCCGCTCCAGGTCACGTTCAGTCTACCGCTCGCTTCCACAGTGCTGTCAGCCTGCAAAGCGGCAGCACTTTCACCCACGGTAAGCGGTTGGCGTGTCAGGACGGTCTGGTCGATGCCGGTGACATAGATAACCTCATAACTGCCGGCTTCGCTTGGGGCCTGAATCGTGACCGGAGACCCATCGACAGTGCCTTTCCAGCGGCCCTGATAATCATCGATAGTGCCGTCCTTCGGAACGATGCCGATCCAGTCTTCCGGCCCGTTGGGGCCTACAAAGGCAATCTCGACCGGCTGTCCGGCGGCGACTTCAGGTGCGTAGGTGAGAGTCGCCTGGACTTCGGTTACCTTGACCGGGGCCCTGGCCAGAACCCGCTCGCCACCTTCCGTCCAGACATAGACGACCTCATAGTCGCCCGGCTGGGTTGGCATTGCCAGTTTGGCGGGGTTGCCGTCCCTCACATAAGCCCAAAGATCCCGTTCCAGCCGGTTTCCGTCCGGCGTGACCACACACAGGAAGTCGCCGTCAAGACCAGGGCCTTCGAAAGCAACCTCCAGCAGCGTGGTGGCGGGCGCCTCAAGGGAGGCGGGCGTGACGCTTGCCTCGGGAAGATTGCCATCCAGAAGAACGGTTTGCTGACCACCCTTGTCGGACACTTCGAGCGACGCTCCGCCTGCCTTCTCGCCAAGTTCGGCACTGACCACGTAGGAACCCGGTTCCAGTTCGACCTCGACGCTGCCACCTGTGATGCCGGAGGCCACCACGGTCTCGTCATCCACGCGCGCCACCGTCCACTGCACCGGGCCCTCTATGGGCTGGCCGCTTTCCTTGTCGGCTGCCTTCAGCACGGTGACGGGCAGCGGTGCCTTTTCCTCCACCGCGGCAACACTTTCCTTGAGCGCTTCATTCAGACCGTCGGCATCCCTGGCGTTCCAGTAGGTGCCGCCGGTCAGATGCGCGATACAGGCGATCTTGGCCTGGTCTGCCTTGGAAGCGATATCGAAGCCGATGACATGAGCCTTGAAATCGACGCCGGAGCTGGCAAGTGCCTCGGCGAGGGCGCAAGGGTCACCGCCACAGGTTTCGATACCGTCGGAAATCAGGATCAACCGGCCGGGACGATCGTTCTGCGCCAGAAGCTCCGCGGCCTGGCGCAGGGTTTCGGTAATCGGCGTCTTTCCGCGCGGCGTAAGCGCCTTGACGCTTTCGACCAGTTTGGCGCGGTCCAGGTCGCTCACCGGAACCAACGTCTCGACATCGCCGCAGTCGGCCTTGCGGCGGTGCCCATAGGCCATCACTCCGGCCCTTGTGCCATCGGGAAGTCCGGCAACAAAGCCTTCGAACGCGGATCGGGCAATTTCCGCCTTGGCGGTACCATCAATTTGGCCCCACATGGAATTGGACGAATCCAGGACGAACAGAAGATCCGGGGACGTATCGGTCTGCGCCCTTGCGGGCGTCATGATCATTGCGCCGCCAATGAGAGCGGCTCCCAGCAATCGAAACACAGGTTGCATTGAAGTCGGCATGAAACCTTGGGCTCCTGTAATGATTTTTAGAAAAAGCCTTATCCGGAAAGGAGATAGGCGAGACCGGCCGAATTTAGCAACTCTTGCCATCTCGAAGTGTGATAAAAGTCGCAACTGGACAGATTTGCCAAGAGAAAAATGACGTTGGGAGACCTGCAATGATGTTCGACGGTATCAACCTGATTGCGGTTGCTGCGGCCGCCATTGTGTCATTCCTGTTTGGCGCGCTCTGGTACGGCATCCTGGGCAAAGCCTGGATGAACGCCGCCGGCCTGACCAGAGAACAGACGCGGCCGAAGCCGGTTGTCTTCGCAACGGCCTTTTTCTGCCAGATCATCATGGCCTTCGTCTTTGCGGGCGTCATCTACCACAGCGGCGGAGCCGACATCAGGAACGGGATCATCTCGGCGCTGATGATCTGGGTCGGCATCGTCATGACCACGCAGATCGTCAATCACCGCTTCCAGGGGCTGTCCTGGAATCTCACGCTGATCGATGGCGGACACTGGCTCGGGGTGCTCCTTGTCCAGGGCATCGTGATTGGATGGTTGAGTTGACCGCCATCCCCTTCGAAATACGCGTAAATCCGTACGAGTTTGAAGGTCTTAGGCCTTGCCATAGACCAAAGACTCGCCGACTAAAGTACCAAGTCTAGGTTCTGGACGCTTGGCGGGGCCGTACGCATAATGGCCCCAGCAAAGCAAGGCCGCGGAAGGGAGATTTCACTTACCGTCGGTCCAATTGTGGTTTCTGGGAGGTTACACATGACTGAGTCCGTATTTCCCGTTCCCGCGGAAGTTGCCGCGCGGGCGCATGTCGACAATGCCAAATATCTGGAAATGTATAAGCGCTCTGTGGAGGACCCCCAGGGCTTCTGGGGCGAGCACGGCAAACGGGTCGACTGGATCAAGCCATTCACCAAGGTGAAGAACACCTCCTACGACTATCACAATGTATCGATCAAATGGTTCGAGGACGGAACGCTCAACGTCTCGGCCAACTGTGTCGACCGCCATCTCGAAAAACGTG
This sequence comes from Roseibium aggregatum IAM 12614, assembly GCF_000168975.1. Taxonomy (GTDB): domain Bacteria; phylum Pseudomonadota; class Alphaproteobacteria; order Rhizobiales; family Stappiaceae; genus Roseibium; species Roseibium aggregatum. The sequence goes on from NZ_AAUW01000013.1 coordinate 141,478, forward strand.
GCGATCAGCCTGCGATCATCTGGGAAGGCGACGATCCGAACGAGCACAAGGTCATCACGTACAAGGAACTGCACCACGAGGTGAACAAGTTCGCCAACGTGCTGCACGGCCAGGGCGTCAAAAAGGGTGACCGCGTCACCATTTATCTGCCTATGATCCCGGAAGCTGCCTACGCGATGCTGGCCTGCGCCCGCATTGGCGCGGTGCATTCCATCGTCTTCGGCGGCTTCTCACCGGACAGCCTGGCTCAGCGGATCGAGGATTGCGCTTCTGAATGCGTGATCACTGCCGATGAAGGCCTGCGCGGCGGCCGCAAGGTGCCGCTGAAGGCCAATGTCGACAAGGCGGCCGAGAAAGCACCGGTGAAAAGCGTCATCGTGGTCAAGCGCACGGGCGGTGACGTTCCCATGCAGGCCGGCCGCGACGTCTGGTATCACGACGAAGCAGACCGGGTGTCCGATCACTGCGCACCGGTGGAAATGAATGCGGAAGATCCGCTGTTCATCCTTTACACCTCCGGGTCGACCGGCAAGCCGAAAGGGGTGATGCACACCACCGGCGGCTATCTGGTCTATGCCTCCATGACCCACGAATATGTCTTCGACTACCATGAAGGCGATGTCTATTGGTGCACGGCGGATGTGGGCTGGGTCACCGGCCACAGCTACATCGTCTATGGCCCGCTCGCCAATGGCGCCACCACTTTGATGTTCGAAGGTGTGCCGACCTACCCGGGACCAGGTCGCTTCTGGGAAGTGTGCGACAAGCACAACGTCAACATCTTCTACACCGCGCCGACCGCGATCCGTGCCCTGATGGGCGCCGGCGACGAGCATGTCACCAAGACCTCGCGCAAGTCGCTGCGTCTTCTGGGCTCCGTCGGCGAGCCGATCAATCCGGAAGCCTGGACCTGGTACTACAACGTGGTCGGCGACAAGCGCTGCCCGATCGTCGACACCTGGTGGCAGACGGAAACCGGCGGCATTCTGATCACGCCGCTTCCGGGCGCAACCGACCTGAAACCGGGCTCGGCCACCCGGCCTTTCTTCGGCATTCAACCGGCAATCGTCGACGCGGAAGGCAAGTTCCTGGAAGGGGCGACGGAAGGCAATCTGGTCATCAAGGATAGCTGGCCTGGCCAGATGCGCACGGTCTATGGCGACCACGAGCGCTTCGTCCAGACCTATTTCGCCACCTACAAGGGCCTTTATTTCACCGGTGACGGCTGCCGCCGCGACGAAGACGGCTACTACTGGATCACCGGGCGCGTCGATGACGTGATCAACGTCTCCGGCCACCGCATGGGCACGGCGGAAGTCGAGAGCGCGCTGGTGGCGCACCCGAAGGTTTCCGAAGCGGCTGTGGTTGGCTATCCGCACGACATCAAGGGGCAGGGCATCTATGCCTATGTCACGCTGATGGAAGGCGAGGAGCCGACCGACGAGTTGAAGAAGGAACTGGTCAAGCACGTGCGCTCGGAAATCGGGCCCATCGCCTCGCCGGACCTGATCCAGTTCGCGCCCGGCCTGCCCAAGACCCGTTCGGGCAAGATCATGCGCCGTATCCTGCGCAAGATTGCCGAAGACAGCTTCGACAGCCTCGGCGATACGTCGACGCTGGCCGATCCGACCGTTGTCGACGACCTGATCGACAACCGCCAGAACCGCAGCTGACCGGCAAGGCCTGAAACAGGAAACGCAAAAGGCTCGCCAACTGGCGAGCCTTTTTCGGTTTAGCTGATCAGATCCCGGAAGGATCCGGTTATCTGGAAACGTAGATCTGCTGGATCTTCTTGGCGATATTGGCAAACGCGTTGATCAACTCATCCGAACTCGTCGCCTTGTAGTAGTTGCCTGTGCTGGCGCAGGACTGCATGTTTTTCGAACCGGCCGAGCTATCGTTGGTGCCAAAGTAGACGCCGAAAATGGAAATTCCCTCGTCTTTCATGGCCTGGCAAAGCGCACGCTGAGCTTTTGAGGAATTGTTGTTGTAGCTCTCGCTTTCGCTGCGTTCCTGCCATTGATTGACGGAGACCATCTCACATGTCCACTGCCAGCCGTACCGTCTGGAATAAACCCAGTCGCATTCTTCCCGTTCCTTCACAAACTCGTAGAAACGGTTGTTGTCGCCATCAGTCATGATGATCGCAAACTTGAGCACATCATCATTATCGTAAGGTTCCGGCTTGCTCGCCAAAGGCCACACGTCGGAATAGTTCGGGGAGATGCTGTTCCAGCCCCAGACCACTCCGGTCTGGCCTGCCGTGCCGCCATTGTCATCCAGATCCGCAATCGCATCGAGCAACGTGTCCCGGTCTGCCGTCAGCGGGATCATCTTCGACGTACCGGAGCATCTGTTGCTGCCACCACCATAAAAGACATCCTTCGGCGGCGGGTCGGTCTTGACGTAATAATTGTAGGGCATGTCCGTGTATCGGACTTTGTAGATATCCTCGCCGTCGTCATAGTCCTGACGCTCGGTCACACAGACGCTGCTGTCCGCATAGCCATAGACGCCGCCCTTCACCTTGGCGGCGTAAGTTCCAAGATTGACGCCCTGGCTGTAGGGGACGAGCGAAATGCGCACCTTGCTGTCCGCTTCTTCCGTGGTCTCCGGAATAAGGATGTTCACAAGGCCCTTGGACGCGTCGCGCAGCGTGTCCATGTCGTTGCGCATGGAGCCGGTGACGTCGACGACGAGGGCCAGTTCAACGTCGAACCGCGAATAGGTCACCTGGGAGCTCGTTCCGAAGTTGAACGTTTCCGGCCCGAGGGCCTGCATGCCATATCCGCCCATGTCGATGAAGTAGTTGTCGAGCGTCGCGAAGGACGACACCTTGATTGTGCCGTTTTCCGCATCGACGACAAAGCTGAGGTTCTTGATTGCCTCGTCCAGGAATTCGACATCTGCGAGGTTGGCCTTGAAGGAATCCGCCAGGGCCGCCTTGATCTGCTCGTCGCTCATGACGCTGGTCGACAGATCTGCGGCAACAGAAAGGGCTGCCGCATCAATGGCAAAGGACAGTTTCTCGCGTGCGTTCACCGTACGGGACACGTCAATCGTGATCCCGGCGATCACCACGATCAGGACGACCATGAGACCGAAAACTGGCAAAATCGATGCTTTGCGATCGCCGGTAAAACCTTTGAGCAAGGGCCGGCCAATGAGACGCCTGAAATACTGCATTGCTGCCTCGTGATTTTGTGAGACAGTTAATCTAGAAAAGTACCTAATTCCTTAAACGGAATGTAGAAAACGAGGGGTATCTTCCGTTTGGTAAACCAAATGGAAAGAAATTTGACCCGAGCCGTGGCACCTCCGGGGTCTGGTGATCCAAATCGGGACAGGCAAAACGGCCCCTATGTTTCAGGTGACACCCGCAAGGCTTGCATGAAATCAGGGAGCGAAACCGCCTGAAGCCGGTTTCCCGTGGCTTGCGCTGACAAGCGTATTATTTGGCCTGGAAACACGTTTCAACCAGCAGAGAAGCCTTCGAAGACGTCTGGTTGGATCATCACCCGGTCCCAGACCCTCAATGCGCATGAACACGCATTTTCAAAGCCATGCCCTACGGTTCCAGTTCGGTATCCCAGTAAAGGAAGTCCAGCCAGCTATCGTGCAGATAGTTCGGCGGAAATCCGCGACCATTGTTGTGCAAGTCCTGGATGGTCGGCTGAAACGGCATGTGCATCGGCCACATGTTCAGCTGTTGGCAGGACTTGTTGGATTTGCGCAGGTTGCAGGGAGAGCAGGCGGTGATGACATTGTCCCAGGTGGTCAGACCACCTTTGGAGCGGGGCACAAGGTGGTCGAAGGTCAGCTCATCCTTGGAGCCGCAGTATTGGCACTGGAATTTGTCGCGGAGAAAGACGTTAAATCGGGTAAAGGCGGGGTATCGACTGGGTTTCACGAAGGTCTTGAGCGAGACCACACTGGGTAATCGGAACTCGAAGCTCGGACTTCGAACCGCCGCATCGTATTCGGCAACGATGTTGACCCGGTCCAGAAACACAGCCTTGATGGTATCCTGCCAACTCCACAGAGACAGGGGGTAATAGCTCAAGGGCCGGTAATCCGCATTGAGCACCAACGCCGGATGGGCGCCCGACGAAACCGCTATCGTCACCTTCCGCTCCTCATTCCAAGAGCACGCCGCAACCAGACAGGGATGCGTTGCTCTAACGACTTACGTTGGATCAACTTCAAGCAATCAGGTGCCAACTGACAGCGCGTTGACCTGTCGGAATGTCCGTGATCCGGTCAAACGGACAGCGGAACATGTCCTTTTGTGACGGGAGTATTGTAGTGCCGAGGTGACAGTCTTGTGAAGCCCGGGAAAATCATTTCTGGGTGCAGTTGCCATGAGATGAGACCCGGCAAAGGATTTTTCTTAACTCCATGAATTATTTACCCAAAAGCAAAATCACCTGCGTCATTGTGACTGTTCTGCGCGAAGAAGCAAAAAGGGCGCCTTTTGGCGCCCTTTCTCTTGACCCGAAATGCGGTCGAATCAATTCGTCGTCCACTCGCGGATATCGACGAAATGGCCGGCAATGGCCGCCGCAGCCGCCATGGCCGGCGAAACCAGATGGGTCCGGCCCTTATGGCCCTGACGGCCTTCGAAGTTGCGGTTGGATGTCGATGCGCAGCGCTCGCCCGGCTTCAGCTTGTCGGCGTTCATGGCAAGGCACATGGAGCAGCCCGGCTCACGCCATTCAAATCCGGCTTCCTTGAAGATGACGTCCAGGCCTTCTTCCTCGGCCTGTTCCTTCACCAGGCCGGAGCCCGGAACGACCATGGCGCTGACGCCCGATGCCACCTTGTGATTGCCGATGACGGCTGCCGCGGCGCGCAGGTCTTCAATGCGGCCGTTGGTGCAGGACCCGATGAAGGCACGGTCGATCTTGATGTCCGTGATCTTCGTTCCCGGCTGCAGGCCCATATACTCAAGGGCGCGCTTCTTGGATTCGCGGCGGTTTTCATCTTCGATTTCCGCCGGATCCGGCACGACGCCTTCCACCGAAATGACGTCTTCCGGAGACGAGCCCCAGGAAACGATCGGCGGCAGGTTGGCTGCATCCAGCTCGATCACCTTGTCGAAATAGGCATCTGCGTCGGTGTGCAGGGTCTTCCAGTAGTCAAGAGCCATATCCCAGGCTTCGCCCTTGGGCGCCTTCGGGCGGCCTTCGATGTACTTGAAGGTGGTTTCGTCCGGTGCGATCAGGCCTGCGCGTGCGCCGGCCTCGATGGACATGTTGCAGACCGTCATCCGGCCTTCCATCGACAGCGCGCGGATGGCTTCGCCGGCATATTCGATCACGTAGCCGGTTCCGCCGGCAGTGCCGATCTTGCCGATGATGGCCAGAACGATGTCCTTCGCGGTGACGCCGGCCGGGATCTTGCCCTCGACCTTCACCAGCATGTTCTTGGCTTTTTTCTGGATCAGCGTCTGGGTGGCCAGAACGTGTTCCACTTCGGACGTGCCGATGCCATGGGCCAGGGAGCCGAAAGCGCCGTGGGTGGAGGTGTGGCTGTCGCCGCACACAATGGTCATGCCGGGCAGGGTGAAGCCTTGCTCCGGACCGACGATGTGAACGACACCCTGGCGCATGTCGAGTTCGGAATAGTATTCGATGCCGAATTCGGCAGCGTTCTTGGCCAGCGTATCGACCTGCAGAGCCGATTCCGGATCGTCGATGCCGTGGCGGCGGTCGGTGGTCGGAACGTTATGGTCGACAACAGCAAGCGTCTTCTGCGGCTGCCGCACCTTGCGGCCGGCCATGCGCAGGCCTTCGAAAGCCTGCGGGCTGGTGACTTCATGCACCAGGTGACGGTCGATGTAGAGCAGGCCGGTTCCGTCCGGCTGCATGTCGACCACGTGGTCGTCCCAGATCTTGTCGTAAAGCGTCCGTGCCTTGGCCATGGGTCTCTCCTCGGTCCATCCGAGCAAACGGTCAAACAGTCAAAAGTTTGCGAAGTGCCCGGTGATGCCCTTTGCGGCGCGTCCAGCCGCGAGGGTCTATCCTCGTTTATCGTAGCTAGTGAATGACGCAGCGCCGCTTGAAGGTCAAGAGCTCCGAGTTGAGCTGAATTCAACTCAGATTGACCGGCGCCGGGTGCAAGGGTCGCAAAGCCCTCGATTTACCGTCGGCAGCGCCAGGATAAGGCGCCAAAACAAAAAAGGCGGCCCGAAGGACCGCCTTTTCAAAACGTCTTGCCGGGCCGGCTTATTCGGCTGCGTTCTCTGCAGCTTCCTTGGCAGCAGCCTTGGCTTCTGCAGCGGCAACCTTGGCAGCCGAGAGTTCCGCACGCACTTCTTCGTTGAGGCGCTTGGAACGAGCATTGGTGTTTTCGACGATACGGGCAGACTTGCCGCGACGGTCGCGCAGGTAGTAGAGCTTCGCGCGACGGACCTTACCGCGGCGAACCACTTCAACGCCTTCCAGCATCGGGGAGTAGATCGGGAAGACACGCTCGACGCCTTCACCGTAAGAAATCTTGCGAACCGTGAAGCTCTCGTTGATGCCGCCGCCGGAACGGGCGATGCAGACACCTTCGTAAGCCTGGGTACGGGTACGAGTACCTTCGGTGACCTTCACGTTGACGCGAACGGTATCACCAGGAGAAAATTCCGGCAGCTTGCGCTGTTCTTCGATTTTCGCCATTTCTTCAGCATTGAGCTGCTCGATGATGTTCATGGCATATTTCCCTTTTGAATTACAAAGCGGTCAGAGCGTTTTCCGGTTTTGGCCGGAAACGGGTTCACCGACTTTGGGCCATGTTGCTTGTCAGCCAGGATTTCTGATTATCTGGAACCTTCCGGCCCCGGTTCAGAGCGCAGGTCTTTCCAAGGAAAAGACACAACTTCACCCAGCTTCGGCGCGCGTATACAGGAAATTTGCCCGACTGTCATGCGGATTCTTCAATCCACGTCGTCTTCGTCCGCCATATAGGCGTCCCAGAGATCCGGCCGCCGCTCGCGGGTCAGGCGCTCGGCTTCGGCCATCCGCCATTCGTGGATCTTCCGGTGATTGCCCGAGGTCAGAACCTCGGGAATGGTCAGACCTTCGAACTCGGCCGGCCTCGTATATTGCGGATGCTCCAGCAGGCCGCCTTCGAAGCTTTCGGTTTCCGCGCTGTCCATATTGCCCATGACGCCCGGGATCAGCCGGATAACGGCGTCCAGCATGGTCAGCGCGCCGATTTCCCCGCCCGAGAGGATGTAGTCGCCAACGGAGACTTCCTCCAGACCGCGCGCGTCGATCACCCGCTGGTCTACCCCTTCGAACCGGCCGCAGACGATGACGGCACCCGGGCCTTCGGCAAGTTCATGCGCACGGTCCTGGGAGAAGGGCGCTCCGCGCGGGCTCATCAGAAGCCGCGGGCGCGGATCGTCGGCAGGGGCGGCCGCATCAATGGCCCTGGCCAGAACATCTGCCCTGAGCACCATGCCGGCGCCGCCACCGGCCGGCGTGTCGTCAACGGAGCGGTGTTTGTCCGTTGCGAAATCACGGATCTGACTGGTTTCGAGCTGCCATAGTCCCTTGTCCAGCGCACGCCCCGACAGGCTGTGGCCCAAAGGCCCAGGAAACATGTCCGGGTAGAGCGTCAGAATGGTTGCCTTGAACGTCATTATGCCTGTCAGTTCCGCTGATTGGCCTTTGAGCCGGCCCCAAACACGCATGGTTAAGGGCCCGTTTACCGGTTTTCTCAAAACCTGTCGAATTCATCAGGTTAGCCGCCGGAAAGAAAGCTCTGATTAAGGCTCACCATATAATGTGGCAAGAGCGTTTCAATCGGGTTTACTGCCGTGGCAAAGTTTCCAGTCCTGCGTTTCAAGCTTCCCCGTTTCATACAGGTTCATGTCGACCGCCACTATCTCGACATCTCCCTGAGCCGCGTGCTGCCCCTGTTCGCGCTGATGACCTTCGGCGTGCTGGCCGGTCTTGTGTTCAACACCGGCGTCGGCCACCCGTATGACAAGGTCATCCATATCGGCTTTTTCGCGCTTCTGACCCTGTCCATCCATGCGCTGTTCTGCTGCCGGCTGCGCATTTCCGCTGTCGTTGCCTTCAGCATGGGTCTCGCAGGCGAAGTGGTGCAGGGGTTCATTCCCCACCACGAAATGTCGCTGCAGGATGCATTTGCCAATGGGATCGGGGTTGCGCTGATCGTCGCGCTGATTGCCCTGAAGCGGTCCGAGGTTCGACAGGCTGTCCGGGAGGACGTTCTGGCCGACGAGCGTGAAGAACTCAATCTGCGCCAGATGGGCCTGCAGCCCGTGCCGACGCGTTACCTGTCCGGCGCATCCGTCGAGGGTTCGGGCGTTCCTTCGGAGAAATAATCTTCCGGCAGCGAAACGCAGACACGGCCGTTTTCCAGATCGATCTCCGGCACGAAGTCTTTCGTGAACGGGATATAGAAGCTGCGGCCGCGTTTTGGCCGGACTTCCAGCAGATCGCCGGCACCGAAATCCTGAACCGCAATGATTTTCCCGAGCGTCTCGCCAGTCTGGTCGAGCACGTCAAGGCCGGTCAGGTCGGAATAGTAGAATTCGTCTTCTTCAGGCTCGGGCAGCTGGTCGCGGTCGATGAAGAGATCGATACCGTTCAGTTCTTCCGCCTGATTGCGGTCCGTGATCCCCTTGAACTTGGTGATCACGACCGTCTTCTGCACCCGCGCCCGTTCCACCTCGAAGGAGCGTTTTCCGTCCCGGGTGGTCAGAATGCCGTAATCGGCAAAGGAAAGCGGGTCATCGCCATAGGGCTTGACCCGCACTTCCCCGCGAATGCCGTGCGCCGCACCGATCTTGGCCATCAGAACCTTCTGATCGTCCTCGGACGTCATTTCAAAAGGCTCCCTGGCAACTGTATTCCGGTGCGGCCTGACACATCTGCTTATTCTGCAGCAGCTTCTTCAGCCGGAGCTGCAGCAGCTTCAGCGGCAGCAGCGGCTGCTTCTTCTTCAGCCTGACGCTTGGCTTCAACGCGTTCCTTCGCCTTTGCACCCAGCTCGGCTTTTTTCGGGTTGTGGCGCGGCTCACGCTTCAACAGGCCGGCAGCGTCCAGGAAACGGTGAACGCGGTCGGTCGGCTTCGCGCCGTTGTCCAGCCAATGCTGGATGCGCTCGACGTTCAGGGTCACGCGGTTTTCGGAATCCTTCGGCAGCATCGGGTCGTAGGAACCGACCTTCTCGATGAAACGGCCATCGCGCGGGGAGCGGATGTCAGCAACAACGATGCGGTAATACGGGCGCTTCTTGGAACCGCCACGTGCCAGGCGAATTTTCGTAGCCATTTTTATGTCTCCAGTTTGTTCAGTTGCCGGCTTCAGCGGCAATGGCTTCGTGGTGCCGGATCACTTCCCTGACGATGAAGTTCAGGAATTTCTCGGCAAAGTCAGGATCGAGATTGGCGTCGCAGGCAAGCTGGCGCAGCCGCTCGATCTGAATTTTCTCCCGCGCCGGATCAGCCGGCGGCAGGTCGTTGGTGGCTTTCAGGACACCCACTTTCTGGGTGCACTTGAACCGTTCGGCGAGCATGTGAACAAGAGCTGCATCGATGTTGTCGATGGACGCCCGAAGAGCCTTCAGTTCGCGCAAGGCCGGGCTTTCACCCAGCTTGGTCTCTGCTTCGCTCATCGTTTCTTGCCCTTGCCCATGCCCGGAAATCCGGGAAGTTTCGGACCGCCGAGGCCCGGAAGACCCGGCATGCCCATGCCTGGCGGCAGACCGCCACCCATGCCGCCGGGCAGGCCTTTCGGCATCTCCATGCCGCCCGGCAACTTGCCGGACTTGGCCATTTCCTCAAGCTGCTTGGGGTCGACGTCCGGCATTCTGCCGCCGCCGAGGCCGCCCATCAGCTTGCCCAGCATGCCTTTGCCCTTGCCCATCTTCTTCATCATGTCCGCCATCTGGCGGTGCATCTTCAGAAGCTTGTTGACGTCGGCCACATCCATGCCCGAGCCGGCAGCAATACGCTTCTTGCGGCTGGCCTTGAGCAGTTCGGGCTTCTGACGTTCGGCAGGTGTCATGGATTCGATGATGGCGACCTGGCGCTTGAACATCTTGTCGTCGATGTTCGCTGCCTCGATCTGCTTCTTCATCTTGCCGACACCCGGCAACATGCCCATCATGCCGGACATGCCGCCCAGTTTTTCCATCTGGCGAAGCTGCTCGGCGAGATCTTCCAGGTCGAAATGACCCTTCTGCATCTTCTTCGCCATTTTCGCGGCCTGTTCCGCGTCGATGGCTTCGGCGGCCTTTTCGACCAGCGAGACGATGTCGCCCATGCCGAGGATGCGGTCGGCAATCCGGCGCGGGTGGAAGTCTTCAAGAGCGTCTGATTTTTCGCCGGTACCGATCAGCTTGACCGGCTTGCCGGTGACCGCCTGCATGGAGAGCGCCGCACCGCCGCGGCCATCACCGTCCATACGGGTCAGGGCAATACCGGTGATGCCGACGCGCTCATCGAAGCTCTGCGCCAGGTTGACGGCGTCCTGACCTGTCAGGCTATCAGCGACCAGCAGGATTTCATGCGGTTGGGCAGCGGCCTTGACCTCTGCCATTTCCACCATCAGCGGCTCGTCAATATGAATACGGCCGGCGGTGTCGAGCATGACCACGTCATAACCGCCGAGCTTGGCGGCGGACATGGCCCGCTTGGCGATCTCGACCGGGCCCTGGCCGGCGACGATCGGAAGCGTGTCGATATCGTTCTGCTCACCCAGAACCTTCAGCTGCTCCTGGGCCGCCGGACGGCGGGTGTCGAGCGACGCCATCAGCACCTTGCGCTTGTCGCGCTGGGTCATGCGGCGGGCGATCTTGGCCGTGGTGGTGGTTTTACCGGAACCTTGCAGACCGACCATCATGATCGCCACCGGTGCGGGAGCGTTCAGATCGATCGGATGGGCTTCTTCACCGAGCATCTCGACCAGCTGGTCATGAACGATCTTCACGACCATCTGGCCCGGCGTCACTGACTTGACCACCTCGGCACCGACGGCGCGGTTGCGCACCTTGTCGGTGAAGGAACGTACGATCGGCAGCGCGACGTCGGCCTCGATCAGCGCGCGGCGGATTTCGCGCAGCGCCTCGTTGACGTCGTTTTCCGACAGCGCACCGCGGCCGGTGAGCTTGTCGAAAATACCGCTTAGTCGATCGGACAGGCTTTCAAACATCAGTAGTCCTTGAATGGTCTCGGTTTCGGGAAGTCTCCCGAACCATATGGGCAACCGCCGGTCATTTCCAACCGGATCAATCCGCGCAAAGCAGTTTGACACCCGAGGGCGCAACGCGCTGTCGGATGGTAACCTCCGGGATCTCTTTACACCTTTGCGGGTCCCGGTCGGCGGATCGAATTTTCAATCACTCATATGGAGTTGGCGGGTCTATGCCCGAAACGCGGGCAAGAGTCAAGGAAGCTGCCGAAAATCGCCCCGCGGCTGAAACGCACTTCTCGATACCGCGGGTCTTTCCCGGCCTAGTCGACGATGAACAGCTTTGCGCCGGTCGTGGTCGACGACCTGTGCGCCGCATCGCCAAAGTCGGAAACCTGATAGCTCATCCCCGCGGTCAGCGTGGTCTTCGAACCATCCTTCAGCTCCGAGACAAGTTCACCTTCCAGAACCAGAAGAATATGCCCCCTGTCGCACCAGTGATCCGCCAGATAGCCCTCAGAATACTCCACGTGCCGGATGCGGATATCGCCGATATTCACAGTCCGCCAGAACGCAGTTCCAGTCTCGCCGGGATGTTCCGTCGGTTCGATTTTCGACCAGTCGGTCACGGTGAACGGTAAATCCGGAATTTTCAATTCAGCCGCCTGTAGGTGGATGCGCTGCACCAGCTTTAGGAGAAATGCGGAAATAGCGCAACGGCGAGACCGTGCCGCTGGATCGCAATTGCGTGCCGGACATATATGTCACGCCATCAGCGCCTGGGTGCTGATCGCAATCGAAGTCAGGATGGCAGCGGTCAGCAGCACAGCGGCCAGACCCAGAAGAAGACCGAAAATGACCACCAGCCCGTCGCGTTCCACGATGCCGACGCCGGCAATGAACAGCGCGACCGCCGGAAACCAGCCGCTGAGCGGCACGGGCAGAAACAACGTGAACGCGATGACAAACAACGCAAGCCCGAGCAAGCGCTCATGTTTTCGCGCGAACAGACCTTCGTACCGGTGGGCCAGCACGCGCTCCAGCCGCATTGTGACAGGACGCAGGCGCACCATCGTTCGCCGCAGCTTGTTGTGATTGAGAGACAGGCGAGCAAGCGGCCTGGGCAGTTTCACATGAGGAAAGCCGAGCACCATCTGGAACGTGGTGACGAGCACCGGCAGACCGGTGACCAGCGAGGAGCCGGGAGGCAACGGCAGAAGCGTCAACAGGGAAAACAGCACGATCGCCCAGCCGAACGACGTCTCGCCCAACGCCAGCAGCAAGTTGCCGAGCGTCAGTGTGCCGTCCCGGTGCTGGTCGCGTGATGTCCGCAGGATCGGGAGCGACAGCGAAGGTCTTCGGCGTCTTTCGCCCTGCATTCAAGTTTTCCGTTACAGCTTCTCAGTCGCGCCGGGTCTATCATCCTGTTTGAAATAAATCCAACGCCGAGTGGCACAACGCCAAGTGTTTCGCTGTTCGGCAGAGAAAGGCACTCCGGACAGGCTAGTGCTGTCAGTCCCGCTTCGACGTCTCGTATTTGGCTGAAACCTCGTAATAGTCGTTGAAACCGATCCGCTCGCGCAGTTCCTTGAAGTCCATCAGATCCGGCGTGCGGTCCCGGTCGGCCTTCAGTTTCTCAAGCGTTGCCACCATCGCCTTCATGGCGCTGGCCATCAGGGTCAGCGGATAGGCGGCAATGGCGTAGCCGATGTCCTGCAGCTCTTTGTGGGAAAGGTCCGGCGTCTCGCCGCCTTCCACGATGTTGGCCATCTTCGGCCCCGGCAGTTCCCGGCAGATCTCCTGCATTTCGGCCACCGTCTTGGGCGCTTCGACAAAGAGGATATCGGCGCCGAGTTCCTTGAACCTGGCCGCCCGGGCGATTGCCTCGGCAAGACCATGCTCGTGACGGGCATCTGTACGGGCGAGGATCAGGATATCGGCGCCCGCTTCCTTGGCGTCCTGCGCCGCGCGGATCCGGTCAAAGGCTTCTTCGCGGGAAACAACCGCCTTGCCCGGTGTGTGGCCGCAGCGCTTCGGGGCGACCTGATCCTCGATCATCACAGCGGCGGCACCGGCCTTGGCCATGCCGGTCACCGTGCGGCGCACGTTCATGGCATTGCCATAGCCGGTATCGCCATCCGCCAGCAGCGGAATACCGATGGCATCGGTAATATTGCGTGCCTGATCAAGCACCTCGCCATAGGACATCAGCCCGAGATCCGGCTGGCCGATCCGCGATGCGGAGGCGGCAAAGCCCGACATGAAGGTGAGATCGAACCCGGCCTGCTCGATCAGCTTGGCTGACAAGGCATCGTAGCAGCAGGGCATGACGTGGAGTTTCGGCTGCTCCAGCAGCGCGCGGAGCAAATCTGCCGGTGACGGCATGACAAAAACCTCAGAACTTGAACGGAAGATAGAGTGCGAGATCGGTCCAGACATACAGGATCGCGACCGAAACCAACATGATCACCAGGAACGGCAACACCCCACGCGAGACATCGGACAGCTTCGATCGCGCTACCGACTGGATGACATAAAGATTGAGCCCGACCGGTGGTGTGATCAGGGCACATTCCACCATCACGACCATATAGACCCCGAACCAGATCGGATCGAACCCCAGCGCCATGGCCGCCGGCAACAGCACCGGTGTCATGATCAGCACCATGGACAGCGCCTCGAACACCAGCCCCATGATCAGCAGCACGATCGACACCACAATGATGAACGCCAGAGGCGTATCGATGGTCTGGCCGATGAAGACCGATATGTCCTGCGGGATCCGATAGAGAGTGATCGCCTTTCCGAATACCTTGGCTCCGGCGATGATCAGCACGATCGCAACCGTCGTCACCATGGCGTCGAACGCGGCTTCCTTCAGCCCCTGCCAGGTGAGCGTGCGCAAGATCGGCCCGGTGATCAGAAGCGCCACGGCAAAGCCGATGGCGGCGGCTTCCGTTGGTGTTGCGGCACCACTGTAGATCGCGCCGATGACCACCAGCGCCAGCAGGATCGAGGGAAACGCCCGCACGGTTGCCCGCAGTCGCTCATCCCAGCTTGACGCCGGCTCCGGCGTGTAGCCGCCGAACCAGCGGGCATAGACCATGGAAAAAACGATGAAGAACACCACCAGCAGCAGACCCGGTCCGACGCCCGCCAGAAACAGCGCGATCACCGATTGTTCGGTAACGAAGCCGTAGACGATCATCGGGATCGACGGCGGGATCAGAATGCCGAGGGTGCCGCCGGCGGCCAGCAGGCCATAGACGAATTTCCGTTCATAGCCGCGCTGGATCATTTCCGGGATCGCAACCGTACCGATGGTCGCGGCCGTTGCGACCGACGATCCGGAGATCGCGGCGAAGATGGCGCAAGAGAGAATGGTCGCGACGGCCAGTCCGCCCGGCCAATGGCCGACCCAGGCATGAACGGCGGCAAACAGATCCCGTCCGACCCCGCCCTTGAGCAGGATGTTCGACATCAGAAGAAACAGCGGCACTGCCAAAAGAATGAACCCGTCGAGTGTCGACAGGATCGCCTGAGGCGCCATTAAGGGCGAGAAACCGCCAAGAATGAGCATCGCCAGACCGAGGCCGCCCAGCGCGAAGGCAACCGGCACCCGGATCAGCAACAAGGAGAACAACGCAGCGAGAATGAAAACTGTGGTCATTCCATAATCACCGCTTCATGATCGCCCGACTTGGGCTTCTTGCCCAGTTCGATGAGAGCCTGCACGAATAAAAGCGCGAACCCGAAAGGAACCGAGAGTTCGGAAATCCACATGGGAAGGTCCAGCATGGTGCCCGACGTGCGGCCCCGCTCGAAGGAATCGTAGAATATCCCGCCGCCTTTCCAGGCGACCAGGATGCTGAACACCGCGACAAAACCCATGGCAAGCACATGACAAACCCGGCGCCAGACCGGGCTCAACTGGTCCGTCAAAGCGTCGACCGCAATGTGCCGTCCGGTCTTCAACAACCAGGGCATGGCAAGCATGGTGCCCCAGATCAGGCACAACTGGGACAGCTCCGACGCCCAGATGGTGGGAGCAATGAAGAGATACCGCGCCAGCACTTCATAGGTGAGCATGCAGCCCACGGCGACGAACAGGAACGCGGCGACCCAGGCGAAGGCCTGGAGAAAAAAATAGAAGGCTTTCATGAAACCATCTGTCGATCGAGCAATCGGCAAGGCCGGGACTTGGAACGGCAAGTGAGGTCCGGGCGGCGCAGGATACCTGAGGTCCGGTATCCGTGCCCCGGAGCGGCCGGTTGCTCCCGGCCGCTCCCGTCATTCATGATCCACAGACCGTCAGAATTTCTGAGCGGCTTCGAGAACCTGCTTGCCCAGCGGGCCTGCTTTTTCGACGAAGTTTTCATAGACCGGCTGGCTGACGCTCTTCCAGGCGGCCATTTCTTCCTCCGTCGGAGTGTAGACCGTCATGCCGTTCTGCTTCGAAATCTCGTAAGCTTCGGCTTCGATCTGGGACATGCGGTCCCGCACATCGGCTTCCGCCTTAAGGGCGGCAGCCTCGATGATCTTCTTGTGCTCGTCCGGCAGGCTGTTCCAGAAATCCGAGTTCACCACCACGATAAACTCGATATCCGCATTGTTGGTGACGGTGATCGTGTCCATCACTTCCCAGAGCTTGCGAGACTTCACGCCGGAAACACCGGTCATGCCGGCATCCACCGTACCGCGCTGGTAGGCGAGATACTGCTCCGAACCGGAAATCAGCGTCGGTGCGCCACCGGCCACGGTGACGAAATCACCGAGGGTCTTGCCGAAGACACGAACCTTCTTGCCCTTCAGATCGTCCGGCGTTTTCAGCGGAGCACCATTGGACAGCATGATGGAGCCGCCGTAAGCCTGCCACCACAAAACGGTCGAGCCGGTTTCCGCGATCGCTTCGTCCAGCGGTCCGCGAACGGGAGAGCCTTTGGCAACAGCCTTACGGACCTTTTCTTCCGTATCGAACAGGAACGGCTGATAGAAGACGTCGACGGCGGGAATGTCGCCGACATACCGGGTCAGGGATGCGACGCCCATTTCAATGGAGCCGCTGCCGACCGCCGCCGGAACCTCGTTGTCCTTGTAGAGCTGTGCGGAATCGTAGATCTCCACAGCAATGTCACCGTTGGAGTTTTTCTCGACTTCTTCCTTGAAAAGCTGGAGATTCTGGCCGAGATGGCTCGTCAGAGGCAATTGCAGCGAAATGCGCAAGGTGGTGTCTGCGGCCTGCGCCGAACCGGCTGCCAGGCCAAGCGCCATTGCTGCGCCAAGCGCCCAGGTAAGTGGTTTCATGTTTTCCTCCCAAATTTATGAAATCACTCTGGCAAAGCCTCCCGGTCCGGTCAACATGATCTGGCGTACAGGTGTGTTTTAGAAGCATATTTGACGATGGTGCCAACGGCGAACCACCAACCCGCCCTTCAAGGTCTTCGGTGGGCCCAAAACCCGTCGGCCTTGCTTTTTGCGGTGCACAGGCAGATAACGAAAGTCTTTTGACACACACGCCTGCTGTCCTGACAGCCGACCGTTGCGGACGTCCAGTCTATGAATTATCGCGCCATTGCGTTGCCAATCGGACGATTGCTCATCCTGATTTCAGTTTTGATGATCGTCCCCGGGATCGCGGATGTGTTCGCCAGAAACTCGGACTGGCAGGTCTTTCTGGTGTCGGCTCTCGTCCTGGGGACGGCCGGCCTGCTGATGACCATGGCCTTTCAGGGAGAGCGGCCGCCGGGCCACTTCCGCGAAGCTATCCTGTTCGTCAATGCCGCCTGGTTCGCCTTTTCCTTCGCCGGCGCCGTCCCGTTCTACTTCAGCGGCCTCGGCATCAGCTTTACCGATGCCTTTTTCGAAACCGCCTCCGGCCTGACAACCACCGGTTCGACGATCCTGACCGGTCTCGACACCCTGCCACCCGGCATCCTGCTGTGGCGAGCCCTGCTGCAATGGGTTGGCGGCATCGGCGTGGTGGCCATCGGGATCTGGCTTCTGCCGGGCCTGCGCGTTGGCGGCAGCCAGCTCTTTGCCCTGGAATCTTCGGAAAACACCAGCAAGCCCTATGGCCATGTCGGCCCCTTCGTCTACCGGCTGCTGGCGCTTTATGCAGGTCTTTCACTGAGCTGTGCCACACTTTACCTGCTGTGCGGAATGACCTTCTTCGAAGCGGTCATCCACTCCATGACCACCGTCTCGACCGGCGGCTTTTCGACGTCCGACCAGTCCTTCGGCCAATTCGACGGTCTGGCCGTCTACTGGGTCGCCTCGGTGTTCATGCTTGGCTCCGCCGTGCCGTTCCTTTATCTGATCCGCAGCATCGAGCGACGGCATTGGGTGAAGGACGTCCAGATCATGCTGCTGCTTGCCATTGTCGCCGCAGCCTCGATCAGCGTGTTCCTGTTCGAGCGGTTCATCGGACATGACACGCCGTTCCAGATGTTCACGTTCGCCGTCTTCAACGTGGTTTCGGTGATCACCACCACCGGCTACGCCGCCAACGACTACCTGCAGTTCGGCCCGCCGGTCATCGCGATTTTCTTCGTGCTGACGTTCTTCGGCGGTTGCAGCGGCTCCACATCCGGCGGCTTCAAGATGTTCCGGATCGCGATCCTCGGCAGTTACATCCAGGGCCTGTTCCGGCGGATGATCCGCCCTCACCGCGTGGTCGAGCCAAGATACCAGGGCCGGGCCGTTTCAAACCCCGTCCTGGAAGGTGTGCTGATCTTCGCGGTTCTTTATGCCGGGGCCTTCGCGGCCTTTTCGCTGGTCTACATGATGCTTGGTCTCGATCTCGAGACGGCGCTCAGCGCCTCCATCACGGCTCTTGCGAATGTCGGTCCGGGCGTTGGTGAAACCATCGGTCCGTCGGGCACATTTCAGTCCCTGCCTGATCTCGCCAAGTGGTTCCTGGCGGTTCAGATGATCCTCGGACGGCTGGAAATTCTCGCAGGCATCCTGCTGCTGACGCCAGACTTCTGGCTGGACTAAAGCCAGTCTGGCCGGAAAGGCTGCAACTCACTTTCGATCACAAAAAACCACCGCCGGCGTGACCTTACCGGCGGTGGTCTTGTTCGGACGATCTGGCTGCAGATGCAGCCGACGGGGGGTTTGATCGCCCGAAGCCGGATTACGGCTGGACGGTTGCGAACTCGTCCGGATCCAGGAAGCTGTCCTGGTTCGCATCGGCCGCATTGAATGCATCTTCGGAAAGGGTCGGGACGGCTGCCGCGATTTCCTCGTAGGTGACGTAACCGTCCTGATCGAGGTCCACCGCCTCGAACGACATGCCCTGGGCAAGCGCTGCGGAAGACGCGGTAAAGGCACCGATCAGAAGAGCAGCAGTAAGACGTTTGGACATGATATGACCTCCAATGGTTTGGGTCTTGTCAGGCTTCCCTGTGCCGTTCGGCTGTGGGAACCACCTGTTGTTCCGTCCGTTCGCCAGGCCCCTGCGACCCGCCGAACCGGAACGAGACAGACACTGCGGGCCGATCGCGACCGGCAAAGGGCAGCTCTTTGAAACCTTCGCGGCAATGTTGTGTTTGAGTATTACGATCAGCCACAGGTCGGCCAAACTGCCGTCATTTTTAACTATTTTGGGCAGTTCTGGGGCTTGAACCGGAAAAATCAAATTGAGTATCTGTTTGATTTTATTTGTAAATTCGAAACAAGTTCATTGAATATGACAAGCGCTTCGCGCCAGCGGCGCGAAGCAAACTCCGGCACTGTGCGGCGGCGCCCTCTGATCAGGTATAGTCGCGCGAACCGAAGATGGCCGACCCGACACGCACATGCGTGGCACCGAAGCCGACCGCCACCGGATAGTCGGAAGACATGCCCATGGACAGCTTCTCAAGGCCATTGCGGGCGGCGATCTTTTCCAGAAGCGCAAAGTGTTCGCCCGACGCTTCATTGACCGGCGGAATGCACATCAGTCCGACGATATTGAGCCCGACGTCTTCCCGGCATTCTTTCACGAAGGCGTCGACATCCTTTGGCGCGATTCCTGCCTTTTGCGGCTCTTCTCCGGTATTTACCTGTATGAAACACGGCAGATCCCTGCCCTGCTTTTCCATTTCGGCTTTCAGCGCCCTGGCGATTTTCGGCCGGTCAACCGTGTGCACGACATCAAAGGTCGCGATCGCTTCCTTTGCCTTGTTGGATTGCAGCGGGCCGATCAGATGCAGTTCGATGCCTTCAAAATCCTCCCGCAGACCGGGCCACTTGTGCATGGCTTCCTGCACCCGGTTCTCGCCGAACACCCGTTGACCCGCTTCCAGCACCGGACGGATCTCGTCCGCCTCGAACGTCTTGGAAACCGCGATCAGCGTCACCGACCCCTGCGCCCTGCCGAACTCGGCTTCGGCATTTCGGATATCTGCCTGAACATTTGCCAGTCGGTCTGCTGCGGAGGTCATCGGTTGGTCCTTCAATTTGTCGGGCGCCCTGCCGGTTCGGACGTTCCCTCTCTTATGCCCGCTCGCCCTTCAATCTCAAGACCTCTTTCCGAATGCCCGGACGCGGAGGCCCATTTGAGGACGAAACAACGCCGGAAGCTGCCATCCGACAGCTTTACGAATGCCGCATTGCGAAATAAACAGGCATCTGCAAGATCAATCTCTTCTCACATGTTGACCCCGGACGCGATTTCTGGTGACAGTCCGGCAGTCAATCTTTCAGGAAATCCGCCGGGTCCGGCGGCAAGAACAAACGGCACAATAGATGGCAACGGAACGGTACAATGCGCGCGAAGTCGAAGCGCGCTGGCAAAAGGTCTGGAACGACAAGGACGTCTTCGTCACCCACAACGACGATCCCCGCGACAAATACTATGTCCTTGAAATGTTTCCCTATCCGTCCGGCCGCATCCACATGGGCCACGTGCGCAACTACGCCATGGGCGATGTTGTTGCCCGTTACAAACGCGCCAAGGGCTTCAACGTCCTGCATCCGATGGGCTGGGACGCTTTCGGCATGCCGGCGGAAAACGCGGCCATGCAGAACAAGGTCCATCCCAAGGACTGGACCTATGAGAACATCGCCACCATGCGCGACCAGCTCAAGATCATGGGTCTGTCGCTGGACTGGAGCCGGGAATTCGCGACCTGCGATGTCGCCTATTACACCCAGCAGCAGCGCCTGTTCCTGAAATTCCTGGAAGCCGGTCTCGTCTACCGCAAGAACGCCAAGGTCAACTGGGACCCGGTCGACATGACGGTTCTGGCCAACGAGCAGGTGATCGACGGCCGCGGCTGGCGTTCCGGCGCGCTGGTGGAACAGCGAGAGTTGACCCAGTGGTTCTTCAAGATTTCCGATTACTCGGAAGACCTGCTGGAGGCGATCGACACGCTCGACCGCTGGCCGGACAAGGTACGCCTGATGCAGAAGAACTGGATCGGCCGCTCCGAAGGTCTGCGCGTGCGCTTCGAGTTTACCGAAGCTGCCCCCACCGGCGACAAGACGCTGGAAATCTTCACCACGCGGCCCGACACATTGTTCGGCGCCTCCTTCATGGGCCTGTCGCCGGATCATCCGATCTCGGCCAGGCTGGCGGAAAGCAATCCGGAGCTGAAAGCCTTCATCGAGGAATGCCGCCGCGTCGGTACATCCGAAGAAGCAATTGAAAAAGCAGAGAAAAAAGGCCTCGACACCGGCTTGCGCGTCAAGCACCCGCTGGATGCCTCCATCGAGCTGCCCGTCTATGTCGCCAACTTCATTCTGATGGACTACGGCACCGGCGCGATCTTTGCCTGCCCGGCCCATGACCAGCGCGATCTGGACTTCGCCCGCAAGTACGGCCTGCCCGTCACGCCCGTCGTGCTGCCGAAGGACGCTGATCCGGCAACCTTCGATGTGGCAGACGAAGCCTTCACCGACGACGGCACCATCTTCAACTCCGATTTCCTGAACGGCCTCTCCATTCCGGACGCCAAGGAAGCGGTGGCAAAGAAGCTGGAAGCCATCACCATCGACGGAGCACCGCAGGCCGAACGCCAGGTGAACTACCGCCTGCGCGACTGGGGCATTTCGCGTCAGCGCTACTGGGGCTGCCCGATCCCGGTCATTCATTGCGACGATTGCGGTGTCGTTCCGGAAAAGGACGAGAACCTGCCGGTCCAGCTGCCGGACGACATCAATTTCGACAAGCCGGGCAACCCGCTCGACCGTCACCCGACCTGGCGCAACACCTCCTGCCCGAAATGCGGCAAGGCTGCCCGGCGCGAAACCGACACCATGGACACCTTCGTGGACAGCTCCTGGTATTTCGCCCGCTTCACGGCTCCGGACTGCGACCAGCCGACCGACCCCGAAGCCGCCAACGGCTGGCTGCCGGTCGACCAGTACATCGGCGGCATCGAGCATGCGATCCTTCACCTGCTCTATTCCCGCTTCTTCACGCGGGCGATGCAGAAGGTGGGCGCGCTTGATCTGAAAGAACCGTTCAAGGGCCTGTTTACCCAGGGCATGGTGACCCACGAGACCTATCGCATCGGCGAAGGTGCGAATGGCCGCTGGATCGCCCCGTCCGAGATCCGCATCGAGGATGCCGACGGCAAGCGCCGTGCGGTGCTCGTCGAGACCGGTGAGGACGTTGCCATCGGCTCTATCGAGAAGATGTCGAAGTCGAAAAAGAACACCGTCGACCCGACCGACATCATCGACACCTACGGCGCCGATACCGCCCGCTGGTTCATGCTGTCCGACAGCCCGCCCGAGCGGGACGTGATCTGGACCGAGGACGGCGTGCAGGGCGCCTGGCGTTTTGTTCAGCGCGTCTGGCGCCTGATCGGCGATATTGCCGAGAAGACCGAACCGCGTGGCGGCAAGGCTCCGGAAGTTGACGGCAAGGCGCTTGACCTGCGCCGCGCCAGCCACAAGACCCTGGCGGCCGTTTCCGCAGATCTGGAAGGCCTCGGCTTCAACCGTGCCGTGGCCCGTCTCTATGAGCTGGTCAACACCATCAGCAAGGTCTTCAATGAAGGCGAAGCGGATGCCGGCACCGAATACGCCGTGCGCGAAGCAGCCGACTATCTGGTACAGATGATGGCTCCGATGATGCCGCATCTGGCAGAAGAATGCTGGTCCGCTCTCGGCCACGACAATCTGATTTCGGAAGCAAGCTGGCCGCAGGCCGACGAGGCTCTGCTGTCCGACGACACCGTCACCTATCCGATCCAGATCAACGGAAAGAAACGCGGTGAACTGACGATTGCAAAAGAGGCTTCCAAAGACGAGGTCGAAGCGGCTACCTTGGCCCTCGACGCCGTCAAGAAGGCTCTTGAAGGCAAGGCGCCGAAGAAGATCATCGTGGTACCGCAAAGGATCGTGAATGTCGTTGTTTAACAACCTCTTCCTGAACAGCGGCGCGTTACGGCGCGCCGCCCTTTGCGCCGGGTTTGCGGCAGTCGTGACCCTCGGCGGGTGTCAGGTGCGCCCGCTCTATGGCAGCAGCACCGGCGACTTCGGCTCCGCACCCTCTGCCGTGGCAAGCGAACTGGCAGCCATCGAACTGGAGTCCATCTCCAGTCAGTATGCCAACAACGATGCTGCGCGTGTCCTTTATAACGAACTGACCTTCCGGTTCGAACGCGGCGCCGGGTCGGGCGCCAAGAAGTACCGTCTCAAGGTGCTGATGGACGTCGGCAGCGCAGAAGTGGGCGTGGAGCAGTTCTCCGACGTTCCGTCCGCCTACACGACCACGATGAACTCCACCTTCGTGCTGAGCGATCAGGTGACCGACGAGACGCTGATGAGCGGCCGGGCGTTCAAGTCCGCTTCCTACGACTTCTCCAACCAGCGTTTTGCCAACACCCGTGCCTATCGCGATGCACAGGAACGTGTTGCCAAGGCCGTTGCCGACGATATCGCCGCCCGGATTGCCGGCTATTTTGCCAGCAAGTCGTAACAAAGACCCTGGAGGCAAACGGCCGTGACCGTCCTGAAAGCCGCGGAGATCGACCGTTTCGTTGCCAATCCTCCGGAGGCTGGCGGCGTCGTTCTGATCTTCGGTCCGGATACCGGGCTTGTTTCGGAGCGTGCCGCCCGTTTGGTCAACAAGGCCTCTGAAGGCGAAAGCGATCCGTTCAATCTGGTCAAGCTGGATGCCTCCGATCTTGGTTCGGATCCGAATCGGCTCATCGACGAAGTTCTGACCGTTCCGCTGTTTGGCGGTCGCAGGATCGTGTGGGTGAAGGATGCCTCCTCCCGCAACCTCAATCCGGCGGTGGAGCCGGTTCTGAAGCAGGACGACTGGCAGACGCTGGTGGTTCTCGAGGGCGGTGACATCAAGAAGGGCGTTGGCCTCAGAAAGCTGATCGAGCCGCACAAACGCGCCGTTGCCCTACCCTGTTACGCCGATAATGACCGGGGCATCGATCAATTGATAGACGAGGAAACCCGAGAAGCCGGTCTATCGGTTACCCGGGAAGCCCGGGCAGCATTGCACAGCCTGCTGGGCGGCGACCGCATGGCCAGCCGCGGCGAACTGAAAAAACTCTGCCTCTATGCCCTCAACAAGGGCCGGATCGACAGCGACGACGTCGAGGCCATCATCGGCGATGCATCGGCCTTCGAAATGTCCGAACTGATCGACGCGGCAGCATCCGGCGACCTTGCCTTGCTGGACCACGGGCTGGAACGGCTTGCGGAAGCCGGCTCCAAGGCTTCCGTGATCGCCAACCAGACCCTGAAGCACTTCCAGCATTTGCATCGGATGCGAATCGATATCGAACAAGGCAAAAACGCCCAGGCCGTTGTCGACGGGCAGCGCCCGCCAATCTTCTTCTCCCGGAAGCCAAGATTTACCCAGCAGCTACGAATCTGGTCTCTGACGGACCTGGAACGTGCCATGGACATCCTGAGCGAGGCCACACGCATTTCGCGCCTCAACGATGCCCTCGGCGTCCCCGTCCTCTCCGAAGCCCTCCTCAAGCTCGGCCGCGCCGCCAGGGCCCGCCAGCAGCGGCGGTAGAACGCGCTCATCTGCTCCTCTCCCTGAGCCTCTCTGTATTCTTGCGTTCTCAGACACACTTCCTCAGGATGAGGGGTGCTGGGGTTGCAGACTGGCAAAACCAGAACAAAAAAAGCCGGAGCACAACTCGCTCCGGCTCCTATATTTAAAATAATATCAATACCTTAGCGCGTCTCGACACCCAGCTTCTTGCACAGCTCGTCAAGCTGTTCGAGTGAGGTGTATTTGATCTTGAGATCGCCGGTTTCCTTGCCCGGCTTGTGACCAACGGTCACCTTCAGGCCCAGTGTGTCCGTCAGGCGTTTTTCCAATGCCTTGGTGTCGGCATCCTTCTGCGGCTTGTCGCCCGGTGTTTTCTTGCCCGTGATCTTGGCCAGGGCATCCGGATCCTGCGAGAGCTTTTCCGCATCACGAACCGTCAGACCCTTTTCCACGATCAACTCTGCCAGAGCCGCGGGATCTTCAACCGTGATCAATGCGCGCGCATGACCGGCCGTCAGCAGACCTTCAGCCAGATAGTCCTTCACCGAATTCGGCAGCTTCAGCAGACGCATCGTGTTGGCGACGTGGCTGCGGCTCTTGCCGATCACCTTGGCGAGCTCGCCCTGGCTGTAGCTGAATTCGGCTGTGAGCTGCTCGTAGCCCATCGCCTCTTCGATCGGATTGAGATCCGCGCGCTGCACGTTTTCGATGATGGCAAGCTCAAGCGCTTCCTGATCGGTCACGTCGCGGATGATGATCGGTGCTTCGTGCAGCCCGGCCCGCTGTGCGGCCCGCCAGCGGCGCTCACCGGCGATGATCTCGAAGCGGTTGGCCTTCCCTGCTGCCGGACGCACCAGGATCGGCTGAACGATGCCTTTTGCCTTCAGCGATTCCGAAAGATCCGCCAGGTCCTTCTCGGTGAAGGTCTTGCGCGGGTTGCGCGGGTTGGGCTCCAGATGTTCGATCGGCACCCTGCGGGAGTCGCGAATGATCTTTTCCGGCGGTGCGGCCGCTTCAGGAGCCGAATCCCCGATCAGCGCCGCCAAACCACGGCCCAAACGCTTGTTCTTGACGTCTCTTTCCGCCATACCGCACCTTTTTCTTTTTATATTTCAATAGGATATAGCATGGCGACTGTGCCTCTTCCGCCGTCATGCCTCAAAACTTGCCAGATCGGAGCCGAATCGATCCAGCCTTATGCCGCGACGCGCCGCAATTCACGTTCGCGCTGAATGATCTCGGATGCCAGCCGCAGATAGGCCTGGCTGCCAGCGCATTTCAGATCGTAAAGCAGCGCCGGCTTGCCGTAGGACGGCGCTTCCGAAATGCGAACGTTGCGCGGAATGATCGTTTCGTAAACCGCATCACCCATGGTTTCGCGCACGTCGGCGACCACCTGGCTGGAGAGGTTGTTGCGGCTGTCGTACATGGTCAGAACGATGCCATGAATGCTCAGTTCAGGATTGAGCGCGTTCTTGACCTGCTCGACCGTGCTGAGCAACTGGCTGAGACCTTCAAGCGCGAAGAACTCACACTGCAGCGGCACCAGAATGGAGTGCGATGCAGACAGGGCGTTGATCGTCAGCAGGTTCAGGGACGGCGGACAGTCGACCAGCACATAGGTAAAGCCGATTTCCTGGAACAGACGCGAATGGGTCAGGTTCTCGATGGCACTGCGCAGGCGGAACGCCCGATCGGCCGTGGAGGCGATTTCCAGTTCAAGACCCAGCAAGTCCATTGTGGACGGAGCCACCCAGAGGCGTTGGACAGCGGTCTCGCGCACGGCCTCCGCCAGGGAGCAGTCACCACTCAGAACTTCGTAGGTCGACAGACCCCTGTCACGATGTTCGATACCCAGACCCGTAGAGGCGTTGCCCTGCGGGTCGAGATCAATTACCAGAACCTTTTCGCCAATCGCCGCAAGCGCCGTGCCGAGGTTGATGGCGGTCGTGGTTTTGCCCACCCCACCCTTCTGGTTCGCAAGCGCGAGAACGCGCGGCATTTCGGGAAGCATGCTCATTGCTACAACACCTTCCTGGCTACTCCGGCCGGGCTGAAATATTTGAGAAAAGAAGCATCCGGCTCATTGGATCAACAAGACTGTCTTTTTCTATCATGTCGAACTGCCAACGGGCAGTAGCTTCGTTAACTTCTCGCTGAAAATCCTGACCTTTGTGGAAAACAGCCTTTGCTCCAGCCGCCGTAAACGGCTCGGAGAGCTGAAAAAGCAGGTCAAGGGAAGCCAATGCCCGTGCAGACACCGCGTCCACAGAGCCATATTTCCAATCTTTCGCAACCGATTCGATCCGGCCCGGATGCACCGTGCCCCTGGATCCCGTCTCCCGCAGAGCGGTTCTGAGGAATGCGACCTTGCGCTGATTGCTCTCGATCATGTGCACATGAGCACCTGGTTCATCGGCCAGGAGGATTGCCGTGACAACACCCGGAAATCCCCCGCCGCTGCCAATGTCCACCCATGTGCGCGCCTCTGGATAACTCCATTGGGTTTGCAGGCTATCTGCCACATGGCGCGTCCAGATATCGGGGATTGTTGACGGTGCGATCAGGTTTTGTGCGGGCTGCCACTTCAGAACGAGATCGACATAGATCTGGAGCCTGTCCAACGTTTCACGTGAAACATCCCCATACTTATGCACAACCTGTCCAGAAGTATTCAACATCACCGGACGGCCCATCAGGCAGCGCCTTTCTGGCTCTGGCGCTTCAGATGCGACAGGATCAGGGTCAATGCGGCCGGTGTCATGCCGTCCATTCGGGACGCCTGTCCAAGGGTGGCCGGGCGAATGTCGATCAGTTTCTGACGCACTTCATTGGAAAGACCGGTGATCGCTTCGTAATCGAAACCATCGGGGATCGACAAGGCTTCGTCGCGCTTCAAGGCTTCGATGTCAGCCATCTGACGGTCGAGGTAAACCGCATAAAGCGCGTCCGTCGCCACCTGTTCGGCAATCGCCGGATCGATATCCTTCAGCTCAGGCCAGATTTGGGTCAGGCCTTCAAAGGTGACATTCGGATAAGACAGCAGATCAAAAGCCGACCGGCGAATACCATCCTGGTTCACCGGCAACCCCTTCTTCTGCGCTTCGGACGGTGTCACGGTCAAAGTCGTCAGAAGTTCCCGCGCCGCTGCGATCTTGGCCATCTTGGTTTCGAAGGCTTCGCGCCGCGTGTCCGACACGCAACCGATGGCAAGACCCAGAGGTGTCAGACGCTGATCGGCATTGTCTGCCCGAAGAGACAACCGATACTCAGCGCGGGACGTAAACATCCGATACGGCTCGGTGATGCCTCTGGTGATCAGGTCGTCGATCATCACGCCGATATAACCTTCAGACCGGTCCACCACGAACGGCGCCTTGCCGGCAGCCTTGAGTGCGGCATTGAGGCCAGCAATGAGACCTTGGGCCCCTGCTTCCTCGTACCCGGTCGTGCCATTGATCTGGCCAGCCAGGTAAAGACCCGAACAGCGCTTGGCTTCCAGTGTCGGGCGCAGCTCGCGCGGGTCGACATGGTCATATTCGATTGCGTAGCCGGGCTGCAGAACCACCACATCTTCCAGACCCGGAATGGTCTTCAGAAACGCTATCTGCGCATCTTCCGGCAGAGAGGTGGAGATACCATTCGGATAGACGGTGTGATCGTCCAGTCCTTCCGGTTCCAGGAAAATCTGGTGTCCGTCCCTGTCGCCAAATCGAACGATCTTGTCTTCGATAGACGGGCAATACCGCGGTCCCCGTCCCTTGATCTCACCTGAATACATCGCGGAGCGCGACAGGTTCTCACGAATGATCCGATGGGTCTCGGGCGTCGTGCGAGTGATGTGACACGGGATCTGGGGTGTCTCGATCTTGTCCGTCAGCGTGGAAAACGGGATAGGATCCTCATCGCCAGGCTGCTCTTCGAGCTTGTCCCAATGGATGGTCCGCCCGTCCAGACGCGCAGGCGTACCGGTTTTAAGGCGGCCAAGATCGAAGCCGATCTCTTCGAGAGATTCAGACAACCCCAGCGCCGGAGCTTCACCGGACCGGCCCGCCGGGATTTTCCTGTCGCCGATATGAATGAGCCCGCGAAGAAACGTGCCACTCGTCAGCACGATGGCACGGCAGTTGATCACCCGGCCATCGGCCAGCTCAATTCCGGAGACGGACCGTGTCTCGCCATCGCGCTCAAACCGGATCTTGTGCGCTTCCCCCTCGACAACACTCAGACCTTCAACGGCAGCAATCTCGCGCTGCATCGCTTCACGGTAGAGCTTGCGATCCGCCTGGGCCCGGGGTCCACGCACGGCAGGACCCTTGCGCCGGTTGAGCATACGGAACTGGATCCCACCCTTGTCAGCGACCCGTCCCATCAGCCCGTCGAGCGCATCGATCTCGCGCACGAGATGCCCCTTCCCCAAGCCACCGATGGCCGGGTTACAGGACATCACGCCAATGGTGTCGAAGCGGTGGGTGACAAGCGCGGTTGCCGCTCCGGCGCGTGCCGAAGCCGCCGCAGCTTCGCAGCCCGCGTGACCACCACCAATCACCACCACGTCGAATGTCAGGTCCAGTTCGTTCATAGTCTCTACCGCTCACGAGACCCGACAGCAGAGCTTCAGGTCCGGGTCTTTCCGGTTCGGTTTTCGGGATCAATCTCCGGCCTTGGCCAGACTATCACAGGCCGCACAGACCGGCACTTGTTCGCCGAGACTTATACGTGCGACACGACTGAAGGTCAAAGCGGAATTCCATTGAGGAGGAAGACGGTCGACGCACTCTGGCGAAATCAGTGACAGGATGGCGAAATTGATTCACGTGAAACATGTTCCGGATATGAATCGATCCGCAATCTGCCTGACATGATTCACGTGAAACAGATCACTTGCCGATACAGAAGTCCCGGAAGATCACATCGAGCAGATCCTCGACATCGATCCTGCCAGTGATCCGCCCTAGCGCGTCAGCAGCCTTCCGCAGGTCTTCTGCACGAAGCTCGGCTGGAAGATGATCCATATCCACGGCCGCCCTCAGCCCGGACAGGCAGTCATTGAGATAGTGGCGGTGCCGCTCCCGGGTTGCCAGCGGCGCTTCCCCCAAGGAAATCGTTTCCTCGGCAAAACGTGTCAAACGGAAAAACAGTGGGTTCATACCTTCCACGCTTTTGCTGGAACAAGCAATTTCCTGGGTCGTTCCGGAAGAGTCTTGTTTCGGAAGAGTCTCAAGATCGGCCTTTGTCCGAACCGTCCAGACGGGCACGCTGCTGCGCAGATCACTCGGAAGACCGGCACCGGCATCATCATGTTCCACCCCGCCAGGCTCCACGGCCCACAGGATCAGGTCTGCCCCCCGGCCCCGTTCTTCTGCCCGGCGGATACCTTCCTTCTCAACCACCCCTTCCGTCTGTCGCAGTCCGGCAGTATCGACCAGGGTCACGGGATAACCTGACAAATCGAGATGAACCTCGATGACGTCCCGGGTCGTGCCGGCTTCTTCGGTGACGATGGCAACTTCCCGCCCGGCAATGGCATTCAGCAGACTGGACTTGCCGGCGTTAGGCGCACCCATGAGCACCACCTGGAGGCCTGAACGCAGGCGCTCCCCGCTGCGAGACTTTTCAAGATGCTCCGCGATCTCGGCATGAAGCTGCCTTGCTTCGGACCAGACCTCATCGGCGACACTGCCCGGTACATCCTCCTCATCGGCAAAATCAAAGTCTGCCTCGATCATAGCCCGCATATGGATGAGGCGCTTGCGCCAATCGTCATAGAGCTTGCCGAGAGCACCTCCCATCTGACGGACCGCTTGCTTGCGCTGGCTCTCGGTCTCCGCGGCAATGAGATCCGCCAGACCCTCAACCTCCGTCAGATCCATCCGACCGCGGTCGAATGCGCGGCGGGTGAACTCGCCTGCTTCCGCCGGGCGGCACTGAGGAAACGTGGAGAGCACGGACAGGAGACCGGAGACCACGGCACGTCCACCATGGCACTGAAACTCGGCAACATCCTCTCCGGTAAAGCTTGCAGGCCCTTCGAAATAAAGCACCAGGGCCTCGTCCAGCACATCACCCGTTTCCGGGTGACGCAGCTTGGCCAGCATCGTCTTGCGCGGTTCCGGAACCCTGCCTGCCAACGCCTCGACGATCCCCCTCGTCTTGGGGCCGGACACCCGGAGCACCGCAACGCCCGAAGGGACTGCTCCACTGGAGAGCGCAAAGATCGTGTCTGCCATTGGGTTTTCCGGTCCGTCCTGAAATCGTGGACCGCCTCTTTATCAAGTCTCGCCACCGGGGAAAAGAACCAGTCACGCCGTTCCGCAGCCGAATCGTTGGGATGGCGGTCACGGGTTGCCTGTTTCACGTGAATCAATGGCGAACTGACACAACAAGCTGATCCGGCTTTCCTGAACGAACCCGGCACTCAATGACTGCAGCGACACTCTCCCAACATCCGGATGAGGAAAGAGGTCACGCATTGAAGATACCAGTCCCTCACGATCCTTCTGCGATACAGAGATTACGCTAGCTCATCCAAAGTCCTTATTCAGAGACTTGGTATATGGCACCCATTGGTTGGAAGTTGCCCGAAGAGGAATGGGTTCGGTACCGATTCAAAGATAGGGATTCACGTGAAACACATTGGCACAACGCAGACACCGATTGATTGGCGTTCCGGAATTCAGTTCACAAAGGTCCCTGAGCTACCGAAAGCACTCCTGCTACCCCGCACCACCAAACCTCGTTCTGAGAATAGCCAGGCCCGCACCTCACACGATGAGCAATCTGCTCATGCGTCAGTCCTCCGGCCATCCATCCGCCGCCAGGCCTGACCAATAGATAAGGATGAGAGACGACAAAGAGGAAAGTCGCAGGGGATGACTTCGGTGCAACTACGTTCGTGCTCTCGGATCGGACCCGAATCAACCCAGTGGATTCACGTGAAACAAATTTAAAGTCCGAACTGACTGCAAGACTGTTTCACGTGAATCTGGTGATCACAGAAGACTGAACACCCGCTCACTTCGCGCTGGACATCCAGTCCGTCCTGGTCAGGCGATAAAGCACGTGCTTCGCGATCGGATGATCTGCCGGCAGGCTGGGGTGGAGAAAGTCCCCTTCCAGGTCGCGCGTCATGCCGATGCGCTCCATAACCTTCTGCGAAGGCAGATTATCCGGAATCGTGAAGGCAACGATCTCGTCAAGACCGATGGTTTCAAATCCGAATCGAAGCCACTCCCGAGCAGCCTCGCTTGCATAGCCCTTTCCCCAGGCAGACCGTTTCAGACGCCAGCCGATCTCAACGCATGGATCAAATGGCAGGGGTGCTGCATAGGCCGGTACGTTCAGACCGACGAAGCCCAGAAATTCTCCCGTCGCCTTCACTTCGACCGGTGCCATGCTGAACCCGTCTTTCACTGTCTTTTCCCTGCAACGGGAAACCAGCAGGTCAGACTTCTCTCGCGTCAGCACCTCCGGGAAAAACCTCATGACCTCAGGGTCTGCACAGAGCTCCGCAAACGGTTCCAAGTCGTCCTCCCGCCAGGGTCGCAGCAGAAGGCGGTCTGTTTCCAGCAAAAAAGAAGCATCAGGCATCAGATCGGGTCCGATTCAACAAGTGGCAGGATTCACGTGAAACACGGTGGCGGGGCGTTCAAATATTAACAAAAAGTAAAGGCGCGAACCCATGCGAGCCGCGCCTTTGAATAGAACCCGATCTGTTTGAGATCAAGTGTTCATGCTGTCGAAGAAATCGTCGTTGGACTTGGTCTGCTTGAGCTTGTCGAGCAGGAACTCGATCGCATCGACCGTACCCATTGGGTTGAGGATCCGGCGCAGCACGAAAGTCTTCTTGAGACGTTCGGCCGGAACCAGCAGCTCTTCCTTACGCGTACCGGAGCGTTGGATATCGATGGCCGGGTAAACACGCTTGTCGGAAATCTTGCGGTCCAGGATGATTTCGGAGTTACCCGTACCCTTGAACTCTTCGAAGATGACTTCGTCCATGCGGCTGCCGGTATCGATCAGCGCGGTAGCGATGATGGTCAGCGACCCGCCCTCTTCGATGTTACGGGCAGCACCGAAGAAGCGCTTCGGCCGCTGCAGGGCGTTGGCGTCCACACCACCGGTAAGCACCTTGCCCGAAGACGGCACGACGGTGTTGTACGCACGTCCGAGACGCGTGATGGAGTCTAGCAGGATGACGACATCGCGGCCATGTTCGGTCAGGCGCTTGGCCTTCTCGATCACCATTTCGGCAACCTGGACGTGGCGGGCGGCTGGTTCATCGAACGTGGAGGAAACCACTTCGCCGTCGACAGTCCGCTGCATGTCGGTCACTTCTTCCGGTCGCTCATCGATCAGAAGAACGATCAGATAACATTCCGGGTGATTGGTGGTGATGGACTTTGCGATGTTTTGCAGAAACACCGTTTTACCGGTGCGCGGCGGCGCGGTGATCAGAGCGCGCTGGCCTTTGCCGAGAGGCGCCACCAGGTCGATAACCCGGGAGGAAAGATCCTTGATGGTCGGATCTTCGATCTCCATCCGGAAGCGTTCATCCGGATAAAGCGGCGTCAGGTTGTCGAAGTGAACCTTGTGCCGGGCCTTGTCCGGATCCTCGAAATTGATTGTGTTGACCTTGAGAAGGGCAAAATACCGTTCGCCCTCTTTCGGGCTGCGGATCTGGCCTTCAACGGTGTCCCCTGTCCGCAGCGAAAAGCGGCGGATCTGCGAGGGCGAGACGTAGATATCGTCCGGGCCCGGCAGATAGTTCGCATCGGGAGACCGGAGAAAGCCGAAGCCGTCCTGTAGGACTTCAACGACGCCTTCGCCGATAATCTCCACATCCTGAGCAGCTAGGTTCTTCAGGATTGCGAACATCAGCTCCTGCTTGCGCATGGTGCTGGCGTTTTCGACTTCAAGCTCCTCGGCAGTTTGGAGCAGCTCTGTCGGTGTTTTTAGTTTTAGGTCTTTGAGTTTCATTTCCCGCATCGAGTTGGGGTCTTTTTTTAAGTTGTTATGGATTTAGGTTTGGAAAGGTCATTCTGCGCCGGATGGATGGGTCGGCCAGAAGATATCTGAGAGACTTTTAGACGTGTCCAGATTGTACGGCGACTGCGGAGCGATTGAAAACAAACACTGTGCCGTATGAAGATGGGCGAAAGATACGTTGATTTGCAATAAAGCGCAAGCCCGGAATTCTGCCAGTTTTTTAGGCCGCATCTAGAATTCGGAAGATGAAAAATGACAGCCGCGGGTTCGCGGCCGTCTTCGCTGCCTGTTTTTCGCCGCTTAAAACGGTTTGACGATCACAAAGATGACGATTCCGATCATCAGCACAGTCGGAACTTCGTTGAGTATCCGGTAGTAACGCTGCGACTTTTTGTTCTCATCCCTGGCGAATTTCTTCACACAGCTACTCAGATGGCCATGAACGCCGGACATGAGCAGGACAAAGGTGAACTTCGCGTGGAACCAGCCATCCTGCCAGGCCCGAAGTTCCCAGGCGAGCCACAGACCAAACACCCAGGACGCGATCATGGCCGGGTTTATGATCGCCTTGAGCAACCGCCGTTCCATGATCTTGAAGGTCTCGGACTGCTCCGATCCGACTTCCGTGGCTGCGTGATAAACGAACAGCCGCGGCAGATAGAGCATACCGGCCATCCAGGCGATGATCGAAATGACGTGGAGAGCCTTGATCCAGAGAAAGAGATCCATGTGCTTATCCCTTTCTGACCAACTCGACCATGCGGGCGACGTTGTCCGGATCCGCATCCGGCGTCACGCCATGGCCGAGGTTGAACACCAGCGGCCCCTTGTCGAAGGTGTTCAGGATATGGGCAACGCCCTCTTCCAGCGCCTTGCCGCCGGCCACCAGCCGCATCGGGTCGAGATTGCCCTGGATCGGAACCTTCTTCTGAATGTCGAGTGCCACCTGGTCGGGCGCTGTCCAGTCGAAGCCGACCGCATCGACGCCCGTTCCTTCCACAAAGGCCATCATCCGTGCCGAGGACGCTTTCGGAAAGCCGATGATCTTCGCATCCGGCCGCACGGCGCGGACACCGTCCACGATCCGCCGGGTTGGTTCGATCGACCAGCGTTTGAACCCGGCTTCATCCAGAACGCCGGCCCAGGTGTCGAAAATCTGAACCGCGTCCGCACCTGCCTCGAGCTGGCGGATGAGATAGCGGATCGAAGCGGTGACGAGCTGATCGATGAACCGCTGCATCAGATCGGGATCGCGATAGGCCCCTACACGGGCAGCAACCTGATCCTGGGTGGTGTGACCGGCAACAGAATAGCAGGCAACGGTCCAGGGAGCGCCGCAGAAGCCCAGCAGGGTCGTTGCCTGTGGCAGCTCCGCTCGCAGACGGGAAACCGTCTCTATGACCGGTTTGAGGTGATCCTCGGCCCGCTCCTGTTCCAGACGATCCAGGAGATCGGAAGACAGGGGTTCCAGAACCGGACCACGTCCTTCTTCAAAACGAACCGGATAGCCGATGGCGTCCGGCACGACGAAGATGTCGGAAAACAGAATGCTTGCATCAAAACCATACCGGCGGATCGGCTGGAGAGTGACTTCTGTGGCCAGGTCGGGCGAATAGCAGAACTCCAGGAAGTTGGCCGCCTTTGAGCGTACTTCGCGGTATTCGGGAAGATAGCGCCCGGCCTGACGCATCATCCAGACGGGCGGCGGCCAGAGCTTCTCTCCGGAGAGTACCCGCATCACGGACCTGTCTTGGGATTTCATGAGGTCGCCTTTCCCACATTTCAAATCAATAAAGATTCTTATTTTGAATCTGTTTTTTCTGTTTAAGCGTGGATTACCGGGATCATTTTCTATCCACAATCCATCAGCCCGATTTTCTGAGCGGGATAAAATCCGCAACTTGTTAAGCAGATTTCCTCCCCAGGAGTCGATAACAGGATTACGAATTGAATTACAATCACTTGTCCGCTTGTTTACGTTTCGTTAAGAATTTGGACGGCAGTGGACAATCTGTCGATATGTCACAGCGCCGTTGTGAATCCACATCCATTCACAACCGTTTCGGCATCAGTTTCCGCTCGTTTAAGCATTGTTAATAAATTCGGCTGAGCGGGCATAAACTTCGTGCTAGGCACGAGGTGGCAGACATCTTACCCAAATCATCAACAGCCCTGGGGATGACAACGTGAACAAGTCGAGACACTACTTCCACCTCCATCTCGTGTCCGACTCTACCGGCGAAACGCTGATGACTGTGGCCCGCGCTGCAACGGTTCAGTACGAGAATGTTCAGGAAATCGAGCATGTCTATCCGCTGGTGCGCTCGCAAAAACAGCTCGACCGGGTCATTTCCGAAATCGAGAAAGCGCCCGGTATCGTGCTTTATACCCTGGTCGATGTCGAGATCGCCGGACGGCTGGAACTGAAGTGCCGCGAACTGGGTGTGCCCTTCATCAATATCCTGGATCCGGTCTTTGCAGTCTTCCAATCCTATCTCAATGTCACGCAGACCCGCCGGGTCGGCGGACAGCATGAACTGGATGCGGAATATTTTCGCCGCATGGAAGCCCTTAATTACACGATGCTGCATGACGACGGTCAGGTCTGGGACGATCTGGAATCCGCCGATATCGTGCTGATCGGAATTTCGCGAACGTCCAAGACACCAACCTGCATCTATCTCGCCAACCGGGGCATCAAGGCGGCAAACGTGCCTCTGGTGCCGGGCATTCCCCTGCCGGAGCATGTCAAGAAACTGAAGCAGCCGATGATTGTCGGATTGATCGCCTCCGCCGAACGTATCCAGCAGATCCGGCGCAACCGGGTGCTGTCGCTGAATTCGGAAGGCTATAACGACACTTATGTCGACCGGAAGGAAATCTCTCAGGAGATCAACATGACCCGCAGGCTCTGCACCGAAAATGAGTGGCCACTGATCGATGTCACGCGCCGCTCCGTGGAGGAGACGGCTGCGGAAATCCTGACCCTTTTCAAGGACTATAAATCAGGGCAGGAAGGTGCACCGGAAACCGGACGCGCCCGATAAAAAGCAAAGGGATGGAAATGGCACTTGTCTTGGCAAGCGGAAGCAGGATCCGCGCTGACCTTCTGAAAAATGCAGGGCTCAACTTCGAAATTGACCCGGCCGACGTTGACGAGCGCGCGGTGGAAGCGCCGCTCCTGGAATCCGGGTTTCCCCCGGAAGATCTGGCAAGTGTGCTTGCGGAAGCCAAGGCGAACGATGTCAGTGGCCGCCGTTCGGGCGATCTTGTCATCGGCGCGGACCAGATCCTGGCGTTCGAAGGCGAACGACGCACCAAACCGGACGATATGGAGGCTGCCCGCCGGCAATTGCTTGCTTTTTCCGGCAAGACCCACGAATTGCATTCCGCTGTCGTGCTGTCGCAAAACGGAAACGCAATCTGGCGTCACGTCTCCACGGCCCGCCTGACCATGCGCGACCTCAGCCCCGCCTTCATTGGCCATTACCTTGCGGCGGCCGGTCAGGAAGTGCTCTCCAGCGTTGGCGCCTATCAGCTCGAAAACCTCGGCGTGCAGCTTTTTGAGAAGATTGACGGCGACTATTTCACCATTCTGGGCCTGCCGCTTCTGCCGCTTCTGGAAGAACTGCGCCACCTGAAGGTGATCGAAACATGAGCGGGTCTGTGAAAAAGGCCGCCATCACCGGTCATCCTGTCACGCATTCCCGCTCTCCCCTGGTCCATGGCTACTGGCTGAAGAAACACGGCATCGAAGGTGAATATGGCCGTATCGATGTTCCGCCGGAAACCGCCGAGGACTTCTACCGGAATTTCGCCGCTTCCGGTCTTTCGGGCGCCAATGTCACCGTTCCCAACAAGGAGGTCGCGGCGGCTGCCTGTGGCTGGCTGGACGATGCCGCGAAATCCATGGGCGCTGCCAACACGATCTGGCTGGACGAAAACGGCCGCCTGTGCGGGGCCAACACGGATGGGCTCGGCTTTCTGGGCAATCTCGATCAACTCGCGCCCGGCTGGGACGTTTCACGTGAATCTGCCGTGGTCCTGGGCGCAGGCGGGGCTGCGCGTGCCGTCGTGTGGGCATTGCTTTCCCGAAAATTCACAACAGTGCATATCGTCAACCGGACATTCGAAAAAGCAAAAGCCATTGCCGATAAGTTTGGCTCCGGAACGATTGCTCATGAATGGGATAAGCTGGGGACAGTGCTTGAACAAGCTGAACTGCTGGTCAACACCACCTCGCTCGGCATGACCGGAAAAGCGCCGCTGGAAATCGATCTGGCACCGTTGCCGAAAAGCGCTCTGGTCACCGACGCGGTCTATGCACCGCTTGAAACCGATCTCTTGCGCAGGGCAAGGGAACGAGGCAACCAGACTGTGGACGGCCTCGGCATGTTGCTGCACCAGGCGGTTCCGGCTTTCGAGCGCTGGTTCGGTGTTCACCCGGAAGTGGATGACACGCTTCGCAGTCTCATTCTCGAAGATCTTGGAGTAACCGCGTGATCCGCATCGGCCTCACCGGGTCCATTGGTATGGGGAAATCCACGACGGCGAAAATGTTTGCTGCCGAAGGTATTCCCGTTCACGACGCCGACGCCACGGTCCACGCGCTCTATTCGGGCCGCGCCGCCCCGCTGATCGAGGCTTCCTTTCCCGGCACGGTGACGGACGGCAAGGTCGATCGCACGCGGCTTTCCCCGCATGTGCTCGGTAAGCCCGAAGCCATGAAAAAACTCGAAGCCATCGTTCACCCCCTGGTGCGTGAGGAGGAGCAGCTCTTTCTGCAACGCGCCCGGGCGGACCACCGGCGTATCGTCATGCTGGATATCCCGCTGCTGTTCGAAACCGGCGGCGAGGCCCGTGTCGATGCCGTTGTCGTTGTCACGGCGGATGCCGACATCCAGCGGGACCGCGTCCTCGCCCGGCCTGGCATGACCGAAGACCGGTTCGAGGCGATCCTCGCCAAGCAGATGCCAGACGCCGAAAAACGCCGCCGTGCGCATTTTCTCGTCGACACGGGCAAGGGCATGGAACCGGCAAAACGCCAGGTCCGGGCGATCCTGAACGCTTTGGCCGCCGCAGGGTGACGTCTCTCTGATTCCCTTTTGCACCGAAGGTTTTTTCAACTTCCCCCTCATCCTGAGGAGGGCCTAAAGGGCCCGTCTCGAAGGATGGGCGGCATACTCTCGAGCGAGTGGCCCATCCTTATCTGTTGAGATTTGATTAGATTGGTCTTGGGAGGGCCGGTTGCTGCCCTCCCAAGTGGGCCGGAGACCGTACCATCCTGGGTACTCGGCAAGTCCGTTCGAAGCCAGGTTCCCGGTCCACTTTCCAACTTATCCCGAATGGTTGCTCGCGCAAGAGTGCGTAGATAAGGCAGGGACAGATGGACGAGACCAAGCACTTTGTCGGAATTGACGTGTCGAAGGCAGCGCTGGATGTGCATGTTCTGCCAGTCGGCAAAAGCCAGCGGTTTCCCAATGATGGTGACGGCCATGCGGCTCTTGAGGGATGGTTGTCATCCCATCCAGTCGAGCGCGTGGTCCTTGAGGCGACGGGTGGCTATGAACGCAAGGCGGTGCAGGCGCTGCAGCAGCAGGGATACCATGTTTGTGTGGTCAATCCGGCCCGCCCCCGGGACTTTGCCAAGGCCGGTAGTCGGTTGGCCAAGACCGACCGGCTGGATGCAGCCGTTCTGGCCCACTATGCGCAGGTGTTTGATCCGCCGTCGGCTCCTCGTCCGGGCGACGTCGAGGCGAAGCTTGCGCGCTATGCCTCTGCTCGGGACAGCTTTGTTGCCGAGAAGACCCGGCTGCGCAATCAGCTCGGCCTCAATGACGATGCTGATCTGGAGCGCATGCACCGGGATATACTGGAGACGATAGAGGCCAAGCTTGCGGAATTGGACCGCATGATCCAGAGCTGCATTCGCGAAAAGGCCGAGGTGAGCCAGCGCTATGACCAGCTCAGGGCCGTTCCGGGCATCGGGCCGGTCGCCGCCGTCAGCCTCCTGGCGTTCCTGCCCGAACTGGGGCAGGTCTCGCGGCGGGCCATTGCTGCCCTGGTTGGCGTCGCGCCCTTCGCCAGAGACAGTGGCATGATGCGGGGGCAACGCAGGATCGCCGGCGGCAGGGCCAAGGTGCGCAGGATGCTGTTCATGGCAAGCCTGTCAGCGGCACGCCACAACCCCATCATCAAAACCTTCTACGAACGCCTCATCAAAGGTGGAACAGGCAAGAAACAGGCAATCATCGCCTGCTCCAGGAAACTCCTGACCATCCTCAACGCAATGGTCAGGGACAATAGGGAATGGCAGCCGATGAGCACCTAAAAACATGGTTGCTTCGAGACGCCCGGCATTGCCGGGCTCCTCAGGATGAGGTAATGCGCGGGAATTGGCGCTTGCTCAGAAAAGAAAAACCCAGAACCCCAAAACCCCAGAACACCGGGGAAAACCGCGCGCAAGCCTTGCCACTCACCCTGCAAGCTGCACAGTAAATCCGTAAGACCAAAGGCGGAAAAATGCGCGAGATCTCGTTCGATACGGAAACAACAGGGCTGAACCCGCGCGGGGGCGACCGGCTGGTGGAAATCGGCGGTGTGGAGCTGATCAACCATGTCGCAACGGGCAAGTCCTATCACGTCTACATCAACCCGCAGCGAGACATGCCGGAAGAGGCTTTCCGGGTTCATGGCCTGTCGGTGGAGTTCCTGTCCGACAAGCCTTTGTTCGAACATGTCGCGGATGAGTTTCTGGAATTCGTCGGCGATGCCACTCTGGTGATCCATAACGCGGCCTTCGACATGGGCTTCATCAACATGGAGCTGGAACGGGCCGGACGGCGCACGATCCCGAACAGCCAGGTGCTCGACACTCTGGATCTTGCCCGTCGCAAACACCCGTCCGGACCGAATTCGCTCGATGCGTTGTGCTCGCGCTATGGCATCGACAACTCCAAGCGTATCAAGCACGGCGCGCTTCTGGATGCGGAAATTCTTGCCGAAGTCTATCTGGAACTGATCGGTGGCCGCCAGACGGCCCTTGGCCTGATAACGGACGAAGAAGAGAGCTCTTCGGCAAGCGCCAGTTTCGAGCCCGGCGAACTTGGCACTTTCAATGCCCGCAAGCGCCCGACTCCGCTGCAGCGCCTGCTGCAGGAAAGCGAGCTGGAAGCCCACAAAGCCTTCATCGAAGGCATGGGCGACAGCGCAATCTGGTCAAAATACAACGGCTGAGGCTTGCTGTCCGGTAGAGAAGTCTCTTACCTGAATTTGAAGGCTTAATCCTCCGCCAGCAACCAGCGCACCGTGTCAAAGTGCCGTTCGGAATAGCTGCTGCTGAACGCCCAGGCCATGGTTTGGCCGATGGTCCAAAGCCTTGCCCGCTCCCGGTCAAGCTCAAGTTCTTCCGACAATCGGTCGAGGCGGTAAAGCGCATCCGCTTTTGAGTGGCCGAATTCAAAGCTTCTGACGACCGGACTGAGCGCAAAGGCGGGATCGCCGACGAGTGGCTTGGGATCGATGGCAAGCCAGGTGCCATTTTCAGCGGACAGAATATTGTGGCCATGCAGATCCTGGTGCAGCAGAATCTCTTTCGTCCCCTCGCAGTCGCCTAGGTCTTGCAAGGCCGTGAGCGCAGCATCGACGAGATACCTGTCGCAGGGTTGCCGCGCGGCAACCCAGTCGTGGTCCAGTGCATTCCGCCAGCGCGCGGCTTCGTCTGTCAGGCGGGTAAACGGGTCACCGGCAGGGATCGTCAGGAGGCGCAGAAGGCCTGCCAGAACACCCAGACGGTCTGTTTCGGTATCGTCGGCCAGAAACTGTCCCGGTCTGCAGCGTTCCAGCAGCAGCGCGCCGAGGTCCGGCGCGTGGTTCAGCAGCCGGACAGCGCCTCTTCCATTCCAGCGGCGGAGCGCCTCGGCTTCATGGCAACATTCTGGATCAGGATATTGCAGCTTGAGGACAACATCTTCATTGCCGTGTTTCGCCGGAACAACCAGAGACACATTGCCGCCGGAAAACGGATGACCGATCTCCGTAAGCCCGAATTGTTTGCACGCGGTTTCAAACAATGCCGGCAGCTTGTCGAGCCAGGACCGGCCGGCTTCGCTCCCCTTCAGCCAATCGAGGCTGGCTGGCACCGGAACGGCGCCACCAATGAGACGATCAGCCAAGCCCTCAGATCCGAAAACGGGTCAAAGCATCGACGGCAGCACACGATCCGGCGGGCGGTGTCCGTCCATGAAGGTCTTGATATTTATGATGACCTTCTCGCCCATCTCGATACGGCCTTCGATCGTGGCCGAGCCCATGTGCGGCAGCAGCAGAACGTTTTCCAGCTTGGCCAGCTTCGGATTGACCGCAGGTTCGTGCTCGAACACGTCCAGACCGGCACCGGCCAGCTCGCCGCTTTCCAGCATGCGGATCAGGGCGTTTTCGTCGATCACTTCACCGCGGGCGGTGTTGACCACGTAAGCGTCCTTTTTCAGAAGCTTCAGACGGCGGGCGGACAGAAGGTGGAACGTTCCCGGGGTGTGCGGGCAGTGAATGGAGACCACATCCATGCGCGCCAGCATCTGGTCGAGGCTGTCCCAATAGGTCGCCTCAAGCTCTTCCTCGACGCTTTCGGCAAGGCGGCGGCGGTTGTGATAGTGGATCGACATGCCGAAGGCCTTGGCCCGGCGCGCGACGGCCTGACCGATGCGGCCCATGCCGATGATACCCAGGCGTTTGCCCCAGATCCGGTGGCCAAGCATCCAGGTCGGCGACCAGCCGGCCCAGTCGCCGGCTTCCAGCGCCTTGATGCCTGTGGCAAGTCGACGCGGCACCGCCAGGATCAGCGCCATGGTCATGTCGGCGGTGTCTTCGGTCAGCACGCCCGGCGTGTTGGTGACGTTGATTCCCCGATTGTTGGCACTGACGACGTCGATGTTGTCGACACCATTGCCGAAGTTGGCGATCAGCTTCAGGTTCTCACCTGCCTGCGAGAGGACAGATGAGTCGATCCGGTCGGTAACGGTCGGCACCAGAACGTCGGCGGTTCGCACCGCTTCCACCAGTTCCGCCTGGCTGAAAGGCCTGTCATTATCATTGAGACGCGTCTCGAAAAGCTCGCGCATCCGCGTTTCGACCACGTCCGGAAGCTTCCGGGTCACCACAACGACAGGCTTCTTTTTCGCCATACCAATTGCCTTTCGCGCTTCGTTGAGGACTTGTTAACCTCAACGGTACCACTTTGACGCTGCGCGATGCGCGAGCGGATGAGACCACCCCTTTTCCTTACCAGATGGTCCGGCAGAAACAAGGGATGGCTTTCAATCGGCGCGGATCGCCAACCGGCCAAAACGACCAAGCTGGTTTTCGCGCAAATTTTTCGGTAGAGATTTGCCTCAAATCAAAGATCAATGACAATTGGACAACCGGACAATATGGCTCGCTCGTTCCAGGCTACCCGGATTCTACTCAGTGTAATGACCTTGCTGTGCGGTCTGCTCGCAACTTCGGCCACGCCGCAGGCCCAGGGCACCACCACCGGCGCAAGCGGACTTCCCGTTCCGAGATTTGTCAGTCTGAAATCCGACCGGGTCAATGTGCGCATCGGGCCCTCGCGCGAGCATGATATCGCCTGGACCTTCGTGCAATCCGGTCTTCCGGTGGAAATCGTCGGTGAATTCGAGAACTGGCGCCGCATCCGCGACTGGGAAGGCAAGCAGGGCTGGGTGTTCCGCTCGCTGCTGTCCAGCCGCCGCACGGCCCTCGTCACCCCGTGGGAAAAAAGCGACCGCACACCCTTGCGTGCCCGCTCCCGCTCCGACGCCGACATCGTTGCCGAACTGGACCCCTTTGTGCTGACCACCATTTCCGAATGTGCCGGTGGCTGGTGCCGGGTCAACGGGGAAAACTACGACGGCTGGCTCGACCAGACCCGCCTCTTCGGCGTTTATCCGGATGAGCTTATCGGGGATTGATATCCCGACCGCCTCCCTCATCCTGAGGAAAACGGAACGCAAACTCTGAAACAAAAAAAGGCGGCCACCGGCCGCCTTCTTCATGTCTGGCTTTAGAAACCGACCTCAGTCGGCCTTCACTTCCTGAACCTTGAGTTCTTCCAGGCGAGGCATCGACATGATGTTGTAGCCGCTGTCGACAAAATGCACTTCACCGGTCACGCCGCCGGACAGGTCCGACAGGAGATAGAGACCGGTGCCGCCGATTTCGTCCAGCGAGACGGTCCGGCAGAGCGGAGAATTGCGCTTCTGGAAGTTGAACATCAGGCGGGCGTCGGAAACGCCGGATCCTGCAAGCGTCCGGACCGGACCGGCGGAGATCGCGTTCACGCGGATGTTCTGCTCGCCATAATCCACAGCCAGATAACGCACGGAAGATTCCAGCGCAGCCTTGGCAACGCCCATGACGTTGTAGTTCGGCATCACCTTTGTGGAGCCGCCATAGGTCAGCGTCACCATGGAGCCGCCGTTGGTCATCAGCGCGGCCGCCCGCTTGGCAATCTCGGTAAAGGAGAAGCAGGAGATCAGCATAGTGCGGGAGAAATTCTCCCGCGTGGTGTCGGCATATTTGCCGCGCAGCTCCGACTTGTCGGAAAAGGCGATGGCATGCACCAGAAAGTCGATGCTGCCCCACTCTTCCTTCAACGTGTCGAACACGCTGTCGACCGACGCAATGTCTTCCACGTCGCACGGCACCAGGATCTTGGAACCGACGGAATCCGCCAGCGGCTTGGTCCGGCGGCCAAAGGCCTCGCCCTGATAGGTGAAGGCAAGCTCGGCACCGTGATCGGCGAGCGTCTTGGCAATGCCCCAGGCAATGGAATGGTCGTTCGCAACGCCCATGATCAGGCCGCGTTTGCCCTTCATCAGATCAGACATTCGAAACTCCTCAGCCGTGGTAGCGCGACAGCGCGAGCGACGCGTTGGTGCCGCCGAAGCCGAAGCTGTTGGACAGCACCGTGTCGAGGCCGGCATTGTCCACCCGTTCGGTCACGATCTCACCCGGCTTCAGGGCCGGATCCAGTTCGGTGATGTTGGCAGACGCGGTCATGAAATCGTTCTGCAGCATCAGCAGGCAGTAGATGGCTTCCTGAACGCCGGTCGCGCCCAGGCTGTGGCCGGTGAGCGACTTGGTCGAAGATGCCGGCGGCTGGTTCTCGCCGAAGACGCGGCGGATCGCTTCGATTTCGCCGATATCGCCAACGGGTGTCGAGGTGCCGTGGGTGTTGATGTAGTCGACCT
The DNA here is from genome assembly GCF_000168975.1 of Roseibium aggregatum IAM 12614. Lineage (GTDB taxonomy): Bacteria > Pseudomonadota > Alphaproteobacteria > Rhizobiales > Stappiaceae > Roseibium > Roseibium aggregatum. The sequence continues at coordinate 185,832 of NZ_AAUW01000013.1, forward strand.
TGCGGTCGCCCAGGGTCGAAATGGCAAGCCGCATGCAGCGCTCGCCGCCTTCACCGGAAGGCGCCACCATGTCGTAGCCGTCGGAATTGGCTGCGTAGCCGGTGACTTCGGCATA